>JAJNPS010000016.1 GCA_021155205.1 Rhodobacterales bacterium
CAGCGTGATCCCCTTGTCCGCCAGATGCGCGTTCACATCCGCAAAGATCGCTTCCGTCAACCCGTGCCGCTCCAGCAGGTGACGGAAATCGAGGATCGTGGTCTCGTCGGGAATGCGGTCGTCACCCAGCCCGATCCCGGCAAAGCGGCGCATCGCCTCGCTGTCATACAGCGTCTCTTCGGCCATCGGGTCGCTCAGCGCATACCAGTTCTGCAAGAAACAGACCCGCAGCATCGTCTCCAACGCCATCGGGGGGCGCCCCCCTTTTGGCCCGGCCTTCGGGTAATGCGGCGCGATCAGCGCCACCAACCGTGTCCAAGGCATCACCGCATCCATCTCCGCCAGGAACTGCTCGCGCCGGGCCCGCTTCTTCTTCACAGCGTCGCGCAGGCCGGGAAGGGCGGGCTGTTTCGGTATCGGAAAGGCTCCTTGCAGGGATGCCGAAATCTATCAGATCAGACCGAACGTGGTGGGTTTTTCAGACGTTCCTTAACATTTCCCCAATTTCACCAGCCCAACCCCTTTAAATCCCGCAAACTGAAAAGCGTCCCGAATCGGGACGCCTTGAGGCTGTGGTTTCAGAAAGTGGTGCCGCTGAAGAGACTCGAACTCCCGACCCCATCATTACGAATGACGTGCTCTACCAGCTGAGCTACAGCGGCACTTTCTGGTGCGCTTCTCCTAAGGTGGGGTCATACCTTAGTCAACCCCGCCGCACGATGGCCTCCACGTCGATCACTTCAGGCTCCTCCACCACCTCCGGCGCGGGTTTTGGCTGCCCCACGATCAGCGGCAGCAGTTCCGTTCCGGTCGCTGACGGCCCCGATGTCTGCGCCGGTTCCCGCCAGGACAGGGTGTCGAACCCACCGCAGTTTTCGCAGATCGGGTGCCATTCGGAATGCACGGTCTGGCACTTGTCGCAGCACCATTGCGGCCCGCGTGGTGCTGTCAGCGCCCGTGTCAGCCAGCCGCGTACCAGACTGTCATCACCGCCTTCACCTCGCGTAATCGCCGCCATGATGGTCAGCACCCGCTGGGTCGGGTGCGTGTCCACCAGATCCCCCAACGCGCGCCGCGCTGCCGGAAAATCCTCGGTCGCCAGGTTCAGTTCGGCCAGCAGCAGCCGGGTCTCCTCATGCTTTGGCTGCGCGTCCAGCAGCGGGCGGAACCGTTTCAGTCGCGCGGCCGGCGATTCCTCCGGCTCGATTTCGGCAAAGGCTGCCGCCAGGTCGGGATGGGGCCGCACCTCCCATGCCTTTCGCAGCACCTTGGTCGCGGCTTTCCTGTCGCCTCTGGCCACCAGCCCCCGCGCCGCCATCGCGGCTGCCGGGATCAGGTCGGGTGACAAGCGGTTTGCCTCGATCGCGGCCTCGCGCGCCTCGACACTCGCGCTGTCGTCCAGGACCACCTTTGCCTCTTGCAGTGCCAGGATCGCATCCCGCCGCCGATAGACATCGCGGGGCAGGGCGCCTGCCTTGAGTTTTGCCCCAAGCGTCGTGCGCGCGCCTTTCCAGTCGGCATGTTCGGCCTGCAGTTTCAGCAAGACATCCTGCGTCTCTGAATGCCGCGGCTTCAGCGCAAAGGCCTTTTCTGCCAGCTTCAGGGCGGTCGCGGTGTCGCCCTCGGCCAGCTTTTGCTTCATCAGGCCGCGGATGGCGACGAAACGGGTCTTTTCGTCGGACAGCAGTGACTTGTATGCCGCCGTCGCCCGCGCGGCATCGCCGTTTGCCTCGGCTGCCTGCGCGATCAAAAGCGTCGTCAGTTCAGGCCGCGACAAATAGCGATCCGCCGCCTGTGCGCGCGACAGGGCAAGCCGGTTCTCGCCTGAGGCCAGCGCCATCAGCCCCTCGGACAGGGCGGCATAACCTTTTCGCTCGCGGTTGCGGTCGAAGAACCGGGAAATCGCGGTTTCGTCGCCGTTCAGGAACCGCAGCACCGCCACCAACAGTCCCGTAGCCTTCAGAACCAGCCAAAGCAATGACAGCAGGATCACGGCGCCGATCACGGCCTGCAGGGGACCAAGCAAGAACTCGTAGCCCGCGGCCGAAATCTGGATTCCGCCGCCTGTGTTCAGCAGAACATCTGCGCCGAAGGCGAGCGCCACGACCGCCGTGATGAACAGCAGGATGCGTATCAGCGACCAGATCATGTTTCCCCCTACCCGCCGGACGCCCCCGCCAACGTGTCGACGGCGGCGGCGGCCGCACGCCGGCGTTCGGCAAGACTGACCCAATCCGCCATGGCGGCCCTGGCCGCGTCTGGCAGCGTTGAAATTTCCTGCAGGGCGCTTTCGAGTTTTCCCGCCGCCAGCGCCGCCTCGGCCCTGGACAGAACGGCATCGGGGTCACTGCCATCGCGCGGGGTGACGGACCTTGCGCCAGTCTGACTGCGCAGAAAGGTGCTGACACGGTCAGTCCATGTATCACCTGGGTTGGCACGAAGGGCCGCATCAAGCGCCGCGCGCGCCGCCACTGGAAAGCCGTCTCGCAGGCTTGCCAGCGTCGGCACGCCGGATTCCGCCTGATCGGCGAGCGGCTTTGGAACATCGACGCCTTTCATCTGTGCAAGCGTTGCCGAAAAGGGCTGTCCCGATTCCATGGCGGCACGCAATTGCCCCAGGGCCGCCGTAAGGGCCGCCGACTTTGCGAGCGCATCGGCATTCGCGACAAGCGCCTGCGCCCGGGACTCAGCCTCGGCAAGGCTGGCTTTGGTTTCCGCTACCAGCGCCGAAAGATCCTCGGATGCGGCCGGTGCGGCGGACTTCAGGGCGCGAACTTCGGCCTGAAGTGCGGCAAGGGCCGCGCCGGATGCTCCGGTTCCTGCCGCCGCGGCATCTGCCAGTTGTGCCTCCAGCGCGTCCATGCGGGCCACCAGGCCGTCCAGTCGTGGATCCGCGACAGGGCGGGTGCCGGCGGCTTCCAGCGCGGAAATCCGGTCGGCCAGCGCCGGGTCCGTCATGACGGGCCTATCGCGCACCTGAGCCAGATCGGCGCTGATCTGAGCCACCGCCGCCTCGACCGCCGACAGGCGCTGGTCAAGGATCGACAGGTCCGGCCCGGTCCTGCCCAGCCCCAGAACGTTGAACTGCGACAGGCCAAACCCGATCGCGGCGGCAAGGACGCCACCGCCGAGCGCGGGCAGGAAAACGCCTCGCGGGGGTGGGTTCGGCGACGGTGCGGGCGCCGACAGACCGGGTATTGCTTCTTCGGGGGCAGGGACGTCCACCGCCACGGGTTCGGCAAGGATCGTCGGAGCGTCAACGGCATCGTCCGTTGGCGATGGATCGGGGGCTTTTGGACGGTCGCGCTGGGCCATGACTGCGAATCCCCCGTTCAAACGCACCTGTGACACGATGCCAGACTACGCCTGCGGTGGCGAAAGCTTCAAGCCACCTGCGCGGCAATCAGCGCCTCGCCGATGGCTGCCAGCATTGAAGGCGCGTCAGGGCGGCGCGCGACGAACAGGCCTGCGGTCCCGGCAGCACCCAGTGCGTCGGCAACCGCCGGACTGAAGGCGACCGCGAAAACGGGCGCGACAAGCCGCGCCCCGGTCAGTTCCCGCGTCAGGATCATGGCTGTCCTCGGCGAGAAGACCGGCAGGATGACCGGCGCCGTTGCAGCCAGGGCGGTGCGGGCCTCTTCGGACAGATTTTGGGGAACTTCGGCATACACGATAGCCTCATCAGTCTCTATTCCCGCCAAAACAAGCTGCCGGGCAATGTTGCCCACCGTGTCTTGACCCCGCAGGTGCAGCAACGGACCCGACTCCCGTGCGCCAAGTACAAGGGCGCTCAGCGCTGCCGCATCGCCCTTGGCCGACACGGCGGCAAACCCTGCGTCGCGCGCGGCTTTGGCGGTCCTGTCGCCGACACAATAGGCCTTGCGAGGCAGAACGCCCGCGCTGGGCCAAATCTGTTCAAAAGCCGCAACCGCAGTCGCAGAGGTAAAGATGACTGCCGTCCACGCCCCCCCCGAGATGTGCGGCTGCAGGTATCGAGGGGCAAGCAACGGGCTTTGGATCACGCGGATTGCGTCCCCGAACCTATCGTGCAATTCGACAGCGAAACGCGCGCCCTGTTCAGCGGGCCGGGTCAGGACGATGGGGATTGCGCGGGATTGTGCGGCCATGGGCTTGGTGTTACCCCCGGTGCAACCCTCTGGCAACGACAGACCATGACCCCGCCGCTTACCTTTCTTGGCATCGAGTCGAGTTGCGACGACAGCGCGGCGGCCATCGTGCGGTCAGGGGACCGGGCTGAAATCCTGTCCTCCATCGTCGAAGGGCAGGCTGCCCTGCACCGTGATTTCGGTGGTGTCGTGCCGGAAATCGCCGCGCGGGCGCATGCCGAACGGCTGGATGGTTGTGTCGAACGCGCCCTGGCTGATGCGGGTATCGGGCTTGGTCAGCTTGACGGAATTGCGGTCACGGCGGGGCCGGGCCTGATCGGGGGTGTCCTGTCGGGTGTGATGCTGGCACGGGGGCTTGCCGCGGCGACGGGCCTGCCGCTGGTCGGTGTGAACCATTTGGCGGGCCACGCCCTGACGCCCCGGCTGACCGACATGCAGCCTTTTCCCTATCTGATGCTTCTGGTGTCGGGCGGGCATTGTCAGTTCCTGATCGCGCACGGCCCGACCCGGTTCGAGCGTCTGGGCGGCACGATAGACGACGCGCCGGGCGAAGCGTTCGACAAGACCGCAAAAATACTGGGGCTTTCGCAGCCCGGCGGGCCGGCGGTGGAGGCGGCCGCCCGGGATGGCGATGCGCGCCGCTTTGCGTTTCCAAGGCCCTTGCTGGACCGCGAGGGCTGTGATCTGAGCTTTTCAGGCCTGAAAACAGCCGTCCTGCGCGCACGCGATGCGCTGGTGGCCACAAAGGGCGGGATCACGACGCAGGATCGGGCCGACATCTGCGCCGGGTTCCAGGCGGCGGTCGTGGATGTGCTGGTAGAAAAGTCGCGTCGCGCCGTCTTGCGCTATCTGGAACTGGGCCCCGCAGTTCCGGCGCTGGCCGTGGCCGGCGGCGTCGCGGCGAACGGTCCGGTCAGGACGGGACTAGAGATGCTTTGCGCGGATGTAGGGATTCGTCTTGTCGCACCGCCGATGGCGCTTTGCACCGACAATGCCGCCATGATCGCCTGGGCGGGAATTGAACTTGTGCAAGCGGGGGCGGCGCGCGACGAGGATCTGGTGGCGCGTCCCCGCTGGCCGCTGGATCCGACGGCGCCCGGAATGCTCGGGTTCGGGAAAAAGGGGGCCAAGGCATGATCGGCATCGCCGGGGCGGGTGCTTTCGGAACGGCGCTGGCCGTCGCGCTGGCCCGCAACGGCCGTGAGGTGATGCTTTGGGCCCGTGATCCGACACAGGTCGCGGCACTTGCCGCAACGCGTCGGAACGAACGCCATCTGCCGGGTGTCGTCTTGCCCGCGAACGTCTCTGCGACCGCGGAAATCGCGTCGCTTGCGGGTTCCGATGTCGTGCTGCTTGCGGTGCCGATGCAGGTTCTGGGCAGGTTTCTGGCGACCCGCGCGCCGAACCTGAACGGCAAAAGCCTGGTCGCATGCTGCAAGGGGATTGACCTGCAGACTGGCGCCGGTCCATCCGCGACGATGGCGGCCCACTGCCCGATGTCGGCGCGGGCGCTGCTGACGGGACCCGGCTTTGCCGCCGACATTGCGCGCGGCTTGCCTACAGCCCTGACGCTGGCCGGAGGATCCGAGGCATTGCAGCACCTGCTGTCAACGCCGTCGCTTCGACTCTATACGACAGATGACGTGGTCGGGGCAGAGCTGGGCGGTGCCCTGAAGAACGTCGTCGCGATTGCGGCGGGGATTGTGATCGGGGCCGGGCTTGGTGCCTCTGCAAGGGCGGCCCTGATGTCGCGTGGGTTTGCGGAAATGGTGCGTCTTGCGACAGCGATGGGTGGGCGTGCCGAGACATTGGCAGGGTTGTCGGGACTGGGTGATCTTGTCCTGACCTGCACGTCGCCACAATCGCGCAACTTTTGCTATGGTGTTGCACTCGCCAAAGGTGAGGATTTTGATCCGGGCGTCACGGTCGAGGGCGCGGCGACGGCACTGGCGGTTGTCGCACTGGCGAAAAAGCGCGGCGTCGATCTGCCAATCGCGACCATGGTTGCCGCCTTGATCGCGCGCAAGACGACGCTTTCGGCGGCAATAGACACGCTTTTGTCGCGCCCGCTGAGGACAGAATGATGTTTGCACGGGCGTCAGCTGGCGGCGCACCGGGATTCCCGATGCAGGCTCACTACAGCCGGCCGTCTGGACCCGGAGGGGATTTTTCGGCAGAACCAGTGCCACCACGCAAAGCAGGTTGAAACCATGAACTACTGGCTTTTCAAGTCCGAACCCGACACCTGGAGCTGGGATCAGCAGGTTGCCAGGGGCGCAGTCGGTGAAGAATGGCATGGCGTGCGCAATTATCAGGCGCGCAACAACATGCGGGCCATGCGGATCGGCGATCTCGGATTCTTTTATCATTCCAACATCGGCAAGGCGGTCGTCGGCATCGTCGCGGTCAGCGCCCTCAGTGCCCCCGACAGCACCACCGATGATGTGCGTTGGGACTGTGTTCACATCCGGGCGGTCCGTCCCTTTGCGCGACCCGTGACCCTGGAAGAATGCAAGGTTCAGCCGGGGTTGGAAAACATGGTTCTGGTCAACAACACCCGCCTGTCCGTGCAGCCTGTCCGGCCAGAGGAATGGCGCATTGTTTGTGGCATGGGCGGCGTGGCGCCCTGAATTTTTGTCAACAAAAGAGGACTTCCGGCGCATAGTGTCCAAAAAGTCCAAACCGGGAGGAAAAGAATGGAAATCGTGAACGTTCTGGCCGCAGCAATCGGCGCATTTGCCTTTGGCGCGGTCTGGTACATTGCCATGGCAAAACCCTGGATCGCCGCTTCGGGTGTTCCCATCGACGCATCCGGGCGACCTATGGGCAACGGGAGTCCCATGCCTTTTGTGGTGGGGTTTCTGGCGATGATCGTCGTCGCCGGAATGATGCGTCACGTGTTTCAGATGGGTGGGATCGACACCTTTGGCGAGGGCGCGCTGTCCGGGTTTGGCATCGGGGCATTCTTTATCACGCCCTGGGTCGCGATGAACTATGCCTTTGCGCTGCGCAAGCCGGCGTTGACGGCGATCGACAGTGTGAACGCCATCGCCGGATCCACGATCATGGGAATCATTCTGGTGCTGTTCTGAAAAAATGAAGGGTCCCGCACCCCTACGGAACCCTTCATCCACCCCACGCGCTCCCCAAGCACCGCACGTGTTCTATGAAAGGTTCCGGGCTACTGCCCTGCCGGATCGTGATACGCCAGAATCATGCGGGCCTGCAAATCCCAAGCTGCTAGAATACGGTTCAAGTTTTGGATGATCTGCCGGGATGCAGCCGGCAGGCACGGCGCGCGACACCTGCCTGCCGAAGTGAATTACTTGTAGACGCCTTCCTTGCCGAAATGCTTGACCAGCATGTAATAGATCACCGCGCGGTACTTGTTGCGCTCGGACCGGCCATAGGTGTCGATGACGGCGTTGAGCGCCTCCATCAGGGACGGGCCGTCCTTCAGGCCCAGCTTTTTGACGAGAAAGTTGTTCTTTACGGTTTCAAGTTCGGACGCATCCGATCCGGCAACCGTTGCACTGTCGGCATTGTAGATTGCCGGGCCGCAGCCGATCGTGACCTTGGTCAAAAGTGCCATGTCCGGCGTCATTTTGCACTTGGCCTTCAGATCGTCGGCATATTTGGCGATCAGTTCGTCTCTCTTGCTCATGCGTATCCCTCGTCCCTGATTTACAATACTGTCAAAGCAGGCCGATTGACGGCCTAGCCGCAACGGTGGCACGATAGGAGCATGTGTCACGTGACGCAAAGGGAAAACGCGGACCGTTTTCCCACCCGGCAATTTGCGTCGGACGGATGCAAAGCGCTCGAAAAGTTAATACCGATAATGTTCCGACTTGAACGGACCGTCGACCTTGACGCCGATATAGTCGGCTTGCTCCTTGCGCAGTTCGGTCAGCTTGACGCCGATCTTCTTGAGGTGCAGGCGGGCGACCTTTTCGTCCAGCGCCTTGGGCAGAATGTAGACGCCGGGGGCGTAGTCCTGGCCCTTGGTCCACAGTTCGATCTGCGCCAGGACCTGGTTGGTGAAGCTGGCCGACATCACGAAAGACGGGTGGCCGGTGGCGTTGCCCAGATTCAACAGGCGGCCTTCGGACAGAAGGATGATCCGGTTGCCCGAGGGCATCTCGATCATGTCGACCTGTTCCTTGATGTTGGTCCACTTGTGGTTGCGCAGGGCTGCGACCTGAATCTCGTTGTCGAAATGGCCGATGTTGCCGACGATCGCCATGTCCTTCATCGCGCGCAGATGCTCGATGCGGATCACATCGCGGTTGCCGGTGGTGGTGATGAAGATGTCGGCGGTTGCCACTTCATCTTCCAGAAGCGTCACCTCATAGCCGTCCATCGCGGCTTGCAGGGCGCAGATCGGATCGACCTCGGTGACTTTCACACGGGCACCCGCGCCCCGCAGAGACGCTGCCGAGCCCTTGCCCACATCGCCATAGCCGCAGACGACGGCGACCTTGCCGGCCATCATCGTATCGGTGGCGCGGCGGATGCCATCGACCAGCGATTCCTTGCAGCCGTATTTGTTGTCGAACTTCGACTTGGTGACCGAGTCGTTGACGTTGATAGCCGGGAAGGGCAGCCGGCCCTGCTTGTGCAGATCATACAGGCGGTGGACGCCCGTGGTGGTTTCCTCGCTGACGCCCTTGATCGCCGCCCTGGTCCTGGTGAAGAAGCCGGGGGTTTCCTTCATCCGCTTGGCGATCTGCTTCTTGATCACCTCTTCTTCCTCGGACTGCGGAACGGGGATGATCTCTTCGCCCGCTTCGGCGCGGGCACCGAGGAGGACGTAAAGCGTGGCGTCGCCGCCGTCATCGAGGATCATGTTCGCGCCCACACCTTCAGAATTGGCGGGGAACATGAAGGACCGGTCGAGGTAATCCCAGTGTTCGGTCAGGGTCTGGCCCTTCACCGCAAAGACCGGGATGCCAGCGGCGGCGATGGCGGCGGCGGCGTGGTCCTGGGTCGAGAAGATGTTGCACGAGGCCCAGCGCACATCGGCGCCAAGGGCGACCAGCGTTTCGATCAGCGCGGCGGTCTGGATCGTCATGTGCAGCGAGCCGACGATGCGGGCACCCTTCAGCGGCTTCGCAGCACCAAATTCCTCGCGGCAGGCCATCAGGCCGGGCATTTCGGTTTCCGCGATGGTCAGTTCCTTGCGGCCGAAGTCAGCCAGTGCGATGTCCTTGACGATGTAATCCGATGCCATGCTGGCGCTCTCCTTGATCCTTGGTTGCGCGGGCAGATAGCATTGATCCGGTAAACAGACAACAAAGGCCCGCCGATGAAACAACCTCGCGCCTGGCAACGGATGCTTTCGGGCCGCCGGCTGGACCTTCTGGACCCGACGCCGATGGATATCGAGATCGAGGACATCGCGCATGGTCTGGCCTTTGTCGCGCGCTGGAACGGGCAGACGCGCGGCGACTGGCCCTATTCGGTGGCCGAACATTCGCTGCTGGTCGAGGAAATCCATGCGCGTCTCAATCCGGGCGTCGCGATCCGGTGGCGGCTGGCGGCGTTGCTGCACGATGCGCCCGAATATGTGATCGGCGACATGATCAGCCCGGTCAAGGCGGCGGTCGGGCCGGGATATGGCGAACTGGATTTGCGGCTGACCGCGGCGGTGCATCTGCGTTTCGGCCTGCCTGCCATACTGCCTGCGCCGGTGAAAAAGGCGATCAAGGCAGCCGATAAAGTCTCGGCCTGGCTGGAAGCGACGCGGATCGCGGGGTTTTCCGAAGAAGAGGCGGATCGGTTGTTCGGCAAGCCGCAGACCGGTGTTGTGGATGGGCTTGAAATACGCCTGCGTCCGCCCGCTGTTGTGCGGGCGGACTATGTGGCGCGCGTGTCTGCTTTGCTCAACGGCAGCATCTAGCGGTTCAATTCGGCATATTTGAGCCACAGCCTGCGCACTGCGTGGTCGCCTTCGATGTCTTTCGGGCGCTCGTGCTTGGGATAGGGCAACGGGCTTTGGCGCACCGCGAGCAACAGGGCATCTGCAAAGATCGTCAACATTTTCTGCTCCTCTTTGATGACTTCATACAGCCCTATTGCCATAGTTTTCGTGAAATTGAGAATCAGAAAGCTTTATGAAATGATAGCTGAACTAAACTATGGCAACTGACTGGCGCGCCATGCCCGCCTTGACTGCCTTGCGCGCCTTTGCGGCGACGGCAGAACTGCGCAGTTTTTCACAGGCGGCGCGCGCATTGAACGTGACGACGGCAGCCGTCGCACAGCAGGTGCGCGGACTTGAGGACCACCTGGGAATTGGCCTTGTCCAGCGCGATGGTCGGGGCATGAGCCTGACCGCAGAAGGCGCACAGCTTGCCGCAGCCCTGGCTGAGGGCTTTGCCGCCTTTGCGCGTGGTGTCGAGGCGCTTCGCAGCGGCGGACTGGATCGTCCGGTCAAGGTCACGCTAACGGCCAGTTTTGCCGCCCAGTGGTTGATGCCGCGGCTGCGCGACTTTTGGGACAAGCATCCAGAGGTCGGGCTGTCGCTGCACCCTGACAGCCGCGTGATCGACCTGCACCGAGACGGCGTCGATGTCGGCATCCGCTATGGCTTGGGCGTCTGGCCGGGGGTCGAGGCGCGATTTCTGGCATCCGCACGGCTGGTGGTGGCAGGCGCCCCGTCTATCCTGAACGACCGGAAAGTCGGCGATCCTGCAACTCTTGCCACAATGGACTGGATTCTTGCGCCGAACTGGCCCGAGCAGGACGACTATCTGCGCAGCCTTGGCCTTGACCCGGCCAAACTGTCGCGCAGCACCTTTCCGAACGAAGAATTGTCGATCGCCGCCGCGCGCGAAGGGTTGGGGCTGATCGTCGAAAGCATCGCGCTGGTGGAATCCGACATCCGCGAGGGACGCCTTTTCATGGCTCACGACAGCCGCGAAACGCTGCCATCGTATTTCGTCGTGACCTTGCCGGGACCACAGCGCGCAGCGACCCGAACCTTTCTGAAATGGCTCGGATCGCAAAGCTAGCCGGTTTCAGATCGCCAGGTCGCCTGCCGATTTGCCGGATTTCAGCGCCGCCTCGAACCAGCGCGGCTTGCGTCCTCGCCCGGACCAGGTTTCGGACCTGTTCGCGGGATTGGCGTATTTCGGGGCGATGGGCGTGCGTTTGCGGCCCGAGGATGCACCCGTCAGTTCGGCCAAAGTGAAGCCCATGGCGCGGGCGCGCTCTTCCAGTTCTGCCAGAGCATCTTTTTTTCTGCGATCCTCAAAGGTCGCAATCGCCTTGGCAGTTTGGGAATGAAGCTCTTTCAGCTCTTTGAGGGTCATTGAGTTCAGGTCGATCGCCACGAATTCATCCTTTCAAGTCCATCAGACAGGAACTTATTAGGCGCACTCCAGGCAACTGGCAATTGGCGCCGTTTATCTTGGGCTGCGCTTTGCCAATATGCGCTGCAATGTCCGGCGGTGCATGTTCAGGCGTCGCGCCGTCTCCGATACATTGCGGTCGCACATTTCATAAACGCGCTGGATGTGTTCCCAACGCACGCGATCCGCTGACATCGGATTTTCCGGCGGTGCAGGAAGGGCATCGTTGCGCGACAAAAGGGCGTTTGTAATATCGTTTGCGTCGGCCGGTTTCGACAGATAGTCGATCGCGCCGATCTTGACCGCCGCGACCGCAGTCGCGATGGCGCCGTAACCCGTCAGAACGACGATGCGGCAATCCGGGCGGCGGTCGCGCAAGGCTTCGACGACGTCAAGGCCATTGCCATCTTCCAGCCGCAGGTCGATGACCGCGTAGGCTGGCGGGCGCGTGGTCGCGATTTCTTTGCCGGACGCGACGCTTTCGGCGGTTTCGGGCAGAAACCCGCGTTTCTCCATCGCCCGGGCAAGTCGCTTCACGAACTGGTCATCATCGTCAACCAGCAGCAGGCTACAGTCCGCTCCAATCTCGGCCGCGCCAATATCCTGCATACGTCAACTCCCCTTCACGCTTGAGACATCGGGTAGGTAGGGCGCAATCCCACGCACGTCAATTTTGCGCGACGGTTTCGGCGGCATCGACGAAACAGGCGACGCGATCCGCCATCGCGTCGGCCGTGGTCTCCCGGTTGAAATAGTCTGCAAATCCAATTCCCGGCAGCATGAGATAGGTATAGGTGGTGTGGTTCATCAGATAATATTCATCACCTGAATCCTCTTTGCTGTAGAGAACCTTATACGCCTGCGCGGCGGCCTTGATCTGATCT
Source organism: Rhodobacterales bacterium (assembly GCA_021155205.1). Lineage (GTDB taxonomy): Bacteria > Pseudomonadota > Alphaproteobacteria > Rhodobacterales > Rhodobacteraceae > JAJNPS01. Next base: position 12,367 of record JAJNPS010000016.1, read on the forward strand.
GCACTGCCGGTCAGCCCAACCATTTTCGGGTGCAGGCTGGCGGCGGTTTCTGCCATGACCGTGGGCGTATCCCGTTCCGGGTCGACCGTGATGAATACCGGGGTCGCGTCGATGCCGCGCTCTTCAAGGATGTCGACGGCCTCGGCATTGCGCGCATTGTCAAACGGGCAAATGTCGGGACAAGAGGTATAGCCGAAATAGACCAGCGACGGCTTTGTCAGAACTTCGGCATCGGTCACAGTGACACCCTGGCCGTTTACCAGCGTGAACGGGCCGCCGATCGTTCCCGCAGGCTGGCCACCGCGACAGGCCGACAGGGCTTCCGGCGCGGTGCGGTTGATCCACCACCAGGCAAGCGAGCCACCCAGGAGTGCTGCGACGGCAATCGCCGACGCGGCCGCATAAAACTTGGTCATTCTGGCCTTTCCGCGGCTTGCCGCCAACATCGTCACGCATTGCCCCGTCTGTCGGGCGCGCGTAACAATGGCAAACTTCGCCCTTGTTCGCCAGAGCATCTGATGTCCTTGCCGACGCTTGGCCTTTTTTCCCGTGACAATCACAGCAATTGGCTGCGCCTGCGCACGCTGATCCTCTTGCGCTGGGTCGCCATTGCCGGTCAGATCGGGGCCATCACCATCGCCGACCGGGTCTATGGCATGCAGTTGCCGCTGGGGCTTTGCTATCTGGCGGTGGGAACGTCCGTCATCGCAAACCTGTTCTCGATCTTTGTCTTTCCCGAAAACAAGCGGCTTTCAAATCTTGAAGCGATGCTGACGTTGTTGTTCGATTTGTCGCAGCTGGCGTTTCTGATCCTGCTGACGGGTGGCCTGAACAACCCTTTTGCGCTTTTGCTGCTGGTGCCGGTCACGATTTCGGCCAGCGTTCTTGACCTCAGGACCACCATCATTCTGGCGGCGGCGGCAATCTTCTATGCGACGCTGGGGGTCTATTCGTATCTGCCGCTCCGGCTGGGCGATGGAACCGTCCTTGTCGTGCCGCGGCTGTTCGGGTTCGGATTCTGGATGGCGATCAGCATCGGCGTGATCTTCCTGGCGCTTTATGCGCGGCGGGTGGCGATGGAGGTGCGTTCCATGTCGGACGCGCTGTTGGCCACGCAGATGGCGCTGGCGCGGGAACAAAAGCTGACCGACCTGGGCGGCGTCGTGGCGGCAGCGGCGCATGAACTTGGAACGCCGCTTGCCACCATCAAGCTGGTCAGCACCGAACTGATCGATGAGCTTGCCGACCGGCCCGAACTTCTTGAGGACGCCAGGCTGATCGGTGCCCAAGCGGATCGCTGTCGCGACATCCTGCGTGGCATGGGCCGGGCGGGCAAGGATGACCTGCAGCTTCGCCAGGCGCCGCTGGAGACTGTGATCCGCGAAGCGGCAGAGCCGCATCTGCAACGCGGGAAAAAGGTCGAATTCGGATTGATGCCGGGTGCAGGCGCGCCTGACCGGCAGCCAAACGTCCTGCGCCGCCCCGAGGTGATCCATGGTCTGCGCAATCTGATCCAGAACGCTGTCGATTTCGCCCGGACCACCGTCTGGATCGAGGCGGAATGGACGGCCGGCCGGATCTTGATCCGCATCATGGACGACGGCGACGGGTTTCCCCCGCAGGTGATCGGGCGGATCGGCGACCCTTTTGTGCGGTCCCGCCGATCCAGTCCAGATCTTGCCACGCGACGGCAGTACGAAGGCATGGGCCTTGGTCTTTTCATCGCCAAGACCTTGCTGGAGCGGACGGGCGCGGACCTGACCTTTGCGAACGCATCCGACCCGTTCCTGTCGCCCGACGAACGGCCGGAGCGGTCGGGCGCGGTCGTCGAGGCAGTCTGGCAGGCCGGCGATCTTGTCGCACCGGCCGACCTTGCCAAGGGCGAAAACCGCCGGCACGAAACCTGACGACGGGTCGCTGCGGCTTCCCGACGCTGCCATGCCGATGTCGCCGCGCGGGGCCATTTTGGCCACAACTCCCGCTAAGGGTTAAGTCCGTATTAACCTTCTCATCCCAAAGCTGAATTTTGGGGGAAAGACTGCATGGGGACCGCGCGGTGATGGATGCCGATTTCGGGCTGGCTTTTGGTTTGTTGACGACGGCTGTGCTGGCAAGCCTTTTTGGTCTATTGATCGTCTCGATCCTGAACGGCCCGCGCCCCCGCATCGGCAACAGCGTGTTCGGAATGAACAGCCAGGGGATCGTGTTTCTTTTCGACGGCGAAACCCTGATCGACGCAACACCGGCGGCACGCGCGCTGCTTGCCGACAGCCCGGTGCATGGAACACCCTGGACACAGCTTATGGCGCGCCTTGGCCCCCGCTTTGCCGATCTGGAAAAGACAGTGCTGGCACTGCCAAGGGAAGGCCAGGTCAGGCTACAGGGCGCACCGATGAAGGACGGCTCGGACGGACTTTCGCTGTTCGCGGAACTGGCGGGTGGCGTGACGAAAATCGCACTGTCGGACGGCAGCATCACGACCAGCACCGACGGTCCGTCGCCGTTGATGTACAAGGCGCAATCGGATGAACTTGGCGAATTGCGCCACATCATCGCCCAAAGTCCCGCGCTGATCTGGCGCGAGCGCGAGGATGGTGACGTCATCTGGGCCAATGCAAGCTATCTGATGCTGGTGGCAGAACGGCTTCAGCCCGGGCAGGATCTTGGCTGGCCGCTGCCGCGCCTGTTCGACCGCATGGCCAGCGCGCAAGCGGCTTCAGGCCAGCGTCAGAGGCTGGATGTTCAGGGCGGCCCGCCCCGCTGGTTCGACATTGTCGGCACCGTTCAGGGACCGGATCGGCTGGTCTTTGCGCTGTCGGCGGACAGTGCGGTGCAGGCGGAAACGGCCTTGCGCGATTTCATGCAGACGCTGACCAGGACCTTTGCAAATCTGCCCATCGGCCTTGCCGTATTCGACAGGAACCGCAAGTTGCAGCTGTTCAATCCGGCCCTGTCAGATCTGACCTCGCTGCAGCCGGAATTTCTGACTGCGCGCCCGTCGCTTGTCGGTTTTCTGGATGCGCTGCGGGAAAAATCGATGATCCCGGAACCGAAAGACTATCGTAGCTGGCGCAAGCAGATGGTTGACCTTGAGGCTGCCGCATCCTCGGGGGTGCATGAGGAAACGTGGAGCCTGCCGGGCGGCCAGACCTACCGTGTGATCGGTCGTCCGCACCCCAACGGGGCAGTTGCCTTCATGTTCGAGGACATTTCATCCGAAATTCTGCGCACGCGGCGGTACCGCGCCGATCTGGAGCTGAGCCAGGCCGTGATCGACATGCTGGAAGAAGGGATCGCCGTCTTTTCCTATTCCGGCAGCCTGGTCATGACCAACGCCGCCTATGCCGAACTGTGGGCACACAACCCGTCCGAGGGTCTTCGCGATGTGTCGGCCGGGGCAATGGTCAGATTCTGGCGCGACCGGACAGCGCCGACCGCACTCTGGAATTCTGCCGAGGACTATCTGGCCCTGCTTGGGGACCGGGATCCCTGGGACGGCGAGGCTCGGCTTACTGACGGGCGGCTGATGTCGTGCCGGTTCTCGCATGTCGCGGGGGGTGCCACGATGGTGACATTCCGGATGGTCGCGGCAGACGCGCCGGGTCTTTCCGTGCAGCAGGAAAGTGGACGACTTTCGGCCTAGGACATGGGCCTGACAGGCCGGGCGCCCGCCGAACCGGCTTGCGGCGCGGGCGGCGGCGGATAATGTTGCGCAATGTCGACCCCGCGATCCCCGATCTTGACGCTCTGCCTTGCGACCGAGTCTGATACGGCGGCATTCGGCACCTGGCTTGCCGGGCATCTTGTGGCCGGGGACACGGTTCTGCTGTCGGGGCCGATCGGCGCGGGAAAATCGCATCTGGCGCGTGCCTTGATCCGGTCAAGGCTTGGTGATCCCGATGCCGAAGTCCCTTCGCCGACCTTTACCCTTGTGCAGACCTATGAGGCCCCGGACGGCGTGATCTGGCATGCCGATCTCTATCGGATCGGCCATCCGGACGAGGTCGGCGAACTGGGGCTGGACGCAGCATTCGACACCGCGATTGTGGTGGTCGAATGGCCCGAAAAACTGGGACACTGGCAGCCTGCCGACGCAATCCTGATCAACCTGGCACCGCAGGATGACGGTCGTATCGCACGGATCGACGCAGGCCCGCGCCCCGGAATGATCGCCGCGCTTCATGCGGATTGGCCTGTTCAGGATGGCTGACCGCGCGGCCCTGGCAGGCAGGTTTCTTGTCGCGTCGGGCTGGGCTGGCGCGACGCGACGCACCATCGCCGGCGACGCCTCGGCCCGGCGCTACGAACGCGTGACCCTGGGACAGCGCAGGGCGATCCTGATGGACAGCCCGCCGGGTGCCGCCGACGATCCGGCGGATTTCGTAAAAATCTCTGGTCATTTGCGCGGCATCGGCCTCAACGCGCCCGAAATTCACGATGCCGACCTGTCGGCGGGGTTTCTCTTGCTGGAGGATTTCGGGGATGACACCTTTGCGCGCGTTCTGGCGCGCAGCCCCGACCTTGAAACCCGGCTTTATGCGCTGGCCTGCGACGTTCTTGTCAGGCTGCAGGCAGCGGGGAGACCTGACGGCCTTGCGGACCTTTCCGCAGATCACTGGGCCGATGCCGCGATGGTGGCGCTGGACTGGTACCGTTTTGCGGTGACAGGGGACAGGGGTGATACCGCATCCTTGCAGCATGTTCTTTCGGACGCGCTGCGCCGCTATGCCGACGGTCCGCGGGTCATGATCCTGCGCGACTATCACGCGGAAAACCTGATGTGGCTGCCTGACCGCCAGGGTCTTCACCGGGCGGGGCTGCTCGACTTTCAGCTGGGGCAGCTGGGGCAGCCGGGGTATGATCTGGTCTCGCTGCTGCAGGATGCGCGACGCGATGTCGCCCCATCCACCGAGGCGGACATCATCGCACGATTTTGCGCCGCGACCGGCGCCGACAATGTGGCGTTCGGGGAAAGCTATGCGGTTCTTGGCATTCAGCGGGCTTTGCGCATTCTTGGCGTCTTTGCGCGTCTTTGCCTGGCCGGGGGCAAACCCGGCTACCTGGGCCTTGTCCCTCGCGTCTGGGCGCAGCTCCGGCGCAACCTGGACGCACTCGCTCTCGCGCCGTTGTCGGAACTGTGCGACAGCTTGCTGCCTGAACCAACCACCGCCAACCTTGAGACCATTGCCAGAAAATGCGCGCAGATCCCCCCGCCCTGATGCTGATGGCCGCCGGGTTCGGCACGCGGATGGGTGCGCTGACCGCGGCCTGCCCCAAGCCGCTGCTTGCGGTTGCGGGGCGCGCGCTGATCGATCACGCGCTGGCGCTTGCCGACGATGCCGCAATCACGCGCCGCGTCGCCAACACGCACTATCTGGGGCACCAGATCGCCGCGCACCTGCACGGACGCAACGTCGCGATCAGTGACGAGCCGGGGCAGATCCTTGAAACCGGCGGGGGTCTGCGCAAGGCGTTGCCGCTGTTGGGCACCAACCCCGTCCTGGTCCTGAACACGGATGGAATCTGGACTGGCCGGAACCCGCTGACGGCACTGATGCGTGCCTGGGACCCCGACCGCATGGACGGACTGCTGCTCGTCCTGCCGGGCGATCAGGCCGGCCGAGGGTTGCCGCATGACTTTACCCTTGGCGCGGATGGCAGGCTCAGCCGTGCCGGGCAGAAGACAGGCCATATTTATCTTGGCGCGCAAATTCTGCGGACCGACGATCTGGCCAACATCGCGCAGCCGGTGTTTTCGCTGAACCTTGTCTGGGACCGCATGCTTGCGCGGAACAGGCTTTACGGGCTGGTTCACCAGGGGCGCTGGTGTGATGTCGGGCGGCCCGAAGGCATTGCCACTGCCGAGGCCTTGCTCGCGCGTGACGCGGGTGTTTAGCGAACCCGGACCCCGACTGTTTGCGCTGCCGCCGGGCGTCGATTTTCCGCGGGCCTTCGTCGCGGGCTGCCTTGAACGGTGGACGAAGACCGCGCCAGAGGATGTGGCAAGGGTCACGATCTACCTGAACAGCGAACGCATGCGGCGCGCGGTCAGGGACGCCCTGACGGCAAGCGGCGCGCGACTTTTGCCGCGCCTGCATCTGGTGACGGACCCGCTGGCCGGACGTCCGGTCGCCGGATTGCCGCAGCCCGTGTCGGACCTGCGGCGGAAACTGGAACTTGCGCAGCTTGTCCGGCCCATGCTGTCCGGCCCCGATGCGCTTGCACCCCGGTCGACGGCGTTTGCGCTGGCGGAAAGCCTGGCGGAGCTTTTGGCGGAACTGCAGACCGAGGGGATCGGGCCGGACGCGCTGGCGGCGCTGGACGTGTCGAGCCAGTCGGAACATTGGGGCCGGGCGCTGTCGTTCCTGTCGATCATCAACGCATATCTTGCTGTTGACGCACAGCCCGACCCGGCCGCGGCACAGCGCCGGGCGGTAGACCTGCTTGGCCTGCGCTGGCAGGCAAGGCCACCGGCCGACCCGGTCATCGTCGCGGGATCGACCGGATCGCGCGGCACGACCGCGTTGCTGATGCGGCTGGTCGGCAGTTTGCCGCAAGGTGCCGTGGTCTTGCCCGGATTCGACCGCGATCTGCCGGGTCCGGTCTGGGACAGCCTGTCCGACCCGATGGCGTCCGAGGATCATCCACAATACCGATTTCGCAAGGTTTGTGACGCTTTCGGGCTTGTTCCCGACGATGTGAAGGACTGGACTACGGCCGTATCGCCCGCGCCAATGCGCAACCGCGTGGTGTCACTGGCGCTGCGTCCCGCGCCCGTCACTGACCAATGGCTTGTCGAGGGGGCGTTGTTGCCGGACCTGTCGCAGGCGATGGAGGGCGTGGCCCTGATCGAGGCGCCCACTGCGCGCGTCGAGGCGCTGGCAATCGCGCTGATGCTGCGCGAGGCTGCCGAAAGCGGCACACCCGCAGCGCTGATCACGCCCGACCGCATGTTGACGCGGCAGGTAACGGCGGCGCTCGACCGCTGGGGCATCCTGCCCGATGACAGCGCCGGCAAGCCGCTGGGCTTGTCGGCGCCGGGTCGGCTGGTGCAGCAGGTCGCAAGACTGCTCGGGGCGCGTCCGATGCTGGATGCGGTTCTGGCCCTGCTCAAGCACCCGCTCAGTTTCAGCGGGGGCGACAGGGCCGATCACCTGCGGCTGACCCGCGAGTTGGAACTGTCGTTCCGCCGCAATGGCCCTGTCTTTCCGGATGGCGCGGGCGTTCTGGTCTGGGCCGGGGCGCGCAAGGACAGCGATGCTGCGATGCCCTGGGCACGAAAGCTGGCGGCGATCCTTGACACCGCGGCGCGGGCGGAAACCGCGACGCTGGCCGACCACGTCGCGATGCACCGGGCACTGGCCGAAGCGTTGGCGCGCGGCGAGGCGGACAGTGGAACCGGCGGGCTGTGGGATCTCGCCCCCGGTCAGGCCGTCAGGTCGGCGATGGAGGCGCTGGCCACCGACGCGGATGCGGGCGGCGTGCTGACGGTGGCCGAATATGCCGATCTGATCCGCGCCTACCTGGCCAGTGGCGAGGTCCGGGAGCCGGTACTGGCCCATCCCGGTATCCGCATCCTCGGGACCGTCGAGGCGCGGGTACTGGGTGCCGAACTGGTGATCCTCGGCGGGCTGAACGAAGGTGTCTGGCCCGGTCTTGCGGCGCCGGACCCCTGGCTCAACCGGCAAATGCGCCAGAATGCGGGTCTGTTGCTGCCGGAACGCCGGATCGGCCTTGCGGCGCACGACTTTCAGCTGGCTGCTGCCGCCCCGCGTGTGGTCCTGACCCGCGCCCAGCGGGATGCCGAGGCGGAAACGGTCGCCTCGCGCTGGGTGAACCGGCTGACGAACCTTCTGGCCGGGCTGCCGGACCGCAGCGGGCCCGAGGCGCTGGCGCGGATGCGCCTGGGTGGCAAGGTCTGGGTGGATCGCGCCGTGGCGCTGGAACGGCCTGTGACGGACGTGCCGCCCGCCCATCGCCCGTCGCCACGCCCGCCGGTCGGTCATCGTCCAAAGCGGTTGTCTCTGACACGGATCGAACGGTTGATCAGAAACCCCTATGAAATCTACGCGCGAGACATTCTGCGGCTCAGGCCGCTTGATCCGCTGCGGCCTGAACCCGACCCGCGGTTGCGTGGTACGGTCCTGCACCGGATCCTTGAGGAATTTGTCCGTGCCCGACCCGATGCAGAACCGCGCGACGCGGCGCGCATAAGGTTTCTTGCGCTGACTTCGGACATCCTGGGCCAGTCGGTGGCCTGGCCAAGCGCACGGCTGATCTGGCGGGCACGGATGGAGGCGGCGGTCGATGCGTTTCTGGCATTCGATGCCGACGGGGCCGGTACGCCCCTGGCGCTGGAAGAAGACGGCGCGTTGCCGCTTGCGGGGGGCACATTTCATCTGGTCGGCCGACCTGACCGGATCGACATCCTTGGCTCGGGCAAGGCGCTACTGGTTGACTACAAGACCGGCGCGCCGCCCACCGCAGAACAGCAACGGACCTATGCCAAGCAGCTTTTGCTTGCGGCGGTGATGGCAGAGGACGGCGGATTTGCGAAACTGGGGCCGCTGGAGGTCGAAAGGATCGTCTATCTTGGCCTGAAAGAGGGTCTGCCGCGCGTCGAGACGCTGATCACGCCGGATCTCTTGGCCGATGTCCGTGCAGGGCTGCAAAACCTGATCGCCCGCTATTCGCGACCCCATCAGGGCTATACTGCGCGGCGCGCGATGTTCAAGATGACCGATGCCACGGACTACGACGCCCTGTCGCGGTTCGGCGAATGGGACATCAGCAGCGCGCCCCGGACGGAGGATGTCCGGTGACGGTACTGAATGCCGCCACCATCGCGCAGATGCGGGCGGCTGATCCCGCGCAGTCAACCTGGCTGTCGGCCAATGCGGGATCGGGCAAGACGCGCGTGCTGACTGACCGGGTTGCGCGGCTGTTGCTGCACGGTGTGGAACCGCAGCGCATCCTGTGCCTGACCTATACCAAGGCCGCCGCGACCGAGATGCAGAATCGCCTGTTCAAGCGTCTTGGCGACTGGGCGATGATGCCCGACGCGGGCCTGCGCGCGGCACTGGCAGCGCTGGGCGAGGGCGATGCGCTGGATGCTGGCAGGCTGGGCCACGCGCGGCAGCTTTTCGCGCGCGCGATTGACACGCCGGGGGGGCTGCGCATCCAGACCATCCATTCGTTCTGTGCGATGCTTTTGCGCCGCTTTCCGCTGGAGGCGGGCGTGTCGCCCCAATTCACCGAAATGGATGACCGCGCGGGCCAGATGCTGCGCGACGATCTGCTGGAGGCAATGGCGGATGGCCCCGACGGTCCGCTGGTCGCACGGCTGGCAGGAATCGTGGCCGAGGGAAATCTGCCGGGCCTGATCCAGCAGATCACCGGGCGTCGCAGCAGTTTTTCCGCCCCGGTATTGCGTGATACCCTGCTGGCAAGGTTCGATCTTCCCCCCGGTTTTGACGAACAGGCGCTGATGACCGAGGTCTTTCTGGGCGGCGAGGCCGGGTTGATTGGCGAGATTGTCGAGACCACGACAAGGCTCGGCAAAGGCCTGCGCGAACGGGACATCCTGAAAGCTGTCGATTTTTCAGCGCCGTCACTCGCGGCATTGCGGGCGCTTGAGCGTACCCTGTTGCGTCAGGGCGACGGCGCAAAAGGAGCGGCGGGCGAAGCCAGGATCGGGGATTTCCCGGTCAAGGATGCCCGGACACGCCTCGCCGACCGGATGCCCCGGATCGAGGGTCTGATGCGGCGCGTCGAGGCGGCGATGCCGCGCAGGCTGGCGCTGAATGCGGTTGATCGTACCATCGTCCTGCATGATTTCGCGCGCGCCTTTTTTGACCGCTACGCTGCCGCCAAGGCGATGCGCGGCTGGCTGGATTTTGACGACCTGATCCAGCACGCAAAGCGCCTTCTGACCGAACCCGGACTGGCCGCCTGGGTGCTTTACCGGCTGGATGGCGGCATTGATCATGTGCTGGTGGACGAGGCACAGGATACCAGCCCGGACCAGTGGCACGTCATCCAAAGCCTGACGGACGAGTTCTTTGTCGGGCAAAGCCGCGCCCGCGATGACCGGACGGTTTTTGTCGTGGGTGACAAGAAGCAGTCGATCTATTCATTCCAGGGTGCGGATGTCGCGGCCTTTGACCGGATGCAGGACCACTTTCAGGCGCGGTCCTCGGCCGTTGGCAGGGCGCTGGTTCCCGGTCAGCTACGGCATTCGTTCCGGTCATCGCAGAACATCCTGCGGCTGGTCGATCTGGTGTTTCAGGGAGATGCGCGCGCGGCCCTTGGCGGGGATGTCGCGCATGTGTCGTTTCACGAAGATCAACCGGGGCGGATCGACCTCTGGCCGGTGGTGCCGTCGTCGGCGGACCCAAAGGACCAGAACCCGTTTGATCCGGTGGACATCGTAGGCGAGGCCAGCGCGCAAGCGACCCTTGCGACGCAAATCGCGACCGAGATTTCCAGCCTGTTGGCGGCGGGTACGCAGATTTGCGTCGGTGGCGCCGTCCGTCCGGTTCATGCTGGCGACTTTCTGATCCTGGTTCAGCGGCGTTCGACACTGTTTGGCGAAATCATCCGCGCCTGCAAGAAGGCGGACCTGCCTATCGCGGGTTCTGATCGGTTGCGTCTCGGGGCCGAGATTGCGGTCAAGGATCTTGCGGCGTTGCTGGCATTTCTGGCCACGCCGGAGGATGATCTTTCGCTGGCGACGGTCCTGCGGTCGCCCCTGTGCGGGCTGTCCGAGAGCCAGCTTTATGCGCTGGCGCAACCGCGCAAAGGCTATCTCTGGCAGGCTCTGCGCGAGGCGGGTGATGGTTTCGCCGCCGTAAACGCGATGCTGGCCGATCTGATGGCACAGGCGGACTTTCTGCGCCCCTATGAACTGATCGAGCGCGTGCTGACGCGGCATGACGGCAGGCGGCGGCTGCTGGCGCGCCTTGGACCCGAGGCCGAGGACGGCATCGACGAACTGCTGCAGCAGGCACTGGCGCATGAACGGCGCGACATTCCCAGCCTGACCAGTTTTCTGGTGGCGCTGCAAACGGATGATGTCGAGGTCAAGCGCCAGGCCGACGGTGCCGGTCGACGCATTCGTGTGATGACGGTCCACGGCGCCAAGGGTCTTGAGGCGCCGGTTGTCATCCTTCCCGATACCGCTGATCGCGCACCGAACGACCGCGACCGTCTGGTGCGGATGAAGGATGGAACCGTGCTGGATCGCCCCCCGGCATCGGATTTGCCAAGGGCACTGAAAGAGGCGCGCGCCAAAAAGGCCGTGCAGGACGAGGAAGAACGCCTGCGCCTTTTGTACGTGGCGATGACCCGTGCGCAAAGCTGGCTGATCGTGGCGGCGGCAGGCACGGTCTCGCAGCCGCAGGCCTGGTATGCGATGCTGGCACAGGGGATGCGGCTGCTTGGTCCCAATGTGGCGCTGTCTGGCGGTCGCCAGAGGCATGAATTTGGCATCTGGCCCGCCAGTCTGGGTATCGCCGAGGTGCTGGACGCGCCTGTCGTCGTCTTGCCTGACTGGGTTCATGGACCCGCGCCCGTCCCTACCCCGGCAACAGAGCAGATGTCGCCCTCTGCGCTGGGTGGTGCCAAGGCCCTGCCGGGCGAGCTTGGCCTTGAGGCAGACCTGGCCAAGGCACAGGGCACGGCCTTGCATCTGCTGCTGGAGCATCTGCCTGATGCGGCTCCTGCTGACCGGCCCGCGCTCGCGGCCGCGCTGGTGCCGCAGGACGACCTGCGGGCCGCGGTCTTGCCTCAGGTCACGGCGATCCTTGCGGACGACGGGTTGCACCATCTGTTCGGTCCCGAAAGCATGGCCGAGGCGGCGCTGACCGCCGACCTTGGCGGGCGCCGCATGACGGGCACTGTCGACCGTCTGGTCGTCACGCGCGACCAGGTACTTGCGGTGGATTTCAAATCGAACCGGGTTGTGCCCGACAGTCCCGAACGGGTGCCCGACGGCATACTGGCGCAGATGGGCGCCTATGCTCGGGCGCTGCAGCAGATCTATCCCGACCGGCAGGTCGCGGTGGCGGTGCTGTGGACATCGGTGCCGCATCTGATGCCCCTTGATCTCGACATCGTGAGGCGGGCACTGGCCACGGCCACCAAGGCTTGACGTTGGTGCGGGTGATCCCTAGCTATGAAGGCCTGCCTTGCCGCATTCAGGAGATACGATCATGGGCGCCGCAACTGTCGCCGTCACCGATGCCACCTTTGACGCCGAAGTGCGCCAGGCGAATTTGCCGGTCATCGTCGATTTCTGGGCCGAATGGTGCGGCCCGTGCCGACAGATCGGGCCTGCGCTGGAGGAACTTGCCGTGCAGTATGCCGGCAAGATCAAGATCGTGAAGGTCGATGTGGACCAGAACCCGGACAGCCCGGCAAGCCTGGGCGTGCGCGGCATTCCGGCGCTGTTCATGTTCAAGAACGGGCAGGTCGTGTCGAACAAGGTCGGGGCCGCGCCCAAGGCGGCGCTGGAAACCTGGATCAAGTCAGCCATTTGACCTGAAACGCATGGGGTGTCAGGGCGGTCCGGAAGGGCCGCCCTTTCGTTTTGCGCAAGCAGGTCACATATTGCGACCAGGACAACGGAGGTTCCGCATGGCTGACGACAGATTTCCCGGCTGGCACGGCACGACGATCCTGGCAGTACGCCGGGGCGGTGAGGTTGTGGTGGCGGGTGACGGCCAGGTCAGTCTGGGCCAGACGGTGATCAAAGGCAGCGCCCGCAAGGTGCGCCGCCTGATGCCGGGCGGCCAGCCGGTGGTGGCGGGGTTTGCCGGGTCCACGGCAGATGCGTTCACCCTGCTGGAGCGGCTGGAGAAAAAGCTTGAGGCACAGCCCGGACAGCTGGCGCGGGCTTGCGTCGATCTCGCCAAGGACTGGCGGATGGACAAGTACCTGCGGAACCTCGAGGCGATGCTGATCGTCACCAACGGCGCGGACCTTTTCGTGATCACCGGCGCCGGCGACGTGCTGGAGCCGGAGCATGACGTGGCGGCCATCGGGTCGGGCGGGAACTATGCGCTGGCGGCGGCGCGGGGATTGATGACGACCGACCTCGACGCCGAGGACATCGCCCGGCGCGCGATGGCGATTGCCGCAGAAATCTGCGTCTATACCAACGGCAACCTGACGGTGGAGCGGATTTCGGCATGAGTTTTGAACCCGAAGACCTGCGCGCCGCCGTCGCCGCCGGGATATTGACCGAAGCGCAGGCGGCATCGGTTACGGCGCTGGCGAATGACAGGGCGGGAAAGCGTGCCGCAATGCCCGCCGAGGACGAACCGTTCGAGTTCTTTCGCGGGTTTTCCGAAATATTCGTCTCTATCGGCCTGATCATTCTGCTGTCTGGCATCGCCCTGATGCTGGGCTGGTTCGGCGGGTTTGCGATGTTGTCTCTGCTACCCCTGATCTCGGCCGGTATCTGCTGGTGGTGGGCGGGATATTTCACGCTGAAGCGTCGGATGAACCTGCCCTCGATGGTGTTGGCATCGGCATTTGGCGCGGGTATTTATGTGTCGGTCATCACGATCCTTGGCCAGGCAAACGTGCCTCTTCGGACAACGGTCGTCGGGGCGTTTGTGCTGGCGGCTGTCGGGATGGCTGTCTGGTATCGGCGGTTTCGCCTTCCATTTTCAGCATTCATCCTGGGGCTTTTCGCGTTGGGCGCGATCTACACCATGACTGCGTCAATCGACGCCCTGGGTGGATTTGTGTCGGGCAGCCGCAATGGGCTCGATGGGCTTTTCGACTTGCGCGAAAGCCCGCAGTTCGCGTTTGCAACGCTGGGTTTCGGGATCGCATGTTTCCTTGTCGGCATGTGGTTCGACACCCGCGACCCCTACCGCCTTGGGCGCCACGCGGCGACGGCGTTCTGGCTGCATCTGCTGGCGGCCCCGGCGCTGGTCAACACGGTTGCCCTGACGCTTTACAACACGGGCGGAACGACCGGGATCGGTCTGCTGGTCGTCGCCCTCGCGATCATCACGGTTCTGGCTCTGGTGATCGACCGGCGGTCGTTCCTGACGGCCGCGATTGCCTACATCGCGCTGGTCATCGCCTGGCTGGTCGGCGATGGCGGCAATTTCGGCACCTGGACGTTCATCCTGATCGCACTTGGCGCCATCGTAACGGCCATCGGAACCTGGTGGGTGCCGCTGCGTGCCTTTGTCATGCGCGTCCTGCCCGACTTTCCCGGCAAGTCGCGCCTTCCCCCCTATGCGAGTGCAGAATGACCGACCTGACCCCCCGCGAGATCGTTTCGGAACTGGACCGCTACATCATCGGGCAGGCCGAGGCGAAACGTGCCGTCGCCGTCGCGTTGCGGAACCGCTGGCGGCGCAAACGCCTCTCGGCGGATCTGCGCGATGAGGTGTACCCCAAGAACATCCTGATGATCGGACCGACCGGCGTCGGCAAGACAGAGATCAGCCGCCGTCTCGCCAAGCTGGCGAAGGCCCCGTTCCTCAAGGTGGAGGCGACCAAGTTCACCGAAGTCGGCTATGTCGGGCGCGACGTGGACAGCATCATCCGCGATCTGGTCGATGCCGCGATGAACGACACCCGCGCGCAGATGCGCGAGGATGTGAAGGCGCGCGCCGCGAAATCGGCCGAGGATCGCGTGATCGAGGCGCTGGCCGGCAAGGACGCACGCGAACAGACGCGCGAGATGTTCCGGGGGAAGCTGAAACGCGGCGAACTGGACGACACCGTGATCGAGATTGAGGTCACGGATGCCTCGCCCGCCATGGGTGCGCTGCCAATGATGCCGGGGATGGAAAGCCAGATGCAGGGGTTGCAAGATCTCTTCAAGGCATTCGGGAGCCGCACGACGCGCAAGAAGGTGACGGTGGCCGACAGCTATGACCTTTTGATCGGGCAAGAGGCGGACAAGCTTTTGGACGATGACACCATCAAGGCGGCGGCGCTGGAGGCGGTGCAGGAAAATGGCATCGTGTTCCTGGACGAGATCGACAAGATCTGCGCCCGCGCCGATGCGCGCGGCGCCGATGTCAGCCGCGAAGGCGTGCAGCGCGACCTGCTGCCACTGATCGAGGGCACGACCGTCAGCACGAAATATGGGCCGATCAAGACCGACCATATCCTGTTCATCGCGTCGGGTGCGTTCCACATCGCCAAGCCGTCAGACCTGTTGCCCGAACTGCAGGGCCGTCTGCCGATCCGGGTGGAGTTGAAACCCCTGACCGAAGGCGATTTTGTGCGGATCCTGACCGAGACGGACAATGCGCTGACGCGGCAATACACGGCGATGCTGGGCACGGAAAAGGTGGAGGTCAGCTTTACCACCGACGGAATTGCCGCGCTGGCGCGGATCGCGGCAGAGGTCAACCAGAGCGTCGAGAACATCGGGGCGCGCAGGCTTTATACGGTGATGGAACGCGTGTTCGAGGAGCTTTCGTTTACCGCACCGGATCGCGGCGGCGAGCGTGTCACCGTTGATGCCGCCTTTGTCGAACAGCATATCGGCGCGCTGTCCCGATCGGCCGACCTGTCGCGCTACGTGCTATAGGCGTCAGACCATCCGGATCACGTCCTTGCCGACCGCCAGCACATAGCCGCGCCGGGCAATGGTCTTGATCAAGAGTTCGCTGACCAGCTGGTTGCCCAGCGTGTCGCGCAGCCGCTTGACGCGGGTGGCACCGGCGGCCTCGTCGCAGTCCGCCTCGTTCCGGCCCGACACGACCGCCTCGATCTGCGCGCCGGTCAGTACTTCGTCATCCATCCGCGCCTCGGCCAGAACCGACAGTGTTTCGAGTGCCGCCTCGGTCAGGGCAAATTCCATGTCGTTGATGTAAACCGCGCGACCCTCGCGGCTGATCATCAACGACGCGACCTGTATGCCCGACCGCTGGATCGCCGAGATGCGGCGGTTCAAGGCGATGATCGTCACCAGAAAGACCAACGCTGCCAGCAGCAATGCGGTGGAGAAAACCAGCAGCACGAAGATCACCATGCGATAGCTTTGCAAGACTTCGGAAAACGACGTGCCGGACTGCGCCAGAATCTCCAGCAACTTGATGTCCTGGCCAGATGTCAGATTGTTGTTTTCGACAAAAATCTGCTCGACCTTGGCGTTGAAGGCATTGGCATCCGGCAGGCTGACGAACAGGAATACCGCCGCCGCCAGCAGGATCGCGACAATGGCGGCAATGCCCCAGCCGACGACGCGGTTGCCGGCCTTAAGGCTGTCAGTAGCGGAGGTAGTAATCCCCTGCACTCGCTTTCCTTTCCTCAAGTCCTTCGGGTCCGAAGGTGGAAAGGACATTCAGCAGCGTCCAGCCCGCGGCGTCAAGCCGGGGCGCAAGTTCCCGCCCGGCGGCGCCGGGGCTGCAGTTGCTGTCTGATACCTCGGCAACCCCATAGTGCAGCCGCAGCGGGTTGTCCTGCTTGGCCTTGTAGTCGGCATAGCATGCCGCCTGTGCGGCACCCGCAACCAGCAGGGTCAGCCCGAAGGCAAGGGATAGGACGGCTTTCATGACGGGCTCCTCGGCATCGGCATAACATTGCTCGGGTTTGCCGCGTTATTCAATATCGGCAGGGGTGTAGCGATACTGTTATCGGATAACGTCGCGCACCCCTGTCACCGCTATCGCCTAGCACTCTGCCGATATTGCCTGTCGGAAACCCACCGGCCGACAGTCATGTACGGGGTCGATGCCTCCTATCAGCCGACCCAGCCAGCATAGCACACCGACAGGAGGTTCCGATGAGCCACAGCCAGATCCAGTCCACAACACTTGCCGAAACCCAGCTTTGCCTCGTCCAGAACCGGCGATCGGGCGCGCGATCGCCACAACGTGTCTGGCGATCGGTGATTGCACTTGTTGCAGGCATTTCCATTGCCTTGGGGTCGGTCGCCCCGACCTTTGCACGCGGACGGAATGACGATGTTGCCAAAGCCATCGCTGCCGCCATCGTGCTGGGCCTGATCGTCAAGGGGCTCGACAAGAAAAGGGATCGCCCGCGTGCTGAACCGGAGCCTGTTCGCCGGCCCCGAGTTCCGACCGCCTGCGCAATCGAACTCGACGGTGCGCAGCGATCTGTGACCGTCTATCCCGAAAGCTGCCTGAAGGCCGAGGGCTTCGACTACCCTCTGCCGCGCGACTGCGCAAAGACTGCCCGAATTTATGGACGACCGGACCGTGTCTATGGCGTGCAGTGCCTGCGCAGCGCGGGCTTTCGGGTTGCGGGATACTAACACCCGCGACAACCGGGCCCTGGCAAATGCCCTGTCACGGGTCCGGCTTGCTGGGGCGGAGGGGTGAGCAGCCTCCGCCCCCTTTTTCTTTGGTGCGATCCGGCTATGGTCGCGCGATGGACCGGCGATCAGCAGATTTCAGTTTCGAACAGGCGGCGTTTGGCCAAGGCGCGCAGTGCGTCGTCGGGGTGGACGAGGTCGGGCGCGGGCCGCTGGCAGGGCCGGTCACCGCCTGCGCAGTGCGCCTTGATCCGGCCCGCATTCCCAAGGGGATCGCGGATTCCAAAACGCTTTCCGCCAGCCGCCGCGTCCAGATGCACGATGAGATCATACGGGTGGCCATCGTCAGCGTCGCGCATGCGACGGTCGACGAAATCCTGGACCTGAACATCCTGCGCGCATCCCATCTGGCCATGCTGCGCGCCATTGCAGGGATCGGCGGCGTCGATCACGCACTGATCGACGGCAACCTCTTGCCGCGCGGCCTGCCTTGCGGCGCCACGCCCATTGTCAAGGGAGACGCGCGCTGCCTGTCGATCGCGGCCGCGTCGATTGTGGCCAAGGTGGTGCGCGACAGGATCATGGTGGATTTGGCGCAACAGCACCCCGGCTATGGCTGGGAGCAGAATGCAGGCTATCCGACCCAAGCACATCTGGCAGCGTTGCAAAATCTGGGTGTGACCGCTCACCATAGGCGTTCATTCCGGCCGGTCCACAACATCTTGTATCAAGAGAAATCTCTAACCCCTTGATTCAATAAAGAATTTGACGGCGAATCGGGTCTGACTCATGGTGGGGACCAATGACATGGCAGCCAGAACCGCCAGAACCCGAGGCCCGAATGACCATCCATGCCCCTGCGAAACCCCTCGCAGCGCTGCCGTTGAACCAGATCCTTGCTGGTGACTGCATCGACGAGATGCGCCATCTGCCCGCAGGTTCAGTGGACCTGATCTTTGCCGATCCGCCCTATAACCTGCAGCTCAAGGGCGCGTTGCATCGGCCCGACAATTCGCTGGTGGATGCGGTCGATGATCACTGGGACCAGTTCGCGTCCTTTGCCACCTATGACGCCTTTACCCACGCCTGGCTGGCCGAGGCGCGGCGTCTTTTGAAACCCAACGGCGCGATCTGGGTCATCGGCAGCTATCACAACGTTTTCCGTCTGGGGGCCGCCCTGCAGGACCAGGGGTTCTGGATTCTGAACGACGTGGTCTGGCGCAAGTCGAACCCGATGCCGAACTTCCGGGGCAAGCGGCTGACCAACGCACATGAGACGCTGATCTGGGCCGGACGCGATGCGGCGTCGAAATACACCTTCAACTACGAAGCGCTGAAGGCGCTGAATGACGGTTTGCAGATGCGGTCGGACTGGGTGTTGCCGCTTTGCACCGGGCATGAACGGATCAAGGATGCGGCGGGCGACAAGGCACATCCGACGCAGAAACCCGAAAGCCTGCTGCACCGGGTCATCCTGGCCACGACAAATCCCGGCGATGTGGTGCTGGACCCGTTTTTCGGGACCGGCACGACGGGCGCCGTGGCCAAGATGCTGGGTCGCGATTTCATCGGGATCGAACGCGAAGAGGCCTATCGCAATGTCGCGCAGGACCGGATCGACCGCGTGCGCCGGTTTGATGCGTCAGGCTTGGAGGTGACGGGTTCGCGCCGTTCGGAACCCCGCGTGCCTTTTGGCCAAGTCGTTGAACGCGGCATGCTGCGGCCGGGTGAGGAATTGTTCTCGCCACGCGGGGCCATCGCGAAGGTCCGCGCGGATGGCACGCTGGTCGGTCCCGAAATCAAGGGGTCGATCCATCAGGTTGGCGCGCATTTCGAGCGCGCGCCGTCCTGCAACGGCTGGACCTACTGGCACTTCAAGCGCGACGGCAAGATGGTCCCCATCGACATCCTGCGCCAGCAAATCCGGGCCGAGATGGAGGCCGATCAGTCCGGTCGCCCGAACTAGCGCATACCGAGACGCCTGCTTCAGGGGACCGCCCCCTGTTGCATCTGCCCCGCCATGTCCGCATGGCGGGGCCTTTTTCGTCAGACTGTCAGGACCGGATCGCCCAGCGTGTCCATGATGGGCGTGATGCCCAAACCGGGCGTATCGGGCGCGTGCATCATGCCGTTCACACGTTTCGGCGCGCCGGTGGCGATATCGACGGTGCCGTAGGAATTGAAATCGGTGGCGGAAAAACAGAACTCTTCGGGCGTTGACTGGGCCAGATGGGCGATGGTGGCGGTGACGATATCGCCGCCCCAGGTATCCTCGATGGTCATCGGAATGCCTGCACAGACACACAAATCGCGCATCAGGCGCGCCTTGGTCAGGCCGCCGACCTTGGAGATTTTCAGGTTGATCACGTCCATCGCGCCGTCGGCCAGCCCACGGGTCAGGTCGCCGACGCTGCCGATGACTTCATCCAGCACAAAGGGCAGCGAGGTACGACGGCGGGTGATCAGGCATTCCTCGTAAGTCGGGCAGGGCTGTTCGATATAGACATCGACATCGCGCACCGCATTCACCACACGCGCCGCCTCGTGCATCGTCCAGCCGGTGTTGGCGTCGGCCACCAGCACATCGCCTGGCCGCATTTCACCTGCACAGAGCCTGATCCGCGCGATGTCGCTGTCGGCATCGGCCCCGACTTTCAGTTGGAACTTGGTATAGCCCTCGGCCCGATACGTCGCGACATTGGCGGCCATCGCGGCGGGCTCGACCTGCGAAATCGCGCGATAAAGCTTGATGTCATCCTGCGCCTTGCCACCCAAAAGCTGATAGACCGGCAGGCCTGTCGCCTTGCCCAGAATGTCCCAGCAGGCGACGTCGATCGCGGCCTTGACGTAGGGGTGGCCGCGCAGGACCGCATCCATGTGCCGGTTCAGGGTGCCAAGGTCGCGCGGGTCGAACCCGATCACCTTGGGCGCAAGTTCGGCCAATCCGGACCTGACACCCAGCGCATAGGCGGGCAGGTAGGCCGACCCCAGCGGGCAGCATTCGCCATAGCCGGTGATGCCCGCGTCAGTTTCAACCTCCACCACAGTGGCATCAAACACCTCGACGAAGTTGCCGTTGGACCAGCTGTAGCGGCCTTCCTTCAGCGGCAGATCAACTTGATAGGCACGGATTGCGGTGATTTTCACAAAGAACTTCCTTTGAATGTGACCTGTCTAATGCGCGCTGCCCGGCATTGGGTTCAGTGCCTTGTTGTAGGGCTTCCAGTCCACGATGTCTGGATAGTACCGCTTGCGCCAAGCTTTGACCCTTGGGTTCATCACCCGCTTCCACACGGGCGGCATCATCGCGGCGATGGTCATCATGGGATAGCCATGCGGCAACTGCGGCGCGTCATCTGGGCCGTGGTTCTGCAACAGCGGAAACCGCCGGTCGGGCTTGTAGTGATGGTCCGAATGCCGCTGCAGGTTGATCAAAAGCCAGTTCGACGCGCGGGGCGAGGCATTCCAGCTGTGGCGCGGCAGAACGTGTTCGTACTTGCCGTCGCCCAGATGGCGACGTGTCAGGCCATAGTGTTCGATGTAGTTGACCAGTTCCAGTTGCCAGATCGCAACCGCGGCCTGCAGGGCAAAGAGACCGACGCCAAGCCAGCCCGCAAGGGCATACGCAACGGCCAGCATCGCCAATTGCAGGGCCGAGTACCGCCAAAACGGGTTGCTTTGGTGCCAGGCGGGCAGCCCGCGCCGTGCAAGCATTGCCCTTTCTGCATTCCACGATGAGTTCAGGCTTTGCCGCATAACGCGGGGAAAGAACCGGTGGAACCCTTCGTTGTACCGGGCGGTGACTGGATCACGCGGCGTGCAGACGTAAAGGTGATGCACCCGCAGATGCTCGCTGCGGAAATGGCTGTAAAGCACCGAAGCCAGCAAAAGGTCCGCCAGCCAGCGTTCAAGGGCAGAATTCTGGTGCATCAGTTCATGGCTGTAATTGACGCCGATGGTGCCGCCGATCACGCCCATGCCGAAAAACAGCAGCAGCCGTTCCGCATCGCCCAGATGGCCCGCGCGCGGAACGTACCAAAGCAGCGCGCACAGCGTCGCAAACTGGACGGGGAACCAGATCAGCGTGATCAGCCGGTGCCAGCCCAGCGCCGTATCCGGCGTCGTCGGGTCGGCATTGGCCGCATCATCGCCGCCCAGCGCGTCCAGCAGGACAAAAAGCCACCAGGCGCCGAATGGCAACAATAGGGTTGTCCAGCCGCCGACCGTCGCCCCGATCCAGGCCAGGGGGATCAGGGCCAACGAGATCCAGAACGGCAGCGCCGACCGCAGGCCGTCGCGGGTTCCGGGCAGGATGGCGGCGGGTGTCATGGTCGGTTCCATGTCCACAATGCTACCCCGGTTCGCGATTTCTTCAAGGGATAGCGGCCCCCCCGGCCGCAAGCGCAAGCGCCTTGCGCATCAGGGTAGGCAGATCGTCGGGCCTTGGACCCGAGACAAACCGGCCGCGCAGCGGGAGGCAGTCGGCAGCGACGCCGGCGACCATCACCGAAAGTACCAGCGAGAAATGCGTGAAAACATGACGAACATCGCCCGAATGCCGCCAATTCGCCTGCAAAGGTGCGCCGCCCCCTGCGCCGTCCCAGCCGTCGCCGGGCAAACCAAGCATCCCCCCGAGAAGGCCGTTAGCAGGCCGATCTTCCAACAGGACGGCGCCGTCCGGGCGCATGGCGACCCAGACGGTGCCATGCCGAAGGGGCTTTGCGGCCTTTGCGGCCTTGACCGGCAGTGTGGCCTGCGACCCCTGTGCGCGGGCGGCGCAGCGTCCCAGCCAGGGACAGATCGCACAGGCTGGATTGCGCGGGGTGCAGATCGTGGCGCCAAGGTCCATCACCGCCTGGGCATAGTCGCCAGGCCGCGCCTTTGGCGTCAGCCCGGTGGCCAATGTCAGAATCTTCGGTCTGGCTGCAGGAAAAGGCTCTGACAGCGCAAAAACACGCGCGATCACACGCTCCACATTCCCGTCCACCACGGTTTCGCGGGCATCAAAGGCAATGGCCGCGACGGCTGCGGCGGTATAGGGACCAACTCCCGGCAGCAGCAAAAGTTCGTCGCGGGTCGGCGGAAATGCAGCGTCCGGCCGTGAGGCGACTGCGCGCGCGCATTTCAGCAGGTTTCGGGCCCGCGCATAGTAGCCAAGACCGGCCCATTCCGCCATCACATCGGAATCCCTGGCGCGGGCCAGATCGACGACAGTTGGCCAGCGCGCGACAAACCGGCGCCAATAGTCGCGCACGGCTGCAACGGTCGTTTGCTGCAACATCACCTCGGACAGCCAGACATGGTACGGATCAGGCAGAACCCCCGCCTTTCGGTCGTCCGGAGAAATGCGCCAGGGCATGCTGCGCGCATGGCGGTCGTACCAGTCCAGCAGGACCGCGCTTGCGTCTTTCGGCTCTGTCGGCATCGTGTCACGCAATCTTTTTGCCACCTTGTCGCACAGCACTGGCGAACCCTGCCGCCCCGCGCATAGAATAGTCCAGGAAGTCCAAGGTGCCAGATGCCGCGTCAACCCACGCCCCTGCCCAGCACGATCCGGCGCCAGCGCGGGTTTGAAGCCGCGGCGTCGCTGGTCAAGGCCCCGATCCGTGCGGCTGGTGAAAAGCGCGGCTTTGCGTTGGCGCGCCTCTTGACGCATTGGCCCGACGTTGCGGGGACAGATGTGGCAGCAGTGACGCGCCCGGTAAAGATGAGCTATGGCCGCGAGGGGATGGGGGCGACGCTGGTCCTGCTGGTCACGTCGGCGCATGCGCCGATGGTGCAGATGCAGTTGCCCCGGATCCGGGAGCGCGTCAATGCCGCCTATGGCTATGCGGCGGTGTCGCGGATCACCCTGACGCAGACAGCCGCCGATGGTTTTGCAGAAGGCCAGACACCCTTTTCCGGTCCCCCGCCCCCGCCCCCGCCCGATCCCGCGATCGAGGCCGCAGCGGCCGCCACGGCGGCCGATGTCGGCGATGGCGCATTGCGCAGCGCCCTTGAAGCCATGGCCAAGAACATCCTGGCGCGGCGCCCGTCCCACGCCGGAAAGAAAATCCCATGACGGCGCCGCTTGCCGGTCTGCGTGTCATCGAACTCGCGCGTATTCTGGCGGGTCCCTGGGCGGGGCAGACGCTGGCCGACCTTGGTGCGGACGTGATCAAGGTCGAGGCCCCGGAAGGCGACGATACGCGCCGCTGGGGCCCCCCTTTCGTGACCCGTGACGGCGAGACGACGGCCGCCTATTTCCACGCGACGAACCGGGGCAAGCGGTCAATCACCTGCGATTTCCGCACCCCCGAAGGGCAGGCGATGGTCCGTCGCCTGATTGCCGGCGCAGACATCGTGATCGAGAATTTCAAGGTCGGGGGTCTGGCGAAGTACGGGCTGGACTGGGACAGCCTGCGACAGATGAACCCGCGGCTTGTCTATTGTTCGATCACCGGATTTGGCCAGAACGGACCCTATGCGCATCGTGCGGGCTATGACTTCATCATCCAGGGCATGGCAGGGTTGATGAGCGTGACCGGCGCGCCGGGCGGACAGCCGCAAAAGGTGGGTGTTGCCGTCACCGACATTGTCACCGGGGTCTATGCCGCGCTGGCCATCGTCGCCGCGATCCACCAGCGCAGCAGTACCGGGCTGGGCCAGCATGTCGACATGGCGCTGATGGATGTGGCGACCGCGATCATGGCCAATCAGGCAATGAACTACCTTTCGACCGGCAAGCCGCCGGGTCTCATGGGCAACGCGCATCCGAACCTGGCGCCCTATGCGGTCTTTGACTGCGCGGATGGCTGGATCATTCTGGCCACAGGCAATGACGGGCAGTATCAGCGGCTGTGCGGCCTCTTGGGTCTCGCGGTCATGGCGCGCGCGCCGGAATTCCTGACCAATGCCGACCGTCTGGCCCATCGCGACGCGCTGACCGCAGGTCTGACGTCCGCGACACGGACCTGGGCGCGCGATGCCCTGCTGGCGGCCTGCGAAGGCGCGGGCGTGCCCGCAGGGCCGATCAACGACTTGGCGGATGTCTTTGCCGACCCGCAGGTGGTGGCGCGGCGGCTGCAGATCGCGCCGGGCGGCATTCCGGGCGTGCGCAGCCCGATGACCTTTTCCGGCGGCGACCTGGTGCTTGGCCGTCCTGCGCCCAGGCTGGGCGAACATCAGGACGAGGCCTGGGCGGGATCAGACCTTGCCTGACACCGGACGCTGCGCCAGAATCGCGTCCATCGCAGCCTCAAGCAGGAGCGGCGCGGCCAGGGTCAGCCGCACGGGCAGCGTGAGGACCTGCAAGCGAAACGCCTCGGGGAGGCGAACCGCGTCCTTTTCGGTGGTAACAAGCTGCGCCCCCATGGCGGCTGCATCCGCCATCAGCCGCTGAAGCAGCGCCGGGGCGAGCGGCGCGTGATCGGCAAGGGGGACGGCGCGCACAATGTCTGCACCAAGACCGCGCAAGGTCGCAAAGAACTTTTCGGGAAGACCGATGCCGGCAAAGGCCAGCACCCTTTGCCCCGCCCAGTCCATGCCGGTTCGCAGGGGGGCAAGCACTCCCTTTTGATGTGGCAGGGTGACTGACTTTCCCCAGCGCGCATAGAACTGCGCCTGCGCCGCTGCATCGCCGATCGACAGCAGCAGGTCTGCCCGCGCCAGACCTGCCTGCACGGGTTCGCGCAACGGTCCCGCGGGCAGGCAAAGCCCGTTGCCGAACCCCATCGCGGCATCGACGACGATGATCGACAGGTCCTTAGTCACGGACGGATTCTGAAACCCGTCATCCAGAACTACCACTTCGGCCCCGGCGGATTGTGCCTCGCGGACCCCTGCCGCGCGATCGCGGGCGATCCAGACCGGCGCGAAGGCCGCCAGCAGAAGTGGTTCGTCCCCGACATCGCCTGCGCCATGTCGCAGCGGATCGACCTGCAGCGGTCCCCTGAGCCTGCCGCCATAGCCACGCGACACGATGTGTACGATACGCCCCCGCGCCATCAGCATGTCGGCAATCGCGATGACAGTCGGGGTCTTGCCGGTGCCCCCGACATTCAGATTGCCGACGCAGATGACCGGCACCTGCGCCAGGTAGCCCGTTTGCGCCACCCGTCGCGCCGTCAGGCTGGCCGTCACCAAAGCCAATGGGCGCAACAGCGTCGGCATGGCGCCGGGCGCATCTGGCGTTCGGTGCCAAAACGCGGGCGGGCGCATCAGCCCGGTCCGTCAGTCAGGTCGCGGATGGTCGCGATGATCGTTTCGGCGACTTCGGCCCCGTCCGATGCAACGATCCACGCCGCCTGCGCCAGCCGGGCGGCCTTGTCCGGCGCCAGAACGTCCGAGACCGCCTCGGCCAGATGACGGTCGGTGCCGACAAGTCGTGTCGCGCGCGCCGCTGTCAGGCGCGAAAATGCCTTTTCGAACCGCCCGGCATTGGGTCCGTGCACTATCGCCGACCCAAGCGCCGCGGCCTCGAGCGGGTTGCGAATGCAGCCAGAAACCGAGAGGCTGCCGCCAAGATAGGTGATCGGGGCAAGACGGTACCATAGCCCCAGCTCGGCCTCGCCTTCGATGACATAGACCTCGGTTTCCGGGTCTGGCTCATCGTCATTGGCGCGGACCGCGACCGACAGGCCGGCCTCGGTCATCTTGTCGGTCAGGGGTCCGGCGCGTTCCGCCGTCGCGGGTGACACGATCAGCAACGATTTATGCGCCAGGCCGATGGCGACCTTGTGCGCCGCGATGACGGCATTCTCCTCGGTTTCGGGCAGGGTCGCCGCAAACCAGACCGGGCGTGTCAGCAACAGCCTGGCCAGCGTGTCGCGTTCGGCCTCCAGGCAGGGCAGGGCGGCGCTTTGTTCTTCCAACCGCCCGATTGCGGCCACGGCCGACAACGCGGCCCCCGCCTTGCGATAGGCGCGCGCGGCCTCTTCGTCCTGCGCGTAGATGTGCGAGAACTGGGACAGCACACTGCGTGTCAGACCCGGATACCAGCCATCCCGTCCGCGCAGCAGATAGGGATTGCCCGCGTCGATCATGATCAGGGGAATCTTGCGCTGGTGCGCCTCGATCACAAGCGCCGGGCGCAGCTCGCCGCCCGAAAATGCCACGATTTCGGGGCGCCAGTGATCCAGAAAGGCGCTGACATCACCAAAGATGTCGGCGGGTGGCGGCACCCAGACAAGACCGTCACGCACAGGGATCGGATCGGGGCAGGTCATCAGCATTTCGAACCCGTCCTCGTCCACCAGACGCCGCGCAAGTTCGGCAAGCCGTGCCACGGCGTCCGCTGTCGGCGCATGCAGCCAGACCAACCGGCCCGCCGGGCGGGGCGGATGGCTGACCTCTTGCGCCGATTGGCGTTGACTGAGGTTGTAAAGGGTCAGCCCGATCGAATAAGCGGCCATGATGGGTGCGGCCTAGCTGCCGAATTCGACCGTATGGGACGCAGGCTCTGCCGCGTCGCGCAAACGGTGCAGGTGGGCGATGTAATAGCGCATATGCGCGTTGTCGACGGTGCGCTGGGCTTCGGCTTTCCAGGCACGAAAGGCGGTGTCGTAGTCCGGAAAGATGCCCACGACGTGCAGGCTTGCTACGTCGCGAAAGACGTTGCGCGAGGGTTCGACGAGTTCGCCGCCGAACACGAGATGCAGCCTTTGGGTCATATGGCACTCCACGGGGTCCGAGCGACCTGCCCTAGCGCGAGTCGGCAGGCAGCGTAAAGGGTGCGACGCGGCGGTCAAGCACTGCGCGGGCTACCTGCCCGTCAGCCAGTTGCCAAGCCGGGCCAGACGCGAGGGCGGTCCGTGATGGCGGGCCTCGCGCGCGTCGGCGGCCCGCAGCAGGGCGTACATGCCGTGGACGCCCAGCCACCGCAGCGGTTCCGGTTCCCAGGCGCGCACCCTGCGATTGACCCACGGCAGGCGTGTCAGGTCGGTGTCGCGGCGCAAGGCAAGGTCGGCCAGCGTCCGTCCCGCGAGGTTCGAAGTGGAGACCCCGACGCCTACGTAACCGCCCGCCCAGCCGACGCCGGTCGACTGGTTCAGGCCAACCGTCGCGCACCAGTCGCGCGGCACACCCAGAACCCCGCACCAGGCATGGTCGATTGGGACACGGTGCGCTGCAGGAAAATGGCGGTGCAGGATGCCGGTCAGCATGCGGATCGTCTCGGCGTCTGGCGCGCCGTTGGCGTCGATGGCCGATCCGTACTTGTAGGGCATCCCCCGTGCGCCGACGGCGATCCGCCCCTCGCGGGTCCGCTGACAGTAGCAATAGGCATTGGCAAAGTCGCCAAGTATCTCGTGACCCTGCCAACCGATCCGGTCCCAGACCTCGGGCGGTAGGGGTTGGGTGACAATCTGCGCGGAGTTCATCGGCAGCCACTCCCGCCTGAGACCGGGCAGGGTCGCGGTAAAGCCTTCGGTGCAGCGCAGGATGGTTTTGGCGTTGATAGAGCCTTTGTCAGTAGCAACGCGGCCCTTGGAAATGCCCGTGACCATGGTGCCTTCGGCGATCCGGACGCCCTGGCGCTCGACCATGGCTGCGAGTCCCCGCACCAGTTTGGCGGGCTGTATCCGTGCCACGCCCGACACGATCATGCCGCCCATTGCGCCCGGGATACGGACCCTTGCCAGAGTTTCTTCGGCACTGATCTGGCGCACGCGGTGTTCTTCGCCCCAGTGGCGGCGATGAGTAACTTCGGCCGTCAGGCGCGCCAGTTGCGCGGGCGAAGTCGCCACCACCAGCTCATCCGTGCGCAGGATGTCGGCGTCGATGCCGGCACCTTCGGCGACGCGGATCACCTCGTCCACGGTGCCGTTCATGGCGTGGACCATGGCACGGACCTGCGCCTCGGACGATGATTTCAGATAGCGGCTGTGGTTCCAGGCGAAACCGCCTGTCAGCCAGCCGCCGTTTCGACCCGAGGCGCCGAAACCGGCAAAATCCTTTTCCACGATCAGCACGTCGAGGTCTGGCGCCGCTGCCTTGAGGTAATGCGCTGTCCAAAGGCCGGTGTAGCCCGCGCCGATGATGCAGATATCGGCCGTGGTATCGCCCGACAACGGTGCCCGTCGGAATGGCAGTCCGATATCGGCATACCAGAACGACACATTGCCGACGGATTTCGGCGTCATCGGATTTCAGACATTCGACCAGCCGCCGTCGATCACATGCGTCGTGCCTGTGGTAAAGCCTGCCGCGTCCGAGGCAAGATAGACCACCAGTTCGGCCACCTCTTCGGGCTGACCGATCCGTCCCATCGGCTGGCGCGCGATGAATGCCTTGCGCGCGGCATCGAAATCGCCCGTCGCGCGCATCCGGTCGTTCAGCGACGGGCTTTCGATGGTGCCGGGACAAATTGCGTTGCAGCGGATGCCTTTCGTCACGAAATCCGCCGCAATGGCCTTTGTCAGGCCGATCACGCCGGCCTTGGTCACGCCATAGACAAAGCGGTTGGGGGCCGCGATGGTCGACGACACCACCGAGGCCATGTTGATGATCGACCCGCCGCCATGGTCCACCATTGCCGGCAGAAAGGCACGGCACATCCGGTACATCGCGGTCACATTCAATTCGACCGACAGCGCCCATTGATCCTCGTCGCAATCGAGGATGGTTCCGTTGGCGACAAAGCCCGCACAGTTGAACAGGATATCGACCGCACCGATATCGGCGGCCGCCGCCAGGATCGCCGCAGGATCGCGCACGCTCAGGTGCCGCGTGCCGAGACCCTCGGCGGCAAGGGCGGCAAGCGCCACGTCATTGACGTCGGTGGCAATGACACGCGCGCCTTCCCGCGCCATCGCCAGGGCCGAGGCCTTGCCGATGCCCTGACCGGCGGCGGTCACAAGTGCAGTCTTTCCCGTCAGTCGTCCCATCGTGGCCACCCCTTTGGCAAATCGGCATTGTCGTTTGCAGGCTAAAGCCTTTGTCTCCGGGCGAAAAGGGCGTTCGGGGCGGGGTTCATGGGTGAACATCCCCTGTGCAGGACCACCCCCCTTCTGTGCATGGACATGGCGGACTATGTAGGGTGTGCAATCTTGATGGCGGGACCGCGACAGATGAACCAGATCGACCTTGGCCTTGATACCTTTGGTGACGTGACACAGGCGCCGGACGGAACGCTGAAACCGATGGATCAGGTCCTGCGCGACGTGGTCGAAGAGGGCGTCGTTGCCGACCAGGCCGGGGTCCACTTCCTGGGGCTTGGCGAACATCACCGTTCCGACTTTGCCGTGTCCGCGCCAGAGGTCGTGCTGGCGGCCATCGCGGCCAGAACCGGACGCATCCGGCTGGGGACCGCCGTGACGGTGCTGTCCACCGACGATCCAATCAGGGTTTTCCAGCGCTTTTCGACATTGAATGCCATTTCGAACGGTCGCGCCGAGGTGATCCTGGGACGCGGATCCTTTACCGAAAGCTATCCGCTATTCGGTCACGCGCTGGATGACTACGAACTGCTGTTCGAGGAAAAGCTGGATATCTTCGCCAGACTGGTGCGCGCGCCCAGCCTGACATGGTCGGGCAAGCACCGCGCGGCGCTGGCCGACCAGACCGTCTATCCACCCCTGGCCCCGTCCGGGCTGACCACCTGGGTCGGCGTCGGCGGCAGCCCGGAATCGGTCGTCCGCGTGGTGCGGCAGGATTTGCAGCTGATGCTGGCGATCATCGGTGGCGATCCCGCGCGGTTCGTGCCTTACGTCGACCTGTACCACCGGGCGGTCGCGCAGCTTGGCCGCAAGGCACGTCCCGTCGGGGTGCATTCTCCGGGCCACATTGCCCGCACCGACGAGGCGGCGCGCGAGGCGATGTGGCCGCATTACCGCGACATGTTCGGGCGCATCGGGCGCGAGCGCGGCTGGCCGCCCGTGACCAAGGACAAGTATCTGGCCGAGGTGGAGCATGGCTCGCTATATGTCGGTTCGCCCGAAACCGTGGCGCGCAAGATTGCCGGGGCGGTGACAACGCTGGGCGTGCAGCGGTTCGATCTGAAATATTCCACCGGCCCGATGCCGCATGGCGAACTGCTGGACTCCATCGGGCTTTACGGCTCGCGCGTGATCCCGATGGTCAAGGAGATGGTCGCTGATCATACGGTGTCGGTCTGAACGACAAAGGCCCCGGGCGATGCCGGGGCCTTTCTTTTTGGTCGTCGCATGTTACTGCAGACGCTGCCCGTTGGCATAAAGCCCCTTGTCCTTGAACTCGATCGTGGACACCAGCGTATCAGGTGCGGCGCCAGGCTTGGCGAACATCGCCAGCATCATCCGCGCGCCCATGACCTGATCTTCGGGGATCACGCCCATGGCAACCAGCGTGTCGAGCAGGGCGTTGATGCCGGTCAGCGTCACCTCAACCGTGCCGGTCGGCGCAGGAACCCCCTGAAAGGTGGTCAGGTCGGTGTTGTCAAAGGTCAGCGCGCCCTTGCCATCCACCTCGGCACCCGCAAGTTTCAGCCGCAGTTCGGTCAGGTCCAGCGAGTTCAGCTCTCCGGGAAATGCGTTCTGGATCGCTGCGGTAGCCGCCGGGTCCATGATGTCTGCCGTCAGTCTTGCGGTGCCCTTGGTGTCGATGATCAGCGTGGCGGGATCGCGGGGCAACTGGCCCATCGGATCGAACAAGGCCCAGATGTCATCCGACAGCTTCAGGTCGACGATCTTGGTCAGATAGGAAAAATTCTGCGGTGTGTCCGACTTTGACACCGGCATCAAAAGGTTGAACGCAAACTCGGCAAAGCCCAGATTGACCTGCGGCATCGGGATTGCGCTGCCGGTGATGGTGTAGTCGGCGGCCTTCATCCCGATGGCATAGGTCAGTTGCGCCTTGTCGAGGCCAAAGTCGATATTGCCACCGTCCATGGTGCCCGTGACCTTGGTCTGCGATCCGGCATCGTCGACATTCACGTCAAAACTGGTCTTGCCGTAGGACATGCCACCATCGCTGGCAAAGCCCGCGTTCAGGGCACCGGCCATGTTGGCCATCATGTCGGCCCCCAGAAAGGTGCCCCTGGTGGTTCCCTTCAGATCCGCGATGTTGACATTCACGGCAAAGGTCGAGGCATCTTCGGTGCCGTTCCCGGTAAACACCGCCGAAGTCGCGGCAAAAGACGAGTCCAGCTTTTTCGCGCCGACCGGACCCGCCATCATGTAGCGCCCGCTGACCCCGGCCAGTTTGGCGTCGAACTTGACGTTCACCGGCCCCTTGGCATTCGCCACTTCGGTCACGTCGATACCGATGGTGGGCGCGGTAAAGTCATAGGATGTATCGGTGGCGTTGCCGCCCGCGGTCATCAGCATGCCGGGCTGGCTGACGGTGAGCTTGAGCGTCGTCGCACCGCCGCTGGCCGTTCCGTCGGGCGGTATGGTCATACTGACCGGATAGCTTTCGGGCAGCGTCACCTCGACCGTGCCGGTGCCGGTGTCGCGAAACCGGATGGTGCCGATCTGGCTTTGTGCAACCAGCCCCGACGGATCATTGATCGCCAGCGCCAGCCCCTCGACGACCAGCGTGTCGCCCTGGCGCGCCTCGCTTGTCGTCGTTATGGTCTGCCCGACGCTTGCTGACATCGCTTTCCACGATTGCCAGACTTCTTCTGCCGTGACCTGGGCCATCGCACCCGACGCGCCGAATACCAGCGCGAGCGCGGTGCTGCCCGCGAAAATGAACTTTGCCATGGGGACACCTTGTTGACTGACTGCTGGCCGGGATGGTCACTGCGCCGATGGGTTTGGTCAAGGGCTTTGCAGGCATCGACCGCGGTGGACAACGCGATTGTCATAGCGCGCGCAGGGGCAGTCCGGTTCGGTGGCGCAACCGGCAAAGGCATTTCGCAGAAATGTGTCTGGCGCGCGCCGCTTTGCTGGGGCAAGCATCGCCGACACGCAGAGCGCCGCGCAAATGGTGTTGCAGCAAAAGCAGGAAGCCGGAATGAAACCGATGACACCCGCCCTGGCCCTTGCCGTGACACTTGCCGCGTTTCCGGTGGGGGCCGAGACAACACAGGATGCCGCCCTTAAAGCGATGTCTTGGGACCAGATCGTCGATACGGCCAGGGGCGCGACGGTCAACATGTTCATGTGGGGCGGTGCCGACAACATCAATGCCTATGTCAGCCAGACCATCGGCGAGATCCTGAAGGCAGAGTACGGGATCACCCTGAACCGAGTGGCCTTGACCGACACCGCCGAGGCCGTGGCCATCGTGCGGGGCGAAAAAGAGGCCGGCATTGTCGA
Source organism: Rhodobacterales bacterium (assembly GCA_021155205.1). Classification (GTDB taxonomy): domain Bacteria; phylum Pseudomonadota; class Alphaproteobacteria; order Rhodobacterales; family Rhodobacteraceae; genus JAJNPS01. Next base: position 44,842 of record JAJNPS010000016.1, read on the forward strand.
GACCGGGGCCGTCGACCTGATCTGGATCAACGGCGAGAACTTTCGCACCATGAAGGAGGCCGGTCTTGCCTTCTGCGGCTATACTGATGCGATGCCAAACAACGCACTGATCAATTGGGGCAATCCGGCCATCGCGAACGATTTCGGCGTCCCCGTCGATGGCTGCGAGGTGCCCTGGTCAAGGGCGCAGTTCGCCTTTGCCTATGATGCCGCCCGCACGCCGGAACCGCCACGGTCGATCCCGGACCTGATCACCTGGATCAAGGCCAACCCCGGGCAGTTCACCTATCCCGCGCCCCCCGACTTCAACGGATCGGTGTTTGTGCGGCACGTGTTCTACGCGGTCGCCGGAGGTCCGGATGCGCTGCTCGGGCCGTTCGACCAGGCCCGCTTTGACGAGGTCTCGACCAAGACCTGGGCGCTTTTGAACGAGTTGGAACCCTTTCTCTGGCGCGGGGGGCAGACCTATCCGAACACCGTGGTCCAGATGAACGACCTGTTCGCGAATGGCGAGGTGGCGCTGACGTTCAACTATGACCCCGCGCAGTTCGGGATCGCGGTGCAGAACGGTCTTTTCGCCGACACCACGCGATCCTACGGGCTGACCGATGGGACGATCGGCAATACGAACTATACTGTCATCCCGTTCAATTCGCCTAACAAGGCGGCGGCGATGGTGGTGCAGAACGTGCTGTTGTCGGCTGAGGCGCAGTACCAAAAGGCGCTGCCCGATGTCTGGGGCGCGCAGCCGGCCATCGAGATCGACCGCGTTTCCGCCGACATGCAGGCAAAGTTCGCGGCCATCCCGGCGCATCCGTCCGTGGTTTCGGCGACCGAGCTTGGTCGGAACGCGCTGCCTGAACTGCAAGCGGACTGGATTTCTGCGATCGAACAGGGTTGGATCGCGAATGTCGGCGAATAGGGGCGGATCATCGGCACGACCCTGACCCGACGCGGCAAGGGCGGAGGCATTTCTCGGAACGTGTCAGACCGCAAGATCATCCTGATGCTGGCCCCGGCGCTGATCGTGCTGGGCGGGCTGTGCCTTGGCGCACTGGCAGTTGTGATCCTCCGGTCGCTGTGGGTGCAGGACGCCAGCGGCGGCTGGTCGTTTGGCCTTGACGCCTATCGGGCCGTGCTGGGGCAACCGCAGTTTCTCGCATCCCTCGGGTTCAGTCTTTACATCGCGGTTGCGGCCACGGCACTTGCCACGATGATCGCAATCGGTGCGGCGCTGCTGCTGCGCCGGCCGTTCGTTGGGCGCGGGGTCCTGGCGTTCATGTTCCAGCTGACCCTGACGCTGCCGCACCTGATCGGGGCGCTGGGCATCCTTTACCTTTTGTCGCAATCGGGACTTGTGGCGAGGTTGTCCTATGGCGTCGGCCTGATCGACGGGCCAGCGGGGTTTCCGGTCCTTGTCTATGACCGCCTGGGGGTTGGCATCATCCTGCAGTATGTCTGGAAAGAGGTGCCGTTCATCACGCTGATCCTGCTGGCGCAGATGCAGGCGCTGGGCGAAGACTACGAAAGTGTGGCGCGGTCCCTGGGCGCAAGCCGATGGCAAGGCTTTCGTCACGTGCTGTTTCCGATGATCCTGCCCGGCGTTCTTGCGGCGTCCGTGCTGGTCTTCGCCTTTACCCTTGGCGCCTATGAGGTGCCGCTGATCCTGGGGCCGAACGCGCCCGCAACGCTGCCGGTGCTGGCCTACCGCAAATTCACCGATGTCGATCTGGCCGGCCGGGCCGAGGCCATGGCCCTTGCGGTGGTGATCGCGGCAATCGGCGCCAGCCTGATCGGCCTTTACGTCATGGCCACACGCCGCCGCGGCGGAGCCCATTGACGATGCGCGGGCGGTTCTTGCACGGGGTGGCGCCGTGGGGCCTGCTGCTCTGGTCGGTCCTGCCGCTGGTACCGCTGCTGATCTGGTCGGTCGCGCGCGGCTGGCGCTATCCGGACATTCTGCCCGCAGAATTCTCGGTCGCAGCCTGGAAATTCGCATTGTCCGATGCTTCGGGGGTGCTGGCCAGCCTGGGCGTCACGGCGGGCATCGCGCTTGCCTCAACCCTGGCGGCGCTGGTCATCGGGCTTCCGGCTGCGCGGGTGCTTGGAGGTCGCACATTCCGTGGAAAACTGCTGGTGCAGACCCTTTTTCTGGTGCCTGTGCTGATGCCGGGGATCGCCGTTGCCCTGGGGCTGCATGGCGTTTTTCTGAAGCTGGGGCTGACGAACGGGGTCGCGGGGGTGGTGCTGGTGCATGTGGTGCCCACGCTGCCCTACATGATCGTGATCCTCGCGGGGGTGTTCGCCGGTTATGATGCGGACCACGAGGATCAGGCGCGCAGCCTTGGTGCTGCGCCCCGGCAGGTGTTCTGGCATGTCACGCTGCCCGCGATACTGCCCGGCGTGCTGGCGGCAAGCCTGTTCACATTCCTGATCTCGTGGGGCCAGTTTCTGCTGACGCTGATGATCGGCGGCGGTCGGGTGACGACGCTGCCGCTGCTGCTTTTCGGATTTGCGACGTCTGGGCGCAATGATCTGGCCGGCGCGATCAGCCTGATCTACATCCTGCCGGGTCTCATCGCGGTGATCGCCACTGCGCGATACATCTCGGGCCGGTCGGCGACCGTTGCCGCGTTGGGCCGTGCATGACCGCACTGGACACACGCGGGCTGACCAAGCTTTATCCCGGCGCGGCGCGGCCAGCGGTCGATGCGCTGACATTCGCGGTCAAAAGCGGCTCAGTCACGGCAATTCTGGGGCCATCGGGTTGCGGAAAAACGACCGTGATGAAGCTGATTGCAGGGCTTGTTGACCCGACAGCGGGGGATGTGCTGTTTGACGGGCGGTCCGTCATCGGTCTTGCTGCGGAAAAGCGGGGCGCCGTCATGGTGTTCCAGCAGCACCTCTTGTTTCCGCATCTGGATGTTGCCGGCAATGTCGGGTTTGGCCTGCGCATGCGCGGCGTGCCGCAGGCAGAGATTGCAGGGCGCGTCGACAGGATGCTGGCGATGGTCCAGCTTTCGGGTCTGGGCGGCCGTCGTCCTGCGGCCCTGTCGGGTGGGCAGCAGCAACGCGTCGCGCTGGCCCGCGCGCTGGTCGTGCGGCCCAAGCTGATGTTGCTGGACGAACCATTGTCCAACCTCGATGCGCATCTTCGGGTCGAGATGCGCGATCTGATCCTTTCATTGCAGCGCGAAACCGGGGTCACGACGCTGTTCGTGACGCATGACCAGGCCGAGGCGGCGATCGTCGCCAATGACATCGCGCTGATGCTTGACGGCAAGCTTGCGCAGTTCGGGCCTGCCGAGAGTCTGTTTCAGCGTCCCGCGACCCTTGCCGTCGCGCGATTTTTCGGATTGCGGAACGTGCTGCCCGGGACCGTCATGGGCGGCAGGTTTGATAGTGCGCTGGGACCCTTGCGTCACCTGTCCGGCCATTCCGTCGGTCCGGCGACGATGGTACTTCGACCTGATGCCATCGTCATCGGGGCCGGGGCGGACAACACGCTGGAGGCCATTCTGCAAGATCGCATCTACATGGGGACCCAGACCAGCCTTCGGCTGCGCATCGGGTCGCAGCTGCTTGAGGCGCTTGTGCCGCCGGATCAAGCGGCTGGGCTGGTGGTCGGGGGTCAGTTGCAGATCCACGTGCCGCCTGCATCGATCTGGCTGCTGCCGCCCGAAACGGGTGCCCGCAATGGTTGACGCATTGGTCATCGGCGGCGGACCTGCCGGGCTGATGGCGGCGGAGGCGCTGGCGCTTGCGGGTCGCCGGGTGGTTCTGTGCGAGGCCAAGCCATCGGTCGGGCGCAAGTTCCTGATGGCCGGAAAATCTGGTCTGAACATCACCAAGAACGAGCCTGCGATCGCCTTTTCCGGCGCATTCCATGCCCCCTGGATGGACCCCATCCTGCGCGCCTTTGGTCCCGATCACGTGCGGAACTGGTGCCGCGCCCTTGGGCAGGAGGTGTTTACCGGCAGTTCGGGCCGGGTCTTTCCGGTGGCCATGAAGGCATCGCCGCTGCTGCGGGCGTGGCTTTTGCGGCTGGGGCAGCTTGGCGTGGAAATCCGTCCGCGATGGCGCTGGACCGGCTTGGTGGGCGGGGCTTTCGGGTTCGATACGCCGTCCGGCCCACAAATCCTGTCGCCGCGCGTCACGGTACTGGCGCTGGGTGGCGCAAGCTGGTCGCGGCTTGGCTCTGACGGCGCGTGGGTGCCCTGGTTAAGGGAACTGGGCGTCGGGGTCGCCCCCTTCCGGCCCGCGAATGTCGGCTTTGCGGTGGACTGGTCGCCCCATATGGCGCGCCATTTGGGCCAACCGGTCAAGGGGGTCGCCCTGCATGCAGGCGGACGGACGGATCGGGGTGAATTCGTGATCACCGCCAAGGGGATCGAGGGCGGTGGTATCTATGCCGTCTCGGCGGCTTTGCGGGACGGCGCGGCGCTCACAGTGGACCTTTTGCCGGATGTGCCGTCGGGCAGGCTTGCGCAAAGGCTTGCGGCGCTTCGTCCGGCGGACAGCCGCAGCAACCACTTGCGCAAGCTGGGCCTATCGCCTGTTGCGGTCGCACTGGCGCAGGAATTCGGTCGCGACCGGTTGTTGGCGGATGCGGTCAAATCCCTGACGATCCGTTTGCAAGGACCCTTGGCCCTGGACGAGGCAATCTCGGTTGCGGGCGGCATCACGGCAGACAGCCTGCGCCCGACGCTGGAACTGAAGGCGATGCCCGGTGTCTTTGCCTGCGGCGAGATGCTGGACTGGGAGGCACCGACGGGCGGGTATCTGTTGACCGGCTGCCTTGCGACCGGGCTTTGGGCGGGCCGGGCGGCTGCGCAGGGTCAATAGCCCAGTGCGCAGCCGTCCTTGCGCGGGTCAGAGGCGCCGATCAGCGCGCCGCTGTCTTCCATCCAGATGGCCTGCGCCCCCCCCAGGGGCGTGTCGGGCGTGGTGACAATGTGTCCCATGGCGGCAAGTGCCGTCCGCACCTCCGGCGCATGGCCGCGTTCCAGTTCCAGCCCTTCGCTTTCGCCCATGAAACTGCGAGGGCCGTCCAGCGCCGTTTGCAGGTCCATGCCGAAATCGACAAGATTTGACATCAGCCGGACATGTCCTGTCGGCTGGTAGGCGCCGCCCATGACGCCAAAGGGCATGATCACCCGCCCGTTCCTGCGCAGCATCGCGGGGATGATCGTGTGCATCGGGCGCTTGCCCCCGGCAGCCTCGTTCGGATGGCCGGCGATCAGGTTGAACCCGGCCCCCCGGTTCTGGAAATTGATCCCGAACCTGTCCGAGGCGAGGCCCGCGCCAAAGCTGTGATAAACCGAATAGATCAACGATACCGCCATCCGGTCGCGATCGACGACGGTGATATAGATGGTGTCGCGATGGACCGCCTCGGTGCGGGGGGCAGGGTCGGCGCCTGCGCGTTCCGGGTCGATGAGCGCTGCAAGCCGGTCGGCCGTCACGGGCGACAGCAGATGATCCAGCCGCGTCATGTGGTCGGGATCGGCAAGAAACCTGTCCCTTGCATCATGGGCGAGCTTTGCAGCCTCTGCCTCCAGATGTGCGCGCCGGGCGCCAAAGGGGTCAAGTGCCGCAATGTCAAAGGCCTGCAGGATGTTGGCCAGCAGGATCGCGGTCACGCCGTGGCCGTTCGGCGGATGTTCCACCAGTTCGATGCCACGATAGATGCCGGAAACCGGCGTGGCATAGGTGCAGGCAGTTGCATCGAAATCGGCAAGCGTGTGACATCCGCCAAGCGCGCGCAGCGATGCCACCATGTCTGCAGCCACCTCGCCGCCGTAAAAGCCCGCGCGGCCCTGGGCCGCGATGCGCCGCAGCACCTCGGCCAGGCCCGGCGCACGAAAAATTTGGCCCGGCACCGGGGCTTTGCCGTCCAGCAGGTAGTAGGTACGCGCGACGCCCGACAGGTGGGGTTCCGCCAGCGCCCAGTCGCGTGCAACGCGCGGAGCCACGGGCACGCCTTCATCCGCATAGCGGATCGCAGGGGCAAGCGTTGCAGGCAGCCCGATCCGGCCCCAATCGGCCGACAGCCTGCAGAACGCGTCGACCGCGCCGGGAATTGTCACGGCCTCGACCCCATAAAACGGGACGACGCCATTTCCCCTGTCGCGCATGGCTGCCGCAGACAGTCCGGCAGGGGCGCGGCCGGACCCGTTCAAGGCCAGGATGTCGTCGGAACCAGCAGGTTTGACAAGTGCAAAGCAATCGCCGCCGATGCCGGTCATCTGTGGCTCGCAAATCCCCAATAGCACCGCCCCCGCAATGGCTGCATCGACTGCGTTTCCGCCGGCCTCAAGGATCGCAATGGCGGTCTTGGCTGCCAGAGGATGCGATGTCGCGCAGATGCCGTTTGCGGCATATGTCGCGGAGCGTCCGGGTTGTTGAAAATCGCGCATTCTGCCCGGTCATCCCTGCTGGTTTGCGAAGTTGCAGGTTAAGGTCGAAGCCCTGTAACGCCAAGCGTGCATGAGGGGAATATGCTGGATGACGCGCAATGCGGCGGGGGCAGCATAGAACCTCGGCGCCGCGACTGGGTGGGGGCTTAGACCGCAGCGCCGAGGTGAAGCTTTATGCAGCTACCCGTTTGTTATGGCGGAGGCCCGGGGCCTGATTGGGGGCAAAAGACGGCGTTTCGGCGACAGTATCGCATGATCCGCGACAATGGAAATTCATGCGGCCGATTGTTCAGTCGTCAGCCGAAATGTCAGCTGGTTCTGGTCCGCCACCCGCGCATAGCGCAGGTCTTCGGCAAGTGTCCGAATCAGGTACCAGCCAAAACCGCCCTCTGGCAGATCTTCCGGCGCATCGAGAATCCCTTGTGGCAACGCCTCGCCCGGCATCGGCGCGCCGTGATCGACGATGCGACAGTTCAGCCCCTGCCCGTTCAGGCACAGGGTCAGTTCGATCTCTCCCCCGGCCTCGGCATAGGCGTGTTCGACGATGTTGTTCAGCGCCTCGGCCAGAACGAGTTCCGCGCGGCCACGATCGGCTTCGTCCAATTGGCGCAGCAGCAGCGTGTCAAACAGCGCCTTCAAGCCCTGTTGGACCGCCACCGGGTCCGACGGAATGACGATCCGCGTCGCCGCAGGGAGTGATGACTGAACCGGCGGCTGGCCAGTTCCCGGTTCAGCCGACATGCCGCACCTCTTCAGGCAGCGTGCGGTGGATGGTAAAGATCGTGTCCATCCGGGTCAGGCGAAACACCTTTTCGACCGTTGGCGTCAGTCCCGACAGTTGCAGCTTGCGGTCCGGACCCATCATCTTGAGCACCGAGACAACGGCGCCGAGCCCGCTGGAATCCAGAAACGCCACCTGCGACAGGTCCAGGATCACGATCGGCGACGGCCCGTTCACCAGACCGCGCATCTTTTCCTTGAACTGGATTGCGCCTGCGGCATCAATCCGGTCCTCCAAGACATGAATAACCAGTGCGTGCGGCAATAGCTTTGCCATAAGGTTCATAACCTGCCCTCCGTTGCGCGAGTTGCAGCAACGGTAGGGCCAAGACGTTATCATCCCGTAACCGGGTTTCGGCCTTGTCAGTTCATTTGAAAGTGCAGCGGATAGCGCCCGTCTTCGAAGTCGCCGAAAAGATCTCCCAGGTCGGGATGATCGACAGGCTCGCCGGTTTCGTCCGGCACAAGGTTCTGTTCCGAGACATAGGCCACATAGAAACTTTGGTCGTTTTCGGCCAACAGGTGATAGAACGGCTGATCCTTGGAGGGGCGGCTGTCTTCGGGGATCGCCTCATACCAGGCATCGGTGTTCGAAAACATCGCGTCGACGTCAAACACAACGCCGCGAAATGGGTGCTTCTTGTGCCGAAGCACTTGCCCCAGATGATATTTGGCCTGCGTCTTCAGCATGGCTATGGCCCCCTGAGACTTGTTGATAGTCCCGATCCGCCAATGTTGTCCATGTTCCAGACGGGCAATCGGGGAAACAGTCTGTGGCCCTGATTCTGACAGTCACAGGCACGCCTCATGGAATTGCAAGCAAAAGTTGTGTCAGAATTTAGAAAATCTATCCCGGAGATAGTCAGGTCGTGCTGCCCTTATGAACGCGCCCCATTTCCCTTGCCTGCCTTTTGCACTATGATCTTTCCAAAGAAAAAACGTGCGAGGGGCAAAATGAGCAGGTTTCTCCGCGCGTCGGGGCTGATGTTGATGCTTGCTTCCTGCGGGGGCGGCAACTTTTCCGCGCCACGCGATCTAGACAATGCCTGTGCGATAGCAGAGCAACGGCCGGAATATTTGCGCGCGATGCAAGATACCGAACGCAAATGGGGCGTTCCGGTGCAGGTGCAGATGGCGACGATCTACCAGGAATCCAAGTTCATCGGAAACGCGCGCACGCCCTACCGCTGGGCGCTTGGCATCATTCCGATGGGTCGCGAAAGTTCGGCCTATGGCTACAGCCAGGCGCTGGACGGAACCTGGGAGGAATACCAGGACAAGGTCAACCGCGGCGCAAGGCGTGACCGGATCAGCGACGCCACCGACTTCATGGGCTGGTACATGACCCAAAGCGAACAGGGTCTGGGCATCCCCAAGACCGATGCCGAGGCGCAGTATCTGGCCTATCACGAGGGGCGCACCGGCTATGCACGGGGGACGCACCGCCAGAAAGCGTGGCTGCTGGACGTTGCTTCCGAGGTGGGCGCGCGCGCCAGGATGTACGAGAGACAACTGATGTCCTGCGCGTAATGGCGTGCATCAGTTGGCGCGGCGCTGAATCTCGGTCTCAAAGCTGAACAGCGACGCCTTGAGGTCCTGCCCGGCCTTCAGATCGCCCAAGATCACGGTGGTCTGCTGGCCCAGGTCGTCAGTGATGACCCATTGGCGCAGCGCGATGGGATTATCGGTAAAGACCAGCGCGATGGTGCCGTATTCGGGGTTGTCGGGGTCTTGCGCCACCACCTTGGTCGAGGTTCCGTCGGCGCTGTGATCCATCACCATCCGCGCGCGGCCAAGATCGACATTCTCGGCTAGGATCAGGTTCAGCGGCGTGCGTTTCAGCGGATATTGTTCCGGGGGCTGGTTCGACTTGGCGTCAAAGATCGCCACCTGTCCGCCCGAGGCGAGCACCAGGCTCTGATCCGGCGGGGCATATTCGAAACGGACACGGCCTGGGCGCTTGATGTAGATTTTCCCGGTCGAGATGGAGCCATCGGCGTTGATCTGGCTGAAGTCGGATTCCGCCGATGTGATGCCGTTCAGGTAGGCGGACAGCGCCTGCAAGGAAATCTTCTCTGCCATTGCGGGCAGGGAAAGGGCAATCAGGGCGAGCGGGGCCAGAAGGGCTGTTCGGACATTCATGGGGGAAATATAGGGGATCGGGTGCGGGGCTGCATCCCCATCGGGTTCACTTCGCGGAGAGGTGCCAAGCCGGCGATGTCGCAACACCTCTGTGCAAAGATCTGCGTGTTCTCCGGGTCACATGTTCGCGCATTTGCAGCGGACCCTCACCGCTCCTCGATCAGAATCTCCCGTTTGCCCACATGGTTCGCCGTCGTGACGACGTGGTTTTCCTCCATCTGCTCCACCAGCTTTGCCGCCTTGTTATACCCGATCCCCAGCTTGCGCTGGATGTAGCTGGTCGAACATTTGCGGTCCTTGGCGACGATCGCGACGGCCTGGTCATAAAGGCTGTCGTCGGCCCCGTCCCCGCCCAGGCCGAGAACCAGGTCGATGTCGCCCTCTTTGTCCTCGTCGACGCCGTCCACCACGCCGGACATATATACCGGGGGGCCATAGCTCTTGAGGTGGCTGACGATTTCCTCGACTTCCTCGTCGCTGACGAACGGCCCATGAATGCGGGTGATCTTGGCGCCGCCGGCCATGTAAAGCATGTCGCCCATGCCGAGGAGCTGCTCGGCGCCCTGTTCGCCGAGGATGGTGCGGCTGTCGATCTTGGACGTGACCTGAAACGAAATCCGGGTCGGAAAGTTCGCCTTGATCGTGCCGGTGATGACGTCCACGCTCGGGCGCTGGGTGGCCATGATCAGGTGGATGCCTGAGGCGCGCGCCATCTGGGCGAGGCGCTGGATGCAGGCCTCTATTTCCTTGCCCGCGACCATCATCAGATCGGCCATTTCGTCCACGATGACGACGATGTAGGGCAGCGCGACGGGGGCGAACTCCTCGGTCTCGAACACCGGATCGCCGGTATCCTCGTCGAACCCGGTCTGGAAGGTGCGCACGAACATCTCGTTCTTGGCCAGCGCCTCGCGCACACGGCCGTTGTAGCCCTCGATGTTGCGCACGCCCGTCTTGGACATCTTGCGGTAACGCTCCTCCATCTCACCCACGACCCATTTCAGCGCGACGACTGCTTTCTTCGGGTCGGTCACGACGGGTGACAACAGGTGCGGAATGCCGTCATAGACGCTCAATTCCAGCATCTTGGGGTCGATCATGATCAACCGGCATTCCTCGGGCGACAACTTGTACAACAGCGACAGGATCATCGTGTTGATGGCGACGGACTTGCCCGAGCCGGTGGTGCCCGCAATCAGAAGGTGCGGCATCTTGGCAAGGTTCGCGACGATGGGATCGCCGCCGATGTCCTTGCCGAGCGCCAGGGGCAGGCGCATCTGGCTGTCGCCGAAATCGCGCGATGCCAGAATTTCGCGCAAGACCACCTTTTCGCGCCAGACGTTCGGCAGTTCGATGCCGATGACGGTGCGACCCGGCACGGTGGAGACGCGCGCCGACAGGGCGGACATGGAGCGGGCGATGTCGTCGGAAAGTCCGATCACGCGGCTGGCCTTGAGGCCCGGCGCGGGTTCCAGTTCGTACATGGTGACGACGGGGCCGGGACGGACCGACACGATTTCGCCCTTTACGCCGTAGTCATCCAGAACCGATTCCAGCATGCGCGCGTTTTCCTGCAAGGACGCGCTGGACAATTGCTGCTGGCCTGCGGGTTCAGGTGGCGACAGCAGCGACAGGGGCGGCAGTTCAAAGGTCGGCGCGGCGTCGTCGAACCGCAAGCGCGGCTGCGCCTCGGCCTGGGCCTGGCGCGATGGGGCGGCCTTGCGCGGTGCAGTCTGCACCGTCGCGCGGGCCGCAGCAGGTCCCTGCACCGACCGGAACGTCAGGGGATCGGCGTCGTCGAGCAGATCCACATCGTCCGCGTCATCGCCAGCATAGGCCAGGGCAGGTTCGGCCCGGGCGGGAGTTGCGCCACGCAGAACCGGGGGCTCGCGTCGCGTCGTGGGGGTGATCGCTGTCATGGCGGGTTCGGCCCGCATCCGGGCGCGGACGGCATCACCGATGCGGGTGCGGATCCGCTCGTCACTCGGGAGTTGCGACAGGTCCATGTCGCGCATCGGAGGATCGACCAGCTCCGGCGGTGGGGCCATGTCCATGCTGCGGCGCAGGCGCGCCAATAGCCCCCGCTTTGGGGCTTCGGGCGCAAGGCTGGGGCGATGATCGGCGCGCAGCGTGGCGGCGGCGTTCCATGCGGCCGATGCCTGCAGGGGTTCGGGGGCCATGTTGACCACCGCGGCACGGCGCACGGCCGCCTTGTAAGGCGCGACATTGGTGGGGTTGGTGACGGCAGGCCGCCAGTCGGCATGACGCATCGGGTCGGCGCGGTCGCGCATCCGTTCCTGCAGCCCGCGAGAGGCGCGCCAGGTGCCTGCCGCACCCCGCCCGGCAAGGGTCAAACCCGTCGAGTAAGCCTGGATCGACCCCGCAAGCAGGAACTGCACCAAGGCGCGCAATTCAGCCCGGTCAAAGCCCGTGACATACAGCGCCATCGCCGCAAGGGCAAAGAAAGAAAGGACGCTGATCAGCTTCAGCCCAAGTCCGGTGCCACCCGGCACAAGCCCGATCAGTGCCCCGAGGATCGTATCGCCGAACAATCCGCCAAGACCAAAGGAATGCGGCCAGGCCGTTCCGGGCACCAGCGTTGCGGCATAGACCGAGGCCAGCGCCACGCCGATGACGGCAAAGACGATGCGGGCCAGCGCACGCTCGCCGCCCCGATGCAGCACGAACCGCACTCCCCAGGCCATCAGCACCAGCGGCATGAACCACGCGCTTTTGCCGATCAGGATGATCAGGGTGGAGGAGACCGAGGCCCCGAACCGCCCCAAGAGGTTGTCTGCAGGCTCTTCGGTTGCGACCATCCAGCCGGGGTCATCGGGCGAATAGCTGAACAGCATCGCGGCAAACAGCAGTCCGACGGCGCAGAGCGCCAGTCCGAAAAGCTCCCGTCCGCGCCGTTCCAGCATCGCCTGGGTGCCCTGATCCAGAAGAGGATCACGCTGCCGCGTCTGATAGGTCGCCATGCTGTGTTGTTCCTTACGCATAAAGGCAGTCGCGCAGCTGGATCAGCCCCGCCTGCGTCTCGTCCTTGGGGGCGACAAGGGCCACCCTGATGAAATCGCGCCCGGGATTTCTCCCGGCCACGTCGCGCGACAGGTATGCGCCGGGCAACACCCGGACGCCGGCTTCGCGCCAAAGTTTCAGTGTCGCCGCCTCGCCATCCTCGACCGGCAGCCAGAGGAAAAAGCCGCCTTCGGGACGCCGGTAGGCCTGCAGGCCGCGAAACACCTGGTCGGCCAGGCGGAACTTGTCGTGATACATCGCGCGCGAGACATCGACATGGGCCTCGTCGCGCCATGCCGCCGCGGACACGCGCTGGACCGGCAGCGGCAGCGGGGCGCCGGCAAAGGCGCGAAGCTGGCGGATGCGGGCAATGGCGTCCGGTCCGCCCGCGACAAAGCCCGACCGCAGGCCCGGCAGGTTGGAACGCTTTGACAGGGAATGGAACGCAAAGACCCGTTCGGGGTCGGCGCCGATGTCCCTCGCAACGCCCAGAATGCCGGGCGGTGGCGCGTCGTGCCAGATTTCGGAATAGCATTCGTCGGCAAAGACGCGGAAATCATGCTTTTCGGCCAGCGCCAGCAGCGACGCGATGTAGTCGCGCGACGCGACCGCACCCTGTGGGTTCGACGGCGAACAGATGTAGGCGATGGCAACGCGGTCCAGCATCTCGGCCGACAAGGCGGCGTAGTCTGGCAGATAGCCGGTTGATGCCTCTGCCGGCACATAGACCGGCTCCGCCCCGACGGTCAGGGCCGCGACGGCATAGACCTGATAGAACGGGTTCGGCATCAGGATCACAGGCCGCTTGCCGGCCTTGGCCTCGGGGCAGAGCGCGATGGCCGCATTGAAAAGCCCTTCGCGCGTGCCGTTCAGCACCATCAGCCGATCAGCGTCCAGGTGCGCGCCATACCGGCGCGCGGTCCAGCCCGCGATGGCCGCCAGCAGTTCTGGCGTGCCGTCATTGGGGGGATAGACACCAAATTCGTGGATATGGGCGGCCAGAATAGGGTGGACGAAGTCCGGCATCGGGTGCCTGGGTTCGCCGATGGTCATGGTGATGGGCGAACCGCCCGGCGCATGCGCATCCAGCAGCTTCCGCAGACGCGGAAACGCGTATTCCGGCAGGTTCGCAAACCGCTCAGGAAACTGCATTCATGCCTCAACCGCGGGATCGTTTCGCCCCACTTTGGCCAGACCTTAGCGACTGACGCGCGCCCGGTCCAGAAACTCGGGCACATGTCGCTGCTTGAGCGGTGAAAGCTGTTGCTTTTTCGCCCGACTCCGTCTGACGGCAGGACAATATCTAGCGCAAAGCCTGTTCCGCCGCGGCCCCGAGCCGCAATAGCCGCGACTCCGCGCCCGCCTGCATCATGAAGGAAATCCCGCAGGACGGACGCGCGGTGGGCAGGGTCAGCACGGGCATGTCCAACAGGTTCGCGATGCGGGTATTGCGCAGCGCCAGCAGGTTTTCCCCGGCATAATAGGCGGCGTCATCCAGCAGACGCCGGGCGTCGGGCGGCAAGATCGGCGAGGTCGGCAAAATCACCGCGTCCACCGTGGCGATGCGCCGCGCAAAGGTCTGGCGCAAGGTGTCAAGACGCCGCCAGCTTGCCACATAATCGGCGGCCGAATAGTCCGCGCCGGATCTGAACCGGTCCAGAATGGGGCGGAACATCTTGTCGGGCGCGGCCTCGATGGTGTCGCGCCAGATGCCATAGGCCTCGGCGGTAACGACGATCGCGGCAAGGCGCAAAGCTTCGGCCACTTCGGGGGCGGCAAGACGGGTGATCACTGCGCCCGCCTTCGACAGGCGCCGGACCGCGTCATCAAATCCGGCGCCCGGTGCATCGCGAAGGTCATCCAGCACCACGGTTTCCAGAACCGCCAGCCGCAGTCCCGAAAGATCTGCGCCGCGCAGGTCGGTGGCGATCCCCTGTTCCAGCGCCGCCAGCAGCAGGGCGCAGTCCTCGACGCTATGCGCAATCGGGCCGATGGTGTCGAACGACGTGGCAAGGGGAACCGTGCCGCCCAGCGGCAACCGCCCCGCACTGGTTTTCAGTCCCACAAGGTCATTCCAGGCCGATGGGATCCGCACTGATCCTCCGGTATCGGACCCGATGGCCGCGGGGGCCAATCCGAACGCAACCGATGTGGCGGCGCCGGATGACGACCCGCCGGGAACTGCGCGGGGGTCGTTCAGGCAGGGGGGCGTCGCGGTCACGGGATTCAGGCCCAGCCCGGAAAAGGCCAGTTCCGACATATGCGTCTTGCCCAGGCACACCAGACCCGCCGCCGTTGCCGCGCGCAACACCCGCGCATCCTGTTCCGGGGTGCGGCCCCTGAGCAATGCCGAACCTGCCTCTGTCGCGGTGCCTGCGGTGTCGAAAAGGTCCTTCCAGCTGATCGGAACGCCATCCAGCGGGCCGCGCCGAAGGCCCGACTTCGCGCGCGAATTGGCCGCCATCGCCTCGGCCCGGGCACGGTCCGGGGTGGTGCGGGCATAGATCCGGTCGCCGACCGATGACAGGGCGATGGCGTCGAGGAAAAACTCGGTCAGTTCGACCGGATTGACGCGCCCGGCTGCAATCTCGCGGCCAAGCTCGGCGGCCGTCATGTTGGCCCAGGTCTTGGTCATGGCGCGGCCCCTTGTGCGTGGTGCAAGCGGCAGGGTAGCGGCACGGCGGCGCATGGACAATCCCGCCAGGGAACGCATAGTCACGCCATGGAAGATGTCCTTGATGTCGTGATTGCCGGCGGCGGGCTGACGGGTCCGGGCCTTGCGCTGGCGCTGGCCGATGCGGGACTGTCGGTGGCCGTGGTCGATGCGCGACCCGAACGCACCCGCGCGGCCGAGGGGTTCGACGGGCGCGCCTACTCGCTGGCCGTCGCGTCGAAACGGCTGTTGTCGGCGGTGGGCGTCTGGGATGCGGTCGGCGATCAGGCCGAACCCATCCTGCGGGTCGAGGCGGGCGACGGGACCGCAAGCGGCACTAACCCGTCCTATTTTCTGGCTTTTGACTCGGCCGATCTGGAAGAGGGCCCGATGGGCTTCATGCTTGAGGACAGGTATCTTTACGCGGCCCTTGTGGCGCGGATGCGCGATCATCCGAGGGTGCGGCTGGTCGCCGGACGGACAGTGGTGGCGCAGGGTGCCGATCGCGGTCTGGCCGAGGTCACGCTGGACGATGGCTGCAAGCTGGCGAGCCGCGTACTGGTCGGCTGCGACGGGCGCGGGTCGGGGACGGCGACACGGGCCGGGATTTCGCGCACTGGCTGGCGCTATGGGCAGACCGCGCTTGTCTGCGCGGTAGAGCATCCGGCCCCCCATCAGGGCATTGCGCGGCAGGTGTTCCTGGCGGGGGGGCCGCTGGCGATGCTGCCGCTGAAAGGCGGGCACCACTCCTCGATCGTCTGGAGCGAACAGGAAGATCTGGCCAGAATCATCGCGGCCCTGCCGGATGCCGACTATCTTGGCGTCGTTTCAGACCGGCTGCAGGGACTGCTTGGGGCAGTCACACTGGCGGGCGCGCGGTTCAGCTATCCCCTGTCGCTGTCGCTGGCGAACCGCTTTGTGGCGCCGCGCGTGGCGCTGGTCGGCGATGCGGCGCATGGCGTGCATCCCATTGCGGGGCAGGGGCTGAACCTTGGCCTGCGAGACGTTGGGGCGCTGGCCGAGGTATTGGTCGCGGCGCGGCGTCGCGGCGAGGATATTGGCGCTGCGGACGTCTTGGGCCGGTACGAACGCTGGCGGCGGTCCGACGCGACCTTGCTGGCACTGGGGATGGATGCTGTCAACCGACTGTTTTCAAACGAAAACAATCTGTTGCGTGCAGCCCGGACGATCGGACTGCGGGCGGTCGGGTCGGTGCCCGCCCTGCGCCGGGCCTTTCAGCGCGAGGCGGCAGGACTGTCCGGGGATGTGCCGCGCCTGTTGACCGGGCGTCCCTTGTAACCCGTCAGTCGATCTGGCGCGCCTCGTCCACCAGCATGATCGGAATACCGTCACGGATCGGAAAGGCCAGATGGGCCGCGCGCGAAACCAGTTCGTTCCTGTCGGCGTCATAGGTCAGGACTGCCTGCGTCACCGGGCAGACCAGCGCCTCCAGCATGCGGCGGTCGAACTGGCCCGGTGCTGTTTCGCTCATTGCATCACGTCATCGGATACGCCGCCGCGCAACGCGATCTCGATCAGCGTGACCAGCGTTTCCCGGCGGGTGGTCAGGGACGGCGCCTCCAGCAACGCCTGTTTGTCCTCGGGGCTGAAAGGACACAGCATCGACAGGGAATTGATCAGAAGTTCCGGCTCCGCCTCGCTCAGGCTGGACCAATCGGTCGACAGTTCCATCGCCTGAAAGAACCGGCCCAGAAGGTCAAGAAAGGCCTTGCGGTCAAGGCCGCCGTCCTGTTCTTCGCGCCCAAGGTCGCGGCTGAACGGAGTCCAGTCGACCAGACAGCGGCGATAGGGGGCAAAGCCCTGCACCTCGTCGCGTACGCGAAACCGCGACAAACCCGACAGCGTGATCATGTAGCGGCCGTCCTCGGTTTCCGAAAACCCCGTCAGCCGCCCCGCGCAACCGATCGCGTTCAGACGCTTTTCCTGTCCCTCGGGAACCTCGCGCGGCTGGATCATCCCGATCAGCCGATGCTTGGTCTTGAGGCAATCGTCGATCATCGCCAGATAGCGTGGTTCGAAAATGTGCAGCGGCAGTCGCGCCCTGGGCAAAAGCAGGGCCCCCGGCAAGGGAAAAATCGCAATCGTGTCGGGCAGGTCGCCATATTTGTCCATGACGCGCATCTAGCCCTTTCGCTGTCCCGGGACAGGGGTCAGGTGAATATCATCGATGATAACCGCCGACGGCCTTTGAGGACAATCGGGTCCTGCGGCTTCAGCGCCTCGAAGATGATGAAAAGCTGCGCCTTGGCCGCTCCGTCGTTCCAGTCACGGTCCAGCCGGAACAGGTCCAGGAGAACATCGACCGCCTCCTCCACCTTGCCTGCGGCATGCAGGGCGGTCGCAAGGTCGAACCGGGCCTGCCGGTCGGCGGGATCGGCCGCAACGCGGACACGCAGCGCGTCTTCGGGTCCGGCATTGGCCGCCTGCCGCGCCAGTTCGATCTGGGCGCGGGCGGCCTCGATCTCTTTTGCGCCTGCGATGGCGGGCGGGACGGCACCGAGAAACGCCTCGGCCTGATCAATGTCGCCAAGGGCCAGATAGCTGCGTACCAGACCGCCATAGGCGGCGGCATTGCCCGCATCCTCGGTCAGGATCGCGGCAAATGTTTCGGCGGCATCCGCGACCGCCCCCTGGTCCAGCATCTCTTCGGCGGCAAGAAGCGCATCTGCCAGACCGCCATCACCGCCAAGGGCGCCGACGCGCTCGATGAACTTCCTGACCTCGGATCCCGGCAGCGCGCCCTGAAAGCCATCGACCGGCTGGCCCTGCCAGAAGGCATAAACCGTAGGGATCGACTGGATGCGCAGTTGCGCCGAAATCTGCGGGTTGCGGTCCACGTCGATCTTGACCAGGCGGACCTTGCCCTTGGCCGCCTTGACCTCGGCCTCCAGCGCCGGGGTCAGGGTCTTGCAGGGACCGCACCAGGTCGCCCAGAAGTCGACGATGACCGGCACCTCGCGGCTGGCCTCGATCACGTCGGCCAAAAAACTGGCTTCGGTGCCGTCCCTGATCAGATCTGCCGCCGGCGCACCTGGCTCATCCAAACCGAGCATCGCGTCCCTCGCTGCCATAACACTCCGGCCCTATATGGCGATTTGGGGTTGAAAGGCCAAGGGGGCGTTTCGTCCGCGCTAGAGGTCAAATGTCGCAAAGACCGGCGCGTGGTCCGAGGGCTGGTCCCAGCCGCGCGTCGCGCGCAGGATGCGGCTGGCATGGGCAGCCCCGGCAATGTCGGGCGTGGCCCAGACATGATCAAGCCGCCGGCCCTTGTCGGCGGCATGCCAGTCGGCGGACCGATAGCTCCACCAACTGTACAGCAGACCGTCGGGAATGTCCTTGCGCGTGATGTCCACCCAGGAACCGGCCTCTTGTGCCGCCGCCAGGTGGTCGACCTCGATCGGGGTGTGGCTGACGATCTTCAACAACTGCCTGTGCGACCAGACATCGTCGGGACGCGGCGCGATGTTGAGATCGCCGACGAGAATGGACCGGCGCGGCGCATCGGCACGAAAGGCGTCCCGCATTTCGGTCAGGAAATCCAGTTTCTGGCCGAATTTCTCGTTCTCGGCGCGATCGGGGATGTCGCCGCCTGCGGGCACATAGACGTTGTGGATGACGACGCCGTTTTCCAGCGCGGCCGCGACATGGCGGGCATGCCCAAGCGTGGCATAGTCGGTGGACCCTGCATCGACGATCGGCAGCCTGGACAGGATGGCAACGCCGTTATAGCCCTTTTGCCCGCGTGCCACGAGGTAGCGATACCCCAGCGCGACAAAGATGTCGGTCGGGAAAAGATCGACCGGCGTCTTGCATTCCTGCAGACACAGGATGTCGGGGGCCTCGTCCGTCAGGAGTCTGGCAACCAGTGCAGACCGCAACCGGACAGAATTGATGTTCCAGGTGGCAAGGGTAAAGGTCATCCGGCGTCTCCTGCCTGCAAGGGGAGGGTCAGGTTACGCCGCAACTTGGCTGTTCTCAAGGCGGCATACGCAGGCTGGTCGGTCGGATCCCTGCGTGCGATCAGGGATGCAGGATCAGGTATCCTGCCGCGCGATGTCCACGATCAGCACGTCCGTCACGGTGTCGCCCAACGTCCGCTGCGCGATTTCCAACAGGGCTTGGCGCAGCACGACAAGGTTCGACCCGTCCGTGAAAGTGCCGCGAAATCCGCCTGCATTCGCATGGTCGAACAGCACCTGCAGGAACACATCCCGCAGTTTCGGTTCGCGCGCATAGACGGCCTCGGTCGATCCCGGCGCGACCTCCAGGCTCAGCGACAGGATCACCATCGCGACAACCGCGCCGTTTTCCACCACGGGTACGACAAACTGGTTGTTCAGCTTGACATATTCCGGCTGGCCTTCGCTCTGCCCGGCCTCGGTGGTTTTCGCCGGGGTCGGTTCCTTTCCACCGGCTGCCGCAGGGTCGGCGGCCTTGGCGGTAGCCCCGTCGCTTGTGGATGGCTTGCCGTTGGCTGCGCCCTCCGCATCCGGGCGCAGATAAAGACCTGCGCCAGCACCAAGTGCAGGTCCTGCCAGGGCAAGGATGACGGGAACAATCTTTTTCATGGCCGGGCGTCAGAACGGCAGCAGGACATCGGCGACCTGCTGGCCATAGCGCGGTTGCTGGACATCGGTGATCTGGCCCCGACCGCCATAGGATATCCGGGCGCCGGCGATCTTGTCATAGGTGATCTCGTTCTTGCGCGAGACATCGACCGGACGCACATAACCCGTCACGATCAGTTCGCGCAGTTCAAAGTTGACCCGCACCTCCTGCTGGCCCTCGATCCGCAGGACGCCGTTCGGCAGTTCCTCGACCACCGTGGCCGCGACCCGCAGCGTCAGCTTTTCGTTGCGCGACACCGATCCGTTGCCCTTGAAGGTCGATGTGGCACTGGTGTCGACCGCGTCGGCCATGGCGGCCCCCGCGGGCAGGGCGTTGTCGATCCGCTCCGGCAGCCCCAGCAACGAGGGGATTTTCATCTTTTCCGACCCGCTGCGGCTGCGCCCGGTGGAGTTCGAAATTTCGGCTCTGTCGTCGATCTCGATCACCACGGTCAGGATGTCGCCGCGCTGCGTTGCGCGCCGGTCGCCGAACAGCGATGCCCGTCCCGCCGTCCAAAGCGACGAGTCGTCGGATGGCGCGTCGGGATCGGCAGTGTCCGGCAGCCCGCCGGAATACATCGCATTGAACTGATAGCCGCCCTCAAGCGGCGTGAAGTCCGGTGACTTGCCAACCTGATCAAGGCGAGCGCAGCCTGCCAGAAGCAGCGTGAGAGCAAGGAGAAAACGCATGGACAATCCTTTTCCTGTCATGGCGTGACCCGCACCGATCCATCGGGCGCGATCTGGCCGGACATCGTGCTGCGCGAGGCGATGTTCATCACCTGTACCGTGTCGCCGACGCCGCCCCGCCCAAGCGCGCGACCGTCGGCAGAAATGGTCAATCCGCCGCGCGTGAACACCAGTGTGACCAACTGGTTGCGGTCGATGATGGCGGCGGGACCGATGGCATCGGGCGTGATCGGGCGGCCTGCATAGATCGCGACGCGTGCCTCCAGCCCGATTGCGGCTTCGATCGAGGTCAGCGCGCCGGGGATGGCGGCGGCCACCAGCGTCATGTCTGCCGGTGCAAGGATGGACTGCGCGCGGATCGTGCGGGTCGCGACCAGGCTTTCGGCCAGCGCGGGCAGCGGCAGGATCAGGAACAAAAGCCGCCACATCAGCGCAACTGCGTGGTAGCCGACAGCATCTGGTCGGCGGCGGTGATCACCTTGGCGTTCAGCTCATACCCGCGCTGGGCCTTGATCAGTTCCGTGACCTCGCGCACGGAATCGACGGAACTGTCCTCAAGATAGCCCTGCCGCAGCACGCCCAGGCCATCGAGGCCCGGCGCGCCCGTCAGCGCCGCACCCGACGCCGACGTTTCCAGGTAAAGGTTCGATCCCATCGCCTCCAGCCCCTTTTCGTTGGTAAACCCCGTCAGTGTCAGTTGCCCCAAAAGCTGCGGGTCAACCTGACCGTTGAAGGTCGCGTAGATGTCGCCGTTGGGGCTGATCGTCAGAGTGCGCGCGTCGGACGGGATGGTGATGCCGGGTGCGACAGGATAGCCGTCCGACGTCACGATCTGACCATCGGCGGACCGCTTCAGTGCGCCGTCGCGGGTATAGGCCGCACCGCCCGAGGGCAGCGTCACCTCGATATAGCCGCGCCCTTCGATCATCACGTCAAGATCGCCGCTGGTCTGGATCGGCCCGCCTTGTGCCAGCATCACCGACACCGAGGTCGGCCGCACGCCCATGCCAAGCTGGACACCGGTCGGCAGCACTGTTCCATCCGCCGCCGAAATCGTGCCGGGGGCCGACAGTTGCTGATAGTGCAGGTCGGCAAATTCGGCGCGGCGGGCATTGTAGCCCGTGGTCGACATGTTGGCGAGGTTGTTCGACACCACGTCAACCCGCATCTGCTGCGCCGCCATGCCGGAGGCTGCGATCTGTAACGCCTTCATCACGCTCTCCTATCGGCCAAGGGTCTGGATGACGCCGCGGACGCGTTCGTCCTCGGCCTCGAGGAATTTCTGTCCCATCTCATAGCTGCGCTGAACCTGGATCATGCGGGCGACCTCCGAGACGGGCTCGACGTTGCTGTCCTCAAGGAAGCCCTGCATCACGACCCCGGCTTGTGCCGGTTCCACGCCCGATGCGCTGAACAGAGTGCCGGACTGGTGGCGCAGCGAATTGGGGTCGGTCGGCTGCCATAGCCCGATCTGGGCCACCGGCGTGCCGTCCGCCGACATCGTGCCGTCCTTGCCGATCGCGACGGATCTGGCCCCCGGCGGCACAAAGACCGGCGCGCCGCCCGCATCCAGCAAGCGGTTGCCGTCCATGGTGACAAGTTCACCTTCCGGCGACGGGGTAAAGCTGCCCGCGCGGGTCAGGCGTTCGCCTTGCGGCGTCTCGATCAGGAAAAACCCGTCACCCTGAATCGCCAGGTCAAACGTCCCGCCGGTCTGTGACAGCCCCGCCTGTGACAGGTCGATCTGCCGCCCGCTGGCCCGCGCCATCGACAGCGAGGGATCGCCCTCCATCTGGCGAACATATTCAGAGAAGATCACCCCTTCGCGCCGGAACCCGGTGGTCGAGATGTTGGCGATGTTGTTCGCGACCGTCTGCATTTCGCGCATCAGGCCTGACTGGCGGGTCAAGGTCGTGTAACCTGCGGCTTCCATCTTAGCCTCCCGCAATCAAAGGAATGATTTCGTTGGCGAAAAAGTTGACAAGGGTCGAGGTCATGAAGCTCATCGAAAGCCAGAACACGCCCAGCATCGCCGCAACCTTTGGCACAAAGGTCAGTGTCATTTCCTGCACCGAGGTCAGCGCCTGAAAAAGACCCACCACGACACCGGCCACCAGCGCCACGATCAGCAACGGGGCCGAGATTATCACCGCGATCCACAGCCCGTGGCGCAACGTGTCAAAGATCAGATCCTGTGACATCAGACCGGCATCCGCAGGATTTCCTGATAGGCCTCGACGACCCGGTCGCGCACCGTGGCGACCGTCTCCACCGCCAGTTGCGACGAAGCGAGCGCCTGCACCAGCGCCTGCGGATCGGCCCCGCCCGTCATCGCGGCGCGGGCGGTCTGTTCGTGGCTTTGCAGCGCCTCGGCAAAATTCTGCGCCATGGCGCCGAATTTGGACTCCGCACCGCCGGATTTCGGGGTCGCGGCGGTCTTTCCTTGCGCATAGGTCTGCGTGGCGAGGGATGTTCTGATGTCCATGATGCGGCCTTTCTAGCGGCGCAAGAGGTCGAACAGGCTTTGCGTCATCTGGCGCGCCTGGTCGAAAATCCGAAGGTTGGCGTCATAGCTGCGCTGCGCCTCGCGGGCGTCGGCGATCTCGATCACCAGATCGACGTTGGAGCCGTCATAGAATCCGGTCGCATCTGCCAGCGGGTGACCGGGCGCATAGATGCGCTGCAGTTCGGTCTGGTCCAGCGTCACATCGCCCGCGACAACGCGACCCGTGTCCATCTCTTCGTCAAAACTGATGACCTTGCGCCGATAGCCGGGGGTGTCGGCATTGGCGATGTTTTCCGAGACATGGCGCAGGCGCGTGGCCTGCGCCTGCATCCCCGAGGCGGCAAAAGACAACGATGTCAAAAGGTCTGCCATGGATTACTTTCGCCCCAGGCTGGCGCGGATCACGTCCGACGTGGCGCGGTAGATCGCCAGCGCCATCTCGTGACTTTGTCGCGCCTCGACCGATTTCACCATCTCCAGTTCCAAGGAGACGGTGTTGCCGTTCGGGGCGGCCGATCCGCCGGAAAAGATCGGTTCCACGGGGGTCGCGCCGTCCGGCGCCCCAAGATGACGCGCGCGGGTCGCGCGCATCGCCAGACCATCGTTCGCGGCATAGGTCTGCGCAAAATCCGGCAGGTCACGGGCCTTGTAGCCCGGCGTGTCGGCATTGGCGACATTCCGGGCGATCACGCCCAGCCGCGCACCGGCATTGGCGGCAAGCGATTGCGCCATGCGCGTGAGTTCGAGTTTTTCAAACATCAGGGATTCTCCCGCTGATCAGCTTCACCAAGGCTTAAGAGTGATTCCTTTAGAAAGCGTAATTGCGGAACAAAGGGAGAATTCAATGGGCGGTCTTGTCGATGGTCTGCGGGGCCGGATCGCCCGGATCAACCCGTCCGTCCGGGTCGGGCGGGTCAGCGAGGTCGGTCGCGGGACGCTGACGGTGCAGGGCCTTTCCGGGGTCGCGACGCTGGGCGACCGGGTCGATGTCGCGGCGCGGACGGGCCGGTTTTCGGGCGAGGTGCTGCGTCTGACCCGGGACGGGCTGACCATCCTGCCCGATTCTGCAGCCGAAGGTGTCGCCATCGGTGATGCGGTCGACCTGCTGGGCGCGGCGGAACTTGCACCGGACAATTCGTGGATCGGACGCATCATCGACCCCTTTGGTCGTCCGCTTGATGGTCGCCCGCTTGGGTCCGGGGTGGTCATGCGCAGGGTGCGTGCGCCGGCCCCGGCAGCGGCGACGCGGAACCGCCTTGGGGCAAGACTGGATACCGGGATTGCGGTGTTCGACACGCTTTTGCCCCTCGTGCGCGGGCAGCGGATCGGTCTCTTTGCAGGGTCTGGCGTCGGTAAATCCTCGCTTCTGGCCAAGTTCGCGCAACGGGTCGAGGCGGATGTCGTGGTCATCGCGCTGATCGGCGAACGGGGGCGCGAACTGCGGGAGTTTACCGAACGCACGCTCGGGCCCGCCGGCATGGCGCGGTCGGTCGTCATCACCGCGACGTCGGACCAGTCGCCATTGATCCGCCGGCAATGCGCGCTTGCCGCGATCACCGTGGCGGAACATTTCCGCGACCAGGGCCTGCAGGTCCTGTTTCTTGCCGACAGCATCACCCGCTTTGCCGAAGCCCATCGCGAAGTGGCGCTGGCCGCAGGCGAAACGGCGGCCCTGCGCGGCTATCCGCCATCCCTCTCGCCCGCGATCATGGGGCTGGCCGAACGTACCGGGCCGGGGCCGCAGGGCAAGGGCGACATCACGGCGGTCTTTTCGGTGCTGGTGGCAGGGTCGGACATGGAGGAACCCGTGGCCGACATCCTGCGCGGCGTCCTCGACGGGCATGTCGTGATGGACCGCAAGGTCGCCGAACGCGGGCGGTTTCCGGCCATTGATCTGCTCAGGTCCGTGTCGCGCAGCCTGCCCGAAGCAGCGGATGACGACGAGAACAAGCTGATCACCGAGGCGCGGCGGCTTCTGGGCGCGTGGGACCGGGCGGAACTGATGATTCAGGCCGGGCTCTACGCCAGCGGGTCGGATGCCGTAGTCGACCAGGCGATCAAGGTCTGGCCCGCACTGGATGCGTTTCTGGCCGAGGATGCGCCCGTTGACGGGGTCGCAGGCAGTTTCCGGCGGCTGGCCGAGACGTTGCAAGCCGGGCGCAGATAGAGCCTAGTCGGCACGATCCGAAACTGATGTCTGGCGATGCCAGCGCGTCAACGCGGGGCCAGCGTTTTGCGGGGCCCTGATGTACGGCGGACGCGCCTTTCCCTGTCGCGCAGGAACAGTTCGCCCGGGCCGGTCAAAGCCTTGCGAACAGCGAAGATGACGTTTGCAACATCTGCAGTGCGCGGGCTGCGGGTTGTGTGGCGCTGCTGTAGGCCGTCTGCTCCGAGGCCAGAAGGAAGGATCGCAAAAGCGTCTCTAACTTTGCAGGATCCGCGAAGTTCGAAAGATCGCTGGAGCCGAACTGCGCCTCAGCGCGGGACTTGAACACCGCCAATTGGCGGTCGATGTCGATTGCCCCGATGCTCGCGGGCAGACGCAGCGCCGTTTCGAACACCTTTCGCAGCGGCGGGCTTCCAAGAACCGTAAACCACTTGGTGTCATTGCTGCTGGATTTGCCCGCCAAGGCACCCAGTTCACGTTCCGCATTCAGGGCGAGGCGAAAGTCGCCGTTCTGCTGTCCCACCGCGCCCTCGAACTGGCGCGTGCGATAGAGCGCCAGGGTCTTGTCGGCGAAATCCGACAGCTTGTTGCGTGGCGTGGAAAAGTCGCCGAAACCGAAGGCATCGGCGAGTTTCAGGTACTGCTTGTCTGCCAGCCGGTTTGCCAGGCTGCCATCCTTGAGCGTGCCACCTTCCAGCACCTTGCGAATGAAGAACCGGTTGTTGATGTCGCCGTCCAGCCCATATGCGCCAAGTGCCACCTTCAGCAGGCGGCGGTCCTTGACGAGATCTTCGGCAGAATTGATCGAACCGATCTTGGCGCGAAAGTAGGCCTCGTCCCGTTTCATTTCGGGCGAGGCCTGCAGGGCCTGTGTTTGCGCAGGCAGTGTGCGCTTCAGGAACGTCCAGCCCGCGTAGCCCGGCAAGGGAAGGGCGGGCGCATAGTTCACGCGTGGTGCGCCGCGAAAAGGCGTTCCTCGCGCGGCAAAAGACTGCGGAGCGCGCGAAGTACCTGATAATGCTGATCTTCCAGGACTGCCTTTGACGCCAGCGCCAGTTGCGTGCGGCTGTCATGATCGGTCAGCACCTGGCTCAGCTGTTCGATGCCGCGCAACAGCTGCATGCGGGCATCGGCGGGTGCGGCATCGCCCGACAGCACCAGCTGCGCAATGTAGCAGACGCGGCGGACCGGGGTGTTCACCTCTTCGGGGTGGATGGCGTCGCGCAGGCGCAGGATGTTGGCGTTCGGCGTCTTGACCGCCAGACGCGACCGGCGTTCGCCGTTCTCGATGATCGCACCGTTGATCAGGACGCGTTCGTGCGGGCCCAGTTTCAGTATCAGGCCGGTCATGGCGCCCCCCCTTTGCCGCGCAAGCCCCGCATGACGGCGGTGTTGATGTCCACCAGAACATCGACGCTGGCAACGCCATCGCGTACCTTGGGGCTGTGCTGGGCGGTGAATTCGTAAAGATAGTACAGTTTTGCGCGAAGCGGTGCAGGCAGGCCGTTGCCGGGTTCGGCCACGTCCATCGCAAAGGTGCGCCACATCTCTTCGTTGTCATGGAGTGCCGCGACGAGGGCAGCAAAGCCGGTTTCGGACTTGTCGGAGGCTGCGGTCAGGCGGCGGGTGATCCGGGCGATCAGGTCATATTCGATGTCGCGCGGTGACCGGGCCGGGGTGTCGGGGCGGGCATAGCTGCGCTGCGCCAGTTCAAGAGCGTTCACGAAAGTTCCTTCCGCGTCTGGGGTGTTTCGGGATGACTTTGGCGGGGCGCCACGGACGCCCCGCCGGTGTCAGTCACTAGCGGAAGAGCGCCAGGATGTTTTGCGGCTGCTGGTTGGCGATCGTCAGCGCCTGGGTGCCCAGCTGCTGCTGGACCTGCAACGCCTGCAATCGGGCCGAAACGGCCTCCATGTCGGCGTCAACCATCGAACCGATGCCGGATTTCAGCGCATCCGACAGCATGCCGACAAAATCCTTCTGGATGTCGATCCGCTTTTCGGCGGAACCGAAGGTCGCCGAGGCGTCGATCGACTTGTTGATCATCTCCTCGATGTTTTCCAGCGCGGCCTTGGCGCCTGCGGTCGTGGTCACGTCGATCTCGTCCAGGCCGAACAGGCCACCAGATGCCTCGCCACCCGCATTTCCGACCGCAGACAGGGTCCGCGCGGTGGACGTGCTGTTGTCGATCTTCAGCTGCCAGTTGCCGGTGCCGTCCTTGGTCACGGTCGTGGTAATGCCAGTCATGCCGCGACCGTCGACCGCTGCCTTGAGGCCACGGGTCACATCCTCGAACGTTTCGCCCTTTCCGGCAGTATAGTCGAACTGCTCACCGGCAAAGCTGACGCGGTAGCTGTCGCCATCCTGCACGGCTGCCGCGTTGGAAAAGGTGACGTTCAGCGCGCGTTCGTTGACCGTTGAGTTGGTCGCCGTGTTTGCGCCCGAAGGTGCCGCACCGTTGACTGCGGTGATCGACGAGGTTGAAGCAGCACCGCCAACAGAGTTGACCTGAACATTCACGCCTTCAAACGCGCGTGCCGAACTCAGCGTGACGGCCGCACCCGTTGCAGATGCGGTGACACCCGCGATCCCCAAGGCGTTGATCTTGGCGGAAAGGTTGGCCGCCGCGACGTCCTGGTTATCGGTTGCCCCGCCAAGTTCGCCGGCGGCGAAACTGAATTGCGTGCCGGCGACGGTAAAGGTCGCGGTGCCGGTGCTGTAGTTTGCGCCGGCTGCCATCGTGATGACGGCCGTGTTGCCGGTGTTGTCCAGCGCCCCGGCGCCGGTATTGCTGACTGTTGCATTGGCATTGAGAACCGTCCCGGACCCGAAGGTGCCCTTGGCGGTGGAAAGGTCGGCGCGGGCAACGGTGATCTGCGAGGCGGTCACTTCGCCCGTAGCACTGCGGTCAAGCGACGACAGGACATTCACGTCCTCGGTACCCTTGATCAGGTTCAGGCCGTTGAATTGCGCCGCATTGACGACCGAGCTGATCTGTTCGCGCAGGGCCTTGATGTCGGTCTGGATCTTGGATCGGTCGACGTTCTGTTCCTGCGCCGCGACGGCCTTGCCCTTGATCTCGGTCAACAGTTCCGTGACCTTTTCCGAGGCCTGGCGTGCAACCGAGACGGTCGATGACCCCAGCGAAAGGCTGTCGGAAATACCTTTGAACCCCTTCACGTCTGATTCCATCACCTTGGAAATGGCCCAGACGGCGGCATTGTCCTTGGCGTTGGCGACCGACTTGCCGGTCGAGATCTGCTGCTGAGTCGCGTTCATCTGCGCGTTGATTCCCTTCATCGTCTGCAGGGCAACCATCGCGCTGTTGTTCGTCAGAATGGACGACATCGTGTATTCCTTCGTAAAGCCCCCGCTTTGCGTGGGGCATGGACACCGCGCGGTGGCGGCAGGAAGGGCGTTCTGTCCGTTACCTGCGGGACAAGCCCGCAAGGTGCCATCCCGGGCTTGGGATGCGGCGCCAAGACTGGCCGTCAAGTTCTAAGGGTTTGCTAAACGCCAAGCGGCTTTTGCGCGGCATTTGAAGGGAATTCAGACGCGGTGCGCGTGCTGTCCGTTGGTGTCGCCGACCAGCCGTTTGCGTCCGTCGGCGCCGTAGGTCGACAATTGGTGCGCGCTGCTGCCGATCCCGGCGATCCGTGCGATCGCGGCACGGACACCGCGCGCTGCCGCCTGCAGGCAGGCATCGTTGCGCAGGGCGCGTCGGCGCAACCCCTCGGCCCGCGGGGCGTCGAGGGCAGGCAGGCAGGCAAGTTCCGCCGTGATCGCCGCTGTCAGTGGAGCAAGTTGGCCCAGCGTCCCGCGTTGCAGCGCCAGACCCAGATCATCCAGCAGGTCTTCAAGCGTCGGATGCCGTGTCATGGCGCACCCTGTTGAACCGCGCCGCGATCCACAAGGGCCCGGAACAGCGATTCGGCCAGACCGATGCCGCCGCGTTCGGCCATCAGCGTCGCCTGCTCCTGGCGCAGGAACGAGGCGAACTGGTCCTCGCCAATACCGCCGCCAAAGCTGTCGCCCTTGGCATCAAGACCGGCAAACTGCAGCATTTCCGCAAGAAACGCAGCCTCAAGCTCGACCGCCTTCGCGCGCAACTTGTCCTCGGTCGTCGGTGGTTTCGGCATCGGGGGCGGGGCGGTCGCGGCGGGGGGCAAGATGTTCATGGGCAGATTTCCTGGTCGTTCGGATTTTCTGCACTATCGGCCAAGGCGGTAAACAGGCGGTAACGATCGGCGTGCGAAAGCTGGTGTCGTTCCCAGGCAGAAGTCGCATGAGCCATGATCATCCCGCCCGACCCGCGCCCCATCTTGCCGACGACCCCCGGCTCGGCCCTCGATGGCGCCGCGTCGGATGGGTCTGCATTTGCGGCGATCCTGGATCACGACGCCGCTGGCGATGCACAGGCCGACGCCCTGCAGCCAGAGGCCGGCGTGGTTCCGATACCGCAGGCCGTGCCGCCACCGCTGCCCGGTGCGACCCCGCCGCGCCAGGGCGAAGGCGCGACGATGCCCGCCTCGAACGACTTTTCCGGCGCCGAGGATGGTCATGGCGATCACCGGATCGGCCCCCTGCTTCCTTCGCCCGAGGCATCGGCGTTGCTGCCACTATCCGGTACTCTCGGACCTATCGCCTCGCTGGCCGACGCGGCGACGGAATTGAACGCTGGTGGCCAGGGTGAACCCAGTTCGACACAACCATCACCCCCAAATCAATACAATACGGCAGGGGTGCTTGATCGGCCGCAGGCTGCAACTGGCTGGTCGCTGACGGGGCAGGTCGTGCAGGAACGGGCGGCCGGAGGCATTGCCGACCAGCCGCCAGAACCGCCAACACCGGCCCAGTCTGCACTGGCACAACCAGTTCTCGAAGGTTCTGAAATCGCACCCGTCACGGTCCAGACAACAAGGGCCGACGCGGGACCTGTCCTCGGCCCACTGGTCCAGATGGCGGCTGCGCCAATGCGTCTGCCCGGGTCGGGCGGACCAGCGGCGGTCCAGATTACGGTTTTTGGGTCCGAGGCAGGTGCGGGGGATGCCAAGGTAGATCAGGCGCAACCTGCGGCTGTCGGCACCGCAAGGCGCACGGATTCTGCCGCGTCGAGGACGTTGGCCGCTGATGTTGCCGCGACGCGCGCGGTGCCTGCTTTGGCTGAAGGGCGACGGGACGACGCCGCTGCCCCGGCCGACTCTGCCGCAGATCGCCGTACCGACGGGTTGGCAACCCCGGCGGTATTGTCCAGCCTCGCGCCATCACCCGCGTCAACGGGCGCGCGGGCGATCATCGACACTGTGGCCGCCGCAATCCCCATGGCCGCCGCCGGGCCGGACCGGGTCGAGGTCATCCTGTCACCCGAAGAACTGGGCCGCGTGCAGATGGATTTTCGCGCCGATGGCGACAACGTGCGCGTCTTTCTGACGGCAGAACGGCCCGACACGCTGGACCTCCTGCGCCGTCATGCCGACCAGTTGGCGGCCGAACTGCGCCAGGCGGGGTATTCCGGTGCATCCCTCTCCTTTGGGCAATGGGGTCAGTCCCACCCCGAGGGCCAGCGCACAGGCGCATTGGCGCAGGTGCCGCAGGGTGAAGGCCGCGCCCAAGGGCCCGCATCCGTCTTTATCGCTGGCTCTGTGCCGGGCCGCGGCCTGGATCTTCGCATCTGAAAGGATCAACGCATGACCGTATCCGCCATCACGACCCCCACCAGCCCCGCGACCGGGGTAGCCGGGAAAAAGACCGACCTGAACACCGACTACACCACTTTCCTCAAGATGCTGACGACGCAGTTGCAGAACCAGGATCCCCTCAACCCGATGGATACGGGGGAAACCTCGTCGCAACTTGCGGCCTTTTCCAGCGTCGAACAGCAGACCCGCACGAACGATCTTCTGTCCGACCTGGGCGCGCAGTTCTCGCTCTTTGGGATGTCGCAGCTGGCCACCTGGGTTGGCCAGGAGGCGCGCGCGGATGCGCCGGTCTGGTATTCCGGCGCGGCGGTCACCCTGTCGCCCAACCCGGCGGAACGGGCAGACCGGGTTGTTCTGGTCGTGCGTGACACGGCGGGCGCTGTCGTCTCGCGCGAGGACATGCCGCTTGGCAACGCGCCTTACGAATGGTTTGGCGCGGACGCCACCGGAAATCCCCTGCCCGAAGGGTCCTATGCGCTGACACTGGAAAACTATTCCGGCGACGCGCTTCTGGGGGAAAGCGCGGTCGAATCCTATCAGCGGATCCTCGAGGCACGGAACGGGCCTGCCGGGACGACGCTGGTCCTGCAGGGCGGGATCGAGGTTCTGGCGACAGAGATCACGGCGCTTCGACAAACCTGATCGACGTCTACTGCCGGGTCAGCCAGAACCACATCACCGCCGCGCCAAGACATAGCCCAGTGATCAGCCAGACCGGCCCCGGCACCTGCATCCGTCGCTGCGGCTGCGGCTGCGGGTTGCCCATGCGCACAAGATGGCCCTCGACAAGGGCGGGCAGCTTTGGTCCGAACCGCGCCAGGACATTGGCCGTCCGTGCAAGGTCGCGCAGCAAGGCGCGCGGGCCGACGTTCTTGGCAATGTAGCCTTCGACGATGGGGCGGGCCACATCCCAGATGTTGATGTTGGGGTCCAGCGACCGTGCGACGCCCTCGACCACCACCATGGTCCGCTGCAGCAGGATCAGCTCGGTCCGCGTTTCCATGCCGAACCGCTCGGTCACTTCGAACAGATAGGCCAACAGCCGCGCCATCGAGATGCGGCTGGCATCCATGCCGAAAATCGGCTCTCCGACCGCCCGCAGCGCGCGGGCGAATTCGTCGATGTCGCGGTCGGGCGGCACGTAGCCCGCCTCGAAATGCACCTCGGCGACGCGGCGGTAATCCTTGCGGATAAAGCCGAAGATGATTTCGGCATAGACGCGACGGGTGTATTCGTCGATCCGCCCCATGATGCCGAAGTCATAGGCGATGATGTCGCCGTTCGCCGCGACCTTGAGATTGCCCTGATGCATGTCGGCATGGAAATAGCCGTCGCGCAGGGCATGGTTCAAAAACAGCGTCAGCACCCGGCTTGCGAGGACGCGCCGGTCATGGCCGGCGGCATCAAGTGATGCGTTGTCGGCAAGGTTGATGCCTTCGGCCCAGCCCATCGTCATCACCTGCCGACCCGAGAGGAACCAGAACGGCTTTGGCACCACGAAACCGGGGTCTTTGGCAGTGTTAGAGGCGAATTCGGCTGCGGCGGAGCTTTCCAGCCGCAGGTCGAGTTCGCCCATCACCACGCTTTCGAAATGGGTGATGACATCCATCGGGCGCAACCGGCGCGTGGCGGGGGCCAGCACCTCGATGGTGCGCGCCATCAGGTAAAACGCGTCGATGTCCTTGCGGAATGCGCGCTCGATTCCCGGCCGCAGCACCTTGACGGCAACCTCTTCGCCGGTATCGGCAAGCCGCGCCTGGTGGACCTGCGCAATGGAGGCAGCGGCAACGGGATCGGAAAACGCGCTGTAGATCCGGTCAACCGGCTGTTCCAGTTCCGCCTCGATCATCTTTTTCGCGATCCCGGTCGGAAACGGTGGCAGCTTGTCCTGCAGGTATTTCAGCTGCAGCGCCAGGTCCTCTCCGACAATGTCGGGGCGCGTCGACAGGATTTGCCCGAACTTGATATAGGCCGGTCCCAGCGCTGTCAGCGCGCGCGTCGCGGGCGGCAGGTCCGGATCGCCCCGCAGCCCCAGCCATTTGAACGGCCAGCCCAGTGCGCGCGCCACAAAACGCAACCGCGGCGGCGCGCGAAAGGCCTCCAGCACCACATCCATGGCGCCGGTGCGTTCCAGCGTCGCGCCGGTGCGGATCAGGCGCCAGATGTTGTGGGGTCCCCGCACCTAGAGCTTCCACCCCGAATGCAGTGCCGCGACGCCCATCGTCAGGTTGCGATAGCGGACCTGTTCGAACCCCGCCTCACGGATCATCGACGCAAATGTCTCCTGGTCGGGAAATTTGCGTATGGATTCCACCAGGTACTGATAGCTGTCGCGGTCGCCTGTCACGATCTGGCCCAGGGCCGGAATGACGTTGAAGGAATAGGCGTCATAGGCCTTTTGCATCAGGTCATTGGGGATATGGCTGAATTCCAGCACCATCAACCGCCCGCCGGGGCGCAGCACGCGATGGGCCTCGTCCAGCGCGTCGGCGATGCGGGTCACGTTCCGGATGCCAAAGGAGATCGTGTAGACGTCAAAGCTGTTGTCGGGGAAGGGCAGCGCCATCGCGTCGCCGACGATCCAGTCCAGCCGGTCCGCCAGCCTTGCGGCATCGGCGCGCTTGCGGCCCTCGATCAGCATCGGTTCGGTCAGATCGAGCACCGTCGCCGTCGCCCCCGGTGCGCGGGCCAGAAACCGGAACGCCACATCGCCGGTGCCCCCCGCCACGTCCAGCAGCCGCTGGCCGGGGCGCGGTGCCAGCCAATCCATCATCGCGTCTTTCCACAGCCGGTGGACGCCTGCGGACATCAGGTCGTTCATCACATCATACTTTGATGCAACACTGGAAAACACGTCATGCACCAGCCCGGCCTTGTCGCCCTCGGCCACGTTGCGGAACCCGAAATGGGTGGTCTTCTGGTCGCCGCCGGTCATTTGCCTTGCCTCTGCCCGAATATCGCCCTCAGCGGGATATAGCGTTGCCGCAAGCACAAGGGAAACTGCAAACTGCCGCAGTGGAAGGACAAGATCGGATGAATGCCATCGTCAGCGACCAGATCGGACAGGCCTATCAGGGCATCTGGTTTGCCATTCTGCTGGCCGTGGCGCTGTATTTCCTGAAGGTCATCCTGTCCATCGTCCTGAAAGGCCGCACCGCGCCGGGTCTTGCCCCCGACCTGTCCGAGGTCGGCGCGCCGACGTTCCTGACCCGCATCCTTGCCCTGGTCGGACACCGCGCACGGGTCGGACAATCGCTGGGCACCGTGCGCCTTCGCGCGACGTTGGGGCTGCAGATTTCCTATTGGGGCGGCCTGGTGCTGCTCATCTACGTCGCGCAGACCATGCAGGCGCCGCTTGTCGGCATTGAAACCCTCCTCTCCGCCGCCGTTTCTCTGACAGCCCTTCACACCAGCCTTTACGAAGTCACATATGACAAGGCGGAGGTCACGCTGCCGCGCTGGTGGTTCGGGCGCACCACCCATCGCTGGCGCGATCTGGTTGCCGTGACGGACAAGGACCCCTGGATGGTGACGCTTCATTTTGCCGATGGCCGTCGCGTCAAGGTCCACAAGTATGTTGTAGGCCACGCCGAATTCATGGCACTTGCAAGGGACGCTGTCCGTAGCATCTAGGCCGCCCATGCCCGAACTGCCCGAGGTCGAAACCGTCCGTCGCGGGCTTGCGCCGGTGATGGAGGGGCGCGTGATCCTGCGGGCGGATGTCAATCGGCCGGACCTGCGCTGGCCGCTGCCGATCGGTATGGCGTCCCGGCTGACGGGACACAGGGTCTTGTCACTGCGGCGGCGGTCGAAATACATCCTGGCCGATCTGTCGTCCGGGGAAAGCCTGCTAATCCATCTGGGCATGTCAGGGCGCATGCTGGTGTCGGGCAGGGTGGTGGGGCAGTTCCACAGTGGCCATCCGGCGGTCCAAAAGCATGACCATGTCGTCCTGCATATGGAAGGTGGCGCGCGCGTGACCTTCAACGACGCCCGGCGGTTCGGCGCGATGGATCTGATGCCAACGGCGGATGCGGCGGCGCACCCCCTGCTGGCAAGTCTCGGGCCGGAACCTCTGGGCAACGGATTTGACGAAATTCATCTGCTCGCGGCACTGCACGGGCGCCGCACGCCGATCAAGTCTGCCCTGTTGGATCAACATCTCGTCGCCGGTCTTGGCAACATCTATGTCTGCGAAACGCTGTTCCGCGCAGGCATCTCGCCCCGGCGGCTGGCGGGCCAGATCAATGCGCGACGCGCCGCCGGGCTTGTGCCGGTCATTCGGCAAGTCCTGGCCGAGGCGATCGAGGCAGGCGGATCGTCCTTGCGCGACTATCGCCATACCGACGGTGAGTTGGGCTATTTTCAGCATCGTTTTCAAGTCTATGACCGCGAGGGCGCGCACTGCCTAAAGCCAGGCTGCACCGGCACCGTCGCGCGCATCGTGCAGTCCGGGCGGTCGTCCTACTACTGTCCGCGCTGCCAGAGGTGACTTGCCATCCGGCCTTTTGGTGCTAGGAGTCACGCCAACGTGAAATGGCGGAACCCCAGATGGCCTATGAAACGCTGATCGTCGAGATCGAGGATTATACTGCCCTTGTCCGACTGAACCGGCCGGATGCCCTGAATGCGCTGAACTCCAAACTGATGCGCGAACTGGCGGCTGCAGTCAGTGCGGCGGATGCAAATGACAAGATCAGGTGCATCGTTCTGACGGGTTCGGAAAAGGCCTTCGCCGCCGGGGCGGATGTCAAGGAAATGGCGGAAAAGACCTTTGCCGAGGTGTTCTTTGACAACCTCTTTGGCCCCGAAGCCGAGGCGATCGCGCGGGTGCGCAAACCGATGATCGCCGCCGTATCGGGCTACTGCCTGGGCGGCGGGTGCGAACTCGCGATGATGTGCGATTTCATCATCGCGGCGGACACCGCAAAATTCGGTCAACCCGAGATCAATCTTGGCATCGTGGCGGGCATGGGCGGCACGCAACGCCTGACGCGGTCGGTCGGCAAGGCAAAGTCGATGGACATGCATCTGACCGGCCGGTTCATGGACTCGGCAGAGGCGGAACGCTGCGGGCTGGTGTCGCGCGTGGTGCCCGCAAAGTCGCTGATCGAAGAGGCGATGAAGGCCGCCATGAAGATCGCCGAAAAGTCGATGATCACCGCGATGGTCGTGAAAGAGGCCGTCAACCGCGCGCAGGAAACGACGCTGCAAGAAGGCCTGATGTTCGAAAGGCGGATGTTTCACGCGCTTTTTGCGACCGATGACCAAAAGGAAGGCATGTCGGCTTTCCTTGAAAAACGTCAGCCGCAGTTCCGTGATCGCTAGCACGGTTTGCCCGGTTGACAGCGCCGCGAGTCGCGCCTATAGCCCCGGCTTCAATCTGACAAAGACGCGAAGCCGAGAGTCCAGAAAACATGGCGAACACTGCCCAGTCCAAGAAACGCGCCCGTCAGTCCGAGGCGGCCTATGCGGTGAACAAGGCGCGTCGTTCGCGCATCCGGACCTTCCTGCGCAAGGTCGAAGAGGCGCTTGCCTCTGGCAACCAGGACGCCGCGGCGCTTGCGCTGAAATCGGCACAGCCTGAACTGGCCCGCGGCGTGTCCAAGGGTGTGCTGCACAAGAATACTGTGGCCCGCAAGATGTCGCGCCTGTCGTCTCGCGTAAAGGCGATTGCCTCCGTCTGACCCACCCCTTTTATCTCCCTGTTTCAAGGCGCGCGCGGTTGACCGTTGCGCGCCTTTGGCATGTTGCCGACCCGAAGTGTCATTTCGGGAACAATTGACCAGGGCGTTGCCGAATTGCACGGACCTCGGGATTCGGTTGCCGACAACTCCTGTCAACCGAGAAGATTGGTTGCGGATCGTGATCCCCGGTTGCTAGCGTCACGGGGCGATTCACTGCGTCTGGGGGACGAAGGCACTCGCGATCAGGTGCGCATACTGTCAACGTCGCTTGCCCGGCGCTGACAGGCCGTATCCGGTTTGACGTGCTTGCTGCGCTGCCTGCTTCCGTGTTGGCATAACACGGGCGAATGTCTGTGGGCCAAAAGGCCCGCGAACAGGCAGGGCTTGTCCTTTTGGCAAGCGCCGACCGTGTTTCAGGTCAGGCGTTACGGCCAGTCGACGCCGCTGAAAACGCGGGGACAAGACGAGCTTTGGCACATCGTGCAAAGTTCAATGACAGGTTGGACGGGAATGACGAACGAGTCTTGGGGCCAGGTCCGCGAGGGGCTGATCAAGCGTGTTGGCAAGAACAACTATGTGACCTGGATCGAGCCGCTGCGGCTGGCGGGACTCAAGAACGGCGTTGCGCGGTTCGAAGTCCCGACAACATTTTTCGGCGATTGGGTGTTGCGGAACTTTGGCGACCAGATTCGTCTGCAACTGACCCAGTCAGGCGAATCCGTCGATCGCGTCGAATTCGCGGTGGGGAATGGAAACCAGCCCGCTCCCGAAACCAGACCGGCGGCCAAGCCTGCCCCGCAAAGGGCGCGCGCCGAATTGACCGATGTTTTGCCCGGCGGCCCGCTCGACAGCCGCTTTACCTTTGACAGTTTCGTCGTGGGCAAGCCGAACGAACTGGCGCATGCCGCTGCCCGCCGCGTCGCCGAGGGTGGGCCTGTCACGTTCAATCCGCTGTTCCTTTACGGCGGTGTCGGTCTTGGCAAGACCCACCTGATGCATGCCATTGCGCATGAACTCCAGGCGAAATCCGGCGACCTGCGGGTGCTGTATCTGTCCGCGGAACAGTTCATGTACCGCTTTGTGCAGGCCCTGCGCGAACGGCAGGTAATGGATTTCAAGGAACTTTTCCGGTCCGTTGACGTGCTGATGGTCGATGACGTGCAGTTCATCGCGGGCAAGGACAGCACGCAGGAAGAGTTTTTCCACACCTTCAATGCGCTGGTGGACCAGAACAAGCAGATCGTCATTTCCGCCGACCGCGCCCCGGGCGAAATCAAGGATCTTGAAGAGCGGATAAAGTCGCGCCTGCAATGCGGGCTGGTTGTCGACCTGCACCCCACTGACTATGAACTGCGCCTGGGCATCCTGCAGCAAAAGGTCGACTATTACCGCCAGCAGTATCAGGGGCTGGTGCTGGCCGATGGCGTGTTGGAGTTTCTGGCACACCGCATCACGACCAATGTGCGCGTCCTTGAAGGCGCGCTGACCCGGTTGTTCGCCTTTGCCAGCCTTGTGGGCCGCGAAATCACGCTGGACCTGGCCCAGGACTGCCTTGCCGACATCCTGCGCGCCTCGGATCGCAAGCTGACGATCGAGGAAATCCAGCGCCGGGTGGCCGATTACTACAACATCCGGCTGTCGGATATGATCGGGCCAAAGCGTTTGCGCAACATCGCCCGGCCGCGTCAGGTCGCGATGTTCCTGTCCAAACAGTTGACCACCCGCAGCCTGCCCGAAATCGGTCGTCGCTTTGGCGGGCGGGACCACACCACGATCATGCATGGCGTGCGCAAGATCGAGGAATTGAAGTCCACCGAAAGCCAATTGGCCGACGATCTTTTGCTGCTGCGCCGGCTGCTTCAGGGCTGATCGACACGCGGGCCGCATTCGCTTGACGCTGACGGCAAAGGCCCCCAAAAACGCTTGAGAACCGGCAAGAACGGGTTATGGTCTGCCTCCCCGTCCGG
The DNA here is from genome assembly GCA_021155205.1 of Rhodobacterales bacterium. Taxonomy (GTDB): domain Bacteria; phylum Pseudomonadota; class Alphaproteobacteria; order Rhodobacterales; family Rhodobacteraceae; genus JAJNPS01. The sequence continues at coordinate 83,201 of JAJNPS010000016.1, forward strand.
GGATGTGGTGCAGGGGGAAGTGGCATGAAGATCAGCATAGAACGCAGCGCATTGCTCAAGGCGCTGGCCCAGGCGCAGTCGGTCGTGGAGCGCCGCAACACCATTCCGATCCTGGCCAATGTGCTGATCGAGGCGGCGGGGGCCGAGGTCAGCTTTCGCGCCACTGACCTTGACATCGAAGTGGTGGACCGCGCGCCGGCCGTCGTCGAAAAGCCCGGTGCGACGACAGTGTCGGCGGTGATGCTGCATGAAATCGTGCGCAAACTGCCAGATGGGTCGCTTGTCAGTCTTGCCGAGGACGGCGCAACCGGGCGGCTGAACGTGACCGCGGGGCGGTCCAGCTTTTCGCTGGCGACGCTGCCGCGCGAAGACTTCCCGGTGATGGCAAACTCGGAGTATGCGTCGAACTTCAGCGCGCCCGCCCCCGTTCTGCGCCGTCTGTTCGACAAGGCCAAGTTCGCGATTTCAACGGAAGAAACGCGCTATTACCTGAACGGCGTCTACATGCATGTTTCCACCGGCGACAGCGGCCCGGTCCTGCGCTGCGTCGCGACAGATGGCCACCGGCTTGCGCGCATCGACGCGCCGCTGCCGGATGCGGCGCAGGGCATGCCCGGCGTGATCGTGCCGCGCAAGACGGTCGGCGAATTGCGCAAGCTGCTTGACGACGACAGTGCCGAAATCGCGGTTTCAGTGTCCGAAACCAAGATCCGTTTTGCCACGCCCGCGATCACCCTGACCTCCAAGGTCATTGACGGCACCTTCCCCGACTATACGCGCGTCATCCCGACCGGCAACACGCGGCGGCTGGAGGTGGACGCGGCAGAATTTGCCAAGGCCGTCGACCGCGTGGCCACGGTGTCCTCCGAACGCTCGCGCGCGGTGAAACTGTCGCTGGACGAGGACCGGCTGGTGCTGTCCGTCAATGCGCCCGACAGCGGTGCTGCCGAGGAAGAATTGGCCGTCGCCTACAGCGATGAACGGCTTGAGATCGGATTCAACGCGAAATACCTGCTGGAAATCGCAAGCCAGGTCGACCGCGAGAATGCCGTGTTCCTGTTCAATTCGTCGGGCGATCCGACGCTGATGCGCGAGGGCAACGACCTTTCGGCGGTCTATGTCGTCATGCCGATGCGGGTCTGATCCGGACCACCCATCCCCCATTCCGGCGAAAGGGCAAACCATCGGCGGGCTTGCCATCACCCATCTGACGCTGTCGCATTTCCGCAGCCACCGTGCTACGCGGACGGCCTTTGACGGGCGGCCCGTAGCGATCGTCGGTCCCAATGGTGCGGGCAAGACCAACGTGCTGGAGGCAGTTTCGCTGCTGTCGCCCGGTCGCGGGCTGCGCCGCGCAACGACGGCAGAACTTGCCCGCAAGCCCGAGGCGCTGGGCTGGAAAGTCATCGCTGCCGTGCGCGGGCTGGCGGCGGATCACGACATCGAGACCCATGCCGACCGCGACGAACCCCGCGTCGTACGGATCGACGGCAAGGCCGCGACCCAAGCCATGCTGGGCCATGTTTTGCGCGTGCTGTGGCTGGTGCCCGCGATGGACCGGCTGTGGATCGAGGCGGCGGAAGGGCGTCGCCGCTTTCTCGACCGGCTGACGATGTCCTTTTATCCCGCCCATGCCGAAGTTGTTCTCGACTATGAAAAGGCGATGCGCGACCGCAACCGCCTTCTCAAAGACCAGGTGACGGATGCAGGCTGGTATGGCGCGCTGGAGCACCGGATGGCGGAGGCGGCGCAGTCGATCATGGAGCATCGCACCCTGGCCCTGCAGCGGCTGGCTCTGGCGCAGGATGCGGTCGATACGATCTTTCCCAAGGCCAGCTTGTCGTTGACCGGCCCCGAAGATGTGCCCGAGATGCCATCCGAAGTTCTGGCGCTGGCCTGGAGCGACGGGCGGCGGCGCGACATGGCGGCAGGGCGCACCCTCGCTGGCCCCCACCGCACCGACCTGCGCGCGATCTATGGGGCCAAGGGCGTCGCGGCAGACCAATGCTCCACTGGCGAGCAAAAGGCGCTGCTGATCAGCCTGATCCTTGCCAATGCCCGCGCCCTTGCCGCCGATCTGGGCCGCGCGCCGGTCTTGTTGCTGGATGAGGTGGCAGCCCATCTCGATGCCGATCGGCGTGCCGCCCTTTATGACGAAATCTGCGCATTGGGTGCGCAGGCGATCATGACGGGAACGGAAAGCAACCTGTTTGACAGCCTTGCGGACAGGGCGCAGAACATCCGTCTCGCCGATGATCAGGGCGAAAGCATCGTGATCCTCTGACGGCAAAACATGCAGATTGAGACGATCCCCGAAACGCGCCTGACGGCTGCACAGGATGGCGAGATCGCGGCCCTGCTCGCGCGGTGTTTCACCACGGATTTCGGCGGACGAAGTTTTTTCCAGCAGCGACATCACCTGCGGATCACGGCGCGCGACCCGGCACTCGTCGGCCACATGGCACTCGGCCTGCGCGCGATCCGCATTGGCGGACACTTGACCGACATTGCGGGACTTGCCGACGTTGCCACCGACCCCGGCCACCGTGGCAAGGGGATCGCCGCGACTTTGCTGCCAGCAGCGATTGCCGAGGCCAAGGCCGGCCCGGCGCAATTCCTGCTGCTGTTCGGCACGGCGGGCCTCTACGCGGGTGCAGGCTTTGTCGTGGCGCATAACCCGATGACCTGGATCGACCTGACCGGCGCGCGGATGGGCGCGGTCACGTCACAGCGGGCCGAAAACCTGATGGTCCTGCCCCTGCGCGACAAGGCCTGGGAAGCAGATGCTCCGCTGGACCTGTTGGGCAATCTGTTCTGATGTGGTGCCCATGACCATCAGCCTGTCTGAAATCCTGCTTTACGCTGCTGGCATGCTCGCGCTCTGGGCGGTCCCCGGCCCCGTCTGGGTGGCGCTGACGGCGCGCACCCTGGCAGGCGGGTTTGCCAGCGCCTGGCCATTGGCGGTTGGCGTGGTGCTGGGCGATGCGATCTGGCCGCTGACCGCGATCTTTGGGCTGACCTGGATCCTGTCGGTCTATGGTGATTTCCTCAGCATCCTGCGCTGGGTCGCGGCGGCAATCTTTGTCGTCATGGGGATGCTGCTGCTGGGCAAGTCGGGAGAGGTGTCCGCCGATGGTCGTCTGACAAAGCCGGGGCGTCTGGCCGGGTTTCTGACCGGCCTAGCGGTCGTGATCGGCAACCCCAAGGCAATCCTCTTCTACATGGGGATGCTGCCGGGATTCTTTGACCTGACGCGCCTTACCGGCTGGGACATCGCGGTGATCCTGGCGGTTTCCGCTGCGATCCCGCTTGCCGGGAACCTGTGCCTCGCACTGTTCCTCGACCGTGCGCGCCGGCTTTTGTCCGACCCCAAAAGCATCCGTCGCCTGAACGTGATTTCCGGTCTTTTGCTGATCGCGGTCGGGATCGTCATCCCCTTCACCTGACCGCTAAATCTTGTGCCCAAGGCGTGACAATCCCCCCCCAAACCGCTATAAATCGCGGGTCATTTACGGGATTACTGACCAATGGCCGACGAGCCCAAGAACACTGCCGCCTACGACGCTGATTCCATAAAGGTTCTCAGGGGGTTAGAAGCGGTTCGCAAGCGTCCTGGCATGTATATCGGCGATACCGATGACGGGTCGGGCTTGCACCACATGGTGTATGAGGTGGTCGACAACGGCATCGACGAGGCGCTGGCCGGTCACGCGACCGCCGTGACGGTCATCATCCACTCCGATGACAGCGTGTCCGTGCGCGACAACGGACGCGGCATTCCCGTGGATATTCATCAAGAAGAGGGCGTGTCGGCTGCCGAGGTCATCATGACCCAGCTGCATGCGGGCGGCAAATTCAACAACACCGACGACAGCGGCAACGCGTACAAGGTGTCGGGTGGTCTGCACGGCGTGGGTGTGTCCGTGGTCAACGCCTTGTCGGAATGGCTGGAACTGACGGTCTGGCGCAACGAACGCGAATACAAGGCGCGGTTCGAGGATGGCGAAACGACGGTTCACATCCATGATGTGGGACCGGCGCCCGGCATGAAGGGGACCGAGGTGCGGTTCCTCGCCTCCGCCAAGACGAACCGCCCCGAGGGGACATTTTCCAACCTCGACTACCAGTTCAAGACGCTGGAAAACCGGCTGCGCGAACTCGCGTTCCTGAATTCGGGCGTGCGCATAATCATTGAAGACTTGCGCCACCCAGAACCGATCAAGACGGACCTCTTCTACGAAGGTGGCGTCAAGGAGTTCGTCAAATACATCGACCGGTCGAAGCAGGCCGTCATTCCCGAACCGATCTACATGATTGGCGAACGGAACGGCATCGTGGTTGAGGTCGCGATGTGGTGGAACGACAGCTATAACGAAATGGTGCTGCCCTTCACCAACAACATCCCGCAGCGGGATGGCGGGACACACCTCGCCGGTTTCCGTGGGGCGCTGACCCGCACGATCAACGCCTATGCGCAGACCTCCGGCATCGCGAAACGCGAGAAGATCGACTTTACCGGCGACGACGCGCGCGAAGGGCTTACCTGCGTTCTTTCGGTCAAGGTGCCCGATCCGAAGTTTTCGTCACAAACCAAGGACAAGCTTGTTTCGTCCGAGGTTCGCCCCGCTGTCGAGAACCTGGTGAACGAGAAGCTCGCCGAGTGGTTCGAGGAAAATCCCGGACCTGCGCGCGGTATTGTCAGCAAGATCATCGAGGCGGCTTTGGCGCGCGAGGCTGCCCGCAAGGCGCGCGAACTGACCCGCCGCAAGACCGCGCTGGACGTGGCATCGCTGCCCGGCAAGCTGGCGGACTGTCAGGAACGCGATCCCGCGAAATCCGAGATTTTCCTCGTCGAAGGCGATTCTGCCGGTGGTTCCGCCAAGCAGGGCCGCAGCCGCTCCAACCAGGCCGTCCTGCCCCTGCGCGGCAAGATCCTGAACGTGGAACGCGCCCGGTTTGACCGGATGCTTGGCAGTGCGGAAATCGGCACCCTGATCACCGCCCTTGGCACCGGGATCGGGCGCGATGAATTCGACATCGGCAAGCTGCGCTACCACAAGGTCGTCATCATGACCGACGCCGATGTGGACGGCGCGCATATCCGTACGCTGCTGCTGACGTTCTTCTTTCGCCAGATGCCCGCGCTGATCGAGGGCGGCTATCTCTATATCGCGCAACCCCCCCTCTATAAAGTCGCCCGTGGCCGGTCCGAGGTCTACCTCAAGGATCAGGCCGCGCTTGAGGATTACCTTGTCGAGATGGGCGTTGACGGCGCGGTCCTGCGCCTGCCCTCGGGCGAGGAAATCGCCGGCGCCGATCTGACCCGCGTGATCGAAGGGGCCCGCGCGTTCCGCAAGGTACTGGACAGCTTTCCCACCCACTACCCCCGCGCCATTCTGGAACAGGCGGCGCTGGCAGGGGCGTTCGATCCCGGAAAAGCGGACGGCGATCTGCAGGCCGTGGCCGACACCGTGGCCAAACGCCTCAACCTTGTCGCGACCGAATACGAACAGGGCTGGACCGGCCGCATCACCCAGGACCACGGCATCCGCCTGTCCCGGATCCTGCGCGGGGTGGAGGAACTTCGCACCCTCGACGGCGCCGTCCTGCGGTCCGGCGAGGCGCGCCGGTTGGGGCATGTCGCGGGCCAGCACGCCCATGTCTACCGTGACCCTGCCCGCCTTGTCCGCAAGGACCGTGACCAGCCGATCCACGGGCCGGTCGACCTTTTGAAATCGGTTCTGGCCGAGGGGGAAAAGGGCCTGACCCTGCAACGCTACAAGGGTCTGGGCGAGATGAACCCCGAGCAGCTCTGGGAAACCACCCTCGACCCTGAGGCGCGGACCCTGTTGCAGGTCAAGGTTGATGACCTCGCCGATGCCGATGACATTTTCACCAAGCTGATGGGCGATGTCGTTGAACCCCGGCGCGAGTTCATCCAGGCCAATGCGCTGGACGTTCAGCATCTGGATTTCTGATCTGGTGACCCCGGCGTGATTCGAACACGCGGCCTACGGTTTAGGAAACCGTCGCTCTATCCAGCTGAGCTACGGGGCCATCGGCGCTTTCATGGCGTCAAAATCCGTCCGATGCAACAGGGGTGACGGTCACGTCGCAACGTGGCCCTGGTGCGCAAAGGGACTTGGACTTGGGTTTGCTTTCGCGATACGACTGGACCAAAGCCCGGACCTGTCAGGATTTCACTTGTCCAGACCGCTGAACACCGACCCTCGCCGCCCGCTGACCCTGCGCGATGTGTCCGAGGCGTCCGGCGTCAGTGAAATGACCGTCAGCCGGGTTTTGCGCAACCGGGGAGATGTGTCGGGAACCACCCGCGAGCGCGTGCTGGAGGCGGCGCGGTCCCTTGGCTACGTCCCGAACAAGATCGCAGGGGCACTGGCGTCACAGCGGGTCAATCTGGTCGGCGTGGTGATCCCGTCCTTGTCCAATCTTGTGTTCCCCGAGGTGCTGACCGGCATTTCCAATGTGCTGGTGGATACCGGCCTGCAGCCCGTGATGGGTGTGACCAACTACCTGCCCGACCGGGAGGAGCAGGTGATCTATGAAATGCTGTCCTGGCGGCCATCGGGTCTGATCGTCGCGGGGCTGGAGCATACCGGCGCCGCCCGCGCGATGATGGCGCAGTCCGGCATCCCGATCGTCGAGATCATGGATATCGACGGCGAGGCGGTGGACAGCGCGGTCGGTATTTCACACCGCCGCGCAGGGCGGCAAATGGCCGAGGCGATCATCACCGCAGGCTACCGCAAGATCGCGTTCCTGGGGACGCAGATGCCCAACGACCACCGCGCGCGCAAGCGGATGGAGGGGTTCGAGGAGGCGTTGTCACTGGCCGGGTTGAAGCTGGTCGACCGCGAGTTCTATTCCGGCGGGTCGGCGCTGCTGAAGGGGCGAGAGATGACGGCGGCGGTCCTGGCACGCCAGCCGGATGTGGACTTCCTGTATTATTCCAATGACATGATCGGGGCGGGGGGTCTTTTGTACTGTCTCGACAAGGGTATCGACGTGCCCGGAAAAGTCGGCCTCGCGGGGTTCAACGGCGTCGATCTGCTCGACGGCCTGCCCCGACGTCTTGCCACGATGGACGCCTGCCGGATGGAGATCGGTCGCAAGGCCGCCGAGATCATCGCCAGCCAGCGCAGCCCGGCAGAGGTCGGCGCGCGGCGGGTGGAACTGTTCCCGACGCTGCAGCGGGGGGATACGATCAGGGGGTGAGTATCCTGAGCGTGCCTTTCCCTTCCTTCGCCCGGAATCAAGGGCGAAGCCCGCCGGGCAGCGCCTGACCGCCCCCTCGGGCGGGCGCTTTTGCCACCGTCACCAGCAGAACTTCGGTGGGAGGTACCGAGCCATAAACCGTGTAGAACTCTGCCGTTGAGGCGCCCACCCGGCGGTCAGGCGCTGCCCTGTGTTGAACTTGGTTTGCCCGTGGTGACGCGTTACAAATTGAGCCGGAAGACGGAGCGCTGATTGGTTAAGGTTTGCGGACCCTCACAATCCAATGATTTCAGGGGGTTATAGTTTCCTTTCCGGCGCAATTGGTAATACGGGGCGGAAGGCTAAGCTATTGATTTTACTTGGGCGGGCGCTCGCTGCGGACCCTAGGCGGCGTCTGCATTTAGGTTAGCCAAGCCATTGTACATGCGAGGTCGACAAAGGCCTTGAACGAGGAGAGGGTCTTTTCGCAGCGCAGGGCGATCCGGCGGAACCTTTTGATCTTGTTAAAGAAACACTCTACCAAA
>JAJNPS010000002.1 GCA_021155205.1 Rhodobacterales bacterium
GCGGCCGTGGCGAGGTCGATGGGCCGTTCTCGCCAGGCACTGTCACGGCTCAAGGGCAACCTCGACCGGAAGGAGGTGCGGCGGCTTTCGGTAAAGCTGAACATCCGCATCACGGAAGACGAGCATGCAGCCTTTCAGGCAGTTGCCGAGGCAAGCGGTCTGACGGTTTCCGAGGCAGTCCGGCATCTGGTCAGACAGGCAAGCGATCGTCTGGCCATCCAGGCAGACGAGCTTGATGCCATCGCTGCAGCCAGGCGGGAATTGTCCGCCGTCGGCAACAACCTCAACCAGATCGCCCGTCTGGGGGCGGTTGGCCGTCTGACTTGGAACGCCCGCGATGCCGCCCTGGTGCGCAAGGTTGGAGCGCGGGTCGATGACCTTGTTGAAGAGGTCGTCCACCTTCTCTCGGCGCTTCGGGCCAAGCAGGGACTTGGTGATCAAACCTCTCCTTTCGTTGTAGCGACTGATCCTTCTGCCGAGGCATCGAAATGACCCGGTCTCCTTCCATCGAGGATCTGGTTCTCGGTCATGTCCTCGACGACCGCCGTCGTGGGCGTGGCGGTGGCGACGGCGCATCGGCCCGTCTCGGCACACGAAAAGAACGTCAGACCCGGGCGCTTCTGCGAAACGCTAGCGGACCACGCGGCTGGCAGTCGGTCGTCAAACGCATCGCAGGCGGCAGTGCCCGAACGCCGCAGGAGCTGAAACGCCTGCTCGACTATGTTGCTCGTGAAGAGGGTGTGCAAAGCACCTGGTGCAATCTGGCGGGCTACGAGCGCGACTTCGATCCAGCACGAACGGATCGGACGGCGGACATCTGGTCTTCGACCTGGACAGGCGCGCCGCGCAGGGGACATGCCGATCACATCGTTCTGAGTTTTCCGCGGGGGGTGGACGCCAAGCGCGCCGAGGTCATCGCCCGGGAATGGGGGCAGGCTGTGTTCGGGTCCGGTGAGTATGGGGATGTCTGGCGCTACGTTGCTGCCCTGCACAAGGACACTGACCATCTGCATGCGCATTTCGTGGTCGACAAGCATGGCATCGAGGAAGGTCGCTTCCTGTCGATCTGTCGTCATGCTGCACTGAACTTCGATGTGATGCGCGAGCTTCACGCCGAAATCAGCCAGTCGCATGGGCTGAACATTCTCGCCTCGTCGCGCCTCTCCCGCGGCATCATCGAGAACCCGCCGCGTCAGTCCGAGCTGCGTGCCTTGCGAGACGGAGGGAGGGCCACGCCCCCTGCACCGCCGCCACTGTCCGACGGGGAGCGGAGCCGCCGACTTGCTGCGTTGCAGGGTTTTGCCCGGGAGTACGACGCCTTAGGCGACCTCGCCGGTCTTGCCGCCGCAACCGGCACTGAGGCGAACGCCTCTTCCTACCTTTCCCGGCTGGCTCGGGCGCTTGGCGCCTCCGCCGCCGCTCTCAGACAAGGAGTTCCCCTCATGCCCGACCACTCGCTTCATGCCGAAGGCGACCCCGCTGCGCGGGTTGAGGCTGCGCGCAGCGAGATGATCGCTTCGGCCACCGAGGCTTGGGAGGCGATCCGCGCCATGGAACCGTCGGCCGAGCGTGTAGACCTTGAACGGAGTTTTGCGGAACAGGCACGCGCCTCCTTGAAATTCGCGCCTGACAGCATCCTCCTGGCGGAGCATGCTCAGGTTGCCGATCGGAATACCGATCCCTACCACAACCCGACCCTCGCCTCGCTTGCGCGGCTGGACCAAGGCCAGACCGAGGGAGTTTCCCTCGACGAAGGCCTACGTGCAGTCCTCGCTCACGTTCGCGACGAGATCGGCGAACGGCTGACGGCGCTGTTCTCGATTCGAGAAGATGAGCTTCGCATTGCCGGCACGTCCGTCGAGGAAATGGTCGCCCGCTTCAGTTTGGCCGAGCGCAGCGAAGGTCAGCGGGCGAGTTGGATCAGTGAGCAGCCTAACACGATGCAGAAGGTATTCTGGATGGAAACGGAGCGCGCGCTTGGCCAAGAAGTTCGGGCAGAAGTCGCTGCTTTCAATTTAGCGCCGGAACTGACTGAGGCCGTCGCGCGCGACCAGTTGCTCATCGCAGATCGCCATATGAAGCTCTCCGAGGTGCCCGCGCTGGAAGCCATCGTCGACCGCCTGCACGACACCCTGAAACCCGAGGATCTCGACCGCGTTCGGTCCGGCGATCTGGCGCCGCTCAACGAGCAGGTCCGAGATCCAGCCCTCAGGGCGGCCATCGCGCATGAGTTGAAGAACGAGGGCGACCTTGGTCAATCGAGCGACGTCGGGCCTTGGGCCGATCTGGCACGAGCACAGCATCGCGCTGCCGAACTGGGGCAGCGCGACCGCGCCGCCGAACGCGACACCGGCCACGAACTCTGAGGACAGGACCTATGCTTTCGAACCTCGACACCACCTGGCGGTATCCGCTGGCGCTGCTCCTCGGCCTTCTGACCGGTCTCTACATCGGCGGCATGTTGGCAACGATCTATGTGATCACTGCCTTCCGTGAGAGCCTCGATACGCTTAGCCCCATAGGCCCCTGGTTCCTGCGCTACGCCTGGGCCGACCTCGCCGCGCGGCCTTCGGTCCTGCAGGGCGCGCTGATCATCACCGGTGCCGTGACGGTCGCACTGACGCTTGTCGGTCTGGCCGGGGTACATCGCGGCCGCCTCAACCAGTATGACGACGCGCATTTCCAGTCGCGCCGCGAGTTGAAGCGCAACCACATGGTCGGGACCCTCGATCAGAACGGCTTCATCTTCGGCAAGCTCGGCCTCCCGAAATCCGACGTACCGTTTGTGATGGCACCGCCCGACCGCTTCCCCCATGCAATGATGATCGCACCCACCGGCCGGGGGAAGGGCGTGGGCTTCGTCATCCCGAACCTCCTCCACTTCTCAGGCTCGGCGATCATCCTCGACGTGAAGGGCGAGAACTTCGCCAAGACCTCGATCCATCGCAAGCATGGGCTGAAGAACGGCATCTGGTACTTTTCGCCCTTCGATGAGGACCGGGGTTCGCACCGGTTCAACCCGCTTGCCCGGATCGCCGCCCTTCCCTCCGCAGAACGTCAGTATACCGCGCTGAACTCGATGGCCGACCTCTTCCTCATCCCGGAAGGCGAAAGTGCGCAGAGCTTCTTCAATGCAGGCAAGCGGCTCTTCATCGCCTCATGCCTCTACGCCATCGAACAGCGCCGCCCGACCTTGGGCTTTGCCGGTGAGATCATGGCCGGAGGCGGCGACAAGAAGAAGAGCTACACGGCCAATGCCGAGACCACGAACATTCCAATCGTTTCCCGCACGTTCCTCGAAATGGCCGACGTCCCGGAAAAAACCCTCGGGGCCTATGTGTCCGTCATCCAGGGATCCGGTCTCGAACTTTGGAATGACCCAGCGGTCGACCGCGTAACCTCGGCAAGCGACTTCGACTTCTCTACCTTCCGGCGCGATCCCCAAAGTCTCTACATCGTCGTCCAGCCCGAGCACCTGAAAACTCTAGCACCTCTCGTCCGGCTACTCTTCGCGGATGCCATCGCATCCCTCCAGCGGCGCGAACCTGGGCCGGACGAACCCCATGCGGTCATGTTCCTGATGGACGAATTCGACCAGCTGGGCCGCCAGCCTCTCGTCCTCTCTTCCATCAAGACGATCCGCAGCTTCGGCGGCCGGTTCTTCATCATCTCACAAACCATTCCTGGCCTTGATGATATCTATGGCGAAACCGGGCGGCGCTCCCTGCAGGGTGGGGCTGGCGTGCAGATCTATATGACGCCCCAGGATGACCGGACGGCCGAGGTGCTGTCGAATGCCTTGGGGCGGTCCACCATCACCGCAGTGACTGAGAGCCAGTCGCGGGTTCGGGCGCTCGATGACAGCGCGAATGTCAGCAGGCGGTCGGAGGAGCGGCCGTTGATTTCGGCGAACGAGGTGCTGCGGTTTCCGCTGGATGAGGTTTTGGTGCTGCCCGAGGGACAGTATCCCATCCGGGCGCGGCATATTCGGTACTATGAGGATCGGCACTTTGGGCCGATTGATCGGGCGCGGAATGGGAAGGTGTTGCCTAGTGTATCGGGAAGCGGAGCGGTAGGCAGGCAAATCGCCGTTGGAAAGCTGTCGGGGTTGGCTGCGTCCGCTGAACGTGCAGATGCCGAAGTCTTCGGGGAGGCGGCACGGGTGTTTCAGGCGATTGCAAAGAGCGCAAAGAGCCAACGGAAACTGCCCGCAAGGGTCTGAGGGGTGTTTATTAACTGAACGTCACAGCCACCATGGTGGGCAAGTCTCAGCCCTTCGCCGTTATCAAAGGCAGAGAATCTCTGCCACCCCACGCCGCCCAGCCTGCCGCGAAAGTTGCACTACCAGATCCACGCTTCCTTCGCAGTACCGCTTCACCTCCTCGAACCCCATGCCCAGCCCGGCGGCCATGACCATGATCGCCAACCGATCTATGGCTTTCCGGGCGGTGTCGGCATGGATGGTTGTGAACGAACCGCCGTGCCCGGTGTTGATCGCTTCGAGGAAGGTCCGGCTTTCCTCGCCCCGCAACTCACCAAGAATGATCCGATCCGGTCGCATCCGGAGCGAGGCTTCCAGCAGCCGCGCAGGCGTCCGTTCGCCTTGGGCACTGCGATCAGCCTTAAGCGATACTGCGTTCTCCTGACGGGGGAATAGTTCGTAGGCATCCTCGATGGTCAGAATCCGCTCGCCCGGCTCCACCATCGACAAGAGCGACCGTGCAAATGTCGTCTTGCCGGTCGAGGTGCCGCCAGAAATCAGGATGTTCATGCGCTCATTGACGCACAATCGCATCGCATCGACGACCTGCCCGGCTTCAGCCAGCTTCATCGCCTCCCCTGCTCTTTCCCGACGCTTGGCGTCGAGATCGACGAGACAACCGTGTAAGAGGCGCGGCTCGATTAGCTGATCGGCGGAAACCTTGAATGGCCGGAACGTGATAGCCATCCCGCCTTCCACGATGGGCGGCGCCACAACCTGCGCCCGGATCGCCATGTCGCCCCAGACGATCTTTCCCGAAACGGTGGGCTTCTTTTCGGAGAACTGCACGCCGACGGCGGAAGCGATGGCCTGGCCGAGGTTGGACGAAAGAACCCGATCGATCGACAGGTGCGCGACCCGCTCCATGTGGGTCGCGCCCTTTCGCTCGATCCAAACCTTTCCGTCGGGGTTTATCGCCACCTCGACCAGATCGTTCCGCATGAACAATGGCGCGATAGGCGTCAGGTAGGTCCCGAGGAAGCTCGGCCGATCATCCATCACCAGATTTCCAAGTCGCGATCGACCATGACCGTGATCGCGGCCCCGGGGGCGACCGTGATGATCGGCGGCAGGCTCGTATAGGCCTCGACCGCTGAACCCATGGCAGTGCTCAGGTCCTCGCCCATGCTTTCAGCCGTGTCGGAACTGATCTCGTCTGAGTATTTCGCGGCGGCGACGGCAGGGGCTGCCCCGAGAAGGGAAATGAGCGCAGCTGACCCGAATCTGGCACCAAAGCGCGTGTTGACCTTGCCGGTGATGCCGGAGCGACCTTGGGCATCGCCACCGAACGCCTCCATCTGCACGGACTGCCCATCCGGGGTGACGAGCCGCGTCCAGGCGACAAGAATGCGGCCCTGGCCGATGGCCACGTCCGAGGAATAATCGCCGAAGAGGCGCGAGCCGGCTGGGATCAGTATTTGCGCCTGATCGAAGGACCAGACCGGCCGGTTCACGATCGCTGTGATCTGGCCGGGCAGGCTCGAGTCGACCGCATTTTCGAGGGTCGCTTCGATCATCGTACCCTGAAGGACGGTGTTCGACGGATTGGCAATGACCTTGCTCACTTCGGTGGCGGTGGCTTCGCGCCCCGACTGCACGAAATCCCGCCCCGCAGCATCGCGGCCCTCAGCCGGGGCCTCAGGCATCCCCATACCGGCTTCCCCTGCCCCGCCCTTCTGGCCATCGTCGAAGACGACCGAAGGCGACGCCACACGGGCCGCAAGCTGAGCCTCGCGCTCGGCGCGCTTGGCAGCCAATTCAGCTTCTCGTTGGGCTTCCGCAGCACCCGCAGTGTCAGCGCTTGCCTTCAGGACGGCGATCTCCTGATCGAACTGCCGCCGCATGTCCTCCATGAGAGCGAGATTCTGCGACTGTGCCTCTTCCAAAGCGAGCGCCAGTTCCTTGGCGGTCTGGTCCTTCTCGGCATCGGCCCTGTCGGCAAGATTACCCAGTTCGCGCTGTAGCCGTTCGACCTCGGACTGGAGTGTGGCGTTCCGCGCTTCGAGGTCTTCCCGCTGTGAGGCCAGTTCCCCTTCGATGTCTGAGAACCCATCCCCGGCGGGCTTCGCTTCCGGTCCGGGCTCAAT
>JAJNPS010000009.1 GCA_021155205.1 Rhodobacterales bacterium
CGCCGTCGCCAGATACATCGACGGGTTCTATAACCCCATCAGGCGGCATTCATCGCTCGGCTTCCAAAGCCCCATCGCCTTCGAGCGAAAGGTCCGGGAAGTGAGCTAAACGCTCTCCACAAAAGTCGGGCAAGTCCACTGTCACCTTTCTCACCAACGAAGCCGTTGCCCTCGAGCCGAATGAGCGCGACGACCTGCAAGCGCGGGGCGTGACCATCGAGGGAACCGCTATTGCGCGGATCACCGGCGAGGCAGATGTGGAGTTGCGCGATGGTCGCAGCTTGGGTTTCGCGGGCCTTTTCACCGCCACCCGCACGACGCCGGCAAGCCCGATTGCCGAGGCTGCCGGATGCGCGCTGGTCGAGACGCCGATGGGTGTGCAGATCCGGACCACCGACAGCAAGGAAACCAGCGTGTCCGGCATCTTCGCCTGCGGCGACGTCGCACGTGCGCCGCATTCCGTCTCGCTCGCGGTGGGCGACGGCGCCTGGGCCGGTGCGCAGTTGCACCGCTCGCTGGTCTGGCCGGAAGGGTGAGCTGGAATTTTCCTCAAGCGGACATGCGAGTGGATCGCTGGCAGGCATTGGGCGGCCATCGTCGAGGAGGTCGGCTATCGCCAGAGGGATGTGCTCAACCGGGTCCAGGAACTGATCGACGGGATCGTCGCCCATCGCGTCAGGGTAACCGAGGAGGCCGCGCGTCTGCCTGGCGCGACCGAAGGTGATACGGTGCAGACGGCGGAACTGTGCAAGGCAACGCGCTTCGGATGGGCAGGTCAAGACCTGCGCGTTGAGAAGGACCCCTCCGGTGTTAGTTGCGCTGCAAGCACGGTGCAGAGCCGCTGCGTCGCACCGCCGTCCGCACTTTGCGCCGCGACCTCATCCTGACCGTCGTCCTCGCCGCGCGGGTCAAATTCGGTGAGTGCCAGAGCTCGCCGTTTCTTCAACGAACCGTCGCGGCGTCTTTCCCAAGGTCCGCTTGAACGCCACAGTGAATGCGCTTTCCGAGGCGTAACCGACTTCTGCTGCAGCCTCTGCAACCGTGCCGCGACCCCGATCGAGGCGCTTTGCAGCCCAGAGCATCCGCCAGAAGGTCAGATAGCTCATCGGCGTTTGTCCGACGAGACGCGCGAAGCGGACGGCGAAAGCTGTGCGCGAAAGACCTGCACGCTGAGCCAGACTGGCCACCGTCCAGGGCTGGGC
Source organism: Rhodobacterales bacterium (assembly GCA_021155205.1). GTDB lineage: Bacteria > Pseudomonadota > Alphaproteobacteria > Rhodobacterales > Rhodobacteraceae > JAJNPS01. The sequence goes on from JAJNPS010000009.1 coordinate 1,203, forward strand.
AAGGTTCTGATGGATCGCCGCCAAAGCGCGATGGATGAACGGATCCGCGAGCGCCGCCGTCCAACCCACCTGACCCGGCGGCCCATCTTCGAGGTGGCGCCGCATGATTTCGATCATCAGGACATGCGACAGATGTTCGATCGAGCTGGCGCTGCCGGGGCGGCGCGACCGCAGCTCTGTCGCGATCCTGGCGATCGCCCAACGGATGGTCTCATCGCTCGAGGTGCGGTCGTCCGCCGTGGCGCGGATCACGATCACGTCCGGAAGTGTCGCCAGCAGCATGTCCGAGGCGAGGCCCGACAACAGGAACCGCGCGCCGGTCATGAAGAAATCCCCGCCGCCGCCAAGAACGGCGGTTTCTCCGTGCGAGGGCGCGGAGTGGACGGTCTCGGCCGCGTCCCCGATCCGGGCGCCGCGGGCGGACAGGACGAAGGCCTTGCCGCGCGGCAGCATCACGCAGTCCCCTTCGCCCAACCAGACCCGCTCGCGCGCGCCCTCGATGGTCAGCCAGCAGCCCCCCTTCAGGATGCCATTGCACTTCATGCCGGCATGCGGGGCATAGCGGATGGACCAGTCGCCTCCGGCATCGAGCCCTGCGGCCACGCAATCGTGCGGCCGCAGCAGGGCGAGAACATCCGAAAGGGGATCGGCGACGGGATCGGTCAACGGTGAATCCTGAACGATGGCTACATAGAGACGAACTATCTCACATAGATCGTACGAGAAACAGCGGTATCTTGGTGTCACCGATCACATGGAGCAATAAAATGACCCACCCTGAGACCCGCCATATCCACTTTCACTTCTCTCTCACGACCCTCGCCCTGTGCGTCGCCGTCGGTGCGCCGGTTGCCGCGCAGGAAGCTGCCCCGGACCTGCCCTTTGAAGTCATCCTCTCGGACGTGACCGAGGATCCAGCCGCAGCCCTCGAAGTCGCAGCCGCCCGCGCCGCATGGGTCGAGGCCTTCACGGCCCAGGATCTTGACCGGATGATGTCCTTCTATGCCGAGGACATCTATTCCTATGACCTGATGGCCGCGCCGACCGAGGACGGTCTGGCCATGGCCTTCGATGGCGAAGCGAGCTGGCGTCAGAACTGGATCAGCTTCTTTGGGATGTTCGACGACGATCTCGTGATCACGATCGACAATCTGACCGTCTATCAGCAGGGCGATCTGGCGACGGTGCGTGGTCTGACGCGCCTCGAGGGCACCCTTGTGGGCGGGCCTTTCGTGGACATGTGGGTGCGCGAAACAAACGTCCTCCGCCGCGTGGATGACCGCTGGCTCGTGCTGCACGATCACGTCTCGGTTCCCTTCGATTTCGCCACAGGACAGGCGCTGACCAGCCTCGGGCCGATCGGGCGGTGACCTCCGCGACGCGTTTAACTCCCCCAATTTGATGGATTGCAACATGATCCTCTTGACCACCCCCACCGGTGACATCGGTCACCGCGTCCTTGCCCGGCTCCTGGCCGCGGATACTCCCGTGCGCGTCATCGCCCGCGATCCCTCAAAGTTGGCGCCGGATCCGCGCATCGACGTGGTCGAGGGCTCGATGTCCGACGCCGCAACGATCGCAAGGGCGCTCCCCGGCGTGACCGGCGTTTTCTGGCTGCCCCCCGGGGACCCAAGCCTGCCTTCGGCAGACGCCGCCTATTCAGGTGTCTCGCAAGCGTTCTGCACCGCGCTTCCTCGATCGGCGGTCACGCATGTGGTCGGCATCTCCGCCCTTGGGCGCGGTTGGCCAAAGCCTGCGGGGCAGGTCACCGCGACTTTGGCGGTCGACGACATGATCGCGCAAACGGGCGTCCACTATCGCGCTCTGGCCTGCGCCTCGCTCATGGACAACATCGCCCGCCAGTCCGATCCGATCCGGACTTTGGGCCGGTTCTTCCAGCCGACACCGGGGAACCTGAAGCTGCCGCATGTCGCCAAGGGTGACGTCGCGCGGATCGCGGCTGACCTGCTGCTCGATCTCAACTGGGCAGGTGCCGAGGAACGTCCGCTCCTCGGACCCGAAGACCTGTCCTTTGACGAGATGGCGGCCATCATGTCCGAGGTGCTGGGCCGGGAGATCGCGGCGGTCGAACTGACCATGGCGCAATTCGGCCAGATGATGCGCGATCTGGGCGCGAGTGACGGCATGGCGCAGGCCTATGTCGAGATGTTCACCGCCAAGAACGAAGGAATGGACCATCTCGTCGCCCCATCGTCCCGGCGCGACACACCGACCACCTTCCGGATGTGGTGCGAAGCCGAGTTGCGCCCGCTGATCGAGGGATGAGTGCTGCCGCAGCCAGATCTGCCGACATTGGACCTGATTGGCTGGTGGGGAGAGCCCCAACGGAGAAACTAGGTGTCAATTGGCGCGCAAGTTCCGGCGCGCCCGAGACTTCGACGCCTGGTTCGGCCTGGCGGGCGGGCTGACGTCAATTCGAGAACGCCGTCGTCACGATCTCTTCCAGGGCGGCGATCTCGGCATCGGTGAGTTTGTCGAAGGGGTCGCGGTCGCGCCTGCGCTTCGGGAAACGCCCTTCATTCTGGGTGACCAACAGGATCACCTGCCGTGCCAGTGCGTCCGGCATCTCGATGCGGTTCATGATGGCGCGCATCGCCGCATCGTGACGCTTGAGATAGGTGATCTCGCGCGGCAGGTCCTCCTCGATGGTCTTGCGCACGCAGTCGTAAAGGAATTCGGCCTCCGCCGTGCAGTCGTAGTAGCGGTAGAGATCGGACGTTTCGTTCAGCACCTCGACATTGCCGGTGGGCGTTGCGCGCCACGTGATGTGCTCCATCAGCGGGGCGGAGTGACCTTGCAGAACCGCCCGGTAATCGTCGATGCGGTCCAGCATCACGGACGAGACGGGGAAGACCATCCCGGGTGGCGTGAACTTCCGCTCGGCGAGAACGTGATGGATCAGGCAGCGGTGCAGGCGGCCATTCCCATCTGCCAGCGGGTGGATGTAGACGAAGCCGAAGGCGATGATGGCGGCCTGCAGGACGGGATCGACCTCTTCGGTATCCGTCAGCCGCAGCCTGTTGTTGCAGGCGTTCAGCGCTGTCATGAGGTCGGGAACATCCTCGGGCCGCGCGCCGATGAACTCGGGCAAGGGGTCGTTGCTCTGGTCCCGTTCGCCCAGAAAGACCCCGTCGTCGCGATAGCCGATCGGGGTCAGGCGATCGTCGCCGATCAGGATGCGGTGCAGGCGGTAAATCTCGGTCTGATTGAGAGGGCGCTTGCCGGCCTCGAGCACCGCGCGTCCCCAGCGCTCCAGTCGGTTGACGGGCGGGCGCTCGCCTTCGATCTCGAAGCTTGCGCGGCTGTCGGCCAGCAGCATGAAGCTCGCCGCACGCGCCACGACATGGCCGCCCGTCTTGCCGATGGCCTCCTTGGCCCGCTCCGCCAGATCGAGCGCGATCAGCGCTTTGAGCTTCGCGGTGCGCCGGATGACCGGGCAGAGGGCGCCGGTGCCAAGCAGATTGTCCCGGATGCGGTGGCGCTGCGAGAAACGCTCCTTGCCGGTGAAGTATTGGGTGGGGTCCAAGACCGGGACCGCCGTGACGGTCGGCGCATCCTCGAGATCGAGCATGCGTCCCGTCAGGGTCTCGAAAAAGAACCACAGCCGCCGCGAGAAGGCGCCGGTCGGTGTGGCGCGGACGATCGCTTCGATGTCCTGTTGCGGAACGGCGTCGAACACACGCTTGAGGATCAGGAGGTCGATGCTCTCGTGCCGCAGGGCAAAGCCGAGATGGCCCTCCAGCGTTGCATCGGGCAGGTATCGCTTGTCATAGACCTGCCAGATCCCATCCGTGCGGACATTGCCGCGCACATGTCGCTCCGAGATGCAGGTGGGGTTGCGCACCGGCGCAGGAATGCCGAAGGCGGAGACCAGCGCGGCCCAACCTGCGAGGCTGGCGCCCTCGGGGAGGGGCTCATCCTGGAAGAAGGCGGGCGTCAGGCTCTCGGGTCTCATGCGTCGAAAAGGCCTCATGCGCGCGGATTATGGCCACAAATCATGGGCCAGTGTCGAAAATCCTTATACGCCCATCGCGCCGAAAATCAATCACGGATGTCGAAAAGCCGTCATGGTGGGGCGAAATGTAGAAAACAGCATGATCCAAGGTCCGTGGGCAGCCCGGAGCCCGGTCAATGGCCACGGCAGCGCGCCGTTGCAGAGCGCAGACAGCGGGAAGGCCGATCGCCTTTGACCTGCGTTCAGCCGGGGGAACCCTATCACATCCGTCGCCTTCTGACCGAAACCACGGTGCGCGCCTTGGACAGCAGCGCCCGTGCACCGATGTAGTCGCTGGTCTGCCCCGCGCTCGGATACATGCCGATGGGGCGACCCTTCGCATCCGCCACAGCGTGCAGCTTGGAGTTCAGCCCGCCCTTGGTCCGTCCGATAAAGCGTTTGCACCCCCCTTTTTGCCCCGCAGGCTGGACGCCGTACCATTGGTGACAAGGCCCCAGAGGGTTTCGTCTTGCTCGTTCAGGTGATCCTGAAGCGCGAAGGCGGGAGAGCGGGTGCGGTCGGTCGAGAGGGTCGCGCTGCGCCGGTCGAGCTTTTCGTCAGACGGCGGAACGACCACGATCGGCACCCTGCCGCCCGCGATGAAGGACAGAGCCCCATCGGCCGGGACGAGGTCGTCGAAGCCGAAGGTTTCCTGGAGGAACGCTTTGATGAAGCGCCGAGTGGCATCGGCCGAGGGATTTGCGATCGTGGCGAAGGTGTCGAAATGCGACTGGCCGACACGGAAGGCGGTCGAGATTTCCTCCCGGATCGTCAGGCCCTTGCGAATGCGGTAGTCGGCCTCGCTTTGCTCGGACGCCTCGCGGCGGTCGACGCTGGCGACCATTGCAGGCGCGATAAGATTACCTTCGAGGCTGAGCGAAGGCCAGGCGGACATGTCGACGACGGGCTGGTGCCTTCGTGGCGGAGGTCATGGAAGTGGAGGTCCTTGACGTCAGCATCGGAACAGGCTCGGCGGAACGCCGTGCCGACGGATTTGGAGTTGTAGGGGAAGATCGGACCCTTCGCCTTTCCGAGAAGCTTGGCCTGCGCCATGACGAGGGCCCAGGCATCGAACCCGGTGGCGGCGAAGAGCGGGATCCGTTGGTCGTTGCCGGCCTTGTTGCGCGGGTCCTTGCGGTCCCGGATCATGAGCATCCGGCGGTCTATGTCGAGATCGCTCCAGTCGGCGCGGCAGATCTCGTCCAGCCGCATCGCGGTAGCGATGGCGAACTGCACGATGCGCGTCATGGGCATCGTCAGGCGCGCATTCTCGTCAAAGCAGCGGAAGAGGCGGCCGAGTTCAGCTGTCGTCGGGCGTCGGTCGCGCTCGATACCCTTGCCGATCAGACCAAGCCGCTTCAGCGCCACTCGGGCCAGATCGACGCCTTCAACGCGAATCTCCAGCCCGTGGACGGCAGCGGCATGAGTCAGGATCATCTTGATGACGCCGATGTCGATGCCGGGCGTTACCGGCCCGGCGCCCTGACCTGCACGCTTGCGGCCATACTCGATCAGCTTGTGACGATCGAGGTGCCCGATCTTCTCTTTCCCGAGGTCGCGCTTCAGCGTCGCGAGTGTCGCCGCCTTGGCTCGCGTCGGGGTGGTTTCCCTACGGCGCACATATCGGCTATATGAAGGTCAACCAGGTCACCGAAAGTGTGCAGGCGGGCCACGGACGATCGGCCCAGGCGGCAGCCCCTGATCGACCAGGGTCTCGGCTTGGCGCGCCCATTTCTGGGCGTCGTCACGGCGTGAGGTGCGTCTCGCTCGCGTGAGCCACCCTTCCGTCTGACTTGGACCCGGGTTCGCACCGGAGGGAAGCTTGGTGATCGAGGCCATTTTCGTGTGCGCTATGTGTGCGAGTTGAGTCGTCGAAACGGGGGATATTCGGGGCTGTCAGGGCGTAGTCTGGCGTGGACACTACTCAGGCCAACGGATTAAAGATACGAGAAAAATGACAGAATATCAACCACATAGACTGTCCGTTGCGCCCATGATGGACTGGACCGACCGCCATTGCCGGGTCTTTCACCGCCAGATGACGCGCCGGGCCATGCTTTATACCGAGATGGTGACGGCGCCTGCGGTGATTCACGGGCCGCGCGACCGGCTTTTGGCGCATTACGCCGCCGAGCATCCGGTGGCGCTGCAGTTGGGCGGGTCGGATCCTGGCGAACTGGCGCAGGCCGTGCGGCTCGCCGCGCCCTTCGGCTATGACGAGATCAACCTGAATGTCGGCTGCCCGTCCGACCGGGTGCAGTCGGGCTGCTTTGGCGCGGTGCTGATGGAACGCCCGGGCCTGGTGGCCGATTGCCTTTCGGCAATGCAGCAGGCAAGCCCGGTGCCGGTGACGGTCAAATGCCGCATCGGCGTCGATGATCAGGACTCCGAAACCGTGCTGCCCGATTTCATCGACAGGGTCAGCCGGGCAGGGGTCGGCCATGTCATCATCCACGCCCGCAAGGCCTGGCTGAAGGGTCTGTCCCCCAAGGAAAACCGCGAGGTTCCACCGCTCGACTACCCCCTGGTGGTCGCCATGAAGCGGGCCTTCCCGCACCTCACCATTTCCATCAACGGCGGCATCACCAGCCTCGATCAGGCGAAAGCCTTCCTTGATCAAGGCCTCGACGGTGTCATGCTGGGCCGCGCCGCCTATCACGATCCGGCCTCGGTGCTGATCGGGGCGGATGCGCTTTGGGGCGATACCTTTGCGCCTGACCCGGTCTCGGTGGTGGACGCCATGCGCCCCTATATCGCAGACCATCTGGCAAAGGGCGGGCGTCTGCACCAGATCACCCGCCACATGCTCGGCCTCTTTCACGGCCAGCCCGGCGCGCGGGGCTGGCGGCGCGTGCTGTCGGATCAGGCCAACCGCCCCGGCGCGGGGCTGGCCGTGATCGACGCGGCGCTGTCCAGCCTTCAGGCCTCGGCCGCCGCCTGACGCGGGATCATCAGCGACAGCCCCAGCGCCAGCGCGCCGCAGAGCGCGATCGCGCCCTGCATCGGGACCACCGTGCCATCGAGGAACGGCCCCGCTGCGGCGACCAGAACCCCCGCCGCCACCATCTGCATCGTGCCGCCCAGCGACGAGGCAAGGCCCGCGTTGGACCCGTGATCCTCCAGCGCCTGAACCTGGGCGGTGGGCAAGATCACGCCCAGAAAGACGTTGCCGACAAACAGCGCCACCATCGTCACGGGCAGCGTTGCCAGCCCCGCCAGCCCCAGGCCGAACCCCGCGAATGTCGCCGCCGCAAACCCCGCGGTGGCCAGATAGATCATCCGCAGCGTCCCCAGTCGTCGCGCAAGCGTGCTGGAAAACTGCGATGCCACGAAAAAGCCGATCGCATTGAGCGCAAAGGCCAGCGAGAACTGCGTGGGCGAAAGACCGAACTGGCCGGTATAGACGAAGGACGCCGAGGCGATGAAGACAAAGAAACTGGCAAACGCAAAGCCCGCAAGGAAGGTCATCACCATGAACGGGCGGTCGGCCAGCAGCGCCTTTGTCCCCGTCCAGGCCGTCGCAAGGTCAAACTTCCGCCGGTTCGCGTCGGTCAGGGTTTCCGGCAGCGCATAGTGGATCAGAAAAAAGCTCAAGCCAGCGGCGAAAAGCAGCGCCCAGAAGATCAGCCGCCAGGACCCGAAGGCCAAGAGCGCCGATCCCGACAAGGGGGCCAGCAGCGGCGACACCGCAATCACGATCATGATCGTCGACATCATCCGCGTGGCGGCATGGCCGGTGGCAAGGTCGCGGATGACGGCGCGCAGCACGACCATGTTGGCGGCGCCGCCAAGCCCCTGGATCAGCCGACCGGCGATCAGCCATTCAACGCCGGGGGCCAGCGCGGACAGCACCGTGCCGCCCATGAACAGCGCCAGCCCGGTATACATCGGCGGCTTGCGCCCGGCCTGGTCCGCCCAGGGGCCGTAGACCAGCTGAGCCAGTCCGAATGCGATGAAATAGGCCACGATGGTCCATTGCACCGACTGCATCGAGGCGCCGAATTCCGCCCCGATGGCGGGCATCGCGGGCAGATACATGTCGATGGCAAAGGGGCCGACAGCGGCCACAAGGCCAAGGATGACGGAATAGGCGGTCAATGAAAGCGTGCGGGCCATGGCGGGCCTTTCTGAGCGATTTTGGGTGAAGACCGCCTGCCTACGCCGGTTTTGCGACGATGAAAAGACGAGGCGCGCGAAAATGGCCGGCATGCACTGGCCGCATGGCAAAAGGCCCGCTAGGGTGCCCGAAAATCAGCCGTCCAAGGACCCCGATGCCCGACCTTGCCAGCCTTTTGCCGATGATCGCCTTTTTGGTGGTCATCGGGGCCTTTGCGGGCGTGATCGGCGGGCTTTTGGGGGTCGGCGGCGGCATCGTGCTGGTTCCGGCATTCTTTTACACCTTTGGCCAGCTTGGCTATGGCGGGGCGCAGCTGATGCAGGTCTGCGTGGCCACCTCGCTGGCCACCATCGTCGTGACCTCGGTGCGGTCGGCCGCCGGGCACCATGCGCGGGGCGCGGTGGACTGGACCATCCTGCGCCAATGGGGACCGTTTCTGGTCGTGGGTGCCGCCCTTGGCGTGCTGGTGGCGGCGCGGTTGTCCTCTGCGGCGCTGCAGGCGGTGTTCGGCACGCTGGCCGGGATCGCGGGGCTGCACATGGCCTTTGGCCGCGCTGACTGGCGGATCGGGGCCGCGATGCCCCGCCAGCCCGTCGCAGGCGGCATCGCAACGCTGGTCGGGTTCGCCTCGGCGCTGATGGGGATCGGCGGAGGCACCTTTGGCGTGCCGCTGCTGACGCTGTACAATCAGCCGATCCATCGCGCGGTCGGCACCGCCTCGGGGTTCGGGCTTTTGATCGCGGTGCCTGCGGTCGCAGGCTATCTGCTGCTGCCCGTGCCGGATGCGCCGCCCTATACCGTCGGCGCGGTCAGCCTGCCCGCCTTTCTGGTCGTCATCGGCACCACGCTTGTCACCACGCCCCTGGGCGTGCGGCTGGCCCATGCCATGGACCCGGTTCCTCTGAAACGCGCCTTTGCGGTCTTTCTGGTGCTGGTGGCGCTCAACATGCTGCGCAAGGGGGTCGGATGGTAAGGGAAGGACTGGGCTGGAAGGTCATCGGGCCGGATCTGGAAATCCTTGGCTGGGCCGCCGCCGCCCTGCCGCGCGCGCGCGCCGCCATCGCCGCGTCGAGAGAGGCGTGGCGTTCGGGCGGCACCTGGTTTGTCGGCCTTGACGCGCTGCCCAACACCGCCAGCGGCGACATCGCGGGCACGCCCTTTCCCTGGGCGGCGTTGCCGCTGGACCCGGTGCCGCTGCACGCGGCACAGGTGTCCACCATCCGGGCGGGCTATCCCTTGCGCGAACGCGGCGAAAGCGATGCCGCCTTTCACTTTCGGCGCGACCGGGATGCGGCCCATCTGGACGGACTTCTGGCGGTCGGCCCGGCCCGGCGGCGGATGCTGCGCGAACCCCATACCTGGATTCTCGGCCTGCCGCTGACCGATTGCGGCCCCGGTGCATCGCCCCTGGTGGTCTGGGACGCATCGGCCCCGATCATCCACGCCGCCCTTGCGCGCGCCTATGTCGGCCATCCGCCCGACAACTGGGGCGATGTCGACGTGACCGAGGCCTATCAGGCCGCGCGCCGCCAGGTCTTTGCCCAATGCCGCCGCATCGAGGTGCCGGTCGTTCCCGGTGAAGCATCGCTGCTGCATCCCATGACGATCCACGGCGTCGCGCCCTGGTCGGCCCCGCCGGGCACTGTAGACGACCGCATCATCGCCTATTTCCGACCCTTCAGCCCGTCGGTCGCGGAATGGATGACGCTGGTCTAGGGCCTCTCCTGTAAAGGTCGACTCCGGTTTTGGCGAAAGACGGGCGACCAATAGAGCAGCGAGAGGATGGCCGACGCTTCTGACGGCGTCGGACAGACTCCGGGTAGACCAAGCCGACCCGGCAGGCCGCGATGGCGGCGCGGTCTGACATGCGTGGTCAGGCCACCTCGACAAAGACGCGGCCGCCCTCGACCTTGACCGGAAAGGTTCGCAGGTTGATGCAGACGGGCGCGCGCATCGCCTCGCCCGTCCGATAGTCGAACTGGCCGTTATGCTTGGGGCATTCGATCAGGTGTCCCATCACCAGGCCGTCGCACAGATGCACCTCTTCATGCGTGCAGCGCCCGGCCGTGGCATAGAACCTGCCATCCGGGGAATGGTAGATGGCATAGGTCGCGCCAGCATGATCGAACCGGATCAGATCCTCTTCGTCGATGTCGTCGGTGGCGCAGGCGTCGATCCATTGCGGCATGGCGTCCTCTTTCATTCGGCAGGAATGGCTTCGCCCAGCGCCGCCACGTGGAAATCTTCGCGGTAGGGTTTGGCGGTCGGCGGCAGGGTGCGCCTGACATAGTGGTCTTCATAGGCAAGCTGGCGACGCAGCGCAGGCCACATTTCGGCAAACCCGTCGGCTATGGAGCGGTTCGGGGCTGGCAGGTCGTGCCTGATCAGCGCATGCAGGCGCGGCAGCGCGTGATAGGGGACCATCGGGAACATGTGGTGTTCGACATGGTAGTTCATGTTCCAGTAGATGAACCGGCTGACGGGGTTCATATAGACGGTGCGGCTGTTCAGCCGGTGGTCGGTCACGTTGTCGGCCAGCCCGCCATGCTGCAACAGGCCGGTCATGATGTGGTGCCAGGCGCCATAGAGGCGTGGCAGCCCGATCACCATCAAGGGCAGGATCGACCCCATCCAGAACGCCAATGCAAGGGTGGCGGCGTAGATCGCCACCCAGATGCGGGCCACGCGCACGATCTTGGGCTTGTCGGCGGGCAGGACGTAGGTAGCCTCTTCGGGGTCCAGCCTGCCGCTGGCGTTCAAGAGCATGCGCGACCATCCGACATAAGCATCGAAAACTCCAAAGAAATTTCCGATCAGCTTGACGAATGCGGGCGGGCGCATCACGGCGATCTCGGGGTCGCGCCCGACGATGTAGGTGTCAGTGTGGTGGCGCGCATGGCTCCACCGCCAGGTCGCCGGGTTGCGCACGATCATGAAGCAGGCAATCTGGTAGACGACCTCGTTCATCCAGGGCGTCTTGAACGCAGTGCCATGCTGGCATTCGTGCCAGCGGCTGTCGGAGGCCGACCCGTAAAGCACGCCATAAGCCAGCCAGAATGGCGCCGACCACCACGAGGGCCAAAGCGCGATGCCGATGCCTGCGAACAGGATCATCGCCCCGTAATAGATCGCCGTGTCGCGGATCGCGGGGCCATCGGACCGCTGCATCAGGTCCTTCATCACCTTGCGGGGCACGTCGGTATGATACCATTCCGCCGCAGCAAGGCCGGTTTCCACCGCGCGGGCGCCATCCGGGCCCAAAAGGCTGTAGTCGCGTCGCGCCATGTCATCCCCGGTCCCGGTATCGGACCCGCGGCGGGTGTCGCGCGGTCCAGGTTGCACTCCTTCAAGAACCTAGTTCATGCCTTGGGGTCTGGGTAGCGCCGGGGCTGGAAATTTCGTCAATTTTCGTCAATATTCGGGGTTGGTCTGACGAAAAAGCATCTGGGGGCTGCAGGATGGCACGGCGACCCGGGATGGCGGAACTGGCGGCGGCGGCGGGCGTTTCGGTTGCGACGGTGGACCGGGCGCTGAACGGGCGCGAAACGGTCTCGGCGGCGACACGGGCGCTGATCGCCGAAACCGCGCTGCGGCTGCGCCATCCGGCGGCAGCGCGGTTGACGGGCGGGGCGGACGAAACACGGACGATCAGGCTCGGCGTGCTGTTGCACAAGTCGGGACAGGAATTCTACCAGAACCTCGCGCGCGCGCTGCGCACTGCCTCGGCTTCGCTGCCCGGCGTGCATATCCAGTTGCAACTGGACTTTGCCGCCAGCCAGGCTCCGGGCGAGGTTGCGGGCCTGTTGCGAAAGATGGCGGCGCGGTCCGATGTCATCGCGGCGACAGCCGTCAACCATCCCGAGATCACCGCCGCGGTCGAGGAGGTGAAGGCGCAGGGGGTGCCGGTCTTTGCGCTCTTGTCGGACTTTGCCTTGGGCGCGCGGGCGGGCTATGTCGGGTTGGACAACCTGAAGGTAGGGCGCGTTGCCGCCTGGACGATCAGCCTTGCCGCGCGGGCGCCTGGCAAGGTTGCCGTCTTTGTCGGCGGCGCAAGATGGCACGGCCACGACCTGCGCGAGGCCGGGTTTCGCGCCTATCTGCGCGAACACCGCCCCGATCTTGACGTGATGGAGACGATCGTCAACCTGGAAACCCGCCGGTTGACCCGTGACGCGACGCTGTCGGTCTTGACCCGTCATCGCGATCTTCGTGGCATCTATGTTGCAGGCGGCGGGATGGAAGGTGCGATTGCGGCACTTCGCCAGACGCGCGCGCCGGGCGAGGTGACGCTGGTGGTGAATGAACTGACGGCCGAATCCCGCGCGGCACTGGCCTCGCGATGGGTGACGATGGTGGATGCAACGCCGCTGGCAGAGCTGGCCCGGACGGTGATGGATCTTGCGGTGCGCACAGGTGAGCCAGGTGTGGCTGCGGTGGGGCTCCAGCATTTTCTGCCGATGCAGTTGCACGTGACCGAATCGATCTGAGCCCGCACGGTATTCAGGGATGGTGGCGGCGTCCGATGAGGGCCGGGTTGCCGAAAAATCGTCAAATGGACGATCGCCGGGCAGGAATCCGTGCCGGATGGAGCATCGGTGCTGCTTTAGATAAGGCGTGGAATAAAAATTCCATTATGCTAGAAGGCATACGCGGACATTCGGGAATCACATCGACATGCTGCCCTTTGCCTTGAACCACATGACGGCCCCGAATCTGGGCTGGGAGGCGTTTGCCGACCTTGCGCGCGATCTGGGCTGTGTCGGGGTCGAATACCGCAACGATCTTGGCGGGCCGTTGTTCCAGGGCGCGGACCCCGCGGGCGTCGGGGCGGCGGTGCGGGCGCGCGGCCTGCGGGTCCTGGCCCTGGCCGAAGTCAAGATGTTCAACGACTGGTCGGATGCCAAGGCGGCGGAGGCCGACGCGCTGATGCAGGTCGCGGTGGCAGCGGGCGCCGAGGCGGTCAGCCTGATCCCGCGCAATGACGGCGTGGCGACCGACCGCGCCGAAAGCCGCCGCGTGACCGAGGCTGCGTTGCGGGAAATCCTGCCGATGCTCCGCGCCCGCGGGCTTAAAGCAATGGTGGAACCCCTCGGATTTGCGGTCTGCAGCCTGCGCTACAAGGACATCCTGGCGGATGTCATCGACGCGGTGGGCGGGCAGGGCACCTATTTCATGGTGCATGACACCTTTCATCATCACCTGGCGGGTGGCGGGCCGATCTTTGCCGACCTGACGGGCATCGTGCATGTCTCGGGCGTGGTCGATCCAAGCGTCGCGGTGGACGACATGCGCGACCCGCACCGGGTTCTGGTGGACGGGCAGGACCGCATTGGCAACGTGGCGCAGATCGCGGCCCTGCGCGCCGCGGGCTATGCGGGGCCGGTCAGTTATGAACCCTTTGCGCCGTCGGTGCATGCCCTTGCCGATCCGCGCACCGCGCTGGCCGCGTCGATGGACTTTATCCGGCAGGGCGTGTCCGCCCGCGCCGCGTGACGACGACAAGATACCGCCCGAGGGCAAAGCCCCGGTCGGTCCGGTTGGGAGAAACGGGTGTGCCGGACACCTTTAGCGGAGGAAAGACCATGAAAAAGACCCTACTCGCTGGCGTCGTGGCCCTGATGGGAACGACCGCCATGGCACAGGAAATCGGCGTGTCGATGGCGCTGTTCGACGACAACTTCCTTACCGTTCTGCGCAATGGCATGGATGCCAAGGGCAAGGAACTGGGCGTTGCCCTGCAAATCGAAGACGCGCAGAACGATGTGGCCAAGCAGTTGGACCAGATCAACAACTTCATCGCCTCGGGCGTGTCGGCGATCATCGTGAACCCGGTCGACACCTCGGCCACGCAAGCGATGTCGGATGCGGCAGCGGCGGCGAACATACCGCTGGTCTATGTGAACCGCCAGCCGATCAACGTCGACACGATGCCCGACAACCAGGCGTTCGTCGCGTCGAACGAAGTGGATTCGGGCACGCTTGAAACCATCGCGCTGTGCGACAACTGGGCGGCCGAAGGCAAATCGGAAGTCAACGTCTATGTCATGCAGGGTGAATTGTCGAACCAGGCCGCCGTGCAGCGCACTGCCGACATCTATGACGTGATCGAGGCCGGCAAGTGCAAGGTCAAGGTCAACGTGATCGACCAGCAGACCGCGAACTGGAGCCGGGATCAGGCGACCTCGCTGATGACCAACTGGTTGTCGACCGGCACCGCGTTTGACGGCGTCATCGCCAACAACGACGAAATGGCGATCGGTGCCATCCAGGCGATGAAAGCCGCCGGGATCGACATGGCGACCGTGCAGGTCGGCGGCGTTGACGCGACGCAGGACGCGCTGGCGGCCATGCAGGCGGGCGATCTTGACGTGACGGTGTTCCAGGACGCGGCAGGTCAGGGCGCAGGCGCGCTGGATGCGGCGATCAAGCTGAGCAAGGGCGAAGCGGTTGAACAGAAAGTCTATGTGCCGTTCCAACTGGTGACCCCGGCGAACGTCGCGGACTACCTCGCCAAGAACTGATCAACTTGATCAGGTAGGGGCGGCGCTCGGGTGCCGCCCCTTTTTTCCCTTGTCCGGGCAACCACAAGAGGAAAAGGTTGAACTGTCGGAACAGTCTTTGGGGAGGGATCATCCGTGGCACAGGCAGCACAGGGATTGGGGGGGCTGAAATATGACCCGTCAAAACGGGCCCGCGCGCCGGAACTCAACATCTTTCTGGCACTGGTCGGCATCGTGGTGATGTTCGAGCTGCTGGGCCGTCTGATCATCGGGGACAGTTTCCTGTTCAACACGCGCGACAATGTCGACACGATCTTCAACAACCAGCGCCTGACCATCATCATCCTGCAGGTCTCCACCGTCGGCATCATTGCCATCGGCGTGACGCAGGTGATCATCGCAGGCGGGATCGACCTGTCCTCGGGGTCGGTGGTCGGCGCGACGGCCATGGTCGCGATGAGTTTTGCACAAACCGCGCTGGTCAACGGCAACCCCAACCCCAAGGCGATCTTCGGCGACTGGGCGATGGATTTGCCGGTGCTGGTCCCGATTGTCGTGGGCTTGGGCGTTGGTTTGATTGCGGGACTGATCAACGGCCTGCTGATCGCCTATACAAAGATACCCCCCTTTATCGCCACGCTGGGCATGATGGTCACGGCCCGCGGCTTTGCGCGCTGGTGGTCCACCGGCAACCCGATCTCGTTTCCCACGCAGTCCTACGCAAACCTGGCCAACGGCGATTTCGTCGGCTGGCTGACCTTTGGCCTGTTTTCGTGGAAGGGCATCAACCCGGTGCTGATCTTTGTGGGTCTTGCGATCCTGTTTCACCTGATCATGCGCTATACCAAGTACGGCAAGCACAGCTATGCCATCGGGTCAAACGAGGCGGCAGCACGCATGTCTGGCATCAACGTCGATCGCCACAAGGTGCTGGTCTATGTCATCGCGGCGATGCTGGCGGCGCTGGCGGCCATCGTGGTGTCGTCCAAGAACGTGACCGCACAGGCCGCGATGGGGGTGATGTACGAGCTGGACGCCATCGCCATGGCGGTGATCGGCGGGGTGGCGCTGTCGGGCGGGCGCGGGTCGATCCTTGGCACCGTGCTGGGCGCGCTGATCTTTGGCGTCATCATCTCGGGCTTCACGTTCCTGAAGCTGGACGCCTACTATCAGGAAATGGTCAAGGGCGTGATCATCGTCGCCGCCGTGGTCCTGGACCAATGGCGTCAGCGCAGCCGGGCGAAGGGATAGATCATGGCAAATGTCATTCTGGAAACCCGTGGTCTGACCAAGCATTACGCCGGCGTGCACGCGCTGGAAGATGCCAATTTCATCCTGCACGAGGGCGAGCATGTCGCCGTTGTCGGCGACAATGGTGCCGGCAAATCGACCTTTGTGCGCCAGATCACGGCGGTGGAGCAGCGCACCTCGGGCACCATATCATTTGGTGGGCGCGAGGTGCATTTCTCAGGGCCGTTGGCGGCGCGCGAGGCCGGGATCGAGACGGTGTTCCAGACCCTTGCGCTGGCCGACGACCTCGATGTGCCGTCGAACCTGTTTCTGGGGCGCGAGATGTTCAAGTTCCGCCTCGGGCCATTTTCTATCCTTGACCGCAAGGCGATGCGCGCCCGCACCATGGAGGCGCTGGCGACAACGGCGGTGAAGATCCCCAATGTCGACAACCCGATCCGCAACATGTCGGGCGGCCAGCGGCAATGCGTGTCGATCGCGCGCACGGCGGCCTTTGCGTCCAAACTGGTGATCATGGATGAACCGACGGCGGCCTTGGGCGTGCAGGAAACCGCGCAGGTGGAAAACATCATCCGGGGGCTGAAGGAGCGTGGCATTCCGATGGTTCTTGTCAGCCACAACTTGCGGCAGGTGTTCGATCTGGTGGACCGCATCGTGGTGTTCCGCCGGGGCCGGATCGTGGCCAGCTTGCGCAAGGATGAAACCGACGGCAACGACATCGTCAGCTACATCACCGGGGTCAAGGGCGCGTCCGAAGGGGCTTACGTCTGACCGATCCCGCCAGACAAGATAATTCGCCGGACTGTCGGTTGTTGCCTCCTACCAGAAACTTCGCAACCAGGCTGAAGACGCTGAATGGTCTTACGCCCCTCGGATACATCTGCAAGTTCTGGACATCAGAGCGGGATCGATTCATCCCAAACCCGATCCACCAGTGGCCGGGAGTGAACAGCTAGGTGTGAAACGTCCAGCCCGCCCGCCGTGGTACCCGCAGCGCCAGAATCGGCTTCAACAGCGGCGACGCGAACCGCCGCAAGTCCAGCGCTTCATGCACGCCGATGCTGTCCTCGCCGTCGATCCGCGTCCCGACCAGCGACCGCGAATAGAACGGCGCATCCAGCATCGCCATCACCTGCCGGGGCCGGGTTCCGGCGTCGGCACGGGTCTCGCGCCCGAGCGCCCAGAGCGTGCGCGACATCGACGTCAGGGGCGGAGGTGAAATCGCGCGCACCGTGCCGTCGCCCGTGACCTCCACCCCCAGTTCCAGCGTGGTCCCGTCCGCCCGGACCGCGTCGTAAAAGCAGACCGTCCGATCCCGCAGTGGAAACCGCCCCCAGGTCCAGGTGCGGAAATCCGACTCCAGCGCCGCCGTGCCGAAATTGGCGTCGAAATAGCCATGACCCTGCCAGCGGTGGCCCTGGGTCAGGTCGACCTCGATCCGGGCCATGGGCGCAAAGGGGCGCCAGATATGGCGGCCATCGGGGGTCAGGGTGGCCTCCACCCCGGTAACGGCGCTGGGCGTCAGGGTGATCCGGCCCCGAACCCGGCTGATCACCGGCGGCGCGGACACTTCGTCGATGTCGATCACCAGCGACGTGCCGGTCCAGTGCATCCGGCTGGGACCGACCTGCAACGTGGCGCGGCTCTGGCGCAGGGCGGCGCGCCCCCGGTCGGTCATGGTGAACCGCCCCCCCGGCCCGTAGGTCGCCACATTGATGCAGACGTGGTTGGCGGGGTCGCGCCGCCCGCTCCAGGCGTACCAGGGCGAAAAGACCGACCCGATGAAGCCGATCACCGAGACGGCGCGCGCCCCGTCGTCGCTGACCCCGTCGACATACCACCAGGCGTAGCCATCCGCATCGACGCGGACCGAGAAGTCAGGTCCTGCATGATCGCCGCGGCCGCGTGCTGGCCGGAGAGGGCCGCCATCGCGATCCCCGCCCCCGGATGCGCCCCGCCGCCCGCCAGGTACAGGCCCGGCAGCCCGGTCCGCGCCGTCGGCCGCCGAAATGCGGCGAACGTCCCCTCGGGGCTCCGCCCGTATATCGCGCCCGCCGACCCCGGAAAGTCCCGCGCCAGCATTGCCGGCGTCGTCAGGGCCGAGGGGGGGGGAGAGGGGTCGAAGGTCAGGCCAAGGCGCGCCAGCCGGTCGAAGGTTCTGGTTCGGCATTGCGGTTCCTCGTGGCTGTCGGCCTTGATCCCTGCCGGGGCGTTCATGATGATCTCGAACCGTTCGGGGCCGATCGGGGTTTCGGTGCCAAGGCGGTCCTCGGCGCAGACGTAAAGCGTGGGCGCCTCGGGCATGCGGCCCTGTCCGATGGGGCCGAACTCGGCAGCGGGGTTTTCGGTGAAAAAGACGTTGTGATGGATAAGGGGGGCGCCAGATGGAGTCGCGGCGAACGCCCAGATCCAGGCCGACAGGCTGCGGGGTCTGGTGGCGGGCGCGGCCAACGCGTTGCGAGGGCCATCGCCCAAGAGGCCCTGATGCAACGCCGCTGGATCGCCGTTGAAGACGCAGATATCGCAGGGCAATGTCGCACCACCGGCCAGTTGCACGCCGCTGGTGCGCCCGCCCTGCCGCACGATCCTCGCAGCGGCCGTCGCATAGCGGATGCGCACCCCCAGACGTTCGGCCAGCCCTGCCAAGGCCAGCGCCAGTTGCGACATGCCGCCCTGGACGGCGGCCACTCCCTGCGCCTCGGCCCGCCAGATCAGCGACAGAAGGGCGGGCGAGTGCGCAGGCCGTCCCCCGACATAGGTCGCATAGCGCCCGAACAGCTGGATCAGCCGCGGATCGCGGAAGTACTGGCGCAAAAGGCCGTCGAGGCTTCGCCCCGGCATCAGCGCCGACCACAGCCGGGGCCGTGCCAGAACCGCCCACGCGATGCCGCCGCGATCGGGGCGCGGCGCGTACATCACGGGGCCTTCAAAGGCCGCAAACACTTCGGTCGCCAGCCGGTCGAACCGCCGGAAGGCCGCCGCCTCGCGCGGGCCGGAAAAATCGCGGATGGCATCCAGATTGGCCTCAACCCGGTCATGCAGGTCCAGCGTCGTCCCATCCGGCCACCAGTGGCGCGCCAGGACCGGCTGCGGGATCAGCGTCAGGTGATCGGCAAGCCGCTCCCCGGCAAGGGCAAACAGCGCCTCGAACACCGGGCGCATGGTCAGGACCGTCGGCCCCTTGTCCACCGGACCCGCGACGGAGGGATCGCTGCGCATCTTGCCGCCGGGTCCGTCTGCCGCCTCGATCAGTGTCACATCCAGACCGGCCGCCGACAGTCGGATCGCTGCCGCAAGCCCGCCCATGCCCGCACCGACCACGACGGCGCGGCTCTGCGTTCCTTGGGCGTTCGGTTCGGCGGCCATGGCGACGATGTTACTCCCGGCCAGTCCTCTGTCCATAAGGAAATACGTCACAGTGTAAGTTTTTGTTTACACATTCCGGGAACAGAGGCAATCTGGCGGCGTTGGAGGCAGGGAGAGCCATGATGTCGCTGGAAGCCCGTTTCGAAGCCGCACTTGCCCGTGCCATCGCGCTGGGTCAGGGCAGGGCGGGCGATGCGCCCTCGCGGCTGGCACAGGCGCTGGACTATGCGGTGTCGCCGGGCGGCGCGCGCATCCGGCCCACGATCCTCTTGTCGGTCGCCATTGCCTGCGGGGATGACCGGCCGGAACTGTCCAGTGCTGCCGCCGTGGCGCTGGAGGTGATCCATTCCGCCAGCCTCGTCCACGACGACCTGCCCGCGTTCGACAACGCCCCGATCCGGCGGGGAAAACCGTCCCTCCACCGCGCCTTTGGCGAGCCGATTGCCGTGCTTGCCGGGGACAGCCTCATCGTGATGGCGTTCGAGGTGCTGGCCCGCGCCGCTGCCCATGCGCCGTACCGCGCGCTGTCCCTGATCCAGCACCTTGCCAGCCGCACCGGCATGCCGATGGGCATCTGCGCGGGCCAGGCCTGGGAGTCCGAGCCAATGGTGAACCTGCGGGCCTATCACCGCGCCAAGACCGGCGCGCTGTTCATTGCGGCGACCCAGATGGGGGCAATTTCGGCGGGGCAGGAACCGGAACCCTGGGAAGAACTGGGTGCCCGGATCGGCGAGGCGTTCCAGGTCGCCGACGACCTCCGCGATGCGCTGGAGACGGCGGAACAGATGGGCAAACCGGCAGGTCAGGACCAGCGGCATGGCCGCCCGTCCGCCGTCACGGACCTTGGCATTCCCGGGGCCGTGGCGCATCTGAAAGACATCCTGTCGGGCGCGATCTCGTCGATCCCGTCCTGTCCGGGCGAGGCGCGGCTGGCCGAGATGGTGCGCCGTTATGCCGAAAAGATGACGCCGGTGAACCTGACAGCCATCAGGGGCTAGGGCGATGACGGACTTGCCGCTGGGTGCAGAACCGCAGGTCCGCAGCTCTGGCCTGGGATGGCTGACGCGATTGGCACTATCCCCGCGGTTTCATGGGATTTCCCGGCGAATTCCAGGTCTTAGAAGCATTTCCAGACATGAAGGCCAGGCGCTGTTTGACCTCCTGTCGGGGTTTGTGCAATCCCAGGCGCTGATGGCTTTGGTCGAAATGGACGTGCTGACGGCTTTGCGAAAGGGTCCCCAGCGCACGGCAGCACTTGCCCATGCGGCGGGGGTTACCCCTGATCGCATGGCGATCCTGATGCAGGCGGCTGCGGCGCTGAAACTGGTGCGCCGCGGGCGCGACGGCGGCTGGCACCTGGCCCCGCGCGGGGCCGCGTTCCTGACGGTGCCGGGGTTGGCGGCAATGGTCCGCCACCACCGCGTCCTTTATCGCGATCTGGCCGATCCGGCCGCGTTCCTGCGGGGTGAAACCACCCCGGAACTGGCTGGTTTCTGGCCTTATGTCTTTGGCGCGGGTGCCGCCGCCGACCCCGAAACCGCCGCGACCTATTCGGCACTGATGGCTGACAGCCAGGGCCTTGTCGCCACCGACACGCTGGCGGTCGCCGATTTTTCCGGTGTTCGCAACCTGATGGATGTCGGCGGCGGGACGGGGGCGTTCCTGACCGCGGTGGGGCGGGCGGTGCCGGGGCCGCACCTGACATTGTTCGATCTGCCGGCCGTCGTGCCGGGGGCAAAGGCGCGGTTTGCCGAAGCTGGACTGACAGCGCGGACCCGCATCATTGCAGGTTCGTTCCGCGACGATCCGCTTCCTGTGGGTGCCGACGCGATCAGCCTGATCCGCGTCCTCTATGACCATGCCGATTCGACCGTGGCGGCGCTTTTGGCTGCGGTTCATGAGGCGTTGCCGCCCGGCGGCAGGCTTGTCATTTCCGAACCGATGTCGGGCGGGCGGACCCCGGACCGGGCGACGGATGTCTATTTCGCACTGTACACCCTAGCGATGGGCACGGGGCGCACAAGATCGGCGTCCGAGATCGCAAATCTGCTGCGGACTGCGGGATTTGGTGCCATCCGCATCCATGCCAGTCAGCGGCCCTTCGTCACCCAGGTCGTGACGGCCACGCGGGTCTGAAGCTTTCCCGGATTTATGTCCATAAAAGTTGACAGCAGAAACTGTAAGGTTAGACTTACATCTAAGCGCGACTCCGTTGAACGGGGCGCAGACCGGGGCGACACCTGGAACCGGCAAGGGAAAGCATGTGAGAAGCACCGCCGTCATCCTGCAGGGTCCGAAAGTGCTGGGGCTGGACAGCCTTGGCCTGACGCCGCCCGGGCCCGATGATCTGGTGGTCGACATCGCGTATTCGGGGATCTCCACCGGCACCGAAAAACTGTTCTGGTCCGGCACGATGCCGCCCTTTCCGGGCATGGGTTATCCGCTGGTGCCGGGCTATGAGGCCGCTGGTGAAGTGGTCGAGGCCGGGGTCGATACCAGGTTCAAGGTCGGCGAGCATGTCTTTGTGCCTGGCGCGAACTGCTTTGACGGCAATGTCAGGGGACTGTTCGGCGGCGCGTCGCGGCGGCTGGTGACAAAGGCCGGCCGGGTGGCGCGGCTGGACCGCGGCATGGGCCCCGAGGGGGCGCTGCTTGCGCTCGCCGCAACCGCGCGACATGCCTTGGCCGGGTTCAACACGGCGCTGCCGGATCTGATCGTGGGGCATGGGACTTTGGGGCGGCTGTTGGCGCGGCTGACGGTGGCTGCCGGGGCACCGGCACCCACCGTTTGGGACACGAACCCGGCGCGCCGTCATGGCAACATCGGCTATGAAGTCATTGATCCTGTTGATGATCCGCGTCGCAGCTATAACGCCATCTACGATGCCAGCGGGGCCATTGGCCTGATCGACACGCTGATCCCGCGTCTGGCGCGCGGCGGCGAGGTCGTGCTGGCAGGCTTTTACACCGAACCCGTGGCCTTTGCCTTTCCGCCCGCCTTCATGAAAGAGGCGCGCATCCGCATTGCCGCCGAATGGACGCCCGAAGACCTGACCGCGACGCGCAACCTGATCGACAGCGGTGCGCTGAGCCTGTCCGGCCTGATCACCCATACCCGACCCGCTGCGGACGCGTCGGCGGCCTACCAGACCGCATTCGAAGACGCGGATTGCCTGAAAATGATCCTTGATTGGAGTGGCCACGCATGAACGACGTCCCGAACCTCAAGGATTTCGACACCCGCCTGCGCGAAGAGGCACATGAAGAGCCGACGCTGGAAGTTCCCCAAGGGGAGCCGACGAAAAAGACGCAGATCATCGCAATCTACGGCAAGGGCGGGATCGGCAAGTCATTCACGCTGGCCAACCTGTCGCACATGATGGCCGAGATGGATAAACGGGTTCTTCTCATCGGATGCGATCCGAAATCCGATACCACCTCTCTGCTGTTCGGCGGCAAGGCGTGCCCCACGATTATCGAGACCTCGACCCGCAAGAAACTGGCGGGCGAAGAGGTCAAGATCGGCGACGTCTGCTTCAAGCGCGGCGGTGTGTTCGCGATGGAGCTGGGCGGGCCGGAGGTCGGTCGCGGCTGCGGCGGGCGCGGGATCATCCATGGCTTTGAACTCTTGGAAAAGCTCGGGTTCCATGACTGGGACTTTGACTATGTGCTGCTGGACTTCCTTGGCGATGTCGTTTGCGGTGGCTTCGGCCTGCCGATCGCCCGCGACATGGCGCAAAAGGTGATACTGGTCGCCTCGAACGATTTGCAGTCGCTTTACGTCGCCAACAACGTCTGCTCGGCGGTGGAATACTTCCGCAAGCTGGGCGGCAATGTCGGCATCGCGGGGCTGGTGATCAACAAGGATGACGGCACGGGCGAGGCGGCGGCCTTTGCGCAGTCGGTTGGCATTCCGGTCCTGTCGGCGATCCCGCAGGATGATGACCTGCGCAAGAAATCGGCGAATTATCAGATTGTTGGCAGCTATGACAGCCAATGGGGCCCGCTGTTCGCGGGTCTTGCCGAGGCGGTCGCGATTGCCCCGCCGGTGCGGCCTGCGCCCTTGTCGCAGGATGGCTTGCTCAACCTTTTCAGTGCCGAAGCGACAGGCGCGGATTTCGTGCTGACCCCGGCCACCGATGCCGACATGCGCGGCAAGAACGCTGTCCTCAGAACATCCCTGGAGGTGGTTTACGACAATGTGTGACCTGGAAGCCCTCGCAAGATTAGAATCGGCGCTGAAAGCGTTGATAAAAAACAAGGGTTCGCGCGGATGACCGCTGAAACCTGCTATGATGACGTGGCCGGTGTGCCGGTGACCGAGGGCATCGCCCCGGATGCCGATACTGGTCCGGTGTCGGGCGGGGACGGCATGGGGTGTCATGCCGGGGCCGAGACGATGGCGGCGGCGGCGCGGTCTGCGGGGAATTCGGCACTGCTGGACCAGTTTGCGAAAGACTACCCGCAAGGACCGCATGACAAGCCGCAGTCGATGTGCCCTGCCTTCGGCAGCTTGCGCGTCGGCCTTCGGATGCGGCGCGTGGCGACGGTGCTGTCGGGGTCGGCATGTTGCGTCTACGGGCTGACATTCGTGTCGCATTTCTACGGGGCGCGGCGGTCTGTCGGCTACGTTCCGTTCAATTCTGAATCGCTGGTGACGGGCAAGTTGTTCGAGGATATCCGCGACGCGGTGCATGAACTGGCAGACCCCGAACGCTATGACGCGGTGGTCGTGACAAACCTATGCGTTCCAACGGCTTCTGGCGTGCCGTTGAAGTTGCTTCCATCGGAAATCAACGGCGTGCGGATTGTTGGGATCGACGTGCCAGGATTCGGGGTTCCGACCCATGCCGAGGCCAAGGACGTGCTGGCGGGGGCAATGCTGAAATACGCCCGCGAAGAGGTCATGGCAGGTCCGGTGCAGGCCCCTGCGGCGGGCAAGTCTGATCGTCCGACCGTCACCCTTCTGGGCGAGATGTTCCCGGCCGACCCGATGATGATCGGCGCGATGCTGGCCCCGATGGGTCTGGCGGCTGGACCGGTGGTGCCGTGCCGGGAGTGGCGGGAACTTTATGCGGCGCTGGATTCCAAGGTCGTGGCGGCGATCCATCCGTTCTACACGGCGGCGATCCGCGAGTACCAGGCGGCGGACCGGACGGTGGTCGGATCGGCTCCGGTGGGCCTGGATGGCACAATGGCCTGGATGAAATCCATCGGCGAAGCCTATGGGATTGCTGCGCAAAGGATATCCGATGCGCAGAATGCCTTTGCCCCGGCGATCAAGGGGGCGCTGGCTGCCAATCCGGTCAAGGGGCGGATCACGTTAAGCGGGTATGAAGGGTCGGAACTGCTCGTGGCGCGCCTCTTGGTCGAGAGCGGGGCGGATGTGGCTTATGTCGGCACCGCTTGCGCGCGCAACCAATGGTCCGAGGCGGACTGCGACTGGCTGGAGGCCAAGGGCGTTTCGGTCAAGTACCGCGCCAGCCTTGAGGATGACGTGATGGCGATGGAGGCGTTCCGGCCGGACCTTGCCATCGGCACCACGCCGGTTGTGCAAAAGGCCAAAGAGCTCGCGATTCCGGCACTTTACTTCACGAACCTGATCTCGGCGCGGCCCCTGATGGGACCGGCGGGGGCGGGATCCTTGGCGCAGGTCGTCAATGCCGCCATCGCGGGCAAGTTCCGCATGGAGGGGATGAAGGCTTTCTTTGAAGGGGTGGGCACGGGCGATACGGCGGGCATCTGGGAGGGGGCACCGAACCTGCGCCCGGATTTCCGCGCCGTGCATCAAAAGAAACTCGACAAGGCCGCCAAGGCCGCCAGGGCGGAGGAGATGATATGATCTTCATTCCGTCTACATCGCGTCTACATGCCGTCTGCACACGCGCGGCGTTCAGCTTTGCCAAAGGGGCCGGGTCATGCTGATCCAGGACCATGATCGCGCGGGTGGATATTGGGGGGCGATCTACGCCTTTTGCGCCGTCAAGGGATTGCAGGTCGTGATCGACGGTCCGGTCGGCTGCGAGAACCTGCCGGTGACGTCGGTCCTGCATTACACCGACGCACTGCCGCCGCACGAGTTGCCGATCGTGGTCACGGGGCTGGGCGAGGAAGAACTGGGGCGCGAGGGCACCGAGGGCGCGATGCGCCGGGCGTGGAAGACGCTGGACCCGGCTTTGCCTGCGGTCGTTGTCACGGGGTCGATTGCCGAGATGATCGGCGGCGGGGTCACGCCGATGGGCACCAATATCCAGCGGTTCCTGCCGCGCACCATCGACGAGGACCAGTGGCAGTGCGCTGACCGCGCGATGACCTGGATCTTTACCGAATTCGGGATGACCAAGGGCCGGATGCCGCCCGAAAAGCCGCGCGAAGAGGGGGATGCCCCGCGCGTCAACATCCTTGGTCCGATGTATGGCACGTTCAACATGCCCAGCGACCTGGCGGAAATCCGGCGGCTGGTCGAGGGGATCGGCGCCCGCGTCAACATGGTGATGCCGCTTGGTGCGCATCTGGCCGAGATGCGCAACCTCGTGAATGCCGACGTCAACTTGGTGATGTACCGCGAGTTTGGCCGCGGCCTGGCCGAGGTGCTGGGCAAACCTTACCTGCAGGCCCCGATGGGGCTGGAATCGACGACCCTGTTCCTGCGCAAGCTGGGGGAATTGCTGGGTCTGGACCCCGAACCCTTCATCGAGCGGGAAAAACATTCGACGCTGAAGCCGGTCTGGGATCTGTGGCGGTCGGTGACGCAGGATTTCTTTGCCACCGCCAGTTTCGGCATCGTCGCGAACGAGACCTATGCGCGCGGCGTACGGGCCTATCTCGAGGGCGATCTGGGCCTGCCCTGCGCCTTTGCCGTGGCGCGCAAAGCCGGGACCAAGACCAACAACGAACAGGTCCGCGCGATGCTGAAACAGCACCGCCCGCTGGTCGTGATGGGGTCGATCAACGAAAAGATGTATCTGGCGGAGTTGAAGGGCGGGCATGGCCCGGCGCCCCATTTCATCGCCGCGTCTTTCCCGGGGGCGGCCATCCGCCGTCACACCGGCACGCCCTTTATGGGATACGGGGGCTGCGTCTGGATGCTGCAGGAAGTGTGCAACGGGTTGTTCGAGGCGCTGTTCCACATCCTGCCCCTCGGCACCGACATGGATTCGGCGACGGCGACGCCCACGACCCTGCGGCGCGATTTCCCCTGGGATGTCGATGCCCAGGCCGCGCTCGACCGTATCGTCAGCGAACACCCCATTCTGACCCGCATATCCGCCGCAAAATCGTTGCGGGATGCGGCCGAGAAATCCGCGCTCGACCAAGGGGCCGAGCGCGTCGTCGTCGAATTCGTCGAGGCCCTTCGGGGCAGCAGCACCACAAGAACGGGAGGGACAGCATGAGCGATCATACCGCCGGCGAGCATGGGATGACGGGGGCAAGCCACGCCCACCGCACGCCCCATGCCGAATTCTACGTCTATTTCGCGCTGATCTTTGTGGTCGCCGTGCCGATCGCGCTGGTCGCGTGGGTCGTGGCGCTGGTCACGCAGCGCCGCCTGCCGGTGCATGGGCCCTTGGCCCGCGCCTGGCGCGAGGCCGGGGCGATCACGCCCGCGATCTTCCGCCCGTAAGGGGGATGCGAGTTTTCCGTCCCAATCGACCGGGACGGAAAGTGCAGTCGATCCGGGGCCGGACCCTGACATCAGGGAAACCCCGGGCAGGCTCGTCAAACCGTTCCGATGGTGTGCGCCCACCCAAAGGAACCACGCCTTCACTGCATCCCGGAGCGATCCGGGGCGCAGCGATACTCGGGGGGGCATCCAGCCGCCCCGTGAACCCAGCCGCAGGGTATGCGGCGTCAGTCTGCCGATCCGGAGGATAATATGGCTGATAGAAGTGACCTGAGTTTCACAGGTCTGACCGACGAGCAGGCGCAAGAACTGCACTCCGTCTATATGAGCGGGCTTTGGTTGTTCACGACCATCGCCGTTGTCGCGCATATCGCGGTGTACATCTGGCGCCCGTGGTTCTGAGGAGGATGAAGAGATGTCGAAATTCTACAAAATCTGGCTGATCTTCGACCCCCGCCGCGTGTTTGTGGCGCAGGGTGTCTTTCTCTTCTTGCTGGCGGCGATGATCCATCTCGTCCTGCTGAGCACCCCTGGGTACAACTGGCTGCAGGAAGCCGGTGCGCGCGCAATGGCCGCCGCGCCTGCTGCCGTCACCCAGTAACGGGACTGCACTTGTTGCGGGCGGCCGTCCGGTACGGTCGCCCGCCACGACCACGGGTTTCAATTTCGGGCAGGATCGCGTCATCGCGCGGGGTCCGCCTGTCAGACTGGAGAGGGAAGCATGGCACTGCTCAGCTTCGAACGGAAATATCGCGTGCCGGGGGGCACGCTGGTCGGCGGGAACCTGTTCGACTTTTGGGTCGGCCCTTTCTATGTCGGCTTTTTCGGCGTCACGTCGTTCTTTTTCGCCGCTCTTGGCACCATACTGATCTTTTACGGCACCGCGCTGGAGGGGGTGTGGAACCCCTGGCTGATTTCCATCGACCCGCCGCCGGTGGCGCAGGGGCTGGCCTGGGCGCCGCTGCAGGAGGGTGGCCTGTGGCAGCTGATCACGATCTGCGCCACGGGCGCGTTCATCAGCTGGGCGCTGCGCGAGGTGGAAATCTGCCGCAAGCTGGGGATGGGCTATCACGTGCCCTTTGCCTTTGGCGTTGCGATCCTGGCCTATCTGACCCTGACGGTGTTCCGGCCGCTTTTGATGGGGGCCTGGGGCTATGCCTTTCCCTACGGCATCTTCAGCCATCTCGATTGGGTCAGCAATACGGGCTACACCTATGGCAACTTTCACTACAATCCCGCGCATATGATCGCGGTCTCGTTCTTCTTTACCACCGCGCTGGCGCTGGCGCTGCATGGGGGGCTGATCCTGTCGGCGGCGAACCCCGAAAAGGGCAAGCTGATGCGCACCCCGGACCATGAGGACACGTTCTTTCGCGACTTCATCGGCTATTCGGTCGGCACGCTCGGCATTCACCGCCTGGGCCTTTTGCTGGCACTGAATGCGGCATTCTGGTCGGCGGTCTGCATCGTGATTTCGGGGACGATCTGGTTCGACCAGTGGGTCGTGTGGTGGGACTGGTGGCTACAATTGCCGTGGTGGGCTGGCATTCCGGGAGGCGTCAATGGCTGAGTATCAGAACATCTTTACGCAAGTGCAGGTTCGCGGCGCGCCCGAAATGGGCATGCTGGAAGGCGTGGACCTGGCCAACCGAGGCAAGGGC
Source organism: Rhodobacterales bacterium (assembly GCA_021155205.1). Classification (GTDB taxonomy): domain Bacteria; phylum Pseudomonadota; class Alphaproteobacteria; order Rhodobacterales; family Rhodobacteraceae; genus JAJNPS01. Next base: position 29,736 of record JAJNPS010000009.1, read on the forward strand.
GCAAGCTTTTCCACCCTTGCGGGCTGGTTCGGCAATGCGCAACTGGGGCCGATCTATCTGGGCACGATGGGCACCATTTCGCTCTTTTCGGGGCTGGTGTGGTTCACCATGGTCGGTGGCTGGTTCTGGTATCAGGCGGGGTTCAGCCCGGCGGTGTTCCTGCGCGACCTCTTCTGGTTCTCGCTGGACCCGCCCGCGCCGGAATACGGGCTGACCTTTCCGCCCATAGCCGAAGGCGGCTACTGGCTGATCGCGTCGTTCTTTCTGTTGGTGGCGGTCTGCGCCTGGTGGGTCAGGACCTATCTGCGGGCGCAGGCGCTGGGGATGGGCAAGCATGTCTGCTGGGCCTTTGCCTCCGCGATCTGGCTGTTCCTGGTGCTGGGCCTGATCCGGCCGATCCTGATGGGAAGCTGGTCCGAGGCGGTGCCCTATGGCATCTTCAGCCACCTCGACTGGACCAACAACTTTTCCCTGACCTACGGCAACCTTTTCTACAACCCGTTCCATGCGCTGAGCATCGCCTTCCTCTACGGATCGGCGCTTCTTTTCGCCATGCACGGCGCGACGATCCTAGCCGTCAGCCGGTTCGGCGGCGACCGGGAACTGGAGCAGATCGTGGACCGGGGCACCGCCTCGGAACGCGCGGCACTCTTCTGGCGCTGGACCATGGGGTTCAACGCCACGATGGAAGGCATCCACCGCTGGGCCTGGTGGTTCGCGATCCTGGTCACGCTGACCGGGGGCATCGGCATCCTGTTGACTGGCACAGTGGTCGACAACTGGTATGTCTGGGCGCAGGAACACGGCTATGCGCCGCTTCAGTGACAAAGGGGGTCGCGATGTCTGACAACTACTTTGACGAGAAAAGGGTGGAGCATCTGACCTACTGGGTAACGGGGCAGATGCTGAAGGGGGCGGGGATCGCTGCCGGGTGCCTGCTGGCGATCGGCGTCGTGCTCTGGGCGATCTATGGCCTGGGGCTTCTGTTGCCGGCCGAAAGCCGCGCCACGCCTGACCCGATGGCCGCGCTGCAATTCCTGCGGGAATTGACCACGGCCCTTGTGTGATGTGACGAGCGGACCGGGGCGGGCACCTGTCCCGGTTCCACGATGTTCGGGCCAGAGTGCCGGCCCGGATCCTGGGCGCGACCTTGACTGCCCGGTTCCCTTCCTGTTGGCGACAGGAACCTGGTGCCGTGCGGGGCCGACCCACACGGCACTTTTTTCATCCCGCCCCATGACCGGAGGCCGACATGACCCTGACGCCGAAACCCATGCTGGACCGCGCGCCCCTCCCGGCCGATCTGAAAAAGCTGACGGATGCGGAACTTGGGGTTCTGGCGGACGAGTTGCGCCGCGAGGTGGTGGAGGTCGTGGCAGAAACCGGCGGGCATCTGGGCTCAAGCCTGGGCGTGGTGGAACTGACCGTGGCGATCCACGCGGTCTTTGACACGCCAAGGGACAAGCTGATCTGGGATGTCGGCCACCAATGCTATCCCCACAAGATACTGACCGGCAGGCGCGACCGGATGCTGACCCTGCGCCAGGCGGGCGGCCTCAGCGGGTTCACCAAGCGGTCGGAAAGCGACTACGACGCCTTTGGCGCGGCGCATTCCTCGACCTCGATCTCGGCGGCCTTGGGATACGCGGTGGGGCGCGAATGCGGGATGCCGGTGGGCGATACGATTGCCGTGATCGGTGATGGCGCGATCACCGCTGGCATGGCCTACGAGGCGATGAACCATGCAGGCCACCTGAAGGAACGCCTGTTCGTCATCCTGAACGACAACGACATGTCGATCGCCCCGCCGGTCGGGGCGATGTCGAGCTACCTGAACTCCATCGCGGAAAAGGGGCCGCTCGCGGCGCTGAAGGCCGTGGCCGAAGGGCTGGAGGCAGCTTTGCCCGGTCCGATCCGCGATGGTGCGCGGCGGGCGCGGGCGCTGGTCACGGGGATGCCGGGGGGCGGCACGCTGTTCGAGGAGTTCGGGTTCGAATATATCGGCCCCATCGACGGCCATGACATGGGGCAGTTGCTGGCAACCTTGCGCGCGGCGAAAATGCGGGCGACGGGGCCGGTGCTGATCCATTGCGTGACGGTCAAGGGCAAGGGCTATGCCCCGGCAGAGGGTGCGGACGACAAATATCACGGCGTCGCGAAATTCGATGTCGCGACCGGCATCCAGGCCAAGGGCAAATCCAACGCGCCGAGCTACACGCAAGTGTTTGGCGAGACGCTGACGGCCGAGGCCGCGCGCGATCCGCGCATCGTGGCGATCACGGCTGCGATGCCGGGGGGCACGGGTCTGGACATCATGGCGCGGCGGTTCCCGGCACGGGTGTTCGACGTGGGCATCGCAGAACAGCATGGCGTGACCTTTGCCGCCGGTCTTGCCGCCAGCGGCATGCGCCCGTTCTGCGCGATCTATTCCAGTTTCCTGCAGCGCGGCTATGACCAGATCGTGCATGATGTGGCATTGCAGAACCTGCCCGTCCGCTTTGCCATCGACCGGGCGGGGCTGGTGGGTCAGGACGGCGCAACCCATGCGGGGGCCTTTGACATCGGGTTTCTGGCCAACCTGCCCAACATGACGGTGATGGCGGCAGGCGACGAGGCGGACCTGGTCCACATGATCGCGACGGCGGTGGCCCATGACACCGGACCGATCGCGTTCCGCTATCCGCGCGGCGAGGGCGTGGGCGTGGAAATGCCGGAGCGGGGGACTGTGCTGGAGACCGGCAAGGGACGCGTGCTGCGCGAAGGCGGCGATGTCGCCATCCTGTCCTTTGGCGCGCATCTGGCCGAGGCGCTGGCGGCGGCGGATGCGCTTGAGGCCGAGGGGGTCAGGATCACGGTCGCCGATGCACGGTTTGCAAAGCCTCTGGATACGGCGCTGATCGACCTGCTGATGCGGCATCATGGCGCGCTGATCACGCTGGAGCAGGGGGCGACGGGAGGATTCGGTGCCCTTGTTCTGCATTATCTGGCAAATTCCGGCGGGCTGGAAATGGGTCGTGCAATCCGCACCCTGACCTTGCCCGACAGGTTCATCGACCAGGCCAGCCCGGCCCAGATGTATGCCGAAGCGGGGTTGAGGGCCGCAGATATTGTGGCCGCGGTCAAGTCGCTCGCCGGACGCACCACCCGCGCCGCGCCGCCCGCAGTGGCGGGCATGGCGCTGACGCGGATGAACTAGCGGCACGGCCTGCGCGGGGCTTCGCCAAATCCCGTCCGGCATGGCAGCGCCGGCCATAAGCCGTTGCCGGGCGGGGTTTTCTGTGGCAAGACGATCCGGTGCATAACTAGACTGAAGAGTTCACCCATGAGCGATTTCGCCGCGCGGCGCATGATGATGGTCGACACCCAGGTCCGCCCGTCGGATGTCACCAAGTTTCCGATCATCGACGCGATGCTGTCGGTTCCGCGCGAACTTTATGTGCCGTCGGACCTGCGCGAGGCGGCCTATATGGGCGAGAATCTGGAACTGGCGACGGGCCGTGTGCTGCTGGAGGCGCGCACCTTGGCCAAGCTTCTGGACGCGCTGAACATCCAGCCGGGCGAACTGGTGCTGGATGTGGGCGCGGGACTTGGCTATTCGACCGCCGTGATCGCGCGGCTGGCCGAGGCGGTGATCGCGGTCGAAGAGGATGCAGCCCTTGCCGCCGAGGCGACGCGGCTCTTGTCCGCCGAGGGCGTGGACAATGCCCATATCCTGCAGGGACCGCTGGCGGCGGGCAGTGCCAAGCACGGACCCTATGATGTGATCGTGCTGGAAGGTGCCGTCGAGGTCGTGCCGCCCGCGATGCTGGACCAGTTGAAGGAAGGCGGGCGGATCGGGTGCCTGTTCATGGACGGCGCGCTTGGCGTCGCGCGGATCGGGTACAAACGCGACGGCGCGGTCAGCTGGCGGTTCCTGTTCAATGCGGCAGCCCCGGTGCTGCCGGGGTTTGCCGCCGCGCGCGGTTTCGTTCTGTAGGCCCCGAGGGGCGCAGTACTGGTGCTGGCGGTCTGCCGCAACGGGGTCGGGTCCGGCCCAAGATGGAGTGATGCCGAATGAAAGCCTGGATCGTTGCAATTGCCATGGGACTGTCGGCGATGCCCGCGGGTGCTGAAAGCCTGGCCGACGCGCTGACGGCAGCCTATCGCAATTCCAGCCTGCTGGACCAGAACCGCGCCCTGCTGCGTGTCAGCGACGAAGGGGTTGCCAGTGCTGTCGCAGCGTTGCGCCCGATCATCGCCTTTGCGGGCAGCGCCACATGGAGCAAGGCCGACACGACGCTGGGCGGTGTTCCCGTGACGGTCGAGGGGCTGTCCTCGTCGGCCAGCCTGACGGCGGAAATGACGCTGCTGGATTTCGGGCGGTCCCGGCTCGGCATCGAGATTGCGCGCGAGACGGTGCTGGCCACCCGCGAGGCGCTGGTCGCGGTGGAACAGGACGTGCTTTTTGCCGCCGTCGATGCCTATGTGTCGGTCCGGCTGGCCGAAGAGGTCGTCGCCTTGCGCAACAACAACGTGCGGGTGATCACTGAAGAGCTGCGCGGCGCGCGTGACCGTTTTGATGTCGGCGAGGCGACGCGGACGGATGTGGCGCTGGCCGAATCGGGTCTGGCCTCGGCACGGGCGAACCTTGCGGCGGCCGAGGGCGATCTGATGGTCGCGCGCGAAAGCTATCGTGCGGCGACGGGCGCCTATCCGGGGCGGCTTGGCGCGCTGCCGGGCCTGCCGAAACTGCCGCGCAACCTGGAAGAGGCGGAAACCGTGGCGATGCGCAACCACCCGTCGATCCGCCAGGCGCAGCGCGAGGTCACGGTGGCAACGCTGAACGCCGATCTTGCCCGTGCCGGCTATGGTCCGACGCTGTCGGGCCGTGCGGCGGTCAGCGTCGAGGATGGCGGTCGTGAAACCCGCTCGCTGAGCCTGAACCTGAACCAGACGATCTATGCCGGCGGTGCGGTGTCATCGGCGCTGCGCCGGGCGCTGGCCAATCAGGACGCCGCGCGTGCGGGGTTGCGCCAAACCTCTGTCAACGTGGCGCAAAACCTGGGCAATGCCTGGGCGCGGCTGGCTGTCAGCAATGCCTCGATCGAGGCAAGCGAGCGCCAGATACGCGCCGCGCAGACCGCCTTTGACGGCATCCGCGAAGAGGCGGCGCTGGGGGCGCGGACGACGCTGGACGTTCTGGATGCCGAACAGCAGTTGCTGGACGCGCGCAACCTGCGCCTGCAGGCCGAGGCGAACCGTTACCGCGAGGTGTTCAACGTGCTGCGTGCAACCGGCCTTCTGACGGTCGAACACCTGAAACTGGGCATCCCGACCTATGACCCGGCAGCCTATTCCAACGCCGTGCGCAACGCGCCGTCGCATTCGCCGCAGGGCAAAAAGCTGGACCGGATTCTGGAAAAGATCGGCAACTGACCCCGCGTCGATGGGCGTGGTCATGCCGGGGTCCGACGGCAACCCTTGCCCCCGGCGGCGCTTTGGCGCAAGTCAGATCGCGTGACCGGTAAGCTTTGGCGTTTTGTTAAGCCTGGATATGGTCCAATCTTGTGCAACAGGAATCGCCTCACTACAATTTGTGGGGGGGCACCGTGGAACGGTCACAGGTAGGGTGCGATGTCGGAGCCGATGAGTTCGCTTGAAATCGAAGACGTGCTCGCCTCGATCCGGCGCCTGGTCTCCGATGACCTGCGCCCGGCCAATCGCCCGAATCCGGTGGGAAAGTTGATGCTGACGCCCGCGCTGCGGGTGGTGCCGCCCGCAGGCGTCGTCAATGCAACGGATGCACCGCTGGACCGCCCGCCGCAGACCGTCGTGCCGGACGCTGTCGCGAAACCTGCGCGCGCGACCTTGCGCGACGGATGGGTCCCCGACCGGACAACCCTTGCCGCGATGGGCGCGGAAGATGCCGACCATCTGGATTTCGGTGGCATGGGCGCCGACGCGCCGCAGCGATCCGCTGCCGGACCCAGTGCGCTGCAAACGGCGGCCGAGGGATTCCATGCCGAGACCGACGAATTCATCCTGTCCTATTCCGATACCGGCACCGTGATGCTTCACACCGACGTGGCGCCGGTGCCGCCAGAACCGACCGATCACGGCGCGGTCTTTGCCGTTTTGCACAACGGCCAGGGGCCGGTGCGGGTGCCGCCCGTGCAGGCGCTGGTCGATGCCGAGGGCGGTGCCCCGGTCGAGGATGAGACCGGCTGGTCAACCGTTGCCTGGGATGATGCACCGGCCGCTGCCGACCCCGCAGCGCAGGCGACGGCCCAGGTCTTGGCGCATGATGATACCGCTGCGCAAGGCCCGCTGATCCTGCCCTTTGTGTCGGCACGGCGCGCGCCTGCGGGCGATGTGCTGACATTGCGCAGCCCCGTCCTGCACGTGATGACCCCCGTTGCTGACCGGACAGCGGAAGATGCGCCGACCGAGGCGCTGATCCTGAAGCGCGGCAGGCCAAGGATGACGGCCAACCATCTTGCCGCGCAGGATCAGGCGGCGGCGCAGGCGGATACGGTACCCGCCGAAGGTGCGGCTGCGCCGTCCGGGGACGACCTTGCCGCCGCAACCGCGGGACATGCGACGACCGGCGCGACATCTGCCCAAACCGCGCTTGGCGCTGCATCGGACAGTGCTGGTTCGTCGGTTGGGCCTGGGGAAGAAGGTCAGGCAGATGCGACGCCGGAAATGGCGCCTGAAGCTGTCGCGATCAGCGACGGGCCAGTAGCAGATCTGGCCGGGACGGCACTTGCCGCGACGGCGGGACCTGTCGCGGACGCTGGGGCCATCGCGGCCGACGCTAAGGCCGGGACTGTCGCGCAAGACGGAACAGACGCGGCTGCTTTTGGACATCTGCCTGCCACTGCTGCCATGGCCGCGCCCGCGACACGTGTGCGAGGCAAGGCCGCCATGGCGGAGGCTGCGGTGATCGACACGCTGGCTGAGACGCTGAAATCCGCCGGCAGCCGGGGCAAGCCGCCCGCCACGCTGGCAGATGCGGCATTTACCCGCTGGCCCGGATGGGCACAGTCCGGTGCGGGGCCGCAGCCCGATTCTCCGCCCCCTTCATCCCCTGAAACGCCTGCAGTCGCTGCTCAGGGACGCAAACCCAAGGCTGCGGCGCAGGATCTGGGCTGGGCCGACCGGGCCGAGGCCGAGATTCATCGCCAGCTTGCGGCGGAACTCGGGCCTTCGGTGATCCGCGATGTCGCCGCCCCCGCGCCGGGGTTGCAGTTGTCCGAGGCGGCGCTGCGCGATCTGGTGCGCGACATGATCCGCGAGGAACTGACCGGCAAGCTGGGGGAACGCATCACCCAGAACGTGCGCAAGCTGGTACAGATGGAACTGCAAAAGACCCTGTCGCTGAACGCGGGCGAGTTCCGGTCGCAGCGGCGCGATCCCGGCTGACGGCACTGGACCGGACAGAACGACAAAGGCGCATCCCGGGTCGGGATGCGCCTTTTGTGTTGCCCCGGCGGGGAAAGCGCTGCTGTCAGGCGGCTTCGGCGTGTTCCGCCTCGGCAGCGTGGCGGCGTTCGCTTTCTTCGCGCGAGAGGGCGATCGAGGTGCGGACACCCTTGCCCACGAAATCCATCAGGCCCTTGACCACACGTTCGTTCGGGTCGATGCCCGCACAGCTCAGCACCTCGCGGCCATCGCGCGACCGCGCCCAGCGGGCGATCTGGTCGGGGCCGTTGCCATAACGCTTGTCATCGGCAATTGCATCGTCCAAAGCGGCAAGAACGACGGCGGCAAAAAGTTTGCGCGCGCGTTGACCCTGTTCGAAGTTGAAGGCGGTTCCATCAACGAAATCTGCCATTTCGTTTCCTCTGTCGTTTCTTTTCGTTCGGCACCGGGGGAATATGACGAAACCGTCACGATTCTGGGTTTCCGTTTTGGCAATGCTGCCATGCATATCTTGCATGGGTATCTGCGGTCGCTACTGCATTTAGTCAGCTTGCACCCGAGTCGTCACCCGTATATAGCAGCGTGCCGAAACATTTCAACCTTTTGTCAAGGTTTTGCCATATGCCAAAGATCAACGGAAACGAGATCAAGCCCGGAGCGATCCTGGAGCATGACCACGGGCTGTGGGCGGCCGTCAAGGTGAACCATGTCAAGCCCGGCAAGGGCGGCGCCTTTGCGCAGGTGGAACTGAAGAACCTGCGCGACGGGCGCAAGCTGAACGAACGGTTCCGCTCCGAAGACAAGGTGGAACGGGTCGAGCTGGACATGAAGGACCAGCAGTTCCTGTATGAAACCGATGGGCGGCTGGTCTTCATGGATGCCGAGACCTTCGAGCAGGTGGAAATCGACGCCGACCTTCTGGGCGACCGCCGCCCGTTCCTGCAGGACGGCATGACGGCCTCGGTCGAATATTACGGCGACGAGGCGCTGAATGTGCGCATCCCGCAAAAGGTACGGTGCCGCGTGGTGGAGACCGAGCCGGTGCAGAACGGCCAGACCGCCTCGAAAAGTTTCAAGCCTGCCATCCTCGACAATGGCGTGCGCATCATGATCCCGCCCTTTGTCGGCGCGGACGAGGACATCATGGTCCATACCGAACTGATGGAATATTCCGAACGGGCGTGAGGCATCAGGCTCTGTCGGAGATTCCCGAGACGCTCGGTCGAACGCATCCGGTTCAGATCAGCGTGATCATCGCATCCCCCGCGGTCATTGGCCCCGTGGCGCGGTCGAACCGCAGATAGGCGATGGCCTGCCCTTCACTTTGGGTGAAAAGCGTGCCTGCCGGCTTGCCATCGGCCAGGATTTCGCTGCCCACGGGGGCGGACCCGTCGATGCGCACCCGGGCCAGCCCCTTGCGCAGGTCGGTCTTGTGCTTCATCCGGGCGGTGACTTCCTGCCCCACATAGCAGCCCTTGCGGAAATCGACGCCGTTGAGTCGCTCAAACCCCGCCTCAAGGATAAAGGTGTCGTTCAGGATCAGTTCCACCCCGGTTTCGGGGATCAGGGCGGCGACGCGGAGCGCATCCCAGTCGATGCCCAAGTCAGCCTGGGGTTCCGAGCGCCACGCGCGCCAGCCAAGCGTGGCATGGCGCGGGTCGGACAGGGCGTCGCCGGGCGCGGGCCCAAGGCCGCGATGGACATGCAGGGCGACGGGGGTAATGGCGACATCGGCGCGCAGGCGGTACATCTGCAGGCGTTGCAGGGTCGCGGGCGCAATGCTGTCGGCAATGTCGATCAAGTACGCGCCGGGTGCGCCTGCGGGCGGGGCGATCACGAAGAAATCCGCCAGATACTTGCCCTGCGGGGTCAGAAGCGCGTTCCAGACCATGCCCGGACCCTTGGCCAGCGGCAGCACGTCATTGGTGACAAGCCCTTGCAGAAAGGTCAGCGCGTCCTTGCCCGCGACCTGCCAGAGCGTCCGCGATTGTGCCGTCGATCCCTGATCCATCCCGCAGATATAGGGGATCGGCGCCACGACGACCATGCCCTCAGACGCGAAACTGCAGTCTGTACAACCCGGCATAGATGCCGTCCCGCGCCATCAGGCTGTCATGGGTGCCCGTCTCGACCACGCGCCCCTTGTCGAGGACGACGATCTGGTCGGCCTCGCGCACGGTGGCAAGGCGGTGGGCGACGACAAGGGTGGTGCGGCCGCGCGCTGCGTGGTTGAGCGCCTTGGCCACCAGCGTCTCGGACGCTGCGTCAAGGCTGCTTGTCGCCTCGTCCAGCAACAGGATCGGTGCGTTCTGCAACAGCGCGCGCGCGATGGCGATGCGCTGGCGCTGGCCGCCGGACAGGCCCGATCCGCGCGGACCGGCGGGCGTGTCGAGGCCAGACGCAAGACGGGGCAGGAATTCGGAGACCAGCGCATTGTCGAGTGCGTCCTGCAATGCAGCGGGGTCGATATCGCCGCGCCCGAGTGTCACATTCTCGCGCAGGGCTTCATCGAACAGTGCGGTGTCCTGGCTGACCGAGGCGACCATGCGACGCTGGTCGGCAAGCGACATCCTCGTACAATCCACCCCGCCGATTTCAAGTGTCCCGGCACCTGGTTCCACAAGGCCGGTCAAGAGGTGCATGATCGTCGACTTGCCGGCGCCGGATGCGCCGACAAGCGCGGTCATGCGCCCCGCGGCGGCGACAAAGCTGATGCCGTTCAGAACGGGTTGATCACCATAGGCGAAATGCACATCCTTCAGCGCGATCTCGGGGGCGCCGGCTGCGGGAAGTTCCAGGCTGACGGTCGGGCGACGGGTGACTGCCTTGGTGTCCATCAGGCCAAAGACGCGCTCCAGACTCGCGGCGGCAGTTTGCCAGATGCCCGCAAGATCGCCCAGACGGCGGATCGGCTGGAAGGTCAGCGACATGGCGGTAAAAAACGACATGAACTCGCCGACAGTGCGATCACCTTCGGCAACCTCGCGGCCACCAAGCATCAGAACCGCGAAAAAGCCTATTCCCGTGACGACGTCGATCAGGGCCGGGGTCGTTGCACGGGCGACGGTTGCACGCACCTCTGCACGGGCGATCCGCGACGTCACGGTATCAAAGCGGGCGGCCTGATACGGCTCCATCCGGTTCAGTTTGACGGTCTGGATGCCGTGAAAGATCTCGTCGAGCCGCGTCGTGCGCAAGCCGACCTGATCGCGCAACATCCAGGCCTTGCGGCGAAGATAGCGCTGCAGGACCAGCACGGGCACCAAAAGAAGGGGCGCGCCGACCAGCGCGGCAAGGGTCCAGCGGCCGTCGATGCCAATCGCCACCACCATCAGGCCGATCAGCGCGACGACATCGCGCGATGCCCCCATAAGGACGGCGCTCCATGCGTTCTGTGCGATCAGGGCGTCGCCCTGCACCCGCTCGATCAGGGCGCCGGGGGAATTGTCGTGAAAAAAGCCGCCATCAAGCGTCAGGATATGCCGCAAGAGGTCGCCTTGCATGGCCCTGGTCGCAACCTGGGTCACGCGAGCCACGAGTGCCTTTGAAATGACCGAGGTTGCCGCGCGGACAAGGAAAAGGCCAAGGATACCCCCGCCCACCCAGATCAGCGCACTGGCATCGCCGCCCGGTTCGAATACGCGGTCGAAAAGTGGCTCCAGCAGGTAGCTGAGCGCGCCCAGCGTGCTGCCTTCGATCACCATGACAAGGGTGGCAAGCACCAGCGTCCAGGCGTGGACGCGGATGTAGCCGTGCCAGAGGCGCGACATCAGCACGCGCGACCCATAGCGGGCCGGACCTGGCGGGCTGCTGGCGGGGAGGGCTTGGGTCAAAGGACGAGGCGGCCTTGAAGGATGGAGCGTCTTTTATCGCGAAACCGCGTCCCGGTGCAAGGCGCGCGCCACCGGGATCATTTGGTCGGCCGTGGGCTGTTGACGCGGTGCGGGGCACCGCATAGCCAGAGGGCGTTCATGACGGAGAGCTTTGATGTCCCTCGCAAATGGCCAGACCTATCTTGCGATTCCAGGCCCGTCGCCAGTGCCGGAGCGCGTGATGCGCGCGATGCTGCGGGGCGCGCCGAACCTTTACGGGCCAGAGCTGATCACCCTGACCGAGGGGCTGGTGACGGACCTTTGCAAAGTGGCGGGAACAAAGCAGAATCTGGCGCTGTACATCGGCAACGGCCATGCGACCTGGGAGGCCGCGACGACCAACCTTTTCAGCCGGGGCGACGGCGCACTGCTGCTGGCGTCAGGACATTTCGGGCTGCACTGGGCGGCGCAGGTCAAGGCGATGGGCGTCGACGTCGACGTGATGGATTTCGGGCGCGCGGCCCCCGCGGATGCGGGCCAGCTGGAGGCCCGCCTGCGGGCGGACAAGGACGGCAAGGTCAAAGCGGTGCTGGTGACGCATGTCGATACCGCGACCAGCATCCGCAACGACATTCCCGCGCTGCGGGCGGCGATTGATGCGGCAGGGCACGATGCCTTGCTTGTGGTCGATTGCATCGCGGCGCTCGGCTGCGACGCGTTCAGGATGGACGACTGGGGCGTCGATGTGACCCTTGCCGCCAGCCAGAAGGGCCTGATGACGCCGCCGGGCATGGCGTTCGTGTGGTATTCCGACAAGGCTGCAAGGGCAAGTGGTGGGGATTTGGTCACGCCCTATTGGAACTGGACGCCCCGCACGCGCCCGGCCGAGTTCTGGGCCTATTGGTGCGGCACTGCGCCGACGCAGCACCTTTTCGGCCTGCGCGAAGCGCTGGACATGCTGATCGAAGAGGGGATGGAGCAGGTCTGGGCGCGGCATGAGGTTCTGGCGCGCACGGTCTGGGCGGCGTTCGATGCCTGGGGCACGGGCGGCAACGCGATCCGCATGAATGTCGCCGACCCCCTCCATCGTGGCCGGTCGGTGACGGCGGCGCGGTTCGGGGGGGTGGACGGTCGGCGTCTGCGCGACTGGACCGAAGGGCAGGCCGGGCTGACGCTGGGCATCGGCCTTGGCATGGCCAGCCCCGAGGATCCGCAGGCTCAAGGGTTCCTGCGCGTGGCACATATGGGGCATGTGAATGCGCATATGACGCTGGGCGCGCTGGCGGTAATGGAGGCCGGGATGCAGGCGCTGTCGATCCCGCACGGGGTCGGGGCGCTGGAGGCGGCTGCGCGCGTGGTGGCGGGGGGCCATATGTTTGACCCCGGGCTTTGATGACGCGATGTTGTCTGCCGCATGGAGGGATGCGCCAAGGGACATGTTCTGCGCGGGAGCGCCACCATGACAGGCGGCGGTCAGGTCCCGGGCGCATCGTCCTGCAGGTAGGCGCGGATGATGTCGTCAAAGCTGGCATCGGCCCTGAAGCCGAGCGCGGTTGCGCGGGCGGGGGCGAAATTGCCGGCCCAGTTTCCGACGATCGCCGCGATGGTGGGGTCGGGGATGCGGGTGATCAGGTCGACGGCCTTTTGTCCCGCGACACGGCGCAGGGCCTCGATCTCTTCGGCGACGGTGGCGGAAAGGCCCGGCATGTTCACTGCGCGGCGAGGGCCGATTTGGGCGGTGTCGATGCGGGCGGCGTGCAGAAAGAACCCGGTGGCGCTGCGGGGGCTCGCGAACCAGTGTCGGGTGGTGTCGGGCACTGGCAGGGTGGCGGGCAGTCCCGCGAGAGGTTCGCGCAGGATGCTGGAGAAAAAGCCCGAGGCGGCGCGGTTCGGGGCACCGGGGCGGATGCAGATCGTGGGCAGGCGAAGGGAAATGCCGTCAAGGATGCCGCGCCGGGAATAGTCGCTGATCAACAGCTCGGTGATGGCCTTTTGCGTGCCATAGCTGGTCAGTGGGGTCGGATGGAAATCATCGGGGATCAGGTCCGGGAAGGGGCCCCCGAATGCGGCGAGCGACGAGGCAAAGACCAGGCGCGGGTGATAGCCGGGCAGGGTGCGGATCGCCTCCAGAAGGGCGCGGCTGGCGTCGAGGTTGACAGCATAGCCCTTGTCGAAATCCACCTCGGCCTCGCCCGAGACGACAGCCGCAAGGTGAAAGATGAGGTCGGGGCGGTCGGCGACGAGGCGCGTGGCGATGCCGGGGTTAGCAAGGTTGACCGCCAGCGCGGTTGTTGGAATGGCGTCTGGCGGTGTCGGGGCCGTGACATCGGCCAGTGTCAGGCGGTTCGTGGGCAGGCCGCCCGCCGCGATGGCGGCGGTCAGCTTGCGGCCGATCATGCCAGCCGCGCCAAGGATCAGGATGTGCATGGGAACCTTTCTTGCTGTTTCGGGGGATCGCATCGCCCGCCCCCTTTGCAGATGGATCCGGACTTCTGCGGTTGCACCACAAGTTGATGTCGATCTGTGCGCAATTGGCAACAAAATGTGTGTTTGTGCGGCTTTCCCAAGGGTCGATTTGTCGCTAATCTTTTACGCAGGTGCAGAAACTTGGAATGGCAACATGTCGCGCCCATCTGGTCGGCGGCCCGTCGTCGGGATCATCGGCAACAGCAATCTGCTGAACGGCCATTATCCCGTCCACGCGGGCGGCACGATGAATTCGATGGCAGTGGCCGAAGTCGCCGGCTGCATGCCCTTGATCATCCCGTCGGATCCCCGCTTTGTCAGCGTTGCCGAACTTCTGGAACTTTGCGACGGGTTCGTGCTGACCGGCGGGCGTCCCAACGTCCATCCGTCCGAATATGGCGAGGATGAAACCCCTGCCCACGGCGCGTTCGACCGTGGCCGCGACGCGATCACGCTGCCGCTGGTGCGGGCTTGCGTGGAACGCGGGCAGCCGTTCCTCGGGATTTGCCGCGGCTTCCAGGAGGTGAACGTGGCGCTGGGTGGGACGCTTTTCTGCGAGATTCGCGACCTGCCGGGCCGGATGAACCACCGCATGCCGCCCGATGGCACGCTGGACGAACAGTTCGCCCTGCGCCACATCGTCAAGTTCACCAAAGGCGGGCCGTTCCATCGGCTGATGGGCGCGCAAGAGGTGATGACCAACACGCTGCACGGGCAGGGGATCAACCAGCCGGGGCGCGATGTTGTCGTTGACGGGACTGCGCCCGATGGCACGCCCGAGGCGATCTATGTCAGGGATGCGCCGGGCTTTACGCTGTCTGTGCAGTGGCACCCGGAATGGAACGCGGTATCCGACCCGGTGTCGCGTCCCCTGTTTGCCGCGTTCGGCGCGGCTGCGGCGGCATGGGCTGGCCGGGACGTATTGAAGAAATCGGCCTGAGCGTCATCAAACCTCCAGCCCGCGGAACATCAGCGACAGGGTGTCATGCGCCGTGGTGCGCCGGGTCTCGTCCTCCGACGCCCAGAATGCCAGGTTGATCGTGGCGCCGTTGATCAGGTGGGCCAGCGCGACCGGATCGGCAGGGCGCAGCCGCCCGTCCGCGATCAGGTCCGAGAGCGAGCCGATGACCTCCGCAAGCCCTGAATCCAGCAGGATCTCGTAGGCCCGCGCGCCCAGAACGGCAGGGGCATCCTGAAAAAGGATGCGGCGCAGATCACGGCCGAGGACGGCATCGAGATAGGTGTGAAAGCAGGCCTGAAACGCGGACCAGGGGTCTGGCGTGGCGTCCCAGATGAGGTCGATCTCGGCCCCGATCTCGGCGTCGATCCGGCGCAGGACCGCCTCGAGCAAGCCCGCCTTGTTGGTAAAGTGGTGATGCAGCGCGCCGCGCGTGACACCCGCCTCGGCGGCGACGGCATCCAGCGATACGGCGGCAAATCCATCGCTTGCAAAGGCGTGGCGGGCGACGGCGATCAGCCGGTCGGTAGTGTCCTGCGCCATTTCGGCGCGGCTCTTGGCGGCGATTGACATACGGAGCGTATGTTCCTATGAGTTCACATACGCATCGTATGTGAAATGCCGGGGGTGTCAAGATGAACTGGGCGGCGATCAGGGCGGAGGTGCCGGGGATTGTCGGGCTGGCCGTGCCGATCGTGATCGGCCTCGGTGCCTCGACGCTGCTGGGGGTGACGGATTCGATCATGCTGGCGCCGCTGGGACCGATCCCGCTGGCCGCTGTCGGGCTGACCATGGCGGTGGCGATCATCCTTTATGCCGCGATCTATGGGATGTTGCAGACGATCTCGGTCCGCATCGGCGCGGCGTTCGGGGCGGGTGATGCGCGTCGCATTCCCCTGATCCTGCGCAACGGGCTGGCGCTGGGCGCGCTGGTCGGTGTGGCTGGCGCGGCGGCGATGGGGCTGGTGTGGTTTGCGCTGCCCCATGCCGACCAGCCGCCCGAGGTGCTGGCGGTGATGGGCGGCTATTGGGCCTCGATCTGCGTGCTGATGATCCCGTTTTCGGTGCTGCTGGTGTTCAAGGCGGCGTTCGAGGCGGTCGGGCGGCCCTGGCTCGGGACCGGCCTTGCCTTTGTCGGCGTGATCGTGAACGTGCCCCTGAACTATGCGCTGATCTGGGGGATCGGTCCCTTGCCGATGCTGGGCCTGACCGGGGCGGGGATCGCCTCGCTGGTGGCCGAAAGCACCGCGCTGGCGACAGCATGGGTGCTGTGGGTGCGGTTGCGGTCGTTGCGCCGGTTGCGGCTGCGTCGGCCGATCCTGGCGGCCGAGATGGCCTCGGTCGCGCGCGAGGGCGCGCCCTTGGGGCTGCTTTATGTGGCGGAAACCGGGGCGATGGCGATGGCGACGGTGCTGATCGGCACCTTTGGCACGCTGGCGCTGGCCGCCAACCAGGTGGCGCTGTCGGTCGGCAGCCTTTTGTACATGGTGCCCCTTGGCATTGCGGGGGCGGTGTCGATCCGCATCGCGCAGGGCACCGGATCGGGGGGAAACCTGCGGGCGGTGGCCTTTGCCGGCCTGGGGCTGGCGGTGGCCTGGCTCAGCCTGTCGGCGCTGCTTTTGGGGTTTGGCGGCAGACTGCTGGCGGGGGCGATCACCGGGGACAAGGCCGTGGTGGCGCTGGCGGCAAGCTATATGGTGGTGTTTGCGCTGATGCAGGTCGCCGACGGCGTGCAGTCCACGATGCTGGGTGCGCTGCGGGGCATGTCGGATACCGGCTATCCCGCGCAGGTGTCGATGCTGGCCTATTGGGGGATCGCGCTGCCGCTTGGCTGGGTGTTGTCGGGATGGCTGGGGCCACAGGGCATCTGGGCGGGCTTTCTCGTGGCGCTGTTGCTGGCGGGGGCGGCGCTGGTGCGGCGGTTCTGGCAGCGCACGTCGGGCCGATGACGGCTTGAGCCTTTGAGCGGTCTTGCTATGGTCGGCGCAATCAGGAGGGACTTCGCATGAAACGGTCACGCATCAACGACATCATGGCGGCGGCGGATGACATGATCCGCCAGTACGGGTTCGTGCTGCCGCCCTTTGCCTACTGGTCGCCGGATCAGTTCAAGGGCCGTAGGGATGCCCGCCGGATCATCGACAGCCGCATGGGCTGGGACATCACCGATTACGGGCAGGGCAGGTTCGACGATCTGGGACTGTTCCTGTTCACCCTGCGCAACGGGCAACTGGCCGACCTGCAGCGCGGAGGCGGCATGTGCTACGCCGAAAAGCTGCTGATTTCGCGTCAGGACCAGCTGTCGCCGATGCATACCCATGTGATCAAGGCCGAGGATATCATCAACCGCGGTGGTGCCACGCTGGTGATCGAACTGTGTGGGTCCGACGACAAGGGTAACTACGCGCCCGACCGCGGCGGGATGGTGCGCTGCGACGGCATCGAACGGCGCTATGGGCCCGGCGAAAAGCTGCGGCTGGCCCCGGGGGAGTCGGTGACGCTGATGCCGGGCGACTGGCACGCCTTCTGGGGCGAGGGTGGCGATGTGCTGATCGGCGAGGTCTCGACTGTCAACGACGATGTGACCGACAACATTTTCCGCGAGCCGATCGGGCGCTTTGCCGAGATCGAGGAGGATGTGGCGCCGAAGCACCTTCTGGTCAGCGACTATGACAGGTGGCTGGCAGCCTGATCGTTTGCCTGTGGCACTTCAAGGCGTCGTGGCGGGCGGACAGACGCCGTTGACGAGCGGCACCTTGCAGGTTGCCGCGGTCGCCGCCGGTGGCGGGGGTGCTGCGACGAGTTCGGGGTCAAGCGCCGGCGGTGGCGGCAGGGCCGGCATTGCAGGCTCGGCCGAAACCTTGATCGGCGCCGGCTCGGCCTTTTTCTTGTCCGGCTGATGTGGCGGCAGGGTCAGGCCCTTCGGCATTTTTCCGTCCCGTGTCAGAACGATGACTTTGGTGCCAAGCGGTACCCGGTTGTAAAGGTCGATGACATCCTGGTGGATCATCCGGATGCACCCAGACGAGGCATTCTTGCCGATGGTGAACCATTCCGGCGTGCCGTGGATGCGGTAGCCGTAGTCGACGCCGTTGGTGGTCAGATACAGCGCCCGCGCGCCAAGCGGGTTCTGCGGGCTGCCGGGCTGGCCCTTGGCCCATTTCGCGAGTTCCGGCTTGCGTGCGATCATCTCGGCCGGCGGGGTCCAGGTCGGATAGGGTTTGCGGTCGCTCACGATCGCCTCGCCCGACCATTCGAATCCGGCGCGGCCGACGCCGATGCCATAGCGGATGGCTTTATTTTTGCCAGTAACAAGATAGAGGAATTTCGTCTGCGTGTTGATGATGATCGTGCCTGTCGGCTGGTCGGTCACATAGGCGACCGTTTGGCGCTGAAACTCCACCGGGACTTTTTCGACCGGAACCGCCGGGAGCAGGAAATTGCCGTCCTGCACCGCGCCATAGACGCCGGTTGCAACCTGGCCCACGGGCGGTGCTGCGGTGCCGACCGATACCTGCGTCGGGTCGGTCACACATCCGGCCAATGCCAGAAGGCAGGTCAGCAGGACCGGCAAGGCTTTGATGCGCGCGGTCCCCGAAAATGTCATCGTCGGATTGTCCTGTCTGGCTGGAATATCAATGGCACGGGTGCAGACGCGCTGCTGGGTGAACCCTAACCGAGCCAACTTTTGCCGTCAAAGGGTTACAACGTGGTTCGAAGCTGCCAGAGTTCGGGAAAGAGCGTGACTTCCAGCATGCGACGCAAATAGGCAACACCCGACGTGCCGCCGGTGCCGCGCTTGAAGCCGATGACCCGCTCCACCGTGGTGACGTGGTTGAACCGCCAGCGGCGGAAGTAATCCTCGAAATCAACCAGTTTCTCGGCCATCTCATAGGCCTGCCAATGGGTTACGGGGTCGCGGTAGACGATTTCCCAGGCGGCGCGCACCCCGTCATCGGCAACCCAGGCCTGGCGCAGGTCGCGCGTCAGCACATCCTGCGGCACGGGCAGGCCGGTGCGTGCCAGATGGCGCAGCGCCTCGTCATAGAGAGAGGGTCGGGCAAGTTCCGCCTCCAGCAGGGCGGTCAGGTCGGGGCGGTGGGCATGGGGTTGCAGCATCGCCAGGTTGCGATTTCCGACGGCATATTCGATCAGCCGGTACTGCCAGGACTGGAACCCCGACGACTGGCCAAGGGCATCGCGGAAATGCGTGTAATCCGATGGCGTCATTGTGCGCAATACGTCCCAGGCGTTGTTCAACTGCTCGAAAATGCGCGAAATGCGGGCCAGCATCTTGAACGCCTCGGGCGCGCGGTTGTCGGCGATGGCGCGGCGCGCAGCGTCAAGTTCATGCAGCGCCAGACGCATCCACAGTTCCGAGGTCTGGTGCTGGATGATGAACAGCATCTCGTCATGCGCAGAGGTCAGCATGGCTTGCGCGCCGAGGATCTGGTCGATGCGCAGATAGTCGCCATAGGACATTCGCCCGTCAAACGCGGTCGTCGCACCATCGTCGGCGGGGTTGAAGGGGCAGGTGGTCATCGCAAGCGCCTTCCTTTGGGGGCGGTCAGGTGACTTTGGCGCGATGGTGGAATTCGGGCCGGTCCCAAGCGCCGCTGGCCATGATCCGCGCCAGTACGTCCACCGCGCGGGCAATATCGTCTTGGTCGATATACAGCGGCGTGATGCCAAAGCGCAGGATGTCGGGGCTGCGGAAATCGCCGATCACGCCTTCGGCGATCAGCGCCTGCATGATCGCATAGCCCTGCGGATGGCGAAAGCTGACCTGGCTGCCGCGCAACGGGTGCGGGCGCGGCGTGGCCAGCGTCAGGCCCGGGATGCGCTCCTCCACGCCCGCAATGAACTGGTCCTGCAGGCTGAGCGACCGTGCGCGCAGGTCGTCCAGGTCAACCTGGTCCCAGACATCCAGCGCCGCCTCGAGGGCTGCCATCTGCAGGACCGGCGGGGTGCCGACGCGCATCCGTTCGATTCCTGCGCCGGGGCGATAGGTCAGATCAAAGGCAAAGGGGGCCTCGTGCCCCAGCCAGCCGGACAGGGCGGGGCGGGCGGCTTCTGCATGGCGCGGCGCGACATAGATGAAGGCCGGGCCGCCGGGGCCGGAATTGAGGTATTTGTAGGTGCAGCCGACCGCAAAATCGACGCCTGCGCCGGTGACGTCCACCGCAAACGCCCCCGCCGAATGGGCCAGATCCCAGACCGTCAGTGTCCCCATCTCCCGCGCCCGTGCCGTGATGGCGGCCATGTCGTGGCGACGCCCGGTGCGATAGTCGACCTCGGTGATCAGGGTCACGGCAACGCTGTCGTCGATGGCCGACAGCACGTCTTCGGGGGCGACGGTTTTCAGCCGGTATCCCGCGCCCAGCGTGCGGCACAAGCCTTCGGCCATGTAAAGATCGCTTGGAAAGTTGCCGGTATCGGACAGGATCACGCGGCGTGCGGGGTTCATTTCCAGCGCCGAGGCGAGGGCCTGATAGACCTTGATCGACAGCGTGTCGCCCATCACGACGGTGCCGGGCACAGCGTCGATCAGCCGCCCGATCCGGTCGCCCAAGCGCGCGGGCTGGTCCATCCAGCCGGCCTTGTTCCAGCCGCGGATCAAAAGCCGGCCCCATTCGTCGGTCACGCAGGACGCGACCCGCGCCGCGGCGCTGCGCGGCAACGGCCCCAGCGAGTTGCCGTCCAGATAGGTGATCCCGTCCGGCAGGTCGAACAGGGCGCGGGTGGCGGCAAAATCGGTGGTCATTCGGCGGTGTCCCCGGTGCCGCAGGCGCAGCTGGTGGCGTTCTCGTCGTTCATGCGGCACCGGGGCAGAAATTTCAAGCTTGAAATGAAATCTGGCGCGGCGTCGCGGCCAAATGGCGCCTGACGGCCCGGGGAAAGCGGCAGGTGAGCGCCGCGGATCAACAGGGCGGCGCGACGATCCTTTTCCGCTTGTTTCCCTTGCAGGGGCGGCGCGAAAATGCTGATTGAAAGAAAGTTTCGCGGTGAGATGTCGCGGGGCCATCGGGATCGGTCAAGTTTGGGGGACATGGCGTGAAGATCGGGGCACTGACAGAGATTTTCCCGGGCGAGAACCGGGTCGCGATGACGCCCGACAGCGCGGCGCAACTGGCCAAGCTGGGGCATGCCTGTGCGATCGAGGCCGGGGCAGGCGCGAAGGCGGGGTTTTCCGATGCGGCCTATGCGGCGGCAGGGGTCGAGGTGCTGGCAACTGCCCGGGCCGTGGTTGCGGCCTCTGACGTCATCGTCAAGGTGCGCGGTCCCGAGGCGGCGGAACTGAAGGCGTTGAAAAAGGGCCAGACGCTGATCAGCTTTTTCTGGCCTGCGCAGAATCCGGACCTTTTGGCGGCGGCGGCGCAAAAGGGCGTCACCGTGATCGCCATGGACATGGTGCCCCGGATTTCCCGCGCGCAGAAGATGGATGCCCTGTCGTCGATGGCCAATATCGCAGGCTACCGCGCGGTGATCGAGGCGGGGTCGAACTTTGGCCGCTTTTTCACCGGCCAGGTGACGGCGGCAGGCAAGGTGCCGCCCGCCAAGGTGCTGATCGTCGGCGCAGGGGTCGCGGGGCTGGCTGCCATCGGCACCTCGACCAGTCTTGGCGCGATCACGCTGGCGTTCGACGTGCGCCCCGAAGTGGCCGAACAGATCGAGTCGATGGGCGCGAGTTTCGTCTATCTGGATTTTGCCGAAACCGCGCAGGACGGCGCTGCGACCGGCGGCTATGCCGCACCTTCGTCCCCCGAGTTCCGCGAGGCGCAACTGAAGAAGTTCCGCGAACTGGCGCCGGACATGGACATCGTCATCACCACCGCGCTGATCCCCGGCCGCCCGGCGCCAAAGCTGTGGACGGCGGACATGGTCTCGATGATGAAGCCGGGTTCGGTTATCGTGGACCTGGCCGCCGAGCGCGGCGGCAACTGCGACCTGACGGTGCCGGACCAGAAGATCGTGTCCGGCAATGGTGTGACCGTGGTGGGGTATACCGATTTTCCCAGCCGGATGGCCGCCCAGGCGTCGACGCTTTATGCCAACAACATCCGCCACATGCTGACCGATCTTACACCAAAGAAGGATGGTGTGATCGTGCAGAACATGGACGATGACGTGATCCGGGGGGCCACGGCGGCGCATGCAGGTGCCGTGACCTATCCCCCCCCGCCACCCAAGATCGCGGCCATCGCGGTGCAAAAGCCAAAGGAGAAGGCGCGCGACCTGACGCCCGAGGAACGCCGCGCCAACGAGGTGGCCGTGTTCAGGGCGCAGACCCGCAGCCAGGTCGGGCTTCTGGCGATCGGCGGCGGGCTGATGCTGCTGGCGGGGCTGTTCACGCCGGCCAGCTTCATATCGCATTTCATCGTCTTCGTGCTGGCGGTGTTCGTGGGGTTCCAGGTGATCTGGAACGTCGCGCATTCCCTGCACACGCCGCTGATGGCCGTGACGAACGCAATATCGTCCATCATCATTCTGGGCGCGCTGATGCAGATCGGGTCTGGCAACGGGCTGATCGTCGTGCTGGCCGCCCTGTCGGTCTTCATGGCCGGGATCAACATCTTTGGTGGCTTCATGGTCACGCGGCGCATGCTTGCCATGTTCCAGAAATCGTAAGGGGCGCGTCATGGATTACGGATTCACCACGGCGGCCTATGTCGTTGCAGCGGTGCTGTTCATCCTGTCCCTGGGGGGACTGAGCGGGCAGGAAAGCGCCAAACGCGCGGTCTGGTACGGCATAGCGGGCATGGCGCTGGCGGTGCTGGCGACGCTTTCAGGGCCTGGATCGGGCAACTGGCTGATTTCGCTGGTGATGATCGCGGGGGGCGGGGCGATCGGCTGGGTCGTGGCACAGCGCGTGCAGATGACGGAGATGCCGCAACTGGTGGCCGCGATGCACAGCCTTGTCGGCCTTGCGGCGGTGTTCATCGGGTTCAACACCCATGCCGAACTGGTCCGTGTCGCGGGCATGGACGAAGCGGCGCGCGCGGCGCTGGACGGCTTTGCCGCAGTAGTCGCCGACAAGACCGGAGTGGAGATCACGATCCTGCGGGTCGAGACGTTCCTTGGCGTGTTCATCGGGGCGGTGACATTCACCGGATCGGTCATCGCCTTTGGCAAGCTGGCAGGCAAGGTGGACGGCAAGGCGAAAAAGCTGCCGGGCGGGCATCTGCTGAATGCGGGTGCGGCGCTGATCTCGGTCATCCTGTTGATCGTCTACCTCAATACCGGGTCGACCGTCGCGCTGATCGGCATGACGGTGGCGGCGTTCTTCATCGGCTATCACCTGATCATGGGGATCGGCGGGGCGGACATGCCGGTCGTGGTCTCGATGCTGAACAGCTATTCCGGCTGGGCGGCGGCGGCGATCGGGTTCTCGCTGGCGAATGACCTCTTGATCGTGGTCGGCGCGCTGGTGGGGTCTTCGGGCGCGATCCTGTCCTACATCATGTGCAAGGCGATGAACCGCAGCTTTGTCAGCGTGATCCTTGGCGGTTTTGGCGGCACCACCGGACCCGCGCAGGAAATCACCGGCGAGCAGATCGCCATCGACACCGAAGGGGTCGCCGCGGCGCTGAACGATGCCGACAGCATCATCATCATCCCCGGCTACGGCATGGCGGTGGCGCAGGCGCAGCAGTCGGTCAGCGAACTGACGCGCAAGCTGCGCGCGCGCGGCAAGACCGTACGGTTCGCCATCCATCCGGTCGCGGGGCGTCTGCCCGGCCACATGAACGTCCTTCTGGCCGAGGCCAAGGTTCCTTACGACATCGTGCTGGAGATGGACGAGATCAACGAGGACTTTCCGTCCACGGATGTCGCCATCGTCATCGGCTCGAACGACATCGTGAACCCGGCAGCACAGGAAGACCCCAACAGCCCCATCGCGGGGATGCCGGTGCTGGAATGCTGGAAGGCCAAACAGGTCTTCGTGTCCAAGCGCGGGCAGGGGACGGGCTATTCGGGGATCGAGAACCCGCTGTTCTATAAAGAAAACACCCGGATGTTCTACGGCGATGCGAAGAAGAGCCTGGATGCGTTGCTGCCGATGATCGACTGAACCCTCTGCGAAACTGCAACACCTGCACGGCATACGGATGTATGCCTTCAAAATGCTGGATTGCCGGTATCAGTGGCCCTAACTATCGGAAATCCTTGACCGAAAGTTCCCGCCATGCCGCCCATTCCCGATCATCCCTTGCGCTATGCCACCGTGAACGAGTTGCATGCGCGCCCCTTTCCTGTACTCGCGGCCCCCTGCACGGCGGTCTATGTCGCGATCAAGGAACCCGTCGAGGCCGCAAACCGCGACCGCGCACGGGACCGGGCGCATCTCTTGGCACTTCTCGACCGGCATGCCTCGGCCCATCCGCAGCCCGACGCCACACATTTCTCGGGGCCGATCGGGCGGTCGGAACTGAAATGGGAAAGCCATACCGAGTTCGTGACCTATTCGGCCTTTACGCCGGGCGTTTCGCGCCGCCCCTTTGACCCCGCCGAGGCCGAGGTGTTCCCCGAGGACTGGCTGGCAGACGCGCCCGGCAAAAGGCTGACATCCGTGCTCATCCGCGTCGAGGTGATGCCCGATGACGAAAATTCGGTGCTGGCCAAAGTGGAACACTGGTTCGTGCCGGAAAGCCTGGCGATATCACGTGTGGTGGATGGTGCCGCCATCGTCGCGGGCGATTTCCGCATTGATCCCGCGGGCCATATGCGGTTTGCGGTCTTTGTCCGTCCCGGCACCGGCGAGCGGCGGATCGGCCGCATCGTGCAGCGTCTGTGCGAGATCGAGACCTATCGCGCGATGTCGATGCTGGGGCTGATGCGGTCGCGAGACCTGACATCGCGCCTGAACGTCCTTGACCCGCGGCTGACGGCGCTGGTGTCGGGACTGGACCGCGCCGAGGGGCGGCCTGAAGAGGCGCTGCATGATCTGCTGATGATCTCTGCGGAGCTGGAGGTGCTGGCGGTGCAGTTCTTTTTCCGCTTTGGCGCGACCGGGGCCTATGAGGCCATCGTGAACCAGCGGATCGAGGTCCTGCGCGAGGAACGCCTGCAGGGCCGCCAGACCTTCGGCGAGTTCATGATGCGCCGCTATGATCCGGCGATGCGCACCGTCAAGTCGGCCGAAGGGCGGCTGAAGGCGATGGCCGAACGCGCCGAACGCGCGGCGGAACTGCTCCGCACGCGGGTCGATGTGGAACGGTCGGCGCAGAACCAGCTATTGCTGAAGTCCATGGACCAGCGCGCCGATGTTCAGTTGCGCCTGCAGCGCACGGTCGAGGGGCTTTCGGTGGTGGCGATCAGCTATTATGCGGTCAACCTGGCCGCCTATGCGTTGAAACCCCTGGCCGAGAGCGTCGGTCTGGGCACGACAGGATTGATGGCGATCCTGGCGCCGCTGGTTCTGGCAGGCGTCTGGCTGATGGTGCGCCGCATCCGGACGCATCTGCAATAGCGCCCTACCGCCCGCGAATCCTCGGATCCAGCGCGTCGCGCAATCCGTCGCCGATGTAATTCACCGACAGCACCGTCAGCGAGATCGCAAGCCCCGGCCAGATCACCCGTTCGGGATAGACCTGCATGTATTGCAGGGCGTCGTACAACAGCCGCCCCCAGGTCGGGAAATCCGGCGGAAACCCGAGGCCAAGGAAGGACAGCACCGATTCCGTGATGATCGCGCCGGCGATTTCCAGCGTTGCCGCCACCATCACGGGCGAGATCACGTTGGGCAGGATATGGCGCAGGATGATGCCAAGGGGGGCCGTGCCGATGGACCGCGCGGCCAGCACGTATTCGCGTTCCTTCAGCGCCAGCACCTCGCCCCGCACGATGCGGGCGGTCTGCATCCACGAAGTGATGCCGATGGCAAAGACGATCAGCACAAAGGCACCCAGCTCTGGTCCGATCATCCCCGCGATGCGGTCGCGAAACAGCATCACCATGACCAGCAAAAGCGGGATCAGTGGCAATGCCAGGAACATGTCGGTCAGTCGCATCAGGGGGCCGTCAATGCGGCGGAAAAACCCGGCCAGGATGCCGACCAGCGTGCCAAGGGTGATCGCGATGGCCATGGCGACGAACCCGACCGCCAGCGAGATGCGCCCCGCGAGCATCATCCGCGCCAGCATGTCGCGGCCCAACTGGTCCGTGCCCAGCGGGAACCGCAAGCTTGGCCCCTGGTTCTTCAACTTGATCGCCTGCGCCACCGACAGCTTTTCCGGCACCCAGAGATAGGGTCCGATCAGCACGGCCAGCGTCAGGATGCCCAGCACGATCAGCCCGAACAGCGCCCCCTTGTGGGTGCGGAACTGCTGCCAGATCGCGCGGCGCTGGCTGACGGCCTTGGGCAGTAAGGCGGCAGCATCAGTCATAGCGGATCCTCGGGTCGAGAAGGCCGTAAAGAATGTCGGCGATCAGGTTGAACAGCACGATCAGCACGGCAAAGATGAAGGCCAGCGTCTGCACCATCGGCAGGTCGCTGGCCTGGATCGCCCCGATCAGGGCGGCACCGATGCCGTTCACCCCGAACAGGTTCTCGGTCACGATGGCGCCGCCAAAGATGGCGGGAATGCCAAGTGCGATGACCGTCACGACCGGGATCAGGGAATTGCGCAGCACATGGCGCAGGATCACCGTCCGTTCCGGCATCCCCTTGGCGCGGGCGGTGCGGACATAGTCCTGTCCCATGTTGTCCAGCATGGACGAGCGCATGAACCGGCTGATCGCGGCGGCATTGGCCAGGCCCAGCGTCATCACCGGCAGGGCCATCTGTCGGACCTGCCGCAGCAAACTGTCCCAGTCGGTCACGTTCAGGTTGGTGTCGTACTTGGTCGGAAACCAGCCCAGCCAGACGGCAAATACGATGATGAAAAGGGTGCCGGAAAAGAATGTCGGCACCGAAAACCCGATCATCGCGAAAAGGGTGCCCGCCTGGTCGAACCATGAATACTGGCGATAGGCGGAATAGATGCCGATCGGCAGCGCGATCAGGATGCCGACGATATAGGCCGTGCCGATGACCGTCAGGGTCTGCGGGATGCGCTGACCGATGATGGCAAAGACGGGGCTGCGCGACTGCCAGGACAGGATGCGCTGTTCGCCGCCCGCAAGGCTGGTGCCGAACCAGCCGTCGATCAGATAGGCGGGTTCGACCCAGAAGAACTGGCGCAACCACAGGAAGTAACGAAAAAAGACCGGCTGATCCGCCCCCAGCGCCTCCATCATGCGGCGGCGCACATCGGGCGGGACTGTCAGGGGAATTTGCGACATCGGCGAGCCGGGGGCCAGATCGACCAGGAGAAAGATCACCAGGCTGATCACCAGCAGGGTGGGAATGGCCAGCAAAAGCCTGCGAAGCGTGAAGGTCAGCATCGGCGGGGACGCCTTGGATCAAGAAGGGGAACGGCAGGATCAAGGCGGCGGGACCGGCGAACCGGCCCCGCCAGGACTTCGATCACTTGACCCGGAACCAGTCCGCAACGTTCCAAAGCTCGGAATCCCAGGCGTTGATCTGCACGCCGCCAAGAGCGTTGGAATGCGCAGACAGGGTGCCACGGTGGACCAGCGGGATGATGACCATGCTGTCTTTGGTCAGCATGTCGTTCATCTTTTTGGCAAGTTCCGCGCGCTTTGCTTCGTCGCGTGTGCTGCTAAGTTCAACCACCAGGGCATCATAAGCCGGGTCGCAGAAGCGGTTGATGTTCTGGCCTTGCCATTGCGTTTCGGGCTTTGGTGCCTTGTCGCAGGCATATTGTGCCAGATAGGTTTCAGGGTCCGTGCCGTTGAAGTTGTTGGCATACATTTCCACGTCGGCGTAAAACTTTTCGAACGTATCGGGCGAACCTGCATCGCCACCAAAGAACACGCCCGGATCAATGGCTTTCAGTTCGACCTGAACGCCCAGTTCGGTCCACCAATCCTTGATCAGTGCCTGGAAATCCTGACGGATCGGGTTGACCGTGGTCTGATACAGGATCGACAGTTTCTTGCCATCCTTTTCGCGGATGCCGTCGGCACCAACGATCCAGCCCGCGGTTTCCAGCAGGGCTTTGGCACCTTCCATATCCTGCGCGAGACAGCCGGTGTTGTCCGATGCGTAAAGGGCTGGTGCAGGCACCAGATTGCAGGTGGGCGCCCCGCCGGCGCCGTAGCCCACTTCGACCAGGATTTGGCGGTCGATCGCCATCGACAGCGCCTTGCGCACATTCACATCCGTCAGAATTGGATGCGGCTGCGCAGCGGTGGACCGCTTACCTTCGGGCAGATCGGGGGACGGGTCCGTCAAGTTGATCTCAAGTCGCTCGACAAGGCTGCCAAAAGCCACAACAAACTGACCTTTTCCATCGACGGTCATCGCAGCCTGGCTATCCGGCGGGATCTGCGTGTTCCAGGCGTAGTCAAATTCGCCGGTTTGCATCACGGCGCGGGCCGATCCTTCGGCATCCCCGCCACCCTTGATTGTGGCTGTCGCAAAGGCTGGCTTTGCCGGATCGCGGTATTCCGGGTTGGCTTCCATCGACACGGTGTCATTGACGGTGAATGCGGTCACGCGGAAGGGGCCAGTGCCGATTGGGCCAAAGTTCTGATCCGTGCAGGTTGGCGCGGCGGCCCCGAGGCAGGCCGCAAACTGCGCCTTTTGCAGAACCGGCGACTGATTGCCGGCAAAGGCTGCAAACGGGTTTGGTTTGGGCGCCGCAAAGGTGATCTTCACCGTTGCAGCGTCGACCGCTTCGACCGACGAAATGCCGTCGAACTTGGTCAATTGCGCGCAACCGCCAGCGGGATCGGTGCAATACTGGTAAGTAAACACCACGTCATCTGCCGTCACCGGGGTGCCGTCAGACCATTTCAGGTCGGGCAGCAGTTTGTAGGTTATGGTGGTCAGATCCTCGGAAATACCGCCATTGGCGACGGTTGGAACTTCGGTGACAAGTTTGGCGATGAGCGCGCCATTGTTGTCAAACCCGACAAGCGGCTCGACAATCATCGAGGATGCCAGCAGGTCTTTGGTGCCATCGGAAAGATAAGGGTTCAAGATCGAGACGGCTTGCGGGAAGGTCAGCTTCACCTCGCCGTCCGTGCCGCGCTCGGCAAAGGCGGCGGGCGCCAGCACAAAGGCGCAGGCTGCCCCCAGAAGGGCTGTTTTCAGTTTCATGGGTGTACTCCTTGTTGGTTACGCTCTTTGGCCTCGGATGCGCCGGTTGGCCCGGCGGCGTCGTGGTTGATGGCATAAAGGTGACAGGCGACGTGCCTGTCCGGCTCCACCTCGGCCAGCAGGGGCGGCTCGATCCGGCAGCGGTCGAACACCTTGGGGCAGCGCGTGGAAAAGCTGCAGCCCTTGGGCGGATTGGCGGGGGAGGGCACATCGCCCTTGAGGATGATGCGCTGGCGTTTTGCGGCGCGCACCGGGTCGGGTTCGTTGACGGCCGACAAGAGCGCCTCGGCATAAGGATGCAGGGGCCGCGCATAAAGCGCATCACGCGGCGACAGTTCCGCGATCCGGCCCAGATACATGACGGCCACCCGGTCGGCGAGGTGGCGGACCATCGACAGATCGTGGCTGATGAAAAGATAGGTCAGCCCGAACTTTTCCTGCAAATCCTCAAGCAGGTTGACGACCTGCGCCTGGATCGACACGTCCAGGGCTGCGATGGGTTCGTCGCAGACGATGAATTTCGGGTTCAGGGCCAGCGCCCGCGCGATGCCGATGCGCTGGCGCTGGCCCCCCGAAAACTCATGCGGGAAACGGTTGGCAAAGCGGCGGTTCAGCCCCACCGCGTCCATCAGTTCATGGACGCGCGCCATTTTCTGGTCAGCGCCCCATTTGGTATGTTCGTCAAGGGGTTCCGAAATGATCTGCGACAGGGTCATGCGCGGGTTCAGGCTGGCCTGCGGGTCCTGGAAAACCATCTGCATCATCGGGCGCTTGCGACGCAAGGCTTCGGGGGCAAGCGTGGCAATGTCCTCGCCGTCGATCACGACAGACCCGGCGGTCGGGTCATAAAGGCGGATCAGGGCGCGCCCCACGGTGGACTTGCCGCAGCCCGACTCGCCGACCAGTCCCAGTGTCTCGCCCTCGAGGATGTCAAAGCTGACGCCGTCCACCGCCTTGATCGCGCCCGTCCGCCGCCGCAAGATCCCGCTATAGACGGGGAAGTGCATCTTGAGGTCGCGCACCTCGACCAGATTGCGGGCGGGGGTGGCGTCAAGCATGGGCCGTCTCCGGTGCCGGAGCCGTCCAGTGACAGGCAACGTCATGGCCCTGGCCGATCGGCATCCCGTCAATCGCGCGCCGGGCCGGGTTGGCGCGGTCACAGGCGTCAAAACGGTGGTGGCAGCGGTCGCGGAACGGGCAGGCCGCGGGCGCCGCGGTCAGGATCGGGGGTTGCCCTTCGATCACGCGCAGGCGCGCCTCGCGCGGGCCGGACATCGCCGGAATGGTTTTCAACAGGGCGCGGGTATAGGGATGCTGCGGATTGGCGAACAAGTCCCGCACGGGCGCGTGTTCGGCGACCTGGCCTGCATACATGACGATCACCCGGTCGGCGATGCCTGCAATCACGCCAAGGTCATGGGTGATCCAGATGATCGCCATGCCAAGCTTCTGGCGCAGGTCCTTGACCAGTTCCAGGATCTGCGCCTGGATCGTGACATCCAGTGCCGTCGTCGGTTCATCCGCGATCAGCACGTCAGGGTCGCAGGCCAGCGCGATGGCGATCATCACACGCTGACGCATGCCACCCGAAAACTGGTGCGGATAGGCGTCAAGGCGGCGGCGGGCATCGGGGATGCCAACCAGATCCAGAAGTTCCGCCGCGCGCGTCCGGGCTTGATCGCGGGTCATCCCCATATGTTCGATCAGGGGTTCGCAGATCTGGAAGCCGACGGTGAATACCGGGTTCAAGGAGGTCATCGGGTCCTGGAACACGAACCCGACCCTGGCGCCGCGCACACCGCGCAGGTCGTCGGCGTCAAGGCGCAGCACATCGCGGCCCGCCAGCAGCACCTGGCCTTCGCGGATGTCCGCCGGGGGCGACGGCAAAAGGCGGATCAGCGACATCATTGTCACCGATTTTCCCGACCCGCTTTCGCCGACCACGCCCAAAAGTTCACCGCGCCGCAGATGAAAGCTGACCGA
This sequence comes from Rhodobacterales bacterium, assembly GCA_021155205.1. Taxonomy (GTDB): domain Bacteria; phylum Pseudomonadota; class Alphaproteobacteria; order Rhodobacterales; family Rhodobacteraceae; genus JAJNPS01. Next base: position 60,529 of record JAJNPS010000009.1, read on the forward strand.
GTTCACCGCATGGATTTCGCCCCCGCGCGTGCGAAAGACGGTCTTCAGTCCCTTCACATCAAGAACGGTCTCGCCCCCATCGGGCATGCAGCATTCCCCGCGACTGTTAGGTATTGTTTTTCTTTTGTTTTTGCGCAGGCCTTGCCAGGAGGCGGGCCGCGTCTGCGATAACTGTTTCCGATTTTTCGTCCCCTAGCAATCCTGTTTCTTGGCCGGGAGACAGGGCTTTCTTGCGTTACAATGGCGGGTTGGCGCGACATTCTGCCAGATATTGACATGGGGTCGGGTGCGTCACAGGTTTGCCACTACATCTGGCAAAGGGCAGGCCCCGATATGGAGCATCTGACGCCGCGTCAGCTTTTGGACCGGCTGGTGGCTTTTCCGACCGTCAGCCGGGCGTCCAATCTTGACCTGGTCGACTGGCTGGACGGTTATCTTGGCGGCCATGGCATCGTCACGCACCGCCACTGGAACGAGGATCGCCGCAAGGCTGCGCTGATGGCGCATGCCGGGCCGATGGTGCCGGGCGCGGTGGTGCTGTCGGGGCATTCGGACGTGGTGCCGGTGGACGGGCAGGACTGGACATCGGACCCCTGGACGGTGCGCGAACAGGGCGGGCGGCTTTACGGGCGTGGCACCTGCGACATGAAGGGCTATGTGGCGCTGGCGGTCTGGGCGCTGGTCGAGGCGCACAGGTCCGGCATGCGCAGGCCCGTGCAACTGGCGCTGAGCTATGACGAGGAATTGGGCTGCACCGGCGCGCCGCCGATGATCGAGACGCTGAAATCGGTCCTGCCGATGGGGCAACTGGCCCTGATCGGCGAGCCGTCCGAGATGAAGGTGATCACCGGCCACAAGGGCGGCACAGGGTTTCATGTCCACGTCAAGGGCTTTGAAGTGCATTCCAGTCTCATGCCCTACGGGGTCAGCGCGATCATGGAAGGCGCGCGCCTGATCGGCTGGATCAATGACCGCAATGCCGAATTGCAGGCGGCAACCCCGGCCAGCCTGGCGGCTGAGTTCGACCCGCCCTTCACGACCTTGCATGTCGGCACGATTTCGGGTGGCACCGCCAACAACATCACCGCCGCCGACTGCCGGTTTGCCATCGACACCCGTGTCGTGCCGGGCGAGGACCTTGAAGGCTGGGCGCAGCGCATCGAGGCCGAGGCGATGCGGCTGGATGCCGAGATCCGGGCGCGCCGCCCCGAAGCGGGTGTGGCACTGCGGCGGTTCTTCGGCGTGCCGCCCTTGCTGCCGGAAACCGACGGTCCGGCCGAGGCGCTGGCGCGCGCGCTGACGGGCGACAAAGCGACGGGCGTGGTCAGCTATGGCACCGAGGCTGGGCAGTTCCAGCTGGCAGGCTATTCCGCCGTGGTCTGCGGGCCGGGCTCCATCGCGCAGGCGCACCAGCCGGATGAATACATCGACCTCGCGCAGTTTCAGGCGGGCCATGTCTTCATGCGCCGTCTGGTTGCGGCGCTGGCGTGACCGGCCAGCCGCCTTGCGCCTGCCGCGCAATTGGCACAGCATTGGGACAACCCGAAAAGGACCAGGCCCATGCCCGTCAAGAACCGCTTTGCCGAAATGCTGCCCGAGATCACCGCCTGGAGGCATGATTTCCACGCCCATCCCGAACTTTTGTTCGACACCCACCGCACCTCGGCGCGGGTGGCGGACCTGCTGCGGTCGTTTGGCTGTGACGAAGTGGCGACCGGCATCGGGCGCACCGGCGTTGTCGGTGTGATCCGGGGACGGACCGACCGCAAGGGCCGCGTCATCGGCCTGCGCGCCGACATGGACGCGCTGCCGATCACCGAGGCGACGGGGCTGGCCTATGCCTCGACCGTTCCGGGGCGAATGCATGCCTGCGGGCACGACGGCCATACCGCGATGCTGCTCGGGGCGGCGAAATACCTGGCCGAAACGCGGAATTTCGACGGCACGACCGTGGTCATCTTTCAGCCGGCCGAAGAGGGCGGCGGCGGCGGGCGCGAGATGGTGGCCGACGGCATGATGACCCGCTGGGGCATCCAGGAGGTTTACGGCATGCACAACTGGCCCGGCCTGCCGGTGGGTGAATTCGCCATCCGGCCGGGGGCGACGATGGCCGCCGCCGATTACATCGACATCACGGTGACGGGCAGGGGCGGCCATGCGGCCTACCCGCATGACTGCATCGACACCACGGTCGTTGCAGCCCATATCATCGTGGCGCTGCAGACCATTGTGTCGCGCAATGCCGACCCGCTGGCCTGTCTGGTGGTGTCGGTCTGCACGGTGGAGACCGACAGCAGCGCCCGCAATGTGATCCCGCAGGCCGTGCGGATGTCTGGCACCGTGCGCACGATGGACCCGCGGGTGCAGGACATGGCCGAACGGCGCATCGCCGAGATCGTTGAAGGCACCGCCCGGACCTTTGGCGCGGTGGCGACGCTGACCTATACCCGCAACTACCCCGCCACCGTGAACACGCCAGAAAACACCGGCTATGCGGTCGATGTCGCCCGTGCGGTGTCGGGCCGCGTCGATCCGATGTACCCCCCCAGCATGGGGGCCGAGGATTTCAGTTTCATGCTGAACGAACGGCCCGGAGCCTATATCTTTCTGGGCAATGGCGACACCGCCAATGTGCATCACCCCGCCTATACCTTTGACGACGCGGCCCTGCCGTTCGGGGCAAGCTGGTATGCCGGGATGGTCGAGACGCGGATGCCGGTCGCCTGACGGACCTTGGATCAGCCCGCCTGCAACAGGGGTGCCGCGTCATAGCGGCCCGCCAGGTGCGGTGGGGCATTCCGAGCAAGGTCTGCCAGCGTCTGCCGAACGCGGTCGCGCCCGTGAAGGTCAAGCATTTCAAAGGGTCCGCGCGGAAAGTTCATTCCCAGCCTCAGCGCGGTGTCGATGTCAGCGGCAGCCGGTCCGCCCGCCGCGACAAGCCAGGCCGCCTCGTTCACCAGTGTCGCCTCGATGCGCAGGGCGATGGCGGCAGCATCGGCGGGGGCGGCGGGCATGGTCTGCGGGTACAGCAACCCGATTCCCGACTTGCGCCCCAGATGCCCCGAAAGAACCCTGCGGCGCAGGGCGGCAAAGGGATAATAGCGGGGGTGCCGGTCGAATGCTGCGTAGATCGTCTCGGTCGCGGCCAGATGCACATCGGTGCCGATCAGGTCGATCAGCCCCAGCGGACCCAGACGGTAGCCCGCCGCCAGCATCGCGCCGTCGATGTCGGCGGGGCTGCGACCCTCTTCCAGCAGCGCCAGCGCCTCGCCGTAAAAGGGCCGCGCGCAGCGGTTGACGACAAAGCCCGGACTGTCCGCGCAGGCGATCACGGTCTTGCCGGCGGTCTCTGTGACCTGCCGCGCAAGGGTTGCCGCGGCGGGGTCCGTAACCGGAAGGGTGACAAGTTCCACCAGCCGCATCGCCGGGGGCGGGTTGAAGAAATGCAGGCCCACCAGCCGTCCGGGGCGGGTCAGCGCGGTGGCAAGGTCGCCCACGCCCAGCGACGAAGTGTTGGTGGCGAGGGTGGCACCCGGCGACAGCACGGATTCCATCTGCGCCAGCAGGGCGGATTTGGCGGCCTTGTCCTCGACAATCGCCTCGATGGCCAGGTCAGCCGCCGCGAGGGCGTCCAGATCGTCCACCACGCGAAAGCGGTCCAGCGCCGCCGCCGCATCGTCGGGCGTCAAGCGGCCCGATGTGACCCGCGATGAAAGCGCCCGCGACAGGCCGTCGCGCGCGGTGGCACGGGCGTTGCTGCCGGCATCGGTGCCAAGCACTGCAAACCCTGCCGTGACATAGACCTGCGCGATCCCCAGACCCATCGCGCCAAGTCCGATCACGGCAATCGTCGTCATTGACCCCTGAACTCCGGCTTGCGGCGTTCGCGAAAGGCGCGGATGCCTTCGGTCTTGTCGGCGCTGTCCAGCAGCGCCTCGAACCCCGCGCGTTCGTCCTTGAAGGCCAGCCGCGCCTCGGCACCGTTGACCAGCGCGCGCTTGGCCGCATTCATCGCCAAGGGTGCGCGCGCGGCAATGCGGGCGGCCAGAACCTCGGCCTCGTCCACGGCGGATCCCGCGACGCGCCAGGCGCAAAGACCCCAGGCTTCGGCCTGCGCGGCGTCGATGATCTCGCCTGTCAGCACCATGCGCGCCGCACGAGCCGGACCGATGCGCGCAAGCAGCCGCTGGCCGCCCCCCGCGCCGGGGATCAGGCCCAGATTGCTTTCCGGCAGGCCCAGCCGCGCCGTGCCGCCGACCACCATCAGGTCCGCCATCAGCGCCAGTTCCAGCCCGCCGCCAAGCGCAAAGCCGTCGACCGCCGCGATCAGGGGCTTGGGAAAGGCGCGGATCGACGACCAGGCGGCATTGCGGGGATCGTGGATCGCCTGATCGCGGGTCTTGGCCGCGATCTCGTTGACATCAGCCCCGGCGGCAAAATTGCCGTCTGCACCGCAGATCATCACCGCATGGCACGACGGGTTGGTCGCCAGACAGTCCAGCGTCGCCGCCAATGCGGACAAAAGGTCCGTGGTCAGCGCATTCGTCGCGTCGGGACGATTGAGCGTCAGGCGGGTCCAGCCCGCAAAGTGATCAACCAGCAGCACGTCCATGGCGGCATCATGCGCCGGTGGCGGGAAAATTCAAGCAAAAAACTTTAAACTTGAAATTGTTTTTTTGCAGTGGCACGCTGTCGGGGATACAGGAGCCATGGATGAACATCCTTTGCCTCGGGGGCGGCCCCGCCGGCCTATACTTTGCGATCTCGATGAAGCTGCGCGATCCGTCGCACCGGGTGACGGTGCTGGAGCGCAACCGCGCGAATGACACCTTTGGCTGGGGCGTCGTGCTGTCGGACGACAGTCTGGGACGGCTTGCAGCCAACGATCCGGTGAGTGCGGCCGCCATCCGGGGCCAGTTCGCCTATTGGGACGACATCGCCGTGGTGCATGGCGGGGTGCGCACGGTGTCAGGCGGGCACGGCTTTGCCGGCATCGGGCGCAAGGCGCTGTTGATCCTGCTGCAGGCGCGCGCGCGCGATCTGGGCGTGGACCTGCGGTTCGAGACCGAGTTCAGGACGGCCGAGGAATATCGCGGCCAGTACGACCTTGTGGTCGCGACCGATGGCCTGAATTCCACGGTGCGGCGCGAATACGCGGAGGTGTTCCAGCCCGACATCGATACGCGCAAATGCAAGTTCGTCTGGCTGGGCACCCATGCCAAGTTCGACGACGCGTTCACCTTCATCTTCGAAAAGACCCCGCATGGCTGGGTCTGGGCGCATGTCTACCAGTTCGACGACCAGACGGCGACCTTCATCGTCGAATGCCTGCCGGAAACGTGGGAGGCGTGGGGTTTCCCCGCGATGACCAAGGAAGAGACGGTCGAGACCTGTCGCCGGATATTTGCCGCGCATCTCGGTGGCCACGACCTGATGTCGAACGCGGCCCATCTGCGCGGCTCGGCGGTCTGGATGCAATTTCCCCGCGTGATCTGCCAGCGCTGGTACCACCAGAATGTCGTTCTGATGGGCGATGCGGCGGCGACGGCGCATTTCTCGGTGGGGTCGGGGACCAAACTGGCGCTGGAATCGGCGATTGCGCTGGCAGACTACCTGCACACGGAACCGACGATGGAGGCGGCATTTCAGCGTTATCAGGAGGAACGCCGGGTCGAAGTGCTGCGCCTGCAATCGGCGGCGCGCAACAGTCTGGAATGGTTCGAAGAGGTAGAGCGCTATCTGGATATGCCGCCCGTCCAGTTCGCCTATTCGCTGCTGACCCGCAGCCAGCGGATTTCCCACGAAAACCTGCGCATGCGCGACCCTGAATGGCTGGCGGGGGCAGAGGCTTGGTTTCAGGGCCAAGCGGGCGGGAACGAGGGCCGCCGGCCGATGTTCGCGCCGTTCACCCTGCGGGGAATGCGGCTGGGCAACCGCGTCGTGGTCAGCCCGATGGCGCAGTACAAGGCGGTGGATGGCTGCCCGACTGACTGGCATTTCGTCCACTACGCCGAGCGGGCCAAGGGCGGGGCGGGGCTTGTCTTCACCGAGATGACCTGCGTGTCCGCGCATGGCCGCATCACGCCGGGCTGTCCGGGGCTTTACGCGCCAAAGCATGAAGCGGCGTGGAAGCGGCTGGTCGATTTCGTCCATGCCGAGACGGACGCCAAAATCTGCTGCCAGATCGGCCATTCGGGGCGCAAGGGATCGACCCGGGTGGGCTGGGAAGAGGACAACGCGCCGCTGCCGCGTGACAACTGGCCGGTGATGAGCGCGTCGGCGGTGCCGTGGTCGCCCGCCAACCAGATGCCGAAAGAAATGGACCGCGACGACATGGACAAGGTCCTGTTGCAGTTCGTCAAGGCGACGGAAATGGCGGCGCGGGCAGGGTTCGACATGATCGAGCTGCACGCGGCACACGGATATCTGATCTCCAGCTTCATCAGCCCGGTGTCGAACCGGCGCACCGACGACTACGGTGGCAGCCTGGAGAACCGGATGCGCTATCCCTTGGAAGTTTTTGCCGCGATGCGGGCGGAATGGCCGGGGGAACGGCCGATGTCGGTCCGGATATCGGCGAATGACTGGGTGGGCGCGGACGGCGTGACGGGCTCCGAGGCGGTCGAGATCGCGCGCGCCTTTGCCGGTGCCGGGGCGGATATCATCGACGTCAGCGCAGGCCAGACCTCGACCGAGGCGAAACCTGTCTATGGCCGGATGTTCCAGACGCCCTTCAGCGACCGCATCAGGAACGAGGCGGGGCTGGCGACGATGGCGGTCGGCAACATCACCGAGGCGGATCAGGTGAACGGCATCCTGCTGGCAGGGCGCGCGGACCTTGTCTGTCTGGCGCGACCGCATCTTGCAGACCCCTACTGGACGCTTCATGCGGCCGTTGCGGCAGGGGATGAGGTAACCGGATGGCCGCTGCCTTATCTGGCAGGCCGCGATCAGGCGCGGCGACTGGTGGCCCGCGCGGCGGAGGTGATCCGTGCTTGAGGGGCACCGCGTGCTGATCACGGGCGGCGGTTCGGGTGCCGGGGCAGACCTTGCGTGCGGGTTTGCGGCGGTGGGGGCAAAGCTCGTGATCGCCGGGCGGAGGCGCGAGGCGCTGGAGGCGGTGGCGGCGGCGACAGGGGCCGAGGTCGTGGTCGCGGATGTGACGGATGCGGGGTCGGTTGCGGCGATGTTCGCGGCGGCGGGGCCTTGCGACATCGTGATTGCCAATGCCGGTGCGGCGGACAGCGCGCCCTTTCTGCGAACGACCCTGGACCAGTGGAACGCGATGATCGCGGTCAATCTGACGGGGGTTTTCCTGACCTTGCAGGCAGGTCTGCGGCAGATGACCGGGTGGGGTCGCCTGATCTCCGTCGCCTCGACCGCGGGCCTCAAGGGTTACGCCAAGATCGCGCCCTATGCGGCGGCCAAGCACGGAGTGATCGGCCTGACCCGGTCCCTGGCGCTGGAAGTGGCAAAGGGGCCGGTGACGGTAAATGCCTTGTGTCCGGGATTTCTCGACACGCCGATGACGGATCGGTCGGTGGCGGTGATCGCGGAAAAGACCGGGCGGACACTGGCGGAGGCGCGGGCGGCGCTGGAGGCGATGAACCCGCAAGGCCGGCTGATCCAGCCTGCCGAGGTGACGGCGGCGGCGCTGTGGCTCTGCGGGCCGGGATCCGAGGGCATCAACGGCCAGGCCATCGCCATCTCGGGGGGCGAGCCATGAGCGACACCTCAAAGCGGCGGTTGAAGATGTGGATCAGGCTTCTGGGCGTGATGCGCGCGGCCGAAAGCCACCTGCGCGAGCATCTGCGGGTCAAGCACAGAACGACGCTGCCGCGGTTCGATGTGATGGCCGCCCTGTGGCGGCGGCGGGACGGGGTGACGATGTCGGAACTGTCGCGGATGCTTTTGGTGTCGAACGGCAATGCGACGACGGTGGTGGACCGGCTGGAAACCGACGGGTTCGTGCGCCGCACTCCGTCCGAGACGGACCGCCGCACCGTCTTTGTGGCGCTGACGCCCGAAGGACTGGCCGAATTCGAAGGACTGGCCGCGGGGCACGAGGCCGAGGTGGACAAGCTGTTCGCGTCGATGTCCGAGGCCGATCTTGAGGCGATGACGGAGATTCTGAAACGGATGGGCACGCGATGACCAGCATGGCGGGACTGAAGCCGGACCACTTTCTGTGGGAGATCAGGGGCAGGGTGGCGCTGATCCGACTAAACCGGCCGGAGCGCAAGAACCCGTTGACCTTTGCGTCCTATGTCGAATTGCGCGACACGTTCCGGTCGCTTGCCGCGGCCGGCGACGTGGATGTCGTGGTGTTCGCGTCGAACGGCGGGAATTTCTGCTCTGGTGGCGATGTGCATGACATCATCGGGCCGCTGGTCGGGCTGCCGATGGCAGAGCTTTTGGCGTTCACCCGGCTGACCGGCGATCTGGTCAAGGCGATGCTGACCTGCGGCAAGCCGGTGATCGCTGCCGTGGACGGGGCGGCGGTGGGGGCGGGGGCGATCCTCGCCATGGCCGCCGACCTGCGGCTGGCCACCCCGGCGGCGCAATGCGCGTTCCTGTTCACCCGCGTCGGCCTGGCGGGCTGCGACATGGGGGCCTGTGCGATGCTGCCACGCATCATCGGCCAGGGTCGGGCGGCCGAGTTGTTGTACACCGGCCGGGTGATGACGGCGGCCGAAGGGCATGCCTGGGGGTTCTGGAACGCCCTGCATGGCGCCGAGGTTCTGGAGGCCGAGGCGCTGGCGCTGGCCGACCGGCTGGCGGCAGGTCCGACATTTGCCCATTCGGTGACAAAGACCCAATTGCTGCAGGAATGGGACATGGGGCTGCTGGCAGCGATCGAGGCCGAGGCCCAGGCGCAGGCAATCTGCATGCAGACCAAGGACTTCGCGCGCGCCTACCAGGCGTTCGTTGCCCGCGAAAAGCCTGTATTCGAAGGGGATTGAACGTGCAGGCGAAAAATTTTCGACGAAAATTTTTCTGTTCGGCGCAGGGCCTGCGGTCCGGTCCATGGAAAGTGAAGACGTGATGTCTGATGCAAGTTTCCTAGGCTGGCCGTTCTTCGAGGACCGGCATCGCGCCCTGGCCGAAGGGCTGGAGACGTGGTGCGCGGCGCATCTGCCGGTCGATCATGGCGATGTCGATGCGGCCTGTCGGGGGCTTGTGGCGGCGCTTGGGGCCGGGGAGTGGTTGCGGCATTCGGGCGGTGAAACGCTGGACGTGCGCACCCTGTGCCTGATCCGCGAGACCTTGGCGCGGCATGACGGGTTGGCGGATTTCGCCTTTGCAATGCAGGGGCTGGGCATGGGGGCGGTGTCGCTTTTCGGGACGGACCGACAGCGGCGGTGGCTCGACCGGACGCGGGCGGGAACGGCGATTGCGGGGTTTGCGCTGACCGAACCGGCGTCGGGATCGGATGTGGCGGCGACCTCGACAACGGCCACGCGCGTTCAGGGTGGCTGGGTGCTGAACGGGGTCAAGACGTGGATTTCCAACGGCGGGATTGCCGATGTCTATGTTGTGTTCGCGCGCACGGGCGAGGAGCCGGGCGCGCGCGGGCTGTCGGCGTTCCTGATGCCTGCGGATGCGGCGGGCTTGCGGGTCGAGGAACGGCTGGAGGTGATGGCGCCGCATCCCCTTGCGCGGCTGTCCCTCACGGACGTGTCTCTGCCCCAGAGCGCGCTGATCGGTGCGGCGGGCGAGGGGTTCAAGGTCGCGATGTCGGTCCTTGATGTGTTCCGTTCCACTGTCGGGGCTGCGGCTCTGGGGTTTGCGCGGCGGGCACTCGATGAGGCCATTGCGCGGGTCAAATCGCGGCGCATTCAGGGACAGGCGCTGGCCGAGATGCAGATGGTGCAGGGGCATCTGGCCGATATGGCGTTGAAGATCGATGCCGCCGCCCTGCTGGTCTACCGGGCGGCCTGGGTCAAGGATCAGGGCGCGACGCGGATCACTCGCGAGGCCGCGATGGCGAAACTCTATGCCACCGAGGCGGCGCAGGAGGTGATCGACATGGCCCTGCAACTGCATGGCGGCGACGGCGTGCGGTCCGGGTCGGCCGTGGAAAGACTGTACCGTGAAATCAGGGCCTTGCGCATCTATGAGGGCGCGTCGGATGTGCAGAGGATCGTTATCGCAAGGAGCATCCTGTGATCTACCGGCGCGCCATTCCCGTCGAGTTCAACCACTGCGATCCGGCGGGGATCGTGTTTTATCCGCGCTATTTCGAGATGACAAACTCGGTGGTCGAAAACTTTTTCCGCGAAGTGGCGGGCCAGAGCTTTGCGGCGATGATGGCGGCGGACGAAGGTGTCCCGACAGCGCGGATCGAGACCGATTTCCACCTGCCCAGCCGGTTGGGCGATGTGCTGGAATGGCGGCTTTCGGTGACGAGGCTCGGGCAGAGTTCGGTCGGGTTCAGGGTAGAAGCCTGGTGCGAGGGGGCAAGGCGCGTGACCGTCGCACTGGTGCTGGTCCGGGTCGGCATGGGCGGGAGGCCGCAGCCTTGGCCCGATGCGATCAGGGCCAGGATTTTGGGGTTCATGGAGGCGAGTGATGCATGACATCCTGCACCCGAAGGGTTGGAAACCCGCCATCGGCTATGCCAACGGCATCGCCGCGCGCGGCCGCATGATCTTTACCGGCGGCATGGTCGGCTGGACCGGTGACTGCCTCTTCGAGACGGATGATTTCGTGGGCCAGGTGGAGCAGACCCTGCGCAACATCGTGGCGGTGCTGGCCGAAGGCGGCGCAGGGCCGGAACATATCGTGCGGCTGACCTGGTATGTGACATCAAGGACAGAATATCTCAGCAACCTCAAGGGATTGGGGCGTGTTTATAAAGCGGTCCTCGGGCGGCATTATCCCGCAATGGCGCTGGTACAGGTCGTGGCGCTGGTGGAGGATCGCGCCAAGGTCGAAATCGAGGCGACCGCGGTGATCCCGGAGGAGGGCGCATGATGCGGCTGGGACCATCGGGCCACATCGACACGTTCACCCGCGACAACCTGCCGCCTGCCGAGCAATGGCCCGAGATCGACACATCGGCCTTTCCCTATCCGCCGATGCTGAATGCCGCCGTTGAACTGACCGACGCGATGGTGGCACGCGGCTTTGGCGACCATACCGCCTTGATCGGCAACGGGCGGCAACGGACCTACAAGGAACTGGCCGACTGGACCAACCGGATCGCGCATGCGTTGGTCGAGGATTATGGCGTAAAGCCCGGAAATCGCGTTCTGATCCGGTCTGCGAACAACCCCGCGATGGTGGCGGCGTGGCTTGGCGCGACCAAGGCGGGGGCGGTCGTCGTCAACACGATGCCGATGCTGCGGGCGGGGGAACTGACCAAGATCATCGACAAGGCCTGCGTCAGCCACGCGCTCTGCGACACGCGGCTGATGGAGGATCTGGTGACGGCGGCCAAGGGGTCGGCGTTCCTGACGACGGTCGTGGGGTTCGACGGCACGGCCAACCATGACGCCGAACTGGACCGGGTCGCCCTGCGCAAATCCGTCCGGTTTACCGCGCCGCCGGTTGGACGTGATGACGTGGCGCTGCTCGGCTTCACCTCTGGCACCACGGGAGAACCAAAGGCGACGATGCATTTCCACCGCGACCTTCTGATCATCGCGGATGGCTATGCGGCCGAGATTCTGGGTGTCACGCCCGAGGATGTATTTGTCGGCTCGCCGCCTTTGGCGTTCACCTTTGGTCTTGGCGGCCTTGCGATCTTTCCGTTGCGGTTTGGCGCGGCCGCCGCCTTGCTGGAGCAGGCCAGCCCGCCGAACATGGTCGCCCTGATTCAGGAACACCGCGCAACGATTTGTTTCACTGCGCCAACGGCTTATCGCGTGATGTTGAAGGCGATGGATGAAGGCGCGGACCTGTCCAGCTTGCGCGCAGCGGTCAGCGCGGGGGAAACCCTGCCTGCGCCGGTCTATGACGAATGGATTGCGAAAACCGGCAAGCCGATGCTGGACGGGATCGGGGCCACCGAAATGCTGCACATCTTTCTGACCAACCGCTTTACCGACCATCGGCCGGGCTGCACGGGGCGCCCCGTGACGGGCTATCAGGCGCGGATTGTGGATGCGGCGGGGGCCGAGATGCCGCGCGGCGAGGTCGGGCGGCTGGCGGTTCGCGGCCCGACCGGCTGTCGCTACCTCGCCGATGACCGGCAGCGCAAATACGTGCAGAACGGCTGGAACCTGACGGGTGACAGTTTCTGGCAGGACGACGAGGGGCGCTTCCATTTCGCCGCCCGGTCCGACGACATGATCATCAGTGCAGGATACAACATCGCGGGGCCAGAGGTGGAGGCGGCGCTTTTGTCCCATCCGTCGGTGCTGGAATGCGCCGTCATCGGTGCCGCTGATGACGAACGCGGCCAGGTGGTCGAGGCGCATGTCGTTCTGGTGGCGGGTCAGGCGGCGAACGCCATGCAGATCAAGGCGTTGCAGGACCATGTGAAGGCCGTCATCGCGCCCTACAAATATCCCCGCCGGGTGGTCTTTGTGGATGCCCTGCCCAAGACACAGACCGGGAAAATCCAGCGGTTCCGTCTACGGGACGCCGGGGCCTGAACGCTCCCCATGGTCTGTTTTCATTGCCATGACGCTGGCCTAGGGTGAGGCGCAGCACGTTGCAGGAGTCGCTGATGCCCGCCCCGTCCGTCCGCCTTGGTGTCGATATTGGCGGGACGTTTACCGATCTGGTCCTGGAACAGGGTGACTTGCGTCATTCGGTCAAGGTGCTGACGACGCCAAAGGCCCCCGAAGAGGCCATCGTGGACGGAATGCACCGCGTCTGCGCCAAGGCGGGGTTGTCGGTCTCCGCGATTGCCCAGATCATCCATGGCACGACACTGGCCACCAACGCGCTGATCGAACGGCGGGGTGCCAAGACTGCGCTGATCACGACGCAAGGGTTCCGCGACGTGATCGAAATGCGCACCGAAAGCCGGTTCGAACAGTATGACCTGAACCTTGTGCTGCCGGAACCGCTGCTGCCGCGCAACCGCCGCTACACGGTGGCGGAACGGATGGATGCGCGGGGGGACGTCCTGATCCCGCTGGACCGGGCCGAGGTTGAGGCGCTGGCCGACACCCTGCGTGAAGGCGACTATCAAAGCGTGGCGGTCGGATTGCTGCATTCCTACGTCAACGACGCGCATGAACGGCTGATCGGCCAAATTCTGGCGGACCGCCTGCCGGGGGTGATGGTGTCGCTGTCCTGCGATGTCAGCCCCCAGATGCGTGAGTATGAGCGGTTCAACACCACCGTCGCAAATGCCTATATCAAACCGCTGATGGCGTCCTATCTGCGCCGGCTGGCGGGGCGCTTGCGCGATGAAGGGGCGGATTGTCCGGTATTCCTGATGCACTCCGGCGGCGGCATCATCGACATCGCGACGGCGGCAGAGTTTCCGGTGCGGCTGGTGGAATCGGGCCCGGCGGGGGGCGCTGTCTTTGCCGCCGACATCGCGGCGCGGCACGGGCTGGACCGCGTGCTGTCCTTTGACATGGGCGGCACCACGGCAAAGATCTGCCTGATCAGGAACCAGACGCCGAAAACCGCGCGGGTGTTCGAGGTGGCGCGGAGTTATCGGTTCAAGAAGGGTTCGGGCATGCCGATCTCGATCCCCGTGATCGACATGGTGGAGATCGGCGCGGGCGGCGGGTCGCTGGCGCATGTGGACGGGATACGGCAAATCCGGGTCGGGCCGGAAAGCGCGGGATCAGAGCCCGGACCGGCGTGCTACGGTCGCGGGGGCACGCGGCCTGCGGTGACTGATGCCGACCTGACCCTGGGCAAGCTTGATCCGGTGGGGTTCGCGGGCGGGACGATCCCACTGGACCCGGTGGCCTCGGCGCGGGCGTTGGAGACCTCGGTAGGTGGACCGTTGTCGCTGCCGGTGATGGAGGCCGCCTGGGGGCTTGCCGAAGTCGTGGATGAAAACATGGCCAATGCAGCACGGGTCCACGCGGTCGAGAACGGCGAGGATCTGGCGGAATACACCATGATCGCCTTTGGCGGCGCGGCGCCACTGCATGCGGCGCGACTGTGCGAAAAGCTGGGCATTGCGCGCTGCCTGATCCCGCCGGGTGCGGGCGTCGGGTCCGCCATCGGGTTTCTGCGCGCGCCGTTCAGTTTCGAGGCGAACCGGTCTGTGTTCATGAAGATGTCCCGATTTGATGCGGATCTGGCCGGACAAATCTTTGCCGAGCTGCAGGACGAGGCGACCCGTTTTGTGCGGTCCTGCGACGCGACCGCCCCGATAGCGGCAGAGTTCAGGGTCTATATGCGCTATGCCGGTCAGGGTTGGGAAATCCCGGTCCCGCTGCCGGCAGACGCGGCGCACGCACCCGATCCGGCGACTTTTCTTGCGCGCTTCGCGGCAGACTATGCACGGCTTTTCGGCCGCGTGGTGGACGGCATGGAGGTCGAGATCACGGTCTGGTCGGTGAATGCGACGACACCGGTGGCGATCGCGGCACCGGTTGCCGAGGTCGCGGCAAGCGGTGCGCCGCATAGCGCGAGATATCGCAACATGTTCGATGCAGGGTCAGGTCAGGAACATCCGGCACGTCTTTACGAACGCAAGGCTTTGGTGCCTGGAGCAACGATGGACGGCCCCGCACTGATCACCGAGGACGAGACGACCATTGTGGTGTCTTCAAGCCGGCGGGCGATAGCGCTGGCAGATGGCTGCATAGCCATGACGGCCTGGGGGGACCTGCCATGACCTCGACCGTCGCGCATCAGGTGATGTGGAACCGGCTGATCTCCATCGTGGAGGAGCAGGCGCAGGCGCTGGTGCGGACGGCGTTTTCGACTTCGGTCCGCGAAGCGGGCGATCTGTCGGCGGGCGCCTACAACGCCAGGGGCGAGATGCTGGCCCAGGCCGTCACGGGCACGCCGGGCCATGTGAATGCGATGGCCGATGCGGTCCCGCATTTCATCCGGCGGATCGGGCGGGAGAATATCCACGAGGGAGACGTCTACATCACAAACGACCCCTGGGAGGGCACCGGCCACCTGCATGACATCACGGTGGTCACGCCGTCGTTCCACAAGGGCGTGCTGGTCGGGTTCTTTGCCTGCACCGCGCATATCGTCGATATCGGCGGGCGCGGGTTCGGGGCGGATGCGAATTCCGTCTATGAGGAAGGGCTTTACATCCCGATCATGAAGCTGATCGAGCGGGGCAATGTCGATGCCACCCTGATCCGCATCATCAGGGGAAATGTGCGCGAGCCGGATCAGCTTGTCGGCGATGTCTATGCGCTGGCGACCTGCAACGAGATCGGCCACCGCCGCCTGACCGACATGATGATCGAGTTCCATCTAGCTGATCTTGAAGGGATTTCCGACTTTATCCTGACCAATTCGCGGGACGCGACGATCGCCCGGATCGCTGCCCTGCCGCAGCAGACGGCATCGGGGTTCATGCAGATCGACGGCTATGACCGGCCCATTGATCTGGCCGTGAAGCTGACGGTGCTGCCGGATCGGGTGACCAGCGACTGGACGGGGACATCGGCCCTGGACAAAAAGGGCATCAACGTGCCCCTGGTCTACACCAAGGCCTATACCTGCTATGCGCTGAAATGCGCCATCGCGCCGGAGATTCCGAACAATGCGGCCTCGCTTGCCCCGTTCGAGGTGGTGGCGCCGGTCAACTGCATCCTGAATGCGGTGCATCCCGCCCCGGTCGCCCTGCGCCATGTGGTCGGCCACATGATCCCCGATACGATCTATGCCGCCCTTGACCAGATATTGCCCGGCGTCGTGCCTGCCGAAGGGGCGGGGTCGCTCTGCAATTTTCAGGTGTCGCTGCGGCCCCGCACCGATGCGCCACCGCCCGCCGATGCGGTGCGGTCCGAGGTTCTGACCTTCAATTCGGGCGGTGCAGGCGCGCGGCCCGCACTGGACGGGCTGAACGCGACCGCATTTCCGTCAGGCGTGATGACGATGCCGGTGGAGGCCACCGAGCAGACCGGCCCGGTGATCATATGGCGCAAGGAATTGCGGCCAGACAGCGGGGGGGCAGGCACGCAGCGCGGGGGTCTGGGGCAGTTCATGGAGGTCGGCGCGCGCGAGGGGCACGAGTTCGACATCCAGGCGATGTTCGACCGGGTGGACCATCCGGCGCGGGGACGGCGCGGCGGTGGTTCGGGCGCGCCCACGACCATCGGTCAGGACGATGGCACGCCGATGAAGGGCAAGGGCAAGCAGTTCGTGGCCCACGGACGGCGCGTGATGATGGCATTTCCGGGCGGGGCCGGCTATGGGCCGCTGTCCGCGCGAGATCCGGCGGCGGTGCGGCGCGATCTGGCGCTGGGATATATTTCAGCGACGGCTGCGCGGGATATCCATGGCCTGTCCGAGGCTGTCATCGCAGACATCCTGACCGCCGCACGCAAAGGAGATATTGTCTGAATGATGAATACTTTGCGAACCGATCCTTCACTGAAGTCCTCGTATGACGTGGTGATCATCGGGGGCGCAATCCTTGGGTCTTCGACCGCCTGGTTCCTGACCGAGAACCCTGATTTCAACGGCTCGGTGCTGGTGATCGAACGCGACCCGAGCTATGCGTCCGCGGCCACCTCACTGACCAATTCCTGCATCCGCCAGCAGTTTTCGACCGAGCTGAACGTCCGCATCTCGCAGTTCGGGGCGGCGTTTGTGCAAGACCTGCCGCGATTTATGGGTGAGGCATCGGGCGCACCGAAACTGAAGATCAACAACTTTGGCTATATGTATCTGGCAAATACTGCGGCCTTTGCCGATGTGCTGCGTGCCAGCCATGCGGTGCAAATGGCGGCAGGGGCAGGCACAGTCCTGATGACGCCGGATCAGATCAAGGCGGCGTATCCGTTCTATGCCGTCGAAGACCTTGTGCTGGGGTCGATCAACACGGTCGATGAGGGGTATTTCGACGGCATAACGATGTTCGACTGGTTCCGCCGTCAGGCGCGGGCGCGCGGCGTGGAATATGTTGCGAACGAGGTCGTGGCAATCACCCGCAAGGGCAGCCGCATCGACAGCGTCACGCTGAAATCGGGTCAGGTCATCGCCTGCGGGCAGCTCGTCAATGCCAGCGGCACGCGCGGCGCTGTGACCGCCCGGATGGCGGGGATCGACATCCCGATTGAACCCCGCAAGCGGTTTACCTGGATTTTCACCGCCGAGCGCCCGCTCGACCGGCCGCTGCCCCTGACGATCGACCCGTCGGGCGTGCATTTCCGGCAGGATACGGCGACGACCTATATGGCGGGCGGGCACGCCGCCCATGACCCGGCGGTCGCCTTCGATGATTTCGAGATGGATCACACGATCTGGCAGGACCATATCTGGCCGACCATCGCCACCCGCATCCCGCAGTTCGAGGCAATCAGGGTGATCCGCGAATGGGCCGGGCAATACGACTACAACACGCTGGACCAGAACGCGATTGCAGGGCCGCATCCCGAGGTCGCGAACTTCCTGTTCCTGAACGGATTTTCAGGCCACGGGCTGCAGCAGTCCCCGGCGATGGGTCGCGGGACGGCGGAATGGCTGACCTATGGCGAATGGCGCACGCTGGACCTGTCGCCCTTGGGCTTCGAGCGGATCGCGGCGGGGCGGCCATATTTGGAAAAGGCGATCATTTGACCGGCGCAGAGGAGCAATCATGAAGCTGAAACGCATTGTCCTGACCGGTGCTGCGGGGCGGCTAGGATCGTATCTGCGCGAACCGCTGACGAGACTGGCCGACGAGTTGGTGTCGTCCGACCTGCATGACGACATCGGCAAGCTGTACCCCGGCGAGCGATACCAGCGGGCCGATCTGGCAGTCTATGACGACATTCACACCCTCCTGCAAGGCGCTGACATGGTTGTGCATTTCGGAGCAAACCCCGATGAGGCACCGTTCGAGGAGTTGCTGGGCCCGAACTTCATCGGCGCCTACAACGTGTGGGAGGCCGCATCCCGTCATGGTGTCCGTCGCATCGTCTATGCCTCATCCATCCACGCCGTGGGCATGCACGCGCGCCAGGATGCCATCGGCGTGGACGCAGCCCACCGGCCCGACAGCTATTACGGGCTGGCCAAGTGCTTTGCCGAGGATCTTGGCAGGATGTACTGGGACAAACGCGGGCTGGAATCGGTGCATCTGCGGATTCTGTCCTGCGCCCAGGTCACAAGCGCACGCGCCCTTGGAACATGGCTCAGCTACGACGACCTGATCCAGTTGGTGACGCGCGCCGTCGATACGCCGACGGTCGGGTTTTCGGTGATCTATGGCGTGTCAGACAACGACCGCAGCCCGGTCGACAACAGCAAGGCCGCGTTCCTGGGCTACCGACCAAAAGACAATGCCGAGGTCTTTGCCGCGAAGGTCCTGGCCGAAGCCCCGACACCCGATCCGAAAGACCCCGCCCAGATGTGCCACGGCGGCCCCTTTGCCGCGGTCGATCTGGGGGAAAGCGGGATGGCGCGGATGAACATCGTCAACGACGCGAAGAAGGCGTGAGGGTTGGGCACGGATGCATGGCCGGTCCGAGTGCTTTTTGTTGGGATTTCGGCTCCGGCGGCAGGGATCATTGGTACATAAAAGAATTTACAATCAATATGTTATTTTACTGGAAGATAGCGTCGGTGTACCAGTATGAGTGAATCTAGTGTACCGTTTTTATGCAATGTCTGTTCTTGGAAGTTGAAATTTTGCCTTGACCTTTGAGCCACCAACCCAGCCGAGCCGGTTTCCATTCGCAGGGGCATCTCAGGATCGACCCCGGCGATGGCCGCTGGCGTGACGAACACTCTGTACGACATCGGAAAAGAGATAATTCAAACTGATACACAACCGCCTGCCGACGCTGCCTTGCCCCGTGGAGGCCGAGTTGCTAGCAATGGCAAAACTATACCCGGCCCCTGCTGACAGGCGGGCGCGCAGGTGCGCGACAGGAGAGACGCATGAACAAGATCGACACGCCCGTCCAGACTGCCGATCTTGATCTGATCCAGCGGATCATCCCGCATCGCTATCCGTTCCTTCTGATCGACAAGGTGCGCGACATCATCCCGGATGTGTCCTGTGTCGGGATCAAGTGCATCACGCTGAACGAACCGCAGTTTCAGGGCCATTTTCCCGGAATGCCGATCTTTCCCGGCGTGATGATCATCGAGGCGATGGCGCAGACCAGCGGCGTGCTGGTCGGTCTGTCGATGGACCTGGTGGACAAGCAGGCCAAGGTCTTTTTCATGGGCGTCGACGGCGTCAAGTTCCGCCGCAAGGTGGTGCCCGGCGACGTCATGGAACTGCATGTCAGGGCGCTGCGCGGCGGCGGGCGGGTCTGGAAGTTCGAGGGCCGCGCAATGGTTGACGGGGAACTGGCCTGCGAGGCAACCTTCATGGCGATGTTCGACGTGCCCCGCGCATGACCATCCATCCTTCAGCGTCGGTCCACCCCTCTGCGGTGGTGGAACCGGGGGCGACGCTTGGCGAGGGGTGCCAGATCGGCCCCTTTGCCCTGATCGGCGCCGAGGTGACGCTTGGCCCGCGTGTTGCAGTAAAATCGCACGCTGTCGTCACCGGCTGGACCGATATCGGCGAGGGGTCGGTCATCTTTCCCTTTGCGACCGTGGGCGAGGTGCCGCAGGATCTGAAATACCATGGCGAGCATACGCGCCTGATTGTCGGTGCGCGCTGCCGCATCCGCGAGGGCGCGACGCTGAACACCGGCACGGCGGGGGGCGGGGGGATTACCCGCGTCGGCGATGACTGCCTGATCATGACCGGCGCGCATGTCGGCCACGATGCACAGATCGGCAACCGGGTGATCCTGGTGAACCAGGTCGCGATTGCCGGGCACTGCATCCTGGGCGATGACGTCATCGTGGGCGGCCTGTCGGGCGTGCATCAATGGGTGCGCATCGGGCAGGGTGCGATCATCGGGGCGGTGACGATGGTGACGAACGACGTCATCCCCTACGGCCTCGTGCAGGCCCCGCGCGGAGAGTTGGATGGGCTGAACCTTGTCGGGCTGAAGCGCCGGGGCGTGGACCGTGCCGACATCACCGCCCTGCGTGCGGCCTATCAGATGCTGGCACAGGGCGAGGGCAGCTTTCTCGACCGCGCCCGCCGCCTGTCCGAGGAAACCGATTCGGCCCATGTGCGCGAGATGACCGATTTCATCCTGTCGGCGTCCGACCGCAGTTTCCTGACCCCCAAGGGCGCAAGGTGAAAACATCTGGACGCATGGCCGTCATTGCCGGGCGCGGGGCCTTGCCTGCGGCACTGGTGGCGGGCTTGTCCGATCGCCCGCTGGTGGCCTGTCTGGACGGGTTCGCGCCCGATGGCCTGACCCCGGACGTGAGCTTTCGCATCGAACGTCTGATGCCGTTTCTCGACCTGCTGGCGGACCGCGGCATCAGCGATGTGACCTTTGCCGGGGCCGTCATGCGCCCGCGTCTGGACCCCGCACTGATCGACCCTGCGACGGCCCAACTGCTGCCGCGCCTGATGGCGGCGATGGCGCGGGGCGACGATGCGACCCTGCGCGAGGTCATCACGATCTTTGAAGAGTTCGACCTGAACGTCATCGGCCTGGCCGATATCGCCCCCGGCCTGTTGCCGGGGCCGGGTGTCCATGCGGGCCGTCCGACGGCGGCGGACGAAGCCGATGCCACAAGGGCCGCCACCATTGTCGCCGCACTGGGGGCGGTCGATGTGGGGCAGGGGGCGGTTGTCCAGCAGGGCCTCTGCCTCGGGGTGGAGACGCTGGCCGGGACAGATGCGCTGCTGGTGGCGGTCGCGGCGCTGCCGGCGGCCCTGCGCCCCGACCCCGGCCAGGGTCGCGGCCTCTTCTACAAGGCCCCGAAACCGGGGCAGGATCTGCGCATCGACCTGCCGACCATTGGCATCGCGACGGTTGATCGTGTCGCCGATGCGGGCCTTGGGGGCATCGCCTGGGCGGCGGACGGCGTGATCTGCCTCGATCTCACCGGCATGCAGGTCCGGGCAGCGGCGCGGGGCCTGTTCCTGTGGGCGCGCTGACGCTGTTCCTGATTGCTGGCGAGCCTTCGGGCGACCGGCTGGGTGCGGCGCTGATGGCGGGACTGAAAGCTCTGCACCGGGAGGTTGCTTTCACCGGGATCGGCGGCCCGATGATGCAGGCCGAAGGGCTGACCAGCCTGTTCCCGATGGAAGAACTGTCGGTGATGGGCATCGCCGAAGTGCTGCCCAGGTATTTTGCGCTGAAGGCCCGCATCCGGCAGGCGGCGTCTGCCTGCCTTGCCGCCAGCCCCGCCGCGCTGATCACCATCGACAGCCCGGATTTCTGTTTGCGCGCGGCTGGGATTGTGAAGGCCGCGCGCCCCGACCTGCGCACGATCCACTACGTCGCGCCGTCGGTCTGGGCGTGGCGCCCGGGCAGGGCCGCGAACATGGCGCGTGTCATCGACCATGTCCTTGCGCTTTTGCCGTTCGAGCCGCCCTACATGACCGCCGCCGGGATGACCTGCGATTTCGTGGGGCACCCGGTTGTGGCCGACCCGCTGGCGACACCGGACGAGGTGGCGCTGATGGCAGGCCCAAGCCCCCTGATCCTGACCCTGCCCGGATCGCGAAAGGGAGAGGTTGCGCGGCTTGCCCCGGTCATCGGCCAGGTTCTGGCGCGGATCAAATCCGTCCATCCGCGGGCGCGGGTCGCCTTGCCCACCGTGCGGGGCGTGGCAGATCTTGTACGCGATCTGTCGCGCGACTGGCCGATTGCGCCCCGGATCATCGCGGATGCCGCCCTGAAACGCGCCGCCTTTGCCGCCGCCGATGTCGCGATTGCGGCCTCGGGCACGGTGTCGCTGGAGCTGGCGGCCAATGGCTGCCCCATGGTCATCGCCTATGACATGCACCCGATGACGCTGTGGCTGATGCGGCGTGCCGCACTGATCGACACGGTGACGCTGGTCAATCTGGTGTCGGATACCCGCGTCGTGCCGGAGTTCATCGGGGGTCGCTGCCGGGCAGATCTGATCGCGCCTGCGGTGCTGGCGGCGCTGGCGGATCCGGGTCGGCAAAAGGCGGCGATGGCGCTGACCATGGACCGCCTTGGCCGCGGAGGCGAAGCGCCGGGCCTGCGCGCGGCGCGGTCCGTGCTGGCCGCGATTGCCCGCGATGGCGGCCATGTCGCCAGAGCCTGACACCCTGTTCGACGGGGATCTCTTGCGCGCTTCGGTCTTTCGTGCGGGCAGGTCCAACGGGGCGCTGATCGTGACCTTTCGCCACCGGGTTGCGGATGCCGGCGATTTCTACAGTCCAAAGCCAAGGCAACGTTTTCTGGACGCGGGCTGGACCCACCTGCACATCCAGTCGCGGTGCAACGACTGGTTCGTGAATGCCGAGACATCCGACCTTTGCGCGGTGCTTGCCGATCTTGCTGCCGGTTTCACCCATCGGGCTGGGATCGGATTTTCCATGGGCGGCTACGGCGTCCTGCGGTTCTCCGCAGCGCTTGCCCTGGACGAGGTCGTGGCGATCTCGCCGCAGGTTTCCATCGCGCCGTCCGTGGTTCCCCATGATCCCCGGTTCCGCGATGACGCCGCCGGTTTCGACCCAAGCCTTGGTGATCTGGCGATCCATGCTAGGCGCGGGCTGCGGGGGGCCGTGATCTTTGACCCGTTCCGCGCCCTGGACCGCATGAACGCGGACATGATCGGCGCGCTGCTGCCGGACCTTGCCTTGTGCCGCTATGGGTTCGGGGGTCATCCGGCGATGGCGGTCCTGCGCGAGACGGTCGGCTTTGGCCCGCTGATGTCGCTGGTCCTGCACCGCAAACTGACCCCGCAGGCGGTCTTGGCGCTGCACCGCGACAACAGGGCGGCGTCACCATCGTGGTGGCGCCAGATGGCGCGACGGGCGGCGGCAACCGGGCGCCCCAGGCTGGCCGGAACCGCGCTGCGGCACGCAAGGTCTTAGGCGTCGGGCATGTGCCTGACCTGCATGGCAGTCCTACCGCCCCCGCCAGACCCAGCCGCCGCCAAAGACGCGCGTGCCGTCAGGCGCGTAGAACACGCAAGCCTGCCCCGCGCTGACGCCATCCTCGGGGTCCAGCAGTTCCACCTCGGCCGTGGTCGCCGACAAGGGCCGGATCACCGCGGGGCGGGGCGGCCGGGTGGACCTCACCTTGACCGACAGGTGCCATGCGTCGCGGCTGTCGAAGGGGGCATCCCCCAGCCAGTTGATCTCGCGCACCGGGATCACCCGCGTCGACAGCGCCTCTTTCGGGCCGACCACGACCTGCCGGGTGACGGCGTCCAGGCGCACCACGTAAAGCGGGTCTTCCAGGCCCCCGATCCCCAGACCCTTTCGTTGCCCGACGGTGTAGTGGATCACGCCGCGATGCTCACCCAGGACGTTTCCGGCAAGATCGACGATCTGGCCGGGGTCCGCAGCGCCGGGACGCAGCTTTTCGATCACGGCGGCATAGTTGCCGTTGGGGACGAAACAGATGTCCTGGCTGTCGGGTTTGTCCGCAACCGGCAGGCCGTATCTGGCCGCCAGCGCCCGCGTTTCCGCCTTGGAGGCCAGATGCCCCAATGGAAAGCGCAGATACTCCAGTTGCGCGGGGGTGGTCGAGAAGAGGAAATAGCTCTGGTCGCGCGCGGGATCGGCGGCCTGATGCAGTTCGGGTCCGACCAGCCCGGCTTTCCGCTGAATGTAATGCCCGGTCGCCATGCAATCGGCCTCAAGATCTTTCGCCGTGGCGAGAAGGTCCTTGAACTTGACCCGTTCATTGCAGCGGATGCAGGGCACCGGCGTTGCGCCCGCCAGATAGGCATCGGCAAATTCCTCGATCACCGCCTCGCGGAACATGTTCTCGTAATCGAGGACATAGTGGGGAAAGCCCATGGTTTCGGCCACGCGCCGCGCATCATGGATGTCACGGCCCGCACAGCACGCGCCTTTCTTGGCCAGGGCCGCCCCGTGATCGTAAAGCTGCAGCGTCAGGCCGACCACATCGTAACCCTGCTCGGCCAGAATCGCGGCCACGACCGAACTGTCGACGCCCCCCGACATCGCCACCACAACCCTGGTTTTCGCAGGCGGCTTGGCAAGCCCAAGCGAGTTCAGGGGATGGTCCAGCGGCATTGGCAGCGGCCTTGCGGGGAATTTGGTTTCCGGGAACCCGCGCAATATAGGAAAATGCAACGCACTCTCAACCCCCCAGTTTCAGCATTGATTAAGCCTGATCGCGCAGTCTGGAGGCAAAGCTGGATGGGTGTGCCGATGTTTCTCAAACGCGTTGACGGACCGCGACAGGTCACTTTGCCGGATGGGACAATCCTGTCGCGCGCCGATCTGCCGCCAAACGATACCCGCCGCTGGGTCGCCAGTCGCAAGGCCGTGGTGGTCAAGGCGGTGATCTATGGCCTGATCACCCAGACCGAGGCGATGGACCGCTATGCCCTGTCGGAAGAAGAGTTTGGCCTGTGGCGAAATGCCGTGGAATCCCACGGGGAAAAAGCACTGCGCGTCACAACAATACAAAAGTATCGACAACTTTAAGTTGTAATTGCACCGCATCAAGACCCGGTAACGGGCAGTTAACCATTCACCGTCAGTGTCATTAACGAAGACGGTCCAGATGCGGAGTTTTTCACATGCGAATCCTTTTGGTCGAAGACGACCCGACCACCTCGCGCAGCATCGAGTTGATGCTGACGCATGCCAATCTGAATGTCTATTGCACCGACCTTGGTGAAGACGGCGTGGATCTGGCCAAGCTTTATGACTATGACCTGATCCTGCTGGACCTGAACCTGCCGGACATGTCCGGGCATGAGGTTCTGCGCCAGTTGCGCCTTGCACGAATCGAAACGCCGATTCTGATCCTGTCGGGGTCGGATGACACCGAAAGCAAGCTGAAGGGGTTCGGCTTTGGTGCCGACGATTACCTGACCAAACCTTTCCACCGCGAGGAACTGGTGGCGCGCATCCATGCCATCATCCGCCGGTCCAAGGGACACGCCCAATCGATGATCCGCCTGGGCAACGTCAATGTCAACCTGGACGCCAAGACTGTCGATGTGGACGGCAGGATGGTGCATCTGACCGGCAAGGAATACCAGATGCTGGAGCTTTTGGCGCTGCGCAAGGGCACCACGCTGACCAAGGAGATGTTCCTGAACCACCTCTATGGCGGCATGGACGAGCCGGAATTGAAGATCATCGACGTGTTCATCTGCAAGCTGCGCAAGAAACTGGCCGAGGCGACGGGGGGCGCGAACTTCATCGAAACCGTCTGGGGCAGGGGATATGTGTTGCGCGATCCCGGCATGGGGCAGGCGCGGCTGGCCGCCAGCGCCTGATGAGTTGATGCCGTGGCCGCGCATCCTGCTGCGCGGCTGCATTCTCCGATACGCATCTGGCGCAGAAAGGCCCCTTGTTTTGCTGGAACGAAGTTTGCGATGACGGGATTTTGAGGCCCCCGCCCTCGTGCTGGACCTTCGCCCTGCCGCATTCTAACCTTGTCGCCGGTCAAGCTTTGGGGGGGCAATGGGTGACGCTGACGATGTGGCAAAGCTGACCGAAGCCGATGCCCGTGCCGAACTTGCACGGCTGGCGGCTGCGATTGCCGCCGCGAACGAGGCCTATCACACGCTTGACGCGCCCGAGATTTCGGATGCCGACTTTGACGCGCTGAAACGCCGCAACGCAGCGATCGAGGCGCGGTTCCCCGACCTGAAACGTGCCGACAGCCCCAGCGACCGGGTTGGGGCCGCCGTTGCCGAGGGCTTCGGCAAGGTCGCCCACAGGGTGCGGATGCTGTCGCTGGAAAACGCCTTTTCCGATGACGACGTGGTGAATTTCGACGACCGGGTGCGGCGGTTTCTGGGGTTGGGCGGGCCAAAGGATGATCTGGCTACCCCTGCGACAAGCGCCGACAGTGGACCCGCCGCGACCTTGTTTGACCTGCCGGTCACGGCAAAGAACCAGGTCGGCGGGCGGCGGGCACCGCCGGACCTCGCCTACACCGCCGAGCCCAAGATCGACGGGCTGTCCCTGTCCCTGCGCTACGAACGCGGCACCCTCGTCCTGGCCGCCACCCGCGGCGACGGCGAGGTTGGCGAAAACGTCACCGAAAACGCCCGCACCATTGCCGATATCCCCCGGCGACTGACCGGCGCGCCCGACGTGCTGGAGGTGCGGGGCGAGGTCTACATGTCCCATGCCGATTTCGCCGCCCTGAATGCGCGCCAGGCGGCGGCGGGGGACAAGACCTTTGCCAATCCGCGCAATGCGGCAGCGGGATCGTTGCGGCAGCTTGATGCGGGGATCACGGCCTCGCGCCCGCTGCGGTTCTTTGCCTATGCCTGGGGGGAAGTGTCCACCCCTCTGGCGGCCACGCAATCGGGCGCAATTGCACGACTGAAGAGTTTGGGTTTTCACACCAACCCATTGACCGTGCTTTGCAAAAGCCCGGATGAGATGCTGGACCACTACCGGCGGATCGAAAGCCAGCGCGCCACGCTTGGCTATGACATCGACGGCGTGGTCTACAAGGTCGATGACCTGACCTTGCAGGCGCGGCTGGGGTTCCGCTCCTCCACCCCCCGCTGGGCGCTGGCGCACAAGTTTCCGGCGGAACTGGCCTGGACGCGGCTTTTGGGCATCGACATCCAGGTGGGCCGGACGGGCGCCCTGTCGCCGGTGGCGCGCCTGCAGCCGGTCACGGTCGGGGGCGTCGTCGTATCGAATGCCACGCTGCACAACGAGGATTACATCGCCGGTCGCGACGCCAAGGGCGGGGCCATCCGCGACGGAAAGGACATCCGCATCGGCGACTGGGTGCAGGTCTTTCGCGCCGGCGACGTGATCCCGAAAATCGCCGATGTGGACCTGTCGCAGCGGCCTGTGGATGCCGTGCCCTACCAGTTCCCGCATGTTTGCCCGGAATGCGGATCGCCCGCCGTGCGCGAGGAAGGCGACGCAGTGCGCCGTTGTACCGGGGGCCTGATTTGCCCCGCGCAGGGGGTGGAACGGCTGAAGCATTTCGTATCGCGGGGCGCGTTCGACATCGAGGGGCTGGGCGCGAAACAGGTCGAGATGTTCTACCGCGACGCCGATCTTACGGTGAAAACGCCCGCCGACATCTTTACCCTCGCCGCGCGCGATGCCTCGAACCCGTTGAAAAAAATGAAGAACCGTGATGGGTTTGGTGACAAATCCGTGGCCAACCTGTTCGCCGCGATCGAGGAGAGGCGGCGCATCCCGCTGGACCGGCTGATCTTTGCCCTGGGCATCCGGCACGTGGGCGAGGTCGCCGCCGGCCTGCTTGCCCGGCACTACCATGACTGGCCAGCGTTCGATGCCGCCGTGACCGCCGCCACCCCCGGCTCGCCCGAATGGGATCAACTGAATGCCATCGACGGCGTGGGCGAAGTGCTGGCGGGCAGCCTTGTCGCAGCTTTCCAGAACCCGGCCGAACGTGCCGCCATCGACGCGCTGGTAGCGCAACTCGACGTCCAGCCGGTCATTGCCCGCGCTCCCGTTTCGTCCCCTGTCGCGGGCAAGACGGTGGTTTTCACCGGTACGTTGGAGAAAATGTCCCGAGCCGAGGCCAAAGCCCGCGCCGAGGCCCTGGGGGCCAAGGTCTCAGGTTCCGTCAGCGCCAGGACCGATCTGGTCGTCGCGGGGCCGGGTGCCGGCTCCAAGGCCAAGGACGCCGAACGGCTGGGCGTCAGGATGATCGACGAGGATGGCTGGTTGCGCCTCATCGGCGACGCATGAGCCGCCCTGAACCCCTGTTCCCGCTGTTTGCGGATCTGGAAACCCTGCCGGGCGTCGGGCCAAAGGCGGCGCGCGCCTATGCGGGGCTGGGGATGGCGCGGCCCCGCGACCTCCTGTTCCTTTTGCCCCATTCCGGCATCGACCGCACCCGCGTGCCGACCGTGCAGGGGGCGGCCATACCCGGCATCGTGACGGTCGAGGTCACGATCGGTCCGCACTATCCGCCCAAGGTAAAGGGCCGCCCCTACCGCGTGCATGTCCGCGATGCGACGACGGATTTCCAGGTTGCGTTCTTTCATGCGCGGGGCGACTACATCAACAAGCTGCTACCCGAAGGCGAACGCCGCATCCTGTCGGGCAAGGTGGAGTTTTTCGACGGCATCGCGCAGATGGTGCATCCCGACCATGTGCTTGAACCGGACGAGGCTGCGGACCTTCCGCGCTATGAACCGGTCTATCCCCTGACCGCCGGGTTGACCCAGAGGCTTGTCGCGAAATCTGTCGCGGCGACGCTGGCACGGTTGCCGATCCTGCCGGAATGGATCGACGGGCCGCTGCTTGTCCGTGAGGGTTGGCCGGGTTGGGCCCCGGCGCTGCACGCTGTCCACAGCCCGCAGGATGCGGCCGATCTGGCGTTTACCGCCCCGGCCCGCGCACGGCTGGCGTATGACGAACTGCTGGCCCACCAGCTGACGCTGGCCCTTGCCCGGGCCACGTTCCGCCGCGCCAAGGGCCAGATCACCCGCGGGGATGGCCTTCTGCAGGCGCGCGTGCTGGCCAGCCTGCCCTATGCCCCCACCGCCGCGCAGACCCGCGCGATTGGCGAGATCGCGCTGGATATGGAGGCCCCCCTGCGGATGAGCCGCCTGCTGCAAGGGGACGTAGGCTCTGGCAAGACGCTTGTGGCGTTCATGGCCCTGATGATCGCGGTAGAGGGCGGCGGTCAGGGGGTGATGATGGCCCCGACCGAGATCCTTGCTCGGCAGCATCACGAAAGCCTGGCCCCGATGGCACATGCGGCGGGCATCAGGCTGGAGATTCTGACCGGGCGCGACAAGGGTTCGGAGCGGGCGGCGAAACTGGCCGACCTTGCGGCGGGGCGCATTCAGGTTCTGGTCGGGACCCATGCGGTGTTCCAGAAGGATGTGGTCTTTGCCGACCTGCGGCTGGCCGTGGTGGACGAACAGCACCGCTTTGGCGTCGCGCAGCGGATGGAACTGGGGGCCAAGGGGCAGGCGGCGGATGTGCTGGTGATGACGGCAACACCCATTCCCCGCAGCCTGGCACTGGCGAGTTACGGCGACATGGATGTGTCGGTGCTGGACGAAAAGCCCGCCGGGCGTCTGCCGATCCGCACCGCGCTGATTTCGGATACCCGCATCGACGAGGTCGTGGACCATCTGGCCCGCGCCGTCGCCGAGGGGCGGCAGGCCTATTGGGTCTGCCCGCTGGTCGAGGATAGCGAGGCCGTCGACTATGCCAGCGCCGAGGCGCGGTTCTCTGCCCTGCGCGCGGCCCTTGGGGATGTCGTCGGCCTCGTTCACGGCCAGATGCCGCCCGCCGAAAAGGATGCGGCCATGGCGCGGTTTGTGGCAGGCGCGACCAAGGTGCTGGTGGCGACGACCGTGATCGAGGTCGGCGTCAACGTCCCCAACGCCTCGATCATGGTGGTGGAACGGGCCGAGATCTTTGGCCTGGCGCAGTTGCACCAGTTGCGCGGCAGGGTGGGGCGCGGCACGGCAGCCTCGACCTGCCTTCTGATGTATCAGGCCCCGCTGTCGGACGCAGGGGAACGCCGTCTGACCGTCATCCGGGATACCGAAGACGGCTTTCGCATCGCCGAAGAGGATCTGGCCATGCGGGGGGCGGGCGACCTGATCGGCACCGCGCAGTCGGGTCTGCCCCGGTTCCGCATCGCCGATCTGGAACGGCAGGCCAACCTGATGGCGGTCGCCCAGACCGATGCGCGCAGGCTTTTGGCGGACGACCCGACACTGACCGGGCCGAGGGGGCGCGCCGCGCGGATGCTGCTATGGCTCCTGGATCAGGACCGCGCGATCCGCCTGATTTCCGTCGGTTAACGTGAAAACCACCTTTGTTCACGAATGTTCTTATAAAGTTCTTGACGCATTGCCCTTGATATGAGAACAATCAAGCAACAAAAGCAGCGGAGGTTTCCATGTTTGCCGAAATCAAGGACATCGTGACCCGGTCCCGTGCCACGTTGGTCGAGGATCTCTTGGGCGCCGGGACATTGTTCGTGCTGCTGTTTGTCGGCCTTGGTTGGGTCGGTGCTGCCTGAACTTTTGAAATTCCTACTGCCTGCGGTCTGAACCCCTGCACCTGCGCTGTCCCCCCGGGCCGTCCCGCCCGGTGCGCACGTTTCCAGACACGCCACTGACCGCCGCCATCCCCCCCCGGATGTGCGGCGGCTTTTTTGGTGTGGTCAGCCTGCCGCCTTGCGCCGCGCGTCGGCCATCGCCTCGCGCGCGGCCTCCAGCGCCAGCAGGATCGAGGCATGGCGGTTCTTGTAGTCGCGCGCGGGGATCAGCACGTCATAGTCCTGAAACGGTGCGGGCGGCGGTGGGCCGCGGTCGGTCAGCATCGCGACCAGCGCGCGATGTGCCCGGTCAAGGTCATCCTCGGTCAGCCCGACCACGACCGACCCCAGTACGGCGGCTGACGCCTGGCCCAGGGCACAGGCCTTCACATCCTGTGCAAAGCGGGTGATCCGGCCATCCGTCACGGACAGGTCTGCCGTCACCGTCGATCCGCAAAGCGGCGATCGTCTGCTCGCCGTCCCGTCCGGGTTGTCGAGACGCCCAAGATGCGGGATATCGGCTGCCAGCGCCAGAATCCGGCCCGAATACAGTTTGATCAGGTCGCTGTCGCTCAAACCGGCCATCCTTGCCCTTCGGATAAGCCCAATGTAATGCGCCCCGAGCCAAAGGCCAAGGAGGCCTGCCATGACCTTTGATCCAGCGACGCTGACCTACGACGCGAACGGGCTGATCCCCTGCATCGCGCAGGACGTCTATTCGGGCGAAGTGCTGATGTTTGCCTGGATGAACGCCGAGGCGGTGGCAAAGACCCTGGCGACGGAACGCGTCACATACTGGTCGCGGTCGAGGGCCGAACTTTGGGTCAAGGGGGAGACGTCCGGGCATGTCCAGTGGCTGACGGAACTGCGGATCGACTGCGACCGCGACTGTCTTTTGGCACTGGTGGAGCAGGAAGGCCCCGCCTGCCATACCAACCGGCGGTCGTGTTTCTATACCGCAGTGGTCGATGGGGTGGAGGTAAAGACGCTGTTGCCTGAAGCGTAAAGTCAAGTTTCTTCGAAGAAACTTGCAAATTCGTTCGAACGAATTTGTCTATAGGCCCACCATTCGACGGATGTCCGCAGGCGTTGCGCCCTCCGCCCGGTACTTTGCAATCGCCCGCGCATCGTCGCGCTTGGCCAGACGTTTGCCGTGTGCGTCCCGGATCAGGCCGTGGTGGTGGTAGGCAGGCGTCGGCAGGCGCAGCAGATGCTGCAGGATCACCTGAATGGCGGTGAACTCGAACAAGTCCTCGCCCCGGAAGACATGGGAAATGCCCTGATCCGCATCATCCAGCGCCGAGGCCAGGAAATAGGCAACGACCTCCTCGCCCTTGCGCGACAGGACGACATCGCCGATCTGCGCCATCGCGAAAGTCGGATCAACGCGGTGTAGCCCGGCATGGGTTGGGCCGGTTTCAACGAAGGTCGGTTCGGCCCCTGCCAATGCCGACAACGCCTTGCCAAGGTCCAGCCGCAGCGCATCGCCTGGTCGCCGTGACGCCATGGGACGGTTGCGACAAGTGCCGGGATAAACGTTGAAGGCAACGCCTTCCTGCGGTGCAGAGGCCGCTGCCCGGATGTCGGCGCGCGTGCAGGAACAGGGGTAAAGCAGACCACGCGCCATCAGCGGTGCCAGTCGCGCGTTGTAGCTGGCGATATGTTCGGACTGGCGATGAACCGGCTCGTCCCAGGTCAGACCAAGCCACGACAGGTCATCCAGGATCTGCGCATCGTATTTTGCGCGGCAGCGTTCAGGATCGGTATCCTCCATCCGCAGCAGGAACTGCCCCCCCGCTGCGCTCACCATGTCATGCGCCAGGATCGCCGAGTACGCATGCCCCAGATGCAGTGGCCCGGTCGGCGAAGGCGCAAACCGCGTCCTCATCAACCCTGGCCCGCAACCCATTCGGAAAATGAGGCTTTCGCCCGATCGGTATAGGCCTTGTAGCGATCCTTTCGCCCTTTTCGACCCCCACGCGCATCAATCGGGGGAAACAGCCCGAAATTCACATTCATCGGCTGAAACGTCTTTGCCTCCGCGCCGCCGGTGATGTGGGTGATCAGCGCGCCCATCGCCGTATCGGGCGGCGGTGGCGCCAGGACGCGCCCCAGAATCTCCGCCGCCGCCATCCGTCCCGCCAGCAATCCCATCGCGGCAGACTCCACATATCCCTCCACCCCGGTGATCTGACCGGCAAAGCGGATATGGGTCCGCGACTTCAGCCGCATCTGGTCATCCAAGAGCGTGGGTGAGTTGATGAAGGTGTTGCGGTGAATGCCCCCCAGCCGCGCAAAACTTGCGTTCTGCAGCCCTGGAATCATCCGTAAAACATCGACTTGCGCGCCGTACTTCATCTTGGTCTGGAACCCGACGATGTTGTAGAGCGTGCCCAGCTTGTTGTCGCGGCGCAACTGCACCACGGCATAGGGTTTCGCGCGGCCATGCCCGTCGGTCAGCCCGACGGGTTTCATCGGGCCGAACCGCAAGGTCTCGCGTCCGCGTTCCGCCATGACCTCAATGGGCAGGCAGCCGTCGAAATAGCCCGCCGCTTCTCCCTCATGGAACTCGGTCTTGTCGGCGGCCAGCAGCGCGTCGATGAACGCTTCGTATTCGTCGCGGTTCATCGGGCAGTTCATATAGGCGGTCTGTTCCTCTGCCGTTTCGCCCTTGTCATAGCGCGACTGCATCCAGGCGACCGACATGTCCACGCTGTCGGCATAGACGATGGGCGCAATGGCGTCGAAGAACGCCAGCGCGTCGGCCGCTGTTGCGGTGCGGATGCTGTTGGCAAGGGTGCCCGAGGTCAGCGGACCCGTCGCGATGATCCAGCGGCCGTCT
Organism: Rhodobacterales bacterium; assembly: GCA_021155205.1. Taxonomy (GTDB): domain Bacteria; phylum Pseudomonadota; class Alphaproteobacteria; order Rhodobacterales; family Rhodobacteraceae; genus JAJNPS01. The sequence continues at coordinate 93,490 of JAJNPS010000009.1, forward strand.
GAGGGAAGATCCGTAACCTCTTCATACAAAGCTGAAATCAGCGGATGCGCCATCAGACGTGCCGTCACGCTTTCGGCAAAGGGATCGCGGTCCACCGCCAGCGCCCCGCCCGCAGGCAGCCGGTGCGCGGTGGCCATTTCCATGATCAGCCCGCCCGCGGCCCGCATCTCCCAATGCAGCAGTCCCACCGCATTGCGTTCGTCATCGTCCGACCGGAACGAGTTGGAACACACCAGTTCCGCGAAATGCCCGGTCCGGTGGGCAAAGGTGCCGACTTTGGGGCGCATTTCGTGGATCACCACGGGCACGCCCAGTTGCGCGGCCTGCCAGGCGGCCTCGGAGCCCGCCATGCCGCCGCCGATGATGTGAAGGGGTTCGGTCATCGCGCCGATGTAGCGTTAACGCGCGGCCAAGAAAAGGGCGGCGCGGTCGGCGGCGACAAATGCAGCCTGTTCGAGGGGCGAAGCGTCGCGGGACAGGCGGCCAAGGTCCATGGCCTTCAGGAAGAACCCGAGGGCCGGCTGACCGTCCAGATGCCTGCTGCAACACAGGACGGCGCGAAACGGGCGCCGTGCCGCGGCATCGGCGTCCATCAGCGCCTCCAGCTCTGCTGCAAGCTCACTGATGCGCAGGCCGAGGTCGCGGGCAAGCGCGCCATAGGTGATCGTCTGGCCCGCGACGACAAGGCCGTCCAGCCGCGCCTCAAGCGGCGACACCTAGTCGTCCACGCCCTGTTCGGCCACCCTCGCCACAGACACGACCTCCTCGCCGTCACTCACGTTGAACACCTTGACCCCGCCGGCCGATCGGGACCGGAACGAAATCTGGTCCACCGGGACGCGGATCGACTGGCCGGTGCTGGTGGCCAGCATGATCTGGTCGGCCAGGTCGACCGGGAAGGATGCCACCAGCGGTCCGCCGCGCATCGCGCCGTCCATTGCCTTGACGCCCATGCCACCGCGACCGCGCACGGGATAGTCGTGGCTGGATGACAGCTTGCCCGACCCGCCTGCGGTGATGGTCAGGATCAGATCCTCGGCTGCCGACATCTCGGCATAGCGGTCGGGCGACAACTGGCCCGCGACAACCGCCTCTTCGTCGTCGTCGGCCTCATCCTCGGTCACGCCAGCCATCAGGCGGCGCTGCTTCAGATAGGCCGCGCGTTCCGCCGGGTCGGCCTCAAAGTGCCGGATGACCGACATCGACACCACGCGGTCATCGCCCGACAGCCGCACGCCCCGGACGCCGGTGGAATCGCGCCCCTTGAACACGCGCACTTCGTCGGTCGAAAACCGGATCGCGCGCCCCGAGGACGTGACCAGCATCACATCATCATTTTCATTGCAAATCCGCGCATTTACGAGCGAAACCTCATCCGGCAGCTTCATCGCGATCTTGCCATTGCGCATGACATTGGTGAAATCCGACAGGGCGTTGCGGCGCACATCACCATCGGAGGTGGCAAAGACGATCTGAAGGTTGTCCCATTCCTCCTCTGGCACGTCGACCGGCATAAGGGCGGCGATCGACACGCCCCCCTCGATCGGCAGGATGTTCACGATGGCCTTGCCCTTGGCCTGCCGTCCCGCCAGGGGGAGACGCCATGTCTTGAGCTTGTAGACCATGCCATCGGTGGTGAAGAACAACAGGTTCGTATGGGTGTTGGCGACAAAGAGCGTGGTGACGACGTCATCCTCCTTGGTCGCCATCGAGGCCAGACCCTTGCCGCCCCGGTTCTGGGCGCGGAACTCGGCGAGGGGGGTGCGCTTGATATAGCCGCCGGAGGTGATGGTCACGACCATGTCCTCACGCTCGATCAGGTCCTCGTCCTCCATGTCGCCGGACCAGTCGACGATTTCCGTGCGGCGCGGCACGGCGAACAGGGCTTTGACCTCGCGCAATTCGTCCGAGATGATCGCCATGATCCGGTCGCGCGAGCCAAGGATTTCCAGGTAATCCTTGATCTTTGCAGCCAGTTCTTCAAGTTCGTCGGTGACTTCCTTGACGCCAAGGGCCGTCAGCCGCTGCAGGCGCAGGTCGAGAATGGCGCGGGCCTGGATTTCCGACAGATTATAGCTGCCGTCGTCGTTGATGGTGTGGCTGGGGTCGTCGATCAGCCGGATATAGTCGGCGATACCTTGCGCGGGCCAGCGGCGTTCCATCAGCTTTTCGCGCGCCTCGGCGGCATCGGCGCTGGCGCGGATGGTGCGGACAACTTCATCCACGTTTGACACGGCGACGGCCAGACCACAGAGGACGTGGCTGCGTTCACGCGCCTTGCGGAGTTCAAAGGCGGTGCGCCGGGCGACAACTTCCTCGCGGAAGGTGATGAAATAGCTTAGGAAATCGCGCAGCGTCAACTGTTCGGGGCGACCGCCGTTGAGCGCCAGCATGTTGCAGCCAAAGCTGATCTGCATCGATGAGAACCGGAAGAGCTGGTTCAGCACCACATCGGCGGTGGCGTCCCGCTTCAACTCGATGACCACGCGGATGCCGATGCGGTCGCTTTCATCGGCGATGTTCGAGATGCCTTCGATCTTTTTCTCGCGCACCATCTCGGCGATCTTTTCGATCATCGCGGCCTTGTTCACCTGATAGGGAACCTCGTCCACGATGATGGCGAAACGGTCCTTGCGGATTTCCTCGATATGGGTTTTGGAGCGGATAATGACGGAACCCCGACCCTCCAGATAGGCCTTTCGCGCCCCTGATCTACCAAGGATGGTGGCGCCGGTCGGGAAATCCGGGGCGGGGATGATCTCCATCAGCGCCTCGGTACTGATATCGGGATCGGCGATCATCGCAAGGGTGCCGTCAATGACCTCGCCCAGGTTGTGGGGCGGGATGTTGGTCGCCATGCCGACCGCAATGCCGCCAGCACCATTGACCAGCATGTTCGGGAACCGGGCGGGAAGGACGGTCGGTTCGCGGTCCTTGCCATCATAGTTGTCCTGGAAATCGACGGTTTCCTTGTCGATATCGGCCATCAGGAACGCCGCTGGCTTGTCCATCCGCACTTCGGTATAGCGCATGGCGGCGGCATTGTCGCCGTCCATGGAGCCAAAATTTCCCTGTCCGTCCAAGAGCTTGAGCGACATCGAGAAGGGCTGTGCCATGCGCACGAGGGCGTCGTAAATCGCTGAGTCGCCATGGGGGTGGTATTTGCCCATGGTATCGCCGACCGGACGGGCGGATTTGCGGTAGGGTTTGTCATGGGTGTTGCCGGATTCGTACATCGCAAAGAGAATCCGGCGATGGACCGGCTTCAGACCGTCGCGCAGATCGGGGATGGCGCGGCTGACGATGACGCTCATCGCGTAGTCGAGATAGGCGGTCTTCATCTCCTGGACGATGTCGATCTGCGGTCCGTGCGGAACGGGGATTTCACCTGCGTTATCAATATCTTCGGGTGTGTCGGTCACGAGGTTCCGCGCTTTCTTGTCTGATCCAAGATTTGGTAGGTTTCAGGTTATACCATCCCAGCTATGGGGTGCAATGGGGCCTCGGCAGGGGCTTTGTCAGCCACCGAAGTGGAGTGACAACATATTGTTTTTATTGAAAAGAAATTGGAATCAGGCATCCTTTGCATCGGGGAGGATGGCAAAGGAGGTTTTGATGCCCCGGACCGAGACGGAGTTGATGCTGAAAGGGTATGGCCTGACGACGGCCGAACTTTACTACCGGATGCCGGATTATCGAAGCGTTATCAACAGCTTCATCTGGCAGGAGTATGATCTTGCGCCTGATTATCCGGCGCTGTTCAGGTTCATCGAATTCTGGCAGGGCAACATCGACGGGCCGCTGCATTCGGTGCGGTTCACCCACCGCAAACTGATCGGACCCGCAGAGTGGCGGAACGTCGTGGGGGAGTTCCGGGTCCATTGATTGGTTGGGGTTGCTGACAGGTTCCTGTCGGGCATGTGTCGGCACGGGCAGGTGCCTGACGTCACTTCGCCCGAAGCACCATCCCGAACAGATCCCGCGGATCGTCCGGATCGGCGATCATGTCGAGATTGTCATAAAGCCCGGTCCCGGCCAGCTTGCCGCGGACGTAGCGCAGGGCCGAAAAATCCTCGATCGCGAAACCGACGGAATCAAACAGTGTCACCTGATCCGCCGACACGCGCCCCGGCATCGCGCCGGTGATGACCTGCCACAACTCGGTCACGGGATGGTCGGGCGGCAGTTGCTGCAACTCGCCCTCCACCCGCGTCTGTTCGGGGTATTCGACGAAGATCGTCGCGCGCAGCAGGATGTCGCGGTGCAGTTCGGTCTTGCCGGGGCAATCGCCGCCGACCGCGTTCAGGTGGACGCCCGCACCCACCATGTTGTCGGTCAGGATCGTCGCATACTGCTTGTCGGCGGTGACGGTGGTGATGATCTGCGCGCCAAGCATCGCGTCCTCGGCCGTCTTGCAGGACACCACGGTCAGCCCGCGCCCGGCAAGGTTCCTGGCGCATTTCGCGGTCGCCGCGGGGTCGATGTCGTAAAGGCGCACCTCGGTCAGGCCGCAGATGGCCTTGAACGCAAGGGCCTGGAATTCCGACTGCGCACCGTTGCCGATCAGGGCCATCGTGCTGGCACCCTTGGGGGCGAGCCAGTTCGACGCCATGGCGCTGGTGGCGGCGGTCCGCAGGGCGGTCAGGATGGTCATTTCCGACAAGAGGACCGGATAGCCGGTGGCGACATCGGCCAAGAGGCCAAAGGCGGTGACGGTCTGCAATCCCTGCTTCATGTTCGACGGGTGGCCGTTCACGTATTTGAAGCCGTAGGTTTCGCCGTCCGACGTCGGCATCAGTTCGATCACGCCGACGTCGGAATGGCTGGCCACACGCGGGGTCTTGTCGAACAGCGGCCAGCGGCGAAAGTCGGCTTCGATCTCGGCGGCGAGGTCCACCATGACGCGCTCGATCCCAAGATGCAGCACCAGCTTCATCATGTTGTGGACCGAAACGAAGGGGACGAGGTTCAGGGTCATCATGTGCACCAGTTCATTTTGCGCGGGTCGGGCGGTCAAAGACCTTTTTGCCCATGAGTGAGCCGACCAGATCGACCATCAGGCGGGCGGTCATGCCCCGGTCGTCGAGGAAGGGGTTCAGTTCGACCAGGTCGAGGGAAGTGACGAGGCCGGATTCGTGAAGGAGTTCCATCACCAGATGCGCCTCGCGGAAGGTGGTGCCGCCGGGGACTGTGGTGCCGACGGCGGGCGCGATGGCGGGGTCGAGGAAATCGACGTCAAGGCTGACATGCAGCATGCCGCCATCGGCGCGCACCCGGTCGAGAAATTCGCGCAACGGGGCGGCGATGCCGCGTTCATCCAGCACGCGCATGTCGTTGATCGCGATGTCGTGGTCGAGAAGGGCCGCGTGTTCGGCTGGATCGACCGACCGGATGCCGTAAAGGCAGATGCGGTCGGCACGCACGGGGGCGGGAAAGGGGGGAAAGCCGTCGAACCCTTCGCGACCGGCGATATAGGACAGGGGCGTGCCGTGCAGGTTGCCCGATGTCGTGGTCAGCGGCGTGTGAAAATCGGAATGAGCATCGAGCCAGATCAGGTAAAGGGGACGTCCCTGACGCTGCGCAAAAGCGGCGGCGCCTGCGACCGATCCCAATGCCAGCGAATGATCGCCGCCCAGGATGACGGGAAAGCCGCCCGTCGACAGGGCGTCATCGACGCGGTCCATCAGGGTCTCAGTCCAGGCAACGGTTTCGGGCAGTGAATGCACCGCCGGGTTGGGTGAGGTCACGTCGGGCAGATCGCCATGGGCGAGATCGCCCCAGTCGGTCACGCCATGGCCCTGGTCGCGGATCGCCGCCGCGAGGCCCGCGACGCGGTAGGCGGCAGGCCCCATCAGGCAGCCGGGGCGTTTCTGGCCGGAATCGATGGGGGCACCGATCAGGATGGCTTGGGTCATGGAAAGCTCCGGTGGCGGTGCGGCGTCGGGCGCGTGATGAGGGACGGGTCGATCCTGGCACGGTTCCCGTGACGGTATCTTTGCATCTTGCGGCAGTCGCCAGTCCCGCTATTGTCAATTCGCATAGTGAGATGTGCAAAACGGCGGGAGAAGCAGTCAATATGGACGATACTGACCAGCGGCTGATTTCCGAACTGCGCCGTGACGGACGGGCGGCCCTGTCGGACCTGGCCGAGCGGCTGGGCTTAAGCCGCGCCACGGTGCGCGCGCGGATGGAGCGGCTGACCGAACGCGGCGAGATCGCCGGTTTTACAGTGATGACGCGGGCGGATGTGTCGGCGGCCCCGGTGCGCGGCCTGATGATGATTGGGATCGAGGGGCGCGGGGCGGAACGGATCATGGCGCGGCTGTCGGGCCTGCCTGCAGTGCAGGCGGTGCATTCGACGAACGGCAAGTGGGACCTGATCGCCGAACTGGGCACCCAGACCCTGCAGGAACTGGACGAGACGATCTTTCGCATCCGCAATATCGAGGGGGTGATGTCGTCGGAGACGAACCTGCTTCTCAGCACGCGCAAGGCCGGGCGGCGGTAGGGCGGGGTTCACGCCACCGCGACGCTGGGAATGAGGTGCGTCCCTCCCCCCTCGTGGAGAGGGTCAGGATGGGGAGGGTCAGGGAGGGGCAACGCCATGGTTGCAACAGACCCCTCCACCCCCAGCCCCACCACCACGAGGGGGGCAGGGGCGTCCAATGCCCGCAATTGGCGCACTGACATGGCCCGCAACCTGACAATCGCGCGACCAAGAGACGCAGGCGCTTTTCAGTCGCGCTGATGCGGCCTATCGTGACGCAGCAACCGGAGCTGCCCGATGATCGTTGAACTAGGACATTTTGCCCTGATCCTGGCGTTGTGCGTGGCGGTGATCCAGACCGTTGTCCCGCTTTGGGGTGCGCACCGGCGGCAGGCAGGACTGATGGCGGTCGCGGAACCTGCGGCAATGATCCAGTTCCTGCTGGTCGCATTTGCCTTTGCCGCCCTGACCTATGCCTTTGTCAATTCGGACTTTTCCCTTGTCCTGGTGACGGCCAATTCGCACACGCTGAAACCGATGCTTTACAAAGTGACGGGGGTCTGGGGCAATCACGAGGGGTCGCTGCTGCTCTGGACGATGATCCTTGCCCTTTTCGGGGCATCGGCGGCGTGGTTCGGGGGCAACCTGCCGACCACGCTCCGCGCCCGTGTGATCGCGGTGCAGGGGTCCATCGGGGTGGCGTTCCTGACGTTCATGCTGGTGACTTCGAACCCGTTCTGGCGGCTGGAAGTTCCGCCGCTCGATGGCAACGATCTGAACCCCCTGCTGCAGGACCCCGGATTGGCGTTCCATCCGCCGTTTCTGTACCTGGGCTATGTGGGTCTGAGCATGTCGTTCAGTTTTGCGGTGGCCGCCCTGATCGAAGGGCGGGTCGATGCCGCCTGGGCGCGCTGGGTCAGGCCCTGGACTCTGGCGGCCTGGATCTTCCTGACCATCGGCATCGCGATGGGGTCGTGGTGGGCCTATTACGAACTTGGCTGGGGGGGCTTCTGGTTCTGGGATCCGGTGGAGAACGCATCCTTCATGCCGTGGCTCTTGGCGGGGGCGCTGTTTCATTCCGCCATCGTGGTGGAAAAGCGCGAGGCGCTGAAGTCGTGGACGATCCTGCTGGCGATCCTGGCCTTCGGGTTCTCGCTGATCGGGACGTTCATCGTGCGGTCGGGGGTGATCACGTCCGTCCACGCCTTTGCCAACGATCCCAAACGGGGGGTTTTCATCCTGATGATTCTGGCCGTGTTCACCGGCGGGGCGCTGATGCTGTATGCGTGGCGCGCAGGCGTTATGGAGGCCAAGGGGCTGTTTTCGGTCATCAGCCGGGAATCTGCGCTGGTGGCCAACAACATCCTTCTGGCGGTGTCGGCCTTTGTGGTGTTCGTGGGCACGATCTGGCCGTTGATGGCGCAGATTGTCCTGGGGCGCGCGCTGTCGGTGGGACCGCCGTTCTTCAATGCGGCCTTTACCCCCTTCATGGTGATCCTGGCGCTGATCCTGCCCGTCGGCGCGATGCTGGCCTGGAAACGGGGCGATGCGGGGCGGTCGGTGCGGTCGCTTTGGGGCGCCGGGGTGCTGGCGGTGGCGCTGATGGCCCTGGCCTTTGCGATGCAGACGGGGCGGTCGGCCCTGGGGCCGGTGGGTCTTGGCCTCGGAGCCTGGGTGATTTTCGGGGCGCTGACGGATGTCTGGGGGCGGGCAGGGCGGACGCTGGCGCGTATCCCCCGCCTGCCGCGCGCGGACTGGGGACGGACAACGGCCCATGCGGGGTTTGGTGTCACCATCATCGCGGTGGCGGCGATGAATTCGTGGAAGACCGAGGATATCCGTGTCGTAAAAGAGGGGGAAAGCTATCCGCTCGGCTCCTATACCGTTACCCTGAACAAGGTCGATCAAGTGCGCGGGCCGAATTATCTGTCCACCGTGGCCGACATGACGGTGTCGCAAGGCGGCGCGCCGATTGCGCGGCTTTTCCCGGAAAAACGCATCTATCCCGTGGCACGGATGCCGACAACCGAGGCTGCGATCGCCTATGGCCTGATGCGCGACATCTATCTGGTGATCGGTGATCCGCAGAATGGCGGAGGCTGGGCGGTACGCAGTTACATCGAGCCTTTGGCGAACTGGCTTTGGGGCGGGGCGGGACTGATGGCGCTGGGCGGGCTGATCAGCCTGACGGACCGCCGATACCGGGTCGCGGCCGGCGCGCGTCGGCCAAAGCCAAAAGCGGTGCCTGCAGAATGACGCGGGCGGTACGGGGATGGCGGGACAGATTCCTGCCCTGCCTGCTGGCATTTTTGCTGCTCGCGATGCCTGTGCTGGCGGTGCAACCGGACGAGATGCTGGCCGACCCGGTGCTTGAGGCGCGGGCGCGGGCGATCTCGAAAGACATCCGCTGCCCGGTCTGCCAGGGCGAAAGCATCGATGACAGCAACGCGCCGATCAGTCGAAGTCTGCGGTTGCTGATCCGCGAACGGCTGGTGGCGGGGGACACCGACGCGGCGGTGGTGGAGTATCTCGTGGACCGCTTTGGCGAGTTCGTGCTGTTCAACCCGCGTGCGACGGGGTCGGGGCTGGTCCTGTGGCTGGCGGCACCCGCGATGCTGATCGCGGGCGTCGGCGTGGCGGCGGTGGCGTTCCGACGCCGTCGCGCGGTGGTGGAGCGCGATTTGACGACCGAAGAGCGGGCAAGGCTGGATGACCTGTTGAAGGGGTAGGGTTCCGGCTTGTCATGTCATTTAGGGCGGGCTTCAGCCCGCCAATTTGATCAACATTTGGGCAAAGTCGGACTGAAGCCCGACCTGCAAGAAGAATCGATCCGGCTTCAACCTGACGCTCAGACCCCGCGCGCCAGCGCTGCAACCCCCGTCCGCGCGATCTCGACCAGACCCAAGGGCCGCATGAGGTCGGCAAAGGCGTCGATCTTGACCGGCGTGCCGGTCATCTCGAACACGAAAGATTCCAGCGTCGAATCCACCACATTGGCGCGGAAAATCTCGGCCAGTTGCAACGCCTCGACCCGAGCGGCACCCGTGCCCGCGACCTTCAAGAGCGCCAGTTCCCGCTGCACGCTTGGTCCCTCGGCAGTAAGGTCGTGGACGTCATGGACCGGCACCATCCGGCGCAGCTGCGCCTCGATCTGGTCGATGACCTGCGGCGTGCCGCGTGTGACCACGGTGATGCGGGACCGGTGCCCCTCATGGTCGACCTCGGCTACGGTCAGGCTGTCGATGTTGTAGCCGCGCCCCGAGAATAGCCCGATGACCCGCGCCAGAACACCGCTCTCATTGTCGACGATGACGGCCAGCGTGTGCTGTTCGATCACCTCGGCATTGGGATCGCGCAGGTCATAGGCGGAGTGGCTCGAGGAGCCTTTCTTGATATTGAGCGGCGACATCGCCTACCCCTTTCTTCTCTTCAAAAATATCCCGGGGGGTGCGGGGGGCTGGCCCCCCGCTGCCGTCAGATCACACCAGCACCGCGCCCTTGGCCCCAATCACCCCCGCCGTATCCGCATCGCCCAGCAGCATCTCGTTATGCGGCTTGCCCGACGGGATCATCGGAAAGCAGTTCTCGTGCTTTTCGACCCGGCAGTCAAAGATCACCGGGCCGTCATAGGCCAGCATCTGCAGGATCGCGTCATCGAGGTCTTTCGGGTCGTCGATGCGGATGCCCTTGCAGCCAAACGCCTCGGCCAGTTTCACGAAATCGGGCAGGCTTTCGGACCATGACGACGAATAGCGCTCGCCATGCAGCAATTCCTGCCACTGGCGCACCATGCCAAGGCGTTCATTGTTCAGGATGAACTGCTTGACCGGGGCGCGGAACTGCATGGCAGTGCCCATTTCCTGCATGTTCATCAGCCACGACGCCTCACCCGCCACGTTGATCACGAGGGCCTCGGGATGGGCGATCTGGACGCCGATACTGGCGGGCAGGCCGTAGCCCATGGTGCCAAGCCCTCCGCTCGTCATCCAGCGGTTCGGGTCCTCGAACCCCAGGAACTGCGCGGCCCACATCTGGTGCTGGCCGACCTCGGTGGTGATATAGCGGTCGCGGCCCTTGGTCAGCGCCTCGAGCCGCTCCAGCGCGTATTGCGGTTTGATCACGGATGCGGAGTTCTTGTAGGTCAGGCACTTCACGGCCCGCCAGTCATTGATCTGACGCCACCATTTGGCCAGACCGTCCTTGTTGGCCCTGGACCCGCGCGCCTTCCACTGGCGCAGAACTTCGGCCAGCACTTCGGCGACATCGCCGACAATGCCGACATCGACGCGGATGACCTTGTTGATCGACGAAGGGTCGATGTCGATATGCGCCTTGCGCGACCGGGGCGAGAAATCCTTGATCCGGCCGGTGATGCGGTCGTCAAAGCGGGCACCGATGTTGATCATCAGGTCGCAGCCATGCATCGCAAGGTTGGCCTCGTAAAGCCCGTGCATCCCCAGCATGCCGATCCAGTTCTTGCCGGAGGCGGGATAGCTGCCCAGACCCATCAGCGTCGAGGTGATCGGAAAATCGGTGGCCGCGACCAGTTCTCGCAGAAGCGCGCTGGCCTTCGGGCCGGAGTTGATGACGCCGCCGCCGGTATAGAGGATCGGACGTTCGGCAGTTTCCATCATCTCGACCAGACGGGCGATCTGGTCGGGGTCGCCTGCGGTTTTCGGCTGGTAATGCGGGATGCGCACCTTTTCCATCGGCGTGTAGTCGGCGGTGGCAAACTGCACGTCTTTCGGGATGTCGATCAGCACGGGGCCGGGGCGGCCGCGCGTCGCGACGTGGAATGCCTGGTGGATGGTCTCGGACAGTTTGGCGGTGTCCTTGACCAGCCAGTTCATCTTGGTGCAGGGTCGCGTGATGCCCACCGTGTCGGCCTCCTGAAACCCGTCGGTGCCGATCATGAAGGTCGGGACCTGGCCGGTCAGCACCACCAAGGGGATGCTGTCCATGAGCGCGTCGGTCAGGCCGGTGACGGCGTTGGTCGCGCCGGGGCCGGAGGTTACAAGCACCACGCCGGGCTTGCCGGTGCTGCGCGCATAGCCTTCGGCCATGTGGACTGCGCCCTGTTCGTGGCGCACAAGGATGTGGCGGATGTCGTTCTGCTGGAAGATCTCGTCGTAGATCGGCAGGACGGCGCCGCCGGGATAGCCGAAGACCACGTCCACACCCTGATCCTTGAGGGCCTGAACCACCATCCGTGCGCCCGTCATCTGCCTTGTCATGTCCGTCTCTCCATTCGCGCAACAAAAAGCCCCCGGAGCTACTCGGGGGCGCATGGGAACCTGATGGGGTCAACCGTTACCGGCCCATGCGCGTCCTTCCTACGATGATAAGTACCAGGGCCATGGGCCGTCTCCTTATGGTCAACGGAAAGAGTAGGGGCGGGTATGCCGGGCGTCAACCGGATTTGCAATCACAAAATGTCGCAATCGGGCGTGTTTCTTGTATGTTTGTTGCGACAAACCGCCTGCGAACGCAATTTTCGAAATTCCGCTTGTTTTGGTACAGCGACTGCGCGCCGTTGAGTCGGGATTGCCCGGTGACGCGGGCGCGCCGGCGGACGAGATCGCGATCCGCATCAAGACGCAGTCCGCGACACCGCGAAAGCGATCGCCACGGCCGGGTGCTTGGATCGGTCGCTACGCGCGATCCCGGTAGCACACCGCGTTGATCTTGTGGCCGTCGGGGTCGCGGACATATCCTGCATAGAAATGCGCGCCGTATTGCGGGCGCAGGCCGGGTGGCCCCTCATCGGTTCCGCCGGCGCCCAGGGCTGCGGCGTGAAAGGCATCGACCGCGGACCTGCTGTCGGCCAGAAAGGACACCATCACCCCGTTGCCGACCGTGGCAGGCCCGCCGTCAAAGGGCAGCGTGACCCAAAGATGCGGGCCGGGATCGTCGATCCCCCAGGCGGCCGAGGTCTGGTCGGGGTCATCATCGGCGATCCGCGCATGCCCAAGCGGTGCAAGCGCCGCATCGTAAAACGCCACCGCCCGCGCAAGGTCGTTGGTCCCGAGCGCCATATAGCTGAACATCGCCGCCCCATCCGTCATGACCCAGCGCAAAGTCTAGACGCGTGTTGCCGGGGTGCAATGCCAAATCGCCGGGCAGCGCTGGGAAGCGATCGCCTGCGAATTGAGCGGCGCGCAACCATTGCGGTCCCCTTCAGGCCGAGACGCTTGTATTGCAAACCGGCTTGCCGCACTAATATGGCAAGCGGTTGTCGACAAAGCCGTATTCAGGGAGGAGCTTTATTGCAGGGACTGCTGTCGCTGGCGTCCGGCATTGACCGGATCACCCGTGCCTTTGGCATTCTTGCTGCCCTGCTGGTGGTGGCAGCATGCGCCGTCAGTGCGCTGAACGCGCTGTCGCGCTACACCTTGGACATGTCGTCCAATGCATTCCTCGAAATCCAGTGGCAGATGTTTGCCGGCATCTTCCTTTTGGGGTCCGCGCATGTGTTGCGGCTGAACGAGCATGTGCGGGTCGATCTGATCTACGGGTCTATTTCAGCGCGGGGCAAGCTGTGGGTCGATGTGTTCGGCTTTGTCGTGTTCTTCTTTCCGTTGTGTTTCATCATGCTCGAGATGGGGATCCCCTGGGCCTATAAAAGCTTTCTGGCGGGGGAAAGTTCGGCCAATGCCGGGGGATTGCCGGTCTGGCCGGTCAAGGCGCTGCTGCCGCTGGGGTTCGTGCTGTTGCTGATTCAGGGGATTGCCGAACTGATCCGCCGGATTGCCGCGCTGCGCGGGGTGATCGCGCTGGACGTCGCCTACGAGAAACCCGTGCAATGACCGGAAAGATCGCCTGATGCTGGACTATGGATGGCTGGCCCCGGCCATGTTCGCAGGGCTGATCGTGTTCCTGCTGATGGGATTTCCGGTCGCCTTTTCGCTGGCGGCGCTTGGCCTTTTCTACGGGTTCATCGCCATCGAGGTCGGGTATTTCGGCCTCGCCTTCCTGCAGGCGCTGCCCGCGCGGGTCTTCGGGATCATGTCGAACGACCTTTTGCTGGCGATCCCGTTCTTTACCTTCATGGGGGTGATCCTGGAGAAATCGGGGCTGGCCGAGGACCTGATGGAAGGTTTTGGCCAGTTGTTCGGGCCGGTCCCCGGCGGCATTGCCTATGCGGTGATCTTTGTCGGTGCGATCCTTGGGGCCATAACCGGGACGGTCGCGGCGTCGGTGATCGCCATCGGGATGATCTCGATCCCGATCATGCTGAAATACGGCTATGACATGAAGATCGGCACCGGCGTCATCGCGGCATCGGGCACGATCACGCAAGTGATCCCGCCGTCGCTGGTGCTGATCGTGCTGGCGTTCCAGCTGGGCGTGCCGGTCGGTGACATGTATATCGGGGCCATCGGGCCGTCGATCGCGCAGGTGCTGCTGTTTGCGACCTTCATCCTGCTGGTGTCGATCTTTCAGCCCCACAAGGTCCCCCCCCTGCCGCCCGAGGCGCGCACCCTGTCGGGCGCAGCACTGGCGTCGAAACTGGCCTGGGGCATGGTGCCGTCACTGGTGCTGATCTTTCTGGTGCTTGGCACGATCTTCATGGGGCTGGCCACGCCGACCGAGGCGGGCGCGATGGGCGCGGTGGGGGCGATCCTGCTTGCAGTGGCGCATCGCCGGTTCACCTGGAAAATGGTCTGGGAAGCGTCCGACGGCACCATGCGCATCACCGCCATGGTGATTTTCATCCTGGTGGGGGCGACGGTGTTCAGCCTGGTGTTTCAGGGCGTGAACGGTGGCAAATGGATCGAGAGCATCCTCTTGGGCATTCCCGGCGGGCGGCTGGGCTTTCTGATCTTTGTCAACATCTTCATCTTCTTTATCGCGTTCTTCCTCGATTTCTTCGAGATCGTGTTCATCGTCGTGCCATTGCTGGTGCCTGCGGCGGTGGCGCTGGACATCGACCTTGTGTGGCTGGGGGTCCTGTTATGCGTGAACATGCAGACCGCCTTCATGCACCCTCCGTTCGGGTTCGCGCTGTTCTATCTGCGCGGCATCGCCCCGCCCGAGGTCAAAAGCCGCGACATCTATCTGGGGTCGATCCCCTGGATCGTGCTGCAACTGATCCTGGTGGCATTGATCATCACATTCCCCGGCATCGTCGACAGCTTCATCACCGAGGATGTGCTGCTGGATGATGCCTCGGTGAACCAGCAGCTTGACGCGCTGCCGATGCCCGGTCTGGACATTCCGGCACTGGACCTAGATTTTGGTCAACCACCACCACCGCCGCCGTCAGGCGCACCCTGAGAAACGTCCATCAAACCGGGAGGTACCTTAATGAAAAGACGCAATTTTCTGACGACCGCTGCGGTCGGCTCCGTAGCCGCGGGTCTGGCCGCACCGGCCATCGCGCAGACTGCGCCCAAGATCAGCTGGCGGCTGACCTCGGGGTTCCCCAAGGCGCTGGACACGATCTATGGCGCGGCCGAGGAGTTCGCCAAGATCGTCTCGGATGCGACGGACGGCAATTTCCAGATCCAGCCCTTTCCGGCCGGTGAAATCGTGCCGATGCCCGAAGCAGCGGATGCCGTGGCCGCAGGGACGGTGGAGATGACGCATACCGCGTCCTACTACTACTGGGGCAAGAACGCGGCCTATGCGCTGGGCACGGCGGTGCCGTTCGGGCTGAACGCGCGCGGCATCAACGCCTGGTACTACCACGGCGGCGGCATCGACATGATGAACAAGTTCTACAACGCGCAAGGCCTGCACAGCTTTCCGGGCGGCAACACGGGCGCGCAGATGGGCGGCTGGTGGCGCAAGGAAATCGCCAGCCTCGCCGACATGCAGGGCGTCAAGATGCGCATCGGCGGCATGGGCGGCAAGGTGATGGAGGCGCTGGGCGTGGTGCCGCAGCAGATCCCCGGCGGCGAGATTTTCCCGGCACTGGAGCGGGGGACCATCGACGCGGCGGAATGGGTCGGTCCCTATGACGACGAAAAGCTGGGTCTGAACAAGGTCGCACCCTATTACTATTACCCCGGTTTCTGGGAGGGCGGGCCGACGCTGAACTTCATGATCAACCTCGGCAAATGGCAGGAACTGCCAAAGTCCTATCAGGCGATTGTTGCATCAGCGGCGGCGACGGCCAATGTCAGCATGCTGGCCAAGTACGACGCCAAGAACCCGGCGGCGTTGCGGTCGCTGATCGCGGGTGGCGCGCAGTTGCGGCCCTATCCCGATGATGTGATGAAGGCGGCCTTTGACGCGGCCAACGCGCTTTACGTGACGCTGTCGGCCGAGAATGCCGATTTCAAGACGATCTACGACAGCCAGATAGCCTATCGCAACGAAGCCAACCTGTGGAACCAGGTGGCCGAATACACCTTTGACACTTTCATGATCCGCAACCGCCCGCGCGGCTAGAGCCTAGTCCAGCAGCCTGCGGATCTTGGGCAGCGCAAAGCGGCGGTCCTCGTGGTAGTCGATGATGCCTGCAAAGCGGCCATCGGCGCGGAACAGAAAGACGCCCGAGGTGTGATCCATGGTGTAGCCGTCGCCCTGATACACCTTTTTGAACCGCGCCCGGAACCCGGCGGCGGCCTTTTCAACCTGATCCAGCGGGCCGGTCAGCGCGGTGATGCGGGGGTCGAATGGCGCCAGATAGTCGGCCAGAACCGCAGGCGTGTCGCGTTCGGGGTCAACGCTGATCAGTGCGATGTTCAGCCGGTCGCCGTCAGGCCCCAGTTCCTCCAGCCAGAGCGAGATGTCGCTGAGCGTGGTCGGGCAGACATCGGGGCACCATGTGAACCCGAAAAAGACCAGCGTGGGGCGGCCGATCCAGTCCGCCGGGCGCAGCTTGTTGCCCCGCTGGTCGGCCAGCGCAAAGTCCATCCCGCCAATCGGCAGAGGCAGCAGGTCTGGCCCTTTTGATCCTTGATCCCGGCTTTGCCACCAGCCAAGACCCAGCGTGAAGCCGATCGCGCCGGCCGCCCCGCCAAGTCCAAGGATCACTGCCCGGCGTGTTCGCAATCCGGCCCTCTCGCGCGCGCCGACAGCACCGCGACCGGCACCGTGACGGCGCTCGCCTTCGCAAATGTCAGCGTCAGGGGAAAGCTGCCGCCTTCCTTGAGCGCCGCCGCCAGGCCCATCAGCATGCCATGATAACCGCCGGGCGCCAGCGCCACCGTCTGGCCCGCCGGAACCGGGACCGACATCACATGCGGCATCGATGCCATGCCGTCGGTGACGACGGTTTCGTGCAGCATCGGTTTTGCGGCGGCCGGGGTCGCGATGGCGACCAACGCATCATCGGTCGTGCCGGTATTGGTGATCTCGACATAAATGACGCCCGGACGGTCGGCGCCGATGGTGGCCCGCGACCAGGCATGTTCGATTGCCAGATCGCCCGAGGTGACGGTTTCACAGCCAAATGCGGCGGGGGCGGCCAGCGACAGGGCAAGGGTCAGGACAAGGGTGCGCATGGGGTTCTCAGTCTCGGGGCCGTGGCCCCACCCTTGGCCGGCTGGCCCGATCAGGTAAAGGTCCGGCCCCTGCGACATGGTGTAGCCGTCGGGGTCGCGGCGTCGGCCTCGCGCCCGAGGGACGGTCTCGCAGTCGTCGGTGGGGGACCGGATTTGCGCGTCGGTCCGGGCCGGGCACGGGATCGCCGCTGACGGTCCTGCGGTGCCGGGGGCATTGCGCCGGAACCGGGATGAAAAAGGCGTATCCATCACACAGACTTGACTAGACATCACCGCCGATGTCCGTGAACAGACAATGTGGTGCGCCCCTCGGCGAGGGACCGGTGCCGCGACAATTCCCGCGAAAGAGACCTACATGTTGACCAGACGCCATTTCATAATGACCACGTCGGCGATGTTTTCCGCGCCGATTGCCGGGCCGGTGCTCGCCGCGGTGGATGTGCAGGACATGCAGGCCCAGTGGGCGGCGTGGGACGCCGAGGTGACACCGCCGGGCTATGATCCGGCGACGACCAATCCCTGGGGTCTGCATCCTCGGCTGCTGCCGACGCTGGTCGAGGCGCGGGCGGGCCTTGTGCCGGGCGATATCCATGTCGATGCGATCGCGCGCTATCTCTACCATATCCAGGCGGACGGCAGCGCCATGCGCTACGGCGTCGCCATCGGTCGTGCCGGTCTTTATGAACCCGGAACCTACACGGTCCAGCGCAAGGCGAAGTGGCCGAGGTGGACTCCCACGGCCGAAATGATCCAGCGCGAGCCCGAAATCTACGCCAAGTACGCCGGCGGGATGCCGCCCGGCCCGGCAAACGCCCTGGGGTCGCGGGCGCTGTATCTCTATCTCGGGGGGCGCGACACCTACCTGCGGATCCACGGCACGCCCCTGCCGCGATCCATCGGCAGCCGCGCCAGTTCCGGCTGCGTGCGCATGGTGATGCCGCATATCATCGATCTCTACGATCAGGTCGAGATCGGCGTCACGGCGGTCCTCTATCCCGCCGAAGGTGGCAATGTGGATATGACCGCCTGACGGCGGCCGGCGTCGGCGGCCGGCGCGCGCGGTGTCAGCCCGTGGCCGCCGGTTTGGCCGCGACACCCGTGCAGATCGGGCGACCCTCGACCGTGCGCAGGGGCAGCATCGTCGTTTCGACGGGACCGACATGGCGGTACCAGTAACAGCCGTCTTCGGGCTTGAGGATCACCTGCTGAAGGTTCTGATAGGGCGCCGCGATCTGGATGACCCCTTCGGGCACTTCAAGCAGGAATCCGGTGCCGTCCGGACCGGTGGTCTTCGGGGTGGCACAGGCCCCCAGAACCAGCAGGAAGAACACGGGCAGGCCCAGCCTGCGAGGCACCAAGGCAAGCGACGGCGCCCTGCGCCCCCTTTTGCCCGGTGAGGGTGAGTGTTGTTCGGCGATACAGTTCACGGGCAGATTGGACGACACGCGGCGCTCCTGTTGGCATGATGGCGGGCCACCGGGATCACCCCCGGCAGCGCCGCCGGGTGCATCATACCCTGATGATCGCGGCAGTGATATACATGAACGCAATCCCGACCAGAAAACCACCTAGCACGGGCGGCGACAGCAGCGCGGCCTGCCGGTCGCTGTTCTGGCGTGACATGTAGCCGCCGATCTCGACCAGGACCTGCAGGATCGCCCCGGCCCCGATGGCCAGCGCCAGCGATGACCATTGCGGCGCATAGGCCAGGCTGCCGACCCACATCCCCAGCACGGCAGGACCGCCGGCCAGCAGGGTCAGGGCGGCAAAGGTCCAGAGTGGCGGGCGGATCCTCAGGATCGGCGCGGCGATGCCGATGCCTTCGGTCACATTGTGCAGCGCAAAGCCGAGGACGAGGAACGTGCCCAGTCCCGAGAGCCCGGAGGCAAAGGCGCCGCCGATGGCCAGCCCCTCGCCGAAGTTGTGCAGCCCGATCCCGAAAGCGATGAAAAAGGCCAGTGCCAGTCCTTCGGGGCGCCCGCGCCAGCGCCCGATCGCCATCAGCAGAAGAAAGCTCGACAGCGCCGCCAGCCAGACCATGGACGAGCCCTGGAACATGGCGGCGGCACCGGCAGACAGGTCCAGCGCTTCGAACAGCGTGTCGAGCAGCAGGAACACCAGCATCCCCACGGTCAGTGCCAGCACGAAGTTCATGCCCGCCTGGCCAAAGCCGCGCATGGCCGGATAGAACATCAGGCCCAGCGCCACCGGCAAGAGGCCGACGATGGCGCCCACCACCGCCTGCGCACGCAACTGGCCGGCAACGGCCTTGGGTGTCGGCACCGCCACCTCGATGAGATGGTCGAAGGTGATGCCGGTCCTGGTCACGAACCGCACGACATGCGCCTCGCCCAGGACCCAAGGATAGGGGATCTGGATCCGCACCGCCGTGCCGCGCGCGATCGGCCCCGGCGGGTCCTGCGTGAAGGCCCAGTAGGCGTCGTCCACCGCCACCTGGGCAATCGACATCGGTTCCGACCCGCCGGCGCGCACCGTAAGCGTGATTCCCGTCTCGTCCAGGATGGTGCGCTCGACCGTCAGCGCCTCGAGCGGCGGTGCGCCGCTGCCGAAACTGCGCAGAGGGTCAAGCGAGGCGATCCAGACGAAGGCTGCCAGCATCGCCGCCAGTGGCAACAGGACCAGCAGCAGCCGCATCAGCGGCGTGCGGGCGGGTGTGGACTGCTCGCTCATGCCCCCGGCCCCCGCACATCGAACATGCCGACCCAGCCCAGTTCGGTGAACTCCGACTGATGCGCGTGGAACATGTACAACCCGTCCTCGTGTTCGCCGAAGCTGAATTCGAGGATGCCGCGCTGCGCCTGGCACTGCATGATGATGTCGACGGTGCGCAGCGTCGGCGTCAGCGTGGTGCCGGTGTCGTAATAGTCGAAGAAATTGCCGTGCAGGTGAAACGAGTTGATCGGATCGAACTCGGTCACGTTCACCAGGTAGATGCGCACAGGCCGGGTCTTGTCGACCCGGATCGGCTGGTTCATGTAGACCTGCCCCACGGTATTGGCGGCGTAGACCTCGTTGGCGCCGTCAAAGTTGGTGTCAAAGGCGTTCATCACCATCGCCATCTCTTGCCAGCCGAGATTTTCGGGGCTGCCCAGCACCCGCGAGGCGGCCACGGCGGCCAGCGCCGGGTCGGTCTGGCGCGTGGGGTCGGGGTCGATCACAAACAGGCCGTACATGCCCTTGTGGATATGCCGTTTCAGCGGCAGGGCGTGGCAATGGTAAAGGTGGCAGCCAAAGGGTCTGGCGTCGAATTCATAGACGAACTCTTCGCCCGGGCCGATCAGCCCGGCGCCGGGGATGCCGTCCATCCGCGCCGCGTGGATGCCGTGGAAATGCATCGAATGGGGATGGGAGCCATAGTTGCGGAAGATGATCCTCAGCTTTTCCCCCTCTTTCGCGCGCAGGGCGGGGCCCGGGACGCGGTTGTTGTAGGTCCAGGCGGGAAAGAAGATGCCGGGCGCGATCTCGATTTCCTTGTCGTAGGCCTCGACTTCAAAGGTGCGCTGGGTGCGGCCGTCGGGCAGGATCTCGGTCGTGCCGGTGTCCCAGTCGGTCAGCATCGCCGTCGGATCGAATCCGTTGCGGGCGTGATCCACCAGGCCCACGGTGGTCATGTTGCCATGCGCCATGCCGGGCATCGGGGCAGCAAAGGCGTCGGTCGGCATCGAGGCCATGTCATGCCCGGCCATCGGGACGGGTTTGGATTGCGAGCGCGCCGTACCCGCAACGATGGCGGCACCACCCGCGGCGGCAAGTCCGCCCACCAAAAGGGCACGGCGCGACGGATCGGGCGCGGGAGTTTGGTCGGCAGGCATGGGATGGGATTCCTTGGCGGGCGGCTGAGATCGGGCGCATAAAGTTAGACTGTGCTAACAATCTGCTCTTGGCCTTTACCTGTCAACCCGCTTTGTGCCAAGCTGTGCCCATGACGCAGCAGGTTCAGCCAGAGTTCGGCCGTCCTCACGATCCCCGTGCGGGGGCCTTTCAGGGCGTTCGCATCGCGCGTCGCAACGAAGTGGCCGAGGATTACGTCGAACTGATCGCGGAATTGATCCACGTCCATGGCGAAGCCCGGCCAGTCGACATCGCGACGCGGATAGGGGTGACTGCCCCGACCGTCGCCAAGACACTGGATCGGCTTGCACGCGACGGGCTGATCACGCGCGAAAAATACCGTTCGGTCTTTCTGACGCAGGAAGGACGTACGCTGGCCGAGGAATGCCGCAACCGGCATGCGATCGTGCTGCGTTTCCTGCTGCGCCTCGGGCTGGATGCGGAAACGGCCGAACGCGATGCCGAAGGCATCGAACACCATGTCAGCGACCGCACGCTGGCCCTGTTCGCGGCTTTTGCCGACGCCGGATGAGCGTGCCGCCCGCCGTCAGGCCTGTTCCACCGCCGCCCGCACATCCGCCATCAGGCTGTCCAGGCTGACATTTTCCAGCCGCTTGCCGTTCAGGAAAAAGGTCGGGGTCTGGCGGATGTTCAAGGCTTCGACATCCGCGGTGTCCTGATTCATGATCGCGGTGATGCCGGGAAACAGCCGGTCGCTTTTCGCCTTGTCCAGATCCAGCCCGACTGCACCGGCAATCTGCCAGGCAACGTCCAGTTGCGGGGCGCCATCCTTGGCCCAGTCGGGCTGCTTTTCCAGAAGGGCGTTCATCACCTGTTCGAACTTGCCCTGCATCCGCGCTGTTTCCAGGATGCGGACGGCCTCGTCCGAGCCCTGATGGAACATGGTGTAGCGCATGACGATGCGCACCTCGGTCGGGAACTGGCGCTTGATCTCCTGCAAGGCAGGATGAAAGGCGCGGCATGCCTCGCACGAGGGATCGAAGAATTCGACGATCGTGACCTTCGCATCGGCGGGGCCGAGAACCGGCGAGTTGGGGCGGATCAGCAACGCGGTGTCGACCGCAGGCGCGGTCGCGGCGGTCGCGGTGGCCTCGGCCTGACGGCGGCGCGACAGAACCAGCGCCCCGCCACCGAATGCGACGATTCCAAGGGCGGAAGCCCCAAGCAAAAGGGTGCGGCGGTTCATGGGCGTTTTCCTTTCAGCAAGACGAGACAGAGGGTGATCGCGGCAAAAGCCGCCAGCGAAAGATAGGGGATCGGCAGACCAAGGATCAACTGTGCCTGATCGGTGCACGACGGTCCGTCCTTGGTGCAGGGCGCGATGGCCTTTGGAATCCATCCTGCATACAGCCCGGAATGCCAGCCCGCGAGCACCACCCCCGCCAGCGCCAGCGGCAGGCCATAGACACGCGCCATGCCGTCGCCGCGCCAGAGCGACAGGCCCAGGATCACCACCAGCGGGAACATGGCGATGCGCTGGTACCAGCACAGCGTGCAGGGCATCTGTCCCAGCACCTCGCCGATGAAAAGTGCCCCCAGCGTCGCGGCCAGCGCGATCAGAAAGGCCAGGGTCAGCGTCAGGTCGTCGCGCGACATGTGCGATGTATCAGGGCTGGTCAACAGAAGGCTCCTTGCGGCGACGGGGCGGGACAGCGGCCGCGATGACCAGTCCCGCGCCCAGCGTGATCGCCATATCGGCGAGGTTGAAGGTGGGCCAGTGCAAGTTACGCCAATAAATGTCAAGGAAATCCGTCACGGCACCCTGTCGCAGCCGGTCGATGATGTTGCCGAGCGCGCCACCGACAATCAGCGCATAGCCCGCCCTTTCAAGGGGTCTCACCGCGCGAAACGCCATGATCGCAAAGACCAGCGTCAGCGTGCCGGTCAGGGCGGCCATCAGCAGCGGTCGGCCCGCCATGGTGCCGGACAGCAGGCCGAAGCTGGAGCCTTCGTTGAACCCAAGGGCCAGGTTCAGGCCCGGAAACACCTCGACCGCCACGCCGCGCGGCAAAAGTGTCAGCGCGGCCGCCTTGGTCAGTTGATCGGCCAGCAGGGCGACCGCGATCAGGACGACGATGCGCCCGGCGGTCATCGCGGCGCCCGCGCGCCGACGCCGGGCCTGCGTGGCTGCGCGTCCCGACATTCCGGCGCTGCGCGTCTGCGCGCCGACGTCACGGGCTAGCCCTCGCGCTCGGGATTGAACCGGAGGAGCCGCAGCGCGTTCAGTGTCACCAGCACGGTCGCTCCGGTATCGGCCAGGATCGCGATCCAGAGACCGGTCAGCCCCAGCACCGACGTCACCAGGAACACCGCCTTCAGCCCCAGCGCGATGGTCACGTTCTGCCGGATGTTGCCCATCGCCGCGCGCGACAGCCGGATCACGGCCGGGATGTCCGTCACCCGGTCGCGCAGGATCGCCGCATCGGCTGTTTCCAGCGCCACATCGGTGCCGGACCCCATCGCCACGCCGACATTGGCCTGCTTCAGTGCCGGTGCGTCGTTGATGCCGTCGCCGATCATCATCACGCCGCCCGTGTCGTGCATCGTGCGGATGAACTTCAGCTTGTCCTCGGGCATCATGTCGGCCTGGAACTCCAGGCCGAGGCCCCCCGCGATTGCGGCTGCGGTGCGCGGGTTGTCCCCGGTCAGCATGATCGGCGCCATGCCCATCGCCTTCAGCTGACGCATTGCTTCGGGGGCATCCGCACGGGGTTCGTCGCGCATCGCGATCAGGCCGAGCGGGGTCTTGTCGCGGAACACTGCGACGGCGGTCTTGCCCTCCTCCTCGAACACCGTCGCCTGGCGCAGGCCGATCCCGTCCAGCCCGCCGTTGTCCATCGCGTAGCGCGGCGAGGCGACCCAGGCGGGCGCATCGCCCACCGTGGCGATCACGCCCCTGCCCATCAGCGCCTTGGCATCCCTTGATGCCAGCGCCTCGACGCCTGCCTCTTTGGCCTTGTTCAGGATGGCAACCGCAAGAGGGTGGCTCGACCCGGTCTCGACACCCGCGGCAACGGCCAGCAGTTCCGCCTCGGTGGTGGTGCCGAAGGTGACGACATCGGTGACGCGCGGGCGTCCATGGGTCAGGGTGCCGGTCTTGTCAAAGGCGATGCGGCTGACCTTGGACGCGGCCTCGATCACGGCCCCCCCCTTCATCAGCATCCCGCGCCGCGCACCCGTCGACATGGCCGAGGCGATCGAGGCGGGCACCGAGATGACCAGCGCGCAGGGGCAGCCGATCAAGAGAAGCGCGAGGCCCCGGTAGATCCAGATGTCCCACGGCTGAGCATAGGTCAGCGGCGGCACCAGGACGACCAGCGCCGCGACGGCGACGATGGCGGGCATGTACCAGCGGCTGAAGCGGTCGATGAAGCGTTCGGTCGGCGCGCGCGCCTCCTCGGCCTCTTCGACCAGCCGGATGATGCGGGCGATGGTGTTGTCCTCGGGGTCTTTGGTCACTTTCACGCGCAGTACGGCTTCGGTGTTGATCGACCCGGCAAACACGCTGTCGCCCGGTCCCTTGTTCACCGGCACGCTTTCGCCCGTCACCGGGCTGTCATCGACGCCGCTGTTGCCTTCGGTGATCTCGCCATCGGCCGGAATCCGGTCGCCGGGGCGGACCAGCACGGTCTGGCCCACGGTCAGGCTGGCGGCGGGTACTTCCCTGGTGGTGTCGCCGGTGACAAGCTGCGCGGTTTTCGGCACCAGATTGGCCAGCGCCCGGATCCCGTCCCGCGCCTTGCCGGCCGCCACGCCTTCCAGCACCTCGCCCACCGCGAAGAGAAAGACGACCAGCGCGGCTTCTTCCGCCGCGTCGATGAACAGGGCCCCGACCGCGGCGATCGTCAACAGGCCTTCGATGGTAAAGGGCTGCCCCATGCGCAGGGCTGCGAACGCGCGCTGCGCCGCAGGGGCGACAGCGATCAGGGTGGCGGCGGTGAACGCCCATCTGCCAAGTCCGGGCGTCAGGTATTCGATGATCGAGGCCACACCCACAATCAGGCCGGTTAAGATCACCAGCCTGCCCTTTCCGGTCTGATACCACCGCTTGCCCCGGTCGGCGGGATCGTCATGCACATGGCCGGGGCTGCCATGCCCGCTGTCGTCGCGTTTCGCGGCTGCGGCTGCGGGGGGTTTCGGCCCGTGGCCATGGCCCTTGTGATCGTGGCCCGAATGGTCATGGCCATCGTGGTCATGATCCTTGTGGTCCTGCCCGGAGTGATCGTGCCCGGAGTGATCGTGCCCGGAATGGTCATGCCCTGCATGTTCGTCGCCGTGCTCTGTGCGCGCGGCGTCGCCCGGCAGAACAAATTCCTTCCTTGCCCCGGCCGCGCGCGGGGTCAGGCCGTAACCCAGCGACTTGACGACCTTTTCCACCTTTTCGCGACTGGTCTTTGTTTCGTCCAGCGTCAGGCGCAGCCGTTCGGACATCAGCCCGATCTCGACGCCGCTGACCCCCGGAAGACGCGCCACCGCATCCTTGATCTTGTTTGCGCAAGAGCCGCAATCCATGCCCGAGACGGTCCAGTCGCAGGCGGCACCGATATCCGCGTCAATTTTGGTCATTGGAATCCTTCGCGCCCCCGAAAGGGGCAGTTGTCTTCATCGAATCGGATACCTAATGTCTCTAGCAACTATAGGTTCAAGGAGAATGTGATGCTGACCATCGGAAAGCTTGGCACCTCGACCGGCGTGAAGGTTCCGACCATCCGCTATTACGAACAGATCGGCCTTCTGCCAGAGGCCGAACGCAGCGCCGGGAACCAGCGGCTTTACAGCCGCAAGGCATTGGAGCGGCTGGCCTTCATCCGCCATGCGCGCGATCTGGGCTTCACGCTGGAGGCGATCCGCGACCTTCTGAGCCTGTCGGACAGCCCTGACCAGCCCTGCGCCGCCGCCGACGCCATCGCGCGCGCACAACTTCTTGAGGTCGAAAGCAGGCTGGCGCGGCTGACCGCGCTGAAGGCCGAACTGGAGCGCATGGTGGAACAATGCGCAGGCGGATCGATCGCAGATTGCCGGGTGATCGAGGTGCTGGGGGATCATTCGCTCTGCGGGTCGGACCACCGCCATGCCGAGTTGATCCAGGCCTGACCCGCCTCGATGTCTGCACCATGCCCCGGCCGGTGTTGCGGGCTTGTCGGCGAAAGACCTGCCCGGACTACAAGACGACGATGCCGGTGTGCTTCACCTTGTTTTCCGGTTCGACATGGATCGTCACCACGCAATCGGGAACGCGCGCCTTCAGCGCAGCCTCGATCCTGTCACACAGATCATGCGCGGCGACGACGGTCATGTTGCCGTGTACGACCAGATGAAACTCGATGAAGTTGGCCGTCCCGGCATGGCGTGTCCGCAGATCATGTGCCTCGAGCGCCTCGCGCGCATGGGCCGAGATGATCTCGCGCACGGCGGCCAGCGTCGACTCAGGCAGAGACTCGTCCATCAGACCGCTCATCGAGTCGCGAAGAAGCTTCCAGCCGGACCACAGGATGTTGACTGCCACAAGCGCCGCAAGCACTGCGTCCATCTGTGCCACGCCACTGATCACCGTCGCCAACACACCCAGGATCACCGCGACTGACGAGATCACGTCCGAAAGCAGATGCTTGCCGTCGGCGACGAGGGCGGGCGACCGCAAACGGCGTCCCTGCACGATCAGCACCCGACACCATGCGGCATTCACCACCGCCGCGCCGCCATTGATCAGCAGCCCCTCCATCGGCGCGTCGATAGGGCGCGGGTCGAGAAAGCCGTAATATGCTGCCCGAAAGATCAGCAGCGCGGCGACGACGATCATCACCCCCTCCAGAATGGCGCTCAAGAGTTCGGCCTTGTGATGGCCGTAGGGATGACCCGCATCGGCAGGTCGCGCGGCAATACGGATCGCGACCAGCGCGGCGACGGCGGTGACAACGTTCACCGTGCTTTCCAGCGCATCCGACAACAGTGCAAGCGACCCGGTCAACCACCAAGCCAACGTTTTCAGGCCGAGGACCACGATCCCGACAAAGATGCTGCCCACGGCAAGTTTCTGGACTCTCGACATGTCGCGTGGCTCCTTGGCGCGCAGCGGGCTGGTAGCAGCTAGTTTCATGCTATTCAACCGAAGGTGTCGGACTGACGTTCCCCGCAGACCGGGTCCGGCGCGCAACAGACCACCGGAAGTCGCGCCGCCTGGATCTTCGTTGTCAGAGCCGGTCCGACAAAAGCGGGCCACGCTGCTGGCGTCCATCAGGCACCAGACAAGGAATCAATTGGCTGGCGGGCGCTCTTGTCACTGGCGGACAGGTGATGCGAAACCAGCCGGGACACTGGAGCCCATGTCTTGCCTTGGGCTGCCGTCTCGGGTCGCGCCGGGACGAGGCAATTCGGCAGGCCTTCACGTCGCGAGATATTGCAGGCAGCGACAGATAAAATGCTGGTGCCTCTTTATCGCGGCGCATGATAATCCGCAGTCATCCGGGCGGCGCACAGGCGGCCAGACGGATAAGCCATGGTGTCCGCGACCCTTGCGATTTTTGCCGCCGCCGCCTTCGCCGAGATTGCGGGCTGCTTTGCGGTCTGGGCCTGGATGCGGCAGGGGGCGAGTGCGTTGTGGCTGTTGCCGGGCCTTGCCAGCCTTGCGGTCTTTGCCTGGCTGCTGACCCTTGCGCCGTCCGACTATGCGGGCCGCGCCTATGCCGCCTATGGCGGGGTCTATGTTGCGGCCTCGCTGGTCTGGCTTTGGGCCGTCGAGGGGCGCAGGCCGGACGCCTGGGATCTGACCGGGGCCATGGTCGTGCTTGCCGGAGCGGCGATCATCCTCTGGGCGCCAAGGGCTACGTGACCTTCACGCCACGCGCAACGTAACCCAGGCCAGCACGATGTAGCGCCCGGCCTTGGCCAGCGTGACGACCAGCACCACCCGCCAGAAGGGTTCGCGCATCAGCCCGGCGACCAGCACCAGCGGATCGCCGATGATCGGCAGCCACGACCCGAACAGCGTCCACCAGCCGCGCCGCAGATACCAGCGTTGCGCGCGCGCCAGTTGATCCGGCGACACCGGCAGCCAGCGCAGGGGCATGCGGTCCTGCAGCAACCAGCCGATGGCCCAGTTGACCAGCGAGCCCAGCACATTCCCGGTGGTCGCCACCACCAGCAACAGCCAGACCGGGTTGGTTTCGGCCAGGATCATGCCGACCAGCACCGCCTCGGACTGGGCAGGGATCAGGGTCGCCGCCGCGAAGGCCGCCAGAAACAGCGCCGCCAGCGTCCACATTCCTAGGACGTGGCCGAAGGCCAGCGGCGATGCAAGTCGTCGATCTGATAGGGGTGGCGATGTCCTTGCGCGGCATGATCCCGCAGGTGCGGGTGGTCGGGCGGCAGATCGGCATGGTCATGCGCGATCTCCGCCGGATCCTGCGACGGCCAGAGCAGCATCACCGCCACCAGCGCCACCGCGCCAAGCACCGCCAGGGCAACGGCGGCGGCGGGCAGACCGACCACCGATCCGACCCAGCCCGCCAGCGGATAGGTGACAAGCCAGGCGGCATGCGACAGGGCGAACTGCGCGGCAAAGACCGCCGGGCGGTCCTCTGGTCTTGCGGAACGGTTCAGGATGCGCCCGATCGGTGTCTGGCTCAGCGAAAACCCGAAACCCACGACGGCCCAGAGCGCCAGCAGGGCGGCAAAGGTTCCGGCAACGGCCGTGACCGCCACCCCCGCCACCATCAGCGCGGCGCCGCCGATCATCACCGGACGATCGGCAAAACGTCCGAGGATGCGCGGCATCAGAACTGCCGCCAGGATCGACCCGCCGCCAAAGGCGGCAAAGGCCAGCGCCACCTGCGGCGCATCCAGGCCCAGCCTTGCCTGCACCAGAACGACCGTGTTGACATAGACCATCGCCCCGGCCGCCGCGACCGACATCTCCATCACCATCAACCCGCGCAGGCGGGGTGTCGCCAGATAGATGCGCGCACCTTTGGTGACGCCGGCCCAGAACCCCTCTGGAGCGCCCACCGCGCGGGCGGGCAGGGCGACCGTCACCACCAAAAGCGCCGAGGCGACGAACCCCGCAACCGTACCGCCGAAGAGGACCGGGAACGTCACAACCGTCAGCAGGGCTGCGGCCAGCATCGGGCTGACGATCTGTTCCAGATCCTCGGTCAGCCGCATCAGCGACAGGGCGTTTGTATAGTCCTTTTCGCCCGGCAGCACGTCCGGGATGGTGGCCTGGAATGCCGGGGTAAAGCCCGCCGAGGCCGCTTGCAGAAAGAAGATCAGCACATAGATCTGCCAGACCTCGGTGACAAAGGGCAGGAACAGCACGACCCCCGCGCGCACGAGGTCCAGCACGACCAGAAAGGCCCGGCGCGGCAGTCGTTCCGCCACGGCAGCGGCCACCGGGGCCAGCGTGACATAGGCCACCATCTTGATCGCAAGGGCAGTGCCCAGGACCAGCCCCGCATTTGCACCCGCCAGTTTCCAGGCCAGAAGGCCAAGCGCCACCGTGGCCAGCCCGGTGCCGATCAGCGCGATCAGCTGCGCCGCAAAGAGGTGCCGGAAGGTCCGGTTGGCAAGAACGTTCAGCATGGCGGCGTCTTTCGTAAAAGCATCGTCATGGCCTTTGATACTGCACCGGGCAGGGGCCGTACATCCGGCCCCTCTGGCGAACCTTTTGCCAGACCCGCAGGACGGCGGCCAGTCAAGCGTGGCCTTGCGCGCCATGACCGGCCACGCGAGTGAATGCAAGATGTCGGCCCGCCCGTCGGGTCGGGTCGGATCGGCGATAACCGCGGTCTGCGCATCTGTCAGCCCGCCAAAGCTAGAACCGCCCGCCCCTCGGTCCGCCAGTCCGCCTGCCAGCGGGCGCGCATCATGCCCCCGCGCCCTGAGCGCCGCAACCGCAGCCCGCGCGTCAAGGCAGAACGGCCCCCGGCAACAGGCGACGATTTCAGCCCCCGGGTCCAGGGCAGGGCGACCTGATCCAGGTCGGCCAGCGGCGCGTGGATGGCACCGGGAATGTGCGCGGTGGCATATTCATCCTGCGGCCGCATGTCGAGCACGATGACCTGCTCATCGGCAAGCCGCGCAGGATATGCGCGACCCGCCCCAGATTCCGCCCGGCGATTGCCGCCATGAGATCCATCAGCGCCAGCGTCTTTGTGTCCGACAGCCGGTAGATCATCGCCTTGACGTCGCGGCGGCTGGCGACCAGCCCTGCGTGACGCAACTGCTGCAGGTGTTGCGAACAGTTGGCGATGGTCAGGCCGGTCCGGTCGGCCAGGGCATCGACGCCACGTTCGCGTTGGACCAGTTGTTCCAGGATCGTCAGCCGCGCCGGAGCGGACAGCGCCTGCGCGACAAGCGCGTATTCCGACAGAAGGGCAGCCTTGGGGCTGGTTGACATCGCTGGTCCTGAGAGGCTACATCATTCAAGAGATCGCTTGAATATTATCACCCCCATCTCACCCCCATCGCCCGTGACAACCCAGAAAGCCGGTACCCATGTCCGACACGCTTTTGGCTGCCGAGCCCGCGATCCGCCTGACGGTGTTTCTGGGCATGCTGGCCGCGATGGCGTTCTGGGAACTTGCAGCACCGCGCCGCCGCCGCGACATCCCCCGCGTGATCCGCTGGACCAACAACTTGGCGCTGGTCGTGGTGGACACGATCATCCTGCGCCTGACGTTCCCGATCCTGGCGGTCGCTCTGGCCGTGCTGGCCGAACAGCGCGGCTGGGGACTTTTCAACGCCCTCGATGCACCATTCTGGGTGGCGTTCCCGGCCTCGATGCTGATGCTGGATCTTGCGATCTACCTTCAGCACGTGCTGTTCCACGCCGTACCGGGCCTGTGGCGGCTGCACCGCATGCACCATGCCGATCTTGATTTCGACGCCACCACCGGGCTGCGGTTCCACCCCGCCGAGATCCTGATCTCGATGGGGATCAAGCTGGCGGTCGTGGCGGCGCTGGGGCCTCCGGCCGTTGCGGTGCTGGTGTTCGAGGTGATCCTGAACGCCACTGCCCTGTTCAACCATGCCAATATCGACCTGCCGCGTGGCGTGGACCGGGCTCTGCGGCTGGTGATTGTGACGCCCGACATGCACCGCGTGCATCATTCCACCGACCCGCGCGAAACCAATTCCAATTACGGCTTCAACTTGCCGTGGTGGGACAGGATCTTGGGCACCTATGTCGCCCAGCCGGCCAAGGGGCATGACCACATGCAGATCGGGATTGCGCAGTTCCGCACGCCGCGCGACCTCTGGCTGGACCGGATGCTTGTGCAGCCCTTTCGCGGCCCGGACAGCGGGCAGGCCCTTGACCCGCAGGACCCCGGCGCCTGACTTTTCCTAGAACCTGCGCGCCTCGGGCCTTCTGTCGACCAGAACGGCGACGAACAGCGCCGGCATCCGCACCGGCAGCCAGGGATCAAGTCGCAGAAGCCTGCGGAAACTGTCCAGCGGCGGCCGCCGCCCGCGCATCAGCATGCGCAGGAACAAAAAGCTGTAGGCGCGGCGCGTCTTGCGGGCACGGGCCTTGGCAAATCCGGCGCGCAACGGCGTCATCACCGGCATCCGCATCAGTTTTTCGGCAAACAGCAACTGGCAGCCGATGCGTTCCAGCGTCGCAGGCGCGTTCCAGTCATGTGCGGCAAAAAAAAGGTTGACTCCCCGACCGCAGGCGACATTGCAGCGCCAAGAGATCGCCACCGACGCCCCCGACAGCGCGACGGTCAGCCAGAACATCCGGTCCTCGCTGGCATTGCGCAGGTCGGGGTCAAAGCGCTGTCCGCGGATCGCCGCCGCCCGCAGCACCACCGTCGAGGTATGGCTGAGATATCCCGTCACGAAATCGTCGTCGAGCACATGCGGCGCAAAGCCAAGCACAGGCCCGTCGGGGTCGAGCACGGTTGCCCGCCCTGCCAGCGCCCGGCCCCCGTCGCGCAACAGGGCGACATCCTCGGAAAAGCGGGCAAAGGCGCCGTCGCGGCTGTTGTCGCAGCAGTAAAAGTCATACCCCCGGTCCAGTGCCGACAGGGCATCGGCAAGATGGGTGGGTGCCCAGATGTCATCGGAATCAAGGAACGCCACGAAATCGGTGCCGCCGTCCTGCTCTGCCATCTCCAGACCGCGGTTGCGCGCGGCACCCGGACCGGCGTTCGGCTGGCGGACCGGCTCAAGCGTGATGCCGGAATGGATCGCCAAACCGGCAAGCTCGGCCGCAGCGGCGTGGGGCGAGCCGTCGTCGATCACAAGGATGCGCAGCGTCGTGCATGCAGGCATCTGCTGGGCCAGCACGCTTGCCACGGCGCGCGTCAGAATGCCCGCGTCGCGCTGGAAATAGGGAATGATGACGGCCACCCGGACGGGCCGGTCTGTCTGGTCGCTCGGCGGCACGGGAGTCATCCCTGCATCAGGCGGTCGGCTGCAGCGCGACAGCATGCTCCAGCACCGACAGAAAGGTCTCAAACTGCCGTTCGCCGTCCATGTCCGGCCGCCGCGCATAGGTCCGCGCCGCCGCCGACGCCGCTGCATGCGCGACCGGATCGGCCCAGAGCCTGCGCACAGCGGCCGCCCAGTCGGCTACCGGCGCATCATGGTCCAGCACGACTCCGCCGGGGCCGATGGCCTCGGCCAGACCGCCGCGCGACGATCCGACGACCGGAATGCCGCTGCAATGCGCCTCCGAGGCAACCCGGCCCCAGGCCTCTTCCCACAGGCTCGGCACCAGCAGCACGCGCGTGCGGCGGAACACCCCCCGCATGTCGGCGGTCCGGCGTTCAAGGCGGATGTTCGCGATGCCGCCGATCCGGGCCTGCAGCGCCTCAAGATGTCCCGGCGACAACAGCCAGCTTTCGACGAACAGGAAGGGGATGTCGGGGCAGGCCTGCGCAATCTCGATCGCCCGATCCAGCCCCTTGGCCGGAACCGGCCCGACAAAGGTCACAAGGTCCCCCTCCGGCGTCGTTTCATACAGCGCGCGGTCGATCATGGGCCGGATCACGGTTGCGCTGATCCCGAAGGCATCGGCGTAGCGCCGCGCGGTAAATCCGGAATTGGCGATGAAGCGCGCCGGTCCCAGCGCGCGCGGGTCGCCGCCAAGCTCGGCAAACTCCACATTGCGCAGATAGACCACCAGCGGCACCCCGGCGGTGGCAAAGGCGCGGCCGATGGGCACCGTGCGGTGGCATTGCACCACCGCGACATCGGGGCGCGCGGCCCGGACCACGCCCGCGACCTGCCGTTCGGCAAACCAGGCGCGGTGCACCGGATAGCCCATGGCGGTGTCGGTGACAAAGCCGCGATGCGACAGTTTCATCTCGATCCGCGCCCGCATCCCGAACCAGCCATCACCGTAAAGCGAGGTCAGCACCGACGGGCGGTGCCCGCGCGCGACGAGGGCGGTGGCAAGGAAATGCGTGCTGCTTTGCACGCCGCCCGCAGCCTGCGGCGGATAGCCGTTGCCGCCCGCAAAGATGACATTCAGGGCACGCACGTCGTTCATGATGCACCTCGCCTTTTGCGGCGCGTCCCTGCCTGCGGATCACTGCCCGGTCGGGCAACCCCCCGCAGGGGTTCGGTCGTGCCGATCACGTTGTCATGGCTGTGAGCGGTGCCGCAGCAGGAAACTGCGCGCCCCGATCAGCCTGCTTTTCGCGGTCAGGTCCTCCAGCCATGTCCTTGGATGCCAGCCAAGCGCGCGCTTGGCCCGATAGCGCAGGTCAAGGTGGATGGACTTGCGCCATATCCACAGCGGAACGCCAAGGATCCGCCGCCCGCCGGGCGGAATCGGCGTACCCATGACATCCGGCCCCTGCCGGGCGCTGAGATAGGCCCAGGTTTCGCCGACCGCGTGGAAGTAGGTCCGCACATAGTCAAAGTTCAGCCGGCCTGCCGGAATGATGTGGCGCACGCGGCTGTCGGGGATCCAGTGTTGTTCGCCTCCCATCGCGGCGATGGTCCGCAGCACGCAGGTCTCTTCGCCCAGACGCCTGTGCGCGGGGCTGACGCCCAGCTCGGGGTCGTAGTCGCACAGCTTTTGCTCGCGCGTGCGGACGGCGAAATTCGCCCCATAGGGCAGGAAGTGCAGATCGGCGGGAACCAGCTTTTCCACCGGCCCCTGGTCGCGCTTGGCCAGCATTGCCGCCAGCAGGGGGCCGCTTTCGACCAGCCAGTCGGGCGGCGGCGCCTCGAATACAGGCTCCACCACACCACCAAAGATGGTGCCGTTCGGATAGCGGTGAAAGGCGCGCGCATAGGCCGCAAGCCAGCCGGGATCCAGTTCCACGTCATCATCGGTCCAGCAGATGTAGTCGCCTGTCGCCGCCCGCACCCCGGCGTTGCGCGCGTTGGACAGGCCCGGCTTCGGCTCCGCGATGCGACGCAAGGGCAGCCGGTCGGCAAAGCCGTCGATCACCGCCGCCGTGTCATCGGTGCTGCCATTGTCGACCACCAGCATGTCCCACACCGCATCGACCGGCGGCGTCAGCGCCACAAACGTCTCCAGCACGTTCTCCAACTGCCGCGCCCGGTTGCGGGTACACATGATCACCGTGATGCGCATGGGGATGTCCTTGTTCGGCGTCATGTCGGGTGATCCCCGTCGCGTTCGAGCCACAACCGGGCACAGGCCACCGCTTCGGGCAGCGTTCTAGCCTGATAGCTGTCCGACCAGCGGGTCGCGAAAGCCGCCGAAAAGCGCGAAATCTTGCCGTAGTGATTGTCCAGAAAACAGTGCGGCAGCCCCAGCAGCGTCGAGACGATGTGCACGTGCAGCCGGTCGGTGATGACGAACCGCGCGCGCGACAACTGCCGCACGCCGCGCGCCAGCCGCTGTTCGGCCAGCCGGTTGTAGTAATGGTTGCGCCGCGCGCGCTGCGACATGCGGGAAGGGTTCAGGCTGAGAAGCGCCGAGACACGGGTTTCGCGCAGAACCTCGCGGTAGAGGTCGGGATCATCCTCAAGCCAGTCCGCCTGTTCCCAACCCCGCGGCCAGGCTTCGGTCGGCAGGCCGGTGCCCTCCTTGTCGGTGCGCAACAGCAACAGCACGTCCAGATCCGGGCTGGCCGTCCTGTCCAGCGGCCCCAGCGCAAAGGCCATGTCGGGGCACATCGCGACCTCGCAGTCGAACTGCGCGGTGGCGATGTCGAAACTTTCATGGTCGCGCACCAGGATGCGCAGGTTTCGCGCTCCTGAGAGTCTTTGCGCGGTCTTGTCCAGCGCTGCCGCTGTTTCGAAGTGCAAGGATTGCGGGAACTGGAGGATCATGCTTTGCGGATGTGCCGAAATCACGGCCTCGCGGAAGCCATGGTTTGCAGGCCAGATGTCGCCGAAGTTCCCACCACCTTGCAACAGCAGGGTCAGGCCGTCCAGGTTGGCGTTGACCTTCTCCATCGGGTCACGGTGATCGCAGACATAGGCCGGGGCGGTGCCGACATTGCGTTGCAGCCATTTCATCTGGCCCGCCCAGATCGCGCTGTCGCCGACATTGCCGTAGTCGGGGACGTCCAGCAGCGCATATGGACGGGCCTTCAGCACCGCAAGGCTGGGTGCCAGGGCCGCGTCGATCAGGCCCTGCAGGCGGACGATCACGTCCAGATGGCTTTGCGCGGGCTGTCCGGAGGCAAGGGTCACGGGTTGCACAAGGGTCATTATGCGGCTTTCTTTTCAATGCGCAGGGACAGAAGGGTCGTCACGATGTCGCGCAACTGCGACCAGGCAAGGATGGCGATGAGGCTCAGATATAACCCCGCCCCCAACCCGACCGCGAACAGTGCCGCCGTCCAGCCGGGCCCGTACAGGCCCGTCAACGCGGGCAGCGACAGATGCACCACCGCCGCCATCACGACAGCCGATCCCAGGGGAACCATCATTGCGCGCCAGGTCGAGGCCATTGCGATACCCAGATGGCGGTCCAGCATGTATTGCTGCAACGGCATGGTCAGATACGCGCGCGCCACATAGGCGCCCGCGACCGCGACGACGCCGAACCCCACGGCGATCCAGCTGAACAACAAGGTCGCCGCCAGCTGCACCAGCGCCACCTGCAGGACCGCACCGGCGCGGTTGGCCGCCGTCAGCGCAGGACCGGCAAAGAAGTTGAACACGAACGGCACCACCATCAGCGTCAGCACCTGCGTCACCGGCACCGCCGCCGCCCAGGTCGCGCCAAAGATCAGCGGCACCAGCAGCGCGGCCGTGGCACCAAATCCCAGCAGCATCGGGAACACCACGATCGACGCGATGCCGATCATGCGGTTATAGGCGTGGCGCATCCGGTGGGGTTCGTCCTGCAGGCGCGAGAACGACACCAGCGCCACGCTGCCGACCGGGCCAAGGAACATGTTGGCGATCAGTTCGATCAGCCGCCAGGCGATGCGGTAGATGCCGACCGCCGCCGGGCCCCAGACGCTGCCGATGAACAGATCCTGCACCCGCACCAGCAGCATCCAGATCAGCTGCGTCGAGGCAAGGCTGGCGCCAAAGGCCGCCACAGCCCGCACGACCGTGGTGTCGAACTGCAGCCTTGGCCGCCAGCGCATGGCGCTCCAGGCAAAGAGGCACGACACCAGCCCCGACACAAAGGCCTGTCCGACCAGCGCCCAGATGCCGAACCCCTGCCAGGCCAGCGTCACCGCAACCACGCCGGAGGTCAGGCTTGCCAGCATGGATTGCAGCGTCAGCGCGCCATAGCGGAACTCGCGCGACAGAAGCGCGCTGTGGACCGCGCCGAGGCTGCCCAGCGGCAAGGTCAGCGCCAGCGCCCAGATCACCGGCAGGGCCTGTGCGGCCTGCAGATAGTCGGCATAAAATGGCGCAATGGCCACGATCAGGCCGGCGCAAACCAGCGACAACCCAAGGTTGAGCCAGAATACTGTGCTGAAAAATCTGTCTTCGGTTGTTTTCGACCGGATGACGGCATCGCCCAGCCCGCCCGAGGATAAAATGCGCGCCACCTCGACCAGAATGCCCGCCAGCGCGAACAGCCCGAAATCCGTGGGATCCAGTATGCGCGCCAGGATGATGAAAAGAATAAGGATTACCGCGCTGCTCCAGCCGGCGCGCAGGATGGACCACAGCATGGCACCCAGTGTCTTGCGTTTCAGGTCGGTCATCGGGGCAGGGCAACTTTTCCGAAAGTTTCAGGGGCAAATATAACCGCAAGTTGAGTTTAGTGCAGGTTTCGACTGGGCGCAACATGGCACGGACAATCGGGAAAGATCGCGTTTGCACATGATCCCCAGGCCAGATGCCCCCTGAACCACCCTCTAGCTGCACTTCAGCGGCTTCTATGGATGGCTAGCGTTCTTTTTGTCAGCAGACAGTGTAATGATTGGAAGGCGGGCGCGTCTGTAAAACCAAGACATGCCAATGACCGCTTCTATTGGGTTGGCCCGCCGTGTCGCAGGAGTACAATGCCGTGCCCGATCAGAGCCTTTACCGCGCGACTTGTGCTCTGCCGAAAACCTTTCTTGAAAAGAACGATGTGAAGCGCAGCGCCAATGCGGACGCCGTGTCGGCGTGTTTTTCGGTCTGGCGGCACGGCGCGTTTGTCGACCGGGTGATGTCGGCGGCAAAGATCGCGGGCCGGATGCGGCAACATCGTCGGCAGTTGGCCCGGTCAGTGTTTGACATGGCTGTTTTCGATCTGCAGTCTGACAGGGGCAAGCCATCAGGCTATGGCAAGAATCTGGGCACCGATGGCGTCCGAGAATTCTTCAACACTAAACCGGTGCCCACAGCGTGCGCAGAAGCTCCGGCCGCTGCCACAAACGTCGCGACCAAGGGAGAACCCGCATGAAGCCAGAGGGCGATATCATCCTGATCACGGGCTCGAACGGCCGGATCGGAACGGCGGTAATGCGCGAGTTGCGCAAGACCTATACCAATGTCGTGGGCTTCGACACCAAGGCCGAAGAAAACCCGCCGGAGGGCTGCACCCGTATCCCGGTCGAAATCACCTCGGATCGCAGCGTTGCCGAGGGGCTGCGGGTGCTGCTGGCGCATCACGGATCCCGTGTTGCCTCGGTGATCCATCTGGCGGCGTTCTACAGCTTTGATGGCAAACCCGATCCGCGCTATGACAGCGTGACGGTGAACGGCACGAAGCGCCTGCTGGCCGGCCTGAAGGCTGCGTTCGACGTGCAGCAGTTCGTGTTTTCCAGCACCATGCTGGTCCACAAGCCCGGCGAGCCGGGGATCTTCTTCAACGAGGACTGGCCGATCGGGCCGACCTGGGCCTACCCTGAATCCAAGGTCCGCACCGAGGCGATGATCCGCGAGGAACGCGGCGATGTGCCGACGGTGATGCTGCGCTTTGCCGGGGTCTATGACGATGGCTGCCATTCGCCGCCCCTGTCGCATCAGATCCAGCGAATCTATGAACGCCAGCTGGAATCGCATCTGTATGCCGGGTCCACCTCGCATGGCACGTCCTATGTGCATATGGAGGATGTGGTGAACGCGCTGGTGCGCACGGTCGAGCGCCGCGCCAGCCTGCCGCCCGAAACGGTCCTGCTGATCGGAGAGCCGGAGGCGCTGAGCTATGACGAGTTGCAGCACAGCTTCATGCGCCAGATCCACAACGAATCCTATGAATCCTTCAACGTCCCCGGACCGATTGCCAAGATCGGGGCCTGGGTGGAAGACAAGGTGCTTGGCACCAAGCCGTTCATCAAGCCCTGGATGATCGACCGGGCCAATGACCACTATGCGCTGGATGTCAGCCGCGCCAAGGAGTTGCTGGGCTGGGAGCCGCAGCACACCCTGCGCAAGACGATCCCGTTGATGGTCGCGGCGCTGAAGGATGACGATGTGGGGTTCTACCGGGAAAACGGTCTGGAGCCTGCGGAATGGATGCTGGAAAACGCCAAGGCCAAGGCAGAGGAGAAGACACGATGACCCCGCATGATCACAGCCAAAGTGCCGGCGCAGGGCACGGACATGCAACTTCTGGCAGCTATACCTGCCCGATGCATCCCGAGGTCAGTCGGCCCGAGCCTGGCAAATGTCCGATCTGCGGCATGACGCTTGTTCTTCGGGCCACAGCCGCGGGGCACAAGACATGACCGGCAAACACTCCGGACACGGTGGCGGGGCAGGGGCCGCGCAGTCCGACACGGCCGGGCCGGGTGCCGTCACGTATACCTGTCCGATGCATCCCGAAGTTCGCCAGGGCGCGCCCGGCAGTTGCCCCAAATGCGGCATGACACTGGTGCCCGAGGCACCTTCGCAGACCGTCGCCGATACAGCGGATGCGGCAGTGACAAAACCCGGCAATCCGTCCGCGGCTGGCCATGCGATGCTGGGCCATGCCATGTCCGGGATGTCGCATGGCATGGCCGGGATGTCGCATGGCATGGCCGGGGCGGGCACCGGCGACATGATGGGGGACGCGCATCGTGCGATGCTGTGGCCGCACTATGTGGCCATGATGATGGGCTTCTGGATGATCACGGCGCCGTTCACCCTCGGTTATCTGAGCAATTTCGCGCCTGATGCCAACCAGCTTGCGGCGATGGCGGACCGGGGGCTTTCGCCCTTTGCCCACCGCGCCATGCTGATGACGCTGAGCGACGTGGCCAGCGGCGTGCTGATCGTCCTGTTCGGTTTCCTGTCGGCCAATGCGCAGCGCAAATACCCTTGGGCGCAATGGGCCAACGCCTTCGTGGGCGGCTGGCTTCTGTTTGCGCCGCTGGTGTTCTGGACGCCGCTGCCCGAAGCCTATGCCAACTCCACGCTGGTCGGCATGCTGGTGATCGCCCTTGCGGTGCTGATCCCGATGATGCCGGGGATGAGCATGGAAGGGATGATGGGCAAGCCCGACATTCCGCCCGAATGGGGCTACAACCCGGCAAGCTGGCTGCAACGGGTGCCGATTGCCACCCTGGCGCTGTTCGGTTTCCTGATCTCGCGCTACATGTCGGCCTACCAGATGGGCCATATCGATGGCGTGTGGGAGCCGTTCTTTGCGGGAACCGATCCGGCCAGCGGCCTGAACGGCACCGAGACCATCATCACATCGAACATGTCCAAGGCCTGGCCCGTGGCGGATGCGGGGCTCGGGGCCATCGTCTATGCGCTGGAGATCGTGATGACCCTGATGGGTGGACGCGACCGCTGGCGCACGATGCCCTGGATGGTGCTGGCGCTGGCGCTGCTGATCGTGCCCCTGGGAGTGGTCAGCATCTATTTCGTCATCATCCAGCCGATCGAGATCGGAACCTGGTGCAGCCTCTGCCTGATTGCGGCGCTGGCGATGGCCGTGATGATCCCCTATTCGCTCGATGAGTTCGTGGCGATGGGGCAGTTCCTGACCTGGTCGCGGCGCAACGGCAAGCCGTTCTGGCGCACCTTCTGGACCGGCGGCGCGATGGAGGGCGGTAGCGACGACCACGCAAAGGGCGTTCTGGCCAGCAAGGCGCAGATGTTCACCCAGGCCGGACGCGGCGTGAACTTCCCGCCGACGCTGCTGGCGCTGTGTGCCATCGGCATCTGGCTGACCTTCACCCGGCTGACCTATGGCAATTCGGGCGCGATGACCAACAGCGACCATCTGACCGGGCTTCTGATCGTCACCTTTGCGATCATCGCCTTTGCCGAGGTTGCCCGCGCGGTCCGGTTCCTGATCGTGCCGGCCGGCCTCTGGCTGGCGATCGCCCCGTTCGT
Source organism: Rhodobacterales bacterium (assembly GCA_021155205.1). Classification (GTDB taxonomy): domain Bacteria; phylum Pseudomonadota; class Alphaproteobacteria; order Rhodobacterales; family Rhodobacteraceae; genus JAJNPS01. Next base: position 133,963 of record JAJNPS010000009.1, read on the forward strand.
CCTGGATGGGGCAGGGTCGCCCCTGGCAACATGGGCGGGGGCGGCAACCGGCCTCGTGATTGTCGCGCTGTCGATCCCGCGCGGGTCCATCCGCAACTCTTATGGAGGCTGGAATGTCTTCGTGGTTTGACACTTGTGTTCACCTGACCCGGCACCTTCTGCTCATCGTCGGAGGGCTGGTGGTGGCGGGCCTGATCGGCGGCGCGGTGCTGATGTACTCCGGCGTCTTCAACGTCGCGGCCACGGTGGTGGATTCCCCGCTGCTGAGTTGGGCGCTGATCACGGTCCGCGAAGCCTCGGTCGCGACCCATGCGCGCGATGTGGCGCCGCCCCCGGCGGATTACGTGCCGAACCGGGACAACGGTTTCCGTCTTTATCGGCAGCAATGCGTGATGTGCCACACCCCGGTCGGACGCACGCCCGAGCCGATGGCGGTGGGCTTCAACCCGCAGGCCCCGACCTTCGGACCGGATGCCGACGATATGAACGCAACCCAACTGTTCTGGGTGACGAAGAACGGCATCCGCTTTACCGGCATGCCCGCCTGGGGGCCGTCAATGACCGATGCCCAGATCTGGGACATCACCGCCTTTCTGACCACGCTGCCAGAGATGACCGCAGCCGATTACGACGCGCTCGACGCACGGGTGCCGGATACGGTGCCAATGCAATGACTTCACCCGGACGGGACCCGTAAAGGCGTCTGCAATCACGGCACCCTGGACCCGGAGAGCGTTTCCTGAAGCTGCCGAGAATAGAACTCCGTTCACGGCAGCGGCAAAGTCCGCGGTCAGATTTGGATCAAGGTTCCGAAACCGGCCAAGCTGGCCAAACATCCTGGAAGAGACACCATGACAGCTTCGAGAAACGTCACCCTCACAACCGTTTCGGCCATTGTCCTGGCCGTTGGTTCGGTGCCTGCCCTGGCGCAGCAGTCGCAAATTCACCACGGCGACGCCCCCGCTGCGGCAACAGGGATGATGGGAAATCTGGATGGAATGATGCGCATGATGGCGGTGATGATGCGCGAGGCGACGGCCAGCTTCGACACCGACGGCGACGGAAAACTCAGCCCCGAGGAAATGGCCGCCGGGGTCGATACCCTGCTCAAGACCTATGACACCGACGCCAATGGCAGTCTGTCACTTGAGGAGTTCGCCACCCTGCATACGGCCATGATGCGGCCCATGACTGTCCGCATGTTCCAGACGCATGACAGCGATGGCGATGCCGCTGTGACAAAGGCCGAAATGGCCGCGATGGCCGCGATGATGCAGGGTCAGATGGCGGGTTCGCAGACCGGAATGCCGGAAATGGGTCAGGACAAGTCCGGCGACAACTGATTTTGGCAGTTTTCCCCCGGTCGGCGCAATGCCGCGGGCGATCTGCCCAGTGAGAGGAGATCCAACATGATGAACGGTTATGGTTGGAGCATGGGGTTCGGCTGGCTGTGGATGACAATCAGCCTGGTGCTTGTCGTCCTGGCCATCGCAGCCCTGGTCAAGTATCTGCGCAAGTAGCGCAGCGAAAGGACATCGAAATGAACTATACGATCAACCGGCTGATTGCCGGGGCCAGTTTTGATGCGGTTGACGCCCGCACCCGCAAGGCACTGGCGGATGGCGGCTTCGGCATCCTGACCGAAATCGACGTTGCCGCGACGATGAAGAAGAAGCTTGATGTCGAGATGGCGCCCTATCGCATCCTCGGTGCCTGTAATCCGAAAATGGCGCATCAGGCCATCGGGCTGGAGCCGCGCGTGGGGGCGATGCTGCCCTGCAACGTGATCCTGCGGGCGGTTGACGGCGGGATCGAGGTCAGTGCTATCGACCCGGTCGCCTCGATGGCGGCAATCGACAACCCGGCACTGCATGCGGTGGCCGGGCAGGTGCGCGATCTGCTGGCCGGTGCCGTTGCAGCAATCTGAATGAACGGCGAGCCTTCCGTTGCCGTCAACACTCCGCACAAGGGGCGGCTTCTTCTTTCCTTGATGCTGGCGGTCTTTGCCATTTCGGTCGGCTTCGGGGTCCTGCTGCCCGAACTGCCCGATCTGGTCGGCCAGATGCTGGGTGAAGGCAGCTCTCCGGCCAAGGTGTCACGCGCGACCGGGCTTCTGACCGCGCTTTACATGTTCGCCCTGTTCCTGTGCGCGCCGGTCTGGGGGCAGCTTTCGGATCGCTGGGGGCGGCGTCCGGTCCTGCTGATCGGGCTGACCGGGTTTGGCGCGACCATGCTGGTCTTTGCGGCCATCCAGTCGCTTTACGGGCTTTACGCTGAAAGGGCGCTCAGCGGTCTCTTTGCCGCGGCGGTGACGCCTGTTGCACTGGCAACCGTCACGGATTTCTCCGCGACGCGGGTCGAACTTGGTCGTCGGTTGACCTTTGTGTCACTGGCGGGCGTTTCGGGCTTTCTCCTGGGACCGACCCTGGGCGTCGCGCTGACCCGTGCATCCGGTGCAACCGGCGGCGCCATGATGGTGCCTTTGGCGGCGACCGGGGGGCTGGCACTGGTCGCGGCACTGGCTGTCGCGCTGACGGTCGGCCGCTCGCCCGTCGGCCGCCCGGATGAGATCCGGCAGCCCGCCCAAGTTGCCGCGCCGCAATTGGTGCGCTGGCTGCTGGCCCTGGGCTTTGTCGTCTCGGCTGGCGTTGCGGTGTTCGAGGTCGGGCTGGCCCTGCGCGGCAGACAGGACCTTGGCCTGGACCCGGCGCAGATCGCCATGATGTTCACGCTGTGCTCGGGCGTGATGATCGTCGTGCAGGCGATCGTCTTTTCGCCGCTGGTCAGGCCGGAGTTCACCCGCTGGCTGATCGCACCCGCGTTTGCCGTCATGGCGGCGGCCCTGTTCACTGTGCCCCTGACCACCGATTTCCGCCTGATGCTGGTGGTGATCGGCGCTGTGGCGGCCAGTGCCGGAATCCTGTCGCCGATCCTGACCTACTGGGTTGCCAGCCATGCCGGGCACAAATCCGGTGCCGAACTTGGCCGACAGACCGCCGCCGCCAGTCTGGGCGCGGCGGTAGGGTCGGCGGCGGGCGGGCTGCTCTATGACGTGAGCTGGTTGCCGAATGCCGCCTTTGTGCTGACGGCCGGCGTGATCGCCCTTGCGGTCTGGCCGGGGCTGTGGCTGCCGGGACGGCTGGTGCCGCGCGGCGCGAACAAGCCGTAGTTGCACATCCGGGCCCGGCCTGCGGTGCAGCGCCAGGCCCGGACATCCGAAGGCGCTATCTGAACGCCTTGATCAGCGCCTTGATCTGGACCTGCACCGACTTGTCATGCGGCGTGATCGGGGGGATTGCGCGGTCGATGCCAAGCAGTCGGTAAACCGCCATCTGCGCCGCCCGCACCGAATATTCGACCGTGAACACCACGTCGTCGGGAATTTCGACGAACTGGCTGACAAAGGCGAAGTTGCGGGTGTTGGGCGGCACCGGCAGCGGACGGTCGGTACGGCTGCGCGGCATGAACATCGAGGTGATGTAGGGCATCCGGCAGGGGATGCAGTTGGCAGTGGCCAGCGTGGCCGGGTCCAGCCGCAGATGGCCCGCCAGTTCGTGCAGAATTTCCGCCCCGGTGCAATCGTCCATCGCCTTGGCGACGAAATCGCCGATCCGGTCGGTCAGGAGCGCATAACCCCAGAATACCTGCACATCGGCGGGCTGGGCCGCGAAATGCGGCTGGTGCGCCAGCACGATCGACATCAGCCAGTTGGAATCCTTGAACGTCACCAGGCCGCCAGTGCCGGCCTCGTTGCCGCTGAATTGTTGCATCGCGGCAAAGAACGCGGGGTTCTTCAGGGTGACGGTGAAGGATTGCCAGGCCGACTGCGCGATGGTGCTGTTGAACGGGGCCGGATTGCCGAACTCCGGTCGCCCCTGCGCCAGTTTTTCCCACAAGGCCCAGCTGGTGCTGTCGGCCTTGGTTTTCTTGTCGGGCGCACGCGTCATCGACCCCAGGCTGGATGCATCGGTCATCGAGCCGTTCTGCACGATCACCAGATCGTCCACCCCGACCGCGATGATCTCGGGCTTGCCGTCGCGCTGGCAACGAATGCCGGTCACGTTGAAAATTCCAGTCGCGTCGTGGTCAAGGTCGGTAACGGTGCAGCCGGTGACGAACTGCACGCCATGACCACGCAGCCATGCCACCAGCGGCGTGACCAGCGAGTCGTACTGGTTGAACACCGTACGCTTGACCCCGGCCAGGGTCTCGATCCGCGAGAATTCGAGCATGAAACGATGCAGGTAGCGTTTGAACTCCACCGCGCTGTGCCAGGGCTGGAACGCAAAGGTCGTCACCCACATGAACCAGAACTCGGTCTCGAAAAACGCCGGCGACAGCCAGTCGGTGATGCAGTCGGTGCCCAGTTCCTCTTCGCTGGCATTGCTGAGTTTCAAGAGTTCCAGCCGGTCCGTCATCGAAAAGCCCATTGACGCGACGGGCACCTTGGCGCGGCGGCGATCCACCAGCCGGGCCATCGAATGCGCCCTGTAGACGGTGTTGAACGCCATGGTTTCGTCATGGACCGAGATTGCGGGATTGGTCAGCGACGGAATGGTCCGGAACAGATCCCAGGTACATTCGTAGTTGTCGGATGTCAGCATCCTGCCACCCCGCAGCGAATACCCCTTCTCGGGGTCGCCCGCGCCGTCCAGACTGCCGCCGAGCAGCGGCGTCGCCTCCAGAATGGTGATGTTCGAGCCCGTCATGCCGCCGTCGCGGATCATGAAGGCCGCGGCACTCAGCGAGCCGATGCCCGCCCCTACCAGCCAGGCCTTGCGCTGGTTTTCCGCAGGTGCGGTCGAGGTCTGGATTGGCTGCGATCTGACACTGTTTTCGGAATGGTCCATGCGAGCGGTCCTTTCATGACTTCACGGGGGAGGGGTGGTCGCCATAGCGGTTCAGCCGCTCGTATGGTCATAGGCAAAGCTTATCCGGGTCACGGTCGCGTTGCCGGGCCGGGTGATCGCCAAGTCGATGGTGTAGCTATCGCGGCCCGGAAAGCGGACGTAGCCGCCATAAGTGACCACCCCGGCGATCGGCATCGCCTCCAGCGTGAGCCGCGTCGCCTCGATCCCACCAACGCCTGAAATCGTGACTTCGACGGTGGCGTCCTCGATGCGTTTGCCGGTTGGTTCCTCGAACAGGGCAATCACGATGTGGTCCGCATGGACACCCGAAGGCGGTCCGCCATGCATGCGCGGCTCGGGGTGTTTGGGCGGATGGCCGCCCACGATCCCGGCAGGCATGACGCCAAGATAGGCCGCGACTGCCCCGGCGACCTGATAGGTGCTGGAATCCTGCGCGTGCAGCGGACTGGCCAGACTGACCAGAAGCGCGAGCCTTGCCAGAAACCGCAACCTCTGGTGAACGGGACGTTTCATCTCGTGCCTGCTTTCCGGGTCCTTGCCGCGGGGCATCGCCGTCTGCGGCCCAAGGGCCGAAACGCGATGTGGCCGACGCCCGGCGGGGCCATGATCCGGTCTCCGGCGAGCCCGGTCATGGCGCTTGCCCGTGTTCGTGCGCGGCGATGTAGTCGCGGGTGATCGGCACGGCGTCGACCCGTTTGCTGACCTGAATCTGGAACACCACCAGACCCGAGTGGCGAAATCCGGTTTCGCAAAAGGCCAGATAGAACTCCCACATCCGGCAGAACCGCTCGTCATAGAGGGCGGCAATGCGGGTGCGTTCGGCCATGAACCGTTCGCGCCAGGCCCGCAGCGTGTGGGCATAGTGCAGGCGCAGCACCTCGATGTCGGTGATGTAGAGGCCCGCACGTTCGATCACCGGAACCACTTCGGACAGCGCCGGGGCATAGCCGCCGGGAAAGATGTACTTTTGCAGCCATGGGCTTGCCGAGGTCGGCCCGCGGGCGGTGCCGATGGTGTGGATCAGCGCGACACCGGCCTCGGTCAGAAGGCTGGCGACCTTGTCGAAATATTCGGCATAGTGCCCGATGCCGACATGTTCGAACATGCCGACCGACACGATCCGGTCATAGCGTCCGTTCTCGTGCCGGTAGTCGCGCAGGTGAAAGGTTGCGCGATCCTTGAGCCCGGCTGCCTCCGCCGCCCTGACCGCATAGCCATGCTGTTCGGTGGACAGCGTCAGCCCGGTCACGCTGACCCCGGCGGTCCCGGCCAGATGCAGCCCCAGCCCGCCCCAGCCCGACCCGATGTCGAGCACCCGCTGGCCGGGCCGCAGCAACAGCTTGGCCGCGATGTGGCGCATTTTCTGCATCTGGGCCTGTTCCAGCGTGTCCGAAGGCGTGGCGTAATAGGCGCAGGAATATTGCCGCTCGGGATCCAGAAAAAGGTCATAAAGCGTGTCGGACAGATCGTAGTGATGCGCCACATTGGCCTTTGCTCTGGACACCGGATTGTATTGATCCAACCGCCGCTGCAGGCGTCGCAGTTGGGATTGCAGCCGCATCGCGCCAGGACCGTTGTGCCATTTCAGGTTCGCGTTGGCCAGGTCCAGCAGGTCGTAGATCGAGCCCTGCTCGACCAGCAGCGTGCCGTCCATATAGGCCTCGCCGACCGCAAGTTCGGGGTTGCGCAGCAGGCGCCAGACTGTTTTGGAAGACGTCAGCCGTATCGAAACCCCGGGTGCGCCTTTTCCGATGATGTGCCTTTGTCCGCTTGGCATCTGCAGATGCAATGTGCCGACGCTGACGATTTTCCTGATCATGCTGCGCAGCAGACCTTCGCCGACGCGACGTGACAGCGACATTCGTTGAAGCAGGCTGATGCCTGCATTCCTATCGCTCGCCAGACCGTCTGCTTGCCAATTCGGGGGTGTTTCCAATTGCATGCTCATGATGCCGTCCTGTTCAAGATCACGGACCGCGACGCGGCAAGACCGCCGGGCGACCTGAAGATAAAGACGCCCTTGCGACTTGCGGATTACAGGGGGTCGCGTCAGGTCAGCCGTCTTTTGCCAACGCCGAGGATCAGGCAAGACGACCTTTACGCCAAAGACGGCGCAGATTCTGGCCGCACGGTCGTTTTGGCGATCCCCTCCAGCCGGGTGCGTTTCAGCAAGAGCGCGTTGACCGCGACCAGGGCCGAACTGCCCGACATGGCAATCGCGGCAACCTCTGGGCTGATGGTGAAGGGGTAGAAGACGCCCGCCGCCACCGGGAAGGCCACGACGTTGTAGGCCACCGCCCAGAACAGGTTCTGGTGCATCTTGCGCAGGGTCGCGCGCGACAGCATGATGGCGCCGACCACATCGTAGGGATCACTTTTCATCAGCACCACATCGGCGCTTTCCATCGCGACATCGGTGCCGGCGCCGATGGCAAAGCCCACGTCGGCCTGGGTCAGCGCCGGGGCGTCGTTCACCCCGTCGCCGACCATGCCGACCTTTTTGCCCTGCGCCTGCAATTCCTTGACCTTTTCGGCCTTCTGCCCCGGCAGCACATCCGCCAGCACGATGTCGATGCCCAACTCGCCCGCGATCCGCGCCGCGGTTCCGGCATTGTCGCCGGTCAGCATCGCCACCTGCACACCGCGTTCGCGCAGCTTTGCCACTGTTGCCTTCGCGGTGGGCCGCAAGGCATCGGCAATCGCGATCAGGCCAAGGATGCGGCCGCCCTCGGCGACATGCACCACGGTCCGCCCCGCGCCCTTCAGCGCATCGGCCCGGTCCGCCAGCGCGCCGACCTCGACCTTCTCCTCGTCCATCAGCCGCCGGTTGCCGACCAGAACCGCCTTGCCCGCGACCTCGGCCCTGGCGCCACGACCGTCCAGCGTCTCGAAGGCCGTCATCGCGCCCAGGGTCAGGCTGGCGGCGCGGTCGACGATGGCAACGGCCAGCGGGTGATCCGAGCCCTTGTCCACCGCCGCCGCCGCCGCCAGAACCTCGTCCGTGCTGCGGCCCTCGGCGGCCACCACCTCCACGACCCTGGGCTGGCCCATGGTCAGGGTGCCGGTCTTGTCGAAGATGATCACATCGAGCTTGGTCGCATCCTCCAGCGCGCTGGCATTCTTGAAGAGGATGCCGTTCATCGCACCCAGCCCGGTGCCGACCATCACTGCCATCGGCGTTGCCAGCCCCAGCGCATCGGGGCAGGCGATGACGAAAACGGTGATCGCCAGCGTCAGCGCGAACAACAACTCGGCCCCGATCAGGCCATACCAGACGGCAAAGGTGCCGACGCCGATGACGATGGAGACCAGCACCAGCCACTGCGAGGCCCGATCCGCCAGAAGCTGGGCCGGGGCCTTGGAATTCTGCGCCTCCTGCACCAGCTTGACGATCTGCGCGAGCGCGGTGTCGGCCCCGACCTTGGTGGCGGTATAGCGGAAAGTGCCCGACTTGTTGATCGTGGCCCCGATCACCATGCTGCCGACGTCCTTCTGCACCGGCATCGATTCGCCCGTCAGCATGGATTCATCGACCAGCGAGGAACCTTCCGTCACTTCGCCATCGACGGGAATCTTGTTGCCAGGACGGATCAGGACCGTTTCACCCCTGAGCACCTCGGCGGTCGGCACCTCGACCTCCCGGCCATCGCGGATCACCGTGGCCATCGGCGGGGCGAGGTCGAGGAGCGCGCGGATCGCCTCGGACGCCCCGGCGCGGGCGCGCATCTCCAGCCAGTGGCCGAGCAGGATGAACACCAGAAGGACGGCAACCGCCTCGTAGAACTGCACGCCGGGAAAGAAGAACGTCGAGCCGACGCTGAACACATAGCCGGTGCCGACCGACAGCACGACCAGAACCGCCATGTTCAGGATGCCGTTCCGAAGCGCCCGGACTGCGGCGACGACAAAGGGCCAGACCGGCCAGATCACCGCAATGGTCGCCAGGATGAACAGCCACTGGTCAAGCCGCAGCCCGAACGGCGGCACCGGCGGGGTGAACATGCCGCCCATCGGGGACCAGACGAAAATCGGGATCGTGAAGACCAGCGCCACCCAGAAGCGGTTGCGCATGTCGCGCACCATCGACTGCATGTCGCCCGCCCCGTGGCCCATCTCGTGCGCCATCTCGTCGCGGGCGGTGGGGGATTTCGCCATGCCGGGCATTGCCGTCCTGTCATGCCCCGCATGTGGGTCGGCCTTGACTGCGGCCGGAGCGGCCATTCCCGGCATGTCGTCGGCTGCGCAGACATGGCGCGGGGTTGCCTCGCCCCGGCAATGCCTGCCACAGGCCTCGATCACGCGGCGCAGTTTGGCAACGCTGGTTACGGCCTCGTCAAACCGGACGGTGACAGAGGCCGCGCCGGGGTTGGCAGTCGCCTCCCGCACCCCGGCGACGGCCATGAGTTGCCGCGTGACCCCAAGGTGGTCCAGCCCGGAAAAAGAGGCACCGACATCAAGTGTTGCGGTTCTGGTCATCGCTTGTCCTCGATGCGGCATCCGGGCGGGTGATGAAGTCGGGTAACGACGCTTTGGGCCGAAGGATCAGCCGCCGCAGCAGCACGACCCGCCCGTGGGTCCGGTCGCAGGGCCGGTCGAGACGGCGTCTTTCGGCGTATCGGCTGGCTTGGCCTGCGGTTTGGCCCCGGATGGGGCGGCATTTCCGCAGCATGATCCGCCGTGATCGTCGTGATGGTCATGATCTGCGTGCGCGGGCTTTGAGGTTTCCGTCATGATGGTTCTCCTGTTTGCGGACGTCCGCCGACTGCGGGGGCCGTTCACCGGCCCAGGCTCTTCGGCCCAGTCCCTCATAACAGACGCGCGGGCCGGACGATCGTTACAGGTCGAGCTTGGCCTCGGCAGCGGCGCGCAGCAGGTCCGCCCGCCGGGCCGCATCGCAGCCGCAGTCGAGAAAGCCGTGTTCCGGGCAGGTCAGGCACATTTCCACCAGCCTTTTCTTGAGCGCAGTCCGTGCGCGGTGAAGCCGGACGGCCAGTGTCGCCAGCGACAGCCGCAGATCCGCGGCCACTTCTTCGCGCGGTTCCTCGTTCAGGTCGATCCGCCGGATCAGGTCGGCCTGGTCGGGTTTCAGCGTGGCGATCAGCTCGTGCAGGCAGGCGCAGACTGCGGCCTCGAGTTCTGCCTCGGCCGATTCGCTTTCGTCAAAGAAGGTCGGACTCATCAGCGTCTCCCGTTGTCTGCGGCGGGCCCCACCGCGTTGGTGATCGGCGATGGATGTGGACAGGACGCGGCTGAGCCAGCCGCGCACCGTGCGCACATCCTGAAGCGCGTCCGCATGTTCGATCGCCCGCAGCATGAAGCTTTGCATGACATCGCGGGCCTCGTCGGTGCTGCCCAGCCGCCGTTGCAGATATGACAGGACATGCTGATGGCTTTCGGTCAGTGCCTGCCGCACTGCGGTTGCGGCCTGCTCGCGTTCCGGGCCTTGCGGATCAGTTGCGGCGGCCGTCCGGATGTCAGATTCGGGGGGCATGGTCGATTTCCTTGAAGTTCAGGGGCGAAATGGGCATGGGGCGTCCGGATGGCCGACAATGGCGCCGGGTACGGTCAGTCACAGGCGCAGTCCTGAAACCGGCCATTTCGGCAGGCGGGGCAGCAGGATTCCAGTTCCTGCCGCAAGGCCTGGCGGGCGCGGTGGAGGCGCACGTTCAGCGCATTGGCGGTCAGGCCGAGATCTGCCGCGATGCGACCGCGGGGTTCCTCATCGAGGTCGGCGCGGCGAAGGATCGCGGCATGTTCGGTCCGCAATCGTCGCAGGGCCGCATAAAGGCAGCGATATTGCGGCGTGTCCTGGTCAGCCTCGACAAACGGCTCGGTCAGATTCTGTTCCAGTACATAGGCGGTTTCGGCGCGCTGACGCACCGCCCGGCGCCGGTAGTGATCAATAAGTGTGTTGCGCAGGATCTGCCCCATCCAGGCATTGATCTTTTCCTCGCGGCCGGCAGGCTGACCCGCCCGGATCACTTTCAGGCTGAAACTCTGCAACAGGTCCTCCGCTTCGTCCAGGCTGCCAAGCCTGCGGCGAAGGTAGCCGAGAAAGGTCTTCTTGCCTGCAATCAGATGCTGATCGACTGTCGAACTGCGGAATGCGCGCGTGTCGGGTCGGGTTTGCGTGTGGGTATCGAGGGACATTGGGTTCACCGGGCGCTGGGAAAAAGGATCAAGGCGCGACGCAGCGGCGTTCAGGCGCCCTGCATCAGTCAGACGAGTGCGCGGGCGGGCTGGGGTGGGCGAAGCATTTCGGGATGCGTCGGGGCCGTGTACGAGCGCGCCGCCGCAAGGCACCAGACAGACAAGCCTGTCAGACCCGGCCACGGCGAGACGCATGCCGCTCCAGTTTCGGCAGCGGCGGGGATCGTCGGGCAGTGTGACGGACCCGATCTTGCGGACAGGGTGGGGCAATCCACCGTTGCAACAGCGATCGGTCCCGATGCAGCAGGGTCGCCATCCCAGGGCTGAGCCGCACCCGCGATGCCGGCCAGAACATAAAGGAACACCATCAGGACCAGCAGCAAGGCATGTCCTGCGAACAGCATGCGAGATGGCACGGGCATCGGCATCGGCATCGGGCAAAGACCTTCATCTTTCTTCAGCCTGCATCAGACCGCCGATGCCCTCCCGTCGCCTTGATCTCGATCAACCTCGCTGACGGTATGGTGCCTTAAGTCGCAACACCGCCACAGGCCCGAAGGTTCCAACAAAGGCCGCAGACGATCATCGCCGTGCATCAAGGCGGCCGTCATGCCCGTTGCGGTAACATTACGGTCCGACCCGCGTCTGTATCGGATGTGACGCCTGTCGTCGCCCAACGAAACAGCTATCGAACCTGGGGTGCCCGGATGATGCAACCTGATTCCGCAGACATGCTTCCCGGCCCGGAGCGCTTTGCGACAACCGACGTCTGCGGGTGCCGGGTCGGTGCCGGACCGTCGCCGCGCAAAGCAGGCCACCGCAGGACCCCGGCATCGACATACCATATTGCAGGCAGCGCATGACATGGAAAAACATGACCACTCACAGCACGGGTCAGGGTCGGGCACAGGTTTCTGGCAGTCGCGGACCGGACTGGCTCTGATCGTCTTTCTGGTCATCGCCGCAATCCTGCTCGGCTACGAACACCGGATCCATATCTTTGGCGGCAATTCAGGTCCGTTGCTGTTTCTGGTGGTCTGGATCGGCATCCATTTCTTCATGCATCGCGGCCATGGCGGACACGGCGGTCACGGCGGCCACGGCGGGCATCGCCACACTGCCGACCCCCAGGACAGCCCCACCGATGATCCCGCCAGGAAAGACGGAGACACACGATGATGACGCCTTCCTCCGGCTATGGTCTCTGGGCCTTTGCCCTGATCAACGCGGCGATCTTCATCCTGTTCGCCTTCAGCTTCTTCAAGCCGCAGACGCCGCGCGACTGGCGTAGCTTCGGGGCGTTCAGCGCGTTTCTGGTGGCGCTGTTCTCCGAAATGTACGGCTTTCCGCTGACCATCTATCTGTTCTCGGGCTGGTTGCAGACCCGCTATCCCGGCATCGACTGGTTTGCGCATGACTCAGGCCACCTGCCCGAAATGCTGTTCGGCTGGCGGGCAAACCCGCATTTCGGACCGTTCCACATCCTCAGCTTTGTGCTGATCGGTGCCGGCTTCTGGCTGATTTCTGCCGCCTGGCCCGTGCTTTATGCCGCACAGCGCAGCGGAAGGCTGGCGACGACCGGCCTTTATGCCCGTATCCGCCATCCCCAGTATGCGGGCTTCGTTCTGGTGCTGACCGGGTTTCTGGTGCAGTGGCCGACGCTGCTGACGCTGGCGATGTATCCATTCCTGATCTGGATGTACGCCCGCCTTGCCCGCGCCGAAGAGCGCGACACCCGTGCCAGATTTGGGGCCGCCTATGACGAGTACGCCCGCAAGGTTCCCGCCTTCTTTCCGGTGATGTCGCGCAGCGATTCAAACCTTGCGTAATCTTGAACAATCCATTCGACCGACCCCACCAATGACTTGCACAAGGAGAGATCTGACATGTCATCACGTGCCCTTCGTATCACTCTGTGCGTCGCTTTTTTGTCTCCCATCGCCGCGCCGGTCTTTGCCGAAACCGACAATGCCGCAAATGCCATGACAATGCCGATGATGGCCAAAGGTCTGCTTCTGCCGGACATGGATCCTCGCGCCGGGCGCATGTTGTTTGCCTCAAAAGGTTGCGTCTTGTGCCATTCGGTCAATGGGGTGGGTGGAATGGACGCAGCAGCACTGGATGCGTCGATAATGGACAATCCGATGAACCCGTTCGACTTTTTTGCCAGCATGTGGCTGGGGTCAGAGGCGATGGTGGCCTTGCAGCGCGACGAACTGGGCGGCCAGATCGAACTGACCGGGCAGGAGATTGCCGACATCACTGCCTTTGTACATGACCCTGACGAGCAGGCCAAATTCTCGATGGCCGACGTTCCGGCACAGATATCGGCGCTGATGTCGAAGATGGAGGACGGCGACTAGCCGCCCGACCGCCACCACGTCAAGAAAAGAAAAGGAACAGATCATGGACGACGCGCCCCCAAAGTCCGCCCCGCAACCCGAGACCCTCGCCTCGCGGTTTCCGACCGCCTACACGATCCTGTTTTTGTTGATCATCGTGATGGCGGGCCTGACCTGGATCATTCCGGCGGGCCGGTTCGACCGGGTGCAGAACGAGGCCGTCGGGCGCGAGGTGGCGGTCGCCGGCACCTACAAGACGGTCGAGCCGAACCCACAGGGCTTCATCGACATCCTGCTGGCTCCGACCGCCGGGTTCTACGACCCCGACAGCTATGCCGCCAACGCAATCGACGTGTCGCTGTTCGTGCTGTTTCTCGGCGGCTTTCTGGGTGTTGTCAACGCCACAGGGTCGATTGATACCGGCATCAGGGCGGCGATGCGCAAACTGAAGGGACGCGAGATCTGGATGCTCCCGATCCTGATGTCGCTCTTTGCCCTGGGCGGCACGACCTATGGCATGGCAGAGGAGACGCTGGCATTCTATCCGCTGCTGATCCCGGCGATGCTGGTGGCGGGGTTCGACACGATGACGGCGGTGGCGGTGATCCTGCTGGGTGCCGGGATCGGCACGCTCGGCTCGACGATCAATCCCTTTGCCACGGTCATTGCATCGAATGCCGCCGGGGTTGCGTTCACCGAAGGCATGGTGCTGCGCTTCGTGCTGCTGCTCGGTGGCCTCGCGATCTGCATCGCCTTCGTCATGCGTTATGCGCTGCGGGTAAAGGCCGATCCGGGGCGTTCGGTGGTGGCAAGGCAGGCTGACAGCAACCGCAAGACCTTTCTGTCGGGCAGCAACGGCACCGGCAGCGACCGGCTGAGCGGCACGCAGTCGGTAATTCTGGTGCTGTTTGCGGCAACCTTTGCGGCGCTGATCTGGGGGGTGTCCTCGCAGGGCTGGTGGATGGCGCAGATGGGGGCGCTGTTCCTCGGGATGGCGATCCTGGTCGGGCTGGTCGCACGGCTTGGCGAAAAGCGGCTGACCGCGACCTTTGTCGATGGCGCGCGCGATCTTCTGGGGGTGGCACTGATCATCGGCCTTGCGCGCGGCATCGTGGTGATCATGGAACAGGGCCTGATCGCCGACACGATCCTGAACGCGGCGGCGGATGCCGTCGGCGGTCTGCCGAACCTCGCCTTCATCAACCTGATGTTCTGGGTCGAGGTGGCGATGAGCTTCCTGGTGCCCTCGTCCTCGGGCCTTGCGGTGCTGTCGATGCCGATCATGGCACCCTTGGCCGACTTTGCCGGGGTCACGCGCGATCTGGTGGTGACAGCCTATCAATCCGCGAGCGGTCTGGTGAACCTGATCACGCCGACATCTGCCGTGGTGATCGGCGCGCTGGCGATCGGCCGCATCTCGTATGACCGCTGGATCGTGTTCGTCTGGCCATTGCTGCTAATCCTGACGGTTTTCATCTCGGCGGTGCTGAGCATCGGCGCAATCCTGTGATATCTGGAGCATCTCCCATGACAACCCATTCGCTTGGCGTCCATTCCGAAACCGGCAGGCTGCGGCAGGTGATCGTCTGCCGCCCCGGTCTGGCGCACCGCCGCCTGACGCCCTCGAACGCGCAGGCGCTGCTCTTCGACGATGTGTTCTGGGTCAAGCAGGCGCAAAAGGACCATGACGTGTTTTCCACCCTGATGCGCGGCGAAGGCATCGAGGTGCTGGATGTGAACACGCTGCTGGCCGAGGTTCTGGACTTGCCGCAAGCCCGGACATGGGTGCTGGACCATCGCATCACGCCCAATGACGTGGGCACCGGGATGCTGGATGAACTCCTTGCCTGGATGCACGAATTACCGGGGGCAAAGCTGGCGGAGCATCTTGTCGGGGGCCTTGAGGTCGGCGATCTTCCGTTCAAGCCCGCCGGGCTGTTCGGCAGCTATCTCGGCCCGCATGGCTTCATTCTGCCGCCCCTGCCGAATTTCCTGTTCACGCGTGACAACAGTGCATGGATTTACGGCGGGGTTTCGCTGAACCCGATGTACTGGGCGGCGCGCAAGCCTGAAACTCTGCTGACCGCTGCCGTCTACAGGTTCCATCCGAAATTTGCCGGCAAGGCGCGGGTCCATTGGGGGGATCCCACCGTCGAACACGGTCTGGCCTCGGTCGAGGGCGGCGATGTGATGCCCGTGGGCAACCGCACGGTTCTGGTCGGCATGGGCGAGCGGTCCTCGCCACAGGGCATCGGCCTTTTGGCGTCGGCGCTTTTTGCCAAAGGGGTGGCCGACCGGGTGATCGCCTGTCAGTTGCCCAAGAGCCGCGCGGCCATGCATCTGGACACCGTGTTCACCCTGCTTGGTGGCGATGTCGTGACCTGCTTCAAGGAGGTCGCCGATGAGATTTCCTGCTTTGACTTGCGTCCCGGCGAAGGTGGCGCACCGCTGCAGTTTCGCGCCGACCCCCGCCCCTTGTTCGACGTCGTGGCCGAAGTGCTGGGTCTGTCGAAACTGACCATCGTGCCGACCGGCGGCCATGACCCGGCCGAGCGGGCCCGCGAACAATGGAACGACGGCAACAACCTTCTGGCGCTGCGCCCCGGCGTGGTGGTGGGCTACGACCGCAACGACGACACCAACGCCGCCCTGCGCGCCGTCGGCATAAATGTGCTGGAACTGCCCGGTGCCGAACTGGGCCGGGGAAGGGGCGGCAGCCATTGCATGAGCTGTCCCACCATCCGCGACGCCGAATAGCCCCTGATCCCAAAGGACGCCACCATGAGCTATAACCTGAAGAACCGCAGCTTCCTGACCTTGCGCGATTTCAAGCCGGCCGAGATCGGCTTTCTTCTGAAGCTGTCCGCCGACCTCAAGGCCGCCAAATATGCGGGCACCGAACAGCCGGGACTGAAGGGAAAGGAGATCGCGCTGATCTTTGAAAAGGACAGCACCCGCACCCGGGTAGGGTTCGAGGTGGCAGCACATGATCAGGGCGCGACCGTCACCTATCTGGGACCGTCTGGCAGCCATATCGGCCACAAGGAAACCGTCAAGGACACCGCGCGGGTGCTGGGCCGGGTCTATGACGCCATCGAATATCGCGGCTTCGGCCAGAAGATCGTCGAAGACCTTGCGGAATTTTCCGGTGTTCCGGTCTACAATGGTCTGACCGATGAATTCCATCCGACCCAGATCCTTGCCGACTTCCTGACAATGCAGGAACACAGCGACAAACCGCTGCGCCAGATTTCCTATGTATTCCTGGGTGATGCCAGGAACAACATGGGCGACAGCCTGCTGATCGGCGGGGCCAAGATGGGCATGGACGTGCGGCTCTGCGCGCCCAAGGCATGCTGGCCGACGAAGGCCATTCAGGCCGAGGCGCAGGCCATCGCCAAAGAGACAGGCGCAGGGATCACCATCACCGAAGACGTCGCCGAGGCGGTCAAGGGGGTGGATTTCGTCTATACCGATGTCTGGCTGTCGATGGGCGAACCGGAGGCGAAATGGGCCGAACGGATCAAGCTCTTGCTGCCCTATCAGGTCAACGCCAAGCTGATGAAGAAAACCGGCAATCCGCGCGCGAAGTTCATGCATTGCCTGCCTGCCTTTCACAATGCCGACACCCAGGTCGGCAAGGACATCGCCGAAAAGTTCGGCATCTCGGAAATGGAAGTGACCGACGAGGTATTCGAAAGCCCGGCCTCGATCGTGTTCGATCAGGCGGAAAACCGGATGCACACGATCAAGGCGGTGCTTGTCGCCACGCTGGGCGGCTGAGGCATGCTTGTGGTCGCAGCCCTTGGCGGCAATGCGCTGCTGCGCCGGGGCGAGCCGCTGACGGCGGACAGCCAGCGCCGCAATGTGCAACAGGCGGCCACGGCCCTGGCCGCGATCCTGCGCGCAGGGCACAGGCTGGTGATCACCCACGGCAATGGCCCGCAGGTCGGTTTGCTGGCCTTGCAGGGGGCCGCCTACAAGCCGGACGAAGCCTATCCGCTGGACATTCTGGGCGCGGAAACCGAAGGCATGATCGGCTATCTGATCGAACAGGAGCTGGAAAACGCCCTTGGCCACGACCGGCCCGTGGCGGTGCTGCTGACGCAGATCGTGGTGGATGCCGCCGACCCCGCCTTTGCCAAGCCCACCAAATTCGTCGGCCCGGTCTATGCCGAGGCCGAGGCGCGCGCGCTAGCGGCAACCCGTGGCTGGACGATTGCACCGGACGGCGACCGCTGGCGGCGCGTCGTCGCCTCGCCCCGACCGCAGGAAATCCCCGATCTCGGCGTGCTGCGGCTGCTTCTGGATCAGGGCGTGGTGGTGATCTGCGCGGGCGGCGGCGGCATTCCGGTGCTGCGCCGGGCCGATGGCAGCCTGATCGGTGTCGAGGCGGTGATCGACAAGGACCATGCCAGCGCGCTGCTGGCGAGCTCGATCAGGGCCGATGTCTTGCTGATGCTGACCGATGTGGCGGCGGTGTTCCGCGATTTCGGCACCGACCGCGCCGCACCGGTTGCGCAACTGACCGCCGATCAGGCCGGGGCGCTTGTCCTGCCGCAGGGCTCCATGGCGCCCAAGGTGGCAGCGGCACGCGATTTCGTGCTGGGCGGCGGCAGGCTGGCCGGGATCGGGCGGCTTGAGGACGCGGTGGCGATCCTGAACGGCACCGCCGGGACAGTCGTGTCGGCGCAGACGATCTGAACACCGAAAAGGGGCCGGAAATGTGCTTGTCAGCCGGAGTGAGCTTTGCCGCCAGCGTCGTTCTCACCGTCGGGGGGGTCGCGATCACCCGCACTGCCTGGCAGCGCAACCGGCGCTATCTGCCGCTGGCGCTGATGCCGGTCTTTGCGGGCATCCAGCAATTCTCCGAAGGCTATGTCTGGCTGGGCATGACCGGCGGCAACCCGCTTGAGGTCGTCTGGGGCGCGATGGGGTTCATGTTCTTCACCTGGTTCATGTGGCCGGTCTGGATTCCGTTCTGCGTCTATGTGCTGGAACCCGGTTACAGCCGCCGCAAGCCTTGGTTCCTGGCGCTGGCGCTGATCGGGCTGCTGTTCGGTCTGTTGCTCTATGTCCCGCACGGATTCAGCACCGACATGGTGGTGGTCGAAATCAACAACCAGTCCCTCGCCTACGAGAAGTCCATGTGGCTCGACTTCATGATGCCGCGCTGGCTGACCAACACGATCTATGTAGCCCTGATCATCATCCCCCCCGCCCTGTCCTACTACCGCCACATGCGCCATTTCGCGCTGACGCTGGTGGCGGTGGTCGTGGTGGACATCGTGCTGCTGCAATATGCCTATATCTCGTTCTTCTGCCTGCTGGCCGGGCTGGCGACGCTGCATCTGGTCTACATCATCCTGACCAACGGCTGTCGCCATGAATGCCCCGAACTCTTCGCCTGACCCGCCGCCCCGCTCTTCGCTGCAATCCGGTGGCGGCTCGGATAGGCGTCACCGGCGGAGGAGCGATCCTTCCTCGGACCGGGTTGCCGACAGACGCAGCCCGTCGCGCCCGAGCCGCACCGCACCCCGAAGAAAGCCTTGCGCCGGCCGGACATCCGTAACCATCCGGCGCAGGCCGTGGTCAGGCTGTTTTTTGTCTTGAAGCTGCGCCGCGCCAATTCCACGGCAACAGGTCCGGCGACCGGGATACCGACAAGGCGGGCATTGTGGCGAGGACATCGGCGAGCCAGATTTGCGGGTCGATGTCGTTCATCTTTGCGGTGACGATCAGGGAATACATGAAGGCGGTGAGGTCTTGTCGCGGCTG
>JAJNPS010000015.1 GCA_021155205.1 Rhodobacterales bacterium
TGGACTTGCCCGGAAAATGTGGAGAGCACCAACTGAGGAACCAGGAGGTGTTCTATGGGAAACGGGAACAGACCGACGCCGGAGTTTCGGCGTGAAGCGGTGCGGCTCGCACTGACCAGTGGCCGGACGCGGCGGGAGATAGCGGAGGATCTGGGCATCGGCTTGTCGACGCTGACGCGGTGGCTCGGGCAGGAACGCGATGTCAGGGAGCCGAGTGAGGTCCCGGTCGATCTGCATGCCGAGTTGAAGCGGTTGCGGCGAGAGAATGCGGTTCTGAAGCAGGAGCGCGACATCCTAAAAAAGGCCGCGGCCTTCTTCGCGAGGGAGGGAAGTCGATGACCTTCGGCTTCATCGAAGCGGAGAAGGCCAGCTTCTCGATCAGCCGGATGTGTCGTGTCCTCGAGGTCAGCCAAAGCGGGTTCTTTGCCTGGCTGGAACGGCCAGCTTGTCGTCGTCAGCATCAGGACATGGTCTATCTGGCGCATATCCGCACGGCCTTCGCCCTGTCGAACGGCACCTACGGCAGTCCCCGCATGCACCGCGACCTCGTGGATGAGGGCCATGAGATCGGGCGGCATCGCACGGCGCGGCTTATGCGACAGAACCAGTTGGTCGCGCGGCAGAAGCGGCGCTTCAAGCGCACGACGGACAGTGAACATGCCTGGCCGGTCGCGCCCAACCTGATCGCGCAGGACTTCGCGGCGGATGCGCCGGACCAAAAATGGGGAGCAGACATCTCCTACATCTGGACGGCAGAGGGCTGGCTCTACCTCGCGGTCGTGCTGGATCTCTTCTCCCGGCGCGTCGTCGGCTGGGCCACGAGTGATCGCCTGAAGCGTGATCTCGCGGTAGAAGCCATGCGCCGTGCTCTCGTGGCTCGCAACCCTGCGCCCGGTCTGGTCCACCATTCCGACCGCGGGTCGCAATACTGCTCGGTCGACTATCAGGCGCTGCTCCGCAGACGGGGTATCCTGATCTCGATGAGTGGGCGCGGGAACTGCTACGACAACGCGATGGTGGAAACGTTCTTCAAGACCATCAAGTCGGAGCTGATCTGGCCGGTCGCATGGCAATCCCGCCAGCAGGCCGAAATCGCCGTCGCCAGATACATCGACGGGTTCTATAACCCCATCAGGCGGCATTCATCGCTCGGCTTCCAAAGCCCCATCGCCTTCGAGCGAAAGGTCCGGGAAGTGAGCTAAACGCTCTCCACAAAAGTCGGGCAAGTCCAGGGTCTGGCCCGCCGAGAGGCCACCTTGAGTCGGCACCTGATGCCCGCGTTCGGTAAGTCTGGTGGAAGCGGGCGTGGTTGATTGGCTTCGGATCTGTACCCCCCTCCCTCAAACCTCCACCCACTCCATCATGCTCTCCGGCTCAACCACCGTCTCACCCCCCGCCTTCATCCCGTCCAAATGAAATGGAACGACCCCCTCCCCCAAAACCCCCACGACATCCGTCACCCCGAAATCCGTCCCCACATACAGCAACGGCAGCCCCTCCGCCTTGGCCACTGCATAGCTCATGCAGTCGCCAAAATTCAGCCCCGACGGGTGCCGCCACTTGCCGAATCGCAGGAAAGCATCCGCCGCCGCGGGGGCGTGATAGGGGGTAAAGGGGACGGTCGACACCCGAACACCTCCCACTGGCGCCCCGGCTGGCAAACGCCCGCCGCGTGCGCCCAGACCTTCGCCCGGGCAACGGGGCCTGACGCTGCGCAACCCGATCCGCTCCGTCGCACCGGGTCTGCAGTATGTCAGTCCACCAGTGTCAGGCTGACCCGCCGGTTGAGGCGCCCCTTTTTCTCGATCTTGCCGATCTCGACGCGGCCGACCTCGCCGGTGCGCGCGACATGGGTGCCGCCACAGGGCTGCAGGTCGACCCGATCCGCGCCCTCGCCGATGCGGATCAGGCGCACGCGGCCCTGTCCGGCGGGCGGGCGCACCGACATCGTCTTGACAAGGTCGGGGGCGGCGGCAAGTTCGGCGTCACTGATCCAGTCCTCGCGGACGGGCAGGTCGCGGTCGATCAGCGCGTTCAGGGCGGCCTCGATCGCCTCGACATCCCCCGGCGGGTCGGGCATGTCGAAGTCAAGGCGGCTCCGCTCAGCGCCGATCTGCCCGCCCGATACCGGCAGCGGAATGACCACCGACAAAAGATGCAAGGCCGTGTGCATGCGCATGTGGCGATAGCGGCGGTCCCAGTCCAGCACCTGGCGCAGGTCGGCCCCGGTATCGGGCAGCGGCAGCGGCGCGGCCGGAACCAGCCCGATCAGACCGCCCTCGGCCTTGATCGTGGTAGCCACCGGCACGCGCCCGCCGGACCAGACGATCCAGCCGCTGTCGCCGGGCTGGCCGCCGCCGGTAGGATAAAAGATCGACCTGTCGACCAGCACGGCGCCTTCGGCGGTATGGCCGACCACACGCGCCGGAGCATCCTGCAGATAGGGGTCGGACCGGAACAACAGGACAGTCATGCGCCCGCCCCTTTGGCGCGGCGCGGCGCATCCGCCAAAGCCTCGGTCCCTGTCGCGGCTTCGGCCGCCGCGCGCAGGCGGAAATCGCGCGCAACCGGGGAAAAGTCGATGTTTTCCGCCGCGAACCGCCGGGCGATTTCATGATTGATGTCGGACCGCACGTTCAGGGTAAAGTTCACGTCGCGCAGGATCACGCGGATCTCGAAATTCATCGTCTCGGCCCCAAATCCCACAAAGGCGATGATCGGCGGCGGCGTCAGCACGGCCATCGGCTGGGCTTCGGTGATCTCGCGCAGGATGCGTTCCACCAGGCGGCTGTCGGCCCCAAAGGGCACCTGCACCGGCACGATCAGCCGCCCCGTCAGGTTGAACCTTGTCCAGTTCGTCACACGCCCCGTGATCAGGTCGGAGTTCGGCACGATGACGTCGGAGCGGTCAAAGGTCTGGATGCGGGTGGACCGGACCGAGATCGATTTCACGATGCCCTGCACCGGGCCGACCTCGATCCAGTCGCCTTCGGAAACCGGGCGTTCGATCAGCAGGATCACGCCCGACACGAAGTTCGACACGATGGTCTGCAGACCGAACCCGATACCGAGCGACAGCGCCCCCGCGACGATGGCCAGACCCGACAGGTCGATCCCCGCCGACCGGATCGCGATCAGCCCCGCAAGGAACAGCCCGATATACCCCACCCCCGAAACGATGGCATTCTGGCCGCCCTGGTCCAGCGTGGTGCGGGGCAGGATCGACGTGCGCAATGCGCCCTGAAACAGCCGCGTCAGCCCGTAGCCGATGGCAAAGATGACGCCGAACACCAGAAACTCGGTCGGAGAAATCCGCGTGGTGCCAAGATAGAACCCCTCGCGGAACCGGGTCCAAAGCTCGGCCATGTCGACCACGCGCGCGCCCCAGATCAGCGCGAACACCGGCAGCGCCGCCAGTGTCAGGCCAAAGCTGATCAGGACCGGCAACAGGGCATCCTTGCCGCCATCTTCGCGCCCGGTGAAAAAGCCGTAGGCATCGACCACCAGCTCCTGAAGAACCAGCAGAAATCCGACCAGCGCCAATGACAGCGCGGCCGGATAGATCACCGCCGCCGCAGCCGGGACATAGCCCAGGGCCCCGATGATCGGCGCCGCAATACCGACCAGAACCGCCGCGCGCCCGATCAGTCCGATCAGCCGATTGGCATAGCCCGCCGCCTCGGTCCCTGCGGCGGCGCTGCGTGCGTGGCGGCGCAACAGGTGTCCCAGCCGCCAGACCACCAGTCCGGACAGCGCAATCGTCGGAAAGGACAGGACCGAAGTGGCGCCGTCGCTGTAGCTTTGCGCATCCATCGCGGCAAAGCGCAGCGCCTCCACCCCCATCAGCACGCCCAGAAAGAACGCCAGGTATCGCCCTTCGGCGCGCCGTTCCTCGGACAGTTGCAGCAATCCGGGTTCCGCGCCCGCGACGAAGATCCGGGCCGCGATCCAGCTGCCAGCAATGGCAGGCATGGCGGCTGGCAGAAGCGCCGCGATGATGGCATTGCCGATGGGTCCGGGCAGGCGGGTCAGCGCCAGCGCAGCGGCAAGGACCCAGACGCCGATGACCGGCAGCAACAGGTCGACCAGCGACATCAGCAGGGACGCCGTTCGCCTTGCGCGGACCGGCACGCGCGCCAGCACCCGGTCCGACACATGGGCGACGCCGCGCCGCCCGCGCAGGATCAGGATCAGTGCCACCGCCACCAGCGTCAGGATCAGCGGCAGGTTCCCGCGCAATTCCGCGCGCTGGAACCGGCTGGCCCAACTGGTCGCCAACTCGTCCCAAAGCTGGATGCCGGTATCGGTCAGCGCGATCACCGCCTCGGGCCAGTTCGCCGGATACAAGGGCGACGGCCAGACCTGCAGGATCTCGTTCGCCTGGCGTTCACGCAAGGACCGGTCGATCTCGCGGATCAACCCGTCCGCGCGCTGATAGGCCTCGTCCGCTGCGATGCCGGGTGCCTGCAGACGCACCAGCTGCTCGGTCAGGGCAGACCGGCGTTCGGCGATCGTCGGCGGTTCGGTCGTTCCATCGGCAGGGGCAGGCCCCAGCGCCGCGATCTGCGTGCGCAGGGTCGCGATGCGGGCAGAATTGGCGTTCTGCGCACCCAAGAGCGCCTCGCGCCAGTCGACGAGTTGCCCGCGGAGTTCCTCCAGCGTGGTGGAGGCCGAGGCGCGCGCCTCGATCGCGGTCTCGACGCGGCTCGCCATCGCTTCCCAGGCGGAATAGTCAAGGCTTTGCGCCGGGTCCGACCCTTGCGTTGTCGCCGGAGCCGGCGGGCCGATGGTCTGCCCGCCTGCCATCCCCGCCGCGACGACCAGCGCCAGAACTACCGCCGCCAGGCCGGAACGCCATGGGCGTGGCGACGTCATGCGTCCTCGAACACGGCCGGGATCGCCCTCGCCGGACGGTCGAGCCATTCCGGCACCGGCAGCCCCTTTTCGCGCAGGAAGGTCGGGTTGTAGACCTTGGACTGATAACGGCTGCCGTAATCGCACAGGATCGTCACGATGGTCTTGCCCGGCCCCATTTCGCGCGCCATCCGCACCGCGCCCGCGATGTTGATGCCGGACGATCCGCCCATGCACAGGCCTTCGTCGGTCAAAAGGTCAAAGATCAGCGGCAGCGCCTCGGCATCCGGGATGCGATAGCTGAAATCGGGGGTGAAACCCTCGAGGTTCGCCGTGATCCGCCCCTGCCCGATGCCTTCGGTGATCGAATTGCCGGGGGCCTCCAGCTTGCCGGTGGTGTAGTAGGCGTGAAGGGCCGCGCCCTCTGGGTCCGCAAGGCCGATCTTTACACCCTTTGGTTGCAGGGCCTCGGCCACGCCCGCCAGCGTGCCGCCCGAGCCGACAGCGCAGATAAAGCCGTTCACGCGCCCGCCGGTCTGTTCCCAGATTTCCGGCCCCGTCGTCTCGACATGGGCCAGCCGGTTGGCCACATTGTCGAACTGGTTGGCCCAGATCGCGCCGTTCGGTTCGGTCTTGGCCAAAGCCTCGGCCAGCCGCCCCGAATAGCGCACATAGTTGTTGGGGTTGCGGTAGGGGGCTGCAGGCACCTGCACCAGTTCCGCCCCGGCCAGGCGGATCATGTCCTTTTTCTCCTGGCTCTGCGTTTCTGGGATCACGATCACCGTACGGAAACCCATCGACGCGCCGACCAGCGCAAGGCCGATGCCGGTATTGCCCGCGGTCCCTTCGACGATGGTGCCGCCCGGTTTCAGATGCCCTTTTGCGATGGCATCACGGATGATGAACAGGGCCGCGCGATCCTTGACCGACTGCCCCGGATTCATGAACTCGCATTTGCCCAGAATGGTGCAGCCCGTCAGTTCCGAGGCCTGGCGAAGCCTTAGAAGGGGGGTGTTGCCGATGGTCGAGGCAAGGTCTTGATGGATGAGCATGGGATGGCGCCTGTCCGCGATGGGGCTTTTCGACAGGTGTAAGCGGTGGGGGGAAATGGTGCAAGGGCGGGGTCCAGGTCAACCGGGCGACAAGTCAGAGGGCCGCGGTCGCCGTCGACCGATTCGCGCCGGTCGGCAACAATGTTGCCTAGACCGTCCCTTTGTCACCCCGAGTACCGCTTTATCCACAGATGACATCGGTCTTCAGGGTCAACGCGTGATTGCCACATATCCATGCGGAACCTATGATCGAGGAACGATCACATCATTTCCCTCCGTTTCGTTTTTGTAGCCGTGTGGAGTTCTTGCGATGCGACTTTTGGACAGGCTTTATGACCATTCGGTGCGGGTTCGCCGACATCTTGGGGATCGCGTAACGGTCGGACCGCGCCAGTACAAGGTCGTCGGATATCTGGCCAATGTGCTGTCGATCGACGACGACAGCGAAACGGACGTGGCTGTCGTGATGCGCCAACTGCTGCGGGCACCGGGCGCCTTTATTGATGTCGGGGCCAATCTTGGCCAGACCTTGGGCCGGGTTCTGTCGATTGATCCCGACCGGCGCTATCTGGGATTTGAACCGCAGGTCGGGGCGTGCTTTTACATCTCGCGCTTTCTGCAGGACAACGACATCACCAACGCGCAGGTTTTGCCGTTTGGCCTGGGCGGCAGTACCGGCATCCGCAAGTTCTGGTCGCAGGGCGACGGCGACGTCATGGGCAGCATGGTCGCCCATCGCCTTGGCACGCGCGAAACGCTGGTTCCGGTGCGGCGCGGAGATGATGTTCTGGCGGAGATCGGCATTGACACGATCGCCGCGATCAAGATCGACGTGGAGGGTGCCGAACTTGAGGTCATGCAGGGTCTGGACCGGACCCTGCGCCAGATCCGTCCGCCGATCCTGTTCGAGGTTCTGCCGAATTTCGAAGGCCAGAGCCGTCGTCGCCTGCAGCCAGAAGTTGCAAAGCGGCAAAGCGAGAACGCCACCGAAATCTGGCGTTTCCTGACCGATCTCAACTACCGGATCCACCAGATCGACCCGCGTGGGGCCGAGGTTGCGATCCCGCGCTTTGACCTTGACAACTCGTCAGGGTTTGTCGGTTTCAACTACATCGCGCGCCCGCAGGCTGCGTCGTGACGGCACATTTCAGGAACCGTCACACGCGCAGGATCGTGGGGCGCGGGGTCTGATCCCGCACCCGCCTCAGGCGCTGACAAACAACCCGTCCGCCCTGACCGCCTTGTAGCTTTCGTCCAGCGACTTTCTCGCCCGCTCGATCAGCACGTCGATCTCGCCTTCGGTGATCACCAGGGGCGGGCTGATGATCATCCGGTCATAGACATGCCGCATCACCAGATTGTTGGCAAAGCACCGCTCGCGCGTGCGAAAGCCCACCGTGCCCTGTTCCCCCGCGAACCGGGCCCGGCGCTCCTTGTCGGGGGTCAGGGCCAGCGATCCCATCAATCCGACCAGCTTGGTCTCACCCACCATCGGGTGATCGGCAAGGGCGTGCCAGCGTTCGGCCAGATAGGGGTGCGCCACGTCGCGAACGTGATCCACGATCCCCTCTTCCTGGATGATCCGCAGGTTTTCCAGCGCCACCGCCGCCGCGACGGGATGCCCGGAATAGGTGTAGCCGTGGTTGAAGTCACCCTGCCCCTCGAACGTCCGCGCAATCTCGTCGCAGACGATGGAGCCGCCGATCGGCATGTAGCCCGACGACAGCCCCTTCGCGATCGTCATGATATGCGGCTTGATGCCAAAGGTCTGCGACCCGAACCAGTTCCCGGTCCGCCCGAACCCGGTGATCACCTCGTCCGCGATCAGCAGGATGCCATACTTGTCGACGATCCGCTGGACTTCCGGCCAGTAGGTCGCAGGTGCCACGATGACGCCCCCCGCGCCCTGGATCGGTTCCGCGATGAAGGCCGCGACATTCTCGACGCCCAATTCCAGGATTTTCGCCTCCAGCTCCTTCGCACGCATCAGGCCGAAATCCGCGGGCGTCATGTCGCCGCCCTCGGCCCACCAGTTCGGCTGGCCGATATGCACGATCCCGTCGATCATCCCGCCATGCGCGTGGATATAGGTCATGCCGCCCAAGGACCCGCCGCCCATGGTGGAGCCGTGATAGCCGTTCTTGCGGCTGATGATCACGCGCTTGGACGGCATCCCCTTGATGTCCCAATAGCGGCGGACAAGGCGGATGTTGGTGTCGTTCGCCTCGGAACCGGATCCCGCAAAGAACACATGGTTCAGATCGCCCGGTGCCAGTTCCGCGATCTTGGCGGCAAGGGCGATGGCGGGGACATGGGTGGTCATGAAAAAGGTGTTGTAATAGCTGAGCTCGCGGATTTGCCGCGCCGCAACCTCGGCCAGTTCATCCCGCCCATAGCCGATGTTGACACACCACAGGCCCGCCATGCCGTCGATGATCTTGTTGCCTTCGCTGTCCTTGAGCCAGACCCCCTTGGCGCCGGTGATGACACGTGCGCCGCGTTTGGCCAGCGCGCCGTTGTCGGTAAAGGGGTGCATGTGGTGGGCGGCATCCAGTGCCTGCAGCTCGGCGGTCGGCAGGTGGTTGGTGATCACGTTCATGGGCTGGCCTTTCGGGGAATCGCGCGGGAACATCTGCCCCGTGCCGACCAGAATATGATCAAACGACTTCGCCTACAAGAAATTTGATCAAATTATTCTCCAGCTTGCTGGCCCGGGTATCCTGGCAAGCAGCGGCGCGCCGGCACCGCGACGGGGCCGCGCGCCCCGCCTAGATTTCCCCCTCGGCGATCGCCTGGCGCACCTGGGCCACCCCATCGGAGATGTCGCGCTGGATCGCCGCGGCAAGGCCGTCCGCATCGCCCACCCGCATCGCCGCCAGCGCCTCGGAATGCCGGTCGGGCAGCGTCGCAGATCCATAGCGGGCGCAGACCACGCGCAACGAGGGCCCGAACCGAAGCCACATCGACCGCGCCATGTCGACCAGAACGGCCGCATCCGACGCCTCGTAAAGCGCAAAGTGAAAGGCGTGGTTCGCCTCCAGATAGGCCGGGATGTTGCCCGACCGGATCGCGCGATCTACCGCATTGTCAATGGCCTGCAGGCGGTCAATAAGGCCGGGTGTCAAGTTCCCCGCGGCCAGTTCCGCCAGGCGCGGCTCAATCGTGAGGCGCGCAAAGGCCACCTGGTCCAGCAACGCCGATGTCAGTTGCGGCACGGCAACGCGACGGTTGCCCTGCGGCAGCAGCGCGCCTTCGGCCGTCAGCCGGCGGATCGCCTCGCGCACGGGGGTCATGCCGGCACCCAGATCGCCGATCAACCCCTGGATGGTCACCGGCGCGCCGGGGGCAAGGTGGCCAAAAAGGATCATGTCCCGCAGACGGGCATAGGTGACCTCGTGGCTCGGTATCTTGCGACTGTCGGCGTCCATGCGTCCCCTCGGGTCAGGCCGCACAGTTATCCTTGGATGCCACCCGCAATCAAGATGTGATCAAATCAGGGGGGTCACACGCCGGGCACATAATCGAACCGTGTGACGTCCGCCGTCCAGCCCTGCCCCGTCATGTCATGGGCGACCATGCCGACAAAGGCGCCGGTAAATGACGCATGTTCCCCCCGGCCCCCTTCGTCCGAGATAAGCGAGGCATCCAGAACCGGACCGACCGCCCCGCCGTTCACAGAAAACCGCTGCGTCGTGCGGTTGACCGAAACGTCGATGCGCACCGGGCCATCGCCAACCGGGAAATGCCCGTGAAAGGTCAGCGCCTCGCCCGGCCAGTCGCCAAGGCATGACGCAAGCGTCACCACCCGCCGCCCGGCTTCGCGCGTGATCAGGGCGGCATGGAACTTGTGGCGGTTGTAGTAGGTGATGACGCCCGTCGCCTGCTGCCACGTCCTCGGATCAGCGTCAAAGACCGCGCCCGCAGCATAGGCCGGTTCCTCCTGTCGCCGCGCGACAAGCGATTGTTCGAACCACGACCCCAGGCTTTCGCGACCGATCAGGCGCAGGGCGCTGCCGGTCAGGGAGAACAGACGTTCGGGATGCGGCGTGCGGAGCCACTGGAATTCTGGTGGCAGGGCTGGCCCGTTAAAGTCATGGGATACCGGGCCGGGAACGACGCGCATCGTGGGCAAATCGACAGTCGCAGGCGGCAGGTACCCGCCATCCTTCAGCCACAGCCAATCCTCGCGCCAGACAACCTCGGCGAGGCCTGTCTCTCGACCTGTGGCACAGAACAGCCCGCGCGGCCCCTGCTGGGGACGTCCGCAAAGATAGGAATGCCAGTGCCGCCCGTCATGCCCTTCGACATATTGCCCATGGCCCATGCGCTGGATCGGGTTTTCCGGGTTGAACCGGGCGGTGATGACATGCTTTGCCGGATGGGTCTCATAAGGTCCGGTGATTGTGCGCGACCGCGCTAGCGTCACGGCATGGTCGTAGCCGGTGCCGCCCTCGGCGGTCGTCAGGTAGTACCAGCCGTCCCGCCGGAACAGGTGCGGCGCCTCGGTCAGGCCAAGGCCGGTGCCCGCATAGATGTCGTGGACAGGGCCGGTCAGGCCACGCGTCGGATGCCATTCCTGCAACTCGATCCCGTCGAAACTGTCATGCGCCGGGTTCTGCCCCGTCCCCTTGCCCCGATGGTTCCAACGCATGTTGACGAACCATTTGCGACCGTCGGCGTCGTGGAACAGCGATGGATCGAAGCCGGAGGAATTGATGTAAGTGGGGTCCGACCAGTCGCCATCGACCGTCTCGCAGGTGACGATGTAGTTGTGCGCATCCTTGAACGCGCCATCGAGGCGTTTGACATCCGTATAGACCAGCCAGAACTTGCCGTCGGCATGGCTCAGGCACGGCGCCCAGACGCCGCAGCTGTCGGGGTTGCCGCGCATGTCAAGCTGGCTCGCCCGGCGCAAGGGTCGTGCCACCAGCGTCCAGTTCACCAGATCGCGGCTGTGGTGGATTTGCACGCCCGGATACCATTCGAACGTCGAGGTCGCGATGTAGTAATCCAGCCCGACCCGGCAAAAGCTGGGATCGGCGTTGAAACCGCGCAAGACGGGATTTTCCAGCATTCGATGCTCCAGACGAAGGCGGGCGGGCCTCTCCCCCAAAAGGCCCGCCCACGCGACCGATCCGACCGGGAGGGCCGCAGATCAGGCCATCAGCGCCGCAGCCTCGACCGGCCCAAGGGCAGCCGGACGGGTGCAGGTGGTGGTCATGGTGACGAACCGGCCGGTCTCGCCGGAGTTGAGGCAGGCCGTCATCACCTCGACCCCGTGCAGCGCCCGGTCGAGCGAACAGCGCGCGTCACGCCCCCCCTGCAAGGCCGCCACCATGTCGGCCAGGCCCGCGGTGCGATAGTTTGCATGGGGCCCGGCATCCGGGTGGTCGGAGTTGAACACACCCAGCGGATGATCCCAGGGCGCCACGACCGCGAACACCCCATCCTTGCCCGCCACCTCGATGGTGCCGGAAAAGATGTTGGGATCGGGCACGATGATAGACCCTTCGGTGCCGTACAGTTCCATGTTGTTGCGTTTGTGGGCATAGACATCCCAGCTTGTCGACAGGTTGACCGTCGCACCTGATGCAAACTCCAATAACGCGTGGATGTTGGTGGGCGTCTTGACCGGCACCGTCTCGCCGTTGCGCGGTCCGTTGGAGATGGTACGGGTCTTTTGCGCCGACGAGGTCAGCGCAGCCACCCGTTTCACCGGCCCGATCAGGTTGATCAGGTTGGCGATGTAATAGGGCCCAAGGTCCAGCATCGGCCCGGCGCCCGGCAGGAAAAAGAAATCCGGGTTCGGATGCCAGTGTTCCATCCCGTGGTTCAGCACCGCCGCCGATCCTGCGGTGATCGTCCCGATGCGCCCCTCGTCGATGATGGCGCGGGCCTGCTGGTGCGCGCCGCCGAGGATGGTGTCAGGGGCGCAGCCGACCGACAGCCCTTTGGCCTTTGCCAGTTTGCGCAGGGTCTCGCCCTCGTCCAGCGTCAGGACCAGCGGCTTTTCCGAATACGCATGCTTGCCTGCCTCCAGGATACGCTTTGTCACGCCGTAATGCGCATCCGGGACGGTCAGGTTGATCACCACGTCCACATCCGGGTTTGCCAGCAGGTCATCGACCGACTGCGCCTTGACGTTGAACTCTGCCGCGCGGGCTTTCGCCGTCTCCATGTTCACGTCCGCGACTGCCCGCACCTGCAACCCCTTGAAGGACGGGGCCAGCCGCAGATAGGCCGACGAGATATTGCCGCATCCGATGATGCCGATGCCAAGATTGCTCATGATTGCCTCAGTAGGTTTTGGCCGAGGCCAGCGACCGCGTGGCAAAGCGGTGGTGGTCGGCGGGGTTGTCGTGTTCCATGACGAAATGCTTGCAGCCCGCGGCACGCAGGGCGGCCATCAGGCCTTTCCAGTCCACGGTGCCGTGACCGACATCGCACCAGCCGTCCTCGTCCTTGTTCTGGCCTGCGGGGGCGATGTCCTTGACATGCGCGGAGGTGATGCGCGCGCCATGTTTCCTGATCCATTTCAGCGGATCGGCCCCGCCGCGAATGACCCAGGCCACATCCATTTCCCATTCCAGACCCGGGCCGCCTTCGAACATCGCATCCTGCGGGATGGTGCCGTCGGGCAGCGCCACAAATTCGAAATCGTGGTTGTGCCAGCCGAACCCGAAACCGGCATCGCGGTAAGGCTGGCCGATCCGGTCCAGCCGCGCACCAAAGGCGCGCCATCCGGCAGCATCCCCGGGATGTTCGTCATGGGGAAGATGGGGGCAATAGATCCGCTCCATCCCCAATGTCGTGGCCACGGTCAGCGCGTGCGACACTTCATGCTCCAGCATGTGAAGTCCGAAATGGCCCGTGGGCATCTTCAGGTGGTTGGCCTTGAGCATCGCCGCCAGACCGGCCGCGTCGTCATACAACCCGCCAAACCCCTCGACCGAGGTGTAGCCGGCCTTGGCCAGCATCGCCAGCGTATCGGCAAGAGGCGGAAAGTTGCGCGAGGAATAAAGCTGATAGCCGAACATGGGTTTCATCCTTTCGGGCCGGGAGGGGGCCCATACGTTGCGGAATAAAGATCGCGCAAGGTCAGGCGCGGGGCCGGACCTTGCGTTTGGGGGGTAAAGATCACAATGGCAGCATAGCCCGGATAAAGGGCAAAGGCATTCTTGTCGAACCGCCCCGGCTGATCCGCCTCGATCGCCACAAAGAACGCCGGACGGTCGGTGTCGATGATGATCTGCCAGCCGTCCCTCGCCGGTTCGATGCTGTGGGTCAGGGTTGCGGCGGGCAGGTCATAGGCCTTCCACGGTTTCGGGGCAAAGATGTCCGCCCGATGCGGCTGATCGGGCCGCCGCCAGGTGAATGACAGGATTTCGTCGGGGCGAAGGGTATCGGTCGAAAGGTGCGCCGCATCGACGGCGCGGTCGTCGGCATTGGCCCGCAGCCGGACCTCGGCCCGGCCAGGCGCGTGCCTCTGGACGATGATCACCGGCACGCGCCAGCGCCGATGGGCATTTGCGGCGCTGAGAACGATCTCGCCGTTCAGGCGAAGCTCGGCGACCGTATCCAGACCCTCGACTACCAGGTCGGCGGCACCGCCGTCATGGGTGAAATCCCGTGCCGCCACCCAGTCCCGCTCACACATCCAACGGCAGTCATATTCGTTGCGCCCCCAACAGTGGTCCGGGATCACGCCCGCCTTGTGCAGCGCGGTCGTGGCGTCGCCGGGCACCGCGAGCGCAACGCTATGCGCACCGCTTTCGTCGACACCCGCCAGGTCGAGCATCCTTCAGATCCTCTGTTCCGTCTTTGCGTCAAACAGCGAGGCCTTGGGCATGTCCAGTTGCAGATGCACCGCCGTCCCTGCGGGCAGGCGCCCCTCGACCGGAATGCGCACGCACATCTGCCGCCCCTCGGCCTCCAGCCACAACAGGCTGTCCGCGCCCAGGTTTTCGTCGATCTCGACCACCGCCGGAACGGTCTTGCCCGGCACCGCCTCGGTCCTGATGGTGATATGCTCCGGGCGCACGCCCAGGATCGCCGCGTCCCGTTCCAGCACCGCGCCGCCATCATAGCCCGCAAGGTCGATCCGCGTGCCGCCCAACTGGAAGGCACGGCCCCCCTCGATCGTGTTGCCCGGCAGGAAATTCATCGCCGGACTGCCGATGAACCCCGCTACGAACAGGTTCGACGGGCGGTTGTAGATCGTCTGCGGATCGGCAAGCTGCTGGATCACGCCGCCCTTCATCACCGCGATCCGGTCGGCCAGGGTCAGCGCCTCGATCTGGTCATGCGTCACATAGACCATGGTGTTCTTCAGCCGCTCGTGCAGGCGCTTGATCTCGACCCGCAACTCGCTGCGGAGTTTCGCATCCAGGTTCGACAGGGGTTCGTCGAACAGGAACACATCGACATCCCTGACCAGCGCCCGCCCGATCGCGACCCGCTGGCGCTGCCCGCCCGACAAGGCACCGGGCTTGCGGTCCAGTAGCGGCCCGATCTGCAGGATTTCCGCCGCCCGCGCGACCCGCCTTTCAATCTCGGCGGCAGACATCTTGGCGATTTTCAGGCCGAAGGACAGATTTCCGCGCACCGTCATCTGCGGATAAAGCGCGTAGGACTGGAACACCATGCCGATGCCCCGCTCGCTCGGCTCGGCCCAGGTGACGTTCTTGCCCTTGATCCAGATCTCGCCTTCGGAAATGTCCAACAGCCCGGCAAGGCAGTTCAGCAGGGTCGATTTCCCGCAACCGGACGGGCCGAGAAGCACGATGAACTCCCCTTCCGACACATCGAGATTCATCTTTTGCAGCACAGCCGCCGCGCCGAAGTTCAGGGTCAGGTCCTTGACGGAGACAGAATGCATGTGATCAGCCCTTGACCGCGCCGGCGGCAATGCCGCGGACGAAGTACTTGCCAGAGAGGAAATAGATGGTCAGGGGCACAAGGCCGGTCAGGATGGTCGCCGCCATCTCGACATTGTATTCCTTGACCCCCTGAAGCGAGTTGACGATGTTGTTCAACTGCACGGTCATCGGATAGTTGGTGGGACCGGCATAGATCACGCCAAAGAGAAAATCGTTCCAGATGCCCGTCACCTGCAGGATCACCGCAACGGTGAAGATCGGCAGCGACATGGGCGCCAGAACCCGGAAGAAGATCCGCCAATAGCCTGCCCCATCGACCCGCGCCGCCTTGAACAGTTCCTCGGGCAAGGACGCAAAGTAATTTCGAAACAGCAGAGTCAGGATCGGCAAGCCAAACACCGTATGCACAAAGATCACCGCGTAAAGCGTGGAATAAATGCCCATTTCCCGCGTGATGATGACCAGGGGATAAAGAAAGACCTGATAGGGAATGAACGATCCCACCAAAAGGATGGTGAAACACCATTCGGCCAGCTTGAATGGCCACATCGCCAGCGAATACCCCGAGATGGAGGCGACCGCGATCGACACGACGACCGACGGAATGGTGATGAACACCGAATTCCAGAAGCCCGGCGCAAGACCCGTGCAGTTCAGCCCGGTACAGGCCGCCGACCAGGCCTTGATCCAGGCGTCGAAGGACGGCTGCATCGTGGGGACAAAGATGTTGCCCTCGCGGATCTGGTCCAGATCCTTCAGCGAGGTGATGATCATCACGTAAAGCGGGATCAGATAATAGATCGAGGTGACGATCAGCAGGGTGTAGATCAGCACCCGGCCGGGCGCAAAGAACGGCTTTGGCCTTGCCCCCGAAGGATTGACCGCTGTTGCAGATGACATGGCCATGATGCGCTTATCCCCTGCTTTTTTTGCCGAATTCGACGATGATCCAGGGGATCAGGATGATGGCGGTGGCCAGCAGCAACACCGACGACGCCGCCGTGCCTTGCGCCAACGCACCCACGAACAGCTTTTCGTAGATGTACATCGATGGCACCTGCGACGAGTTGCCCGGCCCCCCCTGGGTCAGGGCCAGCACAAGGTCGTAAACACGCACCGACCCGGAGGCGACGATGACAAAGATGGTGATCATCACCGGACGCATCATCGGCACCACGATCTGCAGATAGGTCCGCCATTTCGGAATACCGTCCACCCGTGCCGCGCGCCAGATTTCGTCGTCGATGCTGCGCAGGCCCGCCAGCATCAGCGCCATCACAAGGCCGGTGCCCTGCCACAGCCCGGCAATCACCACCGTGTAGATCGACATGTCGCGGTTGGTCAGCCAGTCGAAGGAAAAACTGGCCCAGCCGAGGTCACGCACGGTCTTTTCCAAGCCAAAGGCCGGGTTCAGTATCCAGGCCCAGACCTTGCCGGTCACGATGAAGGACAGCGCAAAGGGATAAAGATAGATCGTGCGGAACACGCCCTCGGCGCGGATCTTCTGATCCATCAGCACCGCCAGCAGGAACCCGATGACAAAGGAAAACCCTGAAAACAGGATGCCGTAGATTGCCAGGTTCTTGACCGAAGTGATCCAGCGCGGCGTGTTCCAAAGCCGTTCATACTGCGCAAAGCCCGCCCATGCGTCATAGAATTCGCGCGGAGTAAAGATCGGCAGCGTCTTGATGTTGGTAAAGGACGAGGCGACCGTCCAGAAGGTGCTTCCGACAAACACCACCAGCACGATGAAGATCATCGGCGACGCCGCAATCTTGGACGTCAGGTTGCGCAAAAGGGGGTTTGGCCGCTTCATCATGTCAAGCTCCTTGGTTCGCCCATACCGGCAAGACGCGGCCCGGCATTTCTGCCGGGCCGGTTGTCAGTCTTGAACGGATCCGCGGATCACTTGGGTGCAGCTTCGATGATCGCGGCGAACTGCTCTTGTGCCTGCTCCGGCGTGATCGAGAGGTCCGAGAAGAACTCTTTCATCACGTCGTTGATCTGGTTGAGCGAGTCGCGATCCAGCATCTGCGAGTTGTTGGGGAACACCTTGGTCCCCTTGTCGAGGATCTCGAGGCCCTTCTTCATGCAGTCATTGGCCGCCGAAAGATCGACATCGGCGCGCATCGGCAGCGACCCTTTCTTCAGGTTGAAGGCGACCTGTACTTCCTTTGTCACCATCGTCGACGCGAGTGTCATCTGCGCCTTGGTCACTTCGGGATCTTCGCTTTTCGGGAAGTAGAACACGTCCCCGCCGGTGCCGAGAACAGGTTCGACGCCCAGACCCGGCAGGCAATCAAAGTCCTTGCCCGCAACCATCCCGGCCACGGCAAACTCGCCGCCGGCCCAGTCGCCCATCACGTTCGCCCCGGCCTTGCCCTGGATCACCAGCGCCACGGCGTCGTTCCACTGCGGAACCACGGTCTTGGGGTCGATGATCTGGCGCGCCTCGTCGATGGCCTTGAAGACAGCCGCGAATTCCGGCCCGCGCGCCATCTCCATGTTTCGGTCCTGGTAGACGGCGACATAGTTGTCGACGCCTGCAATCGCCACGATCAGGTCTTCGGTCAAAAGTCCGATCGGCCAGCCCTCGGCGAGCGACAGCGGGATGATCCCCTTTGCCTTCAGCGCGGGGGCTGCGGCGACCATCTCGGCCCAGTTCTGCGGCGGTGCGATGCCGGCATCTTCATAGACCTTGCGGTTGGTCCACATCCACTGTCCCGAATGCAGGTTTACCGGTACGCAATAGACCTTGCCGTCCTTGGTGCAGCTGTCCAACTGCGATTTCGGACGCAGGATGTTGGCCCAGTCTTCCTTGGTCGCCAGTTCCGTCAGGTCCTGCATCAGGCCAGCGGCGATCAGGTCATCGGCATCCTTGCCGGGGTTCAACTGGGTCGCGCCCATCGGGTTGCCGCCCAGGATCCGGCTGATGATGATCGGACGCGCGACGTCCCCCGAACCGGCGATCGCGCCATCCACCCACTTGTTGCCGGTGGCGTCGAACGCCTTGGCAAACTCCGCGACAGCCGCCGCCTCGCCACCGGATGTCCACCAGTGGGTGACTTCCAGCTCCACCCCCTGCGCCAAGGCGGTCATCGGCAAGGCAACGGACGCGCAAAGCACCGCTGCAAGTTTCATCATTTTCATTCAGTCCTCCCGGTTTCTATATCGTTATAGGGGAAGTCTATATCGTTACAGATTTTTCAATCAAGCAATCTTTTCGCTTGTGGCGGCGCGCCTTGAAGTCTTTGAATAGCCCCTAATTGCGCATTCGGCGCAAGGCGAATGCCAAAGTGACAGGCCAGATGCTGCAGTGCGAAATCCAGCATGAACCGATTGACCGCGTGACGTTTTCAAGCGTCGCCTTCAGGTCCGTTCCGGTTGCCGTTTCTGCGGGTGCAGCCACAGTGCAAGGATGCGAATCACGGCATGTCGGAACTGCTGGCCAGACCCTCCGGCGGCACAGACCGGGCTCAGCGCCATGACCAAGGGATCCGGACCCGCCCTGATCGCCGCCACTGATTCGGACCACGAGCGTCCGACGCTCAAGACCATCGCCGCCGCCACCGGGCTTGCCATCGCGACGGTCAGCCGCGCGTTGAACGACGCCCCCGACATCGGCGAAGAGACCAAGCGGCGGGTGCGCGAGACGGCGTCGCAACTGGGCTATCGGCCGAACCGCGCCGCGCTGCGCCTGCGCACCGGCAAGACCAATGTGATCGCCGTGACCTTGTCGACCGTATCGGACATGTCGAACCCGTCGCAGTTGATCTATTCGATCGCGGACGCCTTGCGCGGCACGTCCTATCATCTGGTCGTGACACCGTTTTTCCCCGATCAGGACCCGATGGACCCGATCCGCTACATCGTGGAGACGGAGTCCGCGGACGGCATCGTCCTGAACCAGACCACCGTCAATGACCGCAGGGTGCGCTATCTGTCCGAAAAGGGGTTTCCCTTTGTGACTCACGGTCGCACCAGCATGGGCATCGACCATCCCTATTTCGACTTTGACAACGAATCCTATGCCCGCATCGCGGTGCGCGCGTTGCACGCCCGGGGCCGCGCAAACCTTCTGCTGGTACGCCCGCCCGCCGATCACAGCTATTCCGTCCACATGACCGAAGGCTTCGTGACCGGGGCGCAGAACCTTGGCCTGCGCCATGAGATCATGGACCACATCACGTCTGACACGCCGGCCGACGACATCGAGGCCGCGGTCCTTGCGCGGTTTTTGCGCCAGCCGCAGATCGACGGCATCCTGACCGGGTCGCCCTCTGCGGCTGTGGCCGCGGTCGCGGGGGCGGAAAAGGCGGGCAAGACCATCGGGCGCGACTTCGACATCGTCTCGAAAGAGGCACATTCCTTCTTGCGCAGGTTCCGCAAGGAAATCATCGTCGTCAAGGAAGATGTGGGCCGCGCGGGCGCGTTCCTGTCGCGCGCGCTCATGGCCGCGATCGAGCGGCGTGCGCCCGAAAGGGGCCAGTACCTCGACCGACCCGACCAGGTGGATTTGGACTGAGCTTTGGAGAAATGACATGAAGACGATCAAGGGCCCGGCCCTGTTTCTGGCGCAGTTCGCAGGCGATGCAGCCCCGTTCAATACCTGGCAGTCGATCACCGCCTGGGCGGCCGATTGTGGCTATGAAGGCGTGCAGATTCCGACTTGGGACGCGCGATTGTTCGATCTGGACAAGGCTGCGGCGTCAAAAGGCTATTGCGACGACATGAAAGGTGTGGCGAGTGCAAGTGGCATTGCGATCACCGAATTGTCCACCCACCTGCAGGGGCAGCTTGTGGCAGTGCATCCCGCCTATGACAGCGCCTTTGACGGGTTTGCCGCAGCCGCCGTGCGCGGCAATCCCAAGGCCCGCGCGGAATGGGCGGTGGAGCAGGTGAAAATGGCGCTGACCGCGTCCAGAAACCTTGGCCTGACCGCACAGGCCACCTTTTCCGGGGCTCTGGCCTGGCCATATGTCTACCCCTGGCCGCAGCGCCCGGCAGGTCTGGTCGAGGAAGCCTTTGACGAACTGGCCCGCCGCTGGACGCCGATCCTGAACCATGCCGAGGATTGCGGCGTCGATCTCTGCTATGAAATCCATCCCGGCGAAGACCTGCATGACGGCGTGTCTTTCGAGATGTTCCTGGACCGCGTAAAGGGCCACAGCCGCGCCAACATGCTTTATGACCCCAGCCACTATGTGCTGCAGCACCTCGACTATCTGCAGCATATCGACATCTACCACGACCGCATCAAGATGTTCCACGTCAAGGACGCGGAACTGAACCCCACCGGTCGGCAGGGCGTCTACGGCGGGTTTCAGTCTTGGGTCAACCGCGCGGGTCGGTTCCGCAGCCTTGGCGATGGTCAGGTCGATTTCGGCGGCATCTTCTCCAAGCTTACCCAATATGGCTTTGAAGGCTGGGCGGTGGTCGAATGGGAATGCTGTCTGAAGCACCCCGAGGATGGTGCCCGCGAAGGGGCTGCCTTTGTCGATGCCCACATCATCCGCGTGACCGAAAAAGCGTTTGACGATTTTGCCGGGGCGGGCACCGACCGCGCCGCCAACCGCCGCATGCTTGGACTGGAGTAAGCCATGATCGACGCCGCCCACACTGCCCGCCCGCCCCGCCTGCGCCTTGGCATGGTCGGTGGCGGACGCGACGCCTTCATCGGAGCCGTCCACCGCATAGCATCACGGATTGACGATCAATATGAACTGGTTGCGGGGTGTTTTTCATCCAGACCGGAAAAGTCCAGGGCCTCTGGCGCCGATCTGGGCCTTGATCCAGCGCGCTGCTACGACAGCTTTGCCGACATGGCCACCCGCGAAGCGCGCAGAAAGGATGGCATCGACGTTGTCGCGATCGTCACGCCCAACCACATGCATGCCCCCGCAGCAATGCAGTTCCTGCGCCGGGGCATCCATGTGATCTGCGACAAGCCCCTGACCGCCACCCTGCCCGAGGCGAAAAAGCTGGCCAGGGCCGCCGAAGCCAGCGGGGTCGTCTTTGCGCTGACCCACAACTACACCGGCTATCCGATGGTCCGACAGGCCAAGGCGATGGTCGCAGCAGGGGAACTCGGGGATCTGCGGCTGGTAAACGTGGAATACGTGCAGGACTGGCTGTCCGAACCGCTGGAAGGCACCGGCCAGAAACAGGCCGAGTGGCGCACGGACCCCGCGCGGTCCGGCGCGGGCGGGTCCACCGGCGACATCGGCACGCATGCCTTCAATCTGGCGAACTTCGTCTCCGGCCTGACGCTCGACAGCCTTGCCGCCGACCTGACGGCCTTTGTGCCGGGGCGTCGCGTCGATGACAACGGGCATGTGATGATGCGCTTCAAGGGGGGCGCCCGCGGCATGCTCTGGTGCAGCCAGGTCGCGCCGGGCAATGAAAACCGGCTGCGCCTGCGCGTCTTTGGCACCAAGGGCGGCCTCGAATGGGCGCAAGAGGACCCCAATTACCTGTGGTATACGCCGCTCGGCCAGCCCAAGCGCCTGATCACGCGCGGCGGGGCGGGTTCGGGACCCGAGGCGGCCCGCGTGACCCGCGTGCCCCCCGGTCATCCCGAAGGGTATCTCGAAGGCTTTGCCAACATCTACGCCGAGGCCGCCCGCGCCATCACGGCGGCCAAGACTGGCACCGCGATCCCCGCAGGCACAACTTTTCCGGGGCTGAAGGAAGGGCTGGAGGGTGTCGCCTTTGTCGATGCCTGCGTGCGGTCATCGGCTCGCAATGCGGCTTGGGTCAAGCTGAACTTGTAGGCTGGGCAAGCGCCCGTCCTTGCGTGTCGCGTCAGTCAGGGCAAGCGCCCTGCCTGATC
The DNA here is from genome assembly GCA_021155205.1 of Rhodobacterales bacterium. Taxonomy (GTDB): domain Bacteria; phylum Pseudomonadota; class Alphaproteobacteria; order Rhodobacterales; family Rhodobacteraceae; genus JAJNPS01. Next base: position 21,618 of record JAJNPS010000015.1, read on the forward strand.
GGCCGCACCCCTATCGCCAGTGCCGCGAGCCGAACTCGGCGATCCAGCCGCCCAGGATGGACCCCACCACCAGCGTGCCGATGGTCTCCACCGTCAAAAGCAGCTTGCCGTAGTCCATCATCAGGTCGAACACACCCAGGACCGCCTCAATCGGGCCGTCGTAGCGCATGTTGATGGATTGCAGCACCATCTCGTAGATGGAAAAGCCCAAGAGGGCAAAGAACACCAGGATGATCCCCGCCCGCAGCCCGGTTCCCATCGCCGCGTTGTAGCCCTTGCCCGCGCTGCCGCCCGCAACCCGCCAGCCGATGATGATACCAAGGAACGCCACGATCTCGCGCAGCAACCCTATCCCCACGCCTTCGGGCAAGGACTGGCTGTAAAGACTGGCGGCAACCCAGCCAAGGGCGCCAAATGCAAGGGCACCAAAAAGCTTTGCTGCCGTGGGCATCGGCTTCTCCTATCGCGGTCGCGTCACTGTGATCTGCGTCACATCACAGTTACCGCTGCGAAACGCGCCCGCGCAAGAGGTCAGATAGAAATCCCACATCCGCTTGAAACGGTCGTCAAAGCCCAGCCGCGCCACCTCTGACCAGCGGTCATTGAACGTCTCGTGCCAGCGCCGCAGCGTCAGGCTGTAGCTTTCGGCGAACTGAAGCGACCCGCGCATCACCAGCCCTGCCGTCTCGATCTCGGCCTTCAGCACCGAGGGCGCGGGCAACATGCCGCCCGGAAAGATGTATTTCTGGATGAAATCGACGCTCCGCCTGTAGATCGGCCAACGGACATCCGGCACCAGGATGATCTGCAGCGTGGCATGGCGGCCCGGTTTCAACCGTTCGCGCACCTGGCGAAAATAGACCGGCCAATACCGCTGGCCGACCGCCTCGAACATCTCGATCGAGGCAATGCCGTCGTAAAGGCCGGTTTCGTCGCGGTAGTCCTGCAGCTTGATCGACACCCGGTCGGCCAGCCCCGCCTTGGCAATCCGGGCCACGGCATAATCATATTGCGCCTGGCTGATCGTCAGGCCGGTCACGCGCAGACCGCGTTCGGCGGCAGCATATTCCGCGAAACCGCCCCAGCCACAGCCGATTTCAAGCACGTGATCGCCGGGCCTGGCCCCCATCTCGTCAACCATCGAGGCGTATTTGGCGATCTGCGCCTGTTCCAGGCTTTCCTGCCCGCTGTAAAACAGCCCTGATGAATAGGTCATCGTGTCATCCAGCCAAAGCTGATAGAACTCATTCCCAAGATCGTAATGCGCGGCGATGTTGCGCCGGGCCTGGCGTCTGGAATTGCCCATCATCCAGAACCGCAGGCGTTCATAGCTGCGCACGAGGCCCATGCCCGGAAAGCCGTCGTTGACGACATTGTTTTCGGGCAACTGGATCAGGTCCAGAAACCCCTGCAGGTCTGTGGTTGTCCACCATTCGTCAACATAGGCTTCGCAGAACCCCAGATCGCCGTCACGGATCATGCGGGCAAAAAGGTCCGGGTTGCGCACGGTGATGTCGGCGGCAGGGCCGGGCAGTTTGCCCTCGATCCGGAACCGCCGCCCGTCCGGCAGGCAAAAGTCAAGCCGCCCGCGGCCAAGACGCCGCGCGACATCGAATGCGGCGGCAAAATATCGTGGCAGGCCGGTCTGGCCTTGCGTGGACGTCAGGATCGTCATTTCCCCTCCCAAGGGTCTTTTTCTTGGCGCGAACCCAAGCAGATACGCATTCGTGGCTCAAGAGTTTCGTGCGGCATACGCCTCCAGCGCGCGCCTCCGACCGACAGCTAGGTCGATCAATGGCGCGGGATAGGGCGCGCGGGGGTCAAGGCGCCACCTTTTTGGCACCGCCTCGAAGAAGGACGCCGCGTCACGCGGGGGGTCGGGGGACAATTCGGCGATGAACCGCCGGCGATAATCGCCGTCTGGATCGAACTTTTCTCCTTGGGTTTCGGGGTTGAACACGCGAAAATAGGGCGCGGCATCGGGGCCGGAACCTGCGGTCCACTGCCAGCCCATCGCGTTCGAGGCCGGGTCCCAGTCGGTCAGGCAATCGGCGAACCAGTCAAGGCCCACGCGCCAATGCGTCATCAGGTGCTTGGTCAGATAGCTGGCCACGATCATCCGCGCACGGTTGTGCATGGTCCCCGTGACATACATCTCTCGCATCGCGGCATCGACAAACGGCTCTCCCGTCATGCCGCGCCGCCAGCGTTCCGCATCCGGATTGTCGCCGCGCCAGGGAAAGCCGTCCCAGTCCTCGCGCCAATTGGCATGGGTGATATGGGGGGTATGGTAGATCAGATGATAAGCGAACTCGCGCCAGACAACCTCTCGAAGGAAATGCGCGGCACCGGCCTTGCCGTCCTCTGCGGCCCGTTGGCCTGCGTGCCACAGGCGCAGGGGCGCGATCTCGCCATAGGTCAGGTTTTCCGAAAGGCGTGATGTGGCGGGCAGGTCGGGACGGTCGCGCAGTTCCTTGTAGCGGGCGATGGCCTGGTCCACAAACTGGTCCAGCCGTGCCAGTGCCGCCGCCTCGCCCACCGCCTGATGCGGCAGAACCACGGTGGCCCCCCGCTGCATGCGGCGGCCCAGATGCCAGTCCGCGATCCGGTCCGAGGCGGGCCAGCGGTCCGGCGCGGACAGGCGCGCGGGCGGCGCCGTCAGCGTCCCCGGATCGCGCCCCGCCACGGCCCGCCAGAACGGGCTGTAGACGCGGTAGAACCCGCCCTGCCCGGTTTCCACCGTCCACGGCTCGAACAGCACATGGCCGGGATGGCTGGTCGCGGTGATCCCTTGCGCGGTCAGCGCAGATTTGATCGCGCTGTCGCGCGCGATGGTGGCGGGGTCATAAAGCCGCGACCAGTGGACCGATCCGGCACCCGTCTCGGCGATCAGGGAGTGCAGCACCTGCAGGGCCGGCCCGCGTCGCAGGATCAGCCGGCTGCCTGCCGCACCAAGCCTTCGCGCAAAATCCTCCACCGACAGGCCGAGCCGCCACAGGGGCGCCGCCCCCTGCGCCTCGGTTTCGGGGTCAAGGATGAAGACCGGCAGGATCGGCTGGCCGGATGCCGCCGCCGCCGTGAGCATCGGGTGATCGGCCAAGCGCAGGTCCCTGCGAAACCACAAGATCAGGGGAGGGGGCATGGCTGAACTGCATCCTTATGTGTCGTTTACGACGGTCAGGCCGCACCGGATCACGGACTTGCGGCACGGCGCCGTTTCGGGTTCTGATCTCGGCATGCACGCCCCTCGCCTGACACCCCTTGCCGCCAGCCTGCCCGACACCGTGCCCTTTGTCGGGCCGGAGACGCAAGAGCGGGCGATGGGACAAATGTTCGCGGCCCGACTCGGGGCCAACGAAAGCGGCTTTGGCCCCGCGCCCGCCGCCATCGCGGCCCTGCAGGCGGTGGCGGGGGATGTCTGGATGTACGGCGACCCCGAGGCGCATGACCTGAAATCCGCGATTGCGGGCCATCATGGCGTCAGTCCCGCCCATGTGGTCGTGGGCGAAGGCATCGACGCCCTTCTGGGCCTGACGGTACGGCTGATGATCGCGGCGGGGGACGTGGCGGTCACATCCGCCGGGGCCTATCCGACCTTCAACTTTCATGTTGCGGGCTTTGGCGGGCGGCTGGTGCGGGTACCCTATCGCGACAATCACGAAGACCCTTCGGCCCTCTTGGCTGCAGCGCGCGCCGAACGGGCGCGGCTGGTCTATCTTGCCAATCCCGACAACCCGATGGGAAGCTGGCACCCGGCCGCGACAATCACCGCGATGGTCGCCGATCTGCCGCAGGGCGCGCTGTTGATCCTGGACGAGGCCTATGCCGATCTGGCCCCCGGGGACACCGTTCCCGAGCTTGATGCCGATGATCCGCGCGTCATCCGCATGCGCAGCTTTTCCAAGGCGCACGGTTTGGCCGGCCTGCGCGTCGGCTATGCGCTAGCGGCACCCCCGCTTGCCAGGGCGTTCGACAAGGTGCGCAACCATTTCGGTCTGGGTCGCGCGGCGCAGGCGGCGGCGCTGGCCGCCCTTGGCGATCACGCGCATCTGGCCCGGGTTCAGCGGGCGGTGGCCAGGGCGCGCGCCCGCGTCGGCGCCATCGCGGCGGAACATGGGCTGGTCGCGCTGCCATCGGCGACCAATTTCGTGACCATCGACTGCGGGCGCGACGCCGCATTCGCCCGACATGTGCTGGCGGAACTCGGTCAGCGCGGTGTGTTCGTGCGCATGCCCGGCGTGTCCCCGCTAGACCGCTGCATCCGGGTCAGCCTTGGTCCCGATCCGGCGCTGGACATCTTTGCCGCCACGTTCGGCCCGGCGCTACGGGCGGCTGCGGTCTAGCGACAGGGCGGCGAGTTCCCCCAGCGCAGGCCCAAGCGACGGGGCGGCCCCTGCGGGCGCCTCGGCGGCCCCCAGTCGCGGGATCGGGTCCACCGCCCGCCCCGGCGCAGCACGGTCGGCCGCAACAAAGGCGGGCATGTCGTCATCCGCCGCAACCGCCCGGCGAAAGACCAGAAGGTTCTGGAAACTGGTCTTTGTCCCCGTCAAACCCGACCGCTCGTCGCAGGGCAGCGTGTCGGCCCGGACATATTCCCAACCCTCGGACGCCAGCCCGTTCATCAACGATTGTACCGCGTAGGCAAAGCGGTCCTCGGTGGTCTTTGCGCTCCGCGCCTTTTCGCCCCGGCGCGGTGCGGGCACGACCTTGTATTCGAAACTCTGGGTGGACATCGGCATTCCCTGTGACGCCTGCGCTGACAGGCAAGACTAAATTCTGGGGCGGCGCGCGCCAAGTCGCGTTTGCGGCATCGGCGGATGGGCGGCGTCAGGCCTTGGCCAGCGCCTCGGCCACCAGCGCGTTGACGACCGCCGGATTGGCCTTGCCGCCGGTAGCCTTCAGAACCTGCCCCGTGAACCAGCCCGCGAGTTTCGCATTGACCTTGGCCTTGGCGACCTGATCGGGGTTGGTGGCAATCAACTCGGCCAGCGCCGCCGCGATGGCGCCGGTATCCGTGACCTGCTTCATTCCGTGTTTCGCGGCAAGTTCCGCCGGGTCGCCGCCTTCCGTCCAGACGAGTTCAAAAAGGTCCTTGGCCATCTTGCCCGAAATCTCTCCCGAACCGATCAGGTCAAGCATGCCGCCCAGTTGGGCCGCCGAAACCGGGCTGTCGGCAACCGTCTTGCCTTCCTTGTTCAGCCGCCCGAACAGGTCGTTGATAATCCAGTTTGCGGCCTGCTTGCCATCGCGCCCCTTGGCGACGGTTTCAAAGAACCCGGCATTCTCAAGATCAGCCGTCAGCACATTGGCGTCGTAGTCCGTCAGCCCGTAATCGCCCATGAAGCGCGCCTTCTTGGCGTCGGGTAGTTCGGGCATGGAGGCCGCGATGTCATCGACCCAGGCCTGCTCGATCTCCAGCGGCAAAAGGTCAGGGTCGGGGAAATAGCGATAATCATGCGCCTCTTCCTTGGACCGCATGCTGCGGGTTTCGCCCCTGTCCGGGTCGTAGAGCCGAGTTTCCTGCGTCACCGAACCGCCGTCCTCCAGAATGGCAATCTGGCGGCGTACTTCAAAATCAATGGCTTGCGTCATGAACCTCATGGAATTCATGTTCTTGATCTCGCACCGTGTCCCCAGATGGGAAAAGTCCTGCGTGGCCTGATACTTCTCATACTGGCCCGGACGGCAGACGCTGACGTTCACGTCGGCGCGCAGGTTGCCGTTCTGCATGTTGCCATCGCAGGTGCCAAGATAGCGCAGGATCTGGCGTAACTTCGTCACGTAAGCCGTCGCCTCTTCCGCGCTGCGGATGTCAGGGCGGCTGACAATCTCCATCAGCGCCACGCCGGTCCGGTTGAAATCGACGAAGGACATCGTGGGGTCCATGTCGTGGATCGACTTGCCTGCATCCTGCTCCAGATGGATGCGCTCGATCCGCACCGACCGCGCCACACCGGGCGACAGTTCCACCAGCACCTCGCCCTCGCCCACGATGGGATGGTAAAGCTGGGAAATCTGATAGCCCTGCGGCAGGTCGGGATAGAAATAGTTCTTGCGATCAAAGGCCGAGGTCAGGTTGATCTTTGCCTTCAACCCCAGCCCCGACCGCACCGCCTGTTCGACACAGAACGCGTTGATGACCGGCAGCATGCCCGGCATCGCGGCATCCACAAAGGCGACGTTGGAATTGGGTTCCGCCCCGAAGGTGGTCGAAGCGCCCGAAAACAGCTTGGCGTTCGACGCGACCTGGGCATGGATTTCCATCCCGATCACCAGTTCCCAATCGTGCCTTGCCCCGGCGATCACGCGGGGTTTCGGGGCTGTGTAGATCAGGTCAAGCATGGCAATCCCTTCGGCTGGACGCACTCTCCTTACGAAGCACGGCCGCCTGCGGCAAGGGGGGCAAACGGCGGAAGCCTGCCGACAAACCCCGCGCCGGGTTGCAGACGACCTGCGAATTCATCAGTCAGGGTGGGCTGCGCACACTCCCGCGCGGCGTTGCCAATGAGATAACAATGCGTCTTGCAACCCTGCTTGCCCCGATGTCGATGGCCTTTCTGGTGGGCTGTGTCAGCAACGGCGGCATGGGGACGACGGGATCGCAGACCGCTCAACTGCCGGCAATGCGATGGGACCACCGCCCCGAGGCGCCGCAATGGACAGCCGCCACGCTGAACGCGGTCGCGCGCTATGACGCGGTGCTGGCCGATGACGTGCCCGCCGATATCGGCGCCTGGTGCCCCGGCTATGCCAAGGCAAGCCTCCAGGAACGCAGGGCTTTCTGGGTCGCGCTGTTTTCGGCGCTGGCAAAGCATGAAAGCACCTGGAATCCCAAGGCATCGGGCGGCGGCGGCCAGTGGATCGGCCTGACGCAGATCGCGCCGGCAACCGCGCGCAGCTATGGATGCGATGCGACGACCGCCTCGGAACTGAAGAACGGTTCGGAAAATCTGGAATGTGCGGTGCAGATTGCCGCCGACAAGGTGGCACAGGACGGGCTGGTTGCGGGCAGTGGCAACCGGGGCCTCGGGCGTGACTGGGCGCCGTTCCGGGCCGATTCGAAAATGGCCGACATGGCAGGCTGGACCCGCGCGCAAAGCTATTGCCAGGGCTGACGCGCCCCTTGAATGCCGTCCCTCACGACCCCGCAGCCATCCGCGCCGCCATTTCACCAAGGTCGCGACTTAACCCCGGCACCGCCTGGATGCGCCGCAATTCCGCACGGATCAGATCCTGCCGGTCCTTGTCATAGCGCGGCCAGGTCTCGAAGGCGGTCGACATGCGGGCCGCGGTCTGCGGGTTCAGGGGGTCAAGCCGGATCAGCCAGTCGGCGACAAAACGGTATCCGTCCCCCGATGCGTGGTGAAAGCCCGCATGGTTTCCCGCCAGCGATCCGATCACGGCGCGGAACCTGTTGGGGTTCTTCCAGTCGAATGCGGCATGCGCAACCAGCCCGCCCGCAACCGCGACCGCGTGATCCGGCCGCGCCATGCCGATCTGCAGGGCAAACCACTTGTCCATCACGTTGGCATCGGCAGACCAGCGTGCCTCGAAGCGGCGCAGGGCGGCATCCGCCTTGCCGATGTCCAGCAGAAAGGCGAGCCCCTCGCTTTCATCGGTCATGTTGTTCGCCCTGTCATAGAGCCGCGCCGCACTTGCCCCGTCGTCGATGAGGCTCAGGTAGGAAATCGCCGTGTTGCGCAGATCGCGCCGCCCGGCGGATTTCGCCCCCGGCGTGAACGGGCCGGTTTCCGCCATCGCATCGACCAGGTGCGCCAGCGCCTGGGCCAGAGTCCGGGCAATGGTCTGGCGGGCCGACCGGCGCGCGGCGTGAATGGCCCCGGGGTCGGGCACATGGCCGCGATCGACAAGGGTCTGGGCAAGGTCGTCCTCCGACGGCAGCCAAAGCGCCAGCGCGCGGAACGCAGGGTCCAGCGTGTCGTCCATGGCCACACGCTGCAGCGCCGACAGCCAGTCCGGACCCGGTGATGTGCCATCCGTGATCATGCTGACCAGCACATCCTTGGCCAGCGCCCGGCCTGCCTCCCACTTGTTGAAGGGGTCGGTGTCATGCGCCAAGAGAAAGGCGCGTTCCTCTGGGCTGACGGCGCGGTTCAGCACCACCGGCGCGGAGAATCCACGCAGGATCGACGCGACCGGACGGCTGGCAAGCCCACGAAACGCAAAGCTTTGCTGCGCCTTGGTCATTTCCAGCACGGTCGTCGGCAGAACCTCGTCGCCGTTCGGGTTCAACAAGCCCACGGCAATCGGCAGCACCTTGGGTTTCTTGACCGGCTGGCCGGGCGTGGGCGGGTTTTCCTGTGCAAAGGTCAGCGTAAAGGTGCCGTCCTGCCAGTCCTCGCTGACCTTCAGGCGCGGCGTGCCGGCTTCGGAATACCACAGCATGAACTGCGACAGATCACGCCCCGTGGTATCCTCGAACACCCTGAGCCAGTCCTCGATGGTCGCAGCCTGCCCGTCATGGCGCGTGAAATACAGATCGAGCGCGCGGGCATAGTCGGCATCACCCACCAGCCGTTTCAACATGCCGATGACCTCGGCGCCTTTCTCATAGACCGTCGCGGTATAGAAATTGTTGATCTCGACAAAGCTGTCGGGCCGCACCGGATGGGCCAGCGGCCCCTGATCCTCGCGGAACTGGCGGGCGCGCAGGGTCAGGACATCCTCGATCCGCTTGACCGCAGGGGACCGCATGTCGCCCGAAAACTGCTGGTCGCGGAACACCGTCAACCCCTCTTTCAGGCACAGCTGGAACCAGTCGCGGCAGGTGATCCGGTTGCCGGTCCAGTTGTGAAAGTATTCATGCGCGATGATCGCCTCGATCCGGGCGAAATCATCGTCGGTGGCGGTCTCAGGGCTGGCAAGAACGTACTTCGAGTTGAAAATGTTCAATCCCTTGTTCTCCATTGCCCCCATATTGAAGTCATCGACGGCGACGATGTTGAAAATGTCCAAGTCATATTCGCGCCCGTAGACCTGTTCATCCCAGCGCATCGACCGGATCAGGCTGTCCATCGCATAGGCGCAGCGGTCCTGATCGCCGTCGCGCACCCAGATGTTCAGCGCAACCTTGCGCCCGGGCGCTGTGGTGAAACCGGCGGAATGCGCCACCAGATCGCCCGCCACCAGCGCGAACAGATAGGCCGGCTTCGGCCAGGGATCGTGCCATTCGGCCCATCCCCTGCCCTGCCCCGCCAGATTGCCGTTCGACAACAGCACCGGAAGATCGGATTCGACCCGCACATTGAACGGGGCCATCACATCCGGACGGTCGGGGTAATAGGTGATCTTGCGGAACCCTTCGGCCTCGCACTGGGTGCAATACATGCCACGCGACATGTACAGCCCCTCCAGCGCCGTGTTGCCCGCAGGCGAAATCTCGACCTCGGTTTCCAGCGTGAACGGTCCGGACGGCAGCGCCGAGGCAGCAATGGTCAGTGACACCGCATCGACGGCCGGCGTCACGGCGATGCCGTCGATCCGGCAGGCGATCAGCCGCAATCCCTCGCCGTCCAGTCGAAGATCCTGATCCGGCGCGCTGGCAGGGTTGGGCGCAAGCGTGATCGCGGCCAGCACGCGGGTCGCCTCGGGGTGCAGCCGGAACGTCAGCGTCACGCCCTGAACAAGATGCGAGAAAGGCCGGTAGTCGGACAGGTGAATGGTCTTGGGGTCTGCATCGGCCATGCGCGGTCTCCTTTGTCCCATAGCTAGCCAGCCGCGACGCAGGTGCAAGCAAAACCACGAAAATGACGCCATCCCGCGGCATCGCGCACCACGGCACCTTTACGAAGCCGCGTCGCCTGCTACATCTGTGTTCCATGAATGTTCTGCTTTGGTACAAACGCGACCTGCGCCTTGCCGACCACCCTGCGCTGTCGCTGGCGGCGGGCCTCGGGGATGTCGTGGCGGTCTATGTGGTCGAACCCGCCTATTGGGCGCTGCCTGATACATCCGCGCGACAGTGGGCAGCGACAGCCGACGCCCTTGGCGATCTGCGCGACGATCTGGGCCGTGTCGGCGGCGCGCTGGTCGTGCGTGTCGGTGATGCGGTGGACCAGCTGGCCGGGCTGTGCCGCCAGCACGCCATCACCCGGATCGTCAGCCACGCGGAAACCGGCAACCTGTGGACCTATGCGCGCGACCGTCGCGTCGCGGCCTGGGCCCGGCAGGCCGGAATCGCGTGGGACGAGGTGGCGCAGTCCGGTGTGGTCCGGCGATTGCGCGGACGCGACGGATGGGCCGGTCAGCGTGACGCCTTCATGCGCGGCGCGGTCGCGGTGCCATCGGCGATCCGTTTCGTGCCGGGGATCGCGCCGGGTCCGATCCCGACCGCCAGGTCACTGCAACTCGCAGATGACCCCTGCCCGCATCGGCAAGGCGGCGGCCGCATTCACGGACTTGCCGCACTGGACAGCTTTCTGATCCGGCGTGCCGCCCCCTACCGCGCGGCGATGTCCTCGCCCGTGACGGGCGAGCGTGCCTGTTCGCGCCTGTCGGTTGCACTTGCCACCGGCGCGCTGTCCCTGCGCGACGTCGTGCAGGCCACCGCCGCGCGCCAGTCCGAACACCCCGGCGCCGGTTTCGGCCCGTCCTTGCGCAGTTTCCAGTCCCGACTGGCCTGGCGCGACCATTTCATCCAGAAACTTGAGGATCAGCCCAGCATCGAATTGCGCGCCTTGCACCCCGCGACAGATGCCTTGCGGCCCGGCAACCCCGATCCGGTCCGCCTTGCCGCCTGGGCGTCGGGGCAGACCGGCCTGCCCTTTGTCGATGCCTGCATGCGGTATCTGGCGGCAACCGGATGGCTGAACTTTCGCGCCCGCGCGATGGTGATGTCGGTGGCGTCCTATCACCTGTGGCTCGACTGGCGGGCAACAGGGGCGGTGCTGGCGCGGCTCTTCACCGACTACGAACCGGGGATCCACTGGCCGCAGGTACAGATGCAGTCGGGCAGCACGGGCATCAACACCCCGCGCATCTACAACCCGATCAAGCAGGGCCAGGACCAGGACCCGAGCGGCATCTTTATCCGCCGCTGGTGCCCGGAACTGGCCGGGGTGCCGGATGCCTTTCTGCAAACGCCTTGGAAATGGCCCGAGGCGCGCGCTCTGCTTGGACACCGCTATCCCGAACCGGTCGTCGATGTCGCCAAGGCCGCGCGCGAGGCGCGCGAGGCGATCTGGGCGGTGCGCAAATGGCCCGCCTTTGCCGTCGAGGCGGCGCGCATCATCGACCGCCATGCCAGCCGCGCCGACGGCACCGCGCGTTTCGTGAACGACCGTGCGCCGCCCGTCCGCAGACGCAAGGCCGCGCTGTCGGCGCAACTGGCGCTGGACCTGTGACATGGCCCGCATGACCCGCAAACGCGACCTGCCGACCAAGCTCTGCGCCACCTGCGGCAAGCCCTTTGCCTGGCGCAAGAAATGGGAAAGGGTCTGGGACGAGGTGCGCTACTGTTCTGACCGCTGCCGCGCGGACAATGGCAAAAATCCGAACCTAAAGCGACAACATCCAGCCCGGATCACTCCGCGCCAATAGACCGCGCCAGTTTGGCCAGCGTCTGCAGGCCGAGTTCGACCGCGCCAAAGCCCTTGGCATTCTCGAACTCTGCCACCGTGTTCATCACCATGTTCAGCGTCAGCCGGGTTGCATCCCCGACGGGTTCAAACACCGCCGAGGCATCGGCATGTTTCGGCCCGTTTTCGCCCCGGAGCAGCGTGTAGTCGATCCGCGATTGCGCCACGACGCGGACATAGCGGTGGTGGTTGGGATAGACCGTGCCATCCGGCGCGATCATGTCGAACACCCATTCGCCGCCCTCGCGCAGGTCGATCCGTCTGGTCCTGCAGGAAAACCCGTCCGGTCCCCACCATTTCGGCAAGGTCTCGGCGTTCATCCAGGCGCCCCAGACCATGCCCACCGGAGCCTTGATCAGACGCGTGATGACCAGCGTGCGCAGACGGGGATCGTCGGTCATGTCAGCCCCAGCGCATAGGCGTCCAACTGGTCCGCCACGATGCCCCAGCCGCTCGAGAAACCCATTTCCTCGTGCTTTTTCGTGTCTGCCTCGGTCCGGTGACGGGCGGTGACGTGGTAAAGCGTGCCGCCCTCGTGGTCCGACAGGTCGATGGTGGCGGTAAAGCCCAGGCCGGGTGCCGCCACCGGCTGGAAATCGGCCGTCATCAGGTCGGTAAACGCGAACCGGCGATCCTTGACCGCGTCCAGCACGCAGCCCCGGCTGGGAAAGGCCGCGCCCTCCACATGCATCGTGCTGTCATAGCGCCCGCCGGGACGCAGGTCGATCACGATGTCGGTGACGAAATGCGGCTTTGGCATGAACCAGTGGACCATGTGTTCGGGCGTCGTCCAGCAGGTATAGATCAGGGGACGCGGCGCCTTCAGCACGCGTTTCAGGATCAGTTCGGTGGTCATTCGGGCATGCCTTTCTGCAAGGTTTCAAGATAGGTTTCCAGCCGGTCGGTGCGCGCCTCCCACAGGGCGCGCTGGGCGTCCAGCCAATGCGATGTCGCCGCCAGCGCCTCGGGGCGGGCCTGGCACATGCGTGTGCGCCCGGTTTTTTCGGTCACGATCAGCCCCGCCTCCTCCAGCACGCCCAGATGCCGCAGGACCGTGGGCAGCGCGAGGCCCGTCGGTCGTGCAAGGGCCGATACCGCAACCGCGCCCCCGTTCAGCCCCGCCAGCATGGCCCGCCGCGTCGGATCGGACAGCGCCTGAAAGATCAGCGACAGATCTGGTTCATACTTAGTCATATCGCTAAGTATCACGACCGACAGCGGCCTGCAAGCTGAAAACTTAGCCGAACGGCTAGGCATTTCCGTGCCCGGATTGCCGGGCGCGATGGGCCGCCCTACCCAATGTCCAGCGCGATGGCATGGACCCGGGTGTTCAGATCGCCCAGGGCCTGATGCACCGCGCGGTGTCGTGCGACACGGGACAGGGGCGCAAAGGCGGCCGCGCGGATCACCACGCGAAAATGGCTTTCGCCGCTGCCATCGTCACCACCATGGCCGGCATGCCTGTGGCTTTCGTTCACGATCTCCAGCCGGTCGGGCGCAAAGGCCGCGCGCAGGCGGCTTTCCATCTGCAAAGCGACGTTCATGGTTCGGCCACCCTTTCCATTCCCCGGGGGAAACCCTTAAACTTGTGGCCCCGAGTCGGAAAGGCCGCCCTTGATGTCCAACCGCCCGCCCTTCGAATTCGATATCCGCGTCTCGACCGACAAGGCCCGCAAAAAGTCCGGACGGCGGGGCGCGGCGGCGGCGCCCGACCTGAACCGCGCCTGCGATTTTCCGGGCTGTCGGCTGCAGGGGTCCTACCGCGCCCCGAAATCGCCCGACCTGCTGGATGAGTTCTTCTGGTTCTGCAAGGACCACATCCGCGAGTACAACCTGAAATGGAACTTTTTCCAGGGCACGACGGACGAGGAATTTCAAAAGGTGCTGGACCGCGACCGCGTCTGGGAACGCGAGACGAAACCCTTCAGCCAAAAGGATGACGGGCGGGCCTGGGCGCGGCTGGGTGTCAGCGACCCGATGTCGATCCTGGGATCGAATGCCACGCAGAACCCCGGCCGCGCCCCCGCCGGCAACGCCACGCGCAAGCTGCCCCCGACGGAACGCAAGGCGGTGGAGATATTGGATGCGCGAGACACCTGGACCAAGACCGAGATCAGGAAGCAGTACAAGTCGCTGGTGAAGGATTTGCACCCCGACATGAATGGCGGGGACCGGAGTGATGAGGATCGGCTGCAGGAGGTGGTCTGGGCCTGGGACCAGATCAAGGACAGCCGGTATTTCAGGGAGTGACGGGGGGAGTGGGAGATGTGTCATCAGAATGTTACGTAAGATGTTGAATCCTTGAGCATAAGATATCCAAATCGATCATTCTTTGATCTTGACGCCCCCCCCCCCATCTGGTTGTTAGAATTGCGTTGTTTTCAACCATAACCTGCAACTCCAATCAAGTGAGGCTTGTTGAAGAAAAAGGTATTGATGGCTGTAGCGATGTTTTCGAAGGGTACTGAGAGAGGAAGCGACCGAACAATGACAGCAAGACACAAGGACTTTCTAGCATTGATGCTTTCGCTATTTCTAGCCAACAGCTTTGCTCAACATGTCTTGGCTCAAGACTCTGCAGGCCCAGAGCCGGTGTCGCAATATCCAGGCCGTTTCGAGAGAATAGCTGGCTCGCCGCTCGTATCGTTCTTTGCTACCAACAGTTCTATCGACCCTCGATTGAATTTCTTTCGATTTTGGGGGGTGACAGTAGACGCCTCCGTCATCCCCAATGAAATGCTAGAAGGCGAGTTTATCTGCAAACACATGGGGATGGTCTGGGCGTCTGGCGCGGGCAACGCTCGCGTAGTGTATTGCACCAAGGGCGGCGTTGATTTTGGTGAAGCGCTTATTCGCGAAGGTTACGGTCAAGAAATTTGCGAAGAGAGCGGTAATTTCTATGGAACTTGCAACGGGATGGAGAGAATGAAATGACACTTCCAGCGTTACTCAATTTTGTTTCGATCTCGCCGGGCAGTGCGGGCGACCCTTTCGTAAATCAGGTTCAGTCTCTTCTCGGAACTCTCTACGGTAGTTCGAGCATCATGAGAGAGGCGTTTGATGAGCGGGTTCAAAGCGGTGTTGCGCTCTTCATCGATTATGTGCCCGGAGTGATGCGAAGCGTTCGAGAAGTGTATCCAGGAACGACAGCGGACAGAGTTGAAATCGATCCTACCTATGCAGATTCTATTTTGTCAATCGATCAGAATGGAAATGTCTCCCCACGCGGGTTTCCTTATATGTTTTTGCATGAGTTGAGCCATGCCATCTTTGAATTGCGTGATCCGAATGAGATAGATATAAACACCGCTGGCTTTGACTTCCTCGGCGATAATGTCCGAAAAGAGAACATTATTTTGGACGAAATGGGAATTACGAGCTTTAGAATGGGTTACTTCGCAGCTTTCAGTGAAAGTTCTCCCTATCTTTCTTCTTACACTGGCGGCGCAGAGATAGAGTTTGCTTTCAAGAATGATCTTGAGCGGGGGTTTGTTGATGCTTCCGTGTCTATGCCAACCGACAGTTGGGGGTGGTTACGCTCTATCATCCCGCGCCTCGCTTCCCGGTCCAGGGCTTGAGCTTTCGTGACAAAAAATCGTTGGCAACCGCCAGCTCTCCGATCTTGGCATGCAGGTCACGGACCGTGTCTTCGGCAATCTCGGCCGACGCAGCCGCCTTGCCCCCGCGCTCAAAAATCCCTGACGCCCCTTCCAGCAGCGCCTTCTTCCACTGATGGATCATCGTCGGATGAACCTCATAGGCGGCCGCCAATTCCGACACCGTCCGCTCGCCTTTCAGCGCCTCTAACGCAACACGCGCCTTGAACGCTGCGTCATGGTTCCTGCGTTTCGAAATGTTCTGATCTCCTCGTCTTGGGGAACAGCAAACCTCAGATCGTAGCTTCCGTCCCTGTCCGATTTTCGGGGGGTAGCTCAACCTGACCGAGACCAACTTCGAAACCGCCATCGGCAGCACCGGCGCGGATACCTTCACCTTCGGCTCTTCTGCCGATGTCATGTCCGTCTCGGGCGGCGCGGGGGCCGACACCATCAATGTCTCTTATGGCTCGGGCCAGGGCACCCGTATCCTCTGGGGTGGCGAGGATACCGACGCCGACATCTTCAACTTTGAGTATACTGGCGACTGGGTCGGCTATGGCTATCAGCTTGGCCTTCTGGTGGCGAATGTTGTTGGCCTGACGGCGGCAAACTTTGCGACCTTTACGCTCTCGATGCTGGGCCTACCCACCAGCTTCGACTGGGGCGCCATCGATGCGGTCATCCTGAACCCGCAGGCGGAAGACGAGCTGCGGATGTGGGGTGACGCCATCGACGCCAGTCCATATGAAAACAAATCTGGGCCGCGGTCGGCTTTGACGCCGAGGGCTACGAGATTTCGGAAGCGGTCTACAGTTATACGTCGGCCGGCATGGTCACGGGGACCAGCGATGTCCTCGGGACATCCTTGCAGATGCAATCCCCCGAAGATGATGTCGTGGAAACCGCATGGGTGCGGATCGGCCAGAATGGCTATACCAGCCTGATCAACGGCGAGGAGGCGCGCCAGAATGCCGTCGAGGATTTCCTTGCCGCGCGCGGCTCCCCTGCTGCAACGTGGGATGTAGACCTTTCGGCCTGCATGGCTGGCGGCAACGCCACGGGCATGGTCTGGGTTGATCGGGCGACCGGCGACGGCAGCCCGGACAACAGCGACTGGTGGTTCGTCGCGGGCGGCAAATTCGACGGAAACGATCTGACGGCAGCGAACGCCCCCCAGGCGACGATGGACCCGGGCGCCGGGGCAGCGGTGGACTGGATGTTGGCGTGAGTCACGGCCTGCCAGCGCGCGCCAGATCTTTGCCACGCGCTGCGATGCCTCGATCCCATCACAGGATCGTCGGCAGGTCCTCGCGCGGGGGCCAGTGGCTGATCACCGTCGGAAGGCCGAACAGCGACGAGACAAGCCCGCCGCCCGGGATCGCCCAGCTTCTTTCCCGCGAGGCCGAGACCAGCTTCATCGGCCAGAAGAACCGCGACATATAGGCCCCGCCGCGCATTGCCGAGGTCCGGGGTTTGCCGGCGATGATCGGGTTGCTGCCAAGAATATGGCGGTGCGAGGGGCGACTGTGCGGGTTCGACATGATCAGGGGTTCGCCCGCCAGCAGGTTGCGGGCGATGTCCGGCCGACGGGCCTCGCGCAGATAGACATCCTCATCCGCCAGCCCGACCTTGATCGCGGGCGTTCGGTTGACGACCCGGATCGCCCCGCGCGCGGTACCGATCGGGTTGAAGGGGGCGGCCACCACCACCAGCGCCTCGCGTCCCGTCATCACCCTGGCATAGGCGGCGGCCGAGGCAGCCGGGACACGCGCTGCGCGCATCGCGGCCTCGGGACCGCCAAGCGTGTCGCGCGTGATGATGTCGATCGTGTCCTCGTCCTGGCCCTTTTGCAAAAGCATGGTCACGACGGCGCGGGCCGTCGCCTGATCAGCGTAAAGTCGCGTGATGATGGTCGTCATGTGGCACCTTTCGTCCTAACTGACCCGTGTTGCTGCGGCACCCGGCACCGCATTGCCTTCATCCAGTCCGCCCATCGGCAAGGTGTGGCGCCGCATATCCCGAAGCCGCCGCCATGTCTGCATCAGCCACCGATGATCCCTGATCGGCGCCCGCCTTCGGTTTCAGCCAAAGCGGCACGGCCACCATGAGGGCGATCACCAAAAGCCCGACCTCGATCGCAAAGACTGCGGTATAGGGCGTCGCCGCTCTCGTCCCCGCCGTGCCCGCCGCCAGGATGGTATCGCGCACGATGCCACCCATGGCAATCGCCAGACCCGCCGCCGTCGCCTGGACCGCGCCCCAGGCCCCCAGCGACAGCCCGATCTGGTCGCGCGGCGCGGCCCGCATCGTCGCGGTCAGCGTGCCGTGCCCGAACAGCCCCGCCCCGAACCCCGCCAGCAATGTCGCCGCGACCAGCACCGGCACCGATGCTGCGACCGAGGCCAGCACGATCCCGCCAAAGGCCGGCACCCCAAGTGCTGCACCCAGAATTGCCATGTCGATCGGCCGCGCCCCGCGCCCCAGCCAGCGCGACGCCAGCATGAACCCGATCAGGCTGCCAAGCGCCAGGTACACCGTCAGCCGCGTCGTCTCGGCCACCGACATCGCCAGAACCTGTCCGCCAAAGGGTTCCAGCAGCACATCTGCCATCCCGAACCCGGCCGTGCCAAAACCGATGACAACCAGCAGCCGCATCATGCCCCGCTGGCGCGCCAGCCGCGCCCAGGAGGTTGCAAAGCCGGTCTCCGGCCCTGAAGAGGCCATGGCGCGGGCACGGTTGCGCGCCTCTTGTTTCCACATCGCGAGGCCATTCAGCACGATCGTCACGGCCGCTGAGCCCTGCACGACCTGGATCAGCCGCCCCGGCGAATAGGTCTCCAAGATCGCGCCATAGACACAGGCACTGGCAATCATGCCCAACAGCAGCATGACATACATCAGGCCCACCACCTTGGGCTGATCGGCTTCCGGCACCATATCGGTGGCCAGCGCAAGGCCGACCGTCTGCACCATATGCAGTCCCGCGCCCACCAAAAGGAAAGCCAGGGCCGCCGTCGACAGGCCAAGCCAGCGTGGCGCATCCACCGCCTCGCCATAGCCCGACAACACCAGAAGGGCAAAGGGCATGATCGCAAAGCCGCCGAACTGCAGCATCGTGCCCTTGAAGATGAAGGGCAGCCGCCGCAGGCCCAGGGCCGATCTGAACGCATCGGACCGAAAACCGATCAGCGCACGAAAGGGCGCAAAGACCAGGGGCAGCGCCAGCATCGCCGCCACCAGCGACGCGGGCACGCGCAGTTCAACGATCATGACCCGGTTCAGCGTGCCCACCATCAGCACCAGCGCCATGCCCACCGTCACCTGAAACAGCGACAGCCTCAGCAGCCGCGACAACGGCACGTCGTCGGACGCAACATCGGCGAACGGCAGGTAGCCCGTGCCGATGCCAGCGATCTTGCGCAGGGCGAATCCCTTGTAGTTGAACATTGCCGCCACCCATCCCCGTCATTGCGACATGTCCCGCCGGTCAACCGGCATGGAAGGATGGAGCCCGCACGCCAAAGGACGCGGGGCCCCATGCTTGTCCGTCGCCGCCCCGTCGCCGGGGCGGGGTCATGTAGTTCAGCGCCAGCGTCTGCGGCAGTTGCAGCACCGCCCGGACCTTCGTGCCGTCCGGCATGGTGATCAGCACTTCCTGCGATCCTGGTGGCACATAGGCCACTTTCGCGGCGTCGGTCTCCGGCACCACCAGCGTGGCAGCCGACATGGTCTCCATCGGCTTGCCCAGCAGATAGTTTTCGTACCAGTTCGTCTTGCTGAGAACAGCAAGGTGAACCGCGAACGACCCGACCGCCACTGCCCCGAGGAACAGAGGAATGCCGACAGTGGGCTTGACGACGAGCTACATCTTTGCGTTGTTCATGATGCGCCCCTCAACCCAGCCAGGGCGTCGTTGCAGCGACAAGGATATGCGCGATCAGGGCGACGACCCCGAATACCCGCGTCCCGATTCAGGAATTTCAGGTGTGTGGCAGCGATATCTGCATCATGGATCGTTCCACATGATCAACGGGTTGACCACACTCGCGGGATCACTCCGGGACGCGCAGGCAATCTGTTGTTGCTCGATTTTGCAGCAGGTTCACGGTTCGCGCCGTGCGATCGCGGCTTTGCCAAGAGGCTTGATCCCCGCCCGTCACGTCCCGCCCGAATACCCCTTTGCAGGCCTGCGACGGCCAGCTAACATGTCAGCCATGAGCAGCGGTAATCTTCTTCACGTCGTGACGCGCGACGACATCGCGCCCGGCCGAAAACGGTTTGGCGCCGGCATCATCTGGGGGTCGGCAGCACTTTTGGCGGTGCTGGGGGTCTGGCAGGGGACCTTTGCGGCGGGGCTGGTGGAGACCGGCTTTGCCAACTGGCGGCCGGTGCTTTACGCCTATGTGCTGTGGGCCGTGTGCCTGTGCTGGGGCCAGGTCATCACCAAGGGCGAACAGGGCAAGCGGGTGCTGTTCGTACTGCCTGCCGCGCTTTTCGTGATTTCGCTGGTGGTGTTCCCGCTGATCTTTGGTCTGATCATCGCGTTTTCCAGCTGGAACCTGTCGGCCCCCGACGGGCGCGCCTTCAACGGTCTGGCCAACCTGCGCCAGATGTGGGGCGATCCGTTCTACTGGAACGCGATGACGAACATGGTCTGGTACACGCTGGCGATCCTGGTGGAATATGCCATCGCCTTTGGCCTTGCACTCTTGTTGAACGCGCAGATCCGGGCGCGAAAATTCTTCCGCGTGGCATTCCTGATGCCGCTGATGCTGTCGCCCGTCGCGGTCAGCTGGATGATCGGCAAGTCGATGCTGGAAGGCCGGTTCGGCCCGATGGCACGCCTTGCACGGTTGTTCGGATGGGAGAACCCGTCGTTTTTCGGCACGCCCGAAATGGCGCGCCTGACGATCATGATCATGGATGCCTGGACCTTCATCCCCTTCATGATGATCATGCTGCTGGCAGGATTGCAGGCGATCCCCAAGGAACTGACCGAAGCGTCCAAGGTTGACGGCGCGACAGGGTGGAAATCGTTCTGGGAAGTGACCTTTCCCTTGATGCTGCCGGTGTCGATCACCGCCATCCTGATCCGCATCATCTTCAAGCTGAAGCTGGCCGACATCATCATCAACGTGACCAGCGGTGGGCCGGGCGGGGCGACCGACACCGTCACCAGTTTCATCTTCCGCGAGTACCGCGACCGATCGAACGTCGGGTATGGCACGATGCTGGCGATGGTCTATCTGGTCGTCATCATCGTCTTCATGACCGTTCTGATGAAACTTGCCGACCGTTTCACCCGGCCAAGGACCTGAAGGATGACAACCGGGACGCAGATCTTCCATGATGCCGCAGTCGACGGGAATTTCCGCGCGAAATGGTACGCCAGCCGCGCGCTGATCTATGTCGTGCTGATCTTCTGGGCGGTGATCTGTCTGTTCCCGATCTACTGGACCATCACCACCAGCTTCAAGATGGCCCCCGACGTGATGAAGGGGAACATGGTGCCCTGGGTTGATTTCAAGCCCGCCTGGCTGGGGTGGCGGTCGCTCGGCCTGTCGCCCGACACGATCGGCGCTGACTCGACCGTGCGGCAGGAATTTCTCAAGCGGTTCATCAATTCCCTGATCGCGGCGTCAGCGTCGTCGACGCTGGCGGTCATCCTGGGGTCGCTGGCGGCCTATGGCCTGTCGCGGTTCAGCTACAAGTTCGGCTACATGCGCAACCCCGACATCTCGTTCTTTTTCCTCAGCCAGTTGATCCTGCCCCCCGTCGTCCTCGCCCTGCCCTTTCTGGTGCTCTACCGCGAGGTTGATCTTCTTGACACGCGGATCGGGCTGATCCTTGTCTACACGCTGTCAGTGCTGCCCATCGTGATCTGGATCATGAAGGACCAGTTCGAATCGATCCCGACAGAACTGGAAGAGGCCGCGATGGTGGATGGTCTGGGCGTCTGGGGGGCGTTCTTCACGATCATCCTGCCGATTGCCCTCCCCGGCATGGTGGCTGCGTTCATCCTGTCGCTGGTGCTGACCTGGAACGAGTATTTCTTTGCAGCCCTTCTGACCTCCACCCGTGCCGCGACCCTTCCGGTGATGGTGGCGAGCCAGACCGGAAGCCAGGGGATCAGCTGGTGGTCGATGGCGGCGCTAAGCTTCGCTGCGATCCTGCCCCTGGTGATCGTGGGGATTTTCCTGGAGCGGTTCATTATCAAGGGGATGGCGGCGGGGGCAGTGAAGTAGGGTGTGCTTGCCCATGGCGGTGGGTGGTTGGAGCCACGCACCCTACTGGGGAAATCATGCTCAAGGGGATCGACCAGCGGCTGTCGGCGGACTTCGTCCATGTCCTGATGCTGATGGGGCATGGCGATGATCCCGTGATCTGCGACGTCAACCATCCGGCTGCGACATCCCGAACGTGGCGCGGGCAATCCTGACGCTGATGCTGCTGGATAAGTTTGTCGAGGCGCCGGCTGCCCGAATAAGTCCCGCTAAACTCCGACGCCAGTCGCGCTTTCGGAAGAGACCGCAAAGCGAGCCTCGTCATGTCAGTCAAGGAGGACTTTTTTTTGCAGGATGTTGTGGCTCTGAACCGAAAGCGCTCCGGTCGACAGGTCGGCAGAGTACTGCCACGGAGAGAACGCTTTCCGCTTTCATGGTGCTGGGGGCGGTTAACACCCCCTCGCGCATCGCCCCAGGAAATAACTGCAAAGTCCTGCCATGGCGGGATCGGGCGATGCCCCTATTGAGGGCAAGTGGCGACGGGGACGGGAATGCGGTCGGACCGTCTCAACCACATCAGCCGTTCCGAACTGTCGGCTTGCGTCTGTTGCGGCGCGTCTGATCGAGTGCGCCGCGGATGTTCAGGATGGCGGCGGGGTCGCGGGGCATCACTGCAGCACCGACAGGGTGCCACTGGCCTGGGCCAGGCTGCAACAGTTTGCCTTTACCGCTGGCGCGGGTCGAGCGCGTCGCGCAATCCGTCGCCGATGTAGTTGATGCCAAGCACGGTCAGCGAAATGGCAAGACCCGGGAACAGCACGCGGTTGGGGTCCATCTGCATGTATTCCACCCCCTCGAACAGAAGCCGCCCCCAGGTCGGGAAATCCGGCGGAAAGCCGAGACCGAGAAACGACAGCGCGCTTTCGGTGATGATCGCCGAGGCGAAGCCAAGGGTTGCGGCCACCATCACCGGCGACAGGACGTTGGGCAGGATATGGGTCAGGATGATGCGCAAGGGGGGCGTGCCGATCGACCGCGCCGCCAGCACGAATTCGCGCTCCTTCAGCGCCAGAACCTCGCCGCGCACGACGCGGGCCGCCTGCATCCACGAGGTCAGGCCGATCGCGCTGACGATCAGGATGAAGGTGCCGATCTCGACCCCGAATACGCCCGCAAGCGCATCGCGGAACAGCATCACCATCACCAGCAGCAAAGGCAGCAGCGGCAGCGCCAGAAACAGGTCGGTCAGGCGCATCAGCGGTCCGTCGAGCCAGCGCACGAAGCCCGCCAGAACCCCCATGGTGGTGCCGACCAGCACCGCGATGGCCATCGCGACCAGACCCACCGCCAGCGACACCTTGCCGCCTGCCAGCATCCGCGCCAGCGTGTCGCGGCCAAGCTGGTCGGTGCCCAGCGGATGCGCCAGGCTGGGCGGCAGGTTGCGCGCGCGCATCATGTCGACCGCCTTCGGCTCGATGAAGGCGGCGTCGATCTGCCAGAGCCATGGCCCGACCAGCACGGCCAGGATCAGCGCCAGCAGCACCGCTGCCCCGACCATGGCCCCGACATGCTGGCGGAACTTGCGCCAGACCCCTGCCCAGGGGCTGCGGGCGTGGTCGGAAAATGCGCCGGAGTTTGTCTCAGTCATAGCGGATCCTCGGGTCCATCATGCCGTAAAGGAGGTCGGCCACCAGATTGAAGAAAACGATCAGCACGGCAAAGATGAAGGTCAGCGTCTGCACCATCGGCAGGTCGCTGGCGATGATCGCGCCGATCAGCGCGCCGCCGATGCCGTTGATCTTGAACACCTGCTCCACGATGATCGAGCCGCCAAAGATCGAGGGCATCCCCAGCGCCAGCACCGTGATCACCGGGATCATGGCATTGCGCAGCGCGTGTTTCATGACCACCGTCCCCTCCAGCGCCCCCTTGGCGCGGGCGGTGCGCACATAGTCCTGGCCCAGCGTGTCGAGCATGGCAGAACGGGTATAGCGGCTGATCTCGGCGGCATGGAACAGCGCGATGACCGTCACCGGCAGCGCCATCTGCCAGACCTGCCGCGACAGGCTGGCGAAATCCGTGACCTTCAGCGAGGCGTCGTAATAGGACGGAAACCAGCCCAAGTTGACCGCGAAGATCACGATCAGAAGGACGCCGGTGAAGAAGGTCGGCACCGAATAGCCGATCATCGCGACAAAGGTGCCAAGCTGGTCGAACCAGGAATACTGACGGTAGGCCGAATAGACGCCGATCGGCAGGGCGATGGCCGCGGCGATCAGATAGCCGGAACCGACCACGGTCATGGTGCGCGCCAACCGGTCGCCGATCACGTCGAACACCGGGGCACGGCTTTGCCAGGACAGGATGCGCTGCTGGTCGCCGCCCAGCGACGTGCCGAACCAGCCGTCGATCAGATAGGCGGGTTCGACGACGAAAAACTGCTT
The DNA here is from genome assembly GCA_021155205.1 of Rhodobacterales bacterium. Lineage (GTDB taxonomy): Bacteria > Pseudomonadota > Alphaproteobacteria > Rhodobacterales > Rhodobacteraceae > JAJNPS01. Next base: position 45,482 of record JAJNPS010000015.1, read on the forward strand.
CAGCCACAAGAGATAACGGAAGAACACCGGCTGGTCCGCGCCGAGCGCGGCGATCATCTTGGCGCGCACTTCGGGCGGGATCGAACGGGGAATCTCCGACATCGGCGAGCCGGGGGCCAGATCGACCATCAGGAAGATGACGAGGCTGATCAGCAGCAGCGTCGGAATGGCCAGAAGCAGCCTGCGGAGCGCGTAGGTAAGCATGGATGCGGGTCGTCCCGGACTGGGGCTGCACGAAAGCCGCCCGTGAAAGCGCGGGCGGGGCCGCGTGCGCCCCGCCCGCCGGAAGCGGTGGTTACTTGATCCGATACCAGTCGGCCACGTTCCACAGCTCACTGTCCCAGGCGTTGACCTTGACGCCGCCCAGCGTGTTCGACATCGCCGACAGGTTGCCGCGCAGGATCAAGGGCAACGTCACCATGCCGTCCTTGGTGATCATGTCGTTCATCTGCTTGGCGATGGCCGCGCGCTCGTTCATGTCGAAGGTCTGCGCCAGCTTGGCCGACAGCGCGTCATAGTCCGGGTTGGCAAAGCGGTTGTAGTTGGTGCCGATCCAGTTGGTCTCGGGGCGCGGCGCCTTGTCGGTGGTCAGCGCGGCGAGATAGGCCTCGGGATCGGTGCCGTCGAAGTTGTTGGCGTGCATCTCGACATCGGCATAGAATTTTTCCGCCGTGTCGGGCGAGGACGGATCGCCGCCGAAGAACACGCCGGGGTCGATCACTTTCAGCTCGGTCTCGACACCGATCTCGGACCACCAGCCCTTGATCAATGCCTGAAAGTCCTGCCGCACCGGGTTGTTGGTGGTCTGGAACAGCAGCTTCAGCGGCATGCCGTCCTTTTCGCGCACCCCGTCGCCGTTGGTGTCGGTCCAGCCGGCCTCTTCCAGCAGCGCCTTGGCGCCTTCGATGTCCTGGGTCAGGCAGCCGGTGTTGTCCGAGGCATAGAAAGCCGGGGCCGGCACCACGTTGCAGTTGGGCGAGCCGCCCGCGCCGTAACCGATCTCGTTCAGCGCGGTGCGGTCGATCGCCATCGACAGGGCGCGGCGCACGCGCACGTCCGACAGCCGCGGATTGGGATACTTGGCGGTGGACCGCTCGCCCTCGGCCAGGTCGGGCGACGAATCGGTCAGGTTCAGCTCCAGCCGCTCGGTATTGGTGCCGAAACCCATGATGAAGCTGCCCTTGCCGGCGGCCAGCATCTGCGCCTGCAGTTGGGGGTTGATCTGCGCATTCCAGGCATAGTCGAATTCGCCGGTTTCCATCACGCCACGGGCCGAAGCGATGGAATCGCCACCGCCCTTGATGATTGCAGTGGCAAACTCCGGCTTGGCCGGATCGCGGTATTCCGGGTTGGCCTCGTACTGCACCAGGTCGTTGACGGTGAAACCGGTGACGCGGAACGGCCCGGTGCCGATCGGGGCAAAGTTCTGCTCGGTGCAGGCCGCCGCAGCCGCGCCCATGCAGTTCTCGAACTGCGCCTTTTGCAGGATCGGGGTCTGCGAGCCGACGAAGGCGTTGAACGGGTTGGCCTTGGGCGCGGTGAAGGTGATCTTCACCGTCAGGTCATCGACCGCCTCGATCTTGTCGATGCCATCGAACTTGAAGGCCTGGGCGCAGCCGCTGTCGGTTTCGTTGCAATAGGCGCCGGTGAACACCACGTCGGCCGCGGTGAACGCCGTGCCGTCCGACCATTTGACACCGGGCAAGAGCTTCCACGTGATCGACTTGAAGTCAGCCGAGATGCCGCCGTTTTCGACGCTCGGGATCTCGCTCACGAGGCGCGCATAGACCGCGCCGTTCTCGTCGAACCCGGCCAGGGGTTCCAGCACCATGCTGGCCGCATAGACATCCTTGGTGCCGCTGGACAGATAGGGGTTCAGCGTCGAAGTGGCCTGCGGGAAGGTGATGCGCAACTCGCCGTCGGTGCCGCGGCCGCCGGCAAAGGCGGGCAGGCCTGCCAAGGCCAGGGCGGTGCCCATCCAAAGCATCGTTTTCGTCTTCATCGTCAGTCTCCTTGCTGGTGTGTGTCGTTTCTTGTGGGTCCGCCGGTTGGTCCGGCGGCAGGCTTGTCGGGTGAAAACAGATGGCAGGCCACGAACCGTGAAGGCTGGACCTCGCGCAGTTCGGGAACGTCGCTGCGGCAGCGGTCGAACACCTTCGGGCAACGGGTGTGAAAATTGCAGCCCGGGGGCATCCGCGCCGGCGAAGGGACATCACCCTTGAGGATGATCCGCCCGCGCCCGCCCGCCCTGCCGCCGCCGACCCGGTCCAGACGCGGCAGCGCCGACAAGAGCGCCTCGGCATAGGGATGCAGGGGCTGCGCATAAAGCGCGTCGCGCGGGGAAAGTTCCACGATGCGGCCGAGATACATCACCGCCACGCGGGTGGCGATGTGGCGCACCATCGACAGGTCGTGACTGATGAAGAGGTAAGTCAGTCCGAAATCGCGCTGCAACCGCTCCAGGAGATTGACCACCTGCGCCTGGATCGACACGTCGAGCGCCGCGATCGGCTCGTCGCAGACCACGAATTTCGGATTGAGCGCCAGCGCCCGCGCGATGCCCACCCGTTGACGCTGGCCGCCCGAGAATTCGTGCGGAAAGCGGTTGACGAAGCGCCGGTCCAGCCCGACCGCATCCATCAGTTCGCGCACCCGAGCGGCCTTGCGGTCGGCCGACCAGTCGGTATGCACGTTCAGCGGCTCGGAAATGATCGCCGAAAGCGTCATCCGCGGGTTCAGGCTGGCCTGCGGGTCCTGGAACACCATCTGCATCGTCGGTCGCTTGGCGCGCAGCGCCGCCGGACCGAGTTGCAGCACATCCTCGCCGTCGATGCTGATGCGGCCCGCGGTCGGCTCGCACAGGCGTAACAACGACCGCCCGACCGTGCTTTTGCCGCAACCGGATTCCCCCACCAGCCCCAGTGTCTCGCCTTTGTCGATGCCGAAGCTGACGCCGTCGACCGCCCGCACCGCGCCAGCGCGGCGGCGGAACAGCCCGGCCAGCACCGGGAAATGCATCTTCAGCCCCTCGACCTCGACGAGCTTGCGACCGACCGGAGTCTCAGCCATGCGCCACCTCGAGCGGATGCTCAACCGCAACGCGGTGACAGGCGACGATATGCCTGCTCTCCGTCAGGCCCGGACCCGGCGATCCGACCGCGCAGCAGGCCGGATTGACACAGTCGCACTGGTCATGCGCCTCGGTGCAGCGGTGGCGGAACGGGCAGGCGGTCGGAGCGGCGGTCAGGATCGGCGGCTGGCCCTCGATGGTGAAAAGCTGTGCCGGCCGATCGCCATCCAGCGCGGGCACGGTGCGCAGCAGCGCGCGGGTATAGGGGTGGCGGGGGTTGGCGAACAGTTCGGCGACAGGTGCCTCCTCGACCACCTGGCCGCCATACATGACCATGACCCGGTCGGCGATCTCGGCGATCACGCCGAGGTCATGCGAAATCCAGATGATCGCCATGCCGAGCTTCTGGCGCAACTCGCCGATCAGTTCGATGATCTGCGCCTGCACCGTCACGTCAAGCGCGGTTGTCGGTTCGTCGGCGATCAAGAGGTCGGGGTCGCAGGCCAGTGCGATGGCGATCATCACCCGCTGGCGCATGCCGCCGGAAAACTGGTGCGGATAGGCCTTGAGTCTCGCCCGCGCATCGGGGATGCCGACCAGTTCCAGCAACTCGACGGCACGGTTCGCCGCCACATCAGGCCGCAGCCCCTTGTGCCGGATCAGCGGTTCGGCGATCTGGTCGCCGATCATCAGCACCGGGTTCAGGCTGGTCATCGGATCCTGGAACACGAAGCCGATCCGCGCGCCGCGAATATCGGCCAGCGCGCGCGGCGAAAGCTTCAGCAGGTCTTGCCCGCCAAGCAGAACCTCGCCGCCGCGCACTTCGGCGGGCGGCGAGGGCAGAAGGCCCAAGAGCGACAGCATCGTCACCGACTTGCCCGATCCGCTCTCGCCGACCACGCCCAGAAGCTCGCCCCGCATCACGCGAAAGCTGACGTCGTTGACGGCGTGAACTTCGGAACTTCCAAGCCGGAACACGGTCTTCAGCCCGCGCACGTCAAGAACAGGCTGCGCCGCGCCAGTTGTCATGCGTGCGTCGCGACGCCCGCGTGGGTTTCGTGGTGGCCCGGCGCGGTCGCCGGACCGCATGCGCAGGACGCCTCGGTCGCCGCATCCTGGGCAGCCTCGACGCTGTGGCCATGGGTCTTCTGGGCTGCCGTCGCAGCGACAGCTTGCTGGCCATGGCTGGCATTGGCCTCGTCAGGGGATGGTTTGCCGCAATCACACATCGGTGCAGTTCCTTCGTTTGGGTGTGTAAAATGGTGCTAGGGGCTTCCAACACTGGAAGGTCAAGGGGTTTTGACGCACAAAGCACGATGGTTTGCGCGGACGATTATGGGGTGCGGGAGGCTGTGTTGCGCAAATCGACAGAAGGCCCGACTTTCCCTATTCCCGCGCAGACCCATCCTGCGACCTTCGTGACGGGGATGCCCCGCGCGGTGAAGCCTTTCAGGACGGCCAAGTTCGCCGTCGTCCAACGCATCGAAACGGCGGAGAGGCACACCGCCTGGGAGTTTCAGCGGCACGTGCTGGAGGCGGTGCCGTACCAGGTCCATACCGTCTTGACCGATCAAACCCTTGGAACGCCATTGGTCCGAGGACAATGGCGAGCGGCATTGAGCACCGGCTGACCAGGCCGAACCCTCCGTGGAGCCATGAAGATCAGAAAACGGTTCCGGGGACCGTTTTCCTGAATGGCGGCCAGGTCGAGCGCTTGACCGCACGACCAAGGACGCCACCGTCAAGCGATACCACTACGACGACCACGCCCATCTGCGCACCCACCTCGCGGACTTGCTTGCAGCCTACAACTTCGGGCGCAGACTCAAAACGCCCGGGGCCTCTTGCCCTACGGATACATCTGCAAAATCTGGACTTCGGAGCCGGATCAATTCATCCTCGATCAATCCACCAGATGCCGGGACTGAACAGCTCGGCCCTCACCTTGTGCCACACAGGTCAAGCGATTACAAAGTTGTGATGTCATTGAATGCAGACACTGTCGAGGACACCATGCGGATCTTAACTGTATGATTATGTTTATTTTGGCAGGGGATTTATGCTATCCATGCCTGTCCGCCACTTGCCCCCCGTCCCTCCGCCGGGTCGCGTCGACCAGCGTGCCGTGCCGGTGGCACGACGATGGGCAACGCGCATGATCCTTGGCCATATCGGTGCGCGCAAAGGGTCAAAGGGTGTGCCCGGCAAGAATTTCCGCCCCATCTGCGGCAAACCCCTGATCGACTGGTCGCTGGACCAGCTTTTCGCGCATCCGCGCGTCGATGCGGTGGTGGTGTCCACCGACGATCCCGAAATCTATGACCATGCTGTCGCAAGGGGTGCGCTGAAGATCGGCCTGCGTCCCGCCCATCTGGCCACGGATACGGCCGGGAAATGGGGCGTCTGGCAGCATGCGCTACAGGTGTCGGAACCGATCACCGGCCCGGTCACGGCGTTTCTTGACCTTGACTGCACGTCGCCCCTGCGGCTGGCGCAGGACATCGACGGCGCGCTGGACCTGTTCGCGACCGAACGCCCCGATATGGTGATGTCCTGCTGCGAGGCGCGCAAGAACCCCTATTTCAATCTGGTGGAACCCGATGCCACGGGCGCGCTGCATGTCAGCAAACCCCTGCCGGGCGGGGTTGTCGCCCGTCAGCAGGCCCCGGTCGTCTATGAACATGTCGGCGTGGTCTATGTTGTGGCCCCCGACTATCTGCGCCGGGCTGGCGGGCTATACGAGGGGCGGGTCATTCCCTATGTCCTGAACGCTGAGCGGTGCCACGACATCGACACGCCGTTTGATCTGCGTATCGTCGAATTTCTGCTGCAGTCCCAGATAGATGCAGGCCTGCGTTAAGGCACGGCGCGAATGCGCGATCCGCCCCTTGATACGGTCATCGCCCGGCTTGTCCGTGTGCCAGATAAGGCGCGATGGCCGTCATCGTCTTTTCCGTGGCCCCGGAATGCGCCGCAAGGAACGCCTCGATCCCCTGTTGGGTCGGACCCGGCCAGCCATCGGGTCCCAGCGCCGCCGCCAGGTCGCCTGCCGTCGCAACCCGCAGGCAGACACCTGCCGCAATAGCCTCGACGGCGGGATATTCGATGGTGTGGATGTTCGGGCCGACGATGACCGGACGCCCCAGCGCCAGGGGCTCGATGATGTTATGCGCCCCTGCAGGAATGAATCCGCCGCCTGTCACCGCCCGGTCGGCCATGGCCAGATAGGCATACATCTCGCCCAGACTGTCACCCAGCAGCAGGTCGGTTCTTCGGGCATCCAGAACCGTCAGGTCCGCCCCAAGCACCTGCGAGCGCCGCACCATGGCGATCCCCCTTGCCGCGACCAGTGCTGCCACTTCATCAAAGCGTTCCGGCTTGCGCGGGACATAGACGATGAACGGGCGCGGCTTGCGGGCCAGCGCGCGCGCGATGGCATCAAGATAGATCTCATCCTCGCCTTCGACCGCCGAGGCAAAGGTGATCACCGGGCGATCCCCGGCCAGCGCCGCCCTTGCCGCGCGCCCCGCCTCCACCAGCGCCTGCGGAACCGGCTGGTCGAACCGCAATTCCCCCGTCACGTGGATGTTGCGCACCCCGACGCTGGCAAATCGACGCGCCTGCAGGTCCGACTTGACCAGCGCCCCGGCAAAACAGCGCATCACGGCATGGCGCAATGTCCCCCTGGCATCCCGCGCCATCGACGGTTCGGGATACTGCGCGTTGCACATGAACAGCGGCACGCCCGCATTGGCCGATGCCGCCACCATGCGCGGCCAGATCTCGATTTCCATCACCAGCCCCAGTTTCGGAGCAAAGGCGCGAAAGAACCGACCATAGGCCCATGCGGTTTCGAGCGGAACCCAGACAACCGCCACCTGCCCCGCCGAAACCTTTGCCGCAAGAACGCGGTCCGCCTCGCGCCGCCCGGCGGGGGTAAAGGTGGTAATGACAACCTTTTCACCCCGCTCCATGAGTGCGCGGATCAGCGGTACGGCGGAGCGGACCTCGCCCAGACTGACCGCATGGACCCAGACGGCACCCGGCAGCGCCCGGTCGTAGCGCCCGAACCGTTCCGCGATCCGCTGGCGGTAAAGCGCATCCTTGCGCCCACGCCACCACAGATAGCCGAGGATCAGCGGCAACCCCAGCGTCCAGAGCGCCGACCACGCCGCCAGAAAAAGCCGCAGCCTCATCGCGGCGGCACCAGCGCTACCAGCCTGCGCGCCAGCGGCGCAAGACTGCCCGCCGCGCCGCGCCAAAGCTCCTCTGCGCGGGCGGCCGTCTCTGCAAGGTCACGCTCAAGGGTGTCTGCCAGCGTCAGGGCGCTGACCTCAACCGCCGCGTTTGATCCATCCAGCACGGCGTAATCGGCGGCAAAGTTGCGCAGGCGCGGCCCGTGCAGGATCGCCGAGCCCAGGGCGGCAGGCTCCCACGGGTTGTGACCCTCGACCGGACCAAAGGTTCCGCCCATCAGCGTCACCGGGCACAACCTGTACCACAGCCCCAGTTCGCCAAACGTGTCGGCAAGATGGACGGCGCCGCCCGGCCCCTCGCCCGCCATGCGCCGCGTCAGCGGCAGCGCATGGTCCTGCGCGGCCGCTGCAATCTGGGGCCAGCGGTCGGGCTGGCGCGGCACGATGACCAGTAGCCAGCGCGGGTCCGCCGCCCAGAGTGCTGCCTGCGCCGTCAGCGCAACCGCCTCGTCCTCGGCATGCGACGACGCCAACAGCCATGGATTGCGGCCGAAGAGCTTGCGCTGAAGGTCGGCAAGCCCATCCGGATCATGGCCGAGCGGCGGTGCGGTCGCCTTCAGGGACGGGGCCACCTCGACATCCCTTGCCCCCAGCAGCGCCAGATGCCGCGCGGTTTCGGCATCCTGCGCGGTGGCCAGCCGGAAGCGGGGGTAAATCTGCGCCAGAAGTCCACGGATGCGGCGGCGGCGCTGGAAGGCGGCCGCATTCATCCGCGCATTCACCAGCGCCAGCGGAATGCCGCGCCGGTCGGCGGCCAGGATCGCGGTGGGCCACAGGTCCTGTTCAGACCAGATCGCAAGGTCGGGCCGCCAGTGGTTCAGGAACCGCGCCACAAACCGAGGCGCATCCAGCGGCAGATACTGATGAACGGTGCGCGGCGGCAGGTTGCCCGCCACCACCTGCGCCGACGACCGCGCCGTCGAGGTGATCAGAAAGTTCAGCATCGGATCGCCCGTCGCCATCGCCGCGACCAGACCGCGCAGGGCCATCACTTCGCCCAGGCCCACCCCATGCAGCCAGACCAGCCGCCCTTCGGGCCGCGGCACCGATGTCCGCCCCAGCTTTTCGCGCCAGCGCCCTGCGTCCTCGCGGCCCCGCGCCAGACGGCGGCGCAGATGAAGAGGTGCCACCACCCCCAGGGTCCGCGCCAGCGCCAGATAGGCGGTGACCTGCCAGGCCATCCCTAGCCGGCGTCCTGAAAGGATTTCTGCAGGTTGTGGGTCCAGAACGCATTGTCCGCCAGCACGCGCACAAAGCGGTCGGCGGCCCGGCCTTCGCCAAAGCCGTCATGGCGCGGCACCGTCCGGCCCCAGTCGTCGCGCAGAAAGGCCGCAATGGCCCCCCGGTCGCTGGCGAGACTGGCCTTGACCGAGGGCGCCGCCGCCCGGTTGGTCTGGCGGGAACCCACATCCAGCGACGGGATGCCCAGAAACGGCGCCTCGCGCACGCCAGCGCTTGAATTGCCGACCATGCAGGCGGCATTCTTCAGCAGTTCGGAAAAATGCGCGAACCGCATCGACGGGATCAGCCGGAACCTGTCGCGCGGCAGGGCCTCTACCACCCGGAAGATCGCCTCTGACCCCGGATCGTTGTTCGGCGCGATCACCACGAAATGCCGTCCCGATTCTGCCAACGCTCCGAACAGCGCCTGTGCCTGATTGCCCATGGTGGCGGCTTCGGAAGTCACGGGATGAAAGACCGCGATCCCGTATTCGGCAAAGGGAATGTCATAGCGCGCGCGCACTTCGTCAATGGTGACGCCAGACGGCGCGGAATGGAAATCAAGTTCCGGCGAGCCTATGACATGCACTGTCGCCGCCGGCTCGCCAAGCGCCATGACGCGCCGCGCCGCCGCATCGGAGGACACGAAATGCACATGCGCCAGCTTGGTATTGCAGTGGCGGATCACCTCGTCGATGGTGCCCGACACCTCGCCGCCCTCGACATGGGCGGTCAGGATGTAGTTGGTGGCCCCCACCAGCGCCCCCGCCAGCGCCTCGATCCGGTCGCCGTGGACCACGATCAGGTCGGGTCGATGTTCCGTCACATAGTCCGAAAACCCCAGGATCGTCTTGGCCAGGATGACATCCTGAGGATCGCCGGGACGCTGGTTCATGAAGTCATGCACCGCAACCCCCGGCATGCGCGCGACCTCGACCCTGGTCAGGCCATAGGCCTCCATCATGTGCATGCCGGTCACGAAAAAGGTGACGCCGTAGCCTGCATCGCGCGCGGCCGCGGCCAGGGGTTCCAGCTTGCCGAAATCGGCGCGCGTGCCGGTGAGAAAGAGGAGGTGGCGGGTCATGGGATCGTTATGGCGTGTCGATGCCGAGTAAGGCAAGGGCTGGCGAGGACGGTATTGTAAGCGAGGCAGCACTGACTGCACCCGCAACCATATCCAGCCAGTTCAAAGGCACATAACTGACACCTTCACCTAGCATCGCAGGAAAGAACGGGGTTTCCAGTTGCGGTCGCAACGAAACAGAAGTTAACATCGGACAGTTGAATTTTCCGCGAGCCTGGTCGTGATCTACCTGTCAAAGCCCAATCTGCTTTTCTTGAAACCCAAAAAGACTGCCGGCACCAGCGTTGAAATCGCTTTGTCTTGCAACGCGGGAGCAGGTGACATTGTGACGCCGATTGTGCCTGAAGATGAAGCGGTCCGGTATCAGCTCGGCGGTCAGTTTCCTCTCAACTGGGCTTGGAACAGGCGTCTAGAAACGGACTACGCTTCAAGTTTTGAAGCCTACCTTGAGAATGGAAAAATCAAACCCAGATGGTTCGGACTCCGAAAAGGCCGTCTTTATTCGCGCAGCGCCGCGAAGTTTGTCAACCACATCCCACCCGCGCTGATTTTGAAACGGGCAGGCAAGACGTTTCTTGAAAACTCATTCGTTGTTACGATGTGTCGGCACCCCTACGAAACTGTGGTTTCTTGGGCATCCCATCTACACGCCGACAATGGCGGCGAGTTCGAACACGTCCTTGATCGCGCGGTGCGCCACCGCCCGTTGAACGAGGTCTACTACTTCAGCATCCGAAAGCCCGATTTCGTCATTCGGTACGAAAGCCTCCAGACTGACCTACGAGCGTTAGAAGAACGTTTTGGCTTGACATTGGTTCAAAACCTCCCGGTGACCAAAGGCAAGGCCCGACGAGACCGTCGTCCGGCTAGAGAGTTACTGTCGAAAGAACAACGGGATATCATCTTGTGGTCCCACAAACGAACCTTCGATACCTTTGGATACGAGCCTTAACGATGACAGCCGCAGTCCGGCGCCGTCACAGCACGTCCGGATAATCCAACAACCGGAAGTCACGCCGATAGATCTCACGGACCATCCCTTCGGTTCTCTGATTGTAGTAACTCTGATAGGGCCGCTTGTCAGATCTAGCTTTCGTCTTGTTCACGTACAAAAGTTGGGTTCCTGCAAGTCCTAAATCGTGAACCAGTCTTTCAAAATCCTTCGCCAGGTTTTCGAAACGCAAAAGGCGCGTCACGGCGATTTCTCCTGCCGAATCTATGATAAAATGAGTCTGGTCCGGCATTCTTACAAAAAGAGTGTGGTTCCAGAAGGGCTTGTTGTAGCGATCCTGAAGATAGGCCTCAAAACTCATGGCGGCAAAACGTCGTGCAATTTTCTGGTTCCGGAACTGCTTGAGATACTCATAATGCGAGACCGCTTGATCGAAGGGGTTGCGAACCACGGCAAAACTGAAGAATCGGTCCCAAACAGGTCTCGATAGCTTGGCTATCATTTTTTGGGCTGGTTCGTGCACGCGAAAATGCGCAAAAGCCGGCGATTCGATAATCGGCAGTCGCCGCGAGAATGATCGCCAAAGCGTTCGTCTTGTTGGCCTGCTGTATGGCTGCAACGTATCCATTACTGACCAGCCCGCAGTTTTGGGCACATGAACAAATATGAAATTGTACGACTCCGACAGAATCATTTCTGAGCGGTCCGCCGGGCATGGCGCTTTTGCTTGCGCACGTGGTTCCAAGTCCGTAATCGCGCATAGTCTTTCTCCGGAAGCATTGACTTCAACACTATCCCAAAGGTTTGCCCCAGCCGCCGTTTGGCTGCAACCTTTGCACCATTCGCTTTTCCCCGGGCAAGCAGATCCGGCGGTGGCGCGCCCGCGGTGGCAACTGTTTTGACCATCGCCCAACTCGGATGTCCGGCGTATTCCACACTCTCAACCTCGGTCGTTACGCAAAGGTCAAAACCGGTTTCTCGCGCAAACGTGTCAACCGCTTCTATCACCAGTGGCCAATCATTGTGGTAGTCATCGCCCGAAATGAGCCCGCCAATCTTGACTTTTCGCGCCCATTGCCAAATCGTCTCACCGCCTTCCTGACCGGTATGCGCATATCCGTCGATGTATATGAAATCCAAACTCTCATCGTCAAACAGGTCATATGCCTCAGCGAAACTCATTCGTAGAAGCTTGTAGGGTCCGAACAGTCCAACACGGCGCAATGCTGTCTTGTATTGTTCGACATCATGGGTATCGGCATACATGTCGATACCGAAGAATGTTTTAAAGCGTCCCGATGTCACCATCCTGCGCGAGAACTCGCCCGCAGCAACGCCCAGTTCAATGCCGATCAAATCGGTTCGCTCACCAAGAAGTCGCAAGACATCATGTCGGTGCCAGCCCTGCAATGCGCGACCCCTCACCCCAGATCCCCCCACCTCAACTGCGTGTTCCGCACCACCGCCCTCAACAGCCTTTTCCCCACCACCTTGTCGAAATCATAACCCGCGATCTCGCCCGAACCCGGCCGCCGCGCCCAGATGTCGGCCTCGGTGATCACATGGCCCGCGGGCAGGTCGCGGTCGGCGACGACGCTGGCGCGGGCGAAACGATAGACGGGTTCCTCGGCTTCGGTGCGCTGTTTGGGGTTGTGCAGCGCGGTCCAGATCTCGCGGCTGCGGTCGATCAGGAACCGCAACTCGGCGGGGTCCATCGAGTTGATGATGTCCGGGCCCTTGCGGTAGCGGGTGTCGGTATAATGCCGCTCTAGAATACAGGCGCCAAGGGCGACCGACGCGAGGGCCATTTCCGGGCCGATGGAGTGATCCGAAAAGCCGACGACCGCCTTGGGAAAGGCCGCCCTCAGGTCCGTCACCCCCTGCAGCGACACGATCTCGGGCGGGCTTGGATAAAGGTTGGTGCATTCCAGCAGCGCATAGTCGATGCCCGCCGCATCCAGAATGGCGACCGACCGGCGGATTGATTCGATCGTCTGCATGCCGGTCGACAGGATCACCGGCTTGCCCTTGCGCGCGATGTGGCGGATCAGCGGCAGATTATCCGCCTCGCCCGACCCGATCTTGTAGGCGGGCACGTCGAGCGTTTCCAGGAAATCCGCCGCCGCGCGGGAAAAGGGCGTGGAAATCCAGATTATCCCAAGGGATTCGGTGTACCGTTTCAACTCTGCCTCGTCATCCAAGGACAGCGCGCAGCGTTCCATCACATGCCAGATCGAGACATCGGCATTGGGCGGAAAGATCGACTTCGCCTCTTCGGTCATCTCGTCGTCGATGATGTGGGTCTGGTGCTTGATCATTTCGCATCCGGCCCCTGCGGCCAGCCGCACCATCTCTTTGGCCACGCCAAGATCGCCGCCATGGTTGATGCCGATCTCGGCAATCACCAGCGGCGGGCGGGCGGGGCCGATCTCGCGATGGGCAATCTTCATGACGAGGGCGTTCCTGACTTGCATGGGCATCTTCTGCGGGGCCCGGGCACAGACTTAACGGCAACAGGGGTCCAACCGCAACCCGGTCGCCTGGCAGGAAAGCCAGTCCGCCCGGTTTCCTCTGACAGGTCCGGTCAAGACTGCTAGGGTTGTCGCCGCAAAAACGGGAATCATGCTGATGGATGCCGGACTGCCCGCGCCCGACCCGCCGACCACGATCGCCGAGTTTCGCGCGCGCCTTGCAACGGTGAACGACCGCCTGCCGCGCCGCCTGCAGGCCTGTGCCGCGCATGTCGCGGCCAACATGGACCGCATCGCGGTGTCCACGGTGGCGGAACTGTCCGCCCGTGCGGGCGTGGCGCCATCGGCTTTCATGCGGTTCTGCCAGATTCTCGGGTTTTCGGGCTTTTCCGAGATGCAGCGCCTTTTCCGCGACAGCTATGCACCGCCCTGGCCGGATTACGCCACGCGGTTGCAGAACCTGAAAGGGGCCGGGGCCGGCAGCCCGGCGGCGCTGGTGGCGGAATTTGTCGAGGCCGGGCATCTGTCCCTGGAATCGCTGGCCAAGTCGCTGGACGAAGCGGCGCTCGCCGCCGCCGTCGATGTGCTTGCCCGTGCCGACACGATCCATGTCATCGGCGCACGGCGCGCCTTTCCGGTCGCGGCATACCTTGCCTATGTGTTTGAAAAGATGGCGGTGCCCTGCATCCTGCATGATGGTGTCGGACGGCTGGACCTGCGCGGTGCGCTGCGGCCGGACGACGCGCTCTTGGCGATCAGTTTTGCGCCCTACGCGCCCGAAACGCTGTCGCTGGTCGAGGCGGCCAAGGACTCGGGCCTGCCGATTGCGGCGATCACCGACCATGCCGCCTCGCCGCTTGCGCGGCTGGCGACCGCGACCCTGTCGGTGCCCGAGGTCGATTTCGGGGCCTTCCGGTCGCTGTCGGCGACCTGGGCGCTGTCGCTGGCCCTGGCGGTCGCGATAGGGTCCAGCGAGGACCGCCATCCCGACGCAAAAGCCTGAAAAAGACGCTTTCATTTTTCCAGACATTAGAATATTTATTCCAAAAACAATGCTCCACATCGCGCCGGATCGATCTGCGATGTCACAGGGACGGGATGCGCTGCCATGAAGACGCTGGACGTGATCACCATCGGACGATCGTCGGTGGACCTTTACGGCACCCAGGTCGGCGGCAGGCTCGAGGATATGGGGTCGTTCCAGAAATACATCGGCGGCAGCCCCACCAACATGGCGGCGGGTATGGCGCGGCTGGGGCTGAAATCGGCGCTGATCACCCGCGTCGGCGATGAACATATGGGCCGGTTCATCCGCGAGGAACTCGTGCGCGAAGGCGTCGATGTCCGCGGGGTCACGACCGACCCGGAGCGGCTGACGGCGCTGGTGATCCTCGGCATCCGCGATGACAAGCAGTTCCCGCTGATCTTTTACCGCGAGAATTGCGCCGACATGGCGCTTGAAACCGGCGATATCGACCCTGCGTTCATCGCCGAGGCCCGCGCCGTCGTCGCGACCGGCACGCATCTCAGCCATCCCCGAACCGAGGCGGCCGTGCTGAAGGCGTTGACACTTGCCCGCCAGCATGGCGCGCGCACGGGCCTCGACATCGACTATCGCCCGAACCTCTGGGGTCTGGCCGGGCATGGCGATGGCGAAAGCAGGTTCATTGCGTCCGCCGCCGTCACCGCCAAGCTGCAGGCGGCCTTGCATCTCTTCGACCTGATCGTCGGCACCGAGGAAGAGTTTCACATCGCCGGTGGCACCACCGACACCATCGCCGCGCTGCGCGCGGTCCGCGCGGTCAGCAAGGCAACGCTGGTCTGCAAGCGCGGGCCGATGGGGGCCGCGGCCTTTACCGGGGCGATCCCCGACAGCCTTGACGACGGCCAGACCGGCCCCGGTTTCCCGATCGAGGTGTTCAATGTCCTTGGTGCGGGCGACGGGTTCATGTCCGGTCTGGTCAAGGGCTGGATGGATGACGAACCCTGGCCCGTGGCCCTGACATACGCCAACGCCTGCGGCGCTTTTGCCGTATCGCGGCACGGCTGCACACCGGCCTATCCATCCTGGGAGGAATTGCAGTTCTTCCTCAAACGCGGGGTCACGACCCCGGCCCTGCGCAAGGATGCGGACCTCGAACAGATCCATTGGTCCACCAACCGCCGCCGCGACTGGCCCGAGGTGCGCGCCTTTGCCTATGACCACCGCAGCCAGCTTGAGGATATTCCGGGTGCCACACCCGACAAGATCGCGCGGTTCAAAGAGCTGTGCCTTGATGCCACGCTGGCTGTGGCGGGCGGCAAACCCGGCTATGGCCTTCTTTGTGACAATCGCCTGGGGCGCACCGCGCTGCAACGCGCCGCGGGTCGGGGTCTCTGGATCGGGCGACCCGTCGAATGGCCCGGCTCGCGCCCTCTGGCGCTGGAGCCGGAGCTTGGCCCCGATTTCGGCGGCCTCGCGGAATGGCCGCTGGAACATGTGGTCAAGGTCTTGTGTTTCTGCCACCCCGAGGACGAGGTTGCCCTGCGCGACGCGCAAGAGGCGACGATCACCCGGCTTTTCCACGCCTGCCGCCGCAACCGGCTGGAGATGCTGCTGGAAATCATCCCCTCCAAGGTTGGTCCCGTTGACGACGCCACAACCGCCCGCCTGATCACCCGGTTCTACGACATCGGCATCTATCCCGACTGGTGGAAGCTGGAGCCGATGCAGACGACCGCTGCCTGGGCTGCGACCTGCGATGCCATCACCGCGCGCGACCGCCATGTGCAGGGCATCGTGATCCTGGGGCTGGGGCAGACCGAGGACGAACTTGCCGCGTCATTCCGGCTGGCGGCGCCCTTTCCGCTGGTCAAAGGTTTTGCCGTCGGCCGCACCATCCATGCCGATGTGGGCCGCGACTGGATGGCGGGTCGGATCAGCGACGCCGACGCCACCGCCACGATGGCCGAGAATTTCCGCCGCCTGTGCGGCATCTGGGATGACGCCCGCAAGGGCAAGGGAGCGACCGCATGACCACGATCCGCCTGACCGCCGCGCAAGCCATGGTCCGCTGGCTGTCCGTCCAGATGGCCCAGGATGGCACGCCGTTCATCACCGGCTGCTGGGGCATCTTTGGCCATGGCAATGTCGCAGGTCTGGGCGAAGCCCTGCACGGGATCAGGGACACCTTGCCGACCTGGCGCGGCCAGAACGAGCAGACCATGGCGCACACCGCCATTGCCTATGCCAAGCAGTTGGGCCGCGCGCATGCCATGATGGTCACATCCTCGATCGGACCGGGGGCGCTGAACATGGTGACGGCGGCGGGCGTCGCGCATGTGAACCGCATCCCCGTCCTGTTCGTGCCGGGCGATGTGTTTGCGACCCGCGCACCGGACCCGGTGCTGCAGCAGGTCGAAGACTTCGGCGATGGCACGATCAGCGCGAATGACTGCTTTCGACCCGTCAGCCGTTATTTCGACCGCATTGCCCGGCCCGAACAACTGTTGACCGCCCTGCCCCGCGCGATGCGCACGATGACCGATCCCGCCGAGTGCGGCCCGGTGACGCTGGCCTTTTGCCAGGACGTGCAGGCCGAGGCCTATGACTGGCCGACGTCGTTCTTTGAACCGCGCGTCTGGCGCCTGCGCCGCGTGCAGCCCGACCCGGTGGAACTGGACCGCGTGGCGTCCATCATCAAAGGGTCGAAAAACCCGGTGATCGTGGCGGGCGGCGGCGTGCATTACGCCTTTGCCACGGATGCGCTGCGCGACTTTGCCGCCGCGCACCAGATTCCGGTCGTGGAAACCCAGGCGGGCAAATCCGCGCTGCCCTGGGATCACCCGATGAACCTTGGCCCCATCGGCGTGACGGGGGCGGCATCGGCCAACACCGTCTGCGCCAATGCCGATGTCGTCATCGGTGTCGGCACGCGGTTCCAGGATTTCACCACCGGATCGTGGTCGCTGTTCGCCCATCCCGGTCGCCGCCTCATCAGCCTGAACGTCGCGGCCTATGACGCGATGAAGCATGGGGCGGAACCGCTCTGCGCCGACGCGCTGGTCGGGTTGACTGCTTTGGGCAAGGCGCTGGGTTCACAGACCTTTGCGCCGCCCTCGCCGGCGCTGAAATCCGACTGGTTCGCTGCCGTCGATCCGCTGACCGCCCTGCCATCGGACAGCAATGCCCTGCCGACCGACATGCAGGTCGTGGGTGCCGTCCAGCGCGCCGCCGGTACGGATAGCGTGGTGATGTGTGCCGCGGGAACCATGCCGGGCGAATTGCACAAGCTGTGGAAAGCGACCCGCCCCATGTCCTATCATATGGAATACGGCTTCTCCTGCATGGGGTACGAAATCGCCGGTGCCTTGGGCATCAAGATGGCCCGGCCCGACCGCGATGTTATCTGCATGCTGGGCGATGGCAGCTACATGATGGCCAATTCCGAACTGGCCACCGCCTGCATGATGGGCCTCAAGATCACCGTTGTGATCACCGACAACCGGGGCTTTGGCTGCATCAACCGCCTGCAGCGCCACACCGGCGGGGCGGAGTTCAACAATCTTCTGAAGGACGCCTGGCAAGTGCAGCCGATGGCAATAGATTTCCGCGCCCACGCGGAATCGATGGGGGCGGTGGCGGTCAAGGTCGCATCGGTGGCAGAACTGGAGACGGCGCTGGCCCAGGGCAGATCGGTGCCGGGACCCTATGTTGTCGTCATCGACACCGACCCCTACCCATCGACACCGCATGGCGGGGCATGGTGGGAGGTTGGCGTGCCGGAGGTCTCGGTGCGCCCCGAGGTACAAAAGGCACGCGCCGAATTCGAAAAAAGGCGCAGGCAGCAGATTTTGGCCAACTGATCCCGAAAAGGACCGAAAGGCGGACCATGTCACGACTTTTGCTGAAACCGACCGGCGTGCACGGCAAGGTGCATGATGTCACTGCCGCCAGCGCCGGATGGGGCTATGTCGGCTTTGGCCTCTACCGGCTGGCGCCCGGCGATGTCGCGTCCGAGCCGACCGGCGACCGCGAAGTCATCCTGGTTCTGGTCGAGGGCCATGCGCGCCTGACGGCCGCAGGGCAGGACTGGGGCATGATGGGCGACCGGATGGATGTGTTTGACGGGACCGCCCCGCATTGCCTCTATGTTCCACCGGGTGCGGAATGGTCCGCGACCGCGACCACCGCCTGCACCCTGGCGGTCTGCACGGCGCCGGGCCATGGCAACTATGCCGCGCAACGACTTGGTCCCGAAGGAATAATATCGATGTCACGCGGCACGGGGGCCAACACGCGCCACATCAACAACGTGGCGATGGAAGGTCGCGATGTCGCGGGCAGCCTGCTTGTGACCGAGGTGTTCACCCCCGCCGGAAACTGGTCCAGCTATCCCAGCCACCGCCATGACGAGGACGACTTTCCCCGCATGACCTACCTTGAGGAAAGCTATTACCACCGGCTGAACCCGGCCCAGGGGTTTGCCATCCAGCGCGTCTATACCGAGGACGGCAGCCTGGACGAGACGATGACGGTCAAGAACCACGACGTGACGCTGGTGCCGAAAGGGCACCACCCCTGTGCGGCACCCTATGGCTATGACCTCTATTATCTGAACGTCATGGCCGGTCCGCGACGGGCATGGCGGTTCCAGAACGACCCCGATCACGACTGGATCTATCGGCGCGACAATCCGGGGGCCTGACGCGCGCCGGCTTTGTTGACCCATGGATGTCCGTGAGCCGAACCCTTTTGTTGCAAAAGCCGACAATCATGGCGTTGCCCCTTTCAATCTGAAATATTATGCTATATATATTTCACAAGAAACAATCCAACAGGCGCGTCCATGCTGTCCCTTGCCACTGCCCAACCGCAAAAGGTACCCCGTCCCGGCGTCGATGCCGGCGTTGTGCTGACCAAGGCCATGCTGCGCGCGGCCGACATTCTTGGGTTGAACGCGCGCGCGCTGGCCCGGGTGATCGGTGTTTCCGAACCGACCCTGTCGCGGATGAAACGCGGCGACGTGATGCTGGAGGCCGGCACAAAGCCCTTTGAACTGGCGGTGCTTGTCGTGCGTCTTTACCGCTCGCTTGATGCGATCACGGGCGGCGATGACATGGTGACGCGATCCTGGATGACGGCATCCAACACCGCGCTGCAGGGCGTGCCGTCCACGCTGATCACCTCTGTCACGGGGCTTGTCGATGTCATCAGCTATCTGGACGCCAACCGCGCTGTCGTCTGAGACGCGGCCCTATGGCGGCAAGGCCTGGCGGCTGGTCGAGGCGCAACACCGTGTCTCGACCCTGCGGCTGGTCGACAGTCTGACCGAACAGGCCCTGCTGGAGGCGGTGCTGGACGAAACCAAGCCCCCGATGCCCGCCGAATGCGTAGGGCTGGACTACCTTTTCTATACGCCGTTCCGGTATCGCCCCTATCCATCCGGATCGCGTTTTCGCCGCGCCGGGGCGGCGCCCGGTGTCTGGTACGGGTCAGAACGGGTCGAAACAGCACTGGCAGAGATGGTGTTCTACCGTTTCCTGTTCTTTGCCGACAGCCCGGACACGCCCTTCCCCGACCAAGCGGCGGAATTCACCGGATTCTCGGCGCGGATCGCGGCGGCAGCACTCGACCTGACCACGCCACCCTTGAACCGCGATGCCGCGCTGTGGACCCACCTCACCGACTATGCTGCCTGCCAGGCGCTGGCCGATGGCGCACGCGGGGCGGGTGTCGGCATCATACGCTACCTGTCGGTGCGCGACCCAAAGGCTGCGGCCAACCTGGCCGTCCTGACCTGCACTGCCTTTGCCAGACCCGCGCCCGTCGACCGCCAGACCTGGCGCATCCGCATCGGGCGGTTCGGGGCGCAGGCCCTGCGCGAACATCCCGACCTGCGGATGGAGTTTGGACGCAATGCCTTTGCCGCCGATCCGCGCCTGGCCGCGATGAACTGGGATCGCAAGCGGCCCAGGCGGTAACTGACGGCGCCTGCAGGACGTTCACAACCCTGCGTCCGCGAAATAACCGCTTGCGTCACTGCGCCGACCCCGCTTTGATGCGCAAAACCGTCAGGGGGGGCCATGGCAGAACCGACGGCATATGCCGCAGAAGCCATTCGGGTCGAAAACCTTCACAAGTCCTTCGGAGCGCATCAGGTCCTGAAAGGCGTGTCCCTGACGGCGCATGAGGGCGATGTGATCGCCATCATCGGCGGATCGGGGTCGGGCAAGTCGACGATGCTGCGCTGCATCAACTTTCTGGAAACGCCGACATCGGGCATGATCACCATTGCGGGCGAACCCGTGGCGATGCGGGCCGATGGCATGGCATCCGACCGCCGACAGCTGGAACGCATCCGCCAGTCGCTAGGCATGGTGTTCCAGCAGTTCAATCTCTGGACCCACAAGACGATCCTGGAAAACCTGATCGAGGTGCCGGTCCATGTGATGAAAT
Source organism: Rhodobacterales bacterium (assembly GCA_021155205.1). GTDB lineage: Bacteria > Pseudomonadota > Alphaproteobacteria > Rhodobacterales > Rhodobacteraceae > JAJNPS01. The sequence goes on from JAJNPS010000015.1 coordinate 65,974, forward strand.
GCGCGCGCCCCGAGGCCGAGGTGCGGGCGCGCAGGTTGCTGGCCCGCGTCGGGCTTTCGGAAAAAGAGGACGCCTACCCTGCCTTCCTGTCCGGCGGCCAGCAGCAGCGTGCCGCCATCGCCCGCGCGCTGTGCATGGAACCCAAGGCGATGCTGTTCGACGAGCCGACCTCGGCGCTTGACCCCGAACTGGTGGGCGAGGTGCTGGCGGTGATCCGCGCCCTTGCCGAAGAAGGCCGCACGATGATCCTTGTCACGCACGAGATGAAGTTCGCCCGCGAAGTCGCCAGCCATGTGATCTATCTGCACAACGGCGTCATCGAAGAGGAAGGCCCGCCCGAGGCCCTGTTCGGAGCCCCGAAATCCGATCGGCTGAAACAGTTTCTGAAGTCCGTGGCATGACGCGCACACGGCCCAACAAGGAGAAAAACCCATGAAACTCACATCACTGGCACTTGCCTTCGTGGTCCTTGCGTCGCCACTGATGGCGCAGAACGTCAAGATCGGCATCGCTGCCGAACCTTATCCGCCCTTTGCCTCGCCAGATGCCGCCGGAAACTGGGTCGGCTGGGAGGTGGACATCATCAAGGCCGTCTGCACTGCAGCCGAACTGACCTGCGCCATCACGCCCACCGCCTGGGACGGCATCATCCCGGCCCTGACCGCCGGGCAGATCGACGCCATCATGGCCTCGATGTCGATCACCGACGAACGGCTGAAGGCGATCGACTTTTCGAACAAGTACTACAACACCCCGGCAGTGATCATCGGCCCCAAAGGCGTCGAGATGGCCCCCACGCCCGAAGGTCTGGCAGGCAAGATCATCGGCGTGCAGGTCTCGACCATTCACGAGGCCTATGTGAACAAGCACTTTGCCGCCACAGCCGCCGAGATCAAGACCTACCAGACCCAGGACGAGGCGAACCAGGACCTTGCCGCCGGACGGATCGACGCCACGCAGGCCGACAGCATCGCGATGGACGCTTTTCTTGCGACCGAGGCAGGCGCTGCCTGCTGCGAGTTGAAGGGGCCCGTTGCGGATGATCCGCAAGTGCTGGGTCTTGGCATCGGCGTCGGCCTGCGCAAGGGCGACCCGCTCAAGGACAAGTTCAATGCCGCGATCGACAAAATCCGCGCCGACGGCACCTATGACGCGATCACGGCGAAATACTTCGCCTCGTCGATCTACGGCGGATGACCGTGGCCGGCGCCATCCGGGCTGAGGCATGACGACGCTGGAGCTGCTGGCGCTGGAGCCGCCCGGCTGGGGGGCGAACCTTCTGCGCGGTCTGGCCAATTCGGTCCAGATCGCGCTTGGCGCATATCTTCTGGGGCTGCTGATTGGCACCGCCGGGGCCTATGGCAAGCTTTATGGTGGCAAGATCACGCGCGACCTCTTGGCGATCTACACCACGCTGGTGCGCGCGGTGCCGGAACTGATCCTGATCCTGATCCTGTATTTCGGGCTGACCGACCTGATCAATCAGGCCATGGTCGCGTTCGGTTATGACCGCATCCAGATCTCCGGCGTCGCGGCAGGTATTGCCGTCCTCGGTGTCGTGCAGGGTGCCTATGCGACCGAGGTGTTGCGCGGGGCAATCCAGGCGGTGCCGCCCGGCCAGATCGAGGCGGCGCGCGCCATGGGCATGCCGCCCGCGATGCTGGCGCGGCGCATCACCCTGCCCGCCATGCTGGGCTTTGCGATCCCGGGCATGGCGAATCTCTGGCTGATCGCGACCAAGGACACCGCGCTTCTGGCCGTTGTGGGTTTTGCCGAACTGACGCAGGAAACCCGGCAGGCAGCCGGCGCGACCAAGGCGTTCTTCACCTTTTTCTTTGCCGCCGGCATCCTCTACCTGATCCTGACACTCGTCTCGACCTGGGGGTTTTCGCGGATCGAGGCCTGGGCGCGGCGGGGCGAACCCAAAAGCCGGGGGGGCGCAATGTGACCCGGTTCTGGCAACCCCACCGCCTGTTCCTCCTGGCGATCGGCGCCGCCCTTGTCATCTGGTGCCTGTATGCGCTGCGCTGGGACTGGGTCGATGACTATGCCTGGGAAATGGCGGGCGGCATCTGGCGCACGATCTGGCTTCTGGTGCTGTCGGCCGGGATCGGCATGGCGCTGGCAATTCCCCTTGGCCTCGCGCAGGCATCCGGCCCCTGGTATCTGGCGTGCCCGGCGCAGGTCTTTTGCACCGTGATCCGGGGCACGCCGCTGCTCTTGCAAATCTGGCTTTTGTACTATGGCCTTGGCACGCTGTTCCCGCAATTCCCCTGGCTGCGGCAATCCGACCTCTGGCCGGTCCTGCGGCAGGCCTGGCCCTATGCGCTGCTTGCGCTGAGCCTTTCTTTTGCGGGATATGAGGGAGAGGTCATGCGGGGTGCGTTCAAGTCTGTCCCGCGCGGGCAGTTGGAAGCTGCCAAGGCCATGGGCGTCCCGCGTTTCACGCTCTTCCGCCGCATCTGGCTGCCGCAAGCCGTGCACCAGGTTCTGCCGACCCTTGGTGGAGAAACGGTCCTGCAACTGAAGGCCACCCCGCTGGTTGCCACCATCACCGTGGTCGAAATCTACGAGGTCGCCAGCCAGGTCCGGCGCGAACTTCTGATCGTGTATGAGCCGCTGCTGCTTTTGGCGGTGGTCTACATGATCATTGCCGGGCTGATCGTGCTGATGTTCCGCTGGCTGGAAAACCGCGTTCCGGTCAAGACGGTCTGACGACGGGCGCGAACCGCGCGGGACAAGGGGGGATCGCGATGCGCGACGCCGCGGCGGGGGAACGGGTCGATGTCGGCCGCGGGATAGCCCGCATCCTTGCCCCCAACCCGTCGCCGATGACCGGGCCCGGCACGAACACCTATCTGCTGGGTCAAGGCGCGGACGTGGCCGTCATCGACCCCGGCCCTGCCATCGAGGCGCACCTGCGGGCCATCCTGGCGGCAATCGGCATTGGGCAGCAGATCAGCCATATCCTTGTCACCCATCCCCACGCCGACCATTCGGCGCTTGCGCCCGCACTTGCGGCGGCAACGGGGGCGCCGGTTCTAGGTTTCGGCCCCGCGGGGTCGGGCCGGTCGCCCCGGATGCGGGCGCTGGCGGCCTTGCTCGACCCTGGCGGCGGCGAAGGCGTCGATGCGACCTTTGCCCCCGACCGGCGGCTGGCCCATCGCGCCAGCGTGGCGGGCGATGGCTGGCAGGTCGACGTCCTGCACATGCCGGGCCACATGGCCGAACATCTGTGCTTTGCCGCCGGCGACCAGCTTTTCTCCGGCGATCACGTGATGGGCTGGTCAACCTCGCTGGTGTCGCCGCCGGATGGCGACATGGGGGCCTATATGGCGTCGCTGGAGAGGTTGCGCAGGCAGGGCTGGGCGCGGTTCCTGCCCGGACACGGCCCGGTGGTCGAGGACCCTACCCTGCGCCTTCGCGAACTTGTCGCCCACCGCCTGGCGCGCGAGGCTGCGATCCAGTCCGCCCTGACCGCCGGGCCGCTGCGCCTTGCCGCGATTACTGTTCGCGTCTATGCCGACACGCCCGCCGCCCTGCACCCCGCTGCTGCTCGAAACGCCTTTGCCCATCTTATTGATCTGACTGACAAAGGCCGCATCGTCGCAATCCCCGCCCTGACCCCGGATGCTGTGTTCCGTCTGGCCTGAAACACCCGTCATCCGCCCCCCGATTGCCCCTTTACGCTCGGGAGGTCGCTTGCTATACGGCCTGCGGTGTTCCGGCGTAGCTCAGCGGTAGAGCAGTTGACTGTTAATCAATTGGTCGTAGGTTCGATCCCTACCGCCGGAGCCAATAAAAACAAGCACTTAGGCGATACCGCCGCACAGTGCGAGCTACTCAAACACAGTATAAACACTGTTTTCGCGTTCGGCGCTGTGCTCAGGGCATAGCGTGCTCGGTCCCTGCGCCAAACCGACGGGTGCCCGGAGACCACAAGTCGTCGCTTGGCAGGTAGATTGAGCCAGGGCTCCGCTGCTATTCTGCTATTCGCAAAGCAATCCGAGTGCGCTAAGAATAGAGGGTGTTCGACGAGAGGCTACCAGATATGGAATTGAACTTTGTTGACCTATTCTCGTGCGGTGGCGGCATGTCCACGGGTTTCACAAAGCAAGGCAGCTTTCGGACCATCGGCGCGGTTGACCTGGAGGTGGCTAAGCCCAGCTACGGCGTGGGCGCAACCAACTGCAACGACACGTATGAAGCAAACCTAGGCTTGCGGCCACTGTCCGCCAACCTTGCACACACGCCGCCCGAAGAAATCTCAAGCCACTTCGGCTTCTCGGCGTCAGACGTGGACGTGCTTATCTCCTGCGCCCCCTGTACCGGTTTCAGCCAGAAGAAGGCGAACAACCACATCGAGGATGACGCCCGCAACCAGCTTGTCGAGCGGACTGCGCTCTATGCCGAAGCCTGGCGGCCGCAATACGTGGTGATCGAGAACGTCAAAGAGCTTTTGAACGGCCGGCACAAGCACCACTTCCAGGGCCTGCACCGAAACCTGACCCGCCTAGGCTACGAGGTGTTTGCCGAGATACACAACCTGCGTGACTTCGGTCTTCCACAGTCGAGGATCAGGTCGCTGATCGTGGCTAAGCTGGGTGGGTCATTCCACATGGAACTGGCCATGGTCAACAAACCGCGCACCGTGCGCGACGCCATAGGGCATCTGCCGTACCTGGAAGCTGGTGCAACTGACCCGCTTGATGCGATGCACACTTGCCCTGGCATTGCCGGTCGATCCCTTGAACGGATGCAGGCAATCCCGAAAGACGGTGGAAGCTGGATAGACCTGACCGAGGAAAAAGCACACCTTCGTATCCTATGAACCCTGCTAAGCCGGGTTCTTTCCCCGACGTTTACGGTCGGCTTGCGTGGGAGAAACCGGCTCCGACCGTAACTCGGGAGTGTAGCCACCCCGGCAACGGACGCTACAGCCACCCCGAGCAAGACCGGTTGCTAAGCGTGAGGGAAATGGCGCTACTGCAAGGTTTCCCCGCCGACTACCAATTCCTTGGCCCTACATCGTCCAAGTACCGGCAGATCGGCGACGCCGTTCCCCCGATGATCGCAACGATGATCGCGCAGGCAGTCGCCAACGACGCGGCGGGAATAAGCGTGCCAAGCCAGTTTAGAATGGCCGTTTAGCCGGGGCGGCCGAGTTCCCACCACGCATGTAGAGGGCAAAGCTCCACGTCTAAGCCTGACACGGTGACCTTCTCAACGCTTTCGGTTGGGCCAGAGCCTATCTCAAACTGGATTAAATCCTGGGGGCAACGTCAGCCGAGCGGTACTGAGGACCGGTCTGTTTTTCATCTTTCGACCCTCAACTACACCCGCTCGTCCCGCCGCAGGTGTTGCACTTCATGCAGGTGCCGTTCCTGACCAGCGTGTAGTTTCCGCATTCGCCGCAGGGGTCGCCTTCGTAGCCCTGCATCTTGGCCTTGGCGCGGACGTCCATCGTGACCGTGCCTGACCCGAGCGCCGTCGCCGACCGCGACGATGATGCGGCGTCGGGCAGCAGCATCGCCAGCGCGGTCGCCGCATTGGTGCCGGTCGCCAGCGCCGTGGCCCCAAGAACGCCCATGCCGCCCTGATGCACCACGAAATCCTGCGGGACGCGTTTGCGCAGATAGCCGGTGGAGCTGATGGATTTCAGCATCTCGATGCTTTTCGACGCCGCCGATTCCGAAACCTCGCCGATGTTCAGCTTGCCCTCTTCCTCGCCCCGGCCCAGATCGTCGAACGCAGTCCCGCCCGGTTTCACATGCGCAAGGTCGGTGCGGTCGAGGTAGGACACAGCCAGTTCGCGGAAGATGTAGTCGAGGATCGAGGTCGCGTTCTTGATGCTGTCATTGCCCTGCACCATCCCGGCAGGCTCGAACCGGGTAAAGGTGAACGCCTCGACGAATTCTTCCAGCGGCACGCCGTATTGCAGGCCCACGCTGACCGCGATGGCAAAGTTGTTCATCATCGCGCGGAAGCCGGCACCTTCCTTGTGCATGTCGATGAAGATCTCGCCCAGGGAGCCGTCGCCGTATTCCCCGGTGCGCAGATAGACCTTGTGGCCACCGACGATGGCCTTTTGGGTATAGCCCTTGCGGCGTTCGGGGAGTTTTTCGCGATTGCTGCGGACGATTTCCTTGATGATCACCTTCTCGATGATCTTTTCGGCGATGACGGTGGCCTTCTCCATCAGCGAGCCGTTGGTCAGCACCTCTTCGGCCTCGTCGTCATCCTCGACCAGCGCAGATGCCAGCGGCTGCGACAGTTTCGATCCGTCGCGATAAAGCGCGTTGGCCTTGATCCCCAGCGACCAGGACAGCTCATAAGCCGCCAGCACCTCGGCGATGGTGGCGTTGTTCGGCATGTTGATGGTCTTGGAGATCGCGCCCGAGATGAACGACTGTGCGGCGGCCATCATGTGGATGTGGCTGTCGACCGACAGGAACCGCTTGCCCGTCTTGCCACAGGGATTGGCGCAGTCGAACACCGGATAGTGTTCCGGCTTCAGATGCGGCGCACCTTCAAGCGTCATCGTGCCACAAACGTGGTCATTGGCGGCGTCGATCTGGGCCTTGGTGAACCCAAGATGGCGCAGAAGGTCAAAGGTGGGATCGTTCAGCTTGTCCTCGGGGATGCCGAGGGTGCCTTGGCAGAAATCGGTCCCCAGCGTCCACTGGTTGAAGACGAACTTGATGTCAAAGGCAGAGGGCAGTGCTGCCTCGACCTTTTCGATCTCGCGCGGGCCGAAACCATGACCGATCAGCGAAGTGTGGTTGATCGCAGGCGCCTGGCCGAGCGAACCGTGACCGACGGCATGGGCGACGATCTCGGCGGCTTGGCTCGTCGAATAGCCCAGCTTTTCAAGTGCTGCCGGAACCGACTGGTTGATGATCTTGAAATAGCCGCCGCCCGCGAGTTTCTTGAACTTGACCAGCGCGAAGTCCGGCTCGATCCCGGTGGTGTCGCAATCCATCACGAGGCCGATGGTGCCGGTGGGGGCGATGACGGTCGTCTGCGCGTTGCGGTAGCCATGCGCCTGACCCAGTGCCAGCGCCTCGTCCCAGGCGGACTTCGCAAGGGCGACAAGGGTCTGGTCGGGGCAGTTTGCCTGATCAAGCGCGACTGCCGGGACGTTCAGACCTTCATACGCCGTTCCATGCGCCGCAGCACGGTGGTTGCGGATGACGCGCAGCATGTGCTCGCGGTTGCGGGCATAGCCTGAGAAGGCACCGAGTTCGCGGGCCATCTCGGCACTGGTCGCATAGGAAACGCCCGTCATCAGCGCCGTCAATGCGCCGCAGATGGCGCGGCCCTTCACCGAGTCGTAGCCCAGCCCCATGTTCATCAGAAGGCCGCCGATGTTCGCGTAGCCCAGACCCAGGGTGCGGAAATCGTAGGATAGCTGCGCGATTTCCCTGGACGGGAACTGCGCCATCATCACGGAAATTTCCAAGGTGACGGTCCAGAGGCGGGTCGCATGGATGTAAGCCTCGGCATCGAACTGACCGTTGGCAAAGAACGTTAGCAGGTTCATCGACGCCAGGTTGCAGGCGGTGTCGTCAAGGAACATGTATTCCGAGCAGGGGTTCGACCCCCGGATCGCCCCATCCTCGGGGCAGGTGTGCCAGGCGTTGACGGTGTCGTGGAACTGGATGCCGGGATCAGCGCAGGCCCAGGCGGCGTGGCCGACCTGATCCCACAGATCGCGTGCCTTGATGGTTTTCGCGGTCTTGCCATCGGTGCGACGGATCAGTGCCCAGTCGGCATCGTCCTTGACCGCCTGCAGGAAAGCATCAGTGACGCGGACGGAGTTGTTGGAGTTCTGGCCTGACACGGTGATGTAGGCCTCGGAATCCCAATCGACGTCATAGGTCGGGAACTCGATCGAGGTGAAGCCCTGACGCGCATATTGCAGGATGCGGTGGGTATAGGTGTCGGGGATCATGGCCTTTTTGGCGGCCTTGACCGCGGCCTTCAGCGCGGCGTTCTTGGCCGGATCGGTGGCGTCGGCCATCGAGCCATCCCATGACTTGATCGCCGCAAAGATGTCGTTCAGGCGCAGCTCATGCGCCTTGGAACCTGCGACCAGCGAGGCGACCTTCTGCTCCTCGATGACCTTCCAGTTGACGAAGGCCTCAATGTCCGGGTGGTCCATGTCGGCGATGACCATTTTCGCGGCACGGCGCGTCGTGCCGCCGGACTTGATGGCCCCTGCAGCACGGTCGCCGATCTTCAGGAAACCCATCAGGCCCGAAGACTTGCCGCCGCCCGACAGTTTCTCGCCCTCGCCGCGCAGCGAGGAGAAGTTGGTGCCGGTGCCCGAGCCGTATTTGAAGAGCCGCGCCTCGCGCACCCACAGGTCCATGATGCCGCCGTCGCCCACGAGGTCATCCTTGACCGACTGGATAAAGCAGGCATGGGGCTGGGGGTGCTCATAGGCCGAGGACGACTTCGTCAACTCGCCCGTCTTGTGGTCGACGTAGTAGTGGCCCTGGCTCGGGCCGTCGATGCCGTAGGCCCAATGCAGGCCGGTATTGAACCATTGCGGGCTGTTCGGGGCCGCCATCTGGCGGGCCAGCATGAAGCGCATCTCGTCATAGTATGCGCGGGCGTCCGATTCTGTGGTGAAGTAGCCGCCCTTCCAGCCCCAGTAGGCCCAGGCCCCTGCGAGGCGGTCGAAGACCTGCTTGGCGCTGGTCTCGCCGATATTGCGCTCACCTTCAGGGAGCTTGGCCAGGGCATCCTCGTCGGGGATCGAGCGCCACAGGAACTCCGGCATCCCCTTTTCGCGGACCTTCTTCAGGCGGACCGGAACGCCCGCCTTGCGGAAGTATTTCTGCGCCAGGACGTCACTTGCCACCTGGCTCCAGCCTTCGGGAACCTCGACCGCGTCGTTGCGAAAGACGACCGTGCCGTCGGGATTGCGAATCTCGGACACCGTGGCGGTGAACGCCATCGCGCCATAGGCGCCGGTGGATTCTGCCGTAAACTTCCGCTCGATCTTCATCTGCCCCTGTCCCTTTTCCCTTGCCGGTCGGGGATTTCCCCTGATCCGGAACGTTTTCGTCATCATGCCTGCGACAAGGACAGCGATACGTGCCCCGCCCGCTGTTTCGGGCAAGGCGGCAATGCCGTGGGCGGCATTTCTCTTGTAATCACCCGTCACCTGCCGGCCCCGCCTGTTCTTACATCTAGACGTCGCAACTACATCTAGTGTTCCAGCGGACAGCTTCATCAAACTGTCGTATTTTTCGGGCTCTATCAAACCTTATTTTTGCAGGCGATCACATTTTCTTGCTTGACGTGGCCGCCAAACCCCGCCCCGGCAGTGGCACGCGGAACCGGCCATTGTGCCGCCGGTTGTGGACCCCGATCCCTGTCCGCGCGCAATATTCTGAACGGACGCCGCGCCTTGTGCGCGCGGTTTCAGACCTTGGGCGAACGGCCCGCATCCGGGATGGGCGAATCCCGCCGGGGCCGATTGACCAGAAAGATCCCCAGACCGACCAGTGCGGCACCGACGGCCAGCAGCCATGACACCGATTCCTGGAAGAACACCACCCCCAGCAGCAGCGAAAAGACCGGCGTCAGGAATGAAAAACTGGCGACGGTGGAGACGGGATAGATGGAAAAGAGCCACAGCCAGGTGATGAATCCGCCGGTGACGACAACCGAGGCCTGCACCACCAGCCACAAGATGTGGCCGGGCTGAAGGTCGCGGATCAAGGGACCGAAAAGCGGCGACGCGACCAGCAGGATCGGGGCCGAGACCAGCACCATCCAGAACAGCTGCAACTCCGGCCCCTCGTCGCGCATCGGCGCGCGCCGCGCCAGAAACGCGGTCGCAGCCCAGCCGATGGCCGCCACCAGCATCCATCCGCCGACGAACAGGATCGCCAGTGCCGACCGAAGACCGGCAAAAAAGACCGGCTGCAGCCCCAGATTGACGATCTTCACGATGACCTGATTGACCGCAAACAAAAGCGTTACGGCCAGAAGCATGCCAAGGCCTGGCATGTCGAGGGTGGGTCGGCGGGCCAGGTTGGGCCTCCTTTGTCGTCGGTCTCGCAGGGATACGCGAACGGATCGCCGCCTGCCATCCGCCTTTTGCGTTGACCGGATAGGACGGCCGGGCAAGGGTGACTGGTCGGCCCCGCAGCCGCAGGTTTGGAGGGTAGCATGAGTCTGGGAAGCACATTGTTAAAGGTCGCCATCGGCATTGCCCTGGCGAAAGGCGTCAGCACCATGTCGAAAAGGGGCCTGGGCGGCGGTCAGGCAAGCGCGCCGGGGACGCGCACGCGGTATGACGGGGGCAAACCGACCGGGCTGGAGGACATCTTTTCCGATGCCATCGGCAAAAACACCGCCCAACCCGTGCCCAAGGCCGGCACCGCCAACAGCATCGACGATTTCCTTGGCAACCTGACCGGCAATTCGGGGCAGAACCCGCGGACGACGACGCGCGCGAACGCGCCGCAGGGGGGACTTGAAGATATTCTGGGCGGCCTGCTCGGCGGCAAGCTGGCAGGGGGCACGACATCCCAAAGTGGTGGCATCGGCGGGATCGGCGACCTGTTGGGCGGCCTTTTGGGGGCAAGGCCGGGCGGACAGGTATTGCCCGAACCGGGCACCGGCGGCGGCATCGGCAATGCCGCGAATGACGCCATGGCACAGGGCCGCGCCAAGGGTCCGATGCGCTCCACCACGCGCAACGAAGATCTGGCCGCCGCGCTGATCCTGCGCGCGATGGTACAGGCCGCGAAATGCGACGGCGACCTTGACGCCGGCGAAAAGGCAAAGCTGTTCAAGAACATGGGCGATGCATCGGCGGACGAGATCGCGTTTGTCAAGGCCGAGATGGACCGCCCCGTCGACATCGACGGTCTGGCCCGCCAGGTGCCAGGCGGGATGGAGGAACAGGTCTATGCGATGTCCCTGCTTGCCATCAACCTCGACAACAAGGCCGAAGCGCAATACCTGCACGATCTGGCGACGGCGCTGGAACTGAAGCAGGACGAGGTCAATGCGCTGCATGACAAGGCGGGGGTTGCGCGGCTCTACAAATAGACGAACGCAGCGGATGCGGGGGTGCAGGTCCCGGCATCCGCACGAAAAGACCAGAAGATCGGGGCTTTAGTTCGGGGTCTGGCCACTGTATCCGGGGGGCCTCATCCCGCTGGACCCTCCCATGACCCCACATGACAGACGCGCCCAGAACCTGCGTGGCATCCTGATGATGGTGCTGGCGATGGCGGGCTTTGCGGTCGAGGACGCCATGATCAAGGCAGCCAGCGTGACCGTGCCGGTGGGTCAGGTCTCGCTGTTGATCGCGGTGGTGGGTTTCGCAGTTTTCGGGGTCTGGGCATTCCGGCAAGGGCGCGGCGTCTTTTCCCGAAACGTGTTCAGCGGTCCGGTGATCGGGCGCACCCTGGCCGAGATGGTCGGGTCAGGCGGCATCCTGATGGGGCTGTCGCTGGCGCCCCTGTCGCTGGTCTCGGCGATCCTGCAGGCATCCCCCATCATGGTGGTGGCCGCCGCTGCGATCTTTCTGGGCGAAGAGGTCGGCTGGCGGCGCTGGACGGCGATCCTGGTCGGGTTCTGCGGTGTCCTTCTGATCATCAAGCCCTGGTCAACGGCGTTTGATCCCAACGTGTTATGGGCTGTTGTCGGTGTCATCGGCATGTCCGCGCGCGACATCTTTGCCCGCCGGATGGACCCCGGCGTGCCCACACCCGTTGTCGCCACGTTTGGCTATGGCGGGGTAATCGTCCTGTCGATCGGGATGATGGCCGCTGCCGGTGGCGCGATCATGCCGGGACCCGTGGCTTGGGCGCAGATCGCCACCGCCACGCTGATCGGCCTCGTCGCCTATTGGGCGATCATCGAGGCGACGCGGGCGGGCGATGTGTCCGTCATCACGCCGTTCCGCTATACCCGTCTGATCTTTGCTTTGGGGTTGGGACTGATGCTTTTTGCCGAACGCCCGGACACGCAGACGCTGTTCGGGGCAAGCCTGGTGATCGGATCGGGGCTTTACACGCTTTACCGCGAGCGTCGGCGCAAGGTAGAAGGCCTGAAAACCGCAACCGGCTGACCAGTGCAAGGAACCCGACCATGAGCACCATCATCGACATCCACGCCCGCGAAATCCTCGACAGCCGGGGCAATCCCACCATCGAGGTGGACGTGGTTCTGGAAACCGGCGAGATGGGCCGCGCGGCGGTGCCATCGGGCGCGTCAACCGGCGCGCATGAGGCGGTGGAGCGTCGCGACGGCGACAAGTCCCGCTACATGGGCAAGGGCGTGCTGGAGGCGGTGGCGGCCGTCAACGGCGAGATTGCCGAGGAGATCGTCGGTTTTGACGCCACCGAACAGGTCGGCATCGACCGTACCATGATCGAGATGGACGGCACCCACAACAAGGGACGCCTGGGGGCCAATGCGATCCTGGGCGTGTCATTGGCGGTCGCCAAGGCGGCGGCGGAGTACGCGAACCAGCCGCTTTACCGCTATGTCGGGGGCACCTCGGCCCGCATCCTGCCGGTGCCGATGATGAACATCATCAATGGCGGCCAGCACGCCGACAACCCGATCGACATCCAGGAATTCATGATCATGCCGGTGGCGGCGGAAAACATCCGCGAGGCGGTGCGGATGGGGTCGGAGATCTTTCACACGCTGAAGAAAGAGCTGTCGGCGGCGGGCCACAATACCGGCATCGGAGACGAGGGCGGCTTTGCCCCGAACCTGAAGTCCGCGCGGGAGGCACTTGATTTCATTCTGAAATCCATAGAAAAGGCGGGCTACAAGCCGGGTCGTGATATCTATCTGGCGCTGGATTGTGCTGCGACCGAGTATTTCAAGAACGGCCGCTATGAGATGGCGGGCGAGGGCAAGTCCCTGTCCATCGATGAGAATGTCGATTTCCTGATCGGTCTTGCCAGGGACTACCCGATCATCTCGATCGAGGATGGCTGTTCGGAGGATGACTGGGCGGGCTGGAAGCTGTTGACCGACAAGATCGGCGACAAGCTGCAACTGGTCGGCGATGACCTGTTCGTGACCAACCCCAAGCGGCTGGCGGAAGGGATTTCCAAGGGTTGCGCCAATTCCATGCTGGTCAAGGTCAACCAGATCGGCACCCTGACCGAAACGCTGGCGGCCGTCGATATGGCGCACCGGGCGGGCTATACCAACGTGATGTCCCACCGTTCGGGCGAAACCGAGGACAGCACGATTGCCGACCTTGCCGTCGCCACCAATTGCGGGCAGATCAAGACCGGGTCGCTGTCGCGGTCGGACCGGCTGGCCAAGTATAACCAGTTGATCCGCATCGAGGAAATGCTGGGGGAAACGGCGGAATATGCCGGGCGCAGCATCCTGAAGGGGTGAACTGGATATCCGGTCTCTTGCAGCCCAGACCGTTTGAGATGGGTTGACGCCGCCCCTTTCCGGGCTGTGCGCATTCCGGTTGGCATGGCATTGCCCGAGCCGTCCAGCCCGGACGGCACGGCGGCGGACTTTCGGCTGCTGGGCCAAATCGAGGGCAGGAAGATCCGTGTCCGGATCGGCGCCATGGCCGTAGGGATGCTGCGGCGGTGGCGGCAAGACAGATGGCGCGGCGGACGGGCCGTATTTCCGACACCGACGCACCTTCGGCATCAGCCGATTGTGACCGTCACAATCTGCCCAGTGGCGGCGTGTGGCGTTCGGGGCTAGTCCTGTCGCATGGCCGAAAACCCCGACAACACCGATTCCCCGCGCGGGCTGGCCTTTGCCATCTCGGCCTACCTGCTCTGGGGGTTCCTGCCGCTCTACATGAAGGCGCTCGGTCACATCCCGGCGACCGAGGTGGTGGCGCACCGCGTGATCTGGTCGGTACCGATTGCCGCTGCCGTCTTGGTCTGGCTGGGGCGGACGGCCGATTTGCGGGTCGCGTTGCGCAACCCCCGGATGCTGGCGATGGGCTGCGTGACCGCGGCGCTGATCTCGGTCAACTGGGGCATCTATGTCTGGGCCATCGGGTCGGGGCATGCGCTGGATGCGGCGCTGGGCTATTACATCAATCCCCTGTTCAGCGTGTTTCTGGGGGCGGTGCTGCTGGGCGAAAAGCTGAACCGCGCGCAGATGGCAGCGATCGCGCTGGCGGGTCTGGCGGTGGCGATCCTGACCTGGGAGTCTGGGCGGCTGCCGCTGGTGGCGCTGGGACTGACCGTGACCTGGGGGTTCTATGCCTATTTCAAGAAAAGCCTGCCGCTGGGACCGAACCAGGGATTCATGCTGGAGGTGCTGATCCTGTTGCCCTTTGCCCTGGGATGGCTGGGGTGGCTGGTGGCGACGGGGCAAAGCAATTTTGCCGTCGGGGTGCCCGAGGATACCTGGCTGCTGGTCGGCTGCGGGATCGTGACGGCGGTGCCGCTGATGATCTATGCCAATGGCGCAAAGCTGCTGCGCCTGTCGACCATCGGCATCCTGCAATACATCGCCCCCACGATGATTTTCCTGACGGCGGTGTTCTGGTTCGGCGAGCCGTTCGGGGCCGCGCGGATGATCGCCTTCCCGATGATCTGGGTGGCGCTGGTGATCTATACTGGCGCCCTTATCCAGAAATCGCGGGCGAAGGCGGTCGGCTGATCCGCCCGCCGCCGATGGCTGTCGCAACCCTGGTGGTGGTCGGGCCGGAGGTGGGCATACCGCGCGATATCCGCACAGCAAGATAGGCAAAGGCCTGCGCCTCCAGCATGTCGCCGTTGAGGTTTTCGGACTCCACGTGGGCGGTGGGCAGGCCGGTTCGGGTGGTGAGTTCGCGCATGAGAACGGGGTTCAGGCGACCCCCGCCGGTCACGAGGATGCGGGTTGGGGGCATGGGACAATGCTCCAGCCCCTTGGCAACGGCAGCGGCGGCGATGGCGGTCAGGGTCGCGGCGGCGTTCTCAGTGGTCATCGCATCATATGTTCGAAAAGTGCTCGAAAAGGCATCGCGATCAAGGGACTTCGGAGGCATTCTGTAGAAATAGTTATGGCCAAGGAAATGCGTGACGGCGGCTTCATCGACTGTTCCGGTGCTGGCGACGGCCCCGTCGCGGTCGAAATCGGCACCCAGCCGCATCCGCAAAAGGTCGTTGACCGGGGCGTTGGCCGGGCCGGTGTCAAAGGCCAGCAGCGCGCCGGGGGCTTCGGGCCTTTCGATCTTCGGGTCGATCCAGGTCAGGTTGCCGACGCCACCGAGGTTGAGAAACACCAAGGGTTCGGTCGCGCCGATCCAGCGCGCGCAGGCGTGATGAAAGAAAGGCGCAAGCGGCGCCCCCTGCCCGCCCATCGCGACGTCATTGGACCGGAAATCCCAGACCACGGGCAAGCCCAGCACGTTCGACAGCAGCGCCCCGTCCCCGGCCTGATGCGTGCCGCGCCCGCCGGGATCATGCGCGAGGGTCTGGCCGTGGAAACCGACGACATCGACGCCGCGAAAGCGCGACAGCACCTCGGCATGCGCCGTCTCCACTACCTCTGCCGCCGCTTGTACCGCTGGATCGCCCGGCCATTGGCCCAGCGCGGCACGCAGGGTGGATTGTTCCAGGGCGGTATAGGGGCGGTAGGCGTGGGGGCCGAAGTCGCTGATCGTCAGGCCATCGGTCAGCACCATCGCGGCATCGACGCCGTCGAGCGAGGTGCCCGACATCGCCCCCAACGCCCAGATGGCCCCGGATTTCAGCATCTTCCCCTTGTCTCCCCGCCCCGGTATATCGCGGCTTCAGTTAAGCACGAGGCGGCGATGACCTACCATCCGAAATCCGAGTTCATCGCCGTGATGATGTCGCGTGGGTTCCTTGCGGACTGCACGGACTATCAGGCGCTGGATGCGGCATTTCTGACGGGCATCGTGCCTGCCTATATCGGCTATGATGCGACGGCGGCCTCGCTGCATGTCGGCCATCTGATGAACATCATGGTGCTGCGCTGGCTGCAGAAATGCGGCGGCAAGCCAATCACCCTGATGGGGGGCGGCACGACCAAGGTGGGCGATCCGTCCTTCAAGGCCGAGGAACGTCCGCTGCTGACACCGGCAAAGATCGACGAAAACATCGCGGGCATGCAAAAGGTCTTTGCGCGCTACCTGTCCTATGGGGCGGGACCGAACGACGCGATCATGCTGAATAATGCCGAATGGCTCGACAGACTGAACTACCTGGAATTCCTGCGCGACATTGGGCGGCATTTCTCGGTCAACCGGATGCTGTCTTTTGAATCCGTCAAGTCGCGCATGGACCGCGAGCAAAGCCTGTCTTTCCTTGAGTTCAACTACATGATCCTTCAGGCCTATGATTTCCTTGAACTTCATCGCCGCCATGGCTGCCTGTTGCAGATGGGCGGATCGGACCAGTGGGGCAACATCATCAACGGCGTTGACCTGACGCGCCGGGTGATGGACCACGAGGTTTACGGCCTTACGACGCCCCTGTTGGCGACCAGCGACGGGCGCAAGATGGGCAAGTCGCTCAGCGGGGCGGTCTGGCTCAACCCTGACATGCTGAGTGCCTACGAATTCTGGCAGTTCTGGCGCAACACGACCGATGCCGATGTGGGGCGGTTCCTGAAGATCTTCACCGAACTGCCGGTGTCGGAATGCGACCGGCTGGGCGCGCTTGGCGGGTCCGAGATCAACGCGGCGAAAATCCGGCTGGCGAATGAGGTGACGACCCTTCTGCACGGTGGGGATGCGGCGCTGGCGGCCGAGACTACCGCGCGCGAAGTGTTTGAACATGGCGGCATCGGGGACGATCTGCCTACGGTGCATATCACACCCTCGGAATTGTCCGAAGGTCTGGGCATCGTGCAGTTGCTGGTGCGCGCCGGTCTGGCCGCGTCCGGCAAGGATGCCAAGCGCCTGATCGCCGAGGGTGGCGCACGGATGAACGACGACCTCGTCACCGATCCGGGCTTGCGGATCGGAGCGGGGGACCTCTCGGAGCCGGTGAAGCTGACGGCAGGCAAGAAGCGTCATGCGCTGGTGGTGCTGGGCTAAGCCTTTCTGACTGGACAAATATCCCGCGGGGGTGCGGGGGGACGGCCCCCCGCTCCGACCGTAGGTCACGGCGCGACGGTCACTTTCGCCATCACATCGGGTGCGCCGGTGACTTCACCGTTCGGACCGTCGCCGCGCTTGATCGCATCGACGACCTCCATCCCGGAAATCACCTGGCCGACGACAGTATATTGGCCGTCCAGGAACTCTCCCGGTGCAAACATGATGAAGAACTGGCTGTTGGCGCTGTCGGGGCTTTGCGACCGGGCCATGCCGACGACGCCGCGCTGGAACGAGACATCCGAGAACTCGGCGGGAATGTCGGGCTTCGACGATCCTCCCATACCGGCCTGGGCGAGGTCGCCACCGGCCTTGCCGAACTGGACGTCGCCGGTCTGGGCCATGAAGCCGTCGATGACGCGGTGAAAGACGACACCGTCATAGGCGCCTTCGGACGCGAGCGCGGTGATCTGCGCGACGTGCTTTGGTGCCTTGTCGGCGAAAAGGTCGATGACGATGGTGCCATTCGCCTGTCCCGTGACGTCGATGGTCAGGTTGGGGCCTGGGCCGTCCTCTTGCGCGAATGCAGGGGCGGCGATAACGGCGAAGGCGAGGATCAGGGATTTACTGGACATCGGCGGCCACCTTGACGGAAATCATCCGGTCGGGCTTTGCGGGCGGTTCGCCCTTGGCGATCTTGTCCACATGCTCCATCCCCGACAGGACGCGGCCATAGACGGTGTACTGGCCGTTCAGGAAATGGTTGTCCTTGAAATTGATGAAGAACTGGCTGTTGGCCGAATTCGGGCTGGACGAGCGGGCAGCGCCGATGGTGCCCCGGTCATGCGGCAGTTTGGAAAACTCGGCCGGAACGTCGGGATGGGCCGATCCGCCAGTTCCGGCGCGGCGCAGGTTGAAGTCCTTTTCCATGTTGCCGTTTTCGACATCGCCGGTCTGGGCCATGAAGCCGTCGATGACACGGTGGAAACAGACGTTGTCATAGGCCCCGGCGCGGGCAAGGGTTTTCATCCGCTCGGTATGTTTCGGGGCAACCTCGGGCAGAAGGGCGATCACCACTTCGCCGTCCTTCAGCGTCAGGATGATGGTGTTTTCGGGGTCCTTGATCTCGGCCATGGGCAGCTCCTTTGAATTTGGGCGGGAAACTAGCGGCGGGTTCCGCCCAAGGAAAGGGCAAAGCGATTCCAGCGGTTGACGAAACAGTGTGATCCCCGGCAAGACGGGGTAAACAACCACTGGGGGAATGGTGCGATGGCGTGGAAAACACTCGACGATATGGCGATGGCCGGCAAGGTCGTGCTGGTGCGCGTGGACATCAACGTCCCGATGGAGGCGGGCCGCGTCACCGACACCACGCGGATCGACAAGATCAGGCCGACGGTCGAGGACATCATCGCACGCGGCGGAAAGGTCGTTCTCCTGGCCCATTTCGACCGGCCCAAGGGCAAGGTGGTGCCGGAGATGAGCCTGGCCCATGTTGCGGGCGCGGTGGAAAAAAGCCTTGGGCGCAAGGTGGTGTTCGTCAGCGATTGCGTGGGGGATGCGGCGGCGGCAGCGATCGCCAACGCCGGTCCGGGCGAGGTGGTGCTGTTGGAAAACACGCGGTTCCATCCCGGCGAAGAGGCGAATGATGCGGGTCTGGCGGGCCGGATGGCGGCGCTGGGACAGGTTTACGTGAACGATGCCTTTTCGGCCGCGCATCGTGCCCATGCCTCGACCGAAGGCCTGGCGCGGCTTTTGCCTGCGGCGGCGGGGCGGCTGATGGAGGCGGAACTGCGCGCGCTGGAGGCGGCCCTTGGGTCGCCGCAGCGCCCGGTGGTTGCCGTTGTCGGTGGCGCCAAGGTGTCGACAAAGATCGAATTGCTGGCCAATCTTGTGACCAAGGTGGATCACCTGGTGATCGGCGGTGGCATGGCCAACACGTTCCTGGTGGCCGAGGGGATCGAGGTCGGCCGGTCGCTGGCCGAACGCGACATGGCCGAAACCGCCCGCGAGATCATCCGCAAGGCGCAAGGCGCGGGATGTGCCATTCATCTGCCGGTGGATGTGGTGGTGGCGCGCGAGTTCAAGGCAGGGGCGGCGTCCGAGGTCGTGGGCGTGCGCGATTGTCCGATGGATGCGATGATCCTGGATGCGGGTCCAAAGACGGTCACGGCAATCGAGGCGGTGTTTGCAGGCTGCAGCACATTGATCTGGAATGGGCCGCTGGGCGCATTCGAGATCGCGCCGTTTGACGCGGCGACCACTGCGGCGGCACGCGCGGCGGCGCGCCTGACCAAAGCGGGCAAGCTGATCTCGGTCGCGGGCGGCGGGGATACCGTTGCGGCCCTGAACCAGGCCGGTGCGGCGGGGGATTTCACCTTTATCTCCACCGCCGGGGGCGCCTTCCTGGAGTGGATGGAGGGCAAGGATTTGCCCGGCGTTGCCGCGCTGATGGGTTGAGGCATGGCCAAGGGCAGGCTATGCCAGAGCGCAATCAACGGGAGACGGACATGACCATCGCAGCAATGACCGAACAGATGCGGGCAGGCAAAGGCTTTATCGCGGCGCTTGACCAGTCGGGTGGATCGACCCCAAAGGCGCTGAAACTTTATGGCATCCCCGAGACCGCCTATTCCGGCGAGACCGAAATGTTCGACATGATGCACGCGATGCGCGCCCGGATCATCAAGTCGCCCGCGTTTACCGGCGACAAGGTGGTGGGGGCGATCCTCTTCGAGCAGACGATGGACCGCACCATCGACGGCATTCCGACCGCGACCTATCTTTGGAAGAACAGACAGGTCGTGCCGTTCCTGAAGATCGACAAGGGGCTGGAGGCCGAGGCTGATGGCGTGCAGCTGATGAAACCGATGCCGGGGCTGGATGCGCTGTTGGCGCGGGCGGCAAAGGCGGGGATTTTCGGGACCAAGGAGCGGTCGGTCGTCAATGCCGCGAACCGCAAGGGGATCGCCGCCATCGTGGCGCAGCAGTTCGCGGTGGGCGCGCAGGTGGCGTCCCACGGGCTGATGCCGATCCTGGAGCCTGAGGTCACGATCTCCATCGCGGACAAGCGCGAGGCCGAGGCTCTGCTGCAGGACGAGATTCTGAAGGCGCTTGGCGCGGTCAAGGGCCAGGTCATGCTGAAGCTGTCGCTGCCGACCGTCGCCAATTTCTACAAGCCGCTGGTCGATCATCCCAAAGTGCTGAAGGTAGTGGCGCTGTCGGGCGGACACGCGCGCGATGCAGCCAACGCGATCCTGGCGCAGAACGCCGGGATCATCGCCAGCTTTAGCCGCGCACTGACCGAAGGACTGTCGGCAGGACAGTCGGATGCGGAGTTTGATGCGGCACTTGGGGCCGCCATCGACAGCATCTATCGCGCGTCGGTCGCGGGCTAGATCGCAAGGCCGCCCGATCGGCAAGGTTCAGCATGCAAACTGTGGGCAATAGGCAACGATTCTGGGTGATTCGCGGGCAGGGATTCCCTCGCCCGACGGTCTGGCCTATGGTCGTCGGGACCGCCCAGGCAAGAGGCGGCGAGGCCAGAACATGATCCAGTCCACCGTCCGTCCGGCCGCTGTTGCCGCCGTCTATTACCTGTCGCTGTTCGCGCTCGGCAGCTATTTCACCTTTGCCGCCGTGCAGGGTGAATACGGTGTGTTCCGGCAGGTGGAAATCGCCGCCGAAGCGGAAACCCTGACGGTGGAGCGGGACCGGCTGTCGGCGGAACTGGCAACGCTGACCAATCTGACAAAGCGGCTGTCGGACGCTTATCTCGACCTTGACCTTCTGGACCAGCAGGCGCGTGAAATCCTTGGCTTTCTGCGCCCCGACGAAATGGTGCTGCGTTAGGTCGAACGGCGCAGGACCGGACGCCTGACCCGGCCCTGCGACAATTTTTGACATGTGTCAGCCGCCCGGCGGGATGTTCAGCGGCCTTCCCGTCTCGAGCCAGGTCTTCAACCCGTTGAAAATCTTGACCCAGCCCCCCTTGATGCCGATATCGGCGGCGGTCAGCCCTTCATGCGTCAAGACCAGCCGCACCAGATCGCCCATCGGTTCCAGCGTGTAGGTGACGCGGGTTGCGGGACCGGATGTTGCCGAGAAATGCGGGACAAAGGTGGTGACAAGCTTTCGCGGGGGATCGACCTCGAGGATTTCGCCCGAGACCATTTCCCTGCCATCCGGCCAGAGATAGCTGATCTTCGCACCCTGTCGCCAGTCCGACGCGACGGCGGAACTGAAATAGTAGTTGGCGGTGTCCTTGGGATCGGTCAGCGCCTGCCAAAGGCGCTCAGGCGTGGTGCGGATGTAAATCTCGGTCTGGTAGATGGCGGTATCAGCGGCAGCTTGCATCGCGGGTTCTCCTTCCAGGGTTTGACGCAGGTCTTCAAGACGCCGCGCCCAGGGGCGCAGCATGGGGTCGATCCAGCGGTCCAGAAGGCGCTGGAGCGGCACGACATTGAGGTGCAGGTACTTGAACCGCCCCTCGCGCCGCGCCGTGATCAGGCCGACCTCTTCAAGCACCGCGAGGTGTTTCATGACGCCAAAGCGGGTCATGTCCACGTTCGCCTCGATCTCGGTGACGGTGCGCCCGTCGCGCTGGCGCAAAAGGTCGAGGATCAGGCGGCGGGTGGGATCGCCAAGGGCCTTGAAAATGTCGTCCATGGGTCCATTTATGTGATTCTTTTGTCACGTGTCAATATGCTCACATATTGAGATTGTCATGCTCCGGACGCATGGGTGGCATGTCGCCAACCCGGCATTGCGCGTCAATATTTGCTTTGACCCAAGAAACACCGATGCGGTAAGCGTGGTTTAACGTTGAACCATCTTGCCGTTTCCCAGGGGAGGACGCCGCGCATGGCCACCAGAAAGCCGGATGCGAGACCCAATGTCTCAAAAGACGAATTGCTGAAGTACTACCGCGATATGCTGCTGATCCGGCGGTTCGAGGAAAAGGCGGGGCAGCTTTACGGGATGGGGCTGATCGGCGGGTTCTGCCACTTGTACATCGGACAGGAAGCGGTCGTCGTGGGTCTGGAAGCGGCCGCGAAAGAGGGCGACAAACGGGTCACATCCTACCGCGACCACGGGCATATGCTGGCCTGCGGGATGGACCCCAGGGGTGTCATGGCGGAATTGACCGGGCGGATTGGAGGCTACTCCAAGGGCAAGGGCGGCTCGATGCACATGTTCTCGAAAGAGAAACATTTCTACGGCGGGCACGGGATTGTTGGCGCGCAGGTGCCGCTGGGCGCGGGGCTGGCGTTCGCGGACAAGTATCTGGGCAATGACAACGTGACCTTTACCTATTTCGGCGACGGCGCAGCCAACCAGGGCCAGGTCTACGAGACCTACAACATGGCGGAGCTTTGGGCGCTGCCGGTGATTTTCGTCATTGAAAACAACGGCTATGCGATGGGGACATCGGTCAAGCGGTCGACCAAGTCGACGACGCTGTTCGGACGCGGCCTTGCCTACGGCATCCCCGGTGAGCAGGTCGACGGCATGGACGTTCTGGCGGTGAAGGCGGCGGGCGAAAAGGCCGTTGCGCACTGCCGGGCGGGGAAAGGCCCCTACATCCTGGAAATGATGACCTATCGCTATCGCGGGCATTCGATGTCGGACCCGGCCAAGTACCGGACCCGCGAGGAAGTGGAAAAGATGCGGTCCGAAAAGGATGCCATCGAGCATGTGCGGGAATTGCTGATCAATGCGGGGCTGGCCTCGGACGAAGACCTGAAGGCCATCGACAAGGACATCAAGGCCATCGTGAACGAGAGCGCGGAGTTCGCCAAAGACAGCCCGGAGCCGCCCTTGAGCGAGCTTTGGACAGATATCTACGCTTGAAGCGGGGGAAAGAAGATGTCCACAGACGTGTTGATGCCCGCCCTGTCGCCGACGATGGAGGAAGGCACCCTGGCCAAATGGCTGGTGAAAGAGGGCGACGTGGTCAAGTCCGGCCAGATCATCGCAGAGATCGAGACCGACAAGGCGACGATGGAATTCGAGGCGGTCGATGAGGGCACGGTAGGCCGGATTCTGGTGGCCGAGGGAACTGCGGGCGTGAAGGTGAACACGCCGATCATGGTGATGGTCGAAGCGGGGGAAACCGTATCGGATGCGCCCAAGGCAGCGGTTGTCGCGGTGGCCGCAGCGGTGGAAGCGCCGGTAGCAGCAACGACGCCGGCCGCCATCAAGGCCACTGCCCCGGCGGCGACCCCCGCCCCGGTAGCGGCATCTGGCTGGCCTCATTCAGACCTGCCCGAAGGCCCGACCAAGACCATGACCGTGCGCGAGGCGCTGCGCGAGGCGATGGCCGAGGAAATGCGGGCCGATCCGACGGTGTTCCTGATGGGCGAAGAGGTTGGCGAATATCAGGGGGCCTACAAGATTTCCCAGGGCCTGCTGGACGAATTCGGACCCCGCCGCGTGGTCGATACGCCGATCACCGAGATGGGCTTTGCCGGGATCGCCACGGGCGCAAGCTGGGGCGGGCTGAAACCGATCGTTGAATTCATGACCTTCAACTTCGCCATGCAGGCGATTGACCATATCCTGAACTCGGCGGCGAAGACCCTGTACATGTCGGGGGGCCAGATGGGCAGCCCCATGGTGTTCCGGGGGCCGAACGGGGCCGCGGCGCGGGTCGGGGCGCAGCACTCCCAGGACTATTCGGCCTGGTATGCGGCGATCCCGGGCCTGCGGGTCTGCATCCCCTATTCGGCGGCGGACGCGAAGGGACTGCTGAAGACCGCCATCCGCGATCCGAACCCGGTGATCTTCCTGGAGAACGAAATCCTTTACGGGCGCAGCTTTGAAGTGCCCACGGACCCCGGCTTCGCAGTGCCGTTCGGCAAGGCGTCGATCCTGCGATCGGGCACCGACGTAACGATCGTCAGCTTCGGGATCGGTCTGACCTATTCCCTGCAAGCTGCTGAAGAACTTGCGAAAGAGGGGATTTCGGCGGAGGTGATCAACCTGCGCACGCTGCGCCCCATCGACTATGACACGGTGCTGGCGTCGGTGATGAAAACCAACCGCTGCGTGACGGTCGAGGAAGGCTTCCCCGTCGGGGCCATCGGCAACCATATCGGGGCCACGATCATGCAACGGGCGTTCGACTACCTCGATGCACCCGTGATCAACTGTACCGGGAAAGACGTGCCGATGCCCTATGCGGCGAACCTGGAAAAACTGGCGCTGACGACCACCGCCGAGGTGATCGCAGCCGTCAAATCCGTCACATATCGGTGAGGTGAAGCCATGGCTGTAGAGATTCTGATGCCGGCCCTTTCCCCCACGATGGAAGAGGGGACGCTTGCGAAATGGCTGGTGAAAGAGGGGGATGCGGTCAAGTCGGGCCAGATCCTTGCCGAGATCGAGACCGACAAGGCGACAATGGAGTTCGAGGCGGTCGATGAAGGGATCGTCGGGAAACTGCTCGTCGCCGAAGGGACGGCGGGGGTGAAGGTGAACACGCCCATCGCGATCATGGTCGAGGAGGGGGAGAGCGTGAGCGCGGCCCCTGCCAAGGCAGCGGCTCCGGCTGCGGTGGCTCCGGCAGTCGCTGCGGCTCCGGCAGTCGCTGCGGCCCCGGTTACTGCGGCGGTTGCGGTTCAGCCAGTTCCTGCTCCGAAGGCTCCGGTGGCGGCAAGTGGTGCGCGGGTGTTTGCGTCGCCTCTGGCGCGGCGGATCGCGGCGGACAAGGGGCTGGACCTGACCAAGGTCGCAGGCTCTGGCCCTCATGGGCGGATCGTCAAGGCGGATGTCGAGGGGGAAACGCCGAAAACGGCGGCTCCGGTCGCGGCAACCACAGCGGCGGCCCCAGCCCCGGCGAAACCGGCGGCGGCAGGAATGCCGACCGGCATGGCGACCGAAACCGTACTGAAGATGTATGCGGATCGGGACTTCGTGGAGGTCCCGCTCGACGGCATGCGTCGTACCATCGCCGCGCGCCTGACCGAAGCCAAGCAGACCATCCCGCATTTCTACCTGCGACGCGAGGTGCGGCTCGACGCGCTGATGGCGTTCCGCGAGCAACTGAACAAGGGCCTCGAAAGCCGTGGGGTGAAGTTGTCGGTCAACGACTTCATCATCAAGGCGTCGGCGATGGCCCTGCAGGCGGTCCCGAACGCGAATGCCGTCTGGGCTGGCGACCGGATGCTGCGGCTGAAGCCGTCGGATGTGGCAGTGGCGGTGGCAGTCGAAGGGGGGCTGTTCACGCCGGTCCTGCGCGATGCTGACAAGAAGTCGCTGAGCGCGCTGTCGGCGGAGATGAAGGACCTCGCGGGACGCGCGAAGTCGAAGAAGCTCGCGCCCCACGAATATCAGGGCGGGTCCTTTGCGATCTCGAACCTCGGGATGATGGGGGTGGAGAATTTCGACGCCGTGATCAACCCGCCGCATGGATCGATCCTTGCGGTCGGGGCCGGGATCAAGAAGCCGGTTGTGATGACGGATGGGACTATTGGCGTCGCGACAGTCATGTCGATGACACTGTCGGTCGATCACCGGGTGATCGACGGGGCGCTCGGGGCGGAGTTCCTGAAGGCGGTCGTCGAGAGCCTGGAAAACCCGATGGCGATGCTCGCTTGATCCTTGGGGGTCGGGCGACCGGCCCCCGTCACCGCGCCTTGAGGCCAGTGATGATCCGCCAGGATCGGCGTAGGGCGGTAAGGACCGTACCCAGGATGATCACGCCCAGCGCGTATCGCAGGACCGATCCATCCCAGACCAGTGGCTGGAACGCCGCCAGCACCGCGCCGATGGTCAGCACGGCCATGCGATGCTGTTTGGCCATGGGGCCGGAAAAGTCCGCACCAAGCCCCTCCGCCCGGCCAAGTTCGCGCAGGTAGGCGGTCGCCAGCGCTCCCGTGGCCGCAAGTGCGCCCAGCACGGGCGATCCGCAGGCCACGCCTGCCCCGCACAGCAACAGAATGTCCGACACGCGGTCGGGTGCCTCATTCCAGAAGGGACCATCCTTTGCCGCCTTGCCGCCCTCGATCGCAACCATGCCGTCCAGCAGGTTGCAGATCAGCCGCCCCTGGCAGCAGGCTGCCGCGACTAGCAGCATCAGGCCTGCAACGATCGGTCCGGCCAGCCATGACAGCGCAAAGGCCAGAAAACCCAACGCCGCAAAGACCATGGCAAGTTGCGAAATCTGGTTGGGGGTCACATCGCGCGCAACCAGCCAGCTGGCGGCACGGCGCGCCCAGGCGGTGTCACGGCTGGCCAGCGGGCGGCGGTTTTCGGGCGTCTCGGTCATACTACCGACCAGTTATAGCGCACGATGTGGAAAAAGATCGGGGCGGCAAACATCACCGAATCCAGCCGGTCGATGAACCCGCCATGCCCTTCGATCAGGTTGCCCCAGTCCTTGACGCCCCGGTCCCGCTTGATCGCCGACATCACCAGGCCGCCGCAGAACCCCATCAGGGTGACGATCAGCCCGATCCCAAGCGCCTGCGAAAATGTGAACGGCGTGATCCACCAGAGGCTTGCGCCCGCCAGTGTTGCCGTCAGAACGCCGCCGATCAGGCCTTCCCATGTCTTGGACGGCGACAGGGAGGGGGCAGCAGGATGGCGGCCGACCAGCTTGCCCCACGTGTACTGCATGACGTCGCTGAACTGGACCACAAAGACCAGCCAGGCGATCAAAAGGACATTGCGACCTTCAAAGCCTGGAATCTGCAGGGTCAGCAACGCCGGCACGTAACTGACGCAAAAGACCGCGATCATCAGCGCCCACTGGGTTTCAGAGACGCGGGCAAGAAAGCTGTCGGTTGTCCCACGGAATGCGGCAATGATCGGCAAGACCAGAAAGGCGTAGACCGGAATAAAGATCGAATACAGCCCGTACCAGTCCGTCGAGACCAGCCAGAATTGCAGTGGCAAGACCACAAAGAAAGCCACTACCAGCGCCCAGTGATCAGCGCGCGTGGTGTTGGTCAACGTCAGGAACTCGCGCAAGGCGGCAAAGGAACAGAGCGCGAAAAGCACGATCACCCCGGTCCGCCCGGCCAGAAAGGCAAGCCCGAGCAGCACCACCATGCCCCACCACGACAGGATGCGCGCGTTCAGGTTCTCGATCACCGGACTGGTGCCATCGGGCGAATACCGGATCCGCAGGACCTGCCCGATGAAAGTGGCGGCAACAAGGATCGCGGCGACGCCAGCCAACAGAATGAAAAGATCGGGCGGCCCTGTCATGACGCCCTTGCGGTCTCCAGCAGGGACTGACGCGCGCGGGACAGAAAATCGTCCTTTGTCTCGCCCGCATTCAGATGCAGCGTTTCTCCAAAAACCACCGTGCAGATCAAAGGGACGGGGATGATCTCACCCTTTGGCATCACGCGGTTCAGATTGCGGATATAGACCGGGACAAGATCAATGTCCGGCCGCGCGGCAGCCAGATGGTACAACCCCGTCTTGAACGGAAGCAATGCCTCGGCTCCGGTATTGCGCGTGCCTTCGGGAAAGATGATGAGCGAGCTGCCCTGATCCA
Source organism: Rhodobacterales bacterium (assembly GCA_021155205.1). Taxonomy (GTDB): domain Bacteria; phylum Pseudomonadota; class Alphaproteobacteria; order Rhodobacterales; family Rhodobacteraceae; genus JAJNPS01. The sequence goes on from JAJNPS010000015.1 coordinate 93,516, forward strand.
GGGCTGCCAGCATCTGCGCCACCGGGTCCTCGGTGCGCATCTCGCGGCGGCGATCAATCAGAACCGCGTTGAAAACGGCGCGCCCGATAAAGGAACGCAGTGGCGATGCCAGCCAGTAGTCACTCCCGGCGACGGGCCGGGTTGCCATGCGCAAAGCCTGCGGCAGGACCGTCCAGATCAGCACGAAATCGCCGTTGCTGCTGTGATTGGCAAAGTAGATGCGCCGCACGGCAAGCGGAGCCGTCCCCGCCCAGACCGGACGCACTGCGGTCACAAACCGCGCAAAGATCAGGATCGCGTGTCGCAGCAACCACGCCGCCATGACCGGCGCTACTCGCCGGTGAGCCGGTGACGGATCGGTCGGCTTGTCGGTAGCCACTGACATCAGCAGAGCTTTTCGCGGCGAATCAGATTTCACCCCGCAAGAGCTGATCCATCGTCTGCGACGGCTGGTCGCAGCCCGCCACCCCGACCACGCGCGCCGGAACACCGGCGACGGTTGTGTTATGCGGCACATCGTGAAGGACAACCGAACCCGCTGCGATGCGGCTGCAATGGCCGACACGGATGTTGCCAAGGATTTTTGCCCCCGCCCCGATCATCACGCCATCTTCGATCTTGGGGTGGCGGTCGCCGTCTTCCTTGCCTGTTCCGCCCAACGTCACCGAGTGCAGCATCGACACGTTGTCCCCGACCACCGCAGTTTCGCCGATGACGATGGAATGCGCATGGTCGATCATGATGCCTTTGCCGACCTTTGCCGCGGGATGGATGTCCACGCCGAACACCTCTGACACCCGCATCTGCACGAAATAGGCCAGATCCCGGCGCCCTGACTGCCACAGCCAATGGCCCACACGGTAGGCCTGCACGGCCTTGTAGCCCTTGAAGAACAACAACGGCTGGATGAACCGATGGCAGGCCGGGTCACGATCATAGACCGCCATGAGGTCGGCGCGCGCCGCCACCCCCAGCTCGGGGTCCGCTTCATAGGCTTCATCGGCCAATTCGCGCAGGATCTGCTCGCTCATCTCGCCCGAGGCCAGTTTCAGCGAAAAACGGTAGGCCAGCGCGCGCTCCATCGTCGGGTGGTGCAACAGGCTCGAATGCACCAGTCCGCCAAGCAGCGGCTCGTTCGCAATCGCTTCGACAGCCTCGTCGCAGACGCGCCGCCAGACGGGATCGACCGCCGCGACTTTCTTCCGGGTTTCAGCCATGGTCAACTCCTGCGCACACCTGCATTTCAGCAAGTATACCCAGGAAACCGGACACAAACCAATCCCATTCAACATCCAGCCAGCCGCAGCCAGCCGCCCAATTCCCGGGCCGCGACTGCCATCGCATCCAGATGGTCCGGACTGTCCGGTCCCGGCTCTGCCGGCGGTCTGGTCAACAGGCACCGGGCCGCGATCGTGCCATCCCCCAGGAAAGGATGGCTGTTGCCGCAACCTTGGCGATACAAGTCCGCATCTTGCGCTTCGGCAATAAGCCGTCGCGCGACTGCGCCCCGCTCATCCGCTTGTGCCGCCAGCAAGGCCCTGGCAAGCGCAAGGACATCCACCACCAGCACCGGACGCATGTCTATGCAAGAATGTCGAGGCTGCGGAACGGACCCGGCCCGAAACGGTCGGACACTTGCGCGACCTCAATGCGGAATGGCACCGTGGCCCCGTTCGTGGCCTGTTGCGCCGCGCTGTAGGTCCAGAAGGGTGCCGCGACCGTCGTCTCGGCAACGATCGTCGTTCCGACCCTGACCCGAACCGCGTAGGCTTCGCTGTCCTCTCCCAAAGGCACCTCGGGTGACAACCAACTGTCCCCGTCGATGCGCGTGCGCCGGATCCAGGCGACATCCAGATCGCCCGCTGGCAAGCGGATCGCCCTCAGGTGCGCCACCGGATAGGGGCGAAGGCCAATCCCTTCAAACGCCTCGACGCGCGTCACAACGGTCGGATCGGCAAACCCGCGACCTGCCACGCCGACACGGTAGTACCGCGCAAGGCCCCGCGCCGACAATGGCAGGTCAATCTGTTGCGGCGTCCGGTCCAGCAGGACGACCTCGCTACCCGTGGGCCACACGGGTGGCATGATGCCGTCTGTCCCGACCTGACCGCGCAGGCGCAGGCTGACCTCATATGTATCCGGCGCCACGATCTCGGCCTCGACGAACTGGAAAACTTCCCAGTTGTCGGCCGACCCGTCCCCGATCGCCATCACGTTGGCACCGTTCAGCACACCGTCCAGCGTGCTCGCGCTCAGGCTGCCGCCGGTGGTCTTGATGCGCAGCGGTGCCCCGCGGTCAAGCACACCGGGCGGTGCCGCCGCCAGGGGCGACTGTGTGACGCCGATGACGGATGGGGCCGCCACCGTGCGGTTGACCTCATAGCCCGCATCCTCTGATGACGACCAGACCGCAACCGTGCCAGGCCAGGGGTTCGCCGTAACCGCAAGATGCGGCGCATGTGCAACTTCGCTCCCCGTCAGCAGCGGCAGGTCCAGAAAGACCGGATAGACCGGAACCGGCGCGTAGAACTGGCGCGGAAGTATGCGCTCCTCGGCGCCATCGGAAATCCGGTAGACGCCCGGCTCGACCCGGACCGCCTCGACCAGTTGCGCGTCCCCCTGCTCCACCCGGTCGATCCGGTAAAGCGCGCGCTCAACGCGGACCACATCCCCCGCGCCCAGGTCCAGCCTGGACTTCGGCAGCGCAAACCGTGCGGTGTCGCGCGCGACCCGCGCCTCGGACAACCAGCGCTCGACCGTCGCCTGCGCCTCGGTCGTCGTCAGAACCAGCGGCATCTCGCTTTGCGACACACCCAAACTGACTTCGTCGGGAAAGATCGCCTCGGCCTGCCGGATTTCATAGCTGCCTTCGGCCTCGACAAATCCCAGCCGGACCCGTCCCGCAATCTCGACCTCGGGGGTGCGCGTGGTCTCGAACGTGCCGTCCAGATCGCTGGCCAGCGCAAGGCGATCGCGGGCAAGCGTCGAGACCGCCCGCCCGCTGCGCATTTCGAACCGCAGTTTCCCGTCGCGCTCCAGCGCATCAAAGCCATAGGCCAGCATCAGTGGCTGCAGCACCGACCGCGCAGTCCCGGTCTCGGACTGCAGATAGCCGCGCACCACCCCGTAAAGCTTTCTGGCATCAAGAATTTCCATGCCCGACCGCGAACAGATCTCGGCCACCACGGCTTCAAGGCTCTGGTTCGACACCCTCCCGTTCAGCCAGTGGCCGCGCGTATAGTTCGGCCCGTCGCTCCATGTCTCTGCCAGGGTGGGAAACTCGGGAAAAGGCCGCGCATCCCAGGCCCAGGCATGGGCATGCGCCATGTCGACCATCGGTCCACCGTACAGAACCGAGACCGGATTGTTTGCCTCATCCGCAAAGTGCTGCGCAAAGGCGCGGTAGTACTGCATCTGCATCAAATCATCGCGCCGCCCGTTGGAATAACGCGGCAAGGCGGATTCCGACGATTTCAGATCGACAAACTTGTTCGGCTCATTGCCGCCCTTGTCGACGGCGGCACAGCCATATTCGGTGAACCGGATCGGCTTTGACCCCGGCACCCAGTCGGTTGGCAGCGCGCTTCGGGTCGCGCCCTGCCGTTCGTGGTGCAGGTTCGACCACCACGATTTCAGGTCCTTGTCGCGAAATACCCATGGCTCGCCATGCGCGCCGTCCGTGATCGGCAGGCGCCGCTGCGCGGCCCGCCCCTCCGGACTGTCATAGTACCAGTCGAACCCTTCACCGCCCGCAATGTTGGCGCCCAGATAGGCAAGGTTGTGAATGGTGACAAAACCGGCATCGGCATGATCCTCGCCGTCCCGCCAGTCCGCGACCGGCAAGTAGTTGTCGATGCCGACAAAGTCGATATTGGCGTCCGCCCACAGCGGGTCAAGATGGAAATATACGTTTCCATCCGTCTGGTAGCCGAAATACTCTGTCCAATCCGCAGCATAGCTGATCTTGGTCGCAGCACCCAGTATGCCGCGCACATCCGCCGCAAGCTGTCGCAGTGCCACAACTGCCGGAAAGCTGTCCAGCGCACCCCTGATCTGCGTCAGACCCCGCATCTCGGATCCGATGCAGAAGGCGTCAACGCCCCCCGCCGCCGCGCAGAGATGTGCATAATGCAGGATGAACCGCCGATACCCAAAGCCCGGCGCACCAATATAGCTGATCTGGCTGCCTGACACGACAAAGTCACCGGCGGTGGCGGTGCCGAAAAATGCCGCCACCTCGCTTGCCGCCGCGGCAGTGCGGTCCGGCGTGCCTGCGCGCCCCGGTGCAATCGACACCGTGATGCGCCCGCGCCACGGCAATGCAGGCTGCTCCTGTCCAGGAAGGTAGGGATCCGGCAACCCGCTTCCCTCCAGTTGATCCATCAGGATGAACGGATAGAACATCACCTCTTGTCCGCGCGCGCGCAGGGCCGCGATGGCCTCGATGACAGACGCATCCGACGGGGTGCCCCCATAGATGGACCGCCCTTCGGATTTCGGCACAAGTTCCGCCTGGGCGCGGTTCAGACCGCCCGACCGCCAGATCTGCCCGACCCCCTCATACACGTTCTGCTCTACCTTCGGTGCAATGGTGCATTCGCCGCAGCGCAGATCCGATCCGAACCACGACACCACCAGCGAGACCGAACCACACTCCGGCAATTCCTCCGCCAGATGGTCCAGCGAGGTGGCAAAGTCCGTCTTGCCGGATGCCGAATGCACATTGGCGCTCCGGCTGATCCCGCGGCCAAGGTTGTAATGGACCCGCGTCGTTGCCAGCCCGTATTCGCCGGTCCCGGGCACCAGGGCCACCGCACGGACCGCGGCCGCGATGTCTGACGGTTCGGAATCCAGCGCACTTTTGGCGCGCCGCAACACTTCAAAGGTGAACTGCGGCACACGATTGCCATAGGGCGAAAGATCAAGATCCTCGATCACCACATAGGCGATACCGCGATAGGCCGGGGCCATCCCCGCGCCTTCAACGGCCGAGATTTTCGGATCGGCAAGCTGATCTTCGGTTCCGGGATAGATGCGCAGGTTGAGACTAGTCGCCGAAACCTCTGCGCCGTCGGCCCAGATGCGCCCGACCCGCGTGATTTCGCCTTCGCACAGCGCGATGCCAAGACTGATCGAATAGCTGAACTGGACGCTCGACGGCTGGGGCGCACCCTTGCCCCCGCCGGATCGCCTGCGGTTTTCCTGAAACTGCGTCGCCCAGATGATCTGGCCCGCGACGCGCATGCGTCCCCAGACCTGTGCGATGGCAGCACCCTCGCCTGCGCTCGTCAGGCGCAGGCGGTCGACACGACCAACCTCGACGGCGTCCGACCCCGCCCCCATCAGGCGCTGGTCGATCACCCGCCCCAACGTGGCCCCGATGGCCCGGCCGATCACCGCGCCGGACAGGCCGATGACCGTTCCGCCGAACCCGGCCCCGATCGCAGCACCGGCTGCAGACAGCAATAGTGTCGCCATTCATCCGGCTCCTTCTGGAAAGGCAAATCGCGCAACCACCCGCCGCGCCCAGGGCCGTGAAAACGGGCTTTCGACCACCGCATGGCCCGAATAGGCATGGACAAAGGCAGCGTCCGCGCCGATGCGCGACTGGATGCCAAGGTGCTTGGCAACAAAGTCGTCGCGCATCCTGAACAAGAGGACATCGCCGGGCGCCGGGTCCTGCAGCGGCTTGCGGCGCAGCCATTGCTCTGCCGCCGTCGCCAGCACCTCATGCGCGGCAGCCTCATCCCAGTCGGCCGTATAGGATGGCACCGACATTGGCTCCGGCCCCAACACCGCCCGCCAGATACCTCGCAGCAATCCCAGGCAATCCGTTCCGGCACCCTTCACGCTTGCCTGATGCACATAAGGTGTTCCGATCCAGCTTGCCGCCTCGGCCACAACCCGATCCGCCAGCGTCATGACCCAAACCCGGGAACACCTGTCGGGGCGAACAGGCTCTGTCCCTGCTGCGTGCGCGCCGCACTTGGATACGAGGTCAGCCAGTCTTCGCCGGGAATATGCGGAAAGCCGCGAAAGTTCATGAAGTTCGCGAATTTAACCCGGCAGGTCTCGGCCAACTTGTCGCAGCCCGCATCCAGCCGGATCTGATCCCCAACCTGTACCTCCGGCCCGATCGCCTGCCACAACTCGATCTCGCGCCCGGCGCCGACGGTCCGGTCGTTCTTGATCAGGCCCACCGACCCGACCGCCAAGCCGGATGTCACGACCAGCCTGCCACGCTCGAACCAGCGCTCATCGAACCCGCCGAACACCGCAAATCGAAAGATCGTACGATCCTGGACCGTCTCGACGGCGCGCGCGGCAAAGTAGCCCGGCTGCGTCAGATCAAACCGGCATTGCCCATCCCCAAGCACGGCAGAACACCCGCGCTGGTATACCCGGCCCTGCGGCTGGTTCAGCGCCTCGGTCAAACCGCGCAATTCGGCGCGGAATGCCCCTGCTGCTCTGGTGACTTCGCCTAGGGTGCCGCGAAATTGCTCTACCCGCTCGTCCGTGTTGGCCCAGTTCACCAGCCACGCCCGCACTTCGGCGGCGTCAAAGCGCCCCGCCAGCAGGTCGTCCTCGCTGACTGACGCATCGGACAGGGCACCGACCGCTTCGGTATTGTCCACCGCAAGGCCGGTCGTCTGCTGCAAGGCCCGCGCCGTCAACCCGGACTCCGCACGGAACGTCGCGCCGTCGAAACTCAGGTCACGGTCGTGATCGGTGAACCCCAGACGCACGCCGTCCCGCCGCGTGACCAGCCAGGCCCTGCAGACCGTGGTCTGCCCACCCGCCAGATGCTGATACAACCCCTCCGCACTCACAGCCGCACCTCCAGGATCGGCACATTCGGCACGTCCCCTGCCTGGAACGACGCCGCCGAGGTCTGGATGCCGTCGGTGTCGAACCGCACCGGAACATCGAATTCAAAGCCGGCCGTCACCCGCGCACCGACGCCAGGAGCCACGGTCAGCGCAATCAGCCCGGTCGTGACATCGACCCCAAACTCGATGCTCTCGATCTTGGGATCGCCCGCCACCGCGACCCGGACGGTTCCCGCAACCGGCTTTGCAATCGGGCGCTCGTAGCTCTGCAGACCCGACACATAGGTCTTGCGCAACTGAAACACCTTGGTCGCGCCATCCCCGATCCCGATCAGCTGATCCTCCGGCCCCGGAAATTTCGATGCAGGACAGGATTTGTAATCCGACCAGTCCTTCCAGCGAAATCCATAGATCTGGCCGCGCCGCGCCTCGAAGAACGCGATCAGCGTCTCGATATCCTCCAGGCTCCGCAGCCCAAGCCCCGCGTCATAGCGCCGCCGCGAATGCACCCAGGGGCTGTTGCGCTCTTCGTGGCCATTGGCCAGCGTGACGATTTCGCTGCGCCGCTCAGGGCCGCCGACGGACCCAAAGCTGAGATTGGCCGGAAACCGGATGTCGTGGAAATTCATGGGTTTGCTCACTTGTTTCTTTGGCCGCGTGCCAGCGCCCGGCTGACCTGTGCGGCTACCTGCCCCTGGCTGCGCTGAAAGCTCTGTGCATCGGGGGTCGTGACGTTCATCACCACCTGGATCGGCCGGCCGCCGCCACCCCCCGCCTGTACCCCCAGCCGCCCGTCCGCGCCGCGCGTCAGGGGCATGATAGCCTCCGGTCCGGCCTCACCCATAAGCCCGCGCCCGCCCCGCATCGGAAACTGGACGGGCGAGGACACGATGCCGCCATTGGCGAACGGCACCACGCGCCCCTGCGAAAACGCCCCGCCCCTCTCGAACGGCATCAACCCGTTCATCGCCCCCGAAATCCCTTGCGCCAACAAGCCGCCCAGCGCGCCGGTCACGGGCTTGATCGCGATCCCGTAGACAGTGTCGATGATGCTCTGGCCAACCGTCTTCAGCGCATCGCTCAGCTTCATGCCGTCAAAGGCCAGCCCGTCAAACGCGCGACGCAACCCGCCCGAGATTCCCGCCGACAGTGTGCCAACCTCACGCCCGGTAAAGGCGACCGTATCGCGCATCCGTGCCAACTCGCCGTCAAAGCTTGCGACCATCTGACCTGAACTCGCCAGCGTCACCTCCAGCGACCGCAGTTGCGCCTGCATGTCCTCGATGTCCATCGCGACCACCTCGTGTTGTGTCAGGGAAAGCCTCGGCCAGTTCGTCCAGCCGCGACCGCGTGAGGTGCGGCATCATCAGGTCGGCGCCCAGCATGATCCGCAACTCAACCGGGGTGAGGCGCCAGAACACCTCGGGCGCAAGCCCCAGGCCATGCAATCCGGCCCGCACAAGCCCTGCCCAGTCGATCCGTCTCGGGGTCACGGCTCACCCGGCAGCGCGAAGGCCCGCGCCAACAATTCTGCCGCCGCGCGCGCTGCCGCAATCGGCCCGCCCCCGATCTCCACCGTCAGAAGATCGCTTGGCGAACCCTGCCAGCCGCCGCCCCGCAGTCCCGCGATGATCAGCGCCAGCACATCGCGCGTCGAGAACCGCCGTTCCTCGAACCGCTCCACCAGTTCGACCAGCGATCCGGTGCCCAGCGTTGCCTCCAGTTCCGCCAGCACGCCCAAGGTCAGCTTGGCGACATGCGGCTTGCCATCGAGCAGGATCGTCACTTCGCCGGCCCAGGGATTGCTCATGCCTGCGCTCACAACGCGGTAAAGGTCAGCGCCCCGGCCGAGGCAAGCGTCATCTCGTAGGTCGCCTCGCCGTTATAGCTGCCGGCATACTCGATGGCCGTGAGCTGGAATGCGCCCTCGACGATGCCAAAGCTCGGGATGATGACCTGAAAGTCCGGCACTTCGCCGTCAAAGAACACCTGTCTTGCCCGCGCATCCGTCGCGGCATCGCGAAAGACTCCCGACCCGCTGATCGAGGCCGACTTAACACCAGCCCCCGCAAGCAGTTCGCGCCATCCGCCCTGGCTTTCCAGACTGGTGACATCCACCGTCTCGGCGTTGAAACTGATCCGCGTGGCGCGCAGCCCCGCGATTGTCTGAAACGTGCCGTCACCAATCATGTCAAGCTTGACCAGCATATCCTTGCCGCTTTGAACAGCCATCGCTTATCTCCGATCTTTGCAACTTCAGGCCAGATTTCTGCGGCCTGAGGGGAATGAATTGTCCGATTTGTTCAACGACGCTAAAGTTCCAGCCGCGCCACAAAGATCAGGTCGATCCGCCTGACCTCGCCCTCGTCGATCCGCACGGCCCGCGCTCGCTGGAACAGCAAATGAACAAGCCGCCCCCGCGCCAGAACCAGCGTAGCCCCGACCAGGGCATCTGAAACCGCGACAGCAACCGACTTTGCCGCCTGAAACCCCGATCCATCCGAGATGACGGAAACGACAAACCGATGTTCGGCGCCGGGCCCACTCTTGTCCGACGCATCGCGAACCTCTTCCGGTCCGATCAGGACAAACGTCCCCGCCCCGGCGCCGGGCGGAAGGGCATCATGGATGGGAATGCCAGCCAGCGGCACCGCCGCTGTCAGGCGCTGGTATATCGCCGCCTGCAACGCGGCCGCACCTGCGTAACTCATGCGGGTTCCTCCTCGCGGGCAAAGCAGGTCAGATAGCGCGCGTCGTCGTCCCGCTCAGTCACGGCCAGGATACGGAAAACCCGGCTCCCCTCTCGCAGACGCTGTTCCGGCACAGGACGAGACGGCGCACCAAATGGGGCGGCGCGCACGGTGATCCTATAGGACACCGTCGACAGCGTCACATCTTCACCCGCTCTATCGCGACCCGTCCCCGGCAGCACTTCGGCCCACAGCGTTCCCAGGACCGTCCAGGACTTGCCATAGCCCCCCGCGCCGTCCGGTACCGTCACCGGCCCTTCCAGCGTCAGGGTGCGCGTCAGCTCAGGCAGCTTCATGATGCCCCCCCGCCCAGCACGCGGACCGTGCGCCACCGGTCGATCAGCGTCAGCACCGCCATCGGAAGGCCCGCCTCGCGAATGCCGCCGTCATGCCGATGCTCATAGTATTCGGCGGCCAGCAGCAGGACCGCCTGCCCCAGATCGGCTGGAACCTCCGCCCAGGCCGTACCGAACCCGGCGTCAAAGACCAGTTCGACGCGGCCCTCGCTCGGGACCACCGGCAGGGCGCCGCCAAATCCCGCCACTTTCGGCCGATGCGTATCGGGCACCAGCCGATAGACCGACGAAGCTACCAGCGTCGTACCGCCCAGCCCGTCGTAGACCGTCAGGCTGACAAGTTGCGTCACCGGCGCGATCGGGAGGGCCTGCTCGTGCGCCTGACGCCAGCCTTCCAGCCTCCACAGGAAACGCCGTGCGATCAACGCCTTGCCAATCCGGCTCTCGATGGTGGCCAGTGCAGCGCGCAGGTAGCTTTCGATCAGCGCGTCCTGCAGTGTGTCGTCAGCAAAGCCCGTTCCCAGACGCAGATGGTCCTTCAACGCCTGGATTGGCAGCGCCACCGCGGGAATGGTTGTCTGCTCGATCAGTATCATCTCAACGCTCCGATCCTTTGAGAACTCCCTGCCTTGGCAAAATGGACGCGCGCCCCATGCCGCTCGGACGGGGGGAGCAACTAGACGGCACGGTTTTCCGGCACGCGTCCATTTCCCGGCCCCCTTAGGGGACCGGATCGGCAAAAGCGGATGTCAGGTGGTCGCGAACTTCAAAAGTTTGATCGCCGCATAGTCCGTCACGTCCCCGCCGACGCGCTTGTTGGCAAAGAACAACACGTTCGGCTTGGCCGAGAACGGATCGCGCAGGATGCGGATGTCGGGACGTTCGGCAATCGTGTAACCGGCGGCAAAGTCACCGAACGCAATTGCATAGGCGTTCGCCGCAATATCCGGCATGTCCTCGCTGATCAGGACCGGATAGCCCATCAGGCGTGCGGGTTCTCCCGCCTGCAGGCTGTCACCCCACATGAAGCGGCCATCCGCATCCTTCATCTTGCGCACCGCGCCTGCAGTCTTGGAGTTCATCACGAACGTCGCATTGGCGCGGTAATCGGCGGACAGCGCATAGACCAGGTTGACGATGGTATCGGCCGCATTGGTTGCCGGGAAATCCGCCGCCGCACCCGTGGGCACATAGCCGATATTGCCCCAGGTCCAGGTCGTGTTCGCTACCTTGGTCGGCAACAGGAACCCCTTCGGCTTGTCCACGCCGTCACCGTTCACGAACGCCGCAGCTTCGGCACGGATGAACCTGTTTGCGATCTTGCCCGACAGCCAGCCTTCGACGTCAAAGGCGCTGTCATCCAGCAGCCGCTGGCTGGCCTTGGGCATCGCCGACAATTCGTGCAGCTTGATCGAGATGCGCTCGATGATCGGCGTTGCGGTTTCCGCCGTCGCTGCCGCTTCCGTGGCCCAGCCCGACCCGACTTCAGAGCGGTCGACCAGCACGTCATAACTCGTCGCATCCACGTTCACGACGTTGGAGATCGCCCGCAGCGACGAGGTCGAAACCAGCATCGAGCGGATCGTTTCGGCGGTCTGGGGATCAACCAGATAGCCGCCATCGGCAGCCACTGCGGTCGACATGGCCTTGCCGTCCAGCACCAGCCCCCGCAGCCCGTCATCATCGCCTGACCGCAGATAGGCGTTGAATGCCTTCTTGTGCGGCACCTCGGTCTCGGCATGCGCCGAAAGGGTCGGGCGCCCATAGGTGGTCATCTTCCGGTCCAGCATGGTCAAACGCTCTTCTTGTTGTTGCAAGGATGTCTTCACGTCGGCTTGAAAGCCATTCAGTTCTTTCAGAAATCCGGACATGGCGGCCTTCGCCTCCAGCGCCGGATCAAGGGGCAGGGACGATGCGTCCGCCCCCCGAGATTTCGTCTCGGTCATCGCGTGGTTTCCTTCTGGGTTGGTCGTCAAAAGGCCGCGGGACTACCGGTCGGCCAGGCTCCGGCGGGCACTGTCAAACATCGCCGCCAAATCGTTCCAGGTGGCGTCCAGGGCGTCGGATTTCGCCGCCACCCGCGCCTCGGCCAGCATCGGGAACGTCACCAGCGACACTTCCCACAGATCCAGCTCCGACAACACACGCTGGCCCTTGCCGTCGCGTTCGGCCTGCACGGTACGATAGCCGATCGACAGCCCGTCAATCGCCCCCGCCGCCAGCAGCGCCGCCGCCTCGCGCCCCTTTTCGACCTCGGTCAGGATACGCCCCTTGACCCAGAGGCCCGTCGCATCCTCGCGGACCTCGTCCCAGACGCCGATCGGCTGCGCCGGGTCATGCTGCCACAGCATCTTGACCCGCCGCCCCGCCGCACCCAGTGCCTTCAGGCTGGCCGCATAGGCGCCGGATCGCACCACATCGCCGCCCTGATCGCGCCGCCCGAACAGGCTCGCATACCCCTCGACCCTGGTGCCATCATGCACCACCAGCCCCGCCTCGGGCCGGTGGAACTTGCGTTCCGGCGCGCCCCAGTCATCTCGATCCATGATGTTTCACCTCATCGCCGCCTGCATCAGTGCCTCGGCCCCCTGCGCCAGCAGGAACGCCGCCACCCCGTAAACCCCGATCCAGATGCGCTTTTCCAACCGCTCAAGGGCCGCATCGATCTGCGTCAACCGATAGTCGAGCGCGGTCCAGCGTTCCTGCATGACCCGCTCGTTCGCCTCGATCCGCGCCGTCGCCGCATCGAAACTGTCATAAAGGAACCGCGACCCTGCCGCGTCGCGCGGCGCGGTCATGCGTCCTCCGCAAGACGCGGCAGACCCAGCAGCATCCGCTTTTCGCCGGTCGTCAGAAACGCCGCCGCCCCGACCCGCGCCCATTGCTGGTCGCGCTCCTGCGCCAGCGCCGGGATCTGGTCCAGATCGACCCTGATCTCCGCCGCATGCCCCGCAAACGACGCCATCCAATGGGACAGGTCCGCCAGCACCTTGGTCGCCAGCGGCAGCACCGTCAGCCGATAGAACGCCCGGTTCGCCTCCTGATAATTGGCATAGGTCGCATCCCCGGGAATCCCGATCAGCATCGGCGGCACCCCGAAGGCGATCGCGATCTCGCGCGCCGACGCCTCCTTGGTCTTCTGGAACTCCATGTCGGAAGGCGAGAACCCCATCGGCTTCCAGTCAAGGCCGCCTTCGAGCAGCATCGGACGCCCCGCATTGCGCGCGCCCTGGTGATGCGCCTCCATCTCGCCGACCAGCCGGTCATACTGGTCCGAACTCAAGGCGCCCTGCCCGTCCGCCCCCTTGAAGACAATCGCCCCCGAAGGCCGCGCCGCATTGTCCAGCAAGGCCTTGGACCAGGCACTCGCCGATCCATGCACGTCCAAAGCCACCGCCGCCGCCTGCAGGGGCGAGAACCCATAGTGATCGTCCTGCGGATGAAAGCTCTTGAAATGGCAGATCGGCTGCAGCGGCCCTTTCATGTCGAACCGATGCGTGCGCCCCGCGACCGTGTAGTCATAGGCCACCGGCCAACCATCCCCGCCCGGCACCACGTTCATCCGGTCTGACCGTAGCACATGCAACTCGCCCGGCAGCGTCCCCGCGCCCGGCACCGCCTCGACATAGGCGTTCCCCGCCAGCAGCAGATAGCCATACAGCGCCTCGAACAGTTCCGCCTTTCCCTGCGCCCCGTTCGGCCGCTGGATCAGGTCCAGCAAGGGATGGGTTTCATACCGTCGTTCCGCGTCCTGGCAGATCAGCGGCAAGGCTGCCGCCGCCTCCGCAATCACCTTGACCGCCCGGAACCCGATGGGATTGCCAAGGAAGCCCGTCTTGGTCAGCGAGACCGTATCGCGCGGCGACCAGGCCACGCGGCCAGACGACCCCCAGGCCACCACGCGCCCCGTCGCCGACGCCTTTTGCTCGGGCACGGACACCTCCGCGCGCCGCAAGAAATCAAACACCATCTCGGATCGCTCCCATGTTTCGCCGGGCAATAAGGCGCCCTTCCGGCGCCGCGCCATCGCGCGATACCTCGGTCTATCGCCGTAAATCTGAACGTGATCAGGCTAGTAGAGGCCACGCACCTGCGGTCGCCAATGCGCCTCGGACGGCGCAATGATCAGATCGGTCAGCGCCCAGACCAGCGCGTCCATCCGGTCCGGGCTCCCTTTGCCGAGAAAGCCGGCTGCCGTCATCTGGCACATCTCGGCCTCCAGCTTAATCAAACCCCGCACATGCGACACGCGGCCTTGCTCATAGAGCGCCGCCACCGGCTCGGCCCGGATCGCCTTGCTGCGCGTCGCCGTCACCTTGCGGTAAGGCACCAGCGCATCGACCTGCCGCAGCACCGTCTCCACCAGGTCGCCGCCCTGGTTGACCTCGGCCACCAGCCGGTCCGCCTTGTGGCGTGCCATTGCCGCAATCGCCGCCCGCGCCCATTGATCCGCAGACACGCCCTGTACGGACGCATCCTCCAGGACCACCGCGCGCCAGTTCTGCGGCGACCCTTCGGTCACAGCCCCCACGACCACGATCCCGCAGGTGTCCGATGTCTTCGTCGATGTCACCGGCGGGTCGATCGCCACCACGATCCGGCTGAACTCCGGCAGCTTGTCCACCCGTCCCGCCTCGATCCGGGCCGTTGTCCACAACGCACCCTCGACATCCTCGACCAGCAACCCTTCCAGCTCCTGCTGCCCCAACCGCGTCCCGGCATAGCGTGCCTGCACCTCGGTCAGGAACGACTTCGCCAGATAGGCCCGGTTGGCTTCCGTTGGCGCATGGGTGATCACCGTCGAGGGGTTCTTCAGGATTGCCTTCAGCACGCCCACATTCTTCGGCGTCGTCGTCACCACCTGCCGGGGATTATCCCCCAGCCGCAGCGCGAACTGCAGCATGTCCCACGCCTCCTCGGCCCGCTTCCATTTCGCCAGCTCATCCACCCAGGCCGCATCGAACTGCGGCCCCCGCAAGGATTCCGGCTCATGCGCCGAGAAAAGCTGCGCCACCGCCCCGTTCGGCCAGACCAGCCGCTTGCGCCCCGCTTCCCAGACCGGCATCCGGTCCGGCGGCGAACAGGCGAGGATCCCGCTTTCTCCGAACACCATCACCTCACGCGCCTGCTCGATGGTTTCACCGACCAGCGCTACCCGCCGTGACCTTCCGGCATCAATCGGCAGCGCGCCCTCCACCTCGGCCCGCACCCATTCCGCCCCGGCCCGCGTCTTGCCAGCCCCGCGCCCGCCCATGATCACCCAGGACTTCCAGACCCCCTGCGGCGGCACCTGATGCGGCAGCGCCCAGAACTCGAATATCCAGGGCAGCGACAACAGCGCGTTGTCGCTCAGGCCCCCCAGGAACGCATCGACCTCATCCTGCGTCGCGGAGGCGAGCCAGGCGCTTCCCGATCTCATCCCGCGCGGTGCCAAAGTCGAGCGCCTGGGATCCGACGGCTCCGGTCGCTTGTCTGCGGAGTTTTTCAACACGGGTCCTTTCTTCCATTACCAGTTCGAACGCGGCCTTCAGGTCCCTGACTGCCACCGTGGCCGTCTTGGCATCGCCATAGGCACCTTCACGCAGCTTCCGGATCGCACGGGCCAGCTCCTCGGCCGTTTCACGAAACATCTGTTCCGTTTCCGCCTGCAGATCGACAGGCGGTTCCTCTCCTGCGGAGAATTTGATTGTCATATGTTGGTGCACCCGCCTCATGCTGCCCGCACGAGAGAAAAGGAAAAGCGGCATCGGGGTCGCCCCCAAGGCCGCTTGCCCACTTCTTCTAGCATGCCGTAATCACTACCTTGGACCGCGCGCAAAGTCAAGCGCAAAATCGTTCAGTATCAGATGGTTACGGGTCGGTGCGTTAACCGCCTGTTAACCCGCGCCTACTCGCCCTGCACGCCCGTCGCCCCCGCTTCACCGCGTGCCGCCTCGATGGCGCGCCATTTCGCGACGTTCTCGTTATGCGCCGCCAGCGTTTCGGCAAAGGCATGGCCGCCGGTGCCGTCCGCCACAAAGAACAGGTATTTCGTCGTTGCCGGTTTCAGCGCGGCCTCGATGGACAGCCTGCCCGGATTGGCGATCGGCGTGGGCGGCAGCCCGTCGATCACATAGGTGTTCCAGGGCGTCTCGCGGCGCAGCTCGCTTTGCCGCAGGCCCCGGCCCAGCACCCCTTCCCCCTTCGTGACCCCATAGATCACCGTTGGATCGGTCTGCAGCCGCATCCCTTGCCGCAGCCGGTTCACAAACACGCTTGCCACCTGCGGACGCTCTTCGGGGATGCCGGTTTCCTTTTCCACGATGGAGGCCATTATCAACGCCTCTTCGGGGGTCGCATAGGGCAATCCCTCGTCGCGCTCGGCCCAGGCTTTGGCCAGCACCTCTGCCTGCCTCTGCGTCATCTCGGCGATCAGCGCGGCACGATCAGCCCCCCGATCCACCTCATAGCTGTCAGGCGACAGGCTGCCTTCGGGCGGCACAGTCTCGACAACGCCTGTCAGGAAATCCGCACGTTTCAGCGCATCGACCACCTGCCAGCTTGTCACGCCCTCGGCCAGCGTCACGCGCCAGCGCAGGTCCGGCTCTTGCGCCACGTCCAGATACGCTGCAGGGACCGCCTCGGTCGCGGGGTCGAATTTGACGACTTCGGTATAGCGTTGCGTCGCCGGATCAAGTTCGCGCAGCACGACATCCACGGAACTGACCCCGATGCGAAAGTTGACTTCGCGCCCGCAGGTCGACTGACCCGATGTCGTCAGGACCTCAAGGACCGACGCCATGGACGCACCCGCCGGCAACAGGTACGATCCGAACTTCAGCCCCCCTGCCTTGTCCGAATACTCGGCTCCGATCCGAAAAATCCGCGCATCCGACACCGCCCCTTGCGTTTCCAGCGTGCGGCTGACCGCACTCAGGCTGTCGCCCTTTTCCACGCGAAAGCAGATCGGCTCCGCCAGCGGCCCCGCGCCATTGAACTCCTTGCGCCCCCAGGCAAGGACGCCCGCCGCGACCACCAGCAGGACGATGAACATCGTCAGCGCGTTCGACGCGACCGATCGCCACATCATCCCGCCACCTTGCCAAGGACCAGCGACGCATTCGTCCCGCCAAACCCGAACGAGTTCGACAGTGCCATGTCGATCCGGCGTTTGACGGCCCTGTTCGCCGCAAGGTCCAGCTTCGGGGCCACCGCCGGCGTGTCGAGGTTGATCGTCGGCGGTGCCACCTGATCACGGATCGCCAACACGCAGAAGATCGCCTCCACCGCCCCCGCCGCCCCCAGAAGGTGCCCGATGCTGGATTTGGTGGAACTCATCGTGGCCTTGGCCGCCGCATCACCCAAAAGACGCTCCACCGCGCCAAGTTCGATGGTATCGGCCATCGTCGATGTGCCATGCGCGTTGATGTAGTCAATCGCCGCCGGTGCCAGCCCGGCCCGCTTCAATGCCATCTGCATCGACCGATATCCGCCCTCGCCATCCTCGGACGGGGCAGTGATGTGGTGCGCGTCGCCCGACAGGCCATAGCCCAGCACTTCGGCATATATCTTTGCCCCCCGCGCGCGCGCATGCTCATACTCCTCCAGCACCACCACGCCCGCACCCTCGCCCATCACGAACCCGTCGCGGTCCGCGTCATAGGGACGGCTCGCCTTGGTCGGGTCATCGGCCCGACCCGTTGACAGCGCCTTGCAGGCGTTGAACCCGGCAATCCCGATCTCGCAGATCGGGCTTTCCGCCCCGCCCGCAATCATCACATCGGCATCGTCCCACTGGATCAGCCTTGCCGCATCGCCGATGGCATGGGCACCCGTCGAGCAGGCCGTCACGACCGAATGGTTCGGCCCCTTGAACCCGAACCGGATGCTGACCTGGCCCGAAATCAGGTTGATCAACGCGCCCGGAATGAAGAACGGGCTGACCCGCTTTGGCCCCTTGTCCCTGATCAGCAGCGCAGTCTCCGCGATCGAGGACAACCCCCCGATCCCGGACCCGATCATCACCCCGGTCCTGCACCGCGCCGCCTCGTCGGTCGGCTCCCAGCCGGAATCCCTGACCGCCTGCACCGCCGCCGCCATGCCGTAGATGATGAAATCATCGACCTTGCGCTGGTCTTTCGGCTCCATCCAGTCGTCGGGGTTGAAGGTGCCGTCCGACCCGTCGCCGCGCGGAATCTCGCAGGCGTATTGCGTGACGACATTCACCGGATCGAACCGCGTGATCGGTCCTGCGCCGGACTGCCCCGACAAGAGCTTTGCCCAGGTGTCCTCGACCCCGCACGCCAGCGGCGTGACCATCCCCAACCCCGTGATCACCACACGCCGCATGCACGCCCTCCGGGTCCCGACCTGAACTTGCCGCCCCTGATACACGCGCCCCCGGAACCGCGCAACCAATGGCCGCGCGCCCCGGCGATTGCCGCCCCGTCCCCCAGACGCCACCTTGGAACGGCGCCGGTCAGCGTGCGATCCCCCGTGCTATCACGCCCAGAACAGCCGCCAGCAATTGCGCCGCCGTTGTGGCCCCCAGCCCGTCCACGTCGCGATCCGGCATGAACTCCACCATGTCGAACCCCGCGATATGCGCCTTTTCCGCCACCGCCCCGATCAGCTCCAGCACCTGCCAATAGCCCAGCCCCCCCGCCGTCCGCCCGATCACCGCCGGCATGACTGCAGGGTCCAGCGCGTCGACATCCAGGCAGATGATGACCTCAGCGCCGTCGGGGATCAGATCCACCGCCCGCCAGACGCCCGACCGTGCCACCTCGCCCCCCGGCACGAACTGCACGCCCCAGGCCAGCGCATCGGCAAGGTCGCCTTCGCGCGCCGATCCGATGCCGCGGCTGCCGACTTGCACGATCCTTTCGACATGGGCCATTTCCGACGCTCGCCGCATGGTCGACGACAACCCCAGCCGCTCGCCCTGCACGTCGTCGCGCCAGTCGATATGGGCGTCGATCTGCAGCACCGTGAACCGCCGCCCGCGCGCGCCAAAGGCCTCCAGCATCGGGATCGGGAGGCTGTCGTCGCCGCCGATCAGGACGGGCACCGCGCCTTTGTCGAGGATCTGGCTGACCGCGCCGAAAATCCGTGCGCGGTTGCCTGCGGCATCGCCCTCGTCCTGCGGCAGATCGCCTGCATCGACCGCCTCGACCCCTTGCGGCAATACCGGCCCGCCCAGGTCGAAATTCACATGTGCCGCATTGGCCGCATAGCTCGCCCCCGCCGCCCGGATCGCAGCAGGCCCCCCCGCACAGTAGAACCCGACCGACGGATAAGGCGTGCAGCCATCCGCCCCGATCAGCGCGATGGGGGCTGTCAGGCGGCTCAGGTCGCGACAGCGCGGCAGACCGAGGAAGGTGTCCACCGTCCCGGAGCCGAACATTGTTCCCAGTGTCGCCCTCGTCTCCACGCTGCCCTCTTGACCCAGCCTTTGCGCCAGCTTGCGGGCAACCGGCAGGTCAGGACAAGGCACTCCTCCGTATCCGTGCCACCCGGCGGCAAGGGACCGCCGGTCGCTGGGCGGCAGACCGCAGGCGCCGCCGCAAATGCAGAACGGCGCCCCTCGGGACGCCGTTGTGACCGGGGCCGGTTTGATCTTCGGGGATCAGGCGGCTTCAGAGATGAACTTGACCGCATCGCCAAAGGTCTGGATGGTTTCGGCGGCGTCATCGGGGATCTCGATGCCGAACTCTTCTTCGAACGCCATCACCAGTTCCACGGTGTCAAGGCTGTCCGCGCCAAGATCGTCGATGAACGAGGCGTTCTCGGTCACTTTGTCCTCTTCGACGCCCAGATGCTCGACGACGATCTTCTTCACACGGGTCGCGATGTCGCTCATTTTCAATCCTCTGTGGTTGACGGGCCTTTAACCCGCTCTCTCGTGACGCGACCGACGACAGGGACGTTCGCCTGCCACGGTTTCGCAGCGCCTATAGCAAGGCCGATGCGCCATGGCAAACGCTTTCCAAACGGGATCGGCGGCAAGGTGCATGGGCGGAAACCCTGCCTCAGACCATATCCATGCCGCCGTTCACATGCAACGTCGCCCCGGTGACATAGGACGCCTCCGCCGAGGCCAGATACAGCACCGCCGCCGCAATTTCGGCAGGCTGTCCCATCCGCCCGGCGGGGACCGCGCCCAGGATCGCCGCCCTCTGCGCGTCGGACAACTTGTCGGTCATCGCTGTCGCGATGAAGCCCGGCGCGACGGCATTCACCGTGATCCCCCGGCTTGCCACCTCGGCCGCCAGCGACTTCGACATCCCCACCATCCCGGCCTTCGACGCCGCATAGTTCACCTGCCCCGCATTGCCTGTGGTGCCCACGACGGAACTGATGTTCACGATCCGCCCCCAGCGCGCCTTCATCATCCCCCGGATCGCGGCCCGGCACAGCCGGAATGTCGCGGTCAGATTCACGTCGATGACCTGTGCCCAATCCTCATCCGACATCCGCATGGCGAGGCCGTCCTTGGTGATCCCCGCGTTGTTGACGAGGATATCCACCGACCCCATCGCCTCGACGGCCCGCTTCACCAGACCCTCGACTTCATCGGGTACCGACAGGTTGCAGGGAAGGACATGCGCCCGCCCGCCAAGGTCCGCCGCAAGCACCTGCAAAGGCTCCACCCGCGTGCCAGACAGCCCGACCGTCGCCCCCGCCCCATGCAAGACGCGCGCGATCTCCGCGCCGATGCCGCCCGAGGCCCCCGTGACCAGCGCGCTTTTCCCTTTCAGATCAAACATGTGCCACTTCCTTTGCCGACTTCACATCCTCCGGCGTGCCGACCGCCCGCGTTACCGCGCCCTCGGTGATCCGCTTGATCATGCCCGACAACGCCTTGCCTGCGCCGATCTCCCAATACTCGGTCACGCCCGCACCCTGCATCCAGAGGACACTTTCCCGCCAGCGCACCGATCCCGTGACCTGCGCCACCAGCAAGGCCCTTATCCGATCCGGTTCCGTCACGGCCTCGGCCCGGACATTTACCACCACGGGCAACGCAGGCGCCGAAATCACCACCCCCGCCAGCGCCTCGGACATCACCGCCGCCGCAGGCTGCATCAAGGCGCAGTGGAACGGGGCCGACACCGGCAGCAGCAGCGCCCGTTTCGCCCCCCGCGCCTTGGCGATTTCCAGCGCCCGCTCCACCGCCTCGCGGTGCCCCGACACCACCACCTGCATCGGGTCATTGTCATTGGCCGCCTGGCAGACCTGACCTTGTGCCGCCTCGGCCGCCACTTCCGTCGCCGTCGCAAAATCCAAGCCCAGCAATGCCGCCATCGCGCCCACGCCGACCGGCACCGCCTCCTGCATCGCCTTGCCGCGAATGCGCAAAAGCCGCGCCGTGTCCGCCAGCCCCAGCGACCCCACCGCACAGAGCGCCGAATATTCGCCCAGGCTGTGACCGGCGACAAAGCTGGCCATGTCCAGCCCCAGCCCCTCGGCCTCCAGCGCGCGCAGGGCCGCCATCGACGTCGCCATCAGCGCCGGCTGCGCGTTCTGCGTCATGGTCAGGGTCTCCTGATCCCCCTCCCAGATCAGCCGCGACAGCTTTTCGCCCAAGGCGTCATCGACCTCGTCGAACACCGCCCGCGCCGCCGGATAGGCCTCGGCCAGCGCCCGGCCCATCCCCAGGGTCTGGGCACCCTGGCCCGGAAACACAAACGCGCGGCTCATCGCGATCTCTCCCATCTGTCCCGTTTCGGCATAGCTTGCCCGACAGCCTCGCGCAATCGTGCAGCGGCTTGCATCCTGATGCCGACCCTGTATAAGGCCGCATCCTTGCAGCATTCCCATGAACCGGCGCAGCCTCTCGTGGACGGGCCGCTGCAAGGAATTGGCCCGCCCTATGAAATGCGCCTTGAAAAGCTGGAGCCCGCATGCCGCTTTATGAGCATGTCTTTATTGCGCGTCAGGACTTGTCCAACACGCAAGCCGAAGGCCTTATCGAACACTTCTCGACCGTCCTTTCGGACAACGGCGGCAAAGTCGTTGAAAACGAATACTGGGGCGTCAAGACGATGGCCTACAAGATCAACAAGAACCGCAAGGGCCACTATGCGTTTCTCAAGTCGGATGCGCCCGCCGCAGCCGTTTTGGAAATGGAACGCCTGATGCGCCTGCATGATGACGTCATGCGCGTGCTGACCATCAAGGTCGACAAGCACGGCGACGGCCCGTCGGTCCAGATGCAGAAGCGCGACGACCGCGAACGTGGCGACCGCGACGGCCCGCGCGAGGGTGGCTTTGGTGGCGAACGCCGCGAGCGTCCGGCCTTTGGCGACCGCCCGTCCTTCGGCGACCGTCCCGACCGCGGCGAGCGTCCGTCGTTCGGCGCGCCGCGTCGTTGATCCACAGCGTCAGGAAAGGTTCATAAACCATGGCGAACAAACCGTTTTTCCGCCGCCGCAAGGTGTGCCCCTTCTCGGGCGACAATGCTCCGGCCATCGACTACAAGGACACGCGCCTTCTTCAGCGCTACGTGTCCGAGCGCGGCAAGATCGTGCCGTCGCGCATCACCGCCGTCTCGGCGAAAAAGCAGCGCGAACTTGCCGCCGCGATCAAGCGTGCGCGCTTTCTCGCGCTTCTGCCTTACGCCGTGAAATAAGGAGCGCAGACCATGCAAGTGATCCTTCTCCAGCGCGTGCCGAAACTCGGCCAGATGGGCGATGTCGTCAACGTCAAGGACGGCTACGGCCGCAACTACCTCCTGCCACAGGGCAAGGCGCTGCGCGCCAATGACGGCAACATCAAGTCGTTCGAGGCCAAGAAAGCCCAGCTTGAGGTCCAAAACCTCGAGACCAGGAAAGAGGCCGAGGCCGCCCATGCCAAACTCGACGGCCAGACCTTCGTCGTGATCCGCTCGGCGTCTGATGCCGGTGCGCTTTACGGCTCTGTCACCACCCGCGATGCCGCCGAAGCCGCGACCGAGGCCGGGTTCAGCGTGAACCGCGCCCAGGTCGTTCTCGACCGTCCGATCAAGGAACTGGGGATGCACACGGTTTCCGTCGTCCTGCATCCCGAGGTGATTGCCAAGGTCCGCCTGAACGTCGCCCGTTCGGCCGAAGAGGCCGAACTTCAGGCGTCGGGCAAGTCGATCCAGGAACTGGCAGCCGCCGCCGAGGCCGAAGCCGAGTTCGAAATCTCGGAGTTGTTCGACGAGATGGGTGCGGCCAACGACGTCGACCCGCGCGACGCGCGCTGATCCATCGACCGCCATGACCAAAGGCCGCGCAGCACAGCCCGCGCGGCCTTTTCCTTTGGCGTCCGTGACATCGCCCAGCCAGGCCAACGCACATCCAAAATCCTGACAGCCTTGAATGCAAAGGGCGCGCCCTGCGGCGCGCCCCAAAAGTAGCCCGAAAGACTTTCCTTACATCTCGTCCAGCGCCTCGACGGCCTTCTGAAGCTTTTCCTTGGCCACGGTCTTTTCTGAAACCTTGGCCAGACCGACGATGTGATCCACCACCTTGTCCTCGAACAGGGGCGCGCGCAGCTGTTGCTGCATCTGCGGATTCTTCTGCACAAACTCGAAATACTGGCGTTCCTGACCGGGATATTGCCGCGCCGCCGCCAGCACGGCCTGGGTCATTTCGGCATCCGTCACGGTGATTTCGGCCTTACGCCCGATCTCGGCGAGCAGCAGTCCCAGACGCACCCGGCGTTCGGCCAGGGTCTTGTGCTCGTCCGTGGTCTCGACGGATCCATGGTTATGGTCATGCACCTCGGGATTGTCCTCGTGCCACAACTGGTGCGCGATCTGCGCGGCTTCGGCATCGACCAGATTGGCCGGCAGGTCGAACTTGACCATCTCGTCCAACTGGTCCAGCAGAGACCGCTTCATCACCGCGCGCGCGGCCCCGGCATATTCCGCCTCAAGGCGTTCGGCGATCTGCACCTTCAGTGCGGCAAGGTCAGCCGCCCCGAACTTCGTCGCCAGTTCGTCATTGATTTCGGCCGGTTTCGGTTCCTTGACTGCCTTGACCGTGCAGGCAAAGACAGCGGCCTTGCCCGCCAGATGCTTGGCGCCATAGCTTTCCGGAAAGGTCACGTTGACCGAAATCTCGTCGCCGACCTTGGCCCCGACCAGTTGCGCCTCGAATCCCGGGATGAACGAGTTGGACCCCAGCACCAGCGGATAATCCTCGCCCGACCCGCCTTCGAAGACATCGCCGTCAACCGACCCCTTGAAGTCGATCACGACCTGATCGCCGTCCTTGGCCTTGGACCCCTTCTTGCGGTCCTCGAACGCCTTGGCGCTTCCGGCGAGGTTTTCCAGCGCCTCGTCGATGGCCGTGTCGTCGGCCTTGACCACCAGTTTGTCCAGCTTGACCTTGGACGCGTCCAGTTCCGGGATCGGCGGCAGCGCCTCATAGGTCATCTCGACCACGACGTCCTGGCCCTCGGCCCAGGTCTCGCCACCGACCATCTTGACCTCGGGCTGCAGCGCGGGGCGATCGCCCGAGGCATCGAAATGGTCCTTCATCGCGCCGTCGATGGCCTCTTGCATCGCGTCGCCCATGATCCGCTGGCCGAACTGCTTTTTCAGGATCGCCAGCGGTACCTTGCCCTTGCGGAACCCCTTGATCTCGATGTCGGGCTGCGCTTCCAGCAGCTTTTCGTGTACCTTGTCAGCCAGTTCCGCCGCCGTCACGGTGATGGTGTAGCCGCGCTTCAGGCCGTCGTTCAGGGTCTCGTTGACCTGCATGTTCGGATGTCCTTCCTCGATCTGTCCGGGGCGCGATTGCGCAAACGTCAATGAGCGCAAGGCCGCTGCCCAGCACCAATTTGCGCGCCTTCTAGCAAAGCTTGTGGGCTTCCGTAAGGGTCTAATTCATCACGGTCATGTGGTGCGGGTGGAGGGACTTGAACCCCCACGCCTTGCGGCGCCAGAACCTAAATCTGGTGCGTCTGCCAATTTCGCCACACCCGCATTGCGCCGCCGGAAAGCCTAGACCTTCCGCGCACCGCGCTCTTCTAGCAAAGCCCCGCCGCGGTGGCGAGTGGCAAAAAGCTGCCCCAGAAAGGTCTTGAAAAGGGTCGGGAAAAGGCGCGACCCGCACCCCATTCCTGCCACATTGGGACGTGAAAACCGACAGGTGAACAGTGCAAAGGTTGCGCCGATGTCCCAGCTGTCTGTCACCGATCTTTTGTCCCTCGACACGCCGCCGCGCGTCAAGCTGCCGACACAGGCCTTGTCCGCAGGCACCACGGTTCTGACCCTTGACGGCGCTCTGCCGGTGCAGTTTCTGGCCATCGGCGACCGCGTCATCACCCGTGCGGGCGCGCGCACCCTGCGAAACGTGGCCGTGACCTTTGCTCATGACGTGCGCCTTGTGCGCGTGTCGGCGCGCGCACTGACCCCCGACAGCCCTCAGGACGACGTGATCCTGCCGCCCGACCAGCCGGTCTTTGTCCGCGACTGGCGCGCCCCTGCGCTCATGGGCCAGCGTCAGGGCACGGTGCCCGTGCGCAAGCTGATGGACGGCGAACATATCCGGGCGGAAACCTTCGCCGAGATGCGGCTTTTCACCCTGCGCTTTGACCGCGAAGAGGTGATCTATGCCGGTGGCATGGAACTGGTCTGCTCGCCGGAATTCGCGTTTGCCTGAACCTTGGTGAAACGCTGGCATGAAGCCGCCTCCGGGCGGCTTTTCGTTTCAGAGGCCGAGGGCGCGGAAAACTTTCGGCAGTTCCTCGGCCAAGTCCTCGGCGATCAGGCCGGGACCGAACGACAGCGCGCATTCGACATGGAGCCAGGCGGCAGTGCAGGCCGCATCGAACGGCGAAAACCCCCGTGCCAGCAGGCCGGTGATGAACCCCGCCAGCACATCGCCCGATCCGGCGGTGGCAAGCCAGGGTGCCGCGCGGTCGTAATGGGCGGAGTTGATGGCGCAACGACCCGAGGGATCGGCGATCACCGTGTCGGGGCCTTTGTACAACACGACGCATCCCGCACGGGCGGCGGCCTCGCGGGTGGCGTCGACCTTGGAATAGGCGGGGCCTTTGGTGGCGGGGGCCGCGAGTTTTTCGGCTATATCGGGAAAAAGGCGAGCGAACTCCCCGGCATGGGGGGTCAGGACGCAAGCGGGGTGCAGGGCGGCGAAGAGGTCGGGGTGCTGCGACAGGATCGTGAGGGCGTCGGCGTCGAGGACCAGGCGTCGCGTAGCCCCCCTCCCCTCTCCCCTCTCCATGAGGGGGCGGGGAAGCGTTTGATTGCCTTCTGAAGCACTTGGCCCAACGCGGCCTCCCTCCCCCTTGTGGGGAGGGGATGGGGGTGGGGGGCTCCCGGCAGGATGCGCCAAAGCCACCCGCAACAACCCCGCCTCTCGCTCGGCCGTCCCCATCCCCGGCCCGAGGCACAGCGCATTGATCCGGTCATCCGACAGAACCCCCGCTAGTTCCTCGCCGTCGTGAACCGGCACCAGCATCACCGCATCCAACCGCGCGGCGTTCTCGGGAATCGCCTCATGCGGACACCCCACCGTCACCACCCCCGCCCCGATCCGCAGCGCCCCCCGCGCCGCCAGCCGCGCCGCCCCGCCGCGACCGGAGGGACCGGAGAGGATAAGGGCGTGGCCGTGGGAGTACTTGTGAAGCGCAGGCAGCTTTTGCACACCAATAGCTTCATCAGCCAGCGTCAGCGACCGCGGCAAGGACGCCGACTGGGCTTGTCCCAAACCAAGGTCGGCGATCCGGACTTTCCCGCAATGATGCGGCCCGATCCCAAGATAGTGGACCGGGCGCGCACGATGAAAGGACACCGTAAGGTCGGCGCAAAGTGGCTCTTCAATCGCTTTATAACGAAGGTCATCAGTATATGTGCTCAGCCATTTTCCACTGTCCGCGCACAAGAACGAGGGCTGGTCAATCGCCACGACCTTCCAGGGGCGCTCGATATGGCCTACGAGACCGCGTCTCGCATCATCGAGATCGAGAATGGCGCGTCGGTGCATGAAGCGTTCAAAGAAGCGCGCAACTTTGCCAGTATCGCGCGACAGTCCCGCACCAAATGCGGCATCCACGAAAAGTCCATCATTCAGGCTGCGGGACGGGAATTCCTGGTACTCAAAAGCCCAATGGGGAACCCCGCCCTTTCCATAGTCGTGCGTCTTTCCCAGCGCCTCCCATCTAGTTCGGGCTTCCTTGGCATCTGATGGCGATTTCGAACTGTCGCCCCAGAACAGCACCTCCACCTCCCAGCCCCACTCCTTCAACAGCCGCGCGACCACGAACCCATCGCCGCCATTCCCGCCCGGCCCGCACAGCACGACCGCCCGATGCGACGTCGCCCTGAACTCCGGCCATTCCTCGAAAATCGCCTCCACCACGCCCCGCCCGGCGCGTTCCATCAGCTCCAGCCCGGTGACCTCTCCGCTCGCAATCACCGCCGCCTCGATGGCCTTCATCTGCGCCGCTGTCAGCAATTCGGTCATCTCGCCCCCGAAGTTTCCAATCCGCTCAAATCATCGGCGCATTGCACAAAATCTCATCACGCGACCGACAATCCCCCGACCCTTCGCCGGACATTCCCCCTGCCCGATTGTTCCCCCTGCGGCGAAATGATCAGACGGCAGGACAAAGCGGGGGGAGAGTCGGCCCATGAAGAAGATCGAGGCGATCATCAAGCCGTTCAAGCTTGATGAGGTCAAGGAAGCCTTGCAAGAGGCCGGGATCCAGGGCCTGTCGGTCACCGAAGTCAAAGGCTTTGGCCGCCAGAAGGGCCATACCGAACTTTACCGCGGTGCCGAATATGTCGTCGACTTCCTTCCCAAGGTGAAGATCGAGGTCGTGCTGACCGATGACATGGTCGACGCCGCCGTGGCCGCCATCGTCGCCGCCGCCCGCACCGACAAGATCGGCGATGGCAAGATCTTCGTCAGCTCCGTCGAACAGGCCATCCGCATCCGCACGGGCGAAACAGGCGACGACGCCGTCTGACCCCAGGGTCATCTGCCGGGCAGGGAAAACCAATGGCCAAAGACAAATCAACAAAACCATCCAAATCAAAGGACAGCATGATGAGCGCAGTAAAGACTGCTCTGAAACTGATGAAGGACGAAGAGGTCGAATATGTCGACATCCGCTTTACCGACCCCAAGGGCAAGCTGCAGCATGTGACGCTGGTGGCCGACCTCGTCGATGAAGATTTCTGGGAAGAAGGCTTCATGTTCGACGGATCGTCGATCGCGGGCTGGAAATCCATCGACCAGTCCGACATGAAACTGATCCCCGACCCGGCATCGGTCTATATCGACCCCTTCTACGCCGAGAAAACCATGTGCGTGCATTGCAACGTGGTCGAACCCGATACGGGCGAAGCCTACAGCCGCTGCCCGCGCCAGACCGCACTGAAGGCCGAGGCTTACCTCAAATCCTCGGGCATCGGCGACGCCGCCTATTTCGGCCCCGAAGCCGAGTTCTTCATCTTCGACGACGTGCGCTACTCGGTGACGCCGCGCAAAGTCTCCTACGAGATCGACGCCGAAGCTGCCGCCTGGAACACCGACACCGTCACCGAAGGCGGCAATTACGGCCACCGCGCCGGTCACAAGGGCGGCTATTTCCCGGTCAACCCGGTGGACGAGGCACAGGACCTGCGCGGCGAGATGCTGTCCACGATGAAGCGCATGGGCATCCGCGTCGACAAGCACCACCACGAGGTCGCCACCTGCCAGCACGAACTGGGCATGATCTTCGGCGGGCTGGTCGAACAGGCCGACAACATCCAGAAATACAAATACGTGATCCACAACGTGGCGCACGCCTACGGCAAGACCGTGACTTTCATGCCAAAGCCCATGAAGGGCGACAACGGCTCGGGGATGCACGTCAACATGTCGATCTGGAAGGGCGGCAAGCCCTTGTTCGCAGGCGACAAATACGCTGATCTCAGCCAGGAGGCGCTGTGGTTCATCGGCGGCGTTCTGAAACATGCGAAAGCCTTGAACGCGATCACCAACCCCTCGACCAACAGCTACAAACGCCTGATCCCCGGCTTCGAGGCCCCGGTCCTGCGCGCCTATTCCGCCCGCAACCGCTCCGGCTGCGTCCGTATTCCGTGGACCGAAAGCCCCAAGGCCAAGCGTGTCGAGGCCCGTTTCCCCGATCCGTCGGCGAACCCCTATCTGGCGTTTGCCGCTCTGATGATGGCCGGTCTCGACGGCATCAAGAACAAGATCGACCCCGGTCCGGCCAGCGACAAGGATCTCTACGACCTGCCGCCCGAGGAACTGGCCGAAATCCCGACCGTCTGCGGTTCCCTGCGCGAGGCGCTGGAGGAACTGGAAAAAGACCACGACTTCCTCTTGGCCGGTGACGTTTTCACCCATGACCAGCTTGAAGGCTACATGGCGCTGAAATGGGAAGAGGTCTACGCCTTTGAACACACGCCGCATCCGGTCGAATACCAGATGTACTATTCCTGCTGATCACCCGATCGGACAGGCACCGAAGTGACGGGGCCGCCTTCGGGCGGCCCCTTGTCGTTATTCCCGCCATGTCCGCGCCACGATTGCGCCGCATTCCTGCCTGCTTGCGCTTTCACCATGGAAGGCTGGATGCTCCATGTGCTCCCGGATAGCCCCATGCCGACCCCGCGCCCGCGTCCCCATCCTGGTTCGGCCCCGACGCCCGACAGACCCCCGATCTGGGTCAACGGGCAGCAGCGCCCATCCTTCAACATCGCCGCCTATGGTGCCTACAGCCTGATCGCGACCCGTGCGGCGCTTGGCCCGGCGCTGCTGCGGCTCTCGGGCGCCACCCGCGGTTTGCAGGCGCGCATTGCCGCCGGGGCCTATCCGGTCAACACTGCGCGCTTGGGACGCGCCGCCGACTACCTGCCCCGACGCGACAGCATTGCCGCCACGGTGGGCGGTCTTGCCCGGATCGCCGGCGATGCGGCCGAAGTCGTGCAGCCGACACCGCCACCGCCGGAATCGCTGGCCGCCTATGACGCGCTCTGGCGCGCGCGCAAGGCGCCGGCCTCGGGGCGGCTGCGGGGCCTGGACCTTGACGAGGCGCAGGCCGATCCCGATCTGCATGCGCTGCGCAACGATCAGCCGCTGCGTCCGCTGCGCCCGACCCGCCCGGTCCTTGTATCTACCGCGCCGGTCACGGCCAGCCCCGCGCCCGCATCGTCGCCCGTGGCAGCACCTGAACCCGCCCCGATACCGACCCTCGAACCGGAACCTGAACTGGCAACGCTGCTGGCGATCCGCAACATGCTCAGCGCCCCGGCCCCGGAGCCAGGACCGGAGCTTGTGCGCCCGCCGGCCGCGCCGTTTTTGTCCGAGGCCGTTTCTCCCCGGCCTGCGGCTGCCACGGCTGTCCCACAGCCGCGCAAATGGCTGCCCACCTGGACGACACCCATCTTCGCCGCGCTGCGCCGGGGCACGGCCTTTGCGATTGGCTGGGCGTTGATCATCTTGGCGATGCCGCTTGGCCTGACCAGGGCCGCGATCGCCCATCTGGAAGGCCGCGATCTGCGCGACCTGGTCGAGGACCCCTAGCCGCGCAAAGCCGCGCTGCCGTGTCTGACTAGTGGATGGCCGCGCCGAGGGCGGCCCGTTCCCCCGCCGTCAGCGTCTCGGCGCGCACGACATAGGTGTGGATCGAAAAGACGACCGCGCGCGTCACCGGCAACCTGACAAAACACTGCCGCTCGCTTCGGACGTAGAAATGCCCGACCGGCTGCGGCCTGCGCTGACCTTCCAGACGCGGCTGGTGCAGCGTGTGATCGTCATAGGTCAGGAAATTCATCCGCCACAGCGGCTGGTCCGGCCGGATCGCGTCGAACATCCGCTGCACCCGGCGTCCGACATCCTCAGAATATGGCACGACGCCGTCATGGATGCCGATCAGGGGCCGCCCGAGTTTCTGCGCCAGCGTCCAGCTGGCCGGAAAGCACAGGATCGCCCCGGTCAGCCGGTGGCCGTCCGCCCCCGCCTCCATCAGGCACAGATCCTGCTGCACCAGACGGCCCAGCGTGAGCAGCGGCTGATCGGGGTCGGGCACAACCCTTGCCCCGTCCGGACGCACCACCGCGTTGCCCCCACAATGATAACCGGGCAATCCGGCGATCTTGTCCAGAACCATGGTATAAAGTTCCACCGCCGCCGCCTGTCCTTCGGGCAACAGGGCGTGGACCCTTTCCGGCATCGCAACGATCAGCCGGTCCCGTTCCGCCATCTGGCCCGCAAAGGCGTCATCCACCCGGACCCAGTCATCCCCGGCCTCCAGCGGCAGCACGCCCGGCAGCCGCGCCGTGCGCGGGTCCATCCAGGCCAGATGTGGCAGGCGAGATTGCAGGATCGGATCGGACATCGCCTCCTGATACAGATTTCCTTCGTGCCGAAATACCCACCCCGCGACGGCGCCATGTCGCAAAAGGCCTAGCCTGCCGCCCGCCCCCGGCCCCAGACTGCGGCGAACCGCGAGGATGTGATGACCCAACACCATGCCGACCGCCGCAAGATCGACCCCACGCGCGGGGCGACCCTGGCCGATGGCAGCGCCAACGACAATGACCGGGTCGAGATCGGCCCCACGCAACTGGCCTTCGCCGAATGGGCCGCAGCCGGGCTGACCCCGCCCAACCTTGCCGCCATGCGCGCATATCGCTGGCAGCGCCTGACACAAGGGCTGGTGGACCGCGACTATGGCGGCCTTCTGATGTTCGACCCGCTGAACATCCGCTATGCCACCGACACCACCAACATGCAGCTCTGGAACACCCACAACCCGTTCCGCGCCTGCCTTCTGTGCGCCGACGGGCATATGGTGATGTGGGAATACAAGAACGCGCCCTTCCTCGTGACCTTCAATCCGCTGGTCAAGGAACTCCGCTCCGGCGCCACTTTCTTTTACAACTCCACCGGCGATGCGGGTCAGGCCGCCGCCCGCACCTTTGCCGCGCAGGTCGACGAGATCATCCGCGAACATGCCGGGACCAACCGCCGCCTCGCCGTCGACAAGATCATGACCCACGGGTTGCGCGCGCTGGAGGGCATCGGGTTCGAGGTGATGGAGGGCGAGGAAGTCACCGAGCGTGTCCGCGCCATCAAGGGCCCCGACGACATGGCTGCAATGCGCTGCGCCGCCCATGCCTGCGAACAGGCGATGGCGGCGATGGAGACCTTCACCCGCGAAAACGTGCCGCTGGGCCAGACATCCGAGGATGCCATCTGGGCCGTCCTGCACGCCGAAAACATCAAGCGCGGCGGCGAATGGATCGAGACCCGCCTTCTCGCCTCCGGCCCCCGGACGAACCCCTGGTTCCAGGAATGCGGTCCCCGGATCGTGCGGCCGAACGAGATCGTCGCCTTCGACACCGACCTGATCGGGGCCTACGGCTTTTGCATCGACATCAGCCGGACCTGGTGGGTCGGCGACGGGCGCCCCACGAACGCAATGATCAGTGCCTATGCCCATGCGCTCGACCACATCCGCGACCATCAGGCGCGGCTGAAGCCGGGCGTGTCGATCCGCGATCTGGTGTTTCAGGGGCACCGGCTGGATGATCCCTACTGGGCACAGAAATATTCCTGCAAGATGCACGGCGTCGGGCTTTGCGACGAATGGCCCTATGTCCATTACCCCGACGGCTGGATCGAGGGCGCGTTCGATGCGGTTCTGGAACCCGGCATGACGCTCTGCGTCGAGGCGCTGGTGTCCCCCGAAGGCGGCGAATTCTCGATCAAGCTGGAGGATCAGGTGCTGATCACCGAAACCGGCTGCGAGAACCTGACGCGCTATCCGTTCGATCCGAGGTTGATGGGCTCGTCATAGCTCACCGACCTTGATCACCATACGCTTCCCCTCCCCACGAGGGGGGAGGAAAGCATTCTATACTGCAGGGTCAGATCATCTCTGCGCGCAAACAATCCTCACTCCACCGGCGTCATCCGGAACACCGCCCCCTCGCCGACCGACAGAAACCAGATCGCGCCGTCCGGCCCCTCGACCACATCCCGCACCCGGCCCGTCTCGTCACTGGAAATCCGTTCCTCGGCATAACCCGCATCGGGATCGAGCCGCGAGACATAGTCGAACTTGAGACTGCCGGTGAACACGTCGCCCTTCCATGCCGGGAACATGTCGCCTTGATAGATCATCAGTCCCGATGGCGCGATGGACGGGTCCCAGTACATCACCGGCTGCTCCATCCCGGCCTTTTGCGTCCCTTCGCCGATCCTGCCACCGCCGTAGTCCTTGCCATAGGAAATCACCGGCCAGCCGTAATTGGCCCCGGACCGCACCAGGTTCAACTCATCCCCGCCCTGCGCGCCATGCTCCACCACCCAAAGCTGGCCCGTCGCATCCAGCGCCGCCCCCTGCGGGTTGCGGTGGCCCATCGACAGTACCCCCGGCAGCATGCCGGGCGAGCGGGTGGCAGGGCTGCCGTCGCGGTTCAGGTGAATGACCTTGCCTTCGGGGCGCATCGGGTCCTGGGCCAGCGGCCCATCGCCGCGCTCACCCGTGGTCAGATAAATCGTGCCATCCCGTGCCTCGACGATCCGGCTGCCGAAATGGTTGCCGCCGGGAGTGCCGGGGGCGGCAAACACGACGCGGAAATCCTGCAGCGCAGTCCCGTCCCCGGACAGCCGCGCGACCCCAAGCGCCGTACCCGCCCCGCCGCCATCGGCGCGCGCATAGCTCAGCCACACTTCGCGGCTGGTGGCAAAATCGCGCGGGATCATCACGTCAAGCAAGCCGCCCTGCCCGCGCGCGGCCACCTCGGGGACACCCGTGACGGGCAGCCCTGCGCCGCCGGTCGGCGGAAACAGCGTCAGCCGTCCCGCACGTTCCGTCACCAGAAACCGCCCGTCGGGCAGAAAGGCGATGCCCCAGGGTTCGTTGAAGCCCTCCGCCATCCTGGTGATGGCAACCGGACCTGCCTGCGTCTCTGCCCGACCCGCCGCCCAGGACGGCAGCATGTTGACCGCCAGCAGTCCCGCCGTCGCCAGCACGCGCAAAGCACCCGATGCCATCGTCATGCCCGTCACCCCCTGCCGCAACGCGCACGATTCGCGCGAAGTACCGCAGCCACATAGGGCGCGCCCGGCGCGGCGCAAATGCCACAACCTACACGAGAGCGTGACCTTGCCTGCGAAACAATCGCGGCGACGCGGCAAAATTACTGTGAAAACTCCGGCGAGCGCCCCCCTGGCGCCGCCCGCCAAGACGCTTTTCTTTTTGTGCGGCCTTCTCTAGGTTCACCGGCAGGATCGCGATCCAACATGGGAGACACCAATGAAAAAACTACTTTTGGCCACTGCGGCCACGGCACTGATGGCAGGTGCCGCAAGCGCCGACGAGGTCAAGATCGGCATTCTGATCGGCTTTACCGGCCCGATCGAATCGCTGACCGGCCACATGGCCAATGCGGCTGAACTGGCGATGTCTGAGGCGAATGCGTCGGGCAAAGCTGCCAACGGCATGGTTTTCGTGCCTGTCCGCGCCGACAGCACCTGCGGGGACGCTGCTGCCGCCACCACTGCCGCCGAACGCCTTGTGACCGCCGACGGCGTCAAGGGCATCGTCGGCGCCGACTGCTCTGGTGCCACCGGCGCCGTCCTGCAGAACGTCGCGCGTCCGAACGGCATTGCGATGGTCTCCCCCTCTGCGACCTCGCCTGCCCTGTCGACCGCCGAAGATGACGGCCTGTTCTTCCGCACGGCTCCGTCGGATGCGCGCGAAGGCGAAGTGATGGCCGAAATCCTGACCGAAAAGGGCGTCAAGTCGATCGCCCTGACCTATACCAACAATGACTACGGCAAGGGTCTGGCGGATTCGATCGCCAATGCCTTTACCGCCAAGGGCGGCACCGTGACAATCAACGCGGCACATGAAGACGGCAAGGCCGACTATTCGGCCGAAGTGGCGGCACTGGCGGCGGCAGGCGGCGATCTTCTGGTGGTCGCGGGCTATCTGGACCAGGGCGGCAAGGGCATCATCCAGGCCTCGCTCGACACCGGCGCCTTTACCCAGTTCGGTCTTCCGGGCGGCATGGTGGGTGACAACCTGCCAAAGGCCATCGGTCCGGCGCTGGACGGCTCCTACGGCCAGGTGGCCCAGTCCGACAGCCCCGGCGCTGCCATCCTGACCGAAATGGGCAAGACCGCGGCGACCCCGTTCGACGCAACTTCGCCCTACACGATGGAATCCTATGACGCTGCCGCGCTGATCATGCTGGCGATGCAGGCTGCGGGTTCGACCGACAGCAAGGTCTATGCCGGCAAGATCATGGACATCGCCAACGCACCAGGCGAGAAAATCCTGCCCGGCGAGATCGGCAAGGCATTGCAGTTGATCTCCGAAGGCAAGGACATCGATTATGACGGCGCATCGGGCGTCGAACTGATCGGGCCGGGCGAATCCGCCGGTCGCTACCGCGAGTTTGTGGTCAAGGGCGGCAAATACGAAACCGTCAAGTTCCGTTGATCTTGGACGCGAGATAGGTTCAGGACGGCCCGGGGGCAGCCCCCGGGCCGTTCGACTACGCGAAAGGCGATCCGGCCGGCGGACCACGCCGGAACAAGAGATTGCCAGCAGGGGGTATAATGATCGTTGTCCAGGACCTTCACAGGCACTTCGGGGGATTCCGTGCCGTGGATGGCGCGTCGCTGACCATCAGGACAGGCTCGATCACCGGGCTGATCGGTCCCAACGGTGCGGGCAAGACCACCCTTTTCAACGTCATCGCAGGCCGCCTGCCCCCCACATCGGGCCGCGTGCTGATGGACGGCGAAGACATCACCGGGCTGCCGCCGCATGTGTTGTTTTCCAAGGGCTTGCTGCGCACTTTTCAGATCGCGCATGAATTTGCGTCCATGACGGTGCGCGAGAACCTGATGATGGTCCCGCCCGGCCAGTCGGGCGAAACGCTGTGGAACACCTGGTTCAACCGCCGTGCCGTCGTGACCGAAGAGGCCGGCATCCGGGCCAAGGCCGACGAGGTCTTGGACTTCCTGACCATCAGCCATCTTGCCGACCAGAAGGCCGGGCAAATCTCGGGCGGGCAGAAGAAACTGCTTGAGCTTGGCCGCACCATGATGGTCGACGCCAAGATCGTGTTCCTGGACGAGGTTGGCGCGGGCGTGAACCGCACCCTCCTGAACACCATCGGCGACGCCATCGTGCGTCTGAACAAGGAACGCGGCTATACCTTCTGCGTCATCGAACACGACATGGATTTCATCGCCCGCCTTTGCGACCCCGTCATCGTGATGGCCGAGGGGCATGTGCTGGCGCAAGGCTCCCCTGCCGAGGTCCGCGCGGATGAACGGGTGATCGAGGCCTATCTGGGTACGGGGTTGAAGAACAAGTTGAAGGAGGGAGCCCATGGCTGAACCCTTCCTCATCGGCGAGAACATGACCGGCGGCTATGGCCCCGTCGACATCCTGCACAACTGCACCATCGCGGTGAACCCCGGCGAGATTGCCGTCATCGTGGGCCCCAATGGCGCGGGCAAGTCGACCGCGATGAAGGCGGTGTTCGGCATGCTGAACCTGCGCGGCGGTCAGGTGCGCCTCGCGGGCGAGGATATCACCAAGCTGTCCCCCCAGGCGCGCGTCCGCAAGGGCATGGGCTTTGTCCCCCAGACGCAGAACATCTTTACCTCCATGACGGTGGAGGAGAACCTGGAAATGGGCGCCTTCATCCGCACGGACGAGATCAAGGACACGATGGCGCAGGTCTATGACCTGTTCCCGATCCTCAAGACGAAACGCTATCAGTCGGCGGGGGAACTGTCCGGCGGCCAGCGCCAGCAGGTCGCAGTGGGCCGCGCCCTGATGACGCAGCCGCGTGTCCTTATGCTGGATGAGCCGACCGCCGGGGTCAGCCCCATCGTGATGGACGAATTGTTCGACCGCATCATCGAGATCGCCAAGACCGGGATTTCCATCCTGATGGTAGAACAGAATGCGCGGCAAGCCCTTGATATTGCGGACAAGGGCTATGTGCTGGTACAGGGCGCAAACCGATTCACCGACACCGGGCAGGCGCTCTTGGCCGATCCCGAAGTCCGCCGTTCGTTCCTGGGGGGCTGAGGTCATGGACAT
The DNA here is from genome assembly GCA_021155205.1 of Rhodobacterales bacterium. Lineage (GTDB taxonomy): Bacteria > Pseudomonadota > Alphaproteobacteria > Rhodobacterales > Rhodobacteraceae > JAJNPS01. The sequence goes on from JAJNPS010000015.1 coordinate 130,464, forward strand.
CCTGAACGCCCTCGTCGCCTTCCTGAACTTCGTGTTCATCCCCGGCCTTGCCTATGGCAGCCAGCTCGCCCTTGGTGCCCTCGGCGTCACGCTGATCTTCGGCGTGTTGCGGTTCTCCAGCTTTGCCCATGGCGACACGATGGCCTTTGGCACCGTCTGGACGATCCTCTTCACCTGGTGGTTCCAGTCGATGGGGATCAGCGCAGGCCCCCTGCCGACCGCCCTTCTGGCCCTGCCCTTCGCGATCGTCGTGACTTCGCTGATGCTCTTGGGCACCGACCGCGCGGTCTATCGGTTCTTTCGCCGCAAACGTGCCGCGACCATCATCATCACCATCGCCTCGGTGGGCGTCACCTTCATCATGAACGGCATCAACCGCCTGATCCTGGGGGTGGAGGAACGGACCTTTTCCGATGGCAGCAGGTTCGTTCTGGACGCCGCAAGTTTCAAGGAAATGACCGGGCTGCAGGAGGGTCTGGCGATCAAGACGACCGTCGCCGTGACCGTGGTGACGGCGGCGATCTGCGTGGCGCTTCTGTTCTGGTTCCTGCAGAAAACCCGCACCGGCAAATCCATGCGGGCGTTTTCCGACAACGAGGATCTGGCGCTGCTGTCAGGCATCAACCCCGAACGGGTGGTGATGGTCACATGGATCATCGTCGCGGCGCTGGCCACCATCGCGGGCGCGCTTTACGGCCTGGATAAAAGCTATCGGCCCTTCGTCTATTTCCAGCTTTTGCTGCCGGTCTTTGCCGCGGCCGTGGTCGGTGGCCTTGGCAACCCGCTCGGCGCCATCGCGGGCGGGTTCGTGATCGCCTTTTCCGAGGTGATCGTGACCTATGCCTGGAAAAAGGTGGCGGGCTACCTGTTCCCGGCGGATTGGCTGCCGGACGGGCTGCTGCAACTGCTCTCCACCGACTACAAGGTGGCGGTCAGCTTTGCGATCCTTCTGATCGTCCTTCTGTTCAAGCCCAGCGGCCTCTTTGGAAAGGCGTGACCGATGACCCAGAACCGCAACCTTTTGTTGTTCCTCGGTGTCGGGCTTCTGTTTGTGGCAACGGGGTTCCTGCAAAGCTGGAACCTCAGCCTGCAGATCCTGATCGTCGGCATCCTGTCGGCGATCATGGCGCTGGGGGTCAACATGCAATGGGGCTATGCGGGCCTCTTCTCGACCGGGATCATGGGGTCGGTCGCGCTGGGTGGTCTGGCGGTCGTGCTGGTCTCGGGGCAACCCGTCCCGGAAGGTTGGGCCGCCGGAGGGGCGCGCCTGATCGCGGGCCTGATCTTCGGGGCCGCGGTCATCGCGGGTGCGATCCTGACCTACAACCGGATGGCCGCCGGGCGATCCCGCAACCTGATGATCGCGGCCATCCTGATCGTCGGGTTCTTCATCTACCGCGCGATCTTTGACCCCGCTGCCAACGCAATCGAAGCGTTCAACCCCGCTACCGCCGGCAATATGGGCGGCCTTGGCCTGCCCGCGCTGGTGGCATGGCCCGTGGGTGCGCTGATGGCCGCGGGGGCCGCCTGGGTGATCGGCAAGGTCGCCTTGGGTTTGCGCGAGGATTACCTGGCCATCGCCACGCTTGGCATCGCGGAAATCGTGCTGGCGGTGATGAAGAACGAGGATTGGCTGGCGCGCGGCGTCAAGAACATCATCGACCTGCCTCGCCCCTGGCCCGTGCCTTATGAGGTGGAACTGCAGCAGAACCCGTGGTTTCTTGAAGCCGTCGCGAACTGGGGTCTTAGCCCCATCGGCGCGTCGACCATCCTGGTCAAGCTGCTGTACATCCTGTTGTTCGGGTCGGTCCTGCTGGCGATCATCTGGTTTTCCGAACGCGCGCTGAACAGCCCCTGGGGCCGCATGATGCGCGCGATCCGCGACAACGAGGTCGCAGCCTCCGCGATGGGCAAGAACGTCACCATGCGCCATCTGCACGTGTTCATCATCGGATCGGCGGTCGTCGGCCTTGCCGGGGCGATGCTGACCTCGATGGAGGGGCAACTGACCCCCGGCAACTACACGCCGCTGCGGTTCACCTTTCTGATCTGGGTGATGGTGATCGTCGGCGGGTCGGGCAACAACTGGGGGTCTGTCCTTGGCGGCCTGCTCCTTGGCTGGCTGTGGCTCATCGTGGAGAACGCCGGGCCGACAATCATGGGCTATGTGACCGCCTTCATGCCCGACGGCCCCCTGCGCGCGCATCTGATCGAAAGCGCGCCGCATCTGCGTCTCTTGACGCTGGGGGTGATCCTGCTTTTGGTGCTGCGCTTTGCCCCGCGCGGGCTGATCCCGGAAAAGTAGCGACAACACCCGTTGCCCAAGGCCGGGGGCCTGCCCCCGGACCCCTGGGATATTTGCAAAGAGAAGAAGGTCACACGGGCGCGTTCCGCGACATTTTTTGTCGCAAGTCAGCATGATCCCCGCGCGCCAAGCCGCCAGATTGACGAAAACCAGTGCCCAAGGGAGCCAACCCCCATGAAAACCCATACCCGCGTGGTCGTCATCGGCGGCGGCGTCGTCGGCTGTTCCGTCCTTTACCACCTGACCAAACTCGGCTGGTCGGACGTCACCCTGATCGAACGGGCGGAATTGACCGCCGGGTCCACCTGGCACGCAGCGGGCGGGTTCCACACGCTGAACGGCGACACCAACATGGCGGCCCTCCAGGGCTATACGATCCGCCTTTACAAGGAACTGGAGGCGATCACCGGCATGTCGTGCGGCCTGCACCACGTGGGCGGTATCACTTTGGCGGACAATCCCGAACGGTTCGACCAGTTGAAGGCCGAACGGGCCAAGCACCGCTACATGGGCCTTGATACCGCGATCCTGACGCCGGACGAGGTCACGAAGATGACCGACGGCATGGTCAACACCAAGGGGATCATCGGCGCGCTTTATGATCCGCTCGACGGCCACCTCGACCCCTATGGCACCACGCATGCCTATGCCAAGGCCGCGAAAATGGGCGGGGCGGACATCCTCCTGCACACCAGGGTCACGGCCACGAAGCCGACGAAAGAAGGTTGGGAGGTTGTCACCGACAAGGGCACGATCACCTGCGAGCATCTGGTGAACGCCGCCGGTCTCTGGGCGCGCGAGGTGGGGGCGATGGCGGGGGTCTACCTGCCGCTGCTGCCGATGGCACACCAGTACCTTGTCACCGACGACATCCCCGAAATCGTGGCGCGCGGCGGGCGCGAGTTTCCGCATGTCATGGACCCCGGCGGGGAATCCTATCTGCGTCAGGAAGGTCGCGGCTTCTGCATCGGGTTCTATGAGAAACCCTGCGAGGGCTGGTCCATCGACGGGACCCCCTGGACCTGGGGGCAGGAGCTTTTGTCAGAACAGTTCGAGAAGATCGCGGACTCGGTCGAATTTGCCTACAGACGCTTTCCCGCGCTGGAACGCGCGGGCGTCAAGCGCGTGATCCACGGCCCCTTTACCTTTGCGCCCGACGGCAACCCGCTGATCGGCCCCGTGGGCGGGCTGCGCAACTACTGGTCCGCCTGCGCGGTCATGGCGGGTTTCTCCCAAGGAGGCGGAATGGGCCTCGCCCTCGCACAGTGGATGATAAATGGCGAGGTCGAACGCGACCCGCGCGGCTTTGACGTCAGCCGGTTTGGCAACTGGACCTCACCGGGCTACACCGTCCCCAAGGTCATCGAAAACTACCAGATGCGGTTTTCGGTCAGCTACCCGAACGAGGAACGCCCCGCCGCCCGCCCCTTCCGCACCACGCCGATGTATGAGGTTTTCGATGGCATGAACGCCGTCTGGGGCGCGCAATACGGGCTGGAAGTGGTGAACTATCACGCCCTGCCCGGCGAGCCGCGCTATGAGACACCGACCTTCAAGCGGTCAAACGCGTGGGAGGCGACGCGGCAAGAGGTCATGGCCGTCCGCGAGCATGTCGGCATCAACGAGGTGCAGAATTTCGGCAAATACCGCGTGACCGGACCGAATGCCCGCGCCTGGCTGGACCGGATCATGGCCGGGCTGATCCCGAAACCGGGGCGGCTGTCGCTGACCCCGATGCTGGCGCATTCCGGCAAGATCATCGGCGATTTCACCGTGTCCTGCCTGTCGGAGACCGAATTTCAGGTCACGGCCAGCTATGGCGCGCAAGGCTGGCACAGTCGCTGGTTCGAGGCGAACATGGAAGCCGGTGTCACCGTCGAGAACATTTCCGACGCGCGGTCGGGGTTCCAGATCGCCGGACCCAAGGCACGGGAACTCCTGTCCCGCGTCACTCGGTCAGACGTCAGCGCCGAAGCATTCAAGTTCATGGATGTCCGACGCATGACCATCGGCATGGCCAACTGCATCGTCCAGCGCGTGAGCTATACCGCCGATCTGGGCTATGAAATCTATTGCGACCACATGTCGGTGCGTCACCTGTGGGACGTGCTGTCGGCAGCGGGAAAGGACCATGGCCTGCGCCCGTTCGGCATGCGCGCGATGATGTCCCTGCGGCTGGACAAATGGTTCGGGTCCTGGGGCCGCGAGTTCTCGCCCGACTACACGCCTGCGGAAACCGGCCTCGACCGTTTCATCCGCTGGAACAAGCCGGTGGACTGGATCGGCAAGGCAGCAGCTACGGCGGAAAAGGCCTCGGGACCCAAGCGCAAGCTGGTGCCGATGATCGTCGATGCAAAAGACGCCGATGTCGTGGCGTGGGAGCCGATCTGGCTGGACGGCGCGGTGGTCGGGTTCTGCACCTCGGGCGGCTTTTCCCATTATACCGGGAAATCGCTGGCGCAGGGCTTTGTGCCCGCCGACCGTGCCGTGGACGGGCTGGAGGTGGAGATAGAGATTCTCGGCGAACGCCGCGCCGCACGGGTCCATATGGCGCCGCTGTTCGACCCGGATGGCGCGCGGATGCGGGGCTGACCGGCGCCGACGACGGCCCCTAGCCTGCCAGCAGAACGCGCGCCTCATGCGCCCTGAGCGTCGGGCGCGCGGCGGCATAGGATGTCGTGGGCAGGTCTGAAAACAGCGCCACGATCTCGGCGCGCTGACCGGCCTCGATGGACCCGAAGCTTTGCGCAGCCGGCTGAAAGCTTTCGGACCACAGGCCGGCAGTCTGCACGATTTCGTGGCGGTCAAACAACAGGTGGACATAGGTCACGTCGGCCAGACAGGGCTGCGTGACCCGCAGGCCGTCAACCAGATGGCGCGCCACCACAAGCACCTCGGCCTCGCCGAACAGCATCTCGGCACCGGGGCCGGTGATCAGGATGCGGTGCTGCGGCGACACCAAAAGATCAGCCCGCGGCAGACCACCGCCCAGCGACCCTGCGCCGATGCGCACCGGGCAAAGCGCCGGGCTTGCGATCTGCTCGGCCAGCGTGATGCGCCGTTTGCCGATCCAGCGCAGCGCCTGAAGCCCATGATCGCGCGTGACCACCAGATCGCCGGGCAGCAGGCCTTCCACCGGGCGCGGACCTGTGGCCGTCTCGATCAGGGTGCCCGCGGTAAAGCAGGTCACGTTGGTCTGATCAAAGGTCAGTCCGCCGGTGATCCCGGTCAATGTCAGGGTCGGCCCCGACATGTTGGTGCCGTTGAAGTTGATCACCCCGCCATTGCTGGCAAGATCGTGGTTCAGCGCCTGGATCGCAAAGGTGAAGGTGGTGCCGTTGGCGGCGTTATAGGCGGCCAGCGTCGCGGGGCTGAAGATCCCCGACAGATCGACAAAGTCGTTGTTGGCCTGGTTGCCGTCGTTGATCGGCCCGGTATTGCCGGTGTTGAAATCGCTGATGACATCGTTGTTGGACGCCGCGTTCCAGACAAAACGGTCATTCCCCGCGCCGCCGGTCAGCGTGTCGTTGCCCGCACCCCCGACCAGCGTGTCATTGCCCGCATCACCGGCGAGCACGTCTGCGCCGGCCCCGCCGTCCAGGCTGTCATTTTCGGTCCCGCCCGACAGGGCGTCGTTGCCATCCTCGCCGAACAACTGGTCGGCACCGGCTCCCCCGACAAGTGTGTCATTTCCCGCCCCGGCCCAGATCGTGTCGACCCCCGCGCCACCATCCAGAACGTTCGCACCGACCAGCGCCGACCCGGCCACATCATCAATGATGTCATTGCCATCGCCGCCAAGGACCGTGTCATCCCCGGCCCCGAACAGGATCGTATCGTCTCCGATGCCACCGGAAAGAGAGTCCGAGCCCAGACCACCCGATATGAAGTCGTTGCCGTCATCACCGGAAATGGTGTCGTTGCCGTCTTCGCCCGAGAGGCTGTCGTTGTCCGCCCCGCCGGCGATGACGTCGTCACCGACACCGGCAAGGATCGTGTCATTCCCTGCACCGCCCGAAAACGAGTCGTTGCCGCCGGTCGTGGCGGGGGTCAGCGTGTTCACGACATTATCGACGAACATGTCGGAGTTGGTCGATCCCGACGCCGCAGTATTGGTGATGCGGATCGTGGTCGAGGCCGACAGCGCGGTATAGTTCAGCGAAAGGGCATTGGTGGAATTGTTGGCCAGAACCTGCGTCAGCGTCGAGATGACGTTGCCAGTTCCGTCGAGGATGTCGATCCGCACCGTCTGGGTCTGGTTGCCGGTGCCGACCTCGCCCGCGCTCAGGTTCAGCGTATAGCTCGACCCGGCCGTCGTGGTCAGCGTCTGCTGGATGCTGTCGCCAAAGGTGTTTTCGTTGCCTGTGTTGAACAGCACCTGCCCGCCCGACACGTTCGGGGCGGCGCCGCCGGTCGGATTGGCGACCGTCCAGCCGGTCAGCGCGGTGTCAAAGGTGCTGTTTGTGACCGTCCCGGCCGCTTCGGTCGGGATAGTCTCAGTGATCAGGTCGGCGCCGTCACCACCCGACGCAGTGTCATTGCCACCGCCGCCATAAATCGTGTCGTTGCCAAGGCCGCCGTCGATATTGTCAGTGCCGTCGCCGCCCCAGAGCATGTCCGCGCCGTCGCCGCCCGACAGCGAGTCATTTCCCGTGCCGCCGAACAGCGTGTCGGCCGAGGCATCGCTGCCGCCGGTCAGCGTGTCGTTGCCGATCCCGCCGTCGATCACATCCGCGCCCGTGCCACCATCGACGCTGTCATTGCCGAGGCCCGCGATGACGGAATCATTGCCCGCGCCCGCACGGATCGAATCGTCGTTGCCGGTCGCGCCGGGCAGCACCGCGTCACTGTTGTCGATCCGGTCGTTGCCGTTGGCAACCGGCTCGATATAGGTTGAATTGATCACATCATTGCCGGCCGTGCCGCTGACCACGCCGTCGCGGAACGCCGTCACAAAGCGGTCAGCCTGCAAATTCGCCCCCGAGTTATCAACGCTGTTCAGCGTCAGGGAACGTATCGGCAATGCTTCATAGGCAGTCGTGTCGGTGTTGGCGGTCAGCTCCGGCGCCAAATAGAGATTGCCCGCCGAATCCTGGACGACGACCGCTGTGACCGTGGCGGTGGTGCCGTTCGTATAGGTGATGGTGGCGTTGTAGGCGACCGCAACATCAAACGTGAATGTCTGCAATCCCGACCCTATATCGGTCGTGATCGTGTCGTTTGCCAGGGTGTTGTTGGAGTCCATCGTCCCGGCGGTCCCGCCAAGGTCGTTCAACGTGGCGGTCGTGACGCGCCCCAGCAATGGGTCGCTCACCGATCCGAACGTGGTGTTATTCAACAGCGTGACGTTTTCCGCCGTCGTATTTCCCTCGGTCGGGTCAAGGACCGTCGAAGAGTTGCCGAGGAAGATCCAGCTGAACGTCGTGGCCATTTCCGGATCCCTTTAGAACCGCGTCCGCCCTGTCGGTGGGGGGGATGCGCGGGAGGTCTGACGGCGCGCCGTCACCGGACGCATGCGCTTGCACGTGCCGGCAGGACGTACCTCGCATGCGGTCACAATGCACAAAAATTCGACCGAATCAAGGCAGCTTCCCCCAGATATGGCGAGGCGCGGCCCGCTTTCGGCGATCCCTTGGGGGAATTGCGCCAACACGCAGCCAGCCTGCGCACGCCGCGTTTGCTTTGGCCCGGCAGGCTGGCACCACCCGTCCACGGTGTCCTCAGGCGCCGGTCAGGGCGGGGCATTGCGGCGTCATCAGAGGCAAAACGCATCTTGTTGCGCGCCGAGCCAGAGCCCGGCCGCCTGAATTGCCGATGCGGCGGGCAGGCGCAATGCGACAAAGGTGATCTGGTCGGGAAAGACACGCATCACATCGCTGTCGCCGACCAGGTCCATGGCGCGCCGCGGCCGTCCGGCGTCTGATCCGGTCAGGATCGGGGTGCCGGGATGCAGCCAGACCGTCCGGTCCGGCAATCCAGGCCCAAGCGCGCCCGCGCCGATCCGCACCGGCGTCAGGCGCGGTGCGGCGATCAGTGACAGCCGCGTCATCCTGTCATGCCGGATGTCATGCACCACCTGCGCGCCATGGTCTGCGCTGATGATGCTGTCACCTGTTGCAATCGCCTCGACCGGCCGCGGCCCATCGGGCGTCATGACGGCGGTTCCTGCGACCAGCATGTGCCAGGCTGCGAGCGGGGCCCCCTGGCCGTTGGGCGCACAGGATTGTCTGCGGTCGCAGATCGCCATGTCGTGGCAAGCAATGGGATCAAGGAATGCCATGCGTGTTCCCGTGCGGGTCCTGAACCGCCCCCTGATCGGGGGCATTGCGCGAACCCTGATCGCATCCGGTTAAAATGTGGTTTCGACCCGCCGCCGCAGCATGTGAAAAAGGGCCCCGGAACCCGGAGCCCTTTCCCATCGAAAACCATGCCGACTGCGACATGGCCCCCGTGCTGCATAACCATTTACCCGACCGACACCCCAAAACCGCCTAACCCCGCGTCACTTGCACCTGCACACCGGGGACATCCATCCCTACTCGCACCGCACAAACAAAGCGTTACCGTTCCAAAAGCCTTGCCTCCGCCCGCGTCAGGATACGCCGGGCATCGCCAAATCTTGTCTTGGCCTTCGGGATCTTCAATTCCGGGAACAGCTCGTGAATTTCACTGCGCTGCGAATTTCCCAGCCCCTTCAGCGAATAATCGTCCGGTTGAAAACTCTCGCTCCAGCAGCCGTTCGACAGCAGGATTTCATGCCGGTCGAACAGAAAGTGGATGTAGGTCGTCCCGAAACTGTCGATTTCGCGCATCCCCATGCCGCCGATCAGGTGCTTGGCCGCGACCAGCACCTCCGGCTCGTCGAAATGCAGCGCCGTGCGGTCGTTCGAGACGAGGATGCGATGGTTCGGCGACACCATCATGTCACGTTCCGGCAACCCGTCGCCCAGCGACCCCTCGCGGATCAGGACGGGCTTGAGATGGGCAAACATCTGCAAATCGCGCCATGTCAGCGCGTTCTGTCCGACCCATCGGATCGTCTGAATGCCGTTGTCGCGGGTGACGACCTTGTCCCCGGCCTTGAGCAGTTCCGCCGGCATTTCGCCGCGCGGCGTCGCGATCAGCGTGCCTTGGGTAAAACAGGGCGTCACGGACCGATCCGGCGCACCCTCTGCTGCGCTGCCCGGATGTTGCACGCCTGAATTTCCCGCATTTGGTGCACGATGTCCACCCGTCCGGTCAAGGTCTTCATCGCCGGTCTTCATTCGTTCGCCTTGCACTTCCCGCCGCGCCGGACATGTGCCGCGCGACCCATCTGCCACACTCCGCACGCCGCCCCACGCGGTCGCCCGGTCGTCCGATACAGGCATATGTTCTGTCTGCCTGCGGATTGGGCCTGGTCATGCGGGCGGCGGGACGTGTCATGGCCTTCCGTCGCCCGTCGCGGGCAATCGTCATGCCCGATCTGCAGCATGACGGGCGGAGAACATCCGGCCCCCGAAAGGCAGCATGACAGCACCCAATGCCTCCCCTGTAAGGATGCACCCGATACATGACCGCCCCCGCAGCCGATATGTCTTCCCAGCAGACCCATCCTGCCTAGCGCGCGCCGGGGCCGCCGCAAAGGGGGCCAACGCCGCGCCGCCGCCCCTTGCCGCATGTTCGCCGGCTTCGCCGCAAAAGCCGTTCCCGAGACGCTCGCGTCAAGGATGTAGGGCTGTGGGCAACGGGCAGTCACGCGGCAGATTTTCATTGTTGCAATGGGCTTCATTTGAACAGCTTTCGTCTCAAGGTTGTGAAGAAATCGCTAATTCCAAGTCCCGGATTTCATGACAATTTTCGCCTGATGGTTGTGAGGCGTTCGCGCAGAAAAAAATTGCGCGCTGCCAGTGCCAAAGGACCATGTTGTTGCAGCACCGGAACCAATGCGCAGGCATCGCACCGGATCATCTGCAAAGCCTGCATGATCGGTTCGTGGCGGCTGCGAATCAGTCTGTGGCACCGTGCCCGAGGCGCCGCGACGGGCGGCCACCGCATAGGTGGGGCGGTACGGACCGGCGTGCTGGTACGGGTGGTCGGACTCGAACCGACACTCCTTGCGGAAGCAGATTTTGAGTCTGCCGCGTCTACCATTCCGCCACACCCGCGCAGGCCTGCCCCATGGTAGCGACCGGCAGGACCGATCGGGGGCGCGTCTGTCTATAGTCGCGCAGCGTCCCGCACTCAAGGCCGCGCCGGCAGACCCGTGCAAAAATGACGCGCCCGCTTTTTGGCGGGGCTACAGGCTTGCGGCCCCGAACGTGTCGCAATCGGTCAGCTTGCCCGACTGCATCCCCGTGATCAGCCAGCGTGCACGCTGTTCGGACGTGCCATGGGTAAAGCTGTCGGGCATCGGAGTGCGCCCTGCATTGCGCTGCAATGTGTCGTCGCCGATCTGCTGCGCGGCGTTTACCGCCTCCTGGACATCTGTCTGGTCGATGGAGCCGAACATTTCCGACGCCGACCGCGCCCAGATGCCAGCCAGGCAATCGGCCTGAAGTTCCACCTGCACGGAGATCGCGTTGCTTTCAGCCTCGCTCACCTGCTGGCGGACAGATGTGGTCTTGGCAAGGATGCCCAGTTCGTCCTGGACCTGGTGGCCGACCTCATGCGCCACCACATAGGCGGCGGCAAAATCGCCCTTGGCCCCCATCTGCGTCGCCATGGTGCTGAAGAAATCGGTGTCGAGATAGATCTTCTTGTCGACCGGGCAGTAGAACGGCCCCGTCGCGCCGCTCGCATCGCCGCAGGACGACCGGGTGACGCCCTTGTAAAGGACCAGCGTCGCGGGTGTGTAGGGGCGGCCGACCTGTTCGTCGAAGATCTTTTTCCAGACCTCTTCGGTATCGGCCAGGGTGACGGACACGAACTGCCCCGCCTCTTCGTCCGCGGGCGTGATCTCGGTGCCGCCGGACTGGATCTGGCCCGTCCCGCCGCCCTGCTGCAGCACCGCCATCGGATCGCCGCCCAGCGCCCAGACGATCAGCGCGATGACCACAAGGCCCACGCCGCCACCGCCGACGACCCCGCCCCGCGACGGTCCCGACCGGCGCCGGTCCTCGATGTTGTTGCTGCCCCGCCGCCCACGCCATTCCATGACCAAAACCCCCACGCCACCAGACCATCCAGCCAAAGCTTAGCCGGACGCGGTGGCGGCTGCAAAGACCCGTTTCAGTCGCGTGCATTGCTGCCCCGCAAGCCCCTGTTGCCAGGCCGCTCGCGGCCGGGTGCCCCCGGGTAAGGCAAATCCGTGAGTCTTGACGCCGCGATACGCAGCACAGGTCCTAGGCCAGCCCCGGATTGTGCCGCACGATCCACAGGTTCAGCGCCCCTGCAATCGTCACCCAGACGAGGTAGGGCACGAACAGCAACCCCGCGATCAGATCCAGCCGGAACAGCGCGACCATGGTCAGCGCGACCAGAACCCACAGGGCAATCAGCACCTTCAGGCCCGCGCGCGGACGTTGCTGGCCAAAGAACACCGGCGACCAGAGAACGTTGACCGCAAGCTGGGCCGACCACAGCGCCATCGCGATGCCTGACCCGGCCACGGGATGCGCCCGTGCGGCAGCGGCGGCCATGAAAAGATAGAGCGTCGTCCACACGACCGGAAACACCCAGTCGGGCGGCGTCCAGCCAGGTCGCGCCAGCGTCTTGTACCAGGGACCCGGCGGGAAAAGCGCCCCCGATGCCGCCGCCCCGCCGCAGGCCAGCACGAATGTCGCGAAAACCAGCATATCCATCGCGTCACACACCCCGTTTCCTGGTAGGAATCATTCAGAACATAGCGGGGTTGCACGGATTTGCCAGAAACGCCAAGCGCCTTGGGCTATTGCCCCGGAATGGCGCGGTCGCGCGCCTCAAGCTGCGCCAGCACGTTGAAAAGCGCATCGCTGCGCGGACGCCGGACCGCGTGGCGCGCCGCCGCCTGGACCAGAAAGGCGACCTCGGTTGCCGGGGCGGCGTGCAGCACCGCCGATTTCGGCATCGCGACCGTCACCCCCGCCCGCACCATCGACAGCGCCAGCCAGCCGAGCTTTTGTGCCCGCCCGGTGCGCGCACGGCGGGTGATGCTGTCATACCCTGCGCGGCGCACCTCGCCCCCGATCCCGTCATAGATGTGGCGCGCGGCGTAGATGCCGGGACGACAGGCCGCAGGCAGCGCCGCCACCCCTGCTTCGGCCCGCAGGTACAACCTGTCTGCCTGCGACAACAGCCGCGCCACGGAACGGCGGATCACCGCGGTCGGCTGCGGGTCGGCCAGGAAATCCTCGGCCGCCAGCCCGCCCTCGCGCAGCCAGTCGAGCGGCAGGTATAGCCGCCCTGCCCGCGCGTCCTCGCCCACATCGCGTGCAATGTTGGTCAACTGCATCGCAAGGCCCAGATCGCAGGCCCGCGCCAAGGCGTCGGCATCGCGCACCCGCATCAGCACGCACATCATCGCGCCCACCGCCGCCGCCACCCGCGCGGAATAGTCCAAGACCCCCGACAGCGTGTCATAGCGTCGCCCGATGGCATCCCAGGCCAGCCCCTCCAGCAAGGCCTCGGGCAAGGCGCTTGGCATCTCGAACGCCTCCACCACGCCCGCAAAGGCGCGGTCGGCGGGGGCATTCCTCGGCCGCCCTTCATAGACCAGCGCCAGCCGGTCGCGCAGGGTCAGCACGGCATCGGCCTTGTCATCCCCCTCGTCCACCGCGTCATCGGCAATCCGGCAGAACGCATAGAGCGCGAGCGCAGGCGCACGCACCTTTTCCGGCAGCAAACGCGACGCTGCGTGAAACGACAGCGACCCCGTGCGGATCGCATCGCGGCACCAGTCCATGTCGGCGGCGGCGATCATTCGGCGGCCACTTTCATCGGCAGCGGGACCAGCGTACCAAGCGGCGCATCCGGCACCAGTTTGCCCAAGACCTCTGCCGTCGCGATCACCCCCGGCACCCCTGCGCCGGGATGCGTGCCTGCGCCTGCGAGATACAAGCCCGGCAGTTCCTCTGATACATTGTGCGGGCGGAACCAGGCCGATTGCAGGATGCGCGGCTCGATCGAGAACCCCGCGCCATGGGGCGACAGATAGCGGTCGCGGAACGTCTCGGGCGTAAAGACCAGACTTTCGGTGATGTGCCGCGACAGGCCCGGCAGCAGCCGCTCCTCCAGCATTTTCAGCATCTTCTGGCGGTACGGCTCGGCTTCGCTCGCCCAGTCTGCCGCGCCATGCCCCAGATGCGGCACGGGTGACAGCGCATAGAACGTATCGCCACCTGCAGGGGCCACCGACGGGTCCGTGACCGACGGGCGATGGACATAAAGGCTCATGTCGTCCGCCAGAACCCCGCGTCGGAAGATGTCCTTGATATGCTCGCCATAGCGCGGGCCGACCGCAATCGTGTGGTGCCCGACATCGGGCCACATCCCGCGCGTCCCCGCTGTGCCAAAGTACCACACGAAAAGCCCCATCGACCACCGCGTCCGCCGCAGGCGCGCGGGCGTCCAGCGCCGCCGGGGCCGGTTGCGCAACAATCGGTCATAGGTGTGCCCCGCATCGGCATTCGACACCACGACCGAAGCCGCGACGACCTCACCCCCCACCAGCCGCACGCCCGACGCGCGACCGCCTGCCACCGTGATCTCATCGACCTCGGCGTTGGTGCGCAACGTCCCACCCTGATCCTCGATCACCCGCGCCATCGCAGATGCAATCGCCGCCACACCGCCCATCGCGTAGTGAACCCCGAACGCCGCCTCCAGATGGCTGACCAGCGCGTACATCGACGTCACCCGAAACGGATCGCCGCCGATGAAAAGCGGGTGGAACGACAGCGCGAACCGCAGGTGTTCATCGCGCACCCGCCCGGCCGCATGGGCGTGGACAGAGCGGTCCGCACGATACCAGGCGAACTTGGGCAGGACCTTGATCAGGTCCCACAGCCGGTGCATCGGGCGCCGGCCCAGATCCTCGAACCCGAACGCATAGCGCGCCTTGGCATCCTGCAGGAATGCCGCGTAACCCTTTGCATCACCGGGCGCAATCCGCGCAACCTCGGCCGTCATCGCACCTGCGTCGCCGCGCATGGTAAAGGTTTCGCCGTCCTGGAACCGGATTTCATAGAACGGGTCCATCGGCACCAGCGTCACGTCCCGGCCAAAGTCGCGCCCGCAATCGGACCAAAGCTGCCGCAGCACCTGCGGCACCGTCACGATGGTCGGCCCCAGGTCGAACCGATGCCCGCCTTGGGTGATCTGCGACCCCCGCCCGCCCGGCACGTCCAGCCGGTCGATCACCGTCACGCGATACCCCTTGGCCCCCAGCCGCATCGCCGCTGCCAGCCCCCCGAGTCCCGCGCCGATCACCACCGCATGGGGTTTTGCAGCGTCACCGCCGGCTGGATCATTCAGATAGGAACCATCGCTCATAAGGGGGATGATAGACTGTCCATTTCAATTTACAAGTCGCGCAGACAGGCGTCCATGCCGCACCACTGACAGGCAGTTTTTCCTTTCCCTTCGGGATTTCCACTGTAAGATTTTCCTGACACTCGTCCACCAGGAGGCCGCAATTCCCGTCGCCAGCCTCAGCTTTTTCCGGTTCGATTCTCTGGTGGCCCGGCTCTGGGTCATCGGGCAGATGGGCCTTGCCCGCCTGACCTTGCGGCAGGAACGCGATGCGCTGTTCTGGAAACTGTGCGGGTCCGGCACGGGCGAAGGCTTCACCCCGAAACCGAACTGGGCCGTCTGGTCGATCCTCGCCGTGTGGCCGGATGAGGCAACCGCCCGCGCCCGCGTGCAGGACAACCCGATCTGGCAGCGCTGGCGCGCCAAGGCCACCGAAAGCTTTACCGTCTATCTCGACCCCGTCTCATCCCGCGGCAGCTGGGCCGGCGTGAATCCTTTCCTGCCCGCGCCCGGCCCCGCACCTGCCCCAAACGGCCTCGCCCTCGCCGTCCTGACCCGCGCCACGATCAGGCCGGCCCGCGCGTGGCGGTTCTGGGCCCGCGTTCCCGGCATTTCCGCCGTCATCGGCAACGACCCCAATGTCGCCTTCAAGATCGGCATCGGCGAAGTGCCCTTGCTGCATCAGGTCACCTTCTCGATCTGGCCCGATGCCGCCGCAATGGTGCATTTCGCGCGCGGCGACGGACCCCATGGCCGGGCCATCCAGGCCGTGCGCGATGGCAACTGGTTTGCCGAAGAGCTTTATGCAAGGTTCCGCGTCATCGGGACCGAAGGGCGCTGGAACGGTGGCCCCCCGTTGCCCGCGCGACCCCATGAGAAAGCCCCTGCATGAGCCGACAGCCCTTCCCGTTTTCCGCCATCGTGGGCCAGGAGGCGATGAAACTGGCAATGGTCCTGACTGCCGTCGATCCCGGCATCGGCGGCGTTCTGGTCTTTGGCGACCGGGGCACCGGCAAGTCCACCGCCGTCCGCGCGCTGGCGGCCCTGCTGCCCGAGATTGCGGTGGTCGAGGGCTGTCCGGTCAATTCCGCCAGGCCGCAGGACTGCCCCCCCTGGGCCGAGGTGACTTCCACCCGCATCGTCAAACGCCCCACACCCGTCATCGACCTGCCGCTTGGCGTCACCGAGGACCGCGTGGTCGGGGCGCTGGACATCGAACGCGCACTGACACGCGGGCAAAAGGCGTTTGAGCCCGGCCTTCTGGCCCGAGCCAATCGCGGCTACCTTTACATCGACGAGGTGAACCTGCTGGAGGATCACATCGTCGACCTTCTTCTTGATGTGGCGCAATCGGGCGAAAACGTCGTCGAACGCGACGGCCTTTCCATCCGCCACGCCGCGCGGTTCGTCCTCGTCGGGTCCGGCAATCCCGAAGAGGGCGAGTTGCGCCCGCAACTTCTCGACCGCTTTGGCCTTGCCGTCGATGTCACCAGTCCCCGCAACATCGCCACCCGGATCGAGGTCATCCGCCGCCGCGATGCCTATGAAAACGCCCACGACGCCTTCATGCGCAAATGGCGTCCCAAGGACGCCGCCCTGCGCAAGGCGATCCTTGCCGCCCGCGATGCCCTGCCTACCCTGAAAACGCCCAACACCGCGCTCCACGACTGCGCCGCCCTTTGCATCGCACTGGGATCAGACGGGTTGCGCGGCGAACTCACCCTCCTGCGCACCGCCCGCGCCCTTGCGGCCTTCGAGGGCACCGACACCATTGCCCGCGACCACCTGCGCCGGGTTGCCGCGATGTCGCTCAGCCACCGCCTCCGCCGTGATCCCCTGGACGAGGCCGGGTCGGGTGCCCGCGTTGCACGGGTCGTGACCGAGGTGCTGCCCTGATGGCGGACGACCCGACCGACCCCGCATGGGCGCGGGCAGTGCTGGCAGTGCAGTTGCTGGCGGTCGACCCCAAGGGCCTCGGCGGCCTCTGGCTCCGCGCCCGCTCCGGACCCTTGCGCGACCGGTTGACGGCCGCCCTCGACCAGCTCCCAGGACCACAACGCCGCCTGCACCCCGGCCTGACCGATGACGCCCTTTACGGCGCTCTCGACTTCACTGCGACCCTTGCTGCAGGCAAACCCGTCCGCACCAAGGGCCTGCTGGCCGAAGCCGGAACGCTGATCCTGACCATGGCCGAACGTTGCCCATCGGGCATGGCCGCGCGGCTGGCCGGTGCGCTGGACAAGGGCGCCGGTCCCCTGGTCACGCTGGATGAGGCCGCTGAACCCGACGAGGGCCTTGCCTCAGCCCTCGCCGACCGCCTTGGCCTTTTCGTCGATCTCGACGGCATCGTTTTCTCCGATACCGCCGCCATTGACCTCGATCCCGCCAAACTCGCCGACGCCCGTGCCCTCCTGTCCACCGTCACGCTCCCCAAGGACGCCCTCGCCCGGCTGACAACCGCCGCCGCCGCCCTCGGCATCACGTCCCTCCGCGCACCCCTCCTCGCACTCGCCGCCGCCCGCGCTCATGCCGCCCTGTCCGGTCGCGCCAAAATCACTGATGACGACCTCAGCGCCGCATCCGCCGCCGTCTATGCCCATCGCGCGATCCCGCAAGCCGAACAACCCGCCGAACCGCCACCCCCGCCCGAAGCTCCACCCGACGCGCGCCCCGATCAAGACCCAACTGCGCAACCCGAACCCGACCGCCTGCCCGATGAGATTCTGGTGGAGGCTGCCCGCGCCGCCCTGCCCGCCGACCTTCTCGCGCGCCTCGCCGCCGGGGCCGCCAACCGCGCGGCCAAGGGGGCGTCCGGCACTGGAGTGGAACGCTCCGGCAACCGCCGGGGCCGTCCCCTTCCCTCGCGTCCAGGTCGTCTGGGCTCCGGCGCGCGGATCGACCTTGTCGCGACCCTGCGCCAGGCCGCCCCCTGGCAGGCGATCCGGCGACAGCAACACGCGGCAGCCGTGGCAACGCCCCCCACCCCCAACCCCTCCCCACCAGGGGGAGGGGAGGTTCCTTCGCCTGCCGCCCCGCGCAGCCTTGACCGTTCGTCGCCTCCCTCCCCCCCCGTGGGGGAGGGTTGGGGCGGGGGGGCCACCCATGCCATGACAGCACCATCAGCCGGGACCAACCGCCTTCATGTCCGCCCCTCCGACATCCGGCTGAAACGGTTCCGCGAGATGTCGGACCGCGTCCTGGTCTTTGCCGTCGATGCCTCCGGCTCCGCCGCCTTTGCCCGCCTGTCCGAGGCCAAGGGTGCCGTCGAGCTTCTCCTCGCCGCCGCCTATGCCCGCCGCGATCATGTGGCGCTGCTGGCCTTTCGCGGGATAGCGGCAGAGCTGATCCTGCCGCCCACCCGTTCACTGGTGCAGACCAAGCGCCGCCTTGCCGGACTGCCGGGCGGCGGCGGCACGCCCCTTGCCGCTGGGCTCCAGATGGCCATGGCGACCGCCATCCAGGCCCGCGCGCGGGGCCTGACGCCGACGATCGCCCTACTGACCGACGGGCGCGGCAACATCGCCCTCGACGGCCGTGCCAATCGCGCACAGGCCGAAGAGGACACCCAACGCATCGCCCGCGTCATCCGGGCATCCGGCCTGCCGACGCTGGTGATCGACACCGCCGCGAGGCCCCAAGCCGCCCTTGAAACCCTCGCCCGCACGATGAACGCGCCATACCTCGCGCTCCCCCGCGCCGATGCGCACCGGCTGTCGGCGGTGCTATCCGGCGCGCTGGCGGGGTAAGCGATGCCCCATCCCGCCCCGCCTGACTGGCCGCATCGCGACCTTGCCCGCCCGGTGCAGGCGGCGGGGCATGACTGGTGGGTACTTGACACGGGCGCGCCAGACGACACCCGCCCCGTGATCCTGCTTCTGCATGGTGCGGGTGGCTCCGGCCACAGCTTTCGCCATCTCATACCGGAGTTCCCCGACTATCGCCTGATCGTCCCCGACCTGCCCGGCCAGGGCCTGACCCGCACCCGTCCGGCTGCGCGGTTCGGGCTGGAGCCGATGACCCGCGACATCGCCGCCCTCTGCGCTGAACTGGATCTTCGCCCGGATTGGATCATCGGCCATTCCGCCGGAGCCGCCATCGCCCTTCACCTCGCCGAAAGCATGCCGCTCAAGGGCGTCATCGGCATCAACGCCGCCCTGGGCAAGTTCGACGGCGCGGCGGGCGTCCTGTTCCCGCTGCTGGCCCGCGCCCTTGCCGCCCTGCCGCTGGTGCCGCAAGCCGTCAGCGCGCTTTGGGGCAACCCCGCGACGGTGAACCGCCTGCTCACCTCGACCGGATCAGACATCGAACCCGCTGGCCGCGCGCAATATCTTGCGCTCGTGCGCCGTTCGGCCCATGTCACCGGCACGCTGGGGATGATGGCAGCCTGGCAGCTCGACGGCCTTCTGTCTCGCCTGCCGCGGCTGGCGGTGCCGGTTCTGCTGATGGTCGCCGAGGATGACGGCACCGTTCCGGCGCGGATATCAAAGGATGCTGGCACCCGGATGCCCAAAGCGGAGCTGGCCGTCCTGCATGATGGCGGGCACCTCGTCCATGAGGTCAACGCCCCCGTAGTCGCGGCGCGGATCAGGGCTTTCCTGACCCAGACCGCCTAGCCCAGCGCATACCCCGCGCCGCGGACCGTGCGCACCGGGTCCTCGCCACCGAACTGGCACAGCACCTTGCGCAACCGGCCCACATGCACGTCCACCGTGCGCGTGTCGACATAGATGTCGCGTCCCCAGACCCGGTCGAGCAACTGATCCCGCGACCAGACCTTGCCGGGGCGTTCCATCAGCGCCGCCAGCAGTCGGAACTCGGTCGGGCCCAGTTTCAACGTGTTCTCGTCGCGATAGGCGCGATAAGCCTCCGGGTCCAAACGGATATCCTCGTACTGCATCATCGTGCCCACCAGCGACGGGCGCACCCGGCGCAACTGCGCCTTGACCCGCGCCACCAGTTCCAGCACCGAATAGGGCTTGATCACATAGTCGTCCGCCCCTGTTTCCAGACCCCGCACGCGGTCCACTTCTTCGGACCGCGCCGAGAGCATGATGATCGGAATGGCGCGCGTCTCGGGCCGCATCTTCAGCCGCCGGCACACCTCGATCCCCGACAGGACCGGCATCATCCAGTCCAGTACGATGATGTCGGGCGCGGCCTCGTTCACGACCAGCATCGCCTCTTCGCCATTGGCCGCCGTCAGCACGGCAAACCCCTCGGCCTCGAGGTTGTATTTCAGCACCTCGCGCTGGGCCGGTTCGTCCTCGACGACCAGAACCGTCGGCTGGTGACGATCTGCCATGGATCAACCTTCCTGCATCGAGGTCACGTCCGCCTTGGGGCGGCTGCCCTCGGGCACCTCGCCCGTGACCAGATAGATGACCTGTTCGGCGATGGAGGTCGCGTGATCGCCCACACGTTCGATATTCTTGGCGATGAAATGCAGGTGCATCGCCGCGGTGATGTTGCGCGGGTCTTCCATCATGTGGGTCAAGAGTTCGCGAAAGACCGCGTTGTAGAACTGGTCGATTTCCTGATCCGCCTGCCGCACCCGATGCGCCGCCACCGCATCGCGCTGGATGAACGCGTCCAGCGCGTCCTTCAAGAGCACCTGCACCGACTTGGCCATCCGCGCGATCGACGCCGACGAGCCGCCCACCGGCGACATCTGCACCAGCACGGTCGCGCGTTTGGCCAGGTTCTTGGCATAGTCGCCGCAGCGTTCCAGGCTGGAGGCGATGCGCATCACGCTCAGCACGGTGCGCAGGTCCGTGGCGGTGGGCGAGCGCAGCGCGATCAGCCGCGCGCATTCGGCATGGACCTGTTCCTCCAGCGCGTCGATGGCCTTGTCGCCAAGCCGCACCTTGGTCGCCAGTTCCTCGTCGCGGTGCGTCAGTGCGGCGGCGGCGTCATCCAGCGCCGCCTCGACCAGTCCCCCCATCTTCATGATCAGCGCCTGTACCGCCTCAAGGTCACGGTCAAAGGCGCGCAGGATGTGTTGGTCGGTATTCATCGCCATCTCCTCAGCCGATCCGTCCGGAAATATAGGATTCCGTGCGGGGATCCCTGGGGTTGGTGAAAATCTGGCCGGTCTCGCCGTATTCGACAAGGTTGCCCAGGTGAAAGAACGCGGTCTTCTGGCTGACGCGGGCGGCCTGCTGCATCGAATGGGTCACGATCACCACCGAAAACTGGCTGCGCAATTCGTCGATCAGCTCTTCCACCTGGGCCGTGGCGATGGGGTCGAGCGCGGAACAGGGTTCGTCCATCAGCAGCACCTCGGGGCTGGTCGCAATGGCGCGCGCGATGCACAGGCGCTGCTGCTGGCCGCCCGACAGGCCGGTGCCGGGCGTCTGCAGCCGGTCCTTGACCTCGCCCCAGAGGGCCGCCTTGCGCAGGCATTTCTCCACCACCTCGTCGAGTTCCGCCTTGCTGCGGGTCAGGCCATGGATTTTCGGGCCATAGCTTACATTGTCGTAGATCGATTTCGGAAACGGGTTCGGCTTCTGGAACACCATGCCGACCTTGGCGCGCAACTGCACCGGATCGACGCGCGGATCATAGATGTCCTCGCCCTCCAGCGTGATCCTGCCGCTGACCTTGCAGCCGACGATGGTGTCGTTCATCCGGTTCAGCGTGCGCAGGAAGGTGGACTTGCCGCAGCCCGACGGGCCGATGAAGGCCGTCACCGTCTTGTCGAGGATATCGACATCGACATCCTTGATGGCATGGGTCGCACCATAATGGACCTGCACCTTGCGGGCCTCGATCTTGACCGTCTGCGTATCCACGCGGCTCTCCATTCGCATGTCGTTCATGTCGTCTGCCTCGCAGGTTACCAGCGCCGTTCAAACCTGCGGCGCAAAAAGATCGCGGTCAGGTTCATCACCAGAAGAAAGATCAAAAGCACGATGATCGCCCCCGACGACCGTTCGATAAAGGCGGGGTCGGCGCGCTGCGCCCAGCCGTAGACCTGCACCGGCAGCGCGGTCGCCGGGTCCAGAAAGCCCTCCACCGGGGGCGAAGGATAGTTGTCCACAAAGGCCACCATTCCGATCAGCAACAGCGGTGCCGTTTCGCCCAGTGCCGTCGCAAGGCCCAGGATCGTGCCGGTCAGGATACCGGGTGCTGCCAGCGGCAGGACATGGTGGACGACCGTCTGCATCCGCGACGCCCCGACCCCCAGAGCCGCATCGCGGATCGACGGCGGCACCGCGCGGATGGACGCCCGCGTCGCGATGATGATCGTGGGCAGCACCATCAGGCTGATGACCAGCGCCCCCACCAGCGACGACGACTGCGGCAGCCCCATGAAGTTGATGAACACCGCCAGCCCCAGGATGCCGAACACGATCGAGGGCACCGCGGCAAGGTTGGAAATGTTGACCTCGATCAGGTCGGTCCAGCGGTTCTTGGGCGCGAACTCCTCCAGATAGATCGACGCCGCAACCCCCACCGGCACGCAAAAGACCAGCACCATCAGCATCATGTAGGCCGACCCGATGATCGCGACACCCAGACCAGCCGCTTCGGGGCGCTGGTCCGAGGCATCGGGATTGGTCAGGAAATCCCAGTTGAAGGCAAGGCTCAGCATCCCCGCCGTCCGCAACTGGTCGGCGATAACCAGCTGTTCGGGGCTGATATTGCCGTCGCGCACCGCCGTCTGCTTGGTGACGCGCCCCTTGAGGTAGCCGTCGATCCGGCCCGCCGCCAGGACGGTGGCATCAATCGTGCGGCCCAGCACCGTGGGTTCGGCCAGCACCATCGCCCGCAGGTCGCCCGCCGCATCCTTGGAGATCAGCGCCGCCACGTCCTTGTCGCTGACTTCGCCGACATCAATCCCCTTGACCGCCAGCGTGTCCTTGAAGCCCTTGGCTAGAACCTTGGCATAGCTGACGGTGGTGATCTTCATCATTTCGGCGCGCAAACCATTGCCGTCGGGGTCCAGCACGGTCGCATCCAGCGTCACGGGAAAGGTCAGCTTGGCCTGACGAAAGGCCGACAGCCCGTCGGAAAAGATCGTCCACAGCATGACGAGCAACACGGCCAGGCTGACAACGATGGCCGCAAGGCCATAAAGTCGGAACCGTGTCTCGGCGGCGTTGCGGCGACGCATCCCGTCGCTGGCGACCAGGAGGGAGCCGGACACCCGGACCGGTGCGGCGGGGGCAGCGGCGGCATCGGTCATTCGTACTGCTCCTTGTAGCGGCGCACGACATAAAGGGCGAGCACGTTCAGCCCCAGCGTGATGACGAAGAGCGTCATTCCCAGCGCAAAGGCGACCAGCGTTTCGGGGCTGGCGAAATCGGTGTCGCCGGTCAACTGGCCCACGATCTTGACGGTCATCGTGGTCATCGCCTCGAACGGGTTCAGACTCAGCTTGGCCGCGGCCCCCGCCCCCATCGACACGATCATCGTCTCGCCGATGGCGCGGCTGGTGGCCAACAGCACCGCGCCCACGATCCCCGGCAGGGCGGCCGGCAGCACGACCTTGGAAATCGTTTCCGACCGGGTGGCGCCCAGGCCATAGGACCCGTCGCGCATGGATTGCGGCACCGCGTTGATGATGTCATCGGCCAGCGACGAGATGAACGGGATGTTCAGGATGCCGATCACGATCCCGGCGGTCATCACCGACGATCCCGAATTTCCCAGACCCAGAGGCTGCGCAAAGTAATCGCGCAGAAACGGTCCCACCGTCACCAGCGCAAACAGCCCGAACACCACCGTCGGGATGCCCGCGATCACCTCGATCAGCGGCTTGACCCAGGACCGCACGCGCGGGCCGGCATATTCGGCAAGATAGATGGCGGCAAACAGGCCCAGCGGCACCGCCACGACCATCGCGACAAAGGTGATGTAGAGCGTGCCCCACAACAGCGGGATGAAGCCGAGTTCTGACCCGCCGCGAAAGTTGGGCGACCAGGTCAGGCCGAAAAAGAACTCGGTGGCCGGGTACTGGCGGAAAAAGTTCAGGCTTTCGGACAGCATCGACCAGATGATGCCAACGGTCGTCAGGATGGCGATGGACGACGCCGCAATCAGCACGCCCATCACCACCGCCTCGACACGGTTGCGGGCACGGAAATCGGGGCTGGCGTGGCGCAGCGCCCAGATCAGCCCCAAAACCGCCACGCCCGGCACCGCGATCATGCGCCAGAAGGCGCCCGTCGCGGCCACCTTGCGGTACTGCTGCGACGCCGACAGCACCTCGGGCGCGATGTCCGATCCCAGCGCCACACCCGCGCCGGCCAGCGTCGCGCGCAGGGCGACCGGATCGGCACCGATCATGCGGGCCTCTGGCTCGGTCATCGCACCCGAAGCCACCGCAACGTCGATCCCGGCGGCAATGCGGCGCATGTCCGACATCGCCAGTTCGCGCGCGGCGGGGTCGGCCACCGTGGCGGCGGGCAGCATCGGGGCGACGCTGCGCTCGATCACGACGGGCTGGATCACGACCCACAGGCACAGCACCGCAAACCCCGGCAGCAGCGCCAAGAGCGCACCATACCAGCCGTAATATCCCGGCAGCGAATGCAGGTTGCGGATGTCGCCGCCCGCCCGGCCCATCGCACGTCCCCGTGCCAGCACAAAACCCGCCGCACCCAGACCCAGAAGGACAACCAGCAAGAGCAGAACGGACATGGGGCACACGCTTTCCGTCAGGGAGGTGTGGCGGGGGCCGGCCCGGCCCCCGCCCATGTGGTCGCGCGGCAGGACCGGCCCGCCGCGCCAAAGGTCAGGTCACTGCAGCGGGCCCATCGGGGTTTCCGCCGCGACCGCCGCCTGCGTTGCGGCCAGTTCGGGGTCCGACACCAGCCCATAGGCCGCCAGCGGGCCGTCGGGACCGGCCATCTCGTCCGACACGAAAAACTCGATATACTCTTTCAGGCCGGGGATGACGCCGATATGCGCCTTTTTCACGTAGAAGTAGAGCGGCCGCGACACGGGGTATTCGCCCTTGGCGATGGACTGGGTCGACGGCACGATCCCGTTCATCGTCGCCACGCGCAACTTGTCGGTGTTGTTTTCATAAAACGACAGCCCGAACACGCCGATGGCGGTCTTGTCGGCATCGAGGCGCGCCAGCGTCTCGGTATAGTCGCCGTCGATGTCGACCGACTTTCCGTCGGTGCGCAGTTCCATGCAGGATTTTTCGGCGGCCGACTTCTTTGCCTTGTCATCTGCCCCCTGGGCGCTGGCCAGGAACAGGTCATAGGCGCCGGTCGCCTTGCAGCCTTCGACGATGACCTTGGTGTCGAACACTTCGCGCGTGCCGTGCTTGGTGCCGGGGACAAAGGCCAGGATCGGTTGCGCCGGCAGGCTGGCATCCACATCCGACCAGTTGGCGGCCGTGTTGTCGGCAATTGCGCCGCCCTTGGCGACCTTGGCCGCCAGCGCGCCATAGACAAAGGCCGGGGTCAGCGCGAATTCCGGACCATCCACGGCCGAGGCAAAGACGATGCCGTCATAGCCGATCCGCACTTCCATGATCTCGTTCACGCCATTGGCCTTGCACAGGTCGATGTCGGATTGTGCGATGCGGCTGGACGAATTGGCGATGTCGACGGTGTTTTCACCCACGCCCTCGCACAGCTTCTTGCGGCCCGCACCCGAACCGCCGCCCTCGATGACGGGGGTGGGAAAGTCAAAGTTTTCGCCAAAGGCTTCGGCGACGATCGTGGCATAGGGCAGCACGGTGGACGACCCGGTGACTTGAACCTGTTCACGGGCATTGGCAAACGTCCCCGCAGCCACCATGGCGAGCGCAGAGACGGTGAATTTCACAGCTTTCATGGAACACTCCTATCCGAAAGGGGCCGAACGAGTCGGCCACGACGGTGAATTAGGGTCGCCGGATGACACATAAGTATAATATTTGTAACAAAACGATGACATGCGCCCGGCGATGACCAGATTTTCACGCGCTCCCGACAGGCTGACAACGCATATAGGACGGGCGCGCAGCCGCAGGGTGAGGGGATGAAAAACCTAGGCGGCGGCGATGGCCGCGACGAACCGCGCCACCTCGTCTTCGGAATTGTAGGCATGGACCGATGCGCGGACCATGTCGGGCAATCCCCGCGCGGCAAAGTCCAGGGGCGCCCAATGCGCGCGCGACACCGATGTGTTGATGCCCTGACCGTGCAGCCGCGCCGACAGCGCGCCGGATGCGATCCCGTCCTTGGAAAAGGTCACGATGCCGCCCTGGCGCAGCCCCTGGTCATGCACCGTAACACCCGCCAACCCCTTCAACCCGTGGCGCAATTCTGCCGCAAGGCCGACCAGCCGCGCCTCGATATCCGCCATGCCCAGACGCAGCGCATAGTCCACCGCCGCCGCCAGCCCTGCCTTTCCGGCATAGTTCTGCTCGAACGCCTCGAAGCGCCGCGCGCCCGGTTGCCACTTGATCCGGTCGCCATCAACCGCCGCCGAATGCCCGTCCACAAAGGGCGGATCCATCAGGTCCATGGCAGCATTGCGCACATAAAGAACGCCCGTCCCGCGCGGACCGCGCAGGAACTTGCGCCCGGTCCCGGTCAGGAAATCGCACCCGATCTCGTCCACGTTCACGACGACCTGCCCAAGGCTCTGGCAGGCATCCAGCAGGAACGGCACCCCCGCCGCGCGCGCCACGCGACCGATCTCGGCCACCGGCTGCACGATGCCCCCCTGGGTCGGGATATGTGACACCGAGACTAACCTTGTCCGCGCCCCGATCATCGCGGCCAGCGCCGCCACATCCATCTGTCCATGGGCATCCGACGGGCATTGGCTGATCACGATGCCCCGCCGCTCGGCCATCTGCATCAGCGCCAGGGTGTTCGAGACATAATCCGACACATGGATGATGACCTCGTCCCCCGCCTGCCAGCGCAGGCCATAAAGCACCATGTCCCAGGCCCGGGTGGCACTTTCCTGATAGGCGATCTCGCCCGGTTCGGCGCCGATCAGGCGGGCAAAGGCGGCATAGAACCGGTCCAGGACAAGCTGATTCTGCGCCCCGGCCTCATATCCGCCCATGCGCCGTTCATCGTCCAGATAGCGCGTCATGGTCTGGAACACCGGCTCCGGCATCAGCGACGCCCCGGCATTGTTGAAATGCAGGACATCCCGGCAGGCCGGCGCTTCGGCGCGCAGACGGGTCACGGTTTCGGGGGTCATCGGGTCACTCCCTGGCAATCCGGTCAGGAGCGTCGGGCCACGGCACCGTCACCCCAGTCAGTTGGCGAAAACGGTCACTTCGGGCAGGTCGGTCAGGCTCAGTTTCAGCGCGCGGAACGCGGCCAGCGACATGAGCGCGCCACCCTCGCCCGGCAACAGGTCCACGGCGACCGACTTGCCGCCTGCGGTGACGACGCGGCCCTTGGCGGGTGCCGCCACCAGCGTGGATTTCAGCCAGAACCCCTGTTCGGTCACAGGCCCCAGCCCGACCACCACGCGGCCGACCTCGCGTTCCGTCCCGGCAGTCGGGGCGGCCATGGCGGCGGCACGTTCGGCGTCGGTCGTCTGGTCCAGCACCTCGGGCGTCTGCGCCCCTGCCGCGCCCGGCAGGGCGGTGGTCTCGACCGGCGGGGCGATTTCGGTGGCGCTTGGCGCGCCGGAAATGCCCGGCTGGGGGTTGCTGTCGGGCACAGCGCGAAAGCGGTCCATCAGACCGCAGCCCGACAATCCGAAGGCTGCGACGAGAAGAAGCGGGGAATACCTGTTCATGACCCCGAGTCTAGGTGCCCCGCCCGCGCCTTGCAATCACGGAGTTCTTTCTTGTGCCGACCCTGCCAGTTTCCTACTCTTGCGGCATGACCGTGATGCCCCTGCCCGCCCTTGTCGATCCCTTTGCCCGCGCGATCAGCTATCTGCGCGTTTCGGTCACGGACCGCTGCGATTTTCGCTGCGTCTACTGCATGTCCGAAAACATGACCTTCCTGCCCAAGGCCGACCTTCTGACGCTGGAAGAGCTGGACCGCCTGTGTTCGGCCTTTGTGCGCCTTGGCGTGCGCAAGCTGCGCATCACGGGGGGCGAGCCTCTGGTGCGCAAGGGCATCATGACCTTTTTCCGCGCGATGTCGCGGCATCTGGACAGCGGCGCGCTGGACGAACTGACGCTGACCACCAACGGCTCGCAACTGGCGAAACATGCGGCGGAGCTTGCCGATTGCGGCGTTCGCCGGGTCAATGTGTCGCTGGACACGCTGGACGCGGACAAGTTTTCGCGGATCACCCGCTGGGGACGCCTGGATCAGGTTCTGGACGGGATCCGCGCGGCGCGCGCGGCCGGACTGGCGATCAAGATCAACGCCGTGGCGCTGAAAGGCGTGAACGAGGATGAACTTTTCCCGCTGGTCGACTGGTGCGCCGCCGAAAGCCACGACCTGACCTTCATCGAGGTCATGCCGATGGGCGACATGGGCGGGGCCGACCGCCTTGACCAGTTCTGGTCGCTGAAAGACCTGCGCGCGCGCCTTGCCGAGCGGCATGACATTATCGACCTGCCCGACCGCACCGGCGGCCCCGCACGCTATGTCCGGCTGGCGGAGACCGGGCAGAAAATCGGCTTCATCACGCCCCTGTCCCACAATTTCTGCGAGTCGTGCAACCGTGTGCGGCTGACCTGCACGGGGGAGTTGTACATGTGCCTGGGCCAAGAGGACATGGCCGACCTGCGCGCACCGCTGCGCACCAGCACCGACGATGCCGCGCTGCAGGCCGCGATCCGCCGCGCCATTGCCCGGAAACCAAAGGGGCACGATTTCGACTACAGCCGTCAGGCCGTCGCGGGACAAGTCACACGCCACATGAGCCACACCGGCGGCTGATCCGTTTCTTGCGGCTGGTCGGGGCGAGAAGATTCGAACTTCCGACCTACGGTACCCAAAACCGTCGCGCTACCAGACTGCGCTACGCCCCGACCGGGGTTCCTTACCTGCATGGCCGCGCAAAGAAAAGACCTACCCTTCGCAGGGCCAGGCCGCATCCGCACCGACTGCCGGATGGCGCAGTTCCGCGCCTTCGGCAATCCCGAGGCGTTTGGCCAGCCCGCCGTTGATTTCCAGCACGAACTCCACCCCCTCGCCGCCGTCGATCGGGGTCAGATCGCCCGGCACCGCATTCGATTGCACGCGCGTCACCTTGCCGGTGCCGTCGGCAAAGATCATGTCGAGCGGGATCAGCGTGTTCTTCATCCAGAAGCTGGCGCGGCGGGGGGATTCATAGACGAACAGCATCCCCGCCGACATCGGCAACTTTTCGCGGAACATCAGCCCCTGAGCGCGTTCCTTGACATCATCGGCGACCTCAACCGCAAAGCTGGCCTTGCCGCCGTCCCAGCGCAATTCGACCCGGTCCGCACTGCAGACCTGCCCCAGCGCGGGCGCCATTGAAAAAACCAGGGCGATCAGCCCTCCTGTTGCCGCGCCGCCGCTTCCCATGAGACCACCTGCACTGCCATGCGACCGCGTTTGCCGTCGACCACCTTCAGTGATACTGCCTCGCCTGCCTGCAGGTCGGCAAGCCCGGATGCGCGCAAAACCTCGATATGCAGGAACACATCTTCGTTGCGCCCGAATATATTGGCAAAGCCGAACCCCTTGCCCTTGTCGAACCATTTGACCCGCGCGGGCAAAAGGGGCAGCGCCGCAAGCTCGGCGGTGCCGGGCTGGTTCTCTTCTTCGCCCAAGGGAAAACTGCCCGTGGCCGGGGGGGCGATCTCTTCCACGGACACGGCCTGCACGCCGCGCTGGGTCATCTGGACCCGCACGACGATGCCGGCCCCGTCGGCGACCGAACTCTGCCCGAAATTGCGCAAAACGTTGGCATGCAGCAGGATGTCGGCCCCGCCTTCATCCGCCACGATAAAGCCGAAACCCTTGGCCGGATCGAACCATTTGACATGACCGCGCACGACCTGCGTGGCCTTTTCTTCGTCTTCCATGTCGCGAGCCACTTCCCCAGAACAAGCCCTAGCGCCAAGTCTTGCCGCGTTTTGGCCGTCGCCTTCAAGCAAAAAACGCACTTGTTTTTGGCATGCTTACCCCGGCAGGAACGGGGACTAGGGGTTCAGCCGATCGATTTGCCAGCTGGCACCAAAATCCGGACGCCGCCACCGGAAACGGTCATGCAACCTGAAGGCGCCATCGGCCCAGAACTCGATTTCCAGGGGCGTGATCCGGATTCCGCCCCAAAAAGGTGGCCGCGCGGGATTCAAACCGTGTTGGGCCGTCGCTTTCGCCACTTCGGCGACCAGAACGCCGCGCGAGGCAAGCGGCGCGGACTGCTGCGAGGCCCAGGCCCCCAGGCGCGATTTCAGGCTGCGACTGGCGAAATAGACATCCGCCTGCGGTCCGTTCTCGCGGCTTGTCAGCCCGCGCACCCGAATTTGGCGACGCAGCGACTTCCAGTGCAGCACGAACGCCGCCTTGCCGGTTGCGGCGATTTCCTGCCCCTTGGCCGACCCGTAATTGGTGAAAAACACGAACGCTGATTCCTCGATCTCCTTCAGCAGCACCATCCGCGCATTGGGCATGCCGTGCGCATCGACCGTCGCCAGCGCGATCGCGTTGGGGTCGTTCGGCTCTGACTTCTCGGCCTCGGCCAGCCAGGCGCGCGCGATCTGAAAAGGATTGTCCCCCGCAAAAATTCCGTCCCTGTCCATCGCGTCCCTGTCCTTCCGGGCCTCGCGGGGCCGCACCTTGATGCGGCCCCGCTTCTCGCCTACACGTTCCATGGACGGACAGGGTGGGCGGGGGAAGCGGAATGTCAACCGGACTGATGGCGGGCAAGCGCGGGCTGATCATGGGCCTTGCCAATGACAAATCCATTGCCTGGGGCATTGCACAGGCGATTGCCGCCCAAGGGGCCGAGATTGCGTTTTCCTATCAGGGCGAGGCGCTGAAAAAGCGCGTCGAACCGCTGGCCGCGTCGATCGGGATGAAGGAATTCGTCGAATGCGACGTGGGTGACGAGGCATCGGTGGATGCGCTGTTTGCCCATCTGCAGCGGCTGTGGGGCAAGATCGACTTTCTGGTCCATGCCATCGGCTTTTCCGACAAGAACGAACTTCGTGGCCGCTATGTCGACACCTCGCGCACGAACTTCCTGATGACGATGGACATCTCGGTCTATTCCTTCACCGCCGTCTGCCAGCGCGCCGCCGCGATGATGCCGGACGGTGGGTCGCTGCTGACGCTGACCTATTACGGTGCCGAAAAGGTCATGCCGCATTACAATGTGATGGGCATCGCCAAGGCGGGGCTGGAGGCGTCGGTGAAATACCTGGCCGAGGACCTTGGCAAGGACCGCATCCGCGTCAATGCGATCAGCGCAGGCCCGATCAAAACGCTGGCCGCCAGCGGCATCGGCGATTTCCGCTATATCATGAAATGGAACGAGTTGAACTCGCCCCTGCGCCGCAACGTCACGCAGGAAGAGGTCGGCAAGGCGGCACTTTACCTGCTCTCCGACCTCGGGTCGGGGACCACGGGCGAAAACCTGCATGTCGATGCGGGCTATCATGTCGTGGGCATGAAGGCGGTCGATGCTCCCGATATCGACGTGGTGACCGGGCGGAACGCCAACGGGGGCGGACAATGACCTGGGCGGCCTTTCTGGCCGCATGGGCGCTGCATTTTGTCGCCGCCGCCTCGCCCGGACCTGCGGTCCTGATGACCGCGCGCGTCGGCGTGACCGAAGGTTTTCGCAGCGGCGTCTGGCTGGCGGTCGGCATTGGCCTCGGCGCTGTCGTCTGGGCGGCTGCAGCGCTCTTTGGCCTGGCGCTTCTTTTCAAGACTGCGCCTGCCCTGCTCTGGGGCTACAAGATCGCAGGCGGCCTGTTCCTGATCTGGATCGCCTGGCAAATGTGGAGCCACGCCCGCGACCCGCTGACCAGTGCCACCGAAGATCAGCCCACACGTTCCATCTGGTCCGCCTTTCGCCTTGGCCTCGTCACGCAGATGTCGAACCCCAAGCCCGCTGTTTTCTTTGGTGCGGTCTTTGTCGGCACTGTTCCGCCCGGTACCTCGCTGCCCTGGATTGCTGCCCTTTTGGTCATGGTCTTTGCCA
Organism: Rhodobacterales bacterium; assembly: GCA_021155205.1. GTDB lineage: Bacteria > Pseudomonadota > Alphaproteobacteria > Rhodobacterales > Rhodobacteraceae > JAJNPS01. The sequence goes on from JAJNPS010000015.1 coordinate 162,256, forward strand.
ACGAGTTTCTTTGCAATATCGTCGTCGCCCGGGCGTTTTCGTTCGAACGGACCCAAGCCGCCTACACAAGGATGAAAACCGGGATCGACCGCACCTTCGGCGGCATCCTTGCCCTTCTCGGCGTCAAGATCGCCGCCACCTGACCGGAGCCCGCCCATGAATGACCGCCTGCCGCATGAAAAGGGGTTCCATGTCAGTTGGGACCAGATCCACCGCGACGCCCGCGCGCTGGCCTGGCGGCTGGATGGCAAGGGTCCGGACAATGGCGCATGGCGTGCCGTGGTCGGCATCACGCGGGGCGGCCTTGTGCCTGCGATGATCGTCAGCCGCGAACTGGACATCCGTGTCGTCGACACGATTTCTGTCAAAAGCTACAGCCACCAGTCCCAGATGGACGCCCAGGTGATCAAGGCGCCGCAAGCCGTCCTGATGGGCGACGGCACCGGCATCCTGATCGTCGATGATCTGGTCGATACCGGCAAGACGCTGGAACTGGTGCGCCGCCTCTACCCCCAGGCGCATTTCGCCACCGTCTATGCCAAGCCGTCAGGCAAGCCGATGGTGGACAGCTACATCACCGAGGTCAGCCAGGACACCTGGATCTTCTTTCCCTGGGACATGGCGCTGCAATATGTCCAGCCGATGCGCGGCACGGACTGACGCATGCCTGTGTCCGGACAGATGCCCGACGGATGCCCGACACTTTCCCGACGGCCCTTTCAGACCGGATGACCCCATGACCCTGCCCCTCAATCCCGCCATGCGCGCCACCGATCCGCCCCCGGTCATGGAGGCGCGGCGCTGGATCGAAGGCGTCACTTTTTCCGCCGACCGCCCCCTGATCAATGTCAGCCAGGCTGCGCCCGTCGCCCCCCCGCCCCTGCCCCTGCGGCAGGCCCTGGCCGAGGCCGCGCTGAACGATCCGCAGGCGCATCTATACGGCCCGGTGCTGGGTCTGCCGGCCTTGCGCGCCGAGATCGCGGGCCAGTGGTCGGCAGCCTATGGCGGGCGCGTCGATCCCGATCAGGTGGCGATCACGCAAGGCTGCAACCAGGCCTTTACCGCCGTGATGTCCACCCTTGCCGGACCGGGCGACGAGGTGATCCTGCCAACGCCCTGGTATTTCAATCACAAGATGTGGCTCGACATGGCTTCGGTCATGGCGGTGCCCCTCGGCACAGGTCAGGGATTGATCCCCGACGCCGCCGAAGCCGCCCGCATGATCACCCCGAAAACGCGCGCTATCGTGTTGGTAAGCCCAAACAATCCGGGCGGAGTGGAATATCCTGCCGAAACCCTCGCGGCCTTTGCAATCCTGTGCCGTGCCAAGGGAATTGCCCTCGTCGTGGACGAAACCTACCGCGATTTCGACAGCCGCTCAGGCCGTCCGCACGACCTTTTCACCGACCCTGACTGGGCCGAAACGCTGATCCAGCTTTACAGTTTTTCCAAGGCCTATCGGCTGACCGGCCACCGCGTCGGGTCCATCACCGCCAGCGCCGGACGCCTGGCCGAGGTGGAAAAGTTCCTCGACACCGTCGCCATCTGCCCCAGCCAGCTCGGGCAGATCGGTGCCTTGTGGGGGATGCGGAACCTCGGCGACTGGGTTGCCGGGGAACGCCTTGAAATTCTGGCCCGGCGCAAGGCGATGACATCGGGTTTTGCCGCCCTGCGGGGCTGGAAACTGCGCGGATGCGGGGCCTATTTCGCGTATGTTTCACATCCTTTTGACCTGTCCTCAGACGTCATCTGCAAACGCCTCGTCACCGAGTGCAGCGTTCTGATGCTGCCCGGCACGATGTTCCAACCCGCTGATTTCGCATCGGGAAAGTCGGAAATGCGGATCGCCTTCGCCAATGTCGACGCCGCCGGGATCGCCACGCTGTTCGACCGCCTTTCGCGTTGGCGGCCCTGACCTGAACGCCCATCTTGCCCCGACCCCGCCTTGCGCATAGACAGAGCCGAACTTTTCCACCCAGAAGGGCGACGCCATGGCCAAGGATACTACCCCCGCACCACGCAAAGGCGCCAACGGCCTGAAGAATTTCGCGGTCTGGACCATGCTGATCATGCTGATCATCGGGCTTGGCGGGTTCGGGATCACCAGCTTTGGCGGCGGTGTCACCAAGGTCGGGTCCGTCGGTGGTCGCGCCATCAGCACGGACGACTATGCGCGCGCCCTGCGCGGCGAGATGGACGCCTTTTCCAAGCAGTTCGGTGCGCCCCTGACAACGGAACAGGCCACCGCCCTGGGGATCGACCGCCGCGCGCTGGGCGCCCTTGTGAACGAGACCGCGCTGGATGGCGAGGCGGCCCGCGTCGGGGTTTCGGTCGGCGACGCACGCCTTGCAGCACAGCTTGCCGCCATCCCGGCCTTTCAGGACGCAGCGGGCAAGTTCGACCGCGCCATCTACACGGATGCCCTTCAGCGCAACGGCCTGAACAGCGGCGATTTCGAACAGAAACTGCGCGACAGCCTTGGCCGGGGCCTGTTGCAGGGCGCCGTCGCCGGGGGCATCGTGGCCCCGAAATCAGTGGTGGACGCGCTGCATGCCTATGTTGCGGAACGGCGCGGATTTTCGATGCTGCGCCTGACGCAGGCAGATCTTGCCGCCCTGCCTGTGCTGCCCGATGATGCCGCGCTGACCACCTATTACACCGACAACATTGCCCGTTTCACCAGGCCCGAGGCGAAACGGATCACCTATGCCGCGCTGTTGCCCGAAACGCTGGCACCCCAGATGCCGGTCGACGAGGCAAAGCTGACCGAATATTACAACAGCCGCATCGGCGAATTCGTGAGCCCCGAAAAGCGCATCGTCGAACAACTCGTCTATCCCGACGAAGCCGCCGCCACTGCCGCCAAGGCGCGACTGGACGCGGGCGCGACGTTCGAGACGCTGGTGGCTGATCGGGGCCTGACGCTGGATGTGATCGACCTTGGCGATGTCAGCGAGGCCGACCTTGGGGCAGCAGGTCCGGGCGTCTTTGCGCTGACCGAACCCGGCATCGTGGGGCCGCTGCAATCGCCGGTCGGGCCTGCGATCTACCGCATGAATGCGATCCTGCCCGCCCAGAACATCACCCTCGACGAGGTGCGCGCCGACCTTTCCAAGGACCTGCAGATCGACAGCGCGCGGCGCGCCATCGCCGACCGGGTCGAGGAACTGGACGACCTGATCGCCGCCGGGGCCAGCCTTGAGGATCTGGCCAAGGAAAAGGGGCTGACACTGGCCACGGTCGACTATGCGGCCACGGCCCCCGGCGACCAGGGCATCCTTGGCTATGCCGCGTTTCGGCAGGCTGCCGACGCCGCCGAACAGGGCGTGACCAGCGACATGATCGTGCTGGAGGATGGCGGTCTGGTTGCCCTGCGCCTGGACGAAATCGTGCCCGCGACGCCGATCCCCTTTGCCGAGGCGCGCGCCGATGTCGAGGCCGCCTGGCTGGCCGATGCCACGGCCAAGGCGCTGGCCGCCCGCGCCGCCGAGATCAGGTCCGCGGTCGAGAGCGGTACGTCCCTTGGCTCATTCGGCATTGTCGATGTGACCCCCGGGATCGCCCGCGACGGTCAGATCGCCGGGGGCCCGCCCGGCCTGTTGCCCGCCATTTTCGAGATGGCGTCAGGGGATGTGCGTGTCATCGACGAGGCGGGCTTTGTCGCAGTGGCAAGGCTGGATGCGATCACTCCCGCGCCCGCAGAGGACGCCGCGGCCGTGGCCATCAAAACTGCCATCGGCGCGCAACTGCAGCAGGCCATCGCGGCGGATGCGTTCGACGCCTTTACCGGCGCCGTCGCATCTGCGGCCGGCATCCAGCTGGACCAGAACGCGATCAACGCCGTGCATGTGCAATTGCCCTGAAAGACGCCGCGATGCAGCTCAGCCCCCCCTTTGACGTGTTCGAACGTGGCTGGGCGGCGGGCGAGAACCAGATCGTCTGGGCGCGGCTGGCGGCCGATCTCGACACGCCTGTCAGCCTGATGCTGAAACTGGCCGAGGCGCGCAGCGATACCTTCATGCTGGAAAGCGTGACCGGCGGCGAGGTCCGGGGACGCTATTCCATCGTGGGCATGAAGCCGGACCTGATCTGGCATTGCGAGGGCGGCACCAGCCGGATCAACCGGCAGGCCCGCTTTGACCCCGCAGCGTTTGACGCGCAGGAGGGGCATCCCCTGGGCACCCTGCGCGCGCTGATCGCCGAATGCCGCGTGGCGATGCCAGATGACCTGCCGGCGGCGGCGGTCGGGCTGTTCGGGTATCTTGGCTATGACATGATCCGGCTGGTTGAACACCTGCCGGACGTGAACCCCGATCCGTTGGGGGTGCCGGATGCGGTGCTGATGCGCCCGTCGGTCGTCGCCGTGCTGGATGGGGTCAAGGGCGAAGTCACCATCGTCGCCCCGGCCTGGGCGACCGGCGGCCTGACGGCCCGCGCCGCCTATGCCCAGGCGGCCGAACGGGTGATGGATGCCCTGCGCGATCTTGACCGCGCCCCGGCCGTGCCGCGCGATCTGGGCGAGGCGGCGCCGGTCGGCACCCCGCGATCAAACTTTACCCACGACGGCTACAAGGCTGCGGTGGACAAGGCCAAGGCCTATATCCGTGCCGGCGACATCTTTCAGGTGGTGCCGTCCCAACGCTGGGCGCAAGAGTTCCGGCTTGCACCTTTCGCACTTTATCGCAGCCTTCGCCGGACAAATCCGTCGCCCTTCATGTTCTTTTTCAACTTTGGCGGATTTCAGGTCGTGGGCGCGTCTCCCGAAATCCTAGTGCGCCTGAGGGATGGCCAGGTGACGGTGCGCCCCATCGCGGGAACCCGAAAGCGTGGCGAAACGCCTGAAGAGGATCGCGCGCTGGAGGCGGACCTTCTGGCCGATCAGAAGGAACTGGCCGAGCATCTGATGCTTTTGGATCTTGGCCGCAACGATGTGGGCCGGGTTGCCAGGGTCGGCACGGTACGTCCGACCGAACAGTTCATCATCGAGCGTTATTCCCACGTCATGCACATCGTGTCGAACGTGGTGGGCGAGATTGCCGAGGGGGAGGATGCGCTGTCGGCCCTGCTGGCCGGTCTGCCCGCAGGCACGGTGTCGGGTGCGCCAAAGGTGCGCGCGATGCAGATCATCGACGAGCTTGAGCCGGAAAAGCGTGGCGTCTATGGCGGCGGCGTGGGCTATTTCGCGGCCAATGGCGAGATGGACTTTTGCATTGCGCTGCGCACCGCGGTCCTGAAGGACGAGGTGCTGTACATCCAGGCCGGGGGTGGCGTCGTCCATGACAGCGACCCGGAGGCGGAGTATCAGGAAACCGTCAACAAATCCAACGCGCTGCGCCGTGCCGCCGAGGATGCTGGCCGGTTTGCCGGGCGCGGCAACGGCTGACCAGTCTCACTTCGCCGTCAGGACCGCCGAAATCGGCGCCAGCGCCACGGAGGCGGACCGCCCCTCCAGCGCCCAGGCCAGCAGTGCCTCGACGGTTTCGGGCCGGGTCTGGCCGATGACGACGACCCGCCCCTCCTGTGCGGCCCGGAACGCGGCACGGTCAAGGTAGCGCCGGACCGTGTCGGCATTCTCGCCGTCGCCGTCCAGGTAGCGGAACGCCGTGGCCGAGGGCAGCCCGTCGCGGCGGGCAACCTGATCGGCGGCGTTCAGGCCTGCATCCCACGTGACCAGCCCGCGCCCCTGTGCCGCCAGGATCGGTACAACCTGGGTTGCCAGCGGCCGGTTGTCCTGAAAGACCGGAACCGGCTGGTCAAGGACGGCAACCGCCTGCGGCAGGCGTTTGCCAAGGGCGGCAAAGCTGACCTCGAGGTCGGACGCGATGGCGCCGTCGGGAATGCCGGTGGCCAGCATCAGCACCTCTTGGCCCGCTGCCCGGTAGATCGCGGCATTCGCGGGGGCGGCGGGATCCATCGGGTCCAGCGCAAAGCTGACCGGAAAGGGAAGGTTGGCCAAGGCCTTGCGGTCGAGGTCTGCTGCGCCTGCATCAATCAGGATGATGCTGAAAAGCGGCTTTTGATCGGGGTTTTCAAAGCTGCGGGCATAGCGTTCCAGGGGCGTGCCGACCCCATCAGGCGCGACCGCGGCGGGTTCCGGCGGCGCGGGCGCGCCGATCCGGGGCAGCCGCCCGGTGACAACGCCGTCCACGCTGCCGTCAAGGCGCGGCTCGGGGGCCAGCGTCGCGGTGGTGTCGTCTGCGGGCGGAGTGTCCTCGGTCAGGATGCGCGGCTTTGGCGCGGCAGGGGTGGGCGGCGGGTCCGGTGCCGGAGGCGGCACATCCGCGCCCACCTTCGGCAGCGGCGGCTGGCCGCCCGGCGGCACCGGGACGGGTTCGGCCTCGGCGATCACGACCGGCAAGGGGTCTGCGGCGGAGGGCGCGGGCGCGGGCGGCGGGGCGGACCCCGTCGCCACCTTGGGCGGCGCGACCGGCGCCGCTGGCGGCACCGGCAGGTCATCCGGGGCGACGGGAGCCAGCGCCCCCGGAGCGTCAGCCGCCCGCGCGACCTCGTCCGTCAGGGGGACAGCGATCGCCTCGGGGGGCGGTGCCGGGGCCAGCGGCGTCGGGGCGGGCGCAACCTGCGGCAACGGCGCGGCGGCAGGCGGGGTGGCATCGGTGGCGGCATCGCCGTTCGCCGCGACCTCGGCAGGTGCCGGTGACGCAGGCGCCGGTTCAGCGGCGGCCTCGTCCGACGTGGCCGCGGGGCTGGCCTCGGCGGGGGCCAAGGGCGCGGCCTCCGGGACTTTGCTGCCGGTGGCGGGCGTCACCGGGGAGGGTGAAGGCGTGACCGGCAGGGATTCGGTTTTCGGAACCGGCGGGACCTCTGCCGGGGCCGCGGGAACCGGCGCGGGCGTGACCGCACCTGCCGGCGCGTCGGGCACCGGCTGGGGGGCGGCAGGCGACGGTGTGGCTGCGGGCGCGTCCGGGCCCACCGCCGGGGCATCGGGCGTCACAACCGTCTGGGATGCGGGGACCACCGGCGCCTTGGGCGGCGCGACATAGGAAACCACCGCCAAGGTCAGCGCCGACACCACGCCGCCGACCAGAATTCCAGACACAAAACTACGGATCACCTGCTCCTCCGTCGTCCCTGTTGGTGGCAGTTTTCCCTGCCGTTTGACCCGGTGCGCAAGGGTGTTCTCCCCTTGACGCCCGCTGACTGCTCTGCCCATCTATAACCAAAGCCGCGTCCGGCTTCACCCCCTTTAAGGCGAGACAAGGCCAAGATGCTGCTGTTGATCGACAATTATGACAGCTTTACCTACAACCTGGTGCATTATCTGGGGGAATTGGGTGCAAATGTCATCGTCCGGCGCAATGACGCGCTGGATGTGCAGGCGGCCATGGCCCTGAACCCTTCGGCGATCGTGCTGTCGCCCGGCCCCTGCGACCCCGCGCAGGCCGGCATCTGCCTGCCCCTGACCCTTGCTGCCGCCGAGGCACGGCTCCCGCTGCTTGGCGTCTGTCTTGGCCACCAGACCATCGGCGAGGCGTTCGGCGGGCGCGTGGTCCGCTGCCATGAGATCGTGCATGGCAAGATGGGCACCATCCATCATCAGTCCAGGGGCGTCTTTGCGGGTCTGCCCACCCCGTTCCAGGCCACGCGCTATCATTCCCTGATCGTCGAGGCGGCCACCCTGCCCGACTGCCTTGAGGTGACGGCAACGCTTGCCGACGGCACCATCATGGGCTTGCGCCACCGCGACCTGCCCATCGAAGGCGTACAGTTCCACCCTGAAAGCATTGCCTCGGAACACGGGCATCAGCTGTTGCGGAACTTTCTTGATCAGGCCCGCGTGATGACCCCGGCATGAGCGATGTGCTGAAGCCCCTGATCGGGATTGCCGCCACCCGGCCCCTTTCGCGTGCCGAGGCCGAGGCCGCATTCGGCGCGCTGTTCGACGGCGAAGGAACGCCCGCCCAGATGGGCGGGTTCCTGATGGCGCTGCGCACGCGGGGCGAGACGGTCGACGAATATGCCGCCGCTGCGACGGTGATGCGGGCCAAGTGCAATGCCGTCCGCGCCCCGGCAGGTGCGATGGACATCGTCGGCACAGGCGGCGACGGCAAGGGCACGCTGAACATCTCCACCGCCACGGCGTTCGTGGTGGCGGGTACAGGGGTCGTGGTGGCCAAGCACGGCAACCGCAACCTGTCGTCAAAATCGGGTGCGGCGGATGCGCTGACCGAGATGGGTCTGAACGTGATGGTCGGGCCGGAGGTGGTGGAGCGTTGTCTGGCCGAGGCCGGGATCGGATTCATGATGGCGCCCATGCACCATCCGGCGATCCGGCACGTGATGCCGGTCCGGGCGGAACTGGGCACGCGCACGATCTTCAACATCCTGGGGCCGCTGACCAATCCGGCGGGTGCGAAACGCCAGTTGACGGGGGCGTTTTCGCCTGCACTGATCCGCCCGATGGCCGAAACCCTGCTGGCCTTGGGGTCGGAAAAGGCATGGCTTGTACATGGCGGCGACGGCACGGACGAGGTGTCCATCGCCGCCCCCACCAAGGTCGCCGCCGTCGAAAACGGCGCAGTGCGCGAGTTCGACCTTCACCCCGAGGATGCGGGCTTGGCCGTCCATCCGTTCGAGGCGATCATGGGCGGCACGCCCGCCGAAAACGCCCATGCGTTCCGCGCGCTGCTGGACGGGGCATCGGGCGCCTATCGCGACGCCGTGTTGCTGAACGCCGCCGCCGCGCTGATGGTGGCCGACAAGGTTGCGACCCTGAAGGACGGCGTGACGCTGGCCCGCCAGAGCATCGACAGCGGTGCGGCCAAGGCGAAACTTGCGGCCCTTGCGCGGATCACCCACAGCGCCTGACCCAGCCCGTACTTTTCATTTCAGGCCAAGTTGACTAGGGAGGGTCGCATGAGCACCATTCTTGACCGGATCAAGGCCTACAAGCTGCAAGAGATTGCCGCGCGCAAGCGTGACCGCGCGCTGGTGTCGGTCGAGGAGGCTGCCGAGGCCGCCGAACCGCCGCGCGGCTTTGCCATGGCGCTGTCGCAGGCGGCGGCTTCGGGCTACGGCCTGATTGCCGAGATCAAGAAGGCCAGCCCCTCCAAAGGCCTGATCCGCAAGGATTTCGATCCTCCGGCGCTGGCGCGCGCCTATGCCGCCGGGGGGGCCACCTGCCTGTCGGTCCTGACCGATACGCCGTCCTTCATGGGGGCCGACAGCTTTCTGACCGCCGCCCATGCCGCAACCACCCTGCCCTGCCTGCGCAAGGATTTCCTCTATGACACCTATCAGGTCGCCGAGGCGCGTGCGCTGAATGCCGACTGCATCCTGATCATCATGGCGTCGGTGTCGGACGCGCAGGCGGCCGAGCTTGAGGCGGCGGCGACCGCCTACGGCATGGATGTGCTGATCGAGGTGCATGACCGCGCCGAGCTTGACCGCGCGACCCTGCTGGCCTCGCCGCTGATCGGCATCAACAACCGCAACCTGCACACCTTCGAGGTGACGCTGCAGACCACGCGCGACCTTGCGCGCTATGTCCCGGCCGACCGGATCATCGTGTCGGAAAGTGGTCTGTACCGGCCCGAGGATCTGGCCGATCTTGCGGTCTATGGCGCGCGCTGTTTCCTGATCGGCGAAAGCCTGATGCGACAGGCGGATGTGACGACGGCAACCAGGGCCATCCTGGCCCATCCCCTGACATCCGAGGGCGGAACATGAAGGGCCTGACGCATTTCGACGATCAGGGTCGGGCGCATATGGTCGATGTGTCGGGCAAGCCTGCGACCGCGCGCATCGCGGTGGCCGAGGCGCAGGTGGTGATGCTGGCGGCAACGCTGGCCCATGTCACGGCGGGCACGGCGGAAAAGGGCGACGTGCTGGCGGTGGCGCGGCTGGCGGGGATCATGGCGGCCAAACGGACGTCCGACCTGATCCCGCTGTGCCATCCGCTGCCCCTGACAAAGGTTGCGCTCGACCTTGTGGCCGACCCCGCGCTGCCCGGCATCCGCATCACCGCGACCGTCGCCACCACCGGACCGACCGGGGTGGAGATGGAGGCACTGACCGCCGTGTCGGTTGCCGCCCTGACCGTCTATGACATGCTGAAAGCCGTCGAAAGGGGCATGACCATTGGTGCCATACGGCTGATCCGCAAAGAGGGCGGAAAATCAGGAACCTACGAGGCCACCCCGTGATTTCGGTCGCCGAGGCGCTGGACCGCGCGCTGGCGCTGGTGGCGCCCCTGCCATCCGAGACCGTCGCCCTGCAGGATGCGGCGGGGCGTGTGCTGGCGGCACCTGTCATGGCCAGACTGCGCCAGCCGCCCTTTGCCGCATCCGCCATGGACGGCTATGCTGTCGCGGGCGATCCGATGCCGGGGACCGTGCTGGCGGTCATCGGTGCGGCGGCGGCGGGCAAGCGGTTCGACGGCGCGGTCAGTGCCGGCCAGGCAGTGCGCATCTTTACCGGCGCCCCGGTGCCGGACGGGGCCACGCGCGTCGTGCTGCAGGAGGATGTCACGGCATCGGATGGCACAATCACCCTGACACGGGGCGCGGCGGGTCCGTCCAACATCCGCGCGGCAGGCCAGGATTTCGACCTCGGCACCGCCTTTGCCCCGCGCGTCCTTCGGCCCGCCGACCTCGCCCTGCTTGCGGCGATGAACCATGCCCGCCTGCCGGTCACGCGCAGGCCCGTGGTAGCGATCATGGCCACGGGAGACGAGCTGGTGATGCCGGGGGCCGATCCCGGTCCGGACCAGATCATCTCGTCGAACGGTTTTGCGCTGAAGGCGATGGTCGAGGCTGCGGGCGGCGCGGTGCGCCTCATGCCCATCGCCGCCGATACCGAGGCCAGCCTGCGCACCGTCTTTGGCCTGACCACGGGTGCCGACCTGATCGTCACCATCGGCGGGGCCTCGGTCGGCGATCACGACCTTGTGGGCCGCGTCGCGGAAAGCCTGGGGATGACGCGCGCATTCTGGAAAATCGCGATGCGCCCCGGCAAGCCCCTGATGGCGGGGCGGCTGGGATCGGGGACGCCCTTGCTGGGTCTGCCGGGCAACCCTGTCTCGGCCATCGTCTGCGGGCATCTGTTCCTTTTGCCGATGATCCGGCGGATGCTGGGAATGGCCGAGGTTTCGCCCGCGACATACAAGGCGCGGCTGGCCGCCGATCTGGCCGGCGGCGGACCCCGCGCCCATTACCTGCGCGCCCGCCTGTCCCGCACCCCGGACGGCAGCGCCAGCATCGCGCCGATGGCGGACCAGGATTCCGCACTGCTGTCGGTGCTGACCGCCGCCGATGCCCTGCTGATCCAGCCCGCCGATGCCCCCCCGATGCCCGCGGGAACGCTGGTGGACTATCTGCCGATCTAGGGCCGGTCTGCGCCGCATGGCGCATTCTGGTCAGGCTGATTCGCAAGGGTCTTGACACAAACCGGGAACGCAGGCAGAACATTAATCCAACGACAAGCAGGCGGGGTGGGCGATGCTGACGCGCAAACAGTTGGAACTTCTGGACTTCATCCGCACGCGGATGGATGTCGATGGTGTCCCCCCGTCGTTCGATGAAATGAAAGAGGCGCTGGATCTGCGGTCGAAATCCGGCATCCACCGCCTGATCACGGCGCTGGAGGAACGCGGCTTCATCCGCCGCCTCGCCCACCGCGCGCGTGCCCTGGAAATCATCAAGCTGCCCGAGGCGATGGAACGCCCCGGATTTTCGCCGAAAGCCCCAAGTTTCACCCCGCAAGTCATCGACGGCGACCGCGTGGCCCCGCCGCCCCGTGCCGCCCTCCCGGTGGAGGCGCTGCATGCGCTGGAACTGCCCGTGATGGGCCGCATCGCCGCCGGTGTCCCGATCGAGGCGATCTCCGAAGTGTCGCACCACGTCTCGGTCCCGGGCTCCATGCTGTCGGGGCGCGGCCAGCACTATGCGCTGGAAGTCAAGGGCGACAGCATGATCGAGGCCGGGATCAACGATGGCGACATCGTCGTGATCCGCGAACAGTCGACGGCGGAAAACGGCGACATCGTGGTTGCCATCGTCGAGGACAACGAGGCGACGCTGAAACGCTTTCGCCGCCGTGGCGGCATGATCGCGCTGGAGGCCGCGAACCCGGCCTATGAGACGCGCGTCTATCCTGACCACCTGATCAAGGTGCAGGGCCGTCTGGTCGGACTGATCCGGAACTACTAGATGCGCAATCGCGCCGCGGGCCTTGACTGGCGTCAGCGGCTGGCGGTGCCTTGAGCGGCCACGGCGACATTGTTCGCCCTGTCCGCCGCCAGCAGTGGTGGCAAAAGGCCCGGCGGCATCTGCGGTCCGGTCCAGAGCCTGCCGGCCGCTTTCGCGGCAATGATGCGCAAGTCATCACCTTCGCGCTGGATCGCGACCGATCCCGTTTGTCGCAAGACCTTCAGGTCCAGCAAAAGACAGCTCTCGGGCCGCGCCAGGGCCACCATGTTCAGGATGACGATGTCGGCGCCGGCACAGGCCTGATCGACCATCGCAAGACCGGCCTTGCCGCGCAGGGCAACGCCCCTCACCTCCCCCACCACAAAGCGGCGCGCGGCAACCGGCCCGTCGAACCCGGATCTTGCCGCTGCGGTTTCCTGGTCGGCCAGATCACCATCATCCTCAAGCCAGGTTCGCGCCATGAACCCACCGCCGCGCGCAACAGACAAGGCGCGCCCATCGGGTCCGTAAAGCCCGACGACGGACCCATCCGACGCCACCAGAAGCGACGGGCGCTCGGTGCCGGACCAAAGACCCAGCGCCACAATAATCGGCACCGCCCCCGCCAGCCGCAATCGCCCCCGCCACAGGATCAGGATCAGCCCGCCAAAGGCGATCAGCGGCAGCGACGATGGCGCCGGTGCGGGGATCGCCGTCACCGACCCCTCCATCGCGGAAATCCAATGGGCCACGAACAGGATCCAGCGCGCGCCCTGCTCCATCACCCACAGCGGCAGCGCGGCCAACCCAAAGGGTGCCAAAAGCGCCGCCATGACCCCCGCGGGCATCACCACCGCGCCCATCACCGGCACCGTCAGGATGTTGGCCAAAAGGCCGTAATCGGCGAAACGGTTGAAATGGGCGGCGGCAAAAGGAGCCGTGGCAACCCCCCCGATCACCGAGGACAGCACCAGCGTAAAGACATGGATCGCCCAGCGCGGCATTCTTTGCCGCATCACCTCACGGTCCAGAGCGGCAAATCCCGCGATCAGCGCAAGGGTCGCGGCAAAGGACATCTGGAACCCGGCCTCGACCAGGCTTTCGGGTTTGGTCAGCAGGATCAGGATCGCCGAAATCGCGGCGGTACGCAGCGTTATGGCGCGCCGGTCCAGAAGCACCGCCACCAGGGCCACCGCGATCATGATGAAGGCGCGTTCGGTCGCGACATTGGCCCCCGACAGCACCAGATAGAAATACGCCACCCCCAGCGACAGCGCCGCCGCGACCTTTTTCGCCGGGACCCGCAAGGCCAGCGGCGGGACAAGCGCGATCCCCCACCGCAAGAGGAGGAACACGAACCCCACGATGAACACCATGTTCATGCCCGAAATCGCCAGCAGGTGTGCCAAGCTGGAATCCCGCAAGGCCCGCACGGCATCCTGCGACAGGCCCGACTGGTCGCCGGTCAGCACGCCCGACGAGAACGCCCCTGCATCGCCCGGCACCGCCGTCATGATCCCTTGCGACAGCCGCGTGCGCAGCCGGTCGATCCATTGTGCGCCGTCTGCGGGCGGCGCGATCATCAGGACCGGATTGCGCGTATAGCCGACCCCGCCGAGCTGATCGAAATAGGCCATACGGCGAAAATTGAACCCGCCGGGTTCCACCGCCCCCTCCGGCGCGGCGAGAAGCCCGGTCAGGATCAGGCGTTGTCCGGGGACCGGCGGCGTTGCCGGCACCGCCCCCCCTTGCAGAGAAATGCGCACCTTCAGGGGCGTGCGTGCAGGTGCCACATCCGACAGCACGACCTGATCCAGCGTCAGGCGCAGGGCATCGGACTGCGATCGGTCCACCTCGACCAGCCGGCCCTCGATCGGGCCGTAATAGCGGAACTCCAGCATCGGGGAGCGGACGTCATGCGCGCGCCAGCCCGCGGCGACCAGTCCGACGGCCAGCGCACACGCCGCCGCCGCGACCGGGCGCCAGCCGTCGGGTCCCCGCAAGGCGGCCGCTCCGGTTGCCGCCGCAAGACCGCCCGCGATCAGGTAAAAGGGCAGCTGCGGCTCCCACGACAGGGCGAACCAGACGGCGATGCCGACCCCGAGGAAGACCGCGAGCCAGGGGAACAGATGCCCCTGCATGTCGGCAAGAACCTGACCCGGCCAACGCCCTGCGGCCCGAATGCCCGCCACCTTGTTTCCCGTCCTGCACTTGCCTATGACGGGGCCAAGCTAACTTTATCATGGTTTCCGAAAGGTTAATGCCGCCGATGTCCGAGACGACCGCCCAGTCAAACGTGGTGACACGGTTCGCGCCGTCACCGACCGGCTTTCTGCATATCGGCGGCGGACGGACGGCGCTGTTCAACTGGCTTTACGCGCGCGGGCGCGGCGGCAGGTTCCTGCTCAGGATCGAGGATACCGACCGCGAACGTTCCACCCCCGAGGCGACGGCGGCGATCCTGCGGGGGCTGGCCTGGCTCGGCCTCGACTGGGACGGCGAGGTCGTCAGCCAGTTCGACCGCAAGGACCGCCACGCCGAAGTGGCGCATCAGATGCTTGCACGAGGAACGGCCTACAAGTGCTTTTCGACACAGGAAGAAATCGCTGCATTCAAAGCTGCGGAAGAGGCTGCCGGGCGCTATCCGGTGTTTCTGTCGCCCTGGCGCGATGCCGACCCTGCAAGCTGGCCCGACGCGCCCTATGTGATCCGCATGAAAGCCCCCCGCGCGGGCGAGACGGTGATCGAGGACCGCGTCCAGGGCCGCGTCGTGATCCGCAACGAGACGCTGGACGACATGATCGTGCTGCGATCCGACGGCACCCCCACCTACATGCTGGCGGTGGTGGTCGATGATCATGACATGGGTGTCACGCATGTGATCCGGGGCGATGATCACCTCAACAACGCAGCACGCCAGCAGATGGTCTATGACGCGATGGGCTGGGGGGTGCCGGTCTGGGCGCATATCCCGCTGATCCACGGGCCGGACGGCAAGAAACTGTCGAAACGGCATGGCGCCACCGGGGTCGAGGAGTATCAGGCGATGGGCTATCCCGCTGCCGGGATGCGCAACTACCTGACGCGCCTGGGCTGGGCCAAGGGCGACGCCGAGATCTTTTCCACCGCCGAGGCGCTGGAAATGTTCGATCTTGACGGTATCGGGCGGGCGCCGGCGCGGCTGGATTTTAAGAAGTTGGAAAACACCTGCGGGCATCATATCGCGATGATGGATGATGCTGCACTGCTGCAAGAACTTGACCTTTATCTGGCGGCGGCGCATCGTCCGGCGCTGGATGCAGGTCAGCACGCGCGCTTGTCCGCAGCCCTGCCATCGGTCAAAGACCGCGCCAAGACCTTGCCGGAACTCCTTGAAAAGGCGCAGTTTGCGCTGATTTCCCGTCCCGTCCGCATGGACGATGCGGCGGCCCTGGCGCTGGATGACGCGGGCCGTGATCTATTGCGCGGATTGACGCCGCGCCTGCAAAGTGCAGACTGGACCAAAGCGGCGCTGGAGCCTGTGCTGGCCGGGTTCGCGGCGGAGCGAGGCCTGGGGTTCGGAAAGCTGGCGGCTCCGCTGCGGGCGGCCCTTTCCGGGCGCAGCGTGACGCCTTCGGTCTATGACATGATGCTGGTCATCGGTCGTGACGAGACGCTTGCAAGGCTGGCCGACGCCGTCCGGTGATCCGGGGCGGCGCGGCGGGCCGAACGGTGGTCGCCCCTTGCGGGGCGCGCCGCGGACACATGGCCCGCCGCCTGCCAGCGGCACTTGACGGGCACGAATGGGGGAAGACCATGGCTGACAGAAATGCGACGCTGAACCTGGACGGCAAGACCTTTGACCTGCCGGTCCGGTCCCCGACCATCGGGCCGGACGTTCTGGACATCCGCAAGCTTTATGCCGAGGCGGACGTGTTCACCTTTGACCCCGGCTTTACCTCGACCGCGGCCTGCGAAAGTGCGATCACCTATATCGACGGCGACAAGGGAGAACTGTTGTATCGCGGCTATCCCATCGAACAGCTTGCCGAAAAATCCACGCACCTGGAAACCTGCTATCTGCTTTTGTATGGCGAGTTGCCGTCGGCCGCGCAATTGGCCGATTTCACCAACCGCGTGACCAGACACACGATGGTGCATGAACAGATGCACTACTTTTTCCGCGGATTCCGCCGGGATGCGCATCCGATGGCCACGATGGTCGGCGTCGTGGGGGCGATGAGCGCGTTTTACCATGACAGCACCGACATCAACGACCCCTGGCAGCGCGAGGTGGCCTCGATCCGGATGATCGCGAAACTGCCGACCATCGCCGCGATGGCGTACAAGTATTCGGTCGGTCAGCCCTTCGTGTATCCCAAGAATTCGCTGAGCTATGCGGGCAATTTCCTGAACATGTGCTTTGCGGTCCCGGCCGAGGATTACGTCGTCAATCCCGTCGTCGAAAAGGCGATGGACCGGATCATGCTGCTGCATGCCGACCATGAACAGAACGCCTCCACCTCCACCGTGCGGCTGGCCGGATCGTCGGGTGCCAATCCCTTTGCCTGCATCGCCGCCGGGATTGCCTGCCTGTGGGGGCCTGCGCATGGCGGGGCGAACCAGGCCGCACTGGAGCAGTTACGCCAGATCGGATCGGTGGACCGCATCCCCGAATTCATCAAGATGGCCAAGGACAAGAATTCCGGCGTGCGCCTGATGGGATTTGGCCACCGCGTCTACAAGAATTTCGACCCCCGCGCCAAGGTGATGAAGGAAAGCGCCGACGAGGTGCTTGACCTTCTGGGCGTCCACAACAACCCGACCCTCCAGGTGGCCAAGGAACTGGAGCGGATTGCACTGCAGGACGACTATTTCATCTCGAAAAAGCTCTATCCCAACGTGGATTTCTATTCCGGCATCATTCTCGATGCGATCGGGTTCCCGACGTCGATGTTCACGCCGATCTTTGCCATCGCGCGCACGGTGGGCTGGATCAGCCAATGGAAAGAGATGATCGCCGAAAAGAACCAGAAGATCGGGCGCCCCCGGCAGCTTTACGTAGGGCCGGCGATGCGCAACTATGTCGACCTGCGGCATCGCTAGGAGCAGTGCACGTGCCGATGTTGACGCCTGATCCGTCACGAACGCCCCGATGAGCGACATCGCCCCCCCGCGCATCGTCGCAGGCCGGATTGCCCTTCTGGATGTGGCGCGAACCGTCGCGCTGGCCGGGATGATCCTGTACCACTTTGTGTTCGATCTGATGCTTTTCGGCTATGTCGCGCCCGGTACTGCGGTGACGGGTGGCTGGATGATCTTTGCCCGTGTCATTGCAAGCAGCTTTCTGGTGGTTGTCGGAATCGTTCTTTACCTCGCGCATGGGCAGGCAATCCGGTGGGCAAGGTTCTGGCGGAGGTTTGTGCAGGTCGGCATGGCGGCGGCACTGATCACGGTTGCGACCTGGTATGCGCTTGGTCAACAGTTCATCTTTTTCGGCATCCTGCATTCCATACTGGTCAGCAGCCTGTTGGGGCTTGTAGTCCTGCGCTGGCCGGTGCCGGTGCTGCTGATCCTGTCGGCCGTCGTCCTTGCGCTGCCCCGGCTGGTCCGGTTCGACGCCTTTGGCGAGCCTTGGCTGATCTGGCTGGGGCTGGGCACATCGCCGGTCTACGCGGCGGATTTCCTGCCGGTCTTTCCGTGGTTTGCGCCGGTCCTGTTGGGCATCGTGGTGGCAAAGGTGCTGACCGCGCGCGATCTTTGGGGGGCAATCGCACGCCTCTCCGGCAGGCGGCTCAATGCGCTTGGCTGGCCCGGCCGCCACAGCCTGATCATCTATCTGATCCACCAGCCGATCCTGATCGCGATCATCTGGTCGGTGACGCAGGTGATCCGCTAGGTTGCCGGGAACCCGCCCATCCGCGCCGATCCTCGCAACGCAATTGAAAAACGCTGCCCCGCGCGTTCGAAATAGGAACAGGACAGCACCACGCCCAGGTTCCGCGCCAGCCCAGAAAAGCGCCCGATCAGCGGGTGCCAGTCCATCCTCGGCGCAAGGTCGAGATGGCGCGGATGTTCCTCGATGCAGAAATAGGGCGTGGCAAAGAGTTCCTGCACCAGCACCACCTGCGCCCCCAGCGCCGCGGCCTGCCGCAGCGCCGCCTCGGCCCGGCCGGCATTGGCGGGCAGGTCCCAGGTGCAGGCAAATTGTGTCGCGGCAACGGTGACGTGGTGCATGGCAGGCTCTCGCTTCCCTTCTATTGCGGGGCAGGCTAGCCTTTTCCTTCGGCGGCTGAAAACCCCTCAGGCGCGGCCGGGAGGCCTGTATGGGCTGTGGCCGACGGATGCACCCGTTCGGACGGATCGCGCCCGACGATGCGCGCCCCGCGCAGCAGAAAGATCGCCCCCGCCCCCCGCCATGTGCCCACCATGGGGGCGGCAGGATCGCAGGGATAGCGCGCCTGCCAACCTTCCGGCAGGTTCAGTCCCGCCGCCGCCGCCCGGTCCAACATCCAGACCAGCGGAATGTTCGCCAGAGGTCGCGCCGCCTGAAACGCGCCGATATGTCCCCCGATATCGCCATGCGCGCCGCGAAACCACACCTGTTCCACCTGATCCAGCCGGTCGGACGGCACGTCCCACAGCACCGGCTGGAACACCGCGCGGGTCTCGTGCAGGGCCAACGCCTGCGCGCCGCGCCGGATGCTGCGCCCCAGTTGCGTGCTGTGGAATGCATTGTGCCTGTCGGTCAGCAACCGCAACAGCGGCAGCCGCAAGCCCAGCGCCTTGACGGTGTCAAACACGCCGACCAGCGCGATGGGGGCCGCGTCATGGCAAAAGCGCGCCGCAAAGTCGCGCGCGACCGGGCCATCGGGGTCCATGCGATAGTGGCGGTAGACCTGGCGGATCGCGCGCTCGGTCGCTTCTTCGCGCCGCACAAGACCGACGCGGTCGATGATGCCTGCCAGCGAGCGGACGGCAAAGGCCCCGCGCGAATAACCGATCAGATAGATCCGGTCGCCGGGCCGGTAGTGGCTGGCAAGCCAGCCGTAGGCGCGGAAAATCTGGCGGTTCAGCCCGCGTCCTTGGGCCAGCGCGGGCAGGTTGCGCCAGCCGGACCACTGCAGGCCGGGCTCGTAATAGACGGTCCGGTCCGGCCTTGGCCCGTCTTCGGTCAAAAGCCGAAAGGTCAGCCCACAATTGCCCTCGCGCCCCGCTTCCAGCGTCGACATCGTGCCGTCAAGGATGATGACATGGTCGACAACACCGCGAACCCGCCCCGCATGCGGGGCCGCGGCGGGGGCCGTGGCGACGGGGACCGGACCCTGCCACCAGCGGCGAAGGCGACCCAAAAGGGACGTGGCCCGCACTCCTTGTGCGTCAGGTCCGCGCGTCCATGGAGCGCAAGACCCTGACGTCGAACCGTTTTGTCACTTATCAACAGAATGCCCCCTGCCGGGTCCATCCGGCAAGGGGCTTTGTCGTCCAGACCCGTATTCGCCTTGGGCAAACGACCCTAACGGTCGAAGGCCAGCACCGTCACATAGCCCAGTTCGCCAAACCCGTTGAACCGCGTGTTCGTCACCGTCGAATAGGCGCCCATGCCGCTGAACGTCACAAAATCGCCTTCGGCGATGTCGGCGGGCAGCGGTACATCGCCCGGCAGGCGGTCGACGGAATCGCAGGTTGGCCCGAACACGATGCGCGGCAAGGTCTTGCCCTTGCGGCGGCTACCACCGGCATCCATGACCGCAATCCGGTCGATCACGCCAATCTGGCCCAGTTCAAAGAGCGCACCATAAACGCCGTCATTCAGGAAGACATGGGTATCGTCGCGCAGCGCCTTGACGCGCGCCACCAGCGAGAAAGCATCACCGCAGAGCGCGCGGCCAGGCTCGCAGACGAGCGCGGGGCGGTCGGCGCCAAAAGCTTCGCCAGCAACCGCATCGATCAGCGCAAAGGTAGTGGCAAGTTGCGGGGCCACGCAGCACAGCCGGTGCGACGGGAATCCGCCGCCGACGTTCAGCCGCGCGATCCGCACACCGGCATCGCGCGCAATGCCCGCCGCCGCGCGGATATAGGATCCCCAGGCATTGGGATCGGTACATTGCGTGCCGGGGTGGAAGGTGATCGACGGGATGAAACCCGCCTTGGCCACAATTTTCAGCAGGTCCACCGCGACCTCGGCGGTCGCGCCGAACTTGGCGCCGAAATTGTAGGCCGCCCCTGCCACCGGCAGCTTGAAGCGGACCGAGATTTCGCAGCCGTCGGCCGGCACCATCTCGACCAGCTTGGCCAGTTCGCTGTGGCTGTCGACGGAATAGGACTTGACGCCCAGTTCCACCGCCGTCGCGATTTCGTGCCGGGCGCGCACCGGGTTGTTGTAGTGCATCGCGGCATCCGGAGCGAGGCGGCGGATCAGCCGCATCTCGAACGGCGAGGCGACGTCAAAGCCGCGGATGCCCGCCGCCACCAGGTTTTCGATAACCTCTTCGCCGGGGTTCGACTTCACCGCATAGGTCACAAGGCCCGGGAAGCCGCCGAGAAACACCCGCGCCTTGTCCTGCAGGGCCGCCGGGCAGAAGAACAGCACCGGATTGTCGGGGGCATGCGCTTTGACGTATTCGGTCGGGTTGGTCCAGATTGCTTTGGACAGTCCCATCGGCGTGATCCTTTCTGCCAACAAGACGCAAGCCCCTTCCCGTTGCAGCGGGACACAAGGCACCTGCGCGGTTTATTTAAAAACCAGGCCAGGTGCGTATGAGCCGCCCTTTTCCTGCAACTGAGGATGTCGCATATGGGGTACATTTTCACCGAACAAAACTGTATATCTGTCAGATTTCTTCGTTATAATGACGAATAAACAGGACAAAGTGCTTGGACGAACTTGATCGCAACATATTGGGACTTCTGGGCGCCGATGCCCGTATGTCGGTGGCGACGCTGGCGCGACGACTAAAGGTTGCGCGTTCGACGATCCAGGCGCGGCTGGAACGGCTGGAAACCAACGGCACCATCGCAGGATATACCCTGAAACTCGGCGAAATGGCGCGCGAGGGGCGGCTGCGGGCGTCAGTTCTTGTCACCATCGAGCCCCGCGCCCAGGCGGCGATCCTGGCCCGGCTGAAGTCGATGACCGAGGTGGAGCGCGTGGTCACGACCTCGGGGCGGTTCGATCTCCTGATGCAGGTGGCCGCCGCCAACACCCAAGCGCTGGACGAGGTGCTGGACCAGATCGGCGGTCTGCAGGGCGTGAAATCGTCGGAAAGCCTGATCCATCTGTCAACGCGGATCGACCGGGCGGTGTGACCGCCCCGCAGCGACCCATCACACTCCGCCCTTCGGCAGCACCCGCGCCAGCAGATCGCGGATCACCTCCAGCCGCGTCGCATCGTCCATTTCGGCCATCATGCGCAGGCGCTGACCCGCGGCAAGGTCGGCGATGCCGTGGCTCATCGCCCAAAGCGCGGCCACATCCGCCAGACCGCCACCCATGTCCTCGATCAGCCGCAAAAGGTGGTTATAGGCCACGTCGCCCGCCGCCATCAGGTCCGGGTCGCTGAAATCGGGCTTTTTCGACGAAAAGATCAGCCGGAAGAGCGTCGGTCGCGCCATTGCGAAATCAAGATAGCCAAGGCCCGCCCGCACGGCCCGGTCGCGCGGATCGCTCGCGCCCGCCTCACGCGCCAGCATGGAGGCCTGAAACCGTCGGAAACCTTCCGTCGACAGGGCCGTCAGCAAGCCGTTCACATCGCCGAAATGATGCGCCGGGGCGGCGTGGCTGACGCCTGCGCGCCTGGCGACCTGGCGCAACGAAAATCCTTCTATCCCATGATCCGCCAGCTCCGCTTCGGCCGCCGCCAGCAGCGCCGCGCGCAGGTCGCCATGATGATAGGGTTTAGGATCCATGACCGGGTCATACCCCATTATCTTTGCATCGTCAAAATCTAGTCTTGACAGTGACAAGACTGTGCTTCACTTATCCTGACACCGTCAAGATAGAGGATGCCATGACCCCAGACACCCTGTTTCAGATCGCCAACCCCATTGTCATGTTCGGCTGGGTGGCGCTGACCCTTGCCCCCCTTGCGCCCCGCATTGCAGACTGGACGGCGTTCATTGTCATCCCTCTGCTGATGTCGGTGGCCTATTCCGCCCTGATCCTCGCCTATTGGTCGGGGTCCCGAGGCGGCTACAGCAGCCTGCCCGATGTGATGGCGCTGTTCACCGAGCCGCCTGTCGCGCTGGCGGGTTGGGTCCACTACCTGGCCTTTGACCTCATGATCGGGGCCTGGGCCACACGCACGGCGCGCGCGGCGGGCATCCCCCACCTGCTGGTCCTGCCGCACCTGGTGCTGATCTTCCTGTTCGGACCCGCCGGGTTCCTGACTTTTTGCGCCATGCATCTGGCGTTTCACCTGTCCGCCAAATCCAAAGGAGCAACCGCATGATCGCCCTGCCCGCCCCGTCCCGGCTGTGGTCTGACGCGCCCGTATTTAGCGGCCTGGCGCTGTTCATCGCCCTGACCGCCGTGCCCTTGCTGGCCGCCGCCTTGATCGACACCCGGTTGTTTCTGGACGCCCCGGTCTGGCAAAAGCCGCTCCAGTTCCATCTGGCGTTGTCGGTCTATATCGCCACACTTGCGTTCTTTGCCCGTTTTCTGCCGCACGGCATGATCACCAGCCGCGGCTGGCGCATCTATGCGGGCGTCGTTGCATTCTGCATCATTGCGGAACTTGTCTGGGTCGGCGGGGCGGCCAGCTATGGCACTGCGTCGCATTTCAACACCGATGACGTCGTCATGGGCACCATCTATGGGCTCATGGGTCTTTTCGCCGTCATCCTGACCTCGGCCAGCCTTGTCATGGGGATCGCCATCTGGCGCAACCCTGCCACCGGCCTGCCCCCCGCGCTGCATCTGGGCATCGCCCTTGGCCTGATCCTGACCTTTGTTTTGACCCTGATCGCGGCGGGCACGATGTCGTCCATGCCCGGCCACTGGGTCGGCACGCCGATCACCGGCGCAAAGCTGCCCATCGTCGGCTGGTCGCGTGAGGTCGGCGATCTGCGCGCGGCACATTTCTTTGCCACCCATGCGCTGCATGTTGTCCCGCTCGCCGGGTTCACCGGCTCACGCGCCGTTGTCTGGGCTGGCGCTGTCATCTTTTCGGCCGTGACGATGGGCATCTTTGCCCTGGGCCTGATGGGGTTGCCGCTGATCTGACGCTTTCCCTTGTGTCCGGGGCAGGCTAGAACGCCCCGGATCAAGGGGAAGACCGCCATGCCGATGGAAAAGACCTTCAACGCGACCGAGGCCGAGGCCCGTCTGTATGCCATGTGGGAGGCGATGGGGGCCTTCAAGGCCGGAACGAATGCAAAGCCCGACGGCAAACCGTTTTCCATCATGATCCCGCCGCCGAATGTCACCGGCTCGCTCCACATGGGGCATGCGTTCAACAACACGCTGCAGGACATCCTGACCCGCTGGCACCGGATGCGGGGCGACGATGTCCTGTGGCAGCCCGGCACCGACCATGCCGGGATTGCGACGCAGATGGTGACGGAACGCGAGATGGCGCTGGGACAGGAGCCCGACCGCCGCACCATGGGCCGCGAAAAATTCGTCCAGCGGGTGTGGCAGCAAAAGCAGGCCTCGCGCGGGACGATCATCGGCCAGCTGAAACGCCTTGGCGCATCCTGCGACTGGAGCCGCGAGGCGTTCACGATGTCGGGCGCCCCCGGCGCTCCTGCGGGTGAAGAGGGCAACTTCCACGACGCCGTGATCAAGGTCTTTGTCGATCTTTACAACAAGGGCCTGATCTATCGCGGCAAGCGCCTGGTGAACTGGGACCCGCATTTCGAGACCGCGATTTCCGACCTGGAGGTCGAGAATATCGAAGTCGCGGGGCATATGTGGCATTTCAAATACCCGCTGGCGGGTGGGCAGACCTATGAGTACGTGGAAAAGGACGCCGAGGGGAACGTGACCCTGCGGGAGACGCGGGATTACATCTCCATCGCGACGACGCGCCCCGAAACCATGCTGGGCGACGGCGCGGTGGCGGTTCATCCGTCCGATGAGCGTTACGCGCCAATCATCGGGAAACTTTGTGAAATTCCGGTTGGTCCGCGCGAGCACCGCCGCCTGATCCCGATCATCACGGATGAATATCCTGATCCCCTGTTCGGCTCCGGTGCCGTCAAGATCACCGGCGCGCATGACTTCAACGACTATGCCGTGGCCAAACGGGCGGGCATTCCCTGCTACCGGCTGATGGACACCCGCGCGCGGATGCGGGCCGACGGCGCCCCTTACGCCGAGGCGGCAGCGATTGCCCAGCAGATCTCGCGGTCCTGGCTGGTGCGCAAGGGTTACGTCCCGCCGGGTTTCGCCGAACAGCCCTACAATCCGTCCGAGGCCGAGGTTGATGCAATGAACCTGGTGCCCGATGACCTGCGCGGTCTTGATCGGCTGGAGGCGAGGAAACGCGTGGTCGAGGCGATCACCGCCGAGGGGCTGGCGGTGACCATCCTGCAAAAGTCGATCGACCCGGAAACCCATGCCGAACATCTGGAACGCGTGCCGGTTGTCGAGTCGAAGAAAATCATGCAACCCTTTGGTGACAGGTCGAAAGTGGTCATCGAGCCGATGCTGACCGACCAGTGGTTTGTCGATACCGCGAAGATCGTGGAACCGGCGCTGGAGGCGGTGCGCTCGGGCCGCACCAAAATCATCCCGCCGAGCGGAGAGAAGACCTATTACCACTGGCTGGAAAACATCGAGCCGTGGTGCATCAGCCGCCAGCTTTGGTGGGGGCATCAGATTCCGGTGTGGTATGGGCCCCGTGCCGAAGGCGAAATGCGAGACTCGCTTGGCCCTGACGGCAAGCCTACAGGGGGCCATTGGGGCGACTTCAGCGTTAAGTGGGACTCGGCAAGTCTTGTCCCTTTCTGCGCGCCGACGTTCAAGGAAGCTGCCGAGCAGGCAAGGTGGTACTATGCAGACAAGTTCGGAATGGATCAGGATGCTGACCTGATCTTCAAGTTCAATGAGGCTTCACAGCCGCCTGTCACAAGGACCGATTGGTCGCGGATTTCTCTCTACCGCGACCCCGACGTCCTCGACACCTGGTTCTCCTCCGGCCTCTGGCCCATCGGCACGCTCGGCTGGCCGGAGCCCACGGCGGAGTTGCAGAAGTACTTCCCCACCTCGGTCCTCGTGACCGGGCAGGATATCCTGTTCTTCTGGGTCGCCCGGATGATGATGATGCAACTGGCCGTGGTGAACGACATTCCGTTCCACACCGTCTATCTGCACGGCCTTGTCCGTGACGCCAAGGGCAAGAAGATGTCGAAATCGCTCGGCAACGTCATCGACCCGTTGGAGATCATCGACGAATACGGCGCCGACGCGCTGCGCTTCGCCAATGCCGCGATGGCCTCGCTCGGCGGCGTCCTCAAACTCGACACCCAGCGCATCGCGGGCTACCGCAACTTCGGCACCAAGCTCTGGAACGCCTGCCGCTTTGCCGAGATGAACGGGGTCTGGGAAGGCCACGCGACCGGCCCCGCCCCCACGCCAAAGGCAACCGTCAACCAGTGGATCATCGGCGAAGCGGCGCGCACCCTGACCGAGGTCAACCAGGCCCTCACCGACTTTCGCTTCGACCAGGCCGCAGATGCGCTTTACAAGTTCGTCTGGGGCAAGGTCTGCGACTGGTATGTGGAGTTTGCCAAACCCCTGTTCGACGGGCCCGAAGCCGAGGAAACCCGCGCAACGATGGCCTGGGTGCTGGACCAGTCGATGATCCTGCTGCATCCGATGATGCCTTTCATCACCGAAGAGCTGTGGCAGACCACCGGCCAGCGGGCAAAACCCCTGATCCACACCGACTGGCCCGAATACACCCTCGACCTGATCCAGCCCGCCGCCGATCGCGAAATGAACTGGGTCACGACCCTGATCGACGAAATCCGCTCTGCCCGCGCGCAGATACATGTGCCGGTGGGGCTGAAGCTTGACATGGTTGCCACCACCTTGAACGACGACGCCCGCGCCGCATGGGGCAGGAACGAGACGCTGATCAACCGCCTCGCCCGGATCGAGACTCTGACCGAAGGCCCGGCCCCCAAGGGATCAGTTTCCGTCGCCGTCGAAGGGGCGGCATTTGCCATCCCGCTGGCGGGTATCATCGACATCGCCGAGGAAAAATCCCGCCTGACCAAGGTGCTGGATAAACTCTCCAAGGAAATCGGGGGCCTCGCGGGACGCCTGAACAACCCCAACTTCGCCAGATCAGCCCCCGAGGATGTGGTGGAGGAAGCCCGCGCCAACCTGGCGGCCCGCGAGGACGAGGCGGCGAAACTCACCGCAGCCCTCGCCCGCCTCGCCGAACTCGCCTGATTTCCGATTGGCCCAAATATCCCGTGGGGTCCGGGGGTGCGCAGCCCCCGGCCTTGCCTAAAGAATCCGGTCCAGCGCCCCGATCAGCCGCGTGACATCGCCCGCCGAGGTATAGTGCGTCAGGCTCAGCCGCAGCACGCCCCTGGCCATGTCCACCCCCATCGCCTGCAGGGGACGGACGGCGTAGAAATCCCCCGCCCAGCACCCGATGCCATGCGTCGCCAGTTCCTCCGACACCGGCACTGCATCGCGGTCCAAGGCCACCGCCACCGTCGGCGCGCGCACCGCAGGGTCGCGCGGCCCGATCAGGCGCAGGTCGTTGCGCGCGGCCAGATAATCCATCAGCGGTGCCACGGTTTCGATCTCTGCCGCGCGCATCAGGTCATGCACCGCGCGGTTACGCGCCGCCGCATCGGCCTCTGCTGCGAAATGCCGGGCGTGCAGCGCATCGACATAGTCCGCCATCCCGGCACTGGCGGCGATCTGGGCATGGTCCGGCCCGGCGGGGGTAAAACGTTTATAGAGGGTATCGGCGTTGAAGTAATGGCACTGGGCTGGCATCTCCATCCCGAAGTCGCGGGCAATCACCATGATCCCCAGATGCGGGCCATAGGTCTTGTAGGCCGAGAACAGGTAGACATCGCAGCCCAGGCCCCGCACATCCGGGAACCCGTGCGGCGCATAGCTGACACCGTCCACCACCGTCCGCGCGCCCGCCGCCCGCGCCATGGCGCATATACCTGCCACGTCGTTGATTTCCGCCACCACGTTGGAGCAATGCGGAAATGCCACCAACCTGACCCGCCCGTCCGCCAAGAGCACCGCGAGGTCCGCAGGGTCCAGATGCCCCGTCACCGGGTCGATCTGCCATTCGCGAACCTCGATCCCCTCATCCGCCAACCGCCGCCAGACGCCGGAATTCGCCTCATGATCCTGATTTGTAACGACAATCGACGCGCTCTTGCCCCGCAGCCACACCCGCACCGCGTTGGCCAGCACAAAGGTGTTGGCACTGGTCGAGGGACCGAACGACACCTCGTCATGGTCCACGCCCATCATCGCCGACAGCCGGTCGCGTGCCTCGTCCATCTCCGCGCCACCCAATTGTCCGGCGGGCTGGGGGCTGCCGGGCTGAACCTTGCGGTCGGTGTAGAACCGGGTCAGCCGGTCCACCACCTGACGGCAGGGATAGCTGCCGCCCGCATTCTCGAAAAACGCGTGGGTCGACAGCACAGGCGAGGCGAACGCGGGAAACTGCGCGCGCACGAAATCAAGGTCTAGCGGCATATGGGGGCTCCTTTGGCGACAGGAATGGCGTGGCCTGCGGGCAGGGTCAAGCGCCCGTCCCGGGCCGCCCGTCCACGCAAACGCACGCCCCACCGCCCAGAGACGCGGCGTTTCACATCCTTTTGTTGCATTTCTTTGCAAGATCGGGCCGGAATGCCTTGCTGTCTGGTCGCGACCGCCCCAATTTGATGCGAACCTTTTGTGACGCGTTGAGTGCGCGCGCAAACGGTCACAACAGGAAGGTCTCAGCGCGCCCGGACCCGCAGGGGTCGAGCCGGGCACATAACAAGCGAGGAACGCCATGATGACACGCCGACTCCTACTGGTCGCCACATCCAGTCTTGCCATGGCCAGCATGGCCCACGCCCAGGCTGCCGATCCGGACCTGACCGTCTTTGACTGGGCCGGTTTCGAAAACCAGTCCCTGATCGAGGGCTATGTCGAAAAGTACGGCAAGATGCCGACCTATGCCTTTTTCGGCGATGATGACGAGGCGTTCCAGAAGATCTCCTCGGGCTTCAAGGCGGACGTGGCGCATCCCTGTTCGCAGATGGTGGGCAAATATCGCGACGCGGGCCTGATCGAGCCGTGGGATACCTCGCGCATCCCGGAATTCGCCAACATCGCCCCGCGTTTCCTTGACGCCCCGACGATCAAGGACGATGGCGGCGTGTGGTACATTCCGACCGACTATGCCTACACCGCGATCGCCTACAACAACGAGCAGGTGACGGCCGAAGAGGCATCGACGCTGCAGATCTTTGTCGATCCGAAGTATGCGGGCCGGATTTCCCTGCCCGACAACAGCGACGACATCTGGTCGCTGGCCCTGCTGGCGACCGGCGTGTCGAACTGGAACACGGTGACGGACGAACAGTTTGCCGCCGCCGCCGCCTGGTTGCGCCAGGCCCATGCCAATGTGCGGGCCTATTGGGCCGACCCGTCCGAACTGGCCCAGCTGATGAAAACCGGCGAGGTCGTGGTGTCGTTTTCCTGGAACGACGGCGTCGCCGCGATGCGCCGCGAGGGCGTGCCGGTGACATTCAACCGCACGCCGGACGGCGGGGCTGCGACGTGGTTCTGCGGCTATGTGAACTTCAAGGACGCGCCGGGGTCCGAAGACAAGGCCTATGACTTCATCAATGCCTGGCTGGAACCTCGGTCGGCGAAGGGTCTTTTGGCAAACTTTGGCTATGCCCACGCCAACGACGCCGCCATGGCGGGCATCACGCTGGAAGAGCTGAAGGCCGCTGATGTCGATCCGGTTCAGGGCACGCTGCTCAGCCAGACGCCGCTCGATCCCGCGCTGCGGCAGCGGATGCTGGAAGAGTTCGAACTGATCAAGTCGGGGTTCTGACCGGGGCAACCGGACACCATGGCGCCCGAAGGAAACCCTTCGGGCGTTGTGCTCCTGCAGCGGCGGCGATGTATCGAACCATCAGCGCCGTTTTTCGCACATCTCAGACCCTCGCCGGGCCGATGGGCCAGGCCGCCATGGCAACATCTGCCATCCGTGCGAGGTCGATCCGATCCAGCCCGTCGCGCGCCAGGACGGACATGCCCTGGATCAGGGCCATGACCATTGCCGCCAGGGATGCGGCGGACGGCGTTTCCGGCTGGCGTCCGGCGTCGACATCCTGCGAAATGCGGGCCGCCAGCCGCTGCGTGATCTCCAACCGAATTTCGGCAAGCGCCCTTTGGACATCCGCCGACCCGGTCGATCCGGTTGCCGTTGCACTGGCCAGAAGGCAGCCTTTCGGCGTCGTTTCTCCGGTAAATGCCACGACCGCAGCCTGAAGCATTGCCCATGCCGCGTCTCGTGCCGTGGGCGCCGCGTCCAGCCTGGCCTGCACATCCTCGATCGGGCCGGCATAGAGACGGGCAGCTTCCAGAAACAGCCGCTTTTTGTCACCGAACGCCGTATAGATGCTGGGGGCAGTCACACCCATTGCCGCCGTGAGATCGGTGATCGACGTTGTTTCATAGCCGTGCTGCCAAAACACCAGCATAGCCTGCCGCAATGCCGCCTGCCTGTCGAAAGACAGCGGCCGACCGGACCTGCGCAACCTGGGCTCACCTGATTTCATAGCGAGCGCTATTAAACAGATTGACCCGCCCCGGCAAGGACTCTAGAAAAACATAGTGGTCGTTATGAAATAGGAAATCCCATGTCCCTGACGCAATATCGCACGCTGGGCCGTTCCGGCCTGGTTGTCAGCCCGCTTGCCCTTGGTACCATGACCTTTGGGCCGGGAATGTGGAACGCAGACGGAGCGGCCGCGTGTGCCATCTTCGACGCCTACCTCGACGCAGGCGGAAACTTCGTCGACACCGCCGACATCTATGCTGGCGGCGAGAGCGAGACCCTGGTCGGCCGGTTCATCAAGGAGACCGGAACCCGCGACAGGGTCGTGCTGGCAAGCAAGTTCGGGTTCAACGCATCAGCCAGTCCGCTGACAGCGTCGCAGGCCGCCAACGGCAACCCGAACGCAGGCGGAGCCGGCGCCAAGAACATCCACCGTGCGCTCGATGCCTCTCTCCGGCGATTGGGGACAGACTACATCGACCTTTACTGGATGCACATCTGGGACGGCGTCACCCCGGTCGAGGAAATCGTGCAGACCCTGGGCGATCTCGTGCGGGCCGGCAAGATCCGCTACTTCGCCCTGTCCGACATGCCCGCCTGGCTCGCGATGAAGGCTGCGACACTTGCCGCCGAACGGGGCATGGCGGGTCCCATTGCCATGCAGGTCGAGTATTCGCTGGTCGCCCGCGATGTGGAGGCCGAGCATCTGCCTGCAGCAAAAGAGGCCGGGATGGCTGTGATTCCATGGAGCCCGCTGGCGGGCGGTTTCCTGACCGGAAAGTACCGGCGCGGCGATACCGCCAACCGAGGTCGCCTCAGCGGTGCGAACCCGTTTGGCGACAGCAAGTTTACCGACCGGAACTGGGAAATCCTGGACATGCTGGTATCGGTCGCAACAGAAATTGGCCGCCCGGCGGCACAGGTGGCACTGGCCTGGGCCATGGCCCGGCCCGGCGTCACCTCGACGCTGATCGGCGCCCGCAGCCTGCCCCAGCTCGCCAGCAACATTGCCGCAACGGACATCACCCTGACGCTGGACCAGATGGACCGGCTGGATGCCGTCAGCGCATCCGCCATGGGGTTCTCGGCATCGCTTGCCCAGCCGATGATCCGTCGGATGGTTTTCGGTGGGAATGACGTGGCAGGCTGGTCAGAGACGCGGCCCCTGGACCGCAGCCGAATGCCGGTGCCGCGCGGTGCCTGACCATGCGGGCCGGCTGGCACGGCAAGCCGGCCGGCACTGGCGACAGGATCGCGGCGTCGCGCGGACCGCAGACAAGGGATTGACGCGTGGTTACGCCCGCCCCCGCCTGGAAGGACCAGACACAATTCAGGGGCGCTGCGTCCCGCATCCTGACACCCTTTGCCTTGCGTCCCCCGACCCCGGCCCCTATATTCATTCCTGTCCGGGGCAACCCGGACTATGGCGATAAACGCACCTGTAATAAGCGGCTCGGACCCGGGGGCGGTACCCGGCGACTCCACCAGACACCCGGCATTGCGGGGGAACGGGGTCGAAATAGGATCGACGAACGTCTAAAGAGGCCAGCTTTCGCTCGGTAGGTACCACCGTCATCGGACCACAAGTACAGTTGCCAATGACAACCGTGCTCCGGCAATGGCTCTGGCTGCGTAAGCAGTTCGAGTCGCCGAAACCAAGCCCTTGCGCTTAGCCGCGTAAGGCGGGGCCCGCCGGAGCCTGGCAACAGAATCCGGCACTTAAACACTTGCATCAGGTGCTTTGGCAAAGCCAGGACATGACCCTGCCACGCGCGCGGTCCAACGCCCGCTTGGCAGGCGAAACGATCAACGCCACCACGATCAAGGGCAAGGACGGCAACCTGCGGCTGTCGGGAGTTTACCCGAACGCCGTGCTTGCCCCCGACAGATGTGGCGTCACCGCCCGCGGCCTGTCCGATGATCCAAGAGCGATCCGCGTGAAACTCTTGCGCGAAGTTTTCCGCAATGTCGGCTGACCGTTGACGCCGGCCGACGTTTCCCGATACCAACAGTTCCGTGGGGCCACAGCGACCGCCCCGTGAGGCCCCGGCCATCGGTTCGCATCCTCTGTCCCTTTGCAACAGGATGCCCGCCCATGCCCGGACTTAACCAGATCGCGCCCGCCCAACCGATGCGCCTGATCGGCACCCCCGAAATGCCGGTGATTGTCGATGTGCGCGCGCCCGACGATTTTGCCGCCCACCCATACCTCATTCCCACTGCCCGCTGCCAGCCGCACAAGGAAGTGGTGGACCTGCTGCCGAAGCTTGACATGCGCCGTGTCTCGGTGGTCTGCCAGCGTGGGCTGAAACTGTCCGAGGGCGCTGCGGCCCTGCTGCGGACCGCGGGCATTGCGGCCGAAACGCTGGAGGGCGGCACCGAAGCCTGGGCAGCCGCAGGGTTGCCGATGGTTCCCGCCGCAGCCTTGCCTGCATCGCACCTGTGGGCCACGCGGCATCGACCAAAGATCGACCGCATCGCCTGCCCCTGGGCGATCCGGCGGTTTGTCGATCCCGCCGCAGAGTTCCTGTTCGTCGCCCCGTCCGGGGCCGCGGCCGTCGCCGACCGTTTCGATGCCACCCCCTTCGACATCGAGGGCGTCCGTTTCAGCCATCGTGGCGCAGCCTGCACATTCGATGCCGTGCTCGACGATTTCGGCCTGCATACCGAGGCGCTGGACCGTCTTGCCCTGGTTGTCCGCGCGGCCGACACGGACCGGCACGACCTTGCGCCGCAGGCGGCGGGTCTGCTGGCGATCTCGGTCGGGCTGTCACGCCAGTTTCGCGATGACCTGCAACAGCTAGAGGCCGGAATGGTGGTCTGTGACGCGCTTTACCGCTGGGCGCGGGATGGACATGACGAAGGGCATGACTGGCCCGCGGGTCGCAAGGCATGACACCGACGATTGGCGCGCTGACCCGCGTGTTTGCCCGCATCGGGTTGTTGTCCTTTGGCGGTCCTGCGGCCCAGATCGCGTTGATGCACCGCACCCTGATCGACGAAAAGAACTGGGTGTCGGAG
Source organism: Rhodobacterales bacterium (assembly GCA_021155205.1). Taxonomy (GTDB): domain Bacteria; phylum Pseudomonadota; class Alphaproteobacteria; order Rhodobacterales; family Rhodobacteraceae; genus JAJNPS01. The sequence continues at coordinate 195,179 of JAJNPS010000015.1, forward strand.
CCCGATTTCCTGCGCGCGTTGTCCTTTTGCATGTTGCTGCCCGGCCCCGAGGCAATGCAGCTTGCAACCTGGATCGGCTGGCGGCTGCAGGGCGTGCGCGGCGGGCTGATCGCGGGCGGCCTGTTCGTGCTGCCGGGTGCGCTGGTTGTTCTGGCGCTGTCGATGGCCTATGCCGCTTATGGCACAGTGCCGCTGGTCGCAGCCCTTTTCGCCGGTGTGCAGGCCGCCGTCGTCGCCATCGTGATCGAGGCCCTGCTGCGGGTGTCACGGCGGGCGCTCAAATCACGCGGCGCCATGGCCGTTGCGGCACTTGCCTTTACTTCCTTGTTCTTTTTCAACATTCCTTTTCCGCTGGTCATCCTTGCGGCGGCGATCTACGGGTATTTTACAACAATCGTCCCGCCTGACGCTGCGGGGCCGCCCGCCGCGACGCCATCTGGTATTGGCGCGGCCTTGCGGATGGCCGGGCTCTGGACGGCGATCTGGCTGCTGCCCTTGGGCGTCTTGATGCTGGCCAGTCCGGGCATCCTGTCCGACATCGGCGCCTATTTTGCGAGGCTCGCCGTCCTGACTTTTGGCGGTGCCTATGCGGTGCTGGCCTGGATGGCGCAAGAGGTGGTGGACGACAAGGGCTGGCTGACGCTGGCGCAGATGATGGACGGGCTGGGGCTGGCCGAAACGACGCCCGGACCACTGATCCTGGTGACAGAGTTCGTCGCCTACATGGCCGCGCATCGCGAAGGCGGTCCACTGCTGGGGCTGGCGGCGGCGGCAGTATCGCTGTGGGTGACGTTCGTGCCATCGTTCGGCTTCATCTTTACCGGCGCGCCCTTCATCGCCCGCCTGACCGCGATGCCACGTCTGTCGGGTGCGCTGACGGCCATCACCGCGGCGGTCGTGGGCGTCATCGCCAGTCTGTCGCTGTGGTTTGCGCTGCACGTGCTGTTCAACCGGATCGACACGGTTGCGGCGGGTCCGCTGCGGCTGTTCGTGCCCGACGTCACCAGCCTCGACCCTGTCGCGCTGGTGATCGGCCTCGGGGCGGGGTGGCTGCTGTTGTGGCGGCACTGGCCGATCCTGCCCGTGCTGGGGGGGGCGGCCCTGGCATCGGGCGCGTTTTCCTGGCTGGCATGACGGAAGTTGCGGGCGTTGATCGCCCCTTCCCTTCGAAAGGGAATGCCTTATGCTGCCCTGCAACAGACACAGGGGGAGACGCATGGCGCGCTCCATCGACTATGGCAATCTGATGCACGAGGCCCTGCGCGGGCTGATCCAGACCGTGCTGGAAGGCGTGGCAAGGGATGGGCTGCCCGGCGCGCATCATTTCTTTGTCACCTTTGACACCACGCATCCTGCGGTTGAAATGGCCGACTGGCTCCGTTCCCGCTATCCGGCGGAAATGACCGTGGTGATCCAGCACTGGTTTGAAAACCTGATCGTCGATGACGAAGGGTTCTCGATCACGCTGAACTTCGGCAACAGCCCCGAAACGCTGCATGTGCCGTTCGACTCCGTTCGGACCTTTGTCGATCCTTCGGTGGAGTTCGGGCTGCGGTTCGAATCGCATGATGATGATCCCGACGATGGCGACGAAGACGACGATATCGACATCGAGGCCCCCGAAGAGGACACGCCGAAGCGCGACGCCGAAATCGTCAGCCTGGACCGTTTCCGCAAATAGCTGTTGCAGTCGGCGGTCAGGATGGCATCCGTGACACCGCCCCCCGCCGGGAGAGCCCATGCCGTCCGACCTTGCCTTGTTCGTGGGCCAGATCCTGCGATCCCCCAAGACGATTTCCGCGATGGCGCCGTCATCGCAGGGGCTGGCGCGCGCGATCACGGCCGCGATCGGTCCCGATACCGGGCCGGTGGCAGAGTTCGGCCCCGGTACGGGCGTCTTTACCCGCATGCTGCTGGCGCGCGGCGTGGCCCCGCGCGACCTGACCCTGTTCGAGGTCAACCCGACCTTTGCGGCAACCTTGCGCGTGCGGTTTCCGGGCGTGCGGGTGATCAATGGCGGCGCGCAGGATATTGCCCTGCATTGCGATGCGGTCGGGGCCGTGGTGTCGGGCCTGCCACTGCTGTCGTTTCCCGAAGGTCTGATCCGCGCGATCCTTGCGGGGGCGTTTTCCGTCCTGCGCCCGGGTGCCGCGATGTACCAGTTCACTTATGGCCCCCGGTCGCCCGTACCCGTCGCGGTTGCGGCGGACCTGGGCGTGACGGCTGTTCCCGCCAGCCGTCGCGTCTGGCTGAACTGGCCGCCGGCCCGGGTCTACCGGCTGACCAGGCATACGGACCAGCCGACGGATTGATTTCGCGCGATCCCGGCAGTAGACCCGCCCGCGACATCTGCAAGGAGACCCCGAATGACCGCGCCCCGTGTCGAGACCGACAGCTTTGGTCCCCTTGACGTGCCTGCCGACAGGTACTGGGGCGCGCAGACGCAGCGGTCGATCATCAACTTTCCGATCGGCTGGGAACGCCAGCCGGTCGCGATCATCCGGGCGCTCGGGGTGATCAAGAAGGCCTGCGCGCTGGTCAACATCGCGCAAGGCGACATCGACGGGGATTTGGGCCGCATCATCGCGGTGGCAGCGCAAGAGGTGATCGACGGCAAGTTCGACGACAACTTTCCGCTGGTCGTCTGGCAGACCGGGTCGGGCACCCAGTCCAACATGAACGCGAACGAGGTCATCTCGAACCGCGCCATCGAACTGCTGGGCGGGGTGATGGGGTCGAAAAAGCCCGTGCATCCGAACGACCACGTCAACATGGGCCAGTCGTCGAACGACACCTTTCCGACCGCGATGCATGTGGCCATCGGCATGATGGCGCGCGACGTGCTGCTGCCGGGACTGAAGAAGCTGCATGGCGCACTGGTCGACAAATCCGTCGAGTTCAAGGACATCATCAAGATCGGCCGCACCCATACGCAGGACGCCACCCCCCTGACGCTGGGTCAGGAATTCAGCGGCTATGCCCATCAGGTCAGCCAGGGCATCCTGCGCATCCACAAGATCCTGCCGGAAATCTATGAGCTGGCCCAAGGCGGCACCGCCGTCGGTACGGGGCTGAACACCCGCGTCGGCTGGGACAAGCGCGTCGCCCACCAGATCGCCGAGATCACCGGCCTGCCATTCGTGACCGCGCCGAACAAGTTCGAGGCGCTGGCCGCCCACGACGCCATGGTGATGTTCTCGGGCGCCCTGAAAACCGTCGCCGTCAGCCTGTTCAAGATCGCCAATGACTTGCGGCTGCTCGGCTCCGGTCCCCGTTCGGGGCTTGGGGAGTTGATCCTGCCGGAGAATGAACCCGGGTCGTCGATCATGCCGGGCAAGGTCAACCCGACCCAGGCCGAGGCGCTGACCATGGTCTGCGTGCAGGTCATGGGCAACGATGCCGCCGTCGGATTCGCCGGCAGCCAGGGGCATTTCGAGCTGAACGTCTATAACCCCGTCATGGCGTATAACGTCTTGCAAAGCATGCAGCTTCTGGGTGACGCGGCGGCGTCGTTCACCGACAACATGGTGGTCGGAACCGAAGCCAACCTCGCGCGGATCGACAAGCTGATGAAGGAAAGCCTGATGCTGGTGACGGCGCTGGCGCCGACCATCGGCTATGACGCGGCGACCAAGGTGGCCAAAGCCGCCCACAAGAACGGCACCACCTTGCGCGAAGAGGCGATTGCGCTGGGCTATGTCGATGGCGAGACGTTTGATCGTGTCGTGCGCCCCGAGGACATGATAGGACCGAAGGGCTGATGGGCGAGGTCGTCAACCTGCGCGCCGCGCGCAAGGCGGCAGAGCGCGACGCGGCGCGCGCGAAGGCCACCGGGAATGCGGCAAAGCACGGGCGCTCCAAGGCGCTGAAGGCGCTGGAGACCGCGCGAGCGGCAAAGGCCGGGCGCGATCTGGACGGGGCCAAGCGGGACGCGGATTAACCGGCGGTTAACCAAGGGCGGGCAAGTTCGGGCGAAGGAGACCTGCCATGAAAGACTTGCCTGTGCCTGTCACGCCCGAACGCTGGCTGGCCCAGATCTTCGGTGCCAGGATTGCCGCCGAAGGTGGCATTGTGCGTCGAAAGGTCGACGATATCGAACGCCTTGTTGGGCGACGACGGTTCCTGCACGAGGTGGATCGACGAGGGTTCCATGTCATCGAGAATGCAGGTCAGTTTGTCGTGTTTTGCAATCAGGACCCGGTTGTCGTCCTGCGCTAGAATCAAATTTCTTCGAAGAAATTTGCAAATTCGTTCGAACGAATTCACATATAGGTACCGGTACAGGATGGCCATGCCCGTGTATGGATCAGACTGAATGTTATTCATTCCAATATTATAGAGAACTATCTCATCTTTGATGCCTTTCTCGTTCTGAACCGCTCCGGGTTTGCCGGAGGCTCCAACTTCTGAGTAGGATGGAGCATCATGAGCAAGACAACGAACAAGTTTTCCCCCGAAGTGCGTGAGCGCGCGGTGCGGCTGGTGTTGGACAATCAGGGTCAGCATGGATCGCGCTGGCAGGCGGTGCTGTCGATTTCATCGAAGATCGGCTGTGCACCGCAGACCCTGAATGACTGGGTCAACAAGGCCGAGGTCGACAGCGGCAAGCGGGCCGGTGTCTCCAGCGAGATGGCCGAGAAG
>JAJNPS010000029.1 GCA_021155205.1 Rhodobacterales bacterium
GGCGCCGTTCCAGATCGAGGCCGCCGAAGTCGGACAGCCCCTCGAAGCCGCAACGCTTGAGCATCGCGCCGCCCTCGCGGGAGTTGTAGAAGCTCACCATCGCGGACAGGAACATGCGTTGACCGCTGCTCAGCACGCCCAAGGCGTTGTTGAGCATCAGCATGTTGGGCCGCAGGTCCCACTTGGTGGTGGCACGCTGCAGACCTTCGCGTGTGCCGTCGCCGAACCACTCGTGGCCGGCGATTTCGGCGCCGCGCTTCCACGCCTGGAAGAACGCTTCGGGCGCTTGGGAAAAATGCAGATCCTCCAGAGCGATCAGATCGAGTACGTCTTGGGGCAAGGACTGGTTCATGAGGAATCTCCTGGCGAGAAGGTTTTAAGGGGTAAGCCGCTGTTGCCAGTGGCCTGTCTCCAGGGCATGGCGGGCGGCCTGGTACGAACGGAAGTACTGGACGGACTCACGCGAGACCGGACCTTCTGCATCGGTGGTGCCGATGTAGTGGCCGGCGGCGCTGTGGCAGACCTGGAGGGGCAGGCGCTTGCCGACGTGGACCAGGGCCAGATGGCCGATGGAATCGGCACGGGCCTGTGCGGGGCTGGGGAGCACCCCTGGGGGCGGACGGGGCATGGCGATCTCCTGGCGAAGGTCGGAGGCCACATCCCGAACGGGAGCGGAAACCTCCCGGTGGATGGAACAAAGCAGGCATCGGCGCCGCGAGGGCGCGCGTCCGCGGTGGTCGATGCGAAGCGGACTGGACGGGTCGCACGGAGGAACTCCGCGGCAGCCGGATGACCCTGGCTGCTGGCATGGTGCTGACGAGTCAGCGACGCATGACGGGAGGATCGGCGCGAGGAGGGTCGCTGTGGTCCAAGAAACAGAAATCCGTCATCACCGCAATGCCGCCGAATCCGGCTAGTGCCCTATGCACCAGGACCCGGTTGGGTACGACTGGTGCCGTGACGAAGCGATGGCGTATGAAGGCTGCGCCAGATGCTCCAGTGCTTGAATGCACCGGAAAGTCACTGCCTGACGGGATGAGATAGCTACACTGCGAGCGTTGCACCATTACGGCGATGGGGGCACATGGAGCGGAATGGACACAACGAGAGACTTCGACTTGGTGGAGCCGCTGATCGGCGAGACATGGGTAGTGGATGGGAAGGTGGCGGCCTCACCACCTGGCGAGATCGATGCGCTGTATATCCGGCCGATGTTGCACCAATGGGGACAGGTGCCATCGGGCTCGAAGGTGCTGCATTCACTGGTGCTCGACAACAATGTGCTGACCGACATGGTCGAAGGCCGTCGTTCGGCCAACACCGAATATCTGGAGAACCTTCTGCGCTCGAAACCGTTGGAGCTGAACCCGGTGATGGCCATGCTCGAACAGCGGCAGAAGTTTGGAGGCGCCAGCCAGGCACTGCATGATTTTGCCGAGCTGCTGGGGAGGCGCTTTGGTGCCTGGGCGGCCAAGCACAATGCCGGATACTTCGACAGGTTGCTGGAGGACGGCAAGCCTGAGCTTGCGCAGAACATAGACCTGCTGTCGGGTTACCTGCCAGCCATTCTGTACATCTACCACCAGCCTGGCAGTGCGGAATCCAAGCTGGAGTGGTTGAGTGGCCTGATCCAGGCGGTGGATCTGCCATTCCTGCAATTGCCCTTCTATCTTGCTGCGTTGTTGTTTCTCGTGAAGGAACAACCTGCACTGTTCCGCAACAAGGTCATCCGCAAGGTGAAGAGTGACACCAAGTTGATGGCCAGCCTTGAGGAGCAGAAGAAGGCGGTGCTGAACCTTGCGCACGATGTGATGCTGCCGGCGGTAGCGATTTTTCCTGCCGGTGTCGAGGACACGATCGTGTTTCCATACATCGCCACCCGCGACTACTTGTTGCAGGATTTCCTGGGGGAAATCCGTTGCCGTGCCGTCGTGGCGATCCCAGGTGGTCGAGCCAATGGCGCTTGGGAGTTGAATCCAACCGGTCATATCCATGCGCGACTAGGCGACGTCGTCGCCCGCTGTCTACCCAAACGCGCGGGGCCTGGAACTGCGGCGGAGCAATCGGTGCGTCGTGCGAACCTGCGAGCGTTCTCGGATAGCTATCTGGCGAAATGCCTGCTGCTGAAGAAGCAACCCGGCACGCTTGAATGAAGCTGGCAAGTCAGCAGATCCCCAAGATGTGTTGAGGTGATGGGGTGTCTCCTCTTCGGGCTTCGGTCAGGTTGGAGAAAGGCGCCGAAGACCTGCAGGTCTTCGGCTATCGAGCAAGAAACCACCCGTGGGCTGGCATAGCGCCTGGCCGTCGTCAAAGCCGTTCGCTGCGTCAGCAATCGCACCCGGCCCGTTTCGTGGCTGGGGCCGGAAACCTCTGGCGTGCATCCACACACAAAGGGAGCCCGATGTTTCGCCGGCGGGCACCGGCACGGAATACCCTCGGCCCAAGGGGCCTCCTCACGGCTCGCGCGGCGGCAAGGCGTCAGGAAGCCCCTCATGACCGAGGCAAGGCACACCGATCAAGGGAATGGCGGCGGGCGCGATTCGTGGAGCAATGACCTTCTCGCCCCGTCGCCCGATGGCGGGCAGACGGGGCGCGCACACCGTTGCAGAAGGAGACGCGCGCTTTGGAGTCCCGCGCGGTGCGGGACGTTTGCCTTGCCGCCAGTTGAAGTGGCGGGCGCGGCAGGGGGAAGCCAGGATCAGAACGCCTTGGAGGCGGCGCGCCGCTTGCGCGGTGCGCCGCGCCGGCCCGTCGGGGACTCGATCGGCAACGTGCCCTTGCAGTCCGGGTAGCGCGAGCAGGACCAGAACGCGCCGCTCTTGCCCGTGCGCTGCTGCATCGGTGCGCCGCACTGTGGGCAGGCCGGCGCCGGCGGCAGCTTGAGCGAGAGCGTCGCGCCGCGGTACTGCTGCACGAGCTGACCGACCCACACGGACTGCTTCTCGATGAAGGTGTCCAGCGCCATCTGGCCGGCCTCGATCATGTCCAGCGCCTGCTCCCACACCGCCGTGGTGCCGGGGTCGGCGATGGCCGAGGGCACCGCGTCGATGAGCGTGAATGCCGCGTCGGAAGCGCGGACGGCACGGCCTTTCTTGACCAGGTAGCCGCGACCGATCAGACCGTTGATGATGTTGGCGCGTGTCGCCTCGGTGCCGATGCCGGTGGTATCTCGCAGCTTCTGTTTCAGCCGCGGGTCGGTCACGAACTTGGCGACGGTCTTCATGGCCTTGATCAGCTCGCCCTGCGTGTAGGGCTTGGGCGGCAGGGTCTTCAGTGCCTTGAGATCCACCTTTCCGACCGGGCAGGATAGGCCCGCATGCAGGGCGGGCAGCACCTGACTGCGCTGCGCATCCTCGCCATCGGCATCGTCCGGCCCCGGCGTCGCCAGCACCTCGCGCCAGCCGGTGACGGCGTTCTGCTTGCCCACGGCCGCCAGCGACTGACTGCCGCACGAGAACTGCGCCATCGTGCGGTCGAACTCGTGGTGCGGGAGGAACTGCGCGAGGTAGTGGGCGCGGATCAGCCGGTAGACGGCCAGCTCCTTCTCGTTCATGGCCGACAGGTTGGCGGGCTCCAGCGTCGGGATGATGCCGTGGTGAGCTGATACCTTGCCGTCGTTCCACGCACGCGAACGCTGGTTGCGGTCGAGGCGGTCGATCAAGGGGCGCAGGCCGGGATCGGTCTTGACCAGACTGTCCAGCACCGTCGGCACTTCGGCAAGCATGTTCTCGGGCAAGTAGCCCGAGTCAGAACGCGGGTAGGTCGTGGCCTTGTGCGTCTCGTACAGCGCCTGGGCAATGTCCAGCGTCTCCTGCACGTCGAGCCCCAACTGCTTGGAGCACACCTCCTGCAGCGTGCCCAGGTCGAACGGCAGCGGCGGCCCTTCGCGCACGCGCTCGGTTTCTACCGACAGCACCTGGGCAGAGCCGGCCGTGCGCAGGCGCTCGGCGGCCTGCTGCGCCACCGGCTGTTGCAGGCAGCGGCCCGCATCGTCGGTGCTACCTTGCGGCGGCGTCCAGCTTGCGACGAAGGACTGGCCTGTATGCGAAAGCGCAACCTCGATGGCCCAGAACGGTACGGAAACGAAGCTCGCAATCTCGCGGTCGCGATCCACCACCAGCTTCAGCGTCGGCGTCTGCACCCGGCCCACCGACAGCACACCGGTGTAGCCAGCCTGTCGACCGAGTAGCGTAAACAGCCGGCTCAGGTTCATGCCGATCAGCCAGTCGGCACGCGAGCGGGCCAGGGCCGAGTAGTACAGCGGCAGCGTCTCGGCGGACGGCTTGAGCGCACCCAGCGCCTTGCGGATCGACGCATCGTTGAGCGCCGACAGCCACAGGCGCTGAATCGGCCCGTGGTAGCCGCACAGGTCGATGATCTCGCGGGCGATCATCTCGCCCTCGCGGTCGGCGTCGGTTGCTATCACCAGCTCGCCCGCCTTGGCGACGAGCTGCTGCACGACCTTGAATTGCGCCGCGGTCGCCGCCTTGGGCTCGACACGCCAACGCTCAGGAAGAATGGGCAGTTGCTCGATGGCCCAGCGCTTGTATTGCTCGCCGTAGCCTTCGGGCGGAACCGCCTCCACCAGATGACCGATGCACCAGGTCACGACGACACCCGCGCCGCTGTAGCAGCCGTTGCCGCGTTGGCCGGCGCCCAGCACACGGGCGATGTCCTTGCCCTGGGACGGCTTCTCGCACAGGAACACGCGCATGAAGCCTCCTTGGAAATGTGCGGTTCATCGGATGGGCGTCAGCTTGGCGGGGCCAGGAGATGCCGGCAGCAAGGAAGCCGATTGATGCAGACACCGCTTTGTGATCGGCAGGCGGTCCGTTGCCGCAGC
>JAJNPS010000050.1 GCA_021155205.1 Rhodobacterales bacterium
TGGACCGCGACTGCGGTGGACACCCGGCCATCCTCGCGCGTCGAGAAGCCGTAGGACTGCGCGCCGAGTTCGACGCGGGCCACATCGCCCAGCACTACCTTGGAACCATCGGCATTGGCGCGCAGCACGATGGCGGCGAACTGCGCGGGGGTTTCCAGCTGGCCTTGCACCGTCAAGGGAACGGTCACCCGCTGACCCTGCACGGTCGGTGCATCACCGACGCGGCCGGGGGCCAGCGGAGCGTTCTGCTGGGCAATGGCGGCGCCGATATCGCCCATCGTCATGCCGAAGGCGATGAGCTTGACGGGGTCTACCCAGATGCGCATGGCCTGCTCCGCGCCGAACAACTGCACGCGGCCAACGCCTTCGATGCGACGCAGCTCCTCCACGACATTGCGTGCCATGTAGTCGCTCAGTTCGGTTTCGTCGTGACGTCCGTTGTCGGACTTCAGGCCAACCATCATCAGAAAGCCAGAGGACGCGGAGTCCACATTCAAGCCGTTCTGGCGCACCGCCTGCGGCAACCTGGCCTCCACGGCCTTCAGGCGGTTCTGCACGTCGACCTGCGCCATTTCCGGATTGGTGCCCGGCTTGAAGGTGGCGGTGATCTGCGCGCTGCCTGAAGTGTCCGACGACGACTCGAAGTACAGAAGGTTCTTGACGCTGGACAGCTCGCGTTCGATGACGCCGAGCACCGAGTCGTTCATGGTCTGCGGCGTGGCGCCGGGATAGGTTGCGGTGATGCTCACCGATGGCGGGGCGACGGACGGGAAGCGAGCGATCGGCAACTTCGGGATGGCGATCAGGCCCAGCAGGATAGTGAACAGCGCGACGACCCAGGCGAACACAGGTCGATTGATGAAGAATTGGGGCATGGCGGGCGCTCCGGGAGTCAGTTCGCCGATGCCGCCGGGGTGACGGGCGCGGGCTCCTGCTGCGCCCGAGGGTCGACCACAACATCTTCGGCAAGGCGTTCCATCCCCGAGATCACGACCTTCTGATCAGCCCTCAAGCCGCTCGCGACCCTGTACCGTCGATCGACCAGTTCGCCCAGCGTCACGGCGACGAGATGCGCCTTCGCGTCATCGTCCACGGTCCAGATATGCGGCTTGCCGTTGATCCGGACCACGGCCTGCTGCGGCACCGCCAGTGCATCTGGATAACTTGAGAGGGGCACACGGACGCGCAAGAACATGCCCGGAAGCAGTCGCTTGCGCGGGTTCTCGACCAAGACACGCAGCAGCAGGTCCCCTGTGCCGGGATCCACGCTGATACCCGAGAACAGCACACGCCCGGTCACATCGCAGGGCGAACCATCGCTGCGCAGGATGGACACGGGAAGGCCACCCTGGCGTAAGGGCTGCGCCGCCATGGTCTCGTGCAAGGCATCGAGTGAGCTGGCCGGCCGCCGCACGTCGACATACACCTGTTCGATCTGCTGCACGCGCGCCATCGGCGTGCTGTCGCTGCTGGCGACCAGCGCACCCTCTGTCACCATTGCCTGATCGATGCGGCCGGCAATCGGCGACTCTACCGTGGCGAATTTCAGATCCAGCCGGCGGCGCGACAGGGTCGCGCGCGCCTGCGCCACGTCAGCCGCTGCCTGCTCGCGCTGCGACACCGCGTCGTCATAGACCTGGCGGCTGATCGCATCCGCCTCGACCAGCGGCTCCAGCCGCTCGGCATGGGTGCTGGCGCGCGCCAGGGCAGCTTCGGCCCTCTGCAAGGCGGCAGCGGCGGTTTCCTCTTCTGCGCGGAACGGCGAGGAATCGATCTCGAACAAGGGCTGACCTGCATGCACATCCGCCCCCTGTTCGAACAGCCGGCGCCGGACGATGCCGGTGACCTGGGGCCGGATCTCGGCGATGCGAACGGGTGCAACACGCCCCGGCAGATCTTCGGTCAGCTCCATCCTGGTCGGAACGACTGTCATGACCGTCACCAAGGGGACGGGAGCGATCGCCTCAGGTTCGGCGGCGGATCCGCAGCCAACCAAGGCGGCCAGCACCAGCCCCTGCAAGCCGCCAAAGCGGCACCATTTTCTGATCTTCATGACAGTTCCTTAACGCGCGAGCACACAGGCACCCGCGGACAGAACGTCAGTCTGGTTCAGCAGAGTGGGGTTTGTGATGCGTGTATGTGGAGATAGGATGGAGACATCGAATTGGTTTCTAAGCTCGCCCATGCCCACCTCCCCCCTGTCGCCCGACGGAACCGCAGTCCTTCAAGCACTGGTGCTTGTCGCCGAGGACGAACCCGAGATCGCTGAAATACTCCAGGCCTATCTGGGGCGCGCAGGCTTGCGCACGGCCCACGCAGCGGATGGACGCAGCGCGCTGAACATGCACCTGTCACTGAAGCCGGATCTGGTGCTGCTCGATGTGCAAATGCCGAAGATGGACGGCTGGAAGGTGCTCTCCGAAATCCGTCACCGTGGAGAAACCCCGGTCATCATGCTGACCGCGATGGACCAGGACATCGACAAGCTGATGGGGCTTCGCTTCGGCGCCGACGACTACGTGGTCAAGCCCTTCAACCCGGCGGAGGTGGTCGCACGCACGCAGGCGGTGTTGCGTCGCTCGATGGCCGACACCGGCCGCCACGTGCGGGTGCTGCGGGTGCCGCCTTTCGAGATCGATCTGGACCAGCACGAGGCCACCGTGCAAGTGGGCGGCTGCACTCACGGACTGCAGCTGACGCTGACCGAATTCAAGCTGCTCACGCATCTGGCGCGAGCGCCGAAGCGGGTCTGTACACGCGCTGAACTGCTCGCAGCCTGTTTGCCGGAGGGCGATTCACAGGAGCGCACGGTCGACAGCCACATCAGCAAACTGCGCAAGAAGCTGGAGGACGTGGGCGTTCACGGTATTCCCGTCGGCATTCGTGGCGTCGGCTACCGCTTGTGGGGATCGGAATGAAACTCGTGGGCCTGAGCCGGCAGATCGCGCTGACCATGATGGCGATCGCTTTTGGCGTGACCTTGATGGCGGTGATCACTTCCTATGTGTTCTATTTCGTCGCCGTCAGCTACTGGCCGGAACTTTTCAACCAGAACACCCTGGTTCCGACCGCGCCGGAGTGGATCTGGATTGTTGCCACCACGTTGGCGGGTCTGGCGTTTGCGATCGTGGTGGGTGTGCGCTTGGCACGCCGCATCCTGGTGCCGCTGAACTCGGTGACGGATGGCATCCGGCGCGTCGCGCAGGGCGACCTGAAAGCTCGCGCCATCGCTGGAGATCGTTCCTTGGGCGAAGCCGCCGGCCTGGCGGATGACTTCAACGCGCTCGCCACCCAATTGCAGCGCACCACGGAAGAAATGGCGTTCTGGAACGCGGCCATCGCCCACGAACTGCGCACCCCCGTGACCATTTTGCGCGGACGCCTGCAAGGTCTGGCTGAGGGCGTGTTCACGCCCGATGAATCCCAGTTCCGCAGCCTGCTCAACCAGGTCGATGGACTGGCCCGGCTGATCGAAGATCTGCGCGCGGTCAGTCTGGCTGAAAGCGGTCACCTGCATCTCCAGATCCAGGAGACCGACCTCGACGCTGAGGTCGAATCGGTGGTGGATTTCTGCCGGCATGCGCTACGGGCTGCGGATCAGCACCTGATCCTTGACCTGAACGCCAAATCGGCGATGTGCGACCCCGTGCGCATTCGCCAGGCCTTGCTCGCCCTGTTGGACAACGCCAGGCGGCACGCGGCGCCAGGCAAGGTTTTCATCCAGACGCGACAGCAGGACGGTTGGTGCAGTGTGCGCGTGGAGGATGAGGGACCGGGTATCCCGCCGGAAGCCGCGTCACAGGTGTTCACAGCGTTCCGGCGAATGCGCGACGGCGACGAAACTGCGACGGATGCCGGGAGCGGTCTAGGCCTGGCGGTGGTCGCCGCCATCGCACGCGCGCATCAGGGAGACGCCCGTTGCGTTCCCTCGCCTCAAGGCGGGGCCTGCTTCGAGTTGCGATGGCCCCAGCACGGCATCCACCGCCACACCGAGGGATCGCTCTGAGACATCAGGCGCATGAACGATCTCTGCTACAGATCGACAGATGCAGTCAGTCTGAACCGCCCCGGGTTTTCCAGATAGTCCTCGAAGGGCCTGATCTCATTCCCACTCGATCATAAATAGCCACAAAACACCATATACATCAATATGTTACTAACGTATATTCTGTAAGTGCCATGAACAATACCACGCTCAGCTCCGCAGCGCTTGGGTGACGCCAAGGATTCAGGGCAACCTCGCAGCACTCTGACGCTGCCGAAGGCTGTCCGCCCAGGCCGCCAAGGCATCGATCTCGGCCGTCAGTGCTTCTGGCCTCGGCAGAGGGCGGTTCAACGCAGCGGCGGCGCTGTGCAGCAGCTCGGAACAGCGACCAAAGCCGTCGCGCATGGCCTCGCAGTCGGGAACCGTGATCGCGGTCAGCTTGACCAAGCCAGGCGTCTTCACTTCGTTGGACAGTCGCCGGATGACGTGCCCGACAGCTTCTTCAACCGCGATCTCCCACGTATCGCGCAACGTTGCGGCGATGGATTTGACGGACTTTCGCCATTCGTCGTGATTGCCTTGCTCGAAATGGTAGCGTTCACCCGCAAGCTGATTGCTCAGACTCGTGGTGATGTCACTGACCCGACGCGCTTTGAATGGCGGCTCGCTGCGACAGAAGCCTGCCTTGTCAGCACCCCGGCTGATGGAGCTAATCGCAACCGGCGGCTTTGGCTGCGCATCGTCAGCTGCGCGATTCAGCTCGAACAGAAACGCAAGATCATGGGTGAAGACGATGACCTGGCGATGAGCGGCCTCAGCAACCAGGCGTTTAGCTACGGCCTCCCGGTGCATGTGGTCGAGCGAGGAAACGGGATCGTCAAAGACGATCCCGGACTTGTTTTCGGTGGTGGCGAGTTCGGCCATGAACGCGGCCAAGGCAACGCAGCGATGCTCGCCCTCGCTCAAAACCTGTCCCACCGCAGCCGAGGGCTTCCGTGTAAGTGCTACCTTGAAGCGAGGGATGCCCTGAACGCTGTTTTGCTGTCGAAGCTCCACAGCGAGGCCAGCAATCTCGGTGCTCTTTGAGGTGACGCGGTTGGTAGCAGTGTCCCGCTGGGCCGTCTCAAGCAGTGCGATTTTCTTCTGGCGTTCGATCTCGGCGAGAACATCGGCTTTGATGCCACCAAGCCATTGCCGATCCACAAGCTCGACCTTTTCGGTAAGCAAGGCGGCGCGAGCTGGAGAGCCAGCCTCCGCGGCAAGGGCGTTCGCCCGAGTCTCAATGCCCGCTGCTTGATCGACCAGCGCCTGACGCGAATATTCCGTAACGGGCACGTCAATAGCGGCGCTTGGATTTGCGTGGCGTCGCCTGATCTGGCGATGACGCCACAGGGCGCGAAGGGTCGCGCCCCTGATCTCGATCGCCAAGGCATCCTGGCGCAGTTCGTCGCGGACGGTTGCCACAATGTTCGCCAGCTCGGCCAACGAAACAGCCTCACCCTTGAACGTTGCCAGCGCCCTGTCGTATGCGACGCGCGCAGCGTCGGCACGTTGCTGGCTATCGTCGCGCACAAAAGCCTCGAAGCGATTGAGCCGATCGGCGGCGACGGGCGTCAATTCCTGCTGGCAAAGCACGCATACGCTGCCGGGTTCTGTGACGGGAAATCGCCGTTCGGGATAGGCTTCCGCGTCAGAAAATGCTCGGGCACTGGCCCATAGCGCCTGCCAAACCTCCGACCCAATCTGCGGCAACGGTTCGTCGCGGAAAAGCGCACTGGAAGCAGCTTCTGCCGCCCGGCGCGCG
>JAJNPS010000005.1 GCA_021155205.1 Rhodobacterales bacterium
CCCTCTCTGCCAACCTGGGTTGAGGCACCCGCCCCCTGACAATTAGTGACCCGAGGGCGGGGATGGAGAGACTCCCCGAAATGGCAAGCAAGGTGACGACGTTGGTCTGTGCGGCCGGGATGGAAGATCCTGGTCGGGTGGCTGACGATGCAACGCAACGTCCCGAGCCCGAGGTGCCCGAACGCGCCCGGCGGCGGACGTTCACCGCGAAGTACAAGCTGGAGGTCCTGGCTGCCTACGACGCAGCGCCCGACGGTGAGAAGGGTGCGGTGCTGCGCCGTGAGGGGCTGTATTCCAGCCATATCACCGAGTGGCGCAAAGCCCGCGACGCCGGCGCGTTGGCGGGGCTGGCCGCCCCGCGCGGGCGCAAGCGCCGTGATCCGGCCGGCGAGCAGATCGCCCGCCTGCAGGCCGAAAAGCAGCGACTGGAGCAGGAGTTGGCCAAGACCCGCTTCGTGGTGGATGTGCAGGCAAAACTGCACGCGCTCTTGGAGACGCTCTCCGGGAGCGCGGATACCGATCCGAGGTCGACGCCGTGACTGATCAGGCCGTCATGGAGTTGGCACCGCAGCTGGGCATGCGGGCGGCCTGCGAAGCCGTTGGTGCCGCGCAGGCCGGCTACTACCGACGGCACCGGCAAAGCCCGGCACCGCCACGACCAGAGCCGATCCCGCACCGGCAGCGCCGTCAGCCGCGGGCACTGACCGCTGCCGAGCAGCAGGCCATCCTCGATACGCTGCACAGCGACCGGTTCGCCGACCTGGCACCGGCGCAGGTGTGGGCCATCCTGCTCGACGAAGGTGTCTACCTGGGCTCGCAGTCGACGTTCTATCGGCTGCTGCGCCGAGCCGGCGAGGTGCGTGAGCGCCGCGCCCAGGCCACGCACCCGGCGAAGGTGAAACCCGAACTGATGGCCAGCACCCCAAATGCGGTGTGGTCGTGGGATATAACGAAATTGCGTGGCCCAGCGAAGTGGACCTACTACTACCTGTATGTGATCTTGGATATTTTCTCCCGCTACGTCGTTGGCTGGATGGTCGCCAGCCGCGAATCGGCGGCGCTGGCCGAGGTGCTGATCCGTCAGACCTGCGCCAAGCAGGGGATCGACCGTGACCAGTTGACGATTCACGCCGACCGCGGCAGTTCCATGACCAGCAAGCCGGTGGCGTTCCTGCTGGCCGATCTCGGTGTCGCCCAGTCGCATTCGCGACCGCACGTCTCCAACGACAACCCGTTTAGCGAGGCCCAGTTCAAGACGTTGAAGTACCGGCCCGACTTCCCCGGCCGGTTCGGCTCAATCGAAGATGCCCGAAGACACTGTCAGGTTTTCTTCGGTTGGTATAACGATGAACATCGCCACAGCGGGCTGGGCCTGCATACCGCCGCTGACGTCCACTACGGCCTGGCCGAGGCAGTCCGCGACAAGCGTGCCGGTGTACTCGACGCCGCCTACGCCGAACACCCGGAACGGTTCGTCCGCAAACCGCCCGAACCGCCGCAACTACCCACCAGCTCCTGGATCAACCCACCCGACCATCCAGAGGAGGACGCTCAGTAAATACCGCGCAACGGTGCCTCATTCAGGTTGACAGGTTCCG
>JAJNPS010000051.1 GCA_021155205.1 Rhodobacterales bacterium
ACCATCGTTGCGACAGCGCCGCTTCTGGTCACCGACGACACCGAGACAGGCTCCACCGTGCCACCGAGGAACGCGAGGACTAGATCGCCATTGGCCGGGTTGTAGCTCTGAATAGCGATGTTCTGCGAGTTCCCGACGAACCCCCATGCGGAACCGTTCCACTCAACCCGCGCCGAGTGGTCTCGCCTCTGCTTGCGCGTGAAATAAATACGGGTCCTGTAACCGTCAACCTGGGCCGGCTGGGCATCCCACATGCCGATGAAATTAGCACCCTGAACATCGACATTGATCGCCGCGTTCGGGCATTGCGCGTGATTCACGGTCAGGCATTCACGGACCGAATCCCATTCGACAGATTTGACGCCGTTGTGCACGCCGATCGTCCAGACACCAGCCGCGCTGCGATTGATCGCCGCCATAATGTCGCGGCACATATAGATCAGCGACTCGTTGTGCCCCACCGATGCACCCACCCTCAGATAGGTGCGAGCAAGATCGTTGTCTACCGTCACCTGGAATCCGAGCGTGATATCCGCTCCGGTGTCGTACCGCACGCGGATATGATCCGGATTCGTCTCCACCTCAGTCCCCGGACCGTCGGCGCTACGCAATCCCAGCGTCGCATGGCCGGACGTGGTGATGGGTTTCCAGTGGTTGAACTTGTCCGACTTGTCACCGTTATTCCGAATGGTGAACACGAGCGGCGTGGCCGCGACCGGGTTCTCGCCAGCGATGTAGTCGCGTGCGCTGAACCACATTTTCATGCGATCGTGCATATTCAGCGGGATGGCTGTCGGCGTATGCCGATCGCCCACCATGAGCGATCCCGTAGTCGCTCCCAGGTCAGCGCCGGCCACGCCCTGGATCAATCGGAACTTGTCAGATTCAAACGTCCCAGAAGTCGTGAACGGCAGTTTGTCGACCCTCGGGGCGTAAGTGTTGCCGTTGTAGCCCACCGTCTGAGCGGCCAGCGTCATCGACAGTCCCGCCGCATACGAGACCGGCTCCAGGTAGCCAATGGCGCCGAAGGCGGCCACGATGGCATCCGACATTACCTGCACAAGCTGCGCGTTGCCGGCGGCGGCGGCCTCACTCAGCGCTGCCGCCAGTTGCGACGCCACGGCCTCCGCAGCGGATTGACGACTGGCCCCGATGGCCTCGTCAATATTGCCAAACCTCTCCGCAAAATCGCTAACCTCGTCTCGAGCGCTAAAAACCTGCCCCGCCACTTCTGGCGATACCGGCTGCACGTCAGACCACTCCCACTCTGTGCCGGTCCAGACGTAGTAGCCATTTCGGACAGGATCATTGTCTGCAACTACTTGTCCAACCGTTGCTCGATCCTGCCCCGTATCAGCCAGCATTTCGGCATGCGTCAGATAGGTAACCATTCTCCCGGCACCAGCAACAGACTGCAATGCCTCTGCTCGAATGGTCCGTAGATTGGAGACGTTTTCTCCATCCCTGTTGATGTTCTCCTCGCCAACCCCTCCCAATGCAAAACGCTGCAACGTGGAGGCATCCAGACTCGCGTTCTCGAGCTGCTCTTCGCTGATGAATGTCATGACATTTCCAAAAAAAATGCCCCGAAACTCGGAGCATCTATCGAACACATTAAAAACTTCAGGCTAGAAAATCACGATCATTCTGGTAATACCTACCGTCGTAATTGATCGCCGTGATCGGTATCGTCGTATCGTCGTTCGGCTCACCCTTCTCCGTGACCAGCACAGGCAGCGCATTCCGTGCGCCGGCGTTGTCCGTGATGACGTAGGCCGTCCTGACGTAGGCCGTGTCGTCGACCACCACGGGCACCTGGGGCGCATGATCTAGCACGATCTGCCTGGGACCTGGACCCCGCACGATGTCGATCGCCTCGACCCGCCCATCCGCGCCCTGCAGCTGGATGCTGTACTCGGCGCCGTCTACCCACCAGTCCAGCGACTGCGACAGTGTGAGCGTCAGACCATCCACCGCCACCACCTCTCCGTCCTGGCTGCCGGACCGCGTGTTGTCCACCCATAGCGCCCGCTCTTTCAGCGTCAGCAGATTCGCCTCCGGCAACGCTGTGAACTGCAAGGCCATGTTCTGGTACCGCAGCTTGTTCCAGAGCCGCCAGGCGTGAATATGAGCCTGCCGATGATCGCGGATGCCGACGCTTTCCGTTGACCTCGGTTTCGTGGCGGACTGATCCTCCGGTAGGTACAGCGTCACGGGCGCGTCGTCCTCGGGCGCGACGTATTTGTATTCGATGCCATCGAAACCCTCGACATTGCCGAAATCCTGCCGCACCACATCCGAGCCGGGCACCTTGTTCCGATGGTTGAAGAGCAGCACACTCTCGTCCGTCTCCCGCTCGAAATGAAGCCGGATCAGGCTTCCACGCCGATACGCACTGCAATACACCGCCTCAGCGATAGTCGCGATCGTTTCCTCCGGCGAGAGGTTGCTGTTGTCGAAGGTGTAGGAGAAGTGCGCGGCTTCGTCGAAGCCGAAGTAGTTCTTGATCTCCTGCTGGATCGCATAGAACTGCGCGACGTCGATCTCCTCGATCGCCCGGCCGCCGATCTTCGGGTCCAGCGCCACGAAGGCCAGGATGTCCGCCAGGTCCCTCGTCGGATATAGCTCGGCCGTGAACTCGCTCCCGGTCCAAGCCGGCAACATGCGCGTGACGATCAGGTTCGTCTTGCGTTCCTTGACTGCAAGCGCGCCGTCCGTCGCATAGTTGGCCACCTGGATCGTCGTCACGTCGCCGAAGTGCGGTTCGGTCACTGGCGTTGCGCTGTAGAGGTCGCGCCATTTGATCTCGTCGACCACCGTGCCGCTGAAATCGAGATCCTTCGGCGTCAGGCGCCGGGCCCGCACCTTCCAGATACTGCTCGTGCCTGCGAGCGGTACGTCCATCGTCAGGGCCCGGGTGCTGCGCGTCGTCGCCGACCCCACGACTGTTCCGTTGAAGCCTTCCGTCGTCCCGATCGGATCGCCGGCCGCATCCACCGGCGTCGCCTCGAGGCGCACGTCGACCGTCCGCACGTACTGGTTCGAGCCGTTGTCGGCGAATAGGCCGTTCTGCGCCACGAAATTTGAGACCAGCCGCCGGATGGGCTCGTTCGAGCGCAGCGTAAATTCACCGACCCATCGATCGCCCGACGTGAAGAGGAGCGGATTCAACACCTGAGACTGGCCACCGTAGTCGTCGGCCATCACCGTCCAGTCCGGGTTCACCGACGCCGGGCTGCTCAGCGTCATGACGTCGGCGCTGACGGTGTTAACCGAATACGTTCCGCTCAGATCAAACTGTACGACTCCGCTGGGCCGGGAGAACCGCCCCTGACCTTCCCCATAGCCGTTGACCGAGGTGCCACCCGTCAATAGCAGCCAGAACGGGTTGTAATCCTCCACGTCGAGCAGGCGAATGACCGTATGGCCGGTGTCGCTTGGATCAAACGGATCCGGCGGCACCCACGTCACGCTGTCGATGGTGTAGATCCCATCCAGCGTGCCATAGGTATACCCCGAGCCCGATTCGCCCAAATCCATCAACACGTTGAACCCGGAGTTCGCGATCGTCATGCGCTGGCCCGGCGCCCAGTCGGCGCTGATATCCTCGAAGACACGTAGGACGCCCTGGCCGCTCTCCATGGAGGCCCGAACCCCCATTCCCTGGTAGGTGAAGGTCCCCTCCGACTGGACCGCCTCGGCGATCGTCAGCGGATCGCCCGGCAGGAACAGCGTCGTGAAATCCACCTCGGGATCCATCGACCGCACGATATTAGGCGACTCGAACCTGACCGCATTTCGGTAGCTCCCGCCGGCGTCCGAGGGCAAGAGCACCTGGCCATTGACGGCGTTGAGCCGGCTGATCTTCAGCACGGGCTGATTGATGGCATTGCCGATCGTCAGCTGCGGTGCGCCGCTGTTCGGCGAGGTGCCGGGCCCGTACACCGCCACGCTCGCGCCGGCGATCTCCTGCATGGGCGTCGTGTCGTCATAGATCTCGCTGGCATTGATCGCGTACCGGCCGCGGCCGATGCACATGTACGCGATCTCTTTCTCGACGTGCTCCTCGAAGATCTTGTACGGCACCTGGATCAGGTCCGGCGTCGAGCGCACCGTCCCGAAGATGTCCGGGATACGGCCGTTGACGCGCACCTGGTTCGTGCGTTCCGACAAGCCGTTGTTCGGCGACTCGTTCCGGACGTTGCGCTGGGTAACCGTGGGCGGCGTAGGCGCCAGAATGCCTTGAATGACGAACGCCGCGAAGGTCAAGAAAAGTTGCGCACCGAGAGTCAGCGAACCAGGATCCTGCGGCCACAACACCACCACAAACGGACCCGGCAACTGCGCCAGGCGCGCGACACCCGCGGCATCGTCCGGCGTGACATCCTCGGCGCCGCCGCCCTCGCCGTGGTAAATCCGCGCCGCTGGCGGAAAGGACTCGCCGAACTCGGCGGCCAGGAACGCCAGAACGTCGTCAGTTTCCTGCCAGTCCAGCTCAAGGGCGCCCTCAGTGCCCTGACGCTCGATTGCGATTCGCTTCATTGGTAATACCTCAGGTGACGGTACATGATCTGCGCGACGTGAATGTCGAAAAAATTCGCGCCCTTCTGCGTGAGCTGCAGCAGCCGTCGCTGGTAACACACGCCCATGTGGGTGTCGCCATAGGGATACTCCATCACCATGACGGCCGGCTCCACCGTGGGCCCATCAACCTGGCGGAACGCCCGCAGCACGGCACGCATGGAGGCCATATCACCTTCCTGCAGCGGCCGCAGCCGCGTATCGCCGGTCAAGTACTCCCAGGCCTTGGCCGTGAAGTGCAAGCAGTTGTTCGTCTGCCGGTGGTAGCGCTCACCCAGCAGGTGATCGATGGGTTTACTCACAGATAGCCCCTCAGCATCGGGAATCGCGTCGTCGAGTACACCTCGCCGGTGCGAGTCAGGTTCAGGGACGGGGCGCCGGCCTCGAAGGAGGCTCCATCCCGCGATCGGGGAATCGAACGGACCTCGAGGCGCAGCGGACCGAACATCGGCGTCGACAGGTTATCGGAGCGATACGTGCGGTAGTTCACGGTTGGCCGCACGTCCAACGCGTCCGCGTCGCGCACGCGGTCGATCTCGTCCGGGATGATCGTGCCCAGGTCTCCGAACTCCACCGAGAGTCCGAAGTCGAGGTCTGCGCGCTGGCTGATCGCGCGGATGCGCATGGGCACGTAGACGAAATCGACCTCAACGCCGGTCTCCAGCCGGGCCCGCAGGCCCGTGCGCCGGTTGCGCACGACGTAGTAGATCTGCGAAAACGCGGGATGCGAGATCTCTAGTGTCTCGAACTCGATGACGCTGCGCGGCGCATCGAGGAAAAACCCCAAGTAGTCAGGCATAGTAGGGAAGATCCTGGTTCACCAACTTGTCCAATAGATTCAACACACGCGCCGCGGCCTCCACGCTACCGTAGACGCCCACGAGCACGGCCACCGCGCCCCAGTCGTCCTCGCTGCCGTTCCAGTATTTGCCGAGCGGCTCGACCTCGAGCTGCGCCACGATGGTATAGATGTCGCCATTGCGCTCCTGGAGCGACCAGGTTTGCGGCAGGATCCAGACCGTATAGAGGTCCAACGTCGACGAGTCGAGCGTCAGCGGCACCGTCAGCGGCGCGCCACCCGACCGGATAAAGTTGCGATACAGGCCCTGCAGGACGCTGAACTCCTGCCCTTCCAGCACCCACCGGGCATTCACCACATGGGTGTTGCCCTCAGACACCCGTCGGTACCGACCGGCCCCGCCATCCAGGGCGATCCGCAGCATCCCCTCCCCGAACGAGGCCGCATACCCGACCTGGGTCGGGCAGTATGGAATCGCCGCCATCACCCACCCCGCTTCGATTCGACGTTCCACGACCGGCTGAGTTGCCGGCTGAACTGCGTGCTCGGACTACGTGCCTGGCTGGCCATGATTCCCGGCACCTGGCCGGCAATGCGCTCGTCGATCTGGAGCAAGATTTCTCCGTCACTCATTCCACGCACTTTCACCTCGGCTGGCGCATTGTTGTTCACGACCACTCTCACCGATCCTAGCGCTGGCACCGACGGGAGAATCTGGCCGCTGGTATGCGGTATGAATAGCTCCGGCCGGCGCTCGCCCACGATGTACGCCTGACCGGCAGCAACCGGCCCACCGGCCGCCCGGCCCGGCAACTTCAGGCCGAGACTCGAACCTCCGAGCGACAGGGACGAAGAGCCGAAACTCAACCCTGACGAGCCGCCACTGCCCAGAAAGCTCAATCCGGTTTGCAGCAGCGAACCCAGCAGGCCACCCCCGCCGCCTCCACTGCCCGCCAGTGCATCGAACAGCGCCGTTGCCAGTGCGGATGACACGCGGTTGTAGAGCACGCTGGCGAGCGATTTCACGAACGCCTGGGCCGGATTCTCGCTATCGTTGAAGGCAGCCTGGAATGCGCTCTTCAAGTCCGTCTCCAGGCCCTTGGTAAAGTCCTTCGCCTTCTCGATGTCCTGCTCGCGGATGATCGCCGTCGATTTGCGATCATTGAGTTCCTGCCTTTCCCTCAACAGGCGGATCTCCTCCTCGAGGGCAATCGCTTCCCGGCTCATGTACGCTTCGTTCTGCAGGCGAGCGAGCTGCTCCTCTTTCAGCGCGATCGTGCTCGACTCGCGCGCCCGCAGGACGGCTCGCTGCGCCTCCTCACTTAACCCGATGAGCTCGATCTCTTGCTCGAGCTGCCGATTGCCAGCTTCGATGCTTTCGTTGGCGGCCTCCCGCTGTCGTACATCGTCCAGGCGATCGGCGCGCAGGGACGCTTCGAACTCGGCCAGGCGTTTCTCCTGATCCGAGAGCTGCTGGACCACATCGACTTCCTTGGCCCGTTCCAGAATCATCTGCTGATACGCCGGCGTCAGACCCTTGATGCGTCCCTCCCGGATATCTACCAGCGCTTGCTCGGCGACGGACAGTTCCTTGGTCTTCTCAATCTGCTTCTGCAGATTGTCAAGATATCGCTTTGCTTCCGCGAGAGGATCCGTCTTAGAACTGGACGGCAACGGCGGAGGGGGCGGCCGTCGAGGCGACGACGGGGTAATAACGTCCATGCCGGCAAAGGCCCCGGGATCATTCGGAACGAGACCTCCCGCCTGACGATAAATGGACCGCAAAGCCCTCAGCTTCGATTCCGTTGCCGCAATCTGCTTATCCAGATCGCCAACGTCCCCGAACAGAATGTCGTTTATCTTGTTGGTCAACGATCGAGAGGGATCCAGCTTATCCCGCTCCTCCCTCAGCTTGCGAAGTGAATCTTCGAGATCGTTGATGCGTGCCCCTGCGTTGCGGGCATCATCGCCCGACACCATGAGCCAGCCAAGAAACGACCCGCTCGCCGCTGCGTTCGATAAGTTGACGAGACCCTGGACCGCACTTGCGAGGTATGAGGTGAACAGCGCAAAGGCTTCCTTGGTTTCGTTCGAGCTCAAGGTCGCCGTGAGCTCATTGATGGAGCCGACTGCCCCGTTCAGACTGCCATCTTCCCCCGTCATGAGCGAGTTGATCTGGTTCTGCAGGGCGGTCAGCGCGCCGCCGAACGTATTCCGGGCAGCGGCTGCCGCCCCGCCATACGAACTCTCAAGCGCCGAGAGAATGATTCCCTGGGCTTCGGCGGTCCGCCCCGCCTTCTCCAACGCACCGACCAGCTTCTCTTGCTCCTCTGTGAACCGGAACCCCTGCTTCGACAGCGCGGTCAGGCCCTGACTGGGAACATCCAGGGCCCGCCCCACCGTTTCAGCCGACTGCTCGACGGTCATCCCGAGCCGAGCCGACATGTCGATCACAGCCTGCATCGCACGAGGGAACTGCTCGCCCATGATGCCGGTATAGGAAAGCAGCCGCGTCTGAGCCCTGGCGATCTCCCCTTCGCTGAAAACGCTGCTGTTGGCCAACTCTGCGCTCATGGCGTTGAGCTGGGCCATTGAATAGCCCGCGGCATTCCCGGTCGATCGAAGCACCGCGCCCAGCTGGGCAACTTCGTTCTGTGCGTCCCGGGTCTCCTGAACGAACTTCCAGAAGACGGCCCCGACGCTCAAGCCTGCGAACGTACCAGTCAAGGCCCGCCGAATACCGTCACCGGCATCCTTCGCCTCCGCCTTCAGGGCGCGAAGCTGGCGCTGCGCATTCTTTGTCGCCCGTGCCGTGTCGGTCTCGAACGAGCCCGTACGCATCAACAGATCGACAATGATCGAACCGGCAGTCGCCATTACCCTTTCCTTTTTGGCGGCACGCCACCGAGTGCCGCTATCGTCGCTTCATCCGCGGGCGAGAATCCCTTTACCGCGCCGCCCGCTGTGCCGCCTTGCAACCAATCCAGGAGCGGCTTGATCTCGCCGCCTCTTAGCGCCCACGCCCCTAACGCAGCCGGTCTGTAGTACCGATGCACATCGTCAAACGGATACGAGCGATAGAACTCGAGCCAGCTCTCGTACTCCGCCTGGCTCATGGACTGCTGCCACTCCTCTACCGTGCGCCCACCGAGCGCGAGCGCGAGGACGTGCCAGAACCACGCCTCGCTCCGCGCTTCGATGGCTTTCCCGGCTCGAGTTCCTCCAGGAGGGAATTGGCAACCCGAAACAGCGCTGCCATGGCCGCCGGGTTGAGCTGGCAGGCCTGGTCAAATGTCAGGACCAGCTTTCCCTCGGCATCGCACAGCGTCGCAGCAATCAAGTGCGCAGGGCTGGACGCACGAACGGCGACATCCTGGGAGCTCTCTGCGACCAAAAAGCGCCGATACGCGATCGCGGACGGAACTCGAAAGTGGAGATCGTGGCGACTGCCGTCAGGCAATTCGACCTCACGGGCCACAATCTCGTTGCTGACAAAGAATGAGCTCGGCAGCATTTACGCATCCTCCGGCACCGGGCCGTTCCAGTTCCATGTGACCCGACCAGACCGCTGGATGGTGAGCGTCCCCCGGACGATCTCATTGGTGGCAATATCGATATTGACATCGGCGATATAGCCCCTGAACTCGGCGGATGTTCGAAGGGCCGGCGCGTTGAACCCCCCACCGCTGCTGCTGGTGGGCGCGTCGTCGCCGTCCGACAGGCCGATGAGCCAAGCCAGAGTCGTGCCACGATCCTTGAGATCGAGCAGATCCTGGTGCGATTGCGCCGACGGGATGAAGTTGAACGGGACGGACACCTGCCCCGGCGTCGACAACCCGCGGTGGTACTCGCGGTCGACCTTCGTATCCAGACAACTCTTGTCGATCTGGTCGGCCGCCCCTCCCAGCCCGGTGATGCCGGTCGGGCATGCCATCTTGAATACCGACGGCTCGCTGGTCAGCGGGTTGATAAAGAACAGTTCGGTCCCTTGGGTACTGACAGTTCCAGCAGTCATTTGAGACTCCAAAAAAATGCCCGCACATGGCGGGCCGGAACGGATGAAACAGCAGATTCAGCGGTTTTCGATGAAGTCCGCTTCAAAACCTATTCGATACAGCTTTGTGTCGGGTTCCCGGGTGTTGACGATCAGCCTGTTGACCTTCCTGGCTGAATCCAATGCGCTGCGCACCGCCCCGGCAAGCCGATCAACGATGGACTGATCGATCCCGTAGCAATCGATCTGTATGGACGTGAAATCACTGACCGGTGCGCCTGAGAGATGAACATACGGCTGATCACCTGGACTAAACCACGTGATGTACGGGCCCCCGACGTCCTGCGGTTTGTCATCGAATGCATAGATGCGATCCGCGACCATTGCCGTAACAGTAGGGATTGACAGAACGGCCTTGACGTTAGGAAGCACTACTTTCTCCCGTTCTGAGCAGCAAGCTGCCGCACCAGCTTGTCCAGCCGCCGCAACAAGTCCGTCGAGGTCACATCAATGGCTTCCTGCGCTTTAGCGCTGGCAGCGGGCCGCAACCAGGGAGTGGCTCTCTGCGTGGACGATCCGTATTCGAGCAGAGCGGCGCTTTTCCGGACGGTGATCGGACCGCCGCTGTCCGCGCGGCCAGGGTACGCCTTGCGTCGAACCCGCACGAGATAGCGCTCCCCCTTTCCAGACGCCGGCGCTTTTCCCCTGGTTACGACCAGATTCTTCTCCAACAGTCCAGTCGATTCGCCCCCCTCTCGGGCGATGACGTTCTGCAGATTCGCCTTCGCTTGCGCAAGGATGACGCGCGCCCCCTTTGCCAGCGCCAACTTCACAGGGCCGCCTCTTTTCGATACCAACTCCGAAGGAAGGCTCTGCAATGTCGCCAACACGCCATCCAGGCCCGTGACATTCATTTCCAGCTTCATTTCCCTTCTCCTGGCCCATCCATGCATCGCAACCGCCACTCGCGGCACCCGGTACGATCCGTTTCGATGGACTGGATGTTGAACACCCGGCCATCCCACAGGACACGCCACGATGGCATCAGCCCAGGAAACCAGCGCAAGGTGATGCGCGCCGACGTTTCCGCATTGACTGTTCCGGAACCAACCCATTCCCGGCCCGGGCCGGTCAACACTTCCGCCGGCACATCGACCAGCTCGATCTCCGAGTCGATCCAGGCGTTTTGCCATTCAGTCCGAATGAACTGCCCTTCGTCGATCGAGACCTGTCGCTGGAAAGTCACCCGGTGCCGCAGTCGATGAGCCAGCATCACACCCCCAGGTGGCAACGGTACGGAAACAGCTTCGTCTCGGCGGCCCGCCGCAACTTCTCGGCATCGTCGGGCGTTGCGTCGTAGACAGCCTGCAGAAGCAGCAGCACGCCGACCTTGACGCTGTCGGGCATGCGCTCTTCGCTCACGGGCTCGCTGGAGCTCTCGCAAGGGCACACATCATTGAACGTGGTTCGATTCATGAACTGCAGCGCCTCGTCCTCGGCACCGTCCAGGAGCAGCTGCAGCTTCGCATCGTCCGCGTTGTGGATGACGTCCAGGAACGCCTTCGCGGTCGGCAGGTCAATGACGCTCATAAGCGATCCAGGTTCCCGCGACATGCTCGATATGTGCCCCATCGCTCACCAGGTCATTGAGCGTCTGGGTCACCTCGACCACCGGCAGGCAGTTGTCGTCGTGGAAGATGATGATGCCGCCGGGCCGAATGACCTGGCGAGCCAGCGCGTAATCGTTCATGACGCCCTGTCGCGAATGGTCCGCATCGATAAAGATTGCATCCGCCGCAGGAAGGTCGCCGGCCGTCAGGTCGAAGCTGCCGCGTGCGCGAACGACGAGCTCAAAGCGGGGATCGTGCGCGATCAGCTCTCCCGGCCGTGCCGGAATCTCCCTACGCTGCACCGGCATGATGGTCCGGTAGTCAGGAGTCACATCGATTCCGACGTAACGCTCAACCGAGGGCACGTTCCGTAGCACCGCCAGCGGCGTACGGCCGTTGTTGACGCCGAACTCGATCACCACCTTCGGCGACACCGACTCGATGAGATGCAACAGCACCTCGAGCTCGCCGGGGTTGAAATATCGCGCCGGCAAGCCGGCCGTGTCATACCGTCTCGGCGAGATCGTGACCGACTCCCGGTTGCGGGTGATGGACATCCAGGAAACTCCTCAGTCGGGCCTCGGCCCGGTCAATATCGATGGTTTTGTCGCACTTGTGCGACTTGTCGAAACACTCACACGGCCGCGCCGGCTCGATGAAGAGATGCCGCGCATCGCCGTGGTCGTACAGCCTGGCCGACTCATGTCCGCCGAACACCGCGCATAGCCGCGCCCCCACCGCCTGGGCCAGGACCAACATGAACCCCGGCGAGCAGAACACCAGGCCGGCCAGAGCCGCCAGGCCCGCCAGGACCTCGAAAGGCAGTTCCCCCGCGTGCGCCACCCGCGCGGCAGGAACATCTGGACTGACGATCCATTCCTTGCGGGGCTCGCAGTCCGCCACCGACACCACGTGGAATCGCTCGCCAGCCAGCCTCGCCAGTCGTGCATACGTCTGCACGTCGGGATTCCGTATCGCGCAGCCCGACCATTCGCCCCGCTCCACCAGCGGGCGGTACAGCATGACCGGCCGGTCCACCGGCCCCAGCCATGCCCGCGCGCGATCGATCCAGGCCTGCGGCACGGGCAGCGCGAAATCCGAAGGTCCGACGTCGTCCGCGTCGCACTGCGCCCGCAGAAACCCACCACGCGCCCGAACCGTTTGCGGCGAATACCACACCCGCCGCCGAGGCACATCGGCAGGCGGAACCCCGTCGTACCGGGCCACTTCCCGCTTGGCGTTCTTGGCCTGGGTGCGCAGCTTCGTTTCCACTGGCACCAGCCGCAATCCCTCGGCCTGGAGATCGGCATAGACGGATGGCCAGGGCGTCTTCAGCCATACGTCGTGCCGCGCCATCAGCCGGCGGACCAGTGCGCGCTGATGCAGGTTGTCGCCCAGCCCCAGCATTCCGTCTACGATCAATGGCGGCTTCATCCGATCTCCCAGGGCCTCGACAAGGTCGCCTCGAGGAAACATCTCCAACGCCGTCTCCCTGCTGCAGTTGACGACCTCCATGCCGCCCAACTGCGCGGCCAACTGCCGAAACTGCCCAGGCCACTTAGCGACGGATCCGGCGTTGCCCAGGCCTGCCGGATGGTCGGCATGCCAGTGAGCACGGCCAGCCCTCACCTGGCTGTCGTACCCCAGCAGGACGACCGAGCTCGCGCCCAGGTGAAGAGCCAATGCGATGGCACCGGCGCCAGAGTTAGCCGTCTGGACCAGCCTGACTCGCCGGGCCTGCCTCACCTGGATCGGCGCCACCCGCTCGCCGGCAAACACCTCCTCCGCCTCGTCGCCGTAGGCGTCCCACCACGCGCGATCCATCGCATAGAGGTAGTCAGCCCACGGCGCCGCACGGAAGGAGGTGTTTACGACGATGACGGCTCGAGAGCCCTCCCTGTGCGGCGCTTGGCGCCAGCGCCGGACGAGTTCGATGTCGCCTTGCGCGAGGCTGGGGCCGCTGGCAACGCAGACGACGGTGGCACCTTGCCAGCGGCCCGACGAGGGCCCGCCAAGCCCTCCTCAACGCTCACCAACCCCCGCGCCCGCAACGCGCGTGCCGTCGTTTCACTGACTGTGAGCGGCTCACCACGGCGCACCGGGCCGCCGTGGTCAAACCCTTGGAGAGCAATCACGCGAGCCATAGCGCCTCGCTTAGGACACGACCAGTCCGTCGAAATCGCCCTTGACGAACGATTCCGGTCGGTACACGGTCAGGCCGACGCGCTCTTCGCACAGGATCGTGACCATGTTCTTCACGAAGTTGTCGCGATCTTCCGTCGAGGCGGTCACCGTGACATCCTCGCGATCCCAGCCTTGCGCGCCCTGCTGGAACGAACCGACCAGAAACTCGGACGCATCCATCGACTTGGTTGCCACCACCGGTCGACCCCACAGGCCCGGGGTTGCGAGCCCCCGCGGCGTGGCGAACAAATACGCATTGTCGAGCGTCTTGGTGAGCTCGATCGCCGCCCAATCGATGGGACTGAGTACGATGCCGTCCGCCTCGTACTCGGCCAGCGTCACTTGCAGCAATGCGATGCGCAGCCGGTCGATTCCCGTTTCGGCCTGGACGACCACGCCGGGATTGGCATATGCAGATGCCTGGGTGTAGATCCCGTTGATGTTCAGGCCGACGCCGGAACCCTTGAGCAGCTGCTGCTCTTCCTTGAGCTTTAAACCGTAGCGCAGCCGACCATCGATGTAGCTGGCCAGCATGGCTACGTCCGACAGCACCTGGCGAGAGGCGCGAACCCAGTGGGCGATCGTCACCACGGGCGCGGAGTCCGGCTCAAAGGTGATGTCCGATTCGGGCTTCGGATTCGCGGGATTCTCGGAAACGACGTCGGCATTGTTGGCGAAGCCCGTTTCGCGAACATACTCGATGCTATTCGAAGTCGTCCGCCCCCAACTGAGCAGATCGCGGATAAACAGGCGCTGCTGCACCGGCTGGATCAGCCCGACACGCGTCGGCTCGATGAAGTCGCCGGCGGAGCCCGGCACGCTGGTAATCGCCGCTTGGACGGAGGCCGAGAAGCTGCCCTTGCCGCTACCGGCATACTTGGCGGCAAACGGCGCAAAGCCCTCGGCTTCGACGAACGTCTCTCCCATCGACTTCGGACCGCGCGCGGCGCCGCCACCACCGTCGAGCTTGACGATGTGCTGTTCGGCCGCCTGCAGCCGCGCGGCGAGCTCGCCTTGCTTGACCAGGAACTCGTCCACCTTGGCCTTCGTTTCAGCCGAGAGCTGGGCATTGGCCTTCATGTCCTTCTGAGCCTGTTCAGCATACGCCTTCAGGTTCGCGTTCACTTCCTTGAGGTCCGCCTGGACCTGCTTGTACTCTTGTTCGACCGCAGTGGTCATGGTTCTACTCCAGAGAAAAGGCAATACGTGGAAGGGGTCCAGCAGTACTCACGACAGCGTCGAGCGTGTCGTCCTCGGCAGCGCCACGCGTGCCGGCGCCGGCAGCGCGAGGCGTGCCGGACTTGAGATCGTTGAGAAGTCGGCGCCGGTCGCTGCGGGGCATGCCCGCCTTCGCCAGCACCAGATCCAGTCGCTGTGCCGCAGCACGCTCGGACCTGCCCTGCGGCGCTTCCGTCACCTCGTCAGACGAAAGCAACGAATCCGCGAATCCGCGTTCGACCGCTTCGCTGCCGCCGAACCAGGTCTCGGCGTCCATCAGCGCGGCAATCTCCTTGATGTCGAGCGACGTCCGCTCGGCGTAGAGATCGGCCATCGTCCGGTCGAACGGCTCGAGCCAGTCGGCGACCTCGCGCATGTCGTGACGGTTGCCGATGGCCACGTACCAAGCGTTGTGGATCATCAGGAAGCCAGCTCGCGCGACCTGGATCGTGTCGCCCGCCATAGCGATGACCGAAGCGGCCGACGCAGCAAGGGACAGGACCTTGACCGTTACATCGCCTTTGTGCTCTCGTAGCAGGTTGTAGATGGCGAGGCCTTCGAACATGTCGCCGCCAGGGCTATTGATCAGCACCGTTACCGGCGCATCAACACCGATCGTACGCAGCGCCGCCGCGACCCGACGTGACGTCACGCCATCGCCCGTCCAGGGGTCGTAGCCGATCACATCGAACACGCTGATCGTGTTTTCGTCTTCGGTGGCGGCCTGCACACCCGGATTCCATCGCTCCAGCGCCTGCGGCGACAATTCAAAGCGAACGTTCGGACGTGCGGGCGCCTGCGGCGCGACCCGCATGCGTGGGCTCTTCATAATTACTCCTGGGGAGGTTTGCTCTGATCAGGCTGATCCAGCCCTAGCCATTGCCGCAGCGCGGCGCGGGCGGACGCTTCCGCCGATTGATTGCCGAGTTGATCCAACGGCACGAGGTTGGATTGAACGGTATAGATCTCCCCGCCGGGCATAGACGGCAGATTTTCCATGGCCGCCACCTTCGCGCGATTGATCCAGCCATTCTGCAGGCCGCTCGAATAGAATGCCGCTCGGGCCGCACTATCGCCGCGCAGCAATCCTTCCACCGCGAACTCCGCGTAGTACCGAGGCTGTTCTCCTGGCGTCAGCAGATCTTTCCAGATCGCCTGTTCGATACGCCGAAGCCACGGCCGTAGCGTGAACGTCAGAAAGCCGATCATCATCTGCTCGACGCCGGTTCCCCACA
Organism: Rhodobacterales bacterium; assembly: GCA_021155205.1. GTDB lineage: Bacteria > Pseudomonadota > Alphaproteobacteria > Rhodobacterales > Rhodobacteraceae > JAJNPS01. The sequence goes on from JAJNPS010000051.1 coordinate 15,622, forward strand.
TGGTTTGCCCCACGCCGGCATGGCCGATGAGGCCCGGCCACACACGGAACCACCGGCAGATTTCTTCGATCGAAAACGCCCGCGATTCGAGCAGCTGAGCATCGCGCGGGTTAATACCTATCGTTTCAACGCCCATCCCCATTTCAAGAAGCGGAGACTGTCCAGCGTTGACGGCGCCGCTGATCTTTTCCAACGATCGACGAAAATCGTCCCTCTGCTCCGGCTTAACCGTCTTGTCCAGCGTAAAAACGATCTGGGACGCCAAGCCCTTCTCGAAGGTGCTGTTCGCCGCTGTCTGCGCAGCGAGCGCCGAACCGAACACTCCCGCACCATAGCGAACAACCGACAGCCCCCATTCGCCATTCGTCGTGAACCCTGGGATACGGAAGATCCGAGATTCGGGGATCTCACGCCGGCGACCGCCATCCTCCGTGTACCAGTACCGCCGGCGGCCATCTACGCCGCGGTCGATCCCCAGCCGATCCGGGACCAAGAATTTCAATCCGACCAGCCTTCCACCCAGCATCAACTTCTCTGCGAACGCGTTACCGCGCAGCATCATCGCAGCAACCATCGCTTCCCAGAACACCGATGCAGTCGAATCGGCATTAGGTCGGTCGTGAATGACGCCGTACAGTTGATGGTCTGAGGCTTCTAGCCTGCCGCCCACCCCACGTACGTAGAGGCCAAGCGGCAACGTCGATATCGTTTCGCTGATCAGCCGAGCGCACGCCCAGACCGCGGACAATGACAACATCGTCTGCTCATTGACCTCCTGGCCAGCCGAACGCAATCCGAACTGCGCCCAGAACTCGGGATCGGTCAACGCGGACCTGGGCACGCCTCCAAGCATGCCAAGCACCGCCGCTCGGAGCCGGCCCGGCCGCGCCTGTCCTTTTGGGCTTTTCATAGCGGCTGCGATCCGTCGCGCTCGGCCGGCATAGGACGCCCATCCAGATCGATGGCCGGCCGCTCCTCACCCTCGTCAACCTCGACCAGCATTTCGAGCAGCATCAACATTTTTTCCATGCATGCCTGCATCTCATCGAGGCGACGCAGGACTTCGGTATCTTGGTTCATACGATGATGGGATCGTTGATAAATGCGGATATGTCATCCACGACGTGCACAGCCGCCCGGCTTAGCGCCATGACGGTGGCGACAAGCGGATCAATGCGGCCATTCGCGTTGGACTTTTTCTTGTCCGGTCGGAAATTTCCATTCGAGTCAAAGAGCAGAGACGTATTGCCCGCGGCCCACCGCAGCACAGGTTGACCGCCATGTCTCAGGCGCTTCGAGTACACCAACTCCTCCAACCGCTTCGCGCCGGGGTGCATACCGCCAGTTGTCTGCGGCACCTCCACCATCGGAACACCATCTTCCATCAGTTGATTAACCAGATGGGTCGCGTTCCACTTGTCGAACGCCAGCTCGACCAGGTCGTACACATTGCTGACCGACAGAATGAGCTTACGCATCGGCTCGTAGTCGACAACCTCTCCTTCGGTCGCCTGCAGGAAGCCAGCCCGCTGCCATTGTTTGTAAGGCGCAGCATCATCCTTCTCCTGCTCGGTGATCTTCGCCTCGGGGCAGAAGACCCACACCAGCACGTACCAATTGGCATCGTCACTGCTTTCCTCTGGCGGGAACACCAGTGATAGTGCGGTCAGGTCACGCGTTGCCGACAGATCCATCCCACCAAAGCAGCGCCGCCCCCGCAACATCAACGGATCGAACTTCTTGGCGCCCTTGTCCCAGACGCCCATGTCGAACCAGCCATCGGCGCTGTTGCACCAGATGTTCAGGTCCTTCGTCTTGAAGTTCGCCATGGCCGAGGGCAACGCCGCCGCCTTGCGTGCCATCGACCGCATGTATTCCCACGTCTTCGACCGCCCCAGCCCGGGATTCGCCTTCGGCCAGTTCCGCTCGTCCAGCGGATCGTCGCCGTCGTCCAGCGTGTAGATGTAGCCAAAGAAGCTGTCGTCGACCCGTTTTCCCTCTAGGATCTGTTTGAGGTAGCCCCGGACCTGCGTGCAGACGCCGTCGAGAATGAACCCAGCCGTGGTGATCGCCGACTGCAACGGCTGCTTGCGCGCACCGCGCGCCGACTCCATCACATCCCACACTTCCGAGGTCCGATGCGCGTGGAACTCGTCGACAAACGTCGCGTGCGGGTTCAGACCGTCCAGTGATTCCGCGTTTGCCGGCAACGGCCGAAACACCGAGCTGTCGAAGGTGATCTGCTCCTGATTCTTGCCATCCAAGATCTTGAAGCTGCGCGCCACGCCAGGAGACAGCCGGGCCCAGCGCCGGAAATTGTCCAGAGCGGGCTTGAACACAGCCATCGCCTGTTCGCGCGTCGTCGCGATCGTGTACACCTCGGCGCCGATCTCGCCGTCCATCATAAACATGTAGGACGCCTGCGGCGCTTTCCACGTCGATTTGCCGTTCTTCCGGGCTACCTCCTCGTACCCCATGCTGAACCGGCGGCAACCGTCTGCACGCAGCCAGCCATACAGCACCGCTGTCCAGAACCGCTGCCACGGATCCAACAGGATCGGCGTTCGAGCCAGCGGCCCGCGCGTATGCTGAAAGTTCCGCTCGATGTAATCGAGGATGTGCAGCGCATGCCCACAGCTGAAGAACAAGCCGCGCTTCGCGCCATCCAACAGATCTTTGTAGTGCCGCTCGACCGCGAGGAATGCCAGCCTTCCGACCGGCATCTCGTGCTCGCCGCGCAACACCGGCAGGCCGTAGTTCAGGTCCCAATCGTTCCCGACCAGGTCGGGCGGCAATTCTCCTACGCGCTCGAGTACTCGCTTCGAGCTACGGTGGCGTGATCGACGAGATCGCCGAACAGGTCGTCCTGTTTGCCCGCGTCCCCGGCTTTGGCTTTGGCTGTCACCAGCGACGGAATCGTCAGGCAGCATTCCGGCAACCATTGCAAAAGTTCGCGTTTCAGGTTTCGAGCGATGTAGTACAGCTGGTGCGGCTGCTCGTAGCCGTTCGGCGTCTTCGTCATGTACGAGCCGCCCTTCTCCGCCTTGACGCGTTCTAGCTGTTCCTGCGCGTCCATCCACTCGCAATACGTCTTCACGACCACCATGCCGGCCAGGCCAAAGGTCGTGTGATCGATGCCGGCGGCGCGCAGTTGGCTGCAGATATGCGCCCAGACCCGCAGTTCCGCCTCGTTCATCTCTCCAGGCGGCGCCGGCGGCGAGGTCAGCTCGCCTGCCCGAAGTGCAGACACCCGCCCCGCCCCGCCTGGAACGACAGTCAGGTTCGGTTTACTCGTGTCCATACAGCCTCGATAGCTCGCAGCACTGCGCCTCGCCTGGCGAAGCAGGAGGGGGACGAGCTTAACCCCCCCCCTATTCAAAAATCGCCGCCATGAAAATTCATTTGAGCGGCCGGTCGTGGGTAAAACACGCCAGACTTTTGACCCACCCCTCCCCGTTTTTCGCCCGATCATGGGCCGCCCGGCCAGCGCGGCGACGGTGGCCGATCCACCACCGCACCGCCCGCCGGGGGCCGACCGAACCCGCCGTCCTCGCGCGCCGTCTTCCGCGAGTGGCACGCATGGCAGAGGGACTGCCAGTTCGACGGATCCCAGAACAGGGACATGTCGCCCTTGTGCGGAATGATGTGATCGACTTCTGTCGCGAGCTTGACCTTGCCGCGCCGCTCACATTCCATGCAGAACGGATGTGCCTTCAACCACCCTGCGGCCGCCTTCCTCCATCTGTTGCCGTAGCCACGCTGCGCCGATGTGCCGCGATCCCTATCCCGCTCTTGCCGCCGGTCGGCCTGGACACGCTCATGCTGCTCGCAGTACGCGCCTTGCCGGACCAGCTTCGAGCAGCCTGGCTCACGACACGGACGGGGCGCGGCTACGGGCACGTGAGATGGACGCTCGAAAGGCTGATCAGTTGATGAGGGTGAGCCAATAAGCCCGAATGCGCGACCGCGTCAGGAAGAAGTTCCACGTCCAACGCTCTGCCAGTTGACGATCATCCAACCGAGTCACGATGCGATAGAACAAACGAACGAATGGCTTCATGCCTTTTCTCCAAAAGAAAACCCCCAGGATTCTTCACCCCGGGGGCCACGTCTTCACTACAGAAAGCAGTTCAGAAATTCAAATCAGCAACCCTATTTCCTGAAGCGCGGAAGGACTGCCCACCAGGCCCAGCTCCCGAGAGAGTGAACCCCGTCTGGGTTTCCTGGCCCCTCAATTTCAGCTCGAAGGCCCCACCGTGCGTACCGAAAACGGATAGCGCCCCGGCGTGCATGGCTTTGACCCGCACGGTGGCTGAGACCGCTCCACCCCCTTCCTCACTGTACGAACCGGAATAAAGAAAGTTGGCATCGCCACCGCGAATCTTTCCGCCCTCGAGCGTCACAATCCCGCCCGCACCGGGCAATGACGCCGAGAAATCTACCTTGTAAAAGCCGTCTAACGCCATGTCGTCCTCTCGTCTGTTAGCTGCCGCACCAATACGGCACACTAAAAGTAAGCGTAAGTAACGATATGGATAATCTAGGGTTAACCCTTCAAACGAACAGCATCTGGCAATAAAAAACCCGACACAATGCCGGGTTCAGATAGTGTCGCGATCGCCTCGGGTGCGGGCTCCGCAGGAATGTAGCGGATTATGCCCGATTCGGTATACGTCACGAAATTCAATCTACTGCTGCCGCTTCCCCTTGTCCGCACGCAGCCATTCGTGTACTCGAATATCGGCCTGGCAAAGCCGCCTATGAAGGGTTGCACGAACAATACCGAGCCGCCTAGCGACACTGTCTAAGGTGCCCTCACGCATCACGTGCCAGGCTTCAACTGCCTCGCGCAGCTCCGCCGGCAGACTGCGCACCGCCCTATCCGTCCGCTCGCACTCGATGGCATCGACAGGCACAAAGGATCGAGGCACGCCATCGGACGAATCCCATACCCGGCGGCCCGAGGCCAGGTCCATCAGCGCCGCGATCGACGTGCTGCCGTATCCTGCACTGGTTGCGCCGAGCACCCACACACCCCAGGCGTCCAGGCGCTCCTGGATGGCTGGATCACGCCTGGGCCCGCTCATGCCGCACCTCGCCGCGCCGAACCCACAGCATGCAGTCCGGCCACCGACCCGCCGCCGCGCGCCACATCCCACCACTTCCCTGGCCCGGCCGCCTTGTACACCCGCCATTTGAAGTGTGGCGGCGTCTCGTTCTCTTCCAGCATGAGTCCCAGCTCGGCGCCGCGCTGGACGATGCCACTCCAGCTTTCCCACCATTCCGGCTCGGCAAACGCCTGCACCGACGCGCCCTGCTTCGACTTCTCGACGATCGGATCGAGCTCATCTTCCCACCGTCCGCCGTTCAGCCAGGTCGCCGGATGGGGAATGAAGGACCGATCCGCCCCGAATTTCTTCTGCCAGAACGCATTGTGCGCAGGCAAAGCCTGCATGGCGGCCAGCCGATCTGCGCTACGAAGCTTGGTCCACGCCCGCATCGCGTCGCGCTTGGCAACCTTGCGTGGATACTGCGCCCAAAACGCGCCGAAGTCGGGCCCTTTTTCATTCTTCTGGGGCACCGGTGGATCTTCAGTAGGAAACAGTGGATGAATATTCATAAGATTCTCGACAAGATGCAAAGGGCATTGCAGGTACGGTGAGACTGAAGCGACGGGCAGAGCTCCCCCTACCCATCGCGCTCTGCCTTGGATTGCCGGTTGGAGCCGACCTCGCTTAGGGCCCGGCCGCGGGTGTACGCCCCGACCGATTGACCAGACTGTCGACGTTCGTACAACGTCCCTCCCGCGCTCTAGTCGTTCGCACCCACGCTGCCACCTGGGACCGGTTTGTGGCCTTGCAGACGAGTGGTAACCGCGTATCTAGCCTCTTCCCCACCCGCGTTCAAATGCCGCTACGGTGGCTCGCGCGCCCGCCGGATATGCATGACATCGCCATGCCCGAAAAATGGCCGCGGCGATGGTTTCGTGCCCGGAGCGGGCTTTGGAACCGCAATGAGGCCGACCATGCGTGCCACCGGATCGGTCGAGTCGAATACGATGACGATCTCGTGCCCGGGATAGGCAGCACATGCAGCCTCCCAGCCCGAGATCCGCTTCAGGTCATCCAGGCTATAACAGGCGCCATCGTGGGTGAAATAGTGTGCGGGGCGCCCGCGAACGGGACGCGTAGGAACAGGCGGCGCGGCGTCCCCATCCTTTGGCCGCGCATGTCCCCGCCCAGTTGGAACATTGCGCCGGGGCGCCGTATCCTGGTCGCCAGGGAAGAGCCAGCCAGTCATCGCCATATCGCTGCCAGATCGACCGAAACCTGGGCGACCGCCCTTTCCAGACTGGCAGACCCGTAGATCAACAAGGGCCTCCTCGCCCCAGCCAGTCGCTCACGACTGACCACGCGAATATGTCCACCAGCCAGAAGGCGCGAACACGTCACAACCACCATTCGCGTAGGCACCTGCAATCGCTCAGCCAGGTCGCGCGCCGCCAGCGGCTCTTGCTCGAGCAGCTCAGCTATTCGCTGGGCCAAGGTCCCACGCGGCCGGCGCAAGCGTCTAGACATGCCGCCCCTTCTTCGACATTGCAGACGCCACGGCCCGGAGATACGCGGCCTTCTGGATGACCTTGGCCAGTGTGTTGTCGATCTCTCGAAGCTCGCGCGCCGTGACCTTTCCATCGGCAATCGCGGCGCTGAACGTCTCGACATAGGTTCCGAACCTCCCCATCGCTTCGCTCAGCGCCTGCAACGTTTGCGGATCGCCCACGTCATCGACACGCATGACGACGACGGACGCACCGATATCGGCACCGATGCCATGGAGCATTCGATCATCACCGGACGCCAGCATGATCCGAATGGCCTGCTTGACCGTGAGGTCGTTCGCGGCATCGTTCGGATTCACCTTATGCAGCAGTACGCTGTAGGGCACCCCAATCAGTTCCGCCAAGGCCTTGGCGCCCTGGGAGTAATCATGGACCGTGGAGAACGCCGCATTCTCGTATGCGCTCATGCGAGCCCCCTACGCTGCCAACTGGCGGCATACCGTTCACTGAACCGAGTGAGCTGCGTATCGCCATCCAGCTGGACACACGCGACACGCTCCACGTCGCCTTTCTCTCGATCCACGCGATCAACCATCCATCGGACGAAACGCCCTTCACGGCCAGAAGGAAGGCGGACGCGATCACCCGGATACAACATGACCGCACTAAGTGATTTGTAGGGTGTTGTCAATGTCAATTTGAGCTCGCTTTTGACATGGCAGCGCATCTTGCGCGGCGCAACAATTGCTGTACGTACTTCATCGGATTGCACTAGCGGGCGCATGCCCAGAACATTCGAGAGTTGCCCTCAACTCGGAGCCAGCATGGAAACCACTACCTACGACCTCACTCCCGGACAGTTCATGAAACTTCTGAACCGCACCGCCGCGCCGCTGACGCTTCACATCACAACGGGGATGGGGGATAGGTTCGAAGTGACACTTAGCCCAGGCCAGTCACTACGATTCAGATCTGCTGGAGCTTCGATCATCGACATCCCCGAGGCTCAGGGTGACTACAGCGGACTCAGTCTTGTCGACGATGATGGGAGCGCCTGACGAATTCCGCACAACAACTCGCCCAGGGCGACTTCGCTCCAAACTCGCGCCATGAAGCACCTCGCTCGAGCACCCTTGTTCCATTACAAGCATCGTCACTTGGGGGCAACGATCGCGTATCCGAACAAGCGAGTCGCGGACAAAGTTCCTTGCCTGCAGCGGCAGTTTTGGCGGCAAATTTATGAGAACCAGATCGCCAGGTCCGGCGACCGAGATCGCATGCTCGTCAATTTGGACGCATGCTGGCTCAGGTCGAAACAATGAACGAAGTCGTTTGAGCACGTTATCCTCCGGAGAAAAAAATGCACTTAGGCGCCGCCCCTTACGAATGGGACGCAGAGATGCAGGCGGCAGCGCGCGTGCGCTGCCGCCTCGAAACTGCCAGACGACTGGCCCAGGAAGTTGCTGGGACAACCAGCGAAGAAATGGTGCTGGCGGTGTTCGATCAACTGCGGACAGAGGCTGAACTGGGGTACGAGCCGCCGGGCAGCACCCACTAGAGCCATTTACCCAGGGAGCCGACTCATGCTCGACGCCGTTGCCGGAGCATTTCAAGCATTGCGAACCACCACAGATATGGTTCAGCTGGCCGTTGACGCCCGAGACGCGGCGAAGCTCGCCGACGCTAAGTCGGCGATGCTGGCGCGAATCATCGACGCGCAAAGCGCCTACTTCAACCTGGCAAGCCAGATCACTACATGCATGCAGGCGAAGCACGCGCTGGAACGCCGCGTCAACGAGCTTGAAAAGCAGCTCGAGGACCTTGCCGACCAGAAGCAGAAGATGGCGGAGTACGAACTTGTTCAGACGCCCGGTGGCGCAGTCGTGTTTGTTCACAAGCCATCGAAAGATGCTGTGGAAGGCCCGATATACGCCTGCGCCACTTGCATGGAGCGCGGCGAAATAACGTACCTGAACAGCAACCCAGCGCGAACGCTTTTGCAATGTGTCATTCATGGTCAGGTGGTTCTTCGAGACGCATAAAAGGATCGCTCGCCGTCCCGTGCCCCTGAAGGCAGAGCCAGCTAAGCATGGGAGCCCCCCACGGAAGCATCTGGAGTGGCACCAATGTCGGCACGGATCAACTCCGGCCAGATCCGCTCCCAGTCATCAGGTCGCAATTCGCGCCGCGTAACTGCGCTGCACGTCATTGCCTCAATGCCCGCAGCACTCTTTAAGGCGCGCTTATGACCGTAGGCGATCTGCATGAGATATGCCGGAGAAATGCGCGCCTCCTTGCACTTCCGCCGCAACTCTTCATCCGGTGTCGCCTTGATCCACCTGATTAGGGATTCGATTCGCATGATGGCGAACTTTACCTACAGGTAAATATATTTGCAATACCTACAGGTAATTTACCTATAGGTAAAAGGCGGCAAGAATCAAAGGCATGAAGATGGACGAGATCTACACCACCCGAGTTGAGCGCCTGCGGGGGATAATTCGGGACGAATTCGGCGGCAAACAAGCGAGTATCGCGGCTCAACTCGGACGCCAGCCCGACTACATTTCGAGGCTATTGAGCGGCCGCACCAAGCTCGCGGAGAACCTTGCGCGAGAGTTCGAAGAACTCCTGAAAAAGCCTCCCTTTTGGCTCGATGGACTAGCTGATGCAGGAGCGTGGCCGCTTCCAGGAATCGATCCGGCCGACTTCGCACGCATCCCCCCTGAAGATCGCGAAGAGGTCATCGGCCTCATTCGGTTGAAAATCGCGAGATTTGCCAAGAAAAGCGCCGCCGCCTAAGCTCAGTCTGGTCGTAAACAACACCTCGGCGACATGGACACCTCAAAACGACTCCCCGTAGCTTGCGGCATGACCGGTATCGTAGCGACACTACTGGCAGCTTGTACGCCATTCGCTGTACCTCGGTATCAACCAGGTCTAACCCCTTCTAGCCCTCCACAGCAAACACATTTCAGCGTTGGAGATGTAACCCGCACAAAGCCCAAAATTGGGGGTGCAGACGAGATTGAATGCCCTAGCGTTGGCTTCCTTGTTCCTGCAGACAATAGCGGGCTAACGTCGTACGTTCAAAAGGCAATCGTGGCCGAACTGCGCGCATCAGGCACTTTCGATGCGTCATCGCCTGCGCGTATCGAAGGATCCATAGACCGTGCAGAAATTGCCCCACTTCTTGATAGTCTCAGCCTCGCCATCACGCTTCGCGCACCCGGCTCGCCCGCCATTCACGTCGCGAAAAGCATTGCCGTGCGCGGAGGCACATTAGCCGGTATCCAGACATGCAATAACGCTGCGGCGGCATTTCCAGGCCTTCTGCAGGACGTTCTTAGCGATGCTATTCCACAACTCAATCAGAAGCCCCACCCAAAATAATTACCTCAAGGTATAGACAGAAAATTTACCTGTAGGTAATATTCGCCGGACACAACCCTGGAGTCCGGCAATGCGTTCTCCCGCCTCTTCTTCTAGCTTGTTGGCCCTCGGCCTGCGCTTCATGCGCTGGCGTGAGCAGACCGCCTATGGCGACCCCACGCCCCACGGCACGGCCGAAGAACGCCTCGTTCGCCTGGAACAGGCGGTCGTAGAGATCAATGCGACTGCCCAGTTCCTGGGCGGCGCCCTGCGAATCGACTGGGAGCCTGAACCCCAGGATCATCCCGTCAATGTCGAACGGCTCGCGATCATCGCCCGTTTGCACGTGGCGATCACGGAACTTGCGGCACGTCCGATGGGGAGCAAGGAATGACCCCCGCCACTGTCATCGCGCCCCTGCATGAAGAACTCGAACTGCAGATGAGGCACATTCGCTACAACGCGAACTGGTGCCGGCTACGTGGTCACAGCCAGTCCATAGCAGCTGAGCGCCACTACGCCATCGAGGCGATCCACGGTGTTGCGCTCTCGCTGTTTCGCGACGGAACTCCGGAAGTCAGAGCGGCGCTGGACGGCGTGCTGCTGGCAGTCACCGCCGCGCGAAACGAGCTGAAATTTCTCTGCGGTCGCTATCTACGGGACCCGATCCTCGAGTCCATAGGAGGTTGACATGCCCCAACCGATCACCCTCACCCCTCGCATCCTTGCCCTCCTCGGTGGCGTCTTCATCGCTATCTGCGCCTTGCTCATCCTGGGCGGCGCCGCCGCCTTGCACTGGCGCGCCAGCGACGAGCGCGCGTTCAACGATCTGGACCGCCGCATGATTCTGGCCACGTCAGCGCAATGCGATCGTCGTGCGCGGCTGCTGCATGACCCCCTGCGCGGCGGATTCAGTTGCGTCTATATCAATCCGGACGGCGAGGCCATGCTGCAGCCAGTCCTCGAGTTCCCGCTTGAATTGAACAGGGGAATGTGATGACACGCATCGCGGTCAACCGTCAGCATCTGGAAGAGGCTCACCGCCAGTCCCGCCTGCCGATCAGCCTCGATGCCGCCTTGCAGACGCCTGCACTCGCCCTGGCGCTGCTCATTACCGCAGAAACCATCGCGCGGCCTCGACCCGCGCGAGCACCTATGCGCCGCCGTGTCGCCAAGGTGATTGATTTCCAGAAAGTACGCGCCGGCGACATCGACTAGAGGTTAACCATGAGAGATCTGTTATCCAGCGACGTGCTGGAGGCCCTCGGCTCGTCCAAATTGACTGCACCGGAGGTGGCCGAGGCCCTGCAACGCGAGCTCCAGCCCGTTGCGAAATGCCTGTCCAACCTGGTCGCCCGCGGCCGGGTTCGCCGCGCCGGGCGGCGCGACCAGCGCACGCTGTACGAGGCTGTGCCGCTCGATGGCAGCCCGGTCCGCCACGACCCGCCGGACGGCGCACCCACGCCGACCGTCTATGGGCTGCTCACCGATGGGCGGTTGTTCTCGCTCCAGGGAGAGGAGGCCACCGTCTTCACTCTCGACGAGTCTGCGCAGATCCGTTCCCTCTTTCGCGGGGAGCGCACCGCGTGACCACCGTATCCGTTAACCGCGACCTGGTGAAGCGTCAGTTGGCCGCCGCCCGCGCCGTGCTGACCGTCTTCGAAACCGCAGGCATGAGCGAACGGCCCGCCCTCGATACCGACCTCGCCATTCAGCGGCTGGTCGAGCTTGAGCTCGCTACCGAAGGCCTGGCCCGCGCCGTCTACACCCTTCCCCTTGACCCGGAGATGTCCCGTGGATGATCTGACCCTGCAAAACCAATCCGCCCCGCACGAAGAGGCCGATCAGGACCTCGTCACTCGCCTGGCACTCGACGCGATCGTCTCGACGCGCAACACCCGCAAAACGATGGACCCGGCGGAGCTTGCCGAACTGGCGGAGAGCATCAAGAAGCACGGCATTCTGCAACCGATCGTCGTGCGCCCGGATCCAGTCACGGACGGACAGTACCAGCTGATCGCGGGCCACCGCCGACACGCCGCGAGCGCTCTTGCTGGCCGCACGTCGATTCCCGCCAAGATTGTTCATGTGAACGACCTCGAGGCGCTTGAGCTGCAAGTGATCGAGAACCTGCAGCGCGTGGACCTGCACCCCCTGGAGGAGGCCGAAGGCTACGAGGAATTGCTCGCCGGCCACAAGGATGAAGAGGGCTATGGCGTCGAACAACTGGCCGCGCTGCTCGGCAAAAGCAAGGCCTACATCTACGCCCGCCTGAAACTCTGCGCGCTACAGCCGGTGTGTCGCACGGCGTTCTATGCGGGCGAACTGGATGCCTCCACCGCCCTCCTCCTGGCCCGTATTCCGGTGCCCACGCTCCAGGAACAGGCGCTCAAGGAAGTCACCAAGCAGGGCTACATGGGGGCGCCCATGCCCTTTCGTCAGGCTAAAGATCACGTTCAACGCAACTACATGCTGCGACTGGACCAAGCCAAGTTCAAGATCCAGGACGAGACGCTGGTGCCAACAGCCGGGGCCTGCCGCAGCTGCTCGAAGCGCACGGGCTCCAATCCTGATCTGTTCGGCGACGTTGAACATGCAGACGTCTGCACGGATCCGGAGTGCTTCGACAGCAAGCGCAAGGCCCATGCCGCCCGGCTGATCGCCGCTGCCAACGAAAGCGGCAAGAAGGTCATCACGGGCAAAGAGGCCAAGAAGATCAAGCCTCACCAGCACTCGAGCGGCTACGAAGGCTACGTCCAGCCTGAAGCCAATTGTTGGGAGACGGGCGGCGGCGGGAAGACCTACAAGAGGCTGCTCGGCAAGGATGCGCCCGAGTCCGTGCTGCTCGAGGATCCCCATACCGGCGAAATCGTCGAGCTGCTGCCGGCCGCAGCGACCAAGCAGGCATTGAAGGACAAGGGTCTCGTCGTCTCGCGGTCGACGAACGAGTACTCGCCGCAGCAACGGGCCGAGGAGGCCAAGCGCGAAGGTCTCAAGGCCTATCGGCGCGAGCTTTACCAGGCTATCCATGAAGCCGTCCAGCAACGGCTGCAAAGCGGGGAGACCCTCTTCCTGGAGGATATGCAGTTGCTGGCCGCGACCTTCCTGGATCGCCTGTACTCGAACATCCAACCGGTTGTCCGCAAGCTCTGGGACTGGGATGCGACTGGCGAGAAGGTCGGCATCGGCCAGTTGGGCGCGACCGACATTGCGGTCCTGATGGTCGATATTGCCTTGGCCAGCGAGACCGACCAGCCGACCTACTCCTCGAATACCGAACCGACGCGGATGCGCGAGTTTGCGGCGCGGTACGGCATCGATGCCGACGCCATCAAGAAGCGCCTGCAGGCCGAAGCCCGGGCAAAGCTCAAAGCCAAGGCGGATGCCGCCAAGGCCGCTGCGGAGAAGCGTCAGGCCGGCAAGAAGTCGGAGAAGGCCGCGCTCACCAAGAAAGGTGCGCGCGCGAAGACGGCAGATTCCGCAACTCCTGCCGTGGAGGAAAACATCGCGACCGGAGGATTCACAGCCGGCGATCGCGTCATGGTTCGCCATGTCGCGAATGGCGCGAATGGTCGGCCCCTCCCCTGGCGCGGCCAGTTCGGCGTGATCCAGGACATTCACTCCCTCGGGGCGCTGATCAAGTGGGATAACGGCCGCCGTCCTGCTCGCCTCGATGTCAGTCATCTGATCGCCGCCGAAGCGGCGGAGGCCGCACAGACGGCCGCATTGGCGGATACAGCGGCACAGGCCCCGAACGAAAGCGCGCCAGCGTCCGCAATTTCGGACGAGGCCGCCGCTACCGGCAAGACCGTGTCCGAGACCCAGGGAGCGTGACGTGGCCAGCGTTAACAAAGTGATCCTGGTCGGCAACCTCGGCCGCGACCCCGACGTGCGCTACATGCCGGACGGCTCCGCCATCACCAGCATTTCCATCGCCACCACGCAGGCATGGAAGGACAAGAGCACGGGCGAACGCCGTGAGGAGACCGAGTGGCATCGCGTGGTGCTCTACAACCGGCTGGCCGAGGTCGCCGGGGAGTACCTGAAGAAAGGCCGCGCCGTCTACGTGGAGGGCCGCCTCAAGACCCGCAAATGGCAGGACCGCCAAACCGGAGCCGACAAGTACACGACGGAGATCATCGGCGACCACATGCAAATGCTGGGTCTGCGTCGCGACGACGACGGCCCCAGCCCGCAGGCTCGGCCCACGTCATCGCCCTACGGCAGCGGCAACCTGGACGACGACATTCCGTTCGCCCCCGCTGCATCCGGGCGGGCCGGTCTGGTGCTGTAGGCGGAGGGAACATGGACCGAATCGAACAGATCCGCGCTTTCCTCCCCACGGTCGCGCCCACACTGGCCCCCTCGGAGTTCCACGAACGCGTCGTCGCATTGCTGTGCGCAGTCTTCGCGGCGGCGCCCGAGCAACTGACGGTGGACTGGCCCCGGGTTCAGTGGTTCGGCGTCGAGGGTGGCGTCGAGGTTCCTGTCTACAAACCAGAGCTGACCACCACGGACCCGGCCACGTTGACCCGACTGGTATTTGCTGCCCATGACATGGGCGTGCGCGTGGAACTGCGACCCATGCGGTTCCATACCCTGCGTTTCATCATGAAGCCGCGCCCGTACCGCTCCGGCAGCGGTCGCTCTCCCTGGGAGCATCCCACGCTTGCCCGTGCCCTGCACACCTGGCGCGGCTTGGGTGGCCCGACCAGCCTGGGGCGCACCGCGTTCGAATCGGACGCGCAGCTGACTGCCGAGCAGCGCCATCTCGATCCTGCCGGCCGCTACGCCGACCCCACCGTCCAACTCTGGTACCGGATATGGGAAATGGGCGTTCAACATGCCCAGGCCGCCGCGGTTGCGCAACGCCCTCTTTCTCCCCCAGCCCCCGAGGAGGTGCCCCATGCACATTGACCTGCCCATTCCCTCGTTCATTCTGCTGTTGACCGCCGTCGCGATCATCTGCGCCGCGATCGGTGCGGCTTGCGCGGCGCCCCTGGCGCACCGCCGCACTATCGAGCTCAAGCGCGACCTGCAGGCCTGGCAATTCATCGTCGACGAATACCGCTGTTGGCTCGGCCCGGAAATGCCCGACGTCGCCCGCCTACTCGATAACCTCGAGGCCGACGCGGCCGGCGCACCGCTCAATTCCGGAACGCCGTCATTTGCCGACAACTGCACGGTCAACGGATTGCGCGAGCAACTGCGCCGGATCCGGACGGGGCTGCAATTACGGGGCGAGGCGACCACTCATCCTGCTGACACAACAGATATCTCACGCGTCTCAGCACCGTCTATTTCCCCTGCCGGCAACGGCTCTATCCAAGCGAGGTAATCATGACTGCAGTCCTAGCAGCAGCCCTGCCGATCGGCACCGCCATTCAGGGCGGCACCTACGTCGGCTCCGTCCGTATCGGCGACCAAGTCTATGGCATCGTCGTCGCCCCCAAGGCGACCGGCGAGACCGAAGGCGAGTGGCTGTCGAAGTACGAATCCGTGCCCGGCGCGACGAGCTTCGTCGACGGTGCGGCCAACACCGCCGCCATGGCCTTCGCCGGCAGCGAGCTCGCGACCTGGGCCCAGGGGCTGGATATCGGTGGGCACACCGACTGGTATCTCCCAGCCCGCGACGAGCTCGAGCTCGCCTATCGGCACCTGAAACCCACGACCGACAGCAACTGGGTATGGCGCCATGGCGACAACCCGAGCAGCGTGCCCGCCGGCTATCCCTACACCGAAACGAGTCCCGCGCAAACGACCGTCTCCGGTTTCGCGCTCGGCCAGCCCGAGGCCTTCGAACGCGCCTGGTATTGGACCAGCACGCAGTACTCGGCCGGCTACGCCTGGGTCCAGGACTTCGAAGTTGGCTATCAGGGCACCGGCGGCAAGGACGACAGGTACCGGGCCCGTGCCGTCCGCAGATTCCTCATCAATTGAACCCTTCAACCCTTTCCGCATGAGGACGGCGCGCAGCGCCGTTCGCGTCAAATTTTTCTGGAGAACCGCACCATGAAGGTCGCAATCCACATCGACAACCTGGTTCTGAACTTGGACGCTCCGCAGCCGGCGGCCAACGAATCCCTGACTGCCGTCCTGCCGATCAACGGCATCGCCCTACCCGCCATCGGCGAAAAGTGGTTGGAACAGGGAGGCCTCTTCGCCGGCATGATGCGTGGCATCGATGGCGGGCCGGACTACTACCTGATCGTCGCCCCCGCCGAAGCGGGAGAAATCGAGGAGATCGAATGGGGCGGACGCGGAGAGGCCGAGGACGGCGCATGCCACGACCAGGACGGCCTGGGCAACACGATCGCGCTCGCTCAGAGCGCGATCGATCACCCCGCCGCCGAATGGGCGATGGGCCTCGATATCAACGGCCATGCCGACTGGTATCTCCCGAGCCGACGGGAAGCGCGGCTGATGGCGGCCAACGTGCCAGACCTGTTCAAGCCGGAATGGTACTGGACCAGTACGCAGTACTCGGCCTACTACGCCTGGGTCCAGGGCTTCGTAGATGGCAGTCAGGACATCGACGTCAAGGCCAACAGGTCCCGGGCCCGTGCCGTCCGCAGATTCCTTACCCCTTGAGCCCTTCAACCATTTAACCGAGCGTCCACGGCGCGCAGCGCCGTTCGCGTGAAATTTTATGGCCCTGCACACCACCCTCCCCATCCACAAGGCCGGCTACGACCTATACGGCGTCATCGTCGACATGGTCCGCAACCTGCCACGCAGCGTCAAACGCACATTGGGCGATCGCATGGAGGATCGCTCGATGGAGTTGCTCTTGCTCGTCGGCCGTGCCAATACCGCCGATAACAAGGTGCCGTTCATTGAAGAGCTGCTCGAGCAGCTGCAGGCCATCGAACTGATGCTGCGCACCTGCCTCGACAAACGCTTCATCTCGCGCGGCCAGTGGGCCAGGGCCATCGAAATTACCGACAGCATCGGCAAGCAGGCCGGAGGATGGCGCAAGCAATCCGCGCGCGCAGCTGGCCCCACACCGCCGATGTCCGACCAACCCAGCCTTTTCGCGGCATCGCCTGCTGCATGACTGTCATGGCAATCATGCCCGTGCGTATTTTGAATCTGGTCGCGCCGCTGGCCCCCTGGGCCACCGCCATGCGCATTGAGGGAACCACCAGCTGCGGCTGGCGACGGCCCAGCGCAATGCGTCCGCTGATCGGCTTCGGCCTTCGGCGAGCCCATGTAGATAGCGCGATTCGACGCAGTACTCGGCCAACAACGCCTGGATCCAGGACTTCGAAGATGGCAATCAGAACAACGACGACAAGGACAACAGGTACCGGGCCCGTGCCGTCCGCAGATTCATCCGCCGCCCCCTTCTCCCTCGAGGACCTGCTGCAGGCCTACCTCGATTGCCGCCGCAGCAAGCGCCGCAGCCGCACTGCGCTGGAGTTCGAGGAGCACCTGGAGCGCAACCTCTTGGCCCTCTACGAGGAGCTGCAGAGCGGCCGCTACATACCAGGCCGCTCGATCTGCTTCGTCGTGACGCATCCGAAACCGCGCGAAGTCTGGGCGGCATCATTCCGCGATCGCGTCGTGCACCACCTCCTCTACAACCATATCGCCGACCGATTCCATCGGCGGTTCATCGCCGGCAGCTGCGCCTGCATCCCGGGTCGCGGGACGCTTTATGCCGTCCGGCGCCTCGAGCACGACGTCCGCTCCATCACCGAGAACTGGGCACACCGCGCCTTCTATCTTAAGTGCGACCTGGCCAACTTCTTCGTCTCGATCCATAAGCCGACACTGCATGACCAGCTGGCGACGAGGATTCACGAACCATGGTGGCGGCAACTGGCCGAGGTCGTGCTGTTCCATGACCCACGGGTCGACGTCGACGTACGTTGCCCGCCGCAGCTGCTGCAGCTGGTCCCGCGCCACAAGAGCCTGTTCACCGCGCCCGACGACCGGGGCCTGCCGATCGGCAATCTCAGCAGCCAGTTTTTCGCGAACGTCTATCTGGATGCGTTGGACCAGCATTGCAAGCACCGGCTGCGCACGCGCTACTACACCCGGTACGTCGACGACTTCGTCATTCTGCATCGGTCGGCGCGGCGGCTGAAGGAATGCCTCCAGGATATCGAGCGATTCCTGCCCGAGACACTCGGCGTGCATCTGAATCCGCGCAAGACGATCCTGCAGCCCGTCGATCGCGGCGTGGACTTCGTGGGATGCGTCGTGAAGCCCTGGCGCACCACCGTCCGCCGTCGAGTCATCGCGACAGCCGTGCACCGGCTCGAGCACATGCACCCGGACCAGGCCCTGGCGACCGCGAACAGCTACCTCGGCCTGACACGCCACCACGCGGCCCACGTCCAGCGCACCCGCATCGCCCGAGCGGCCAAGTTGCTCGGACACCCTATCGCCGGATCCCTGACGAAGGTCTACCCGGTACTCCACCGTGCCAGCGGCACTCCCTCTACGGAGAAATCTCATGACGAATGACACGATAAAACAAGCCGTCGCGGCCATTCGCGCCGGCGCCAAACAATGGATCACGGATGCCGGCGCAACCGCCCAGGATGATGGCACGGTTGAATGGTATGGCGATGCCGAGGCTCAGGCCGAGTACCAGCGACTAATTAATCTGGCATCCGCACTCGAAGCCGAAGCTACCCCGGCACCAGCGGCCCATATTGATAGCGATGCAGTCGATCACTTCGCCGCGCATCTGCAGCGCCAACGCGACTTCAGCGAACGGACCTTCGGCCCAGGTCAGCGCACGAAAGGTGTATGCGATCACATCCGTAAGGAGCTGCTGGAGGTCGAGTCCTCACCCGAGGACCTGACCGAGTGGATCGACGTGGTCATCCTGGCCCTGGACGGCGCATGGCGCACGGGCGCCAGCCCCGCGCAGATTATCGACGCCATTGTCGCTAAGCAGGCCGTGAACGAGGGTCGTCACTGGCCAGACTGGCGCACCATGGACCCGAACAAGGCCATCGAGCACGCCCGCTTGGGCGAGGCCGCCCCGCAGCCAGCAGTCCAGGCTGCGCCAGCCGCGAGTGCGGAGCCGGTGGCGTGGCTTGTTGACTGGCCCGACGAACCAGAGCTGGGCCACTATCTGGCCGAAGCGCCGGCTGACATCGATAGCGGCCGCAGCCGGGCGCTGGTGTTCCGTGACGCCGCCCACGCACCGCAGAACGACCTGTTCGCGCAGATCCAGGCGGCAAAGGTCGAGGTGGCGGCATGGCCTGCGGAGCGCCGCGATGCCGTTGTCCTACAAGGCCCGCTGGAAAAAGGCGAGACGGTACAAACGGCCGACACTAGCTACGAAGGCGGCAGCAACCCGCCGAACCGCACGCTGTACTTGCTGACCTCGAAACACGGCCTGAACATGGTTGCAGGCGACGACATGCGCCAGCTGCTCGATTTCGGCCGGTCGTGCTGGCAAGCGGGTGCCGCCCAGGCACCGGCCGCCAATGAGGATGCGCTGGACGCGGCCTTAGAGGCGGTGCGCACGCGCCTGTGCAAAATCCAGAGGTACTCGTTCCTGATCGACGCTCGCGGAAACCTGCGTCGCACGGCTGACCGAAGTGGCAACTGGATCGAGTTCGATGCCGCGCACAAGTTGTTCGACCCGGTTGTTATGGACGCCGCCATTGCTGCGGACTCGCCCCTTCGGAAAGGGGGTGAGGGATGAGCAGAAGCGGATACAACGACGATTGCGATGATTATTTGGCGCTCGGCCGGTGGCGCGGCATGGTGGCAAGCGCCCTGCGCGGCAAGCGTGGCCAGGCTTTCCTGAGAGAGCTTGCAGCCGCGATGGACGCCATGCCGGAGAAGAGATTGATCGCCGATGAACTGCAATTCGACGGCGAGTTCTGCGCACTGGGTGTTGTCGGTGCCGCGCGCGGCATCGACATGGCGACGATCGATCCCGAGGACTACGACCAGGTGGCGGTCACCTTCGGCCTCGCGGCCTGCATGGTCCAAGAAATCGTCTTCGAAAACGACGAGGCCTTCGATAACTTCGAGTGGGCGGCCATCCCGATTTTTGGCCCTGTGAGGCCCTACTACCCCGAATACGGCCGCCACTACGTCACCGTGCGCCAACCCCGCAAAGACGCGGCAGAAGCCCGATGGGTGCACATGCGCGCTTGGGTCCAGAAACAAATTGATGCAGCCAGCCTCACGTCTGCAAACAAGACAGAGGCTCCCGATGAATGACTCAATCCACCCGCAGGGCACTCCACACTCCCCTGCACAGCGCACCGCGGCACATATACAGCCTGCAGCGTTTGCACCGGTATGCCTCGCCACCGGCCATCGCTGCCAACATACGCGGCAGCACCCACGGCGTTGGGCGCAGATCGGGATACGGCTCGACGGTGGACGCCAGGCCGATCATTGCCTGGCATTGGGGGCAGCGGGTTTCCATTCGGCGATGATAGCCGGCCACAGTGCCGATCGCGCAAGCAAGACGGAGGGAGCGTAATGGTCACGCTCGAAGAAACCAAGCTCCAGGCAATGCTGGAAGAGGCTGCACGCCGCGGCGCGCAAATGGCCATCGATGACCTGGTCTGCTACCACCTCAAGGACGCGGCCGAGCGCCTGGGCATCAGCTACAACACCCTGGCCAAGCGCATCCGAGAGGGGAAGATCCACGCGATCGACGGTCGCGTGACGGGAGCAGAAATCCGCCGCTACCTATCCCAACAGATCAGCAATCGATGACGCGGTGGGGTTGTAGTAGGTCAGGGCTTGCCGCGTTTCCGACCAGCCGAAGACCTTGCACAAGGTCAGCACGTCGACCTTCTTGGATAGCATCGTTGCCGCAGTGTGCCGGGTATCGTGCCAGGTGAAGCCAGACAGGCCCGCCCGCGCCCGATATTTCCGGAAGAGCGCGTCCAGGCTGGCCGTCTTCAGGCCGAAGACCAATTGATCATCCCAGCCTCGCATGCGTTCGATCAGCGGCTTGGCGCGGCTGGACAAAGGAACATCCCGAGCGGTGCCATTCTTCGTGATCGGCAGGTGGACATGGCGGTCATACACCTCGCTCCACGTCAGTGAGCAGAGCTCTCCAGCGCGCATACCCGTCCTCAGCGCCACCAGCATGCAGACAGCCACGGCCTCGGCCGTCGTGGCCACCCTGCCGCGACGCCGATATCCCATTTGCCTCAGCAGTGCCCGGATCTCCCGCCAGTGCAACGTTCGGGTGCGGTGCCGCGCCTCCTGCGGCTTGCGGATGTCTCGGCACGGGTTCTTATCGATCAGGCCCCATTCGAGCCGCGCAGCCTCAAATACTGCTCCCAGCAGCGCCAGCTCCCGCAGGACGCTCGAGCCGGTTACCTGCTTCAGCCTGGCGTCTCGGAAATCGGCAATGTGCTGGGGCGTGACATCGGCAATTGGGGCATCCAGGGGCAATTTGTGGCCCTCGAACGCGGCCAGGCGAATCTGTTCCCAGCGTTCGCCGCGCTTGGAGGGCGAAACCTCTTCGCCGTAGCGCCGCAGGACTTGTTTCAGCGTGGTTTGCTTGCCCTTCGGGATCTTGCGGCCGGCCACAATCTCAGCCTCGCGCTTTGCCGACCACTCCACAGCCTCGCGCCGGGAGGGAAACATCTGGCTGTCGCGCACGCCCAATTTCTTGATCTGGACGCGGTAGCCGCCTTCGACTTTCTGGATGCTGGCCATGGGGCATCGGCTGGGGCATCCGTGGGGCCGGCGGTTAGCAAAATTTGCGTACCGGCTCTCAGAAAAACTCAGATGCCCCGTGTAATCCGTTGATTTTGATGATTTTTGATTCTATACGATCAACGGATTTCAAAAACATGGTGCCGTCGGCGAGACTCGAACTCGCACAGCTTTCGCCACTACCCCCTCAAGATAGCGTGTCTACCAATTTCACCACGACGGCTTGCGTGAGCCCGCTAGTATATAACATTTGCCGGCCCGTCAGCGGAATTCCCTTCAGTTTTTCTGAGCGGGCGCCTCGGGCTGGGCAGGGGCCGCAGGCGGCGTGGCGGGCACCGACGGGACCGATGCGTCGGGAGCCGCCGGGGCCGGCGCGGGTGTGCTGCCGGGGACCGCGGGTACCGACAGGTCGGCGGGATGGCTTTCCATGACCCCGCCTTGCGAAGCGGCGGGAGCCGGACGGCCCAGGTAGGCCAGCGCGGCGGTGGAAATGAAGAAGACGACCGCCGCCCACTTGGTGGTGCGCGACAGGAAGTTGGCCGCGCCAGCGGCGCCGAACAGGCTGCCGGCGGAGCCGCCACCGAAGGCGGAGCCCATGTCGGCGCCCTTGCCCTGCTGAAGCAGGACCAGGACGATGATCGTCAGGGCGGAGACAACCTGCACGATCAGCAGGACAGTAAGCATTACGGACATTCAAGCACTCCGGGTTATGGCGCCCGCCTCGGCGATGCGCAGGAAGTCTTCGGCCACCAGCGAGGCGCCGCCTATCAGGCCGCCGTCGATATCGGGCATGGCGAACAGTTCGGCGGCATTGGCCGCCTTGACGCTGCCGCCGTACAACACGCGCACGCCGGCGCAGTCGATGCCCTGAAGCGCGGCCCGGATGGCGGCGTGCACTTCCTGGGCCTGTTCGGGGCTGGCGGTCTTGCCGGTGCCGATCGCCCAGACGGGTTCGTAGGCAACGACCATGGCGGTCACGGCTTCCCGGCCCAGGGCCAGCACGGGCGCGAGCTGCTCGTCGATGACGGCCAGGGTGCGGCCGGCTTCGCGCTCGGCCAGGGTCTCGCCCACGCAGACGACGGGGGTCAGGCCGGCGGCCAGCGCCGCCCTGGCCTTGTCGGCCACGAGCTGGCTGGTTTCACCGTGCAGGCTGCGGCGCTCGGAATGGCCAGCCAGCACATAGCGGCAGCCGAAGTCAGCCAGCATGGCGCCGGACACCTCGCCAGTATAGGCGCCCTGCGGGTGGACGCTGATGTCCTGGGCGCCCCAGGCAACGTCGGAATCCGTCAGCGCGGACTCGGCCTGGGCCAGGTACGGAAACGGCACGCAGACGCCGACGTCGCAGGCGGCGGCGCCAGAGGATTGGTTCCAGGCGCTGCGTATGGCCGAGAGCAGCTGGCCGTTGGTGGCCAGCGCGCCGTGCATCTTCCAGTTGCCAAGCACCAGGCGGCGGATATTCTGTTTAGTTGCCATCGACAAGAATCGAAAAATGCCCGCGTGGACAAAAATATGCGGGCAAAACCTCGATTGTATCGACTCCGGCGCACCGCTGCAGCCAATGTCGCAAAAAAGGCCGCCGTGTGGCCCCCCAGGCCCAGGATGCGGTGGATCGGACTCCGCCGGGTCCACCCTCATCTGCCCCGGGCACCCGGCGCCGGGCCGCCCCAAGGCGGGTCCCGGCCCCTTGGGGGCTGCCGCCCAGCGGCTGGGGGCTCACCATACAGGGCGCGCGAAGCGCGTAGGGGGCCTAAACCGTCAGGACGATCTTCCCCACGTGCTCGCCCGACTCCATCATGGCGTGGGCCTGCGCCGCCTCGCGCAACGGAAAGGTGGCGTACACCACCGGCTTGAGCCGTCCGGACTCGAACAGCGGCCAGACGTTCTGGCGCAGCGCGGCAGCGACTTCGCCCTTGAACTGGGCCGAGCGCGGGCGCAGGGTGGAACCGGTGATGGTCAGGCGCCGGCTGAGCACCCGGGCAAAGTCGATTTCGCCCTTCGCGCCGCCCAGCAGCGCGATCAGCACGATGCGGCCGTCTTCGGCCAGGCAATGGACATCGCGGGCGACGTAGTCGCCGGCCACCATGTCCAGGATCACGTCCACGCCCCGGCCATCGGTCAGGCGCTTGATCTCCTGCACGAAATCCTGGGTACGGTAGTTGATACCGGCGGTGGCGCCGAGTTTCTCGACGGCGGCGACGCGCTCGTCGCTGCCCACCGTGGCGTACACCCGGTGTCCCAGCGCCTTGGCCAGCTGGACGGCCGTGGTGCCGATGCCGCTGGCGCCGCCGTGCACGAGCAGCGCTTCCTGGCCCGACAACTTGCCGCGCATGAAAACGTTGCTCCATACGGTGAAGTAGGTCTCGGGCAGGCCGGCGGCCTCGACCATGCTCAGCCCCTTCGGCACCGGCAGGCACTGGGTGGCCGGCACGGTGCAGTATTCGGCATAGCCGCCGCCGTTGACCAGTGCGCACACCGCATCGCCCACGGCGAGGCCGGTGGCGCCCTCGCCCAGCGCGGCCACGGTGCCGGCCACTTCCAGCCCGGGCAGGTCGGAGGCGCCCGGGGGCGGCGGGTAGGTGCCGCGGCGCTGGGCCACGTCCGGCCGGTTGACGCCAGCGGCGGCGACCTGGATCAGGACTTCGCCCACGCCGGGCACCGGCGTCGGACGCTCGGCGGCCTGCAGGACTTCGGGCCCGCCGGGGCGGGAGATTTCGATGGCGATCATGACGCGGCTTCCCGTTTTTCTGGTCGTGGAGGCGGTCATCATATACGGCTCCGCCCCCCTCCCACCCGAGCCTTGATGACAGGAAGGGGGCATGCGCCCTGCCTGTCGCAGCCATAGCCAAATCGAATACCAGTGACGCGTAAATTCATTCTCTTTTCGAGGGCGGATTGCCTAGACTTGCATCGGTCAGCATTCCGCCCGCATCCCGTCCGGGCGCACCCCCACTAGAGAGTAGACATGAGCACACAAGCCAAAGTCGTCGAAGGCAAGGCCACCCCCCGCGGCAAGTACCCCCACATCAAGCGCGCCGGCGACTTCCTGTTCGTCTCGGGCACCAGCTCGCGCCGTTCCGACAACTCCCTGGCCGGCGTGGAAGTGGACGCCATGGGCACCACCAAGTTCGACATCCGCGCCCAGACCCGCGCGGTGCTCGAGAACATCCGCGACATCCTGGGCACCGCCGGCGCCTCGTTGTCCGACGTGGTCGAGATCGGCACCTTCCTGGTCGACATGAGCGATTTCGGTGGCTACAACGAGGTCTACGGAGAATTCTTCGACTACGACGGCCCGGCCCGCACCACGGTAGCCGTGCACCAGTTGCCCCACCCGCACCTGCGCATCGAGATCAAGGCGGTCGCCTACAAGCCCCTCTGATCCCGCGACGACAACACCAGACATCAAGCCCATCATGAAAATCGACATGCACGCCCACCACTTCCCGCGCATCACGCGGGAAGAAGCCGCCGCCCTGAGCGTCGAGCGCGCGCCCTGGCTCCAGGTCGCGCCGGACGGCAAGACCGGCGACATCATGCGCGCCGACAAGCCTTTCCGCCCCGTCTACGACGCGCTATGGGATCCGCAGGCGCGCCTGGCCGAGATGGATGCCCAAGGCGTGGACATCCAGATCACCTGCGCCACGCCCATCATGTTCGGCTACGAATTCTCGTCCGAGAAGGTCCTGCCCTGGGCCCAGCGCATGAACGACCTGGCGCTGGAGTTCTGTGCCGCCGCGCCCAAGCGCCTGGTGGCGCTGGCGCAGGTGCCGTTGCAGGACATCGACGCCGCCTGCCGCGAAGCCTCTCGTGCCAAGGCCACGGGCCACCACGGCGTGCAGATCGGCAACCACCTGGGCGACCGCGACCTCGACGACGAGGGCCTGGTCACCTTCCTGCAGCACTGCGCCACTGAAGGCATCCCGCTGCTGGTCCACCCGTGGGACATGATGGGCGGCAACCGCATGAAGCAATGGATGCTGCCCTGGCTGGTGGCCATGCCCGCCGAAACGCAGCTCGGCATCCTGTCGCTGATCCTGTCGGGCGCCTTCGAGCGCATCCCCGAATCGCTGAAGATCTGCTTCGCCCATGGCGGCGGCTCGTTCGCCTTCATGCTGGGCCGCGTGGACAACGCCTGGAAGCATCGCGACATCATCCGCAAGGACTGCCCGCGCCTGCCCTCGGAATACGTCAAGCGCTTCTACGTCGATTCGGCCGTGTTCGATCCGGGCGCGCTGCGCCTGCTGGCCGACGTGATGGGCACCGACCGCATCATGCTGGGTTCGGACTACCCCTTCCCGCTGGGCGAGCAGTCCATCGGCAAGCTGGTGGCCGAGCAACCCGGCTTCAGCGACGCCGACAAACAAGCCATCTACGCCGGCAACGCGGTCGAATTCTTCGGCCTGCAAGCCCTGGTACGCTGACCTCCTCCCACCCCACAAGGAAATGCCCATGACCTTCGCACCCAAGTTGCGGCACCTGCCGGCCGCCATGGCGCTCGGCCTGACCCTGGCCGGCCCGGCCGCGCACGCCGAGTACCCCGACCGCCCCATCCGCCTCGTCGTGCCCGCGCCCCCGGGCGACGGTTCCGACCAACTGGCCCGCAACGTGGGCAAGGCCATGGGCGACGCCCTGGGCCAAAGCCTGGTCGTCGAGAACAAGCCCGGCGCCGGCGGCAGCATCGCCTCGGACATCGTCGCCAAGGCCTCGCCGGACGGCTACACCGTGCTGCTGGGCAACGCCAGCTCGCACGCCGTCACCCCCGGCCTCTACAGCAAGCTGCCCTACAACTCGGCCAAGGACTTCGCCGCCGTGACGCTGCTGGCCAGCGCCCCCAACGTGCTGGTCATCAACCCCTCTCTGCCGGCCAAGAACATCGCTGAATTCATCGCGTACGCGCGCGCCAATCCCGGCAAGCTGAACGTCGGCTCGGGCGGCAACGGCAGCCTGTCGCACCTGTCGGCCATCCTGTTCAACTCGATGGCAGGCACCGACATCCCGCACGTACCCTACAAGGGTGCCGCGCCGGCCGTGACCGCCGTCATGGGTGGCGAGATCTCGGCGCTGATGATCAACATCCCCACGGTGGCTCAGCAGATCCAGGCCGGCAAGCTCCGTGCGCTGGCCGTCAGCAGCCTGGAACGCTCGCCCGTGCTGCCCGACGTACCGACGCTGAACGAGTCGGGCCTGAAGGGCTACAACACCGAGGCCTGGTTCGGCCTGTTCGTTCCCGCGCAGACGCCCGCCCCGGTCATCGCCAGGCTCCAGGCCGCCGCGGCCACGGCGCTCAAGAACGAAGCAGTGTTGACCAACATCAGGAACATGGGCGCGGTGCCCAAGAACCTGAATGGCACGGCCTTCGCCGACTTCGTCAAGACCGAAGCGGCAAAGTACAGCGCCATCATCAAGCAAGCCGACGTCCGCATCGACTAAGGCGAGTCCCGCGCACCGGTCAGAACCGGTGCGCGATCTGCCCCCTCCCCCTCATGTGACCGCGAGTCGCGCCGGCCTTGTCGTTGATGGCAGTGCTGGCGCAGGCATGGGTCGACTACAAGGCGGGCGGCGCCGGCCGGTTTCCGGCGTACATGAGGATACAGATGGACTAAGCTAGAGCCTTTGCACCCGCACTGGCTGCGGCCTTCTGCCGGCATGACACCACAAGCAACGCACCCGTTCCTTTCTCCCTCCCAATTCTCGCGGGCATGCGCCCCGCGCCGCCCCTCATGACCAGGCTTGGCATCCACCTCGCCGTCGGTTCATGGGACACCCTCAGGCACGACGCGTCGTCCATACGCCAGGCCGTCTTCGTCCACGAACAGTCGGTCCCGCTGGAACTCGAATACGACGATGCCGACGCGGTCTCGCTGCACGCGGTCGCCTACGACACCGACGGCACGCCCCTGGGTACCGGCCGGCTCCTGCCGGACGGGCACATCGGCCGCATGGCGGTCCACCGCCATGGGCGCGGGCGGGGCGTGGGCGGCGCCATCCTGGACGCCTTGATCGACGAAGCCCGCCGGCGCGGGCACGACCGGCTGCTGCTGCACGCGCAGACGCGCGCTCGGGCGTTCTACGAAACGCGGGGCTTCGAGGCCGAAGGAGACGAATTCATGGAGGCCGGCATCCCGCATGTGCTGATGAGCCGCCGCCTGAAGAACGCCGCTTCATGACCCCCGAAACCCGCCCGGGCCTTGCCCGCGCCGTCACGCCCGCCATGGCCCTGCTGGGCATCCTGCTGGTGGCGGCGACGCTGCGCGCGCCGTTGACCGGCGTCGGCCCCCTGCTCGGCCATATCCGCGCCTCCACGGGGCTGGACGCGGGCAGCGCCGGGCTGCTCAACACGCTGCCGCTGCTCGCGTTCGGCCTGTTCTCGGTGCTGGCGCCCGCCCTGGGCCGGCAACTGGGGCTGGAACGCGCGTTGTTCGCCGCCATGGTCGCGCTTTGCGTCGGCATCGCGGTTCGGTCGATGCCCGGCATCGCCCCTTTGTTCATCGGCACGGCGATCGGCGGCGTCGCCATCGCCGTCGGCAATGTGATGCTGCCGGCACTGGTCAAGCGGGAATTCCCGCAGCGCATCGGCCCGCTCACCGGACTGTATTCAGTCGTGATGACGCTCGTGTCCGGCACGGCGGCGGGCGTGGCGGTGCCACTGGCCGACAACCTGCCCGGCGGCTGGCGCAGCTCGCTTGCCTGCGTGCTGGTCATCACGGTCCCCGCGGCCCTGGTCTGGCTGGCACGTTCGCGCAACCAGGCCGAGGCGCCCGTATCCACCCGCGCCCACGCCACGAAAACCGCGAATGTCTGGCGCTCGTGGCTGGCCTGGCAGGTCACGCTCTTCACCGGCATCCAGGCTTTCAATTTCTACATACTCGTGGCCTGGCTGCCCTCCATGCTGCACGAGACCGGCATGAGTCCGAGCGAGGCCGGCTGGATGGTGTCGCTGATGCAATTGGCGGCGCTGCTCGGCAACATCGCGACATCCTGGGTGTCGGGCCGCGTGCGCGACCAGAAGCTCCTCGGGCTGGCTATCTCGATGCTGTGCGTGGCGGGCTTCGCCGGCATGGCGCTGGTTCCGGCCTGGACCATCGTCTGGATCTGCGTGGCCGGCGCGGGACTGGGCAGCAGCCTGATGCTGTCGCTGGCCTATATCAGCCTGCGCGCCGCCACCACGCAGCAGGCCGCGTCGCTGTCGGGCATGGCGCAGAGCCTGGGCTACCTGATCGGCGCGGCCGGTCCGGTGGTCTGCGGCGTCCTGCGCGACTGGACCGACAGTTGGCTGCCGGCGCTGGGCCTCATGGTGGCGATGGCTGGCGCGCAGGCATGGGTCGCCTACGGCGCGGGCCGCTCGCGCACCGTGGGAGAGCATTAAGATCCGCGCGCGGATCCTATTCCTAATGCAGCCGGCGGGCCGCGGCGATCAGCGACAACAGCCTATCGATGTCCACCGGCTTGGTCATGTAGTCGTCGAAGCCATGCGCGATGGCCTCTTCCTGGCCAAAGGCCGCGCTGCGGCCGGTCACCGCGATCAGCGTGACGGGCCTCAGGTGCGAGATGTCGCGGATCATGGTGGCGACCTCCAATCCGTTCGGCGGCGGCATATCGATGTCCAGGACCATGACGTCCGGCCGCCACGCCAGCGCCACTTCCATCGCCGCCGAACCGCCGTCGACGTACCTGACCTCGTGAAACCGGCCGCAGGCTTCGGCCAGCGCTTCGGCGGCGCTGACGTAGTTGTCCACGACCAGCACCCGGCAAGACGTAATCTGTCCCACTCCGTCCTCCTGACGTACGTGCGGACGGGCGCGCCGCAGGCTTTCTACCAGGCAGCGCTGCCAGCCGGTGGATACTCGCTGGGCTCCTCGTTGTCCAGCAGCAGGCACGGCAAATCGGCCGCGCCCTCCTGGACCGGCGCGGCCGGGGCCGTCCCAAAGAATCGGTGCAGCGACGCATAGGCCAGTTTGGCCGCCACGTCTTGCAGGAGCTTTTCCGAGGTCAGGAACCCCTCGCCCTGCAGATCTTCCATCTTCAGCCGGTAGCCGAGAACACCGTCCCCCTCGGACACCGCGCCCAGACACACCGCCTTGCCGGCGCGGTCCCGCGCATACAGCCCGCTTCCCGCTACATACAGCCGATAGGCATGATGCGGGGCCGATCCGTCGTGAGGAATGGCAGACATGTGGCATCTCCTGTCCGGGTGGGTGGCTCAGCAAGTCGCATACCCGGCGCAAGCCGCGCCATGGCCGCGGGCCCGACGCTAGCCAGTCCCGCCGAAAGCGTCTATAACGCAAGGAGCATAGCGCATCGTGTCCAGGCGGTCCGCGGAACCGCAACCTATCCAATCATGAAAAACATTCTTCAATACATGCGCCAGCTCAGGCAGCGCCGCCTGGCCGTGTTCGAGCTGCCCCTGAGCGACGCGGCGGACAGCGATCCCTACGACGGCGAACTGCGCCAGTTGCCGTTGAACTACCACGCCACCGAGGTGGATGCCCGCGCGCTGCGGCGCCGGCTGTCGGAACTCGAGTACGACGACGAGCTCTAGAAAGCGACGGCACGCCGTGCCGCGCGCCTGCGCGTTTGCATACAATCGACGTATTCCCCGCGACACGGACCACGCCCCAGGGGCCTCCAACGGAACAGAACATCATGAACAAGAATCCCGCCGCCCTGCTCTGCGTGCTGGCGCTGACCGCGTGCGCCTCCGGCCCCACCTCCTGGTACAGGGAGACCTCGTCTGCCGACCAGGCCGAGCGCGACCGCATCCAGTGCGAGCGCCAGGCGCGCATCAATTCGCCGGGCACCAGCACGCCTTCGTATCGCGGCATCAACGCGGGCGGGGGTTCCGGTGTGGGCGATGGCCTGGCCAACGCCGAGCGCCAGTCGGGCCTGGCCAACGACTGCATGCGCGGCAAGGGTTACACGCTGCGCTGACAGCCTGCCGGAAGGCGTGTCCGGCTGCCTCGAAAATATGGCATGATGCGCGCACGCCCCGCCGGGGGTACTGGAATCCATGTCCGGAGGTACGCCATGCTGTCTCTTCTCGGAACTCTTCTGGTGGGCCTCGTCGTCGGCCTGCTTGCGCGCGCCATCAAGCCCGGCGACGACAGCATGGGATGGCTCATGACCATCGTGCTCGGCATCGCCGGCTCGCTCATCGCGGGGTATGCCGGCCGTGCCATGGGCTGGTACCAGCCAGGCGAACCGGCCGGATGGATCGCCTCGGTGGTCGGCGCCGTCGTGCTGCTGCTGATCTACGGCATGATCAGGAAAAAGTCCGCCTGAGTTCCGCGCCGGCAACGCCGGCGCCCCC
>JAJNPS010000008.1 GCA_021155205.1 Rhodobacterales bacterium
TCTCCCGCCGCGTCCGGCCACTGGTCAGTGCGAGCCGCACCGCTTCACGCCGAAACTCCGGCGTCGGTCTGTTCCCGTTTCCCATAGAACACCTCCTGGTTCCTCAGTTGGTGCTCTCCACATTTTCCGGGCAAGTCCAGCCAGATGCTCGCGCAGCGCCTCTGCACCGTTCGCCCGGAGATCATCGTTGAAATCCCCGAGCCGCGGTGCCAGCACCCGAGCGGCAATACCGGCATCAAGAGCTCTGGCGCTCAACCTCTCAGCCGCGCCCCGCCCCGCCGGATCGCGGTCAATGGCGACGTAGAGGTGCTGCACCCCCTCCGGCAGGAGGACCGCCCCGAGGTGACCCGACGACAGCGCCGCCCAGACGGGAAGGCCGGGCACCGCCTCGACCAAGGACAGCATGGTCTCGATGCCTTCGCCGACCACGAGGAAGTCGTCATGCGGGGTCAGCCTGACGGCATTGCCCAAGAGGTGACCCATGGCACGCCGCTGCGTCTCGACCCGCGCCTTTCCCTGTCCGTCAGGCGCCAGCCAGGTGCGATGCACGCCCTGCAAGGCGCCTGCCCCATCGGTGACCGCCGCGATCAGCGCCGGTCTGGGCATGCTCCGGGTCTGGCCCTCATCCCGATGCCAACACTTCGGGTGGAAGCGCAGGGCGCTCATCATGCCGCCTTGGGTGAGGCCCCGGGAGCGGAGGTATGTGTCGGCAAGCGTGCCTGCGACCGGCACCGAGGCCGCAAAGAGCCGCGCCGCCGCCGCTGGTGTGCCGCCGGGGGCCTTGGCCTTCTTTGGCACCGGCGCATCCGGGAGAACCGGCTGCGGACTGCCCAGATGCGCTCGGGCCTCGGCCAGAAGATCGGGAAAGCGGGAGATCCCGGTCCGCTCGCGGATGATGTCGAGCAGATCACCGTGCTCGCCCGTGGCGCCGTCGGTAAACTTGCCTGCCGCACCCGGCCCTGAGGCAGGCCCGGTCAGCCGCACGAAGAGCGACCGGCCGGGTTTGTTCTGCAGATCGCCCACGATCCAGTAGGACCCTTCCCGCCGTCCGGCGGGAAGGTAGGCGCGACAGACGCTCTCTGCATTCTCCGCCAGAGCGCGGATCACATCTTCGGTCTCGGAATACATGGCTCAACAACCTCTGCGTGCATGTAGTCCTGTGACAGGACAACGTGCAAGGAGACGATCCAGCACGGCGATGCCGCTCCCGTCTGCCGGACAGAACATGCCCGCGTCCAGATGATCGTCAATCTGCGCGGCGTCAAAGCGAGTGACCGGGCAGCCCGGGAACAGCAAGCGCAGAAGGTTGGCGCGGGTGTCGGCCAACTCGTTCAGCGCGAGGGTGCCGCCCGCGATTTCGGCGAGGATCGCCAGAAGCCCGGTTCCGGCCGACGGCTCGAGGACCAGGTCGCGCGGCGTGATCTGCGCGGCGGCGAGCGCCGCGAGTCCCATAGGCAGCGGCGTCGAGAATTGCTGGAAGCGCTCCATCTCCTCCGAGCGTCGGGTATGCGTGGGCAAGAGGCCCGCCACCTTGGCGAGGATCGGAAGGAGCCCAACAGGCGAGCCAGCCCGAGCCAACAGCGCGCGGCCGAATTTCCGCAGGAAAAGGATCAGCGCCACCTCGCCCGCCTCATAAGCCAGCTTCCAATCCCAGGCGCCTGTCGCATCGGAGCCGCCGAAGGCGCGCTCCATCTCGAGGCGCAGGCGCAGCGCGTCGATCTGGAAGCCCTGCGCCAGATCGGGCTGCAGCGCCTCAGCAACTGCGAGGATCGCGGCGTCAGGATCAGGCAGAACAGAAACAGCGACCGGCGTCAGCACGGTCGGGATCAACGGTTGGAAGGTCATCAGAACACCTCAGGTTGGGGAAAACGGGAGAGCCGAAGGCGCTCTCGCGCGGCCTTCCAACTCCCCCTGCCCCATCCTGCCTCTGCCTCTCGAACGTCGATCCTTGGCAGAGCGGTGGTTGATTTTGTTCGTGTTATGTTCTATATATGGAATCCAACCAGCAAGGGAGTTTCCCCGATGGAAGACACCACCTTCGCCCTGCCCGTGACGCCCAAACAGATCGCCTATGCGCGGTCGCTGGCGCTCAAGAACCAGACGCTGTTACCTTGGGAGGTACAGCAGGATCGGCGGGCCTTGAGTTCCTGGATCGATGCGCAGGCCAGGCTGAAGCCAGTTTCAGCGCTCGACCAGCTGCCGTCGTCGAAGCAGGTCGCCTTTGCTGAGCGTCTCGCTCGCATCAAGCGCCGCGCTGTCCCGGATGAATGCTTCCGCGACAAGGGCCTGATGTCGAAGTGGATCGACGGGAACAGGTGAAAACCAGCGCAGATGGGGCTTTATTGCTTTGTTGAGGGACATCGACTACATTGATGGAATAGAAATCTGCACAGAGTTGATGCCATGGCCTCGGTTGCCGCAAAGGTGATGTCGACAGTCAGCGCGCCCTACGGCGTGCTGGTGACGGCTGCGCAGCTTGCCGAGAAACTCGCCGATATCAAAAGTGCCGATTCCTACGACTGCAGTGTGTTCGCCTTCCTGTCCGAAGTGTCGCCCAAACTGCAGCAATCGTTCATCGACGAGATGGGTGTGAGCAAGGATGCGGTCACCCAAGTGGCCAAGAAATTCTCCGTCCTCGCCGGATTTCAGCTGCCGCTTGCGGTCTGAATGAATACGCCTCTGCCGAGCCGTTGGCCTGAGCTTTTCGACATGGCAATGGCAATCATCGATCAGGCCAATGCCCAAGGCATCGGGATGAACAGCTGGAGCTTTGGCGGCGGCACAGCACTTATGCTGCAAATCAACCATCGCGAAAGTCACGACATCGACCTCTTCATCGAGGATGCCCAGTATCTCCCCTACCTGAACCCCGAAACGCAAGACTACGATCTGGCGCTTGCGCCAAGCGACTACGAAACCGATGGCACGCGCGCTTTGAAGATCGTGTTCGACGGCGTCGGTGAGATCGACTTTATCTGCTGCGACCCGGTCACTGAAACGCCCTTCACCAAAGCTGAAATTCGCGGGCGAAATGTCAGGCTCGAGACACCCGCTGAAATTCTGGCGAAAAAAGTGGTCTTTCGGGGTTCGCAACTTCAGCCCCGGGACATGTTCGACATCGCCGCCGTCGCCCAAGCCATAGGCACCGACTATGTCGTTGAGGCATGTTCCAAGTTTCCTGATGCCTGTCAGGAGGCGCTGCGGGTCACCGAAAACATGAACCCGAAGCTTGTTGAAGCGGTAACCGAGAAATTGCTGGTATCCGAAGGATTTCTTTGCCTTCAGGGCCGCGCGCAAATGATTGCGAAAGAAATCTTGGCCGCAGCCATCACCCGAAGCGCCGCCCTCCTTCAGTGAAGGTGTACTCGTTGACGATGATCCCCTCCTCGATTGCCTCGTCCGACGTGACGTGGTCGTATTCGGCCTGAAGTTGGCGATAGAGCCAACGGGCGAGATCACGCAGCGCTTCGGTCACGGTCTCTTCGGCATCTTCGGTGGGCGGTTGCCAGGTTGGGCTGTCGCGCGTGACATCAATCGACATGGTGTATTCGTGGTAATAGCGGCCACGGTGACCGGCCTCGGCGGCGAGCTGGTAGAAGTTTCGCCGCTGGATGGCTTGCAGCCGGTCGGCGATGCTATGCAGCGTCGCATCCGTCGGGGCATAGTCCCGGATCTTCGCTGCCGTGCCCTTGCTGTGAGACCAATAGCACTCGTACGCCGCCCCATCGCCCTGGCTCCAGAAGCCCGAAAACCAGATGCAGGGTTTCTGTCTTGTCCCGCCGCCCATCGGGCGGACGGGCATGGTCTTCAAACGAATGCCGAGGATTTCACAGACCCGCTCGAAATCCTCGTAGACCGCGTCCCACCAATCGTCATGGGCCCCGAGTTCGCGATACCAGCTGCGCGCCTTCTCCTTAGCTGTGTCGGAAAGTTCGGGGAACTGATAAACGGTGGTACAGATGACTTCAGGCATCGAAGTCCTCCCCGCGGAGCGCGGCCTCCAGCCATTCATGCGTGCCGGTCCAGCCGATGGATTTTCGCTTTCCGAGGTCAATGACATGGGCTCCACCGCCGAAAGCGTCCAATCGGGGCCGGGAACAGGTGAAGGCGAATTATGCCGGGATCAGGATTATGCCGCATGGCCAGTGCCCCGGCTTGAGAACGTTGGCCTTGGCCATGCGGCTATTCGGCATATTCAGAGCGACTCAAGGAAGGCCAGCAACTGATCGTCGGGTCGGTATCGGCTAGATTTGACTCCCGGCGCTGTCACCTGTCGGAGTGCATTTTCTTTCAGACGCATATCCGCGTGGATGTAGATCTGGGTGGTTTCCACAGATTCATGGCCCAGCCAAAGCGCGATGACCGCTTGGTCGACACCGCTATGCAATAGTTCCATCGCGGTGCTGTGGCGAAGCGTGTGCGGTGTGACGCGCTTTCTTTCGAGGCTTGGACAGGTTTGCGCCGCCCTGGCGCAGTATTTTCGGACAAGATGCTCAAGTGCGTCGCGACTGAGACGGTCTCCGCGGATCGAGGGGAACAGCGGACCTTCGCTATCCTTGCGATCACGGATCCAGCCCGCGATCAATCTGGCCGTATCGCGGCGCAAGGGCGTCCGCCGGTCTTTTCGGCCTTTCCCAAGACATTTGACATGGGCACCGGTCCCGAACACCACATCGTTGCAGTTCAGATTGACCAACTCTGAAGCCCGCAGCCCGGTTTGGAGGGCGAGCAGCAGCAAAGCGTGATCCCTCCGCCCCACCCAAGTGGCGCGGTCTGGCGAGCCGAGCAATGCGGCAATTTCATCGGCATCGAGGAACGTCACCGCCCTTTTCACCTGGCGTTTGTTCGGCATGGCCAGAATGCGTTGGCAGTGGTGTAACAACACCGGCTCCGTCATTGCGACATACCGGAAGAAAGACCGGATCGCCGCGAGCCGGGCATTTCGGGACCGGACGGCGTTGCCGCGGGACCCTTCGACATGGCTGAGGAAGTTCGCCACCATGTCGGCATCGATATCGCCAATCTCCAGCTTTGTCGGGGCTTTGCCGCTGCTGGCTCCGGCATAGCGGATCAGCAGGCGGAAGGTGTCGCGATATGATGCGACAGTATGACGGCTTGCTTCCATCTGGACGCACAAGCGATCTGTGAAGAAGCGCTGCAGCAGGGCCGGGAATGTCGCGGTGCTCATTGCGATTCCTCCGCTGCCGAACCCTCGCCGACCCGTGCCGAGGCCAGTTCGAGAAGCTCGGGCACGGCCTGAAGGTACCAGTAGGTGTCCCTTGGCCCCTCATGCCCGAGGTAGGTCGTCAGCTTGTGCATTTCGCGCGCAGCATCATGTCCGGCGCGATACCATCCTGTGATCGTCCGGACGGCAAAGGTGTGCCGAAGATCGTGGATGCGCGGCGGTCTACCGACCATGGGCTTAGCCCATGTGCCACGCATGCCGATGCTCTGACAGACCCGAACAAAGTTTGCCCGCGCCCAGCAGTAGTCGGGCCGTTCACCCTTGCAATTCACGAAGAGCGATTCCGAGTGTCGTTCAAGCAGTCGATCCCGTTCGGAGCAGTAGATCGCCAGTCGCACTGCGACATCCGGATCGATTGGAAGGATCCGTTCCTTTCCATTCTTGCCGTTCCTGACGTGCAGCAACTGTCGCTCGACATCGAAGTCTGCCGTGTCCAGGGCCAGGGCTTCTGCAACGCGCATGCCCGTGACAGCGATCAGACCATAGAGCATCGCGCAGGTCAGCCCGCGCAGCCCGTAGATCGACGGCAATTCCCGCGCCCCCCTGATGATCTGGGCGACTTCGGCATCGCTGTAGATGTACGGCGCGGGACGACTGACTCGTCCTAGCACGAACCCCCTTGGTGGAGGGTCGTCGTGCCGGTCATCCATACCGTGCAGCCACAGAGCAAACTGACGGACCGCGCTGAACCTGCTGGCCTTGGTCCCGCTACTGGCAGGCCGCAGCCCATTCATCCATTCGAGGATAAGCTCTCCTGTGACGGAGACTTTTCCGGCTTGGTCCACGAAGGTGGCAAAGCTGCGCAGCCGCAACTCGTCAGTTTTCAATTTGGCGCCGAACATCCGGCGGAGATGGAGATATCGATCAAGCTCGGCGTGCAGGGTCATTGCTGTACCTCCTCTGCAGGCCAGGGTTGGGCAACAGAACGAAGGTTGGCGATGTCGAGCTTCGCGTAGATCATCGTCGTGGCGCGCGACCTATGGCGCAGAACATCGCCTACCTCGTGCAAGGCTACGCCGGAGCGAACCATCCGTGTTGCGAGGCTGTGGCGAAGCACATGCGATCCGAGATACCGGGCAGGCATCTCGATCCTCAGTGCTGCGCAGGCCCGGGCAAGGATTTTGCTGACGATCCGGCTGTCCTTGAACCCGAGATAGGGGGCATAGGACCGGACAAAAAGAACGCGCGTTACGGTCGATGGTCGGGCATCGCGCAGATAAGCGCTGATTGCGGCACCCACATCTTCCGGAAGCGGGAGACGGTCACGCCGTTTGCCCTTTCCTCGGACGAGCAGCTCACCCGCTCGCCAGTCGATGTCATCGATCTCTATGGCCATGACTTCGGGCACACGCAGACCGAGCCGGGCCATCAGCAGGAACATGGCATAATCACGAACGCCGTAGCTGGATTCTCGCCGGACCCACTCGAGGATCGTCTCGATTTCCGTCGGCGGCAGATACCTGGGAAGTCGGGTGTTATAGATGCGATGAAGCTTCGGCACGGCCGACGACAGATTGGTTGCGGTCAGACCCCGGGCAAACAGGTACTGGAAGAAGCAGCGCAGGTGGGATGCCGGCGTCCGCGCCATCGACAGGCTTTTCCCTTTCTGGATGTGTTCGAGGAACGCAACGATGTCATGATGCCTGATTGCCGAAGGGTCAGGCACCGTTTCGCCAAACCGGTGGTCCAAGAAACGGACGGCATATCGCCTGATGTGATAAACTGAACTCGGACTCAGGCCACGTTGCCCGAGCAGGAATCTTTCCAGATCATCCAGCAGCCTGTCTTTGGCAACTTGGGCAGAGGACACAGCTGGCGGGATTGCAACGCCGAGGCTGATGAGATGGAGGACAAATCGCCTGACCAGGTTCGGGATCCTGACAGCATTCTTACGATCGAATGGAACCTGCCGGGCAAGGCCGTCGGCGATTTCCAGCGTCAATGACGTCGGCTCCACGCCTTCGGCCTCCAAAACCCGGCCAAAGCGGCGAAGCTGGAAGCGATAGTTTGACAGCGCCCGACGCTGCATGTGCGTCGGCGCGAGGCTCTCCTCGAATGAACTGAAGTAGGGGTCGAGGCAGTTTGGCTGGATTTTCTTGGCCATTGGCTTTCTCCATGTTGCCGGAGCAACAAGGATTATGCCGAACGCCTTGACACGAAACTGAGGGTTCAGGACCGTGAGGCCGGTCAGCCATATCCCTGTA
Organism: Rhodobacterales bacterium; assembly: GCA_021155205.1. Taxonomy (GTDB): domain Bacteria; phylum Pseudomonadota; class Alphaproteobacteria; order Rhodobacterales; family Rhodobacteraceae; genus JAJNPS01. The sequence continues at coordinate 7,450 of JAJNPS010000008.1, forward strand.
GTCTTTGGCGGACCGGATCAGATAGCAAGTCGATGCTTCTCGTCGACTGGAGGGCCATGCGGCATAATCCTGATCCCGGCATAATATGCCCTGACCTGTTCCCGTCCGCGCCTCGACGCCTTCGGCGGTGGCGCGCATGTCATCGATCTTGGTGCCCGCAAGTCCACCGGTCGGACCAGCAGCCAGGAATGGCTGACCGCCGCGCTGAACGGAGAGGACGCCGATGCCTGAAATCATCTGCACCACCGTCTACCAGTTCCCCGAACTCTCGGATGCCGCCAAGAAAAAGGCGCGCGGCTGGTATCGCGAGCTTGGCCCCCACGACGATTGGTGGGACGCGGTCTACGAGGATTTCGAGAGGGTCTGCGAGATCCTCGGAATCCGCCTGAAGACCACCCCCGTCCGCCTGATGGGCGGCGGGACGCGGGCCAAGCCCTGTATCTGGTTCTCCGGCTTCTGGAGCCAGGGCGACGGCGCCTGCTTCGAGGGCTACTGGTCCCACGCCAAGGGGGCGGCCGCGCGCATCCGGGACTACGCCCCGACCGACGCAACGCTGAATGGCATCGCCGACCGGCTGCAGGCCATCCAGCGGCGCAACTTCTATCAGCTTGCCGCCGAGGTCAGCCACCGCGGCCGCTACCACCACGAATACACAATGTCGGTAGACGTCACGCGCGACAGCCCGGCCTGGCAGCCGCCGACCGAGGATTCAGAAGAAATCGTGACCAAGGCGCTGCGCGATCTGGCCCGCTGGCTCTACCGCCAGCTTGAGGCTGAATACGACCACCTGACCTCGGACGAGGCTATCGAGGAGGGGATCATCGTGAACGAGTACACGTTCACTAAAGCAGGGCGGCGGTTTGGGTGATCCTGCTGGGTCACATGTTCCCGTCGATCCACTTCGACATCAGCCCTTTGTCGCGGAAGCACTCATCCGGGACGGCGCGCCGTTTGATCCGCGCGAGTTTCTCTGCGAAGGCTACCTGCTTCGACGTGGGCAGCCGATCCATTTCGGATACCGGCTTCAGCTGGGCCTGTGCCTCGATCCAGGCGCTCAGGGACCGGCGGTCCTGCTGAACCTCCCATGGCAGGAGGGTCTGGTTGCGCAGGGCGAGCGAGCGCGCATAGGCGATCTGCTTGGGTGTCGCGGGCAGGGCATGCGTGGTGCTTTCCATCGGGAAACTCCCTTGCTGGCTTAACCCCCAATATAGAACATAACAGGAACAAAATCAAGCCAAGCAACCGGAATGCCTCGGTTCGAGAGGGAAAGGAGGGTCGGGGAAGATCAGGCCTGAGGGTGCCCGAGAGAGGGCGTCCGGGCTTGATCCTGTCCCTCATTCCGGAGTTTCCTGATGACCTATCTCGCGCCCGTTGCGCCTCCCGTTTCTGTCCCGTCTCGTGATCCCGCTCCCGCTCCCGCGATCCTCGCTGTCGCCGAAGCGCTGCAGCCCGACCTGGCACAGGGGTTTCAGATCGATGCGTTGCGTCTGCGGCTTGAGATGGAGCGCGCCTTCGGCGGCTCTGATGCCGATGGCGCCTGGGACTGGAAGCTCGCCTATGAAGCGGGCGAGGTGGCGCTCGTCCTCTTCTTGCGGAAGTTCGGCCGCGCGCTGCTCGCCCGTGCCGGCTCGCCTGCTGCCATGCTGCCGTTCTTCGCCAAGGTGGCGAACCTCTTGCCCACGCATACCCGGCGCTCGGAGGAGATGGAGCGGTTCCAGCAGTTTAGCACGCCCCTGCCCATGGGGCTGGCGGCAATGGCGGCAGCGCAGATCACACCCGGTGACCTGGTCCTCGAGCCGTCTGCCGGGACTGGGCTTCTGGCGATCCTCGCCGAGATCGCGAGCGGCAGCCTCGTATTGAACGAGCTGGCCGACACGCGCGCCGACCTTCTGCGCCTCCTCTTTCCGGGGCGCTCGGTCACCACCTTCGATGCTGCGCAGATCGACGATCATCTGGACGCCGACGTCCGCCCGAGCGTCATCCTGATGAACCCGCCGTTTTCGGCTGTGGCCAATGTCGATAGCCGGACGACCGAGGCGACGGCGCAGCATCTGCGCTCGGCGCTCGCGCGCCTTGCCCCTGGCGGTCGTCTTGTGGCCATCACAGGGGCCGGTTTCGCACCGGGTGCGCCCGCCTGGGCCGAGACGTTCAGCCGTCTGACCGAGCGCGCGCATCTGGTCTTCACCGGCGCTGTATCGGGTGCGGCCTTTGCCAAACACGGCACCAGCTTCGAGACGCGGATCTCGGTCTTCGACAAAAGCCGGGGCGGCATCACAGCCGATCTGGCACGGTCCATCTCGCCCGATGTGGCCCACCTCCTTGCCCGGATCACCGCCGAGGTCCCGCCACGCCTCGAGATGGATGCGGGCGCAGTCGCGTGCTCCCCGACCACTTCCCCTTTCCGGGGAATTCCTTCCCGTGCCTCCGGCCCTGCCGCTCGACCCCAGCGGTCAACGGCGTCGGGTAAGATGGATACGCATGTCACCACGCCCGATGTCGAGAACCTCGTCTACACCCCGCGCGAGACAGCGGACGACCTCGGCTCCGCGCGCCTTTCCGACGCGATCTACGAGACCTTCCGCCTGCAGGCGATCGACATCCCCGGCGCGGCACCGCACCCGACCAAGCTCGTGCAGTCGGCGGCCATGGCTTCGGTCGCGCCCCCGAAGCCCACATACCGGCCGAAACTCCCCGCCGCCGTGCTGCGCAACGGCCTGCTCTCCGAAGCGCAAATCGAGACCGTGATCTACGCGGGCGAAGCGCACGGCGCGTATCTCGCAGGAGCGTGGACCATTGATGAGACCGGCGACATGGTCTCAGCCGCGCCGGACGATGCGGCTAACGCCGTCCGCTTTCGGCGCGGCTTCTTCCTCGGCGATGGCACCGGCGCTGGCAAGGGCCGCCAGTCGGCCGGGATCCTCCTCGACAACTGGTGCCAGGGCCGCCGCAAGGCGCTCTGGATCTCGAAGAGCGACAAGCTGCTGGAGGATGCGCAGCGCGACTGGTCGGCCCTCGGGCAAGAACGCTTGCTGGTGACGCCGCTGTCGCGCTTTGCCCAAGGCCGCGACATCCCACTCTCGGAAGGCATCCTCTTCACCACCTACGCCACGCTGCGATCGGAAGAACGCGGGGCCAAGAAGTCCCGCGTCGATCAGATCGTGGACTGGCTGGGGTCGGATTTCGACGGGGTGATCCTGTTCGATGAAAGCCATGCCATGGCAAACGCTGCCGGATCGAAGGGTGAGCGCGGCGACACGGAGGCTTCGCAGCAGGGCAGGGCGGGCCTGCGCCTGCAGCACAAGCTGCCCAATGCCCGCGTGGTTTATGTCTCGGCTACGGGGGCGACGACCGTCCACAACCTCGCCTATGCGCAACGCCTCGGACTTTGGGGTGGCGAAGATTTCCCCTTCGCAACGCGTGCCGAGTTCGTTGAGGCCATTGAGGCCGGCGGCGTGGCTGCGATGGAGGTCCTCGCCCGCGACCTGCGATCGCTTGGCCTCTACACCGCCCGGTCACTCTCCTATGACGGTGTCGAATACGAAATGCTCGAGCATGCGCTGACGTCTGAGCAGCGCGGCATCTACGATGCCTATGCCGGGGCCTTCGCCATCATCCACAACAACCTCGCGGCCGCCATGGAAGCAGCCAATATCACGGGTGAAAACGGCACGCTGAACCGTCAGGCCAAGTCCGCTGCCCGCTCGGCCTTCGAGTCCGCAAAGCAGCGGTTCTTCGGCCATCTGCTGACCTCCATGAAAACCCCCACCCTGATCGCTGCCATCGATGCCGATCTCGCGGCTGGCCATGCAGCGGTGATCCAGATCGTCTCTACAGGCGAAGCGCTGATGGAACGCCGGCTCTCGGAGATCCCGACCGACGAATGGAATGACATCCGCGTCGACATCACACCGCGGGAATACGTCCTGGACTACCTCGCCCACTCCTTCCCGGTGCAGCTCTACGAGCCTTTCACCGACAGCGAGGGCAATCTGTCGTCGCGCCCCGTGGTGCGCGACGGCCAGCCCGTCGAATGCCGCGAGGCCGCCCGCCGGCGCGACGCTCTGATCGAGAAACTGGCCTCGCTACCGCCCGTGCCGGGCGCGCTTGACCAGATTGTTCAGCGGTTCGGCACCGATCTCGTGGCCGAAGTCACGGGCCGCTCGCGCCGCATCGTGCGCAAAGGCGAGGGTCCTGCTGCGCGGCTCGTCGTGGAAAGCCGGGCGGGCTCGGCCAACCTGTCCGAGACCGCCGCCTTTATGGATGACCAGAAGCGCATTCTGATCTTCTCGGATGCCGGGGGCACGGGGCGCAGCTATCACGCCGACCTTGGTGCCAAGAACCAGCGCCTGCGGGTCCATTACCTTCTGGAGCCCGGCTGGAAGGCCGATGCGGCGATCCAAGGCCTCGGCCGCACCAACCGGACCAATCAGGCGCAACCGCCGCTCTTCCGACCGGTGGCCACCGATGTGAAGGCGGAGAAGCGGTTCCTCTCGACCATCGCGCGCCGCCTCGACACGCTGGGTGCCATCACCCGCGGTCAGCGCCAGACCGGCGGGCAGGGGCTGTTCCGCCCCGAGGACAACCTCGAGTCGCCTTATGCCCGCGATGCGCTGCGCCAGCTTTACCGGCGCCTGTATCGTGGCGATGTGGCGGGTTGCTCGCTCGGAGCCTTTGAGGATGCCACCGGCCTCAGCCTGACCGATGACACCGGGCTGAAGGACGACCTGCCGCCGATCACGACCTTCCTCAATCGCTTGCTCGCGCTGACGATCGAAATGCAGGCGGTCCTGTTCTCCGCCTTCGAGGAACTTCTCGACCAACGGATCGAGGGTGCTATCGCCGCCGGGGTCTATGACCTCGGGCTCGAGACACTGCGCGCCGAAAGCTTCCGTGTCACGGATGCCAGGGTGATCTACAACCATCCCGGCTCGGGTGCAGAAACTCAGCTCCTCACCATCGCGGAGAAGCGGCGCAACACGCCGACCTGCCTCGCAGGCGCGCTGGACTGGCTCGACGACCCAAAGGCGCGGCTTCTGGTCAACAGCCGCTCGGGCCGGGCCGCCGTGCAGGTGCCTGCCACCAGCTTGATGCTGGACGACGGCACCATCGAGCCGCGGCTGAGGCTGATCCGTCCGACAGAGGCCAGCTCGGTTCCAGCCAAGATCATGGAGGACACCCATTGGCTCGACGCCGACCGCGCGGCCTTCGCCGCCGCCTGGACCGCGGAACTGGCCGAGGTGCCGGAGTTCAGCGAGTCCACCCTCCACATCGTTGCAGGCCTCCTGTTGCCGATCTGGAAGCAGCTCCCGCAGGACGAAACCCGCGTCTACCGCCTGCAGACTGATGACGGCCAGCGCATCATCGGCCGCCGCGTCTCACCCGCTTGGGTCGCGACCACGCTGGCGGCTGACGCGCCGGAACTGACGGCAGCGCAGGTCCATGCCCTCGTTCTGGACGGAAAGACGGTCGTGCGGCTGGCCGAAGGAATGGAGTTGCACCGCTCCCGCGTCATGGGCGTGAACCGGATCGAACTGTCCGGTTTCACGGAAGCGGCCAAGGACCGGCTCAAGGCAGATGGCTTCTTCTCGGAGATCATCGCTTGGAAGCTGCGCCTGTTCTGCCCGACCGATCCTACAGGCATCGCCGTGCTGGAGCGTCTGCTTGCGCGTTGTCCTGTGACGGGACTACATGGACGCGGAGGTTGCTGAACCATGCATTCCGAAACCGACGAATTGATCCGAGCCCTTGCGGAAAATGCCGAAGGCGTCTGTCGCGCTTACCTTCCCGCCGGACGGCGGGAAGGGTCCTACTGGATCGTGGGCGATCTGCAGAACAACCCTGGCCGATCCCTCTTCGTGCGCCTGACCGGGCCAGCTTCGGGGCCCGGTGCGGCCGGCAAGTTCAGCGACGGCGCGACGGGCGAGCATGGTGATCTTCTCGACATCATCCGCGAGCGGACCGGGATCTCCCGCTTTCCCGATCTTCTGGCTGAAGCCCGGGCGCATCTTGGCCGTCCGCAGCCGGTCCTCCCGGGTACGCCAGTGCCGAAGAAGGCCAAGGGCCCCGGCGGCACGCCGACGGCAGCGGCGCGATTGTTTGCAGCCTCGGTGCCAGTCGCAGGCACGCTTGCCGAAACCTACCTCCGCACCCGGGGCATCACCCAAGGCGGCACGCTGAGCGCCCTGCGCTTCCACCCGAAGTGCTGGCATCGGGATGAGGGCCAGACCCGGAGCATCCCAAGGCCGGCGCTGATCGCAGCGGTCACCGATGGGGCAGGGGCTTTGCAGGGCGTGCATCGCACCTGGCTGGCGCCTGACGGACTGGGGAAGGCGGCTGTCGAGACGCAGCGGCGTGCCATGGGCCACCTTCTCGGCAATGCCGTCAGGCTGACCCCGCATGACGACATCGTCGTTGTAGGCGAGGGCATCGAGACCATGCTGTCCCTCGTCGAAGCTGTGCCCGGCCTTCCCGTCTGGGCGGCGCTCTCATCCGGTCACCTTGGGGCCGTCCTGCTGCCGGAGGGGCTGCAGCGCCTCTACATCGCCATCGACCGCGATCAGGCCGGTCAACGCGCGGCAGAGAGGTTGAGCGCCAGAGCCCTTGATGCCGGGATTGCCGTTCGGGTGCTGGAACCGCGGCTAGGGGATTTCAACGACGATCTCCGGGCGTACGGCAAGGATGCGCTGCGCCAGAATCTGGCAGGGCAGATCGGGCCTGAGGATCGGCAGCGCCTGTTGGGCTGAGCAGCGTCGCGCAAGGGGCGGTCCGGTGCTGCGGGGGCAGGGGTCCGCATTCCTGTCGTGGCTCTAGACCGTCGCCTTGCCTCTTCCCGGGCAATCTCATCCACCCGTCACCCGAGCGGCCTTCAAGAGATGGGCAGGCGGCCGTCAAAGGGGCCGCCCCTTCAAGGACGGGGAGCAACTGATTTCCGCCGGCGGGGACGAGCCCCGCCTTTGCATCGCGAAGCAAATCAGCCGCCCCCCGTCCTCCTCCACATGCGTTCCGGCCCCGAAAGGGGGTGAAGGGGTGTCCCCCGTGACGGCTTTCGCAGCCCATGAAGGCCGCGCGGGATGTCGCGCGGACGAGACAAGCCCGGAGGCAAGAAACCGATGACGATCCACACCCACGACGACGCTTATGAACCCGCCCACACCGCATGCCAAACCGCCCATGCGCTCGACGAGCTGCAGCTCTATGGCTACCGCCCCTTTGACGAACCCGATCCGCGCCCGATGCCCGATGGGCAGCGCCTTGCCGTCGCCGTCGCCGATATCTTTGATGCCCTCGTCGCGACCCTGGAAGACACACGCATGGAACCCGACCTCGAAGAGGTGCTCTGGGGCCAGGTCAACCTCTTCCACCGCTCCACGGCCCGGATCGAGCGGTCGCTGGATGAGAACGAGCAGGCGCAGCGCCGCCTCCAGCGCGAGCAGGACGGCTCCGAGGTGAAATCCACCGAACTCGAGCGACTGACAGCCGAAGGCCTGACGCTGATCGAACGGCGCAACTGCATGGACATGATGCGCGATCACGCCGCGACCGAGTTCGTCCATCACACGGGATCGACCTGGCGCCCTCGCACGGGCTCGATGGTGAACCGTCAGCACATGACCGCAGCGCTGATCGACAGCCGCGACTTCCTGGCCGCCAAGCGCCGCGCGGAAACCGAGGTGATGCTCCCCGCAGGCCCCAAGGTTGCCCTTACCGGTGGGACCGACTTCAACGATCACCGCCTGATCTGGGGCAAGCTCGATCAGGTCCGGACCAAGTATCCCGACATGGTTCTCCTGCACGGTGGCAGCCCGAAGGGCGCGGAACTCATCGCCGCCAAATGGGCCGAGTCCCGGGGCGTGACGCAGGTGGCCTTCAAGCCGGACTGGACCAAGCACGCCAAGGCCGCGCCCTTCAAGCGCAACGACGCCATGCTTGAGGTGCTGCCCGTGGGCGTCCTCGTCTTCCCGGGCAATGGCATCCAGGAGAACCTCGCTGACAAGGCCAAGAAGCTCGGCATCCCGGTCATGAAGTTCGAGAAGGGGGCGTGAGCCCCCTCAGACTTCGCTTTCGGCACATAGCTGAAAGGCGTTACCTTCAGGTCGTGACCCGCGTTGATCAAAGCCCTTACTGGTTGCTTCCAATAGCAAGGGCTTGGTCTTTTAGATCGAGCTTGCGACTGAGCCATGCATGTCGCAGAACTAATTTTCGATAGCTAGATTTGTGTCGAAAGATAGAGGAAGGCTTTGGGTGAGTGATAGCGATGAGAGTGCGGTCGAACATGTTGAATTGCCAGCGGTTCAGCCAGCAGCGACGGTACCCGCCCCGTCCCACGATCCCTATCGTAGGGTAACTGACATCCTCCAGCGTTTATCACCCGGGCGCATGAGGATCGCCTTTCTACTCGGCGCCGGCTGTCCACTGTCCATCCGCCAGAACGGCCAGCCGTTGATTCCCGACATCGCAGGTCTGACCAGTAAGGTGAAAGCTGATCTGCTCGCGAAGCCAGAAACCGAGACCGTAACAAACGGGCTTTGGACGCGCGTCGAAGGCCGGGGGATCATAGATCCAACGATTGAGGACCTTCTGAGCCACGCGAGAACCCTCCTGTCGCTTTGCGGGAACGGGGGCGTGGACGGCTTCAGCAGGGCTCAACTCGAGGCGTTCGACCAAGGTGCCTGCGCGACGGTCCGAAGCGCGGTCTCGATCCCTCTGCCTGCCGAAGGCACGCCCTACCACACGCTGGCGAGCTGGATTCAGTCCATCTCTCGGGAGCATCCGGTAGAGATATTCACGACCAACTACGACGAGCTGATGGAGCAGGCGCTCGAGAATCGAGGGGTGCCGTATTTCGACGGTTTCGTCGGGGCGGCCAGCGCCTTCCTTGATCTCGACTCGATGGTTGAGGACGACCTCCCTGCTCGCTGGGCGCGGCTGTGGAAGATGCACGGGTCAATCAACTGGTGGCTTACAAAGGACGAACACGTGCGACGCAGCCGCGACCGGATCGACGGCGAGCAGCTGCTCATCTACCCGTCCCACCTCAAATACGACCAGAGCCGTCAGATGCCCTATCTGGCGATGCTTGACCGACTTCGTGTGTTCTTGCGCGCCCACCAGAGCGTCGTCGTCACTTGCGGTTATTCCTTTGTGGATGAGCACATCAACGCCTATCTGGCGCAAGGGCTCGCGGGTAATGCCAACGCCTCCTGTTTGGCCTTAGTGTGGGGCGACCTGTCCACAGTTCCTCAGGCGGTCGCGCTGGCGCGAAAGCATGCGAACCTGACGGTGATGGCGGCTGACGGCGGTGTCATCGGCACGGTGCAACGCTGCTGGTGCTACGATCACAAAGACAACCATCCCGCCTACGAGATCGCTGTCACCCAAGAGGCGCTCCCGCACCGCTCCACCGCGCCGGTCGGCCAATGTAAATGGCTGCTCGGTGACTTCGCGGTGTTCGGCGCTCTTCTGGCCTCTCAACTGTCCAATCGCGAAGCCGAGGCGGGGCCGATGACATGAAGGCCAGTTCAACCCTCATCGGATCGGTTCAGGACGTTTCAGGGACCTCAATCAGCGTCGCCTTGGTCACCGATACGGTGACTGGTCTCAGTTTCCACAACGGTGAGGCGTACCGGATAGGCCAAGTTGGCAGCTTCGTGCGGATACCGCTGGGGTATACGAGCCTGTTCGGCTTGGTGTCTCAGGTCGGGGCGGGAGCGGCTCCCGTTCGGGAGGGGGCTCTCGAGCCCGAAAGCAATCAGTGGCTGAAGGTTCAGCTGGTCGGCGAACGTGGGCGGGAAGGGCGTTTCGAGCGCGGGGTTTCCCAGCATCCGACAATCAATGACGCCGTCCACATTGTGACGGAGGCGGATCTCAGGGATATCTATGGTCCGGGAGATCCGATCGACTTTGTGCGCATCGGTCACTTGGCCAGTGCAGACTCAATTCCGGCCCTAGTCAACATTAATAAGCTCGTGACGCGCCATTCCGCCGTCGTGGGAACTACGGGCGCGGGGAAGTCGACGACGGTCGCCGCCATCCTAACTGCGCTGTCAAACGCGCGGGCCTATCCGTCCTCGCGTATCCTGCTATTCGACGTACATGGTGAGTACGGGCGAGCCTTGGCGAACGTGGCCACGGTGCTGCGAATTGATCCCTATCTGGACCGAGGAGAGGTGCCGCTCAGGATCCCGTACTGGGCCCTAAGCTACGATGAACTGATCCGTCTGACCTTTGGCAACCTGGCCGACGAGACTAAGGCTGTCATCGGTGACATGATCGCGGACCGGAAGCGGGCTTCGTTCGACGCTAGGCCGGTGGCTGGACTGACGCGGGACCGTATCAGCGCAGACAGTCCGATCCCCTTCTCGATGCATCAGCTCTGGTTCGACCTGCACTGTCGCGAACATCAGACCGTCGTGCCGGCTCCTGGCGGCGCGGCGGACGAACTACGGCCGGCCTATGTGCTCGACGATCAGGGCCAGCCGCTCCAGCCGGGAGACGCCGCCGGGGTGGTCTTGCCCCTCTACCGGATGGTCAAGACGACGGGGCCCGCCGCCGAGCGTGTCCAGTGGGGGCCTGACCCCATAGGCATTCGCAGGGAAGTCGGCATCCTAGGCTCGAGACTGCGCGACCCGCAGCTTCAGTTCCTATTCAACCCTGGCGAATGGCGGCCGAATTTGGATGGAGCGGCTGCGGCGGATCTGGATAGCCTACTCGCGCTCTGGCTTGGCAACGATAAGCCGCTGACAATCTTAGATCTGTCGGGGGTGCCCTCCTCGGTTCTAAACGATCTGGTCGGCGCGGTGCTGCGAGTGGTCTACGACGCCCTGTTCTGGGCTCGGAACCTGCCAGAGGGCGGTCGGGAGCGACCGTTGCTCTGCGTCCTCGAGGAGGCGCATGCGTACCTGAGCAAGGGTCGCGAGGGTCTGGCCGCAGAGGTGGTCAAGCGTATCGCAAAAGAGGGGCGAAAGTACGGCGTAGGCATGATGCTGGTCAGCCAGCGGCCATCGGAGATTGATTCCACAATCCTGTCCCAGTGCGGTACCCTTTTTGCGATGCGTTTGGCGAACGACGTGGACCGAGGGCAGGTGTCGGGCGCGGCGACTGATAACTTGAAGGGGCTCTTCGACATGCTCCCTGTGCTCAGGACCGGCGAGGCGATCGTGGTGGGCGAAGCAGTAAGCCTGCCAATTCGCGCCATGATCGATTCCCTGTCGCGCGAGCATCGACCAGACAGCGCCGATCCCCAGGTCGTTGTCCGAGGCGATGCGGCCGACGAAGGGTTCGACCAAGAAGGCGGCTGGACAGTCCCGCCGACAAACGAAAAGTACGCCATCGTCCTGCGGCAATGGCGATCGCAATCAAGCCGCTACGTCTTCGCTCAAGGCGATGCGGAACATGAGGGAGAAGACGCATGAACTGGGTCGCGGTGGACAGCAGCACGATCGCTAGGATGGCGTATGACGAGCCCAGGCAAGTGCTGACCGTCGAGTTCAAGAACGGCTCGCGCTACGAGTACTATGAAGTTCGAGCGGTCGTCTTTCAGCAGATGAAGGCGGCCCCGTCGAAAGGGCAGTTCCTCGCCTCGACGATCAAGGGCCGATATCGCTACGCACGCGTCTGAGGCGCAAGAAAACTGTAAGTACCGAATTTCTAATGCTGTACTGCACGGCTGGCTCAGGTATCCACTTCTTCGGTCTTTTCCAACTCTAACCGGGCTTTGTCCTCGTTGAGACGCCACCGCCTGATGACATAAAACGCTAGTGCCTTTCGAGTTTCGACCTTAATATGTGATCTCTCTTGAAAGCCGTATTCGAGTTGGACAACGCGCGCCTGTTCGTCCGAAAGGTCTGAACGCGGGCGTATCCACAATCGCACGAAACTGTGCCAGTCCGTGTCGAAAGGCAGGGGAGGAGATCTATCCCGCGTTGCGAGATCGGCTTGTTTCAACAAGCGGATCGGAAGATAGTCGCGATAAGCCTTATGCTTATGGCTCCAAGCCCGGAGATGAATAACCTCCCCGTCGAAATGAAACTGCACCGGGCTAATCCACTGCGGCTCAGAGAGGCCGCTGCTCATCGAAGTGTAGGTGACTTGAATATCTTGTTCGCGCCTCATTGCGCGATAGAGCTGTGCGATAACGGCTGAATCCATTACGCGATTGGGCAGCGGTATACTTGCGCCAAGGGATGCAGTCGCGTCACCAAGCAGGTCAAAGACCTGTTCGGGGCCGACATCCGACAGTGCCCTGTGACAACCGCTCGAGAAATAGGTCTTCTCAGTAGCATCATAGACCGGCGGTGTCTGCGTCAGCGATAGATAGGTTCGAAAGTCGACAGCCGCCTGTGCTGTCGAGATATCGAAGCGCTGCATCAAGTCGCGGCGATTAGCCTGACCTCTCCATGTAAGGCATTGATCCAAGAACAGGATCCGCTCGCGCTGTGCGTGTTTGAGGTCTGCAAGGCTCATACTATGAAGACTACTTGACTCATCGCGCGAAGTCCATACAGTAACAATACGTATAGAAAATGGATATGTATGATGCGAATCCTTCACACCGCAGATCTTCATCTGGGCCGACAGTTCATGGGTCTCAGTCTTGAAGAGGACCACGAGGTCGTCTTAGGCCAGATCGTTGAGGCGCTGGTGGCCGAGCATGTGGAAGTCCTCTTGATTGCGGGCGATGTATTCGATCGGGCCTCGCCCCCCAATTCGGCGATCCGACAATTCAACCGCTTTCTCAAGCGCGTAGCAGACGAGACCAAAGCCGCTGTCGTGATGATCTCAGGCAACCATGATTCCGGGGACCGGATCGAGGCGATGTCTGTCTTTTCAACCGCGTCGCGGGTGCTGGTGCGCGGGATTGCCGATGCCGTGGAAGTTCCACTGGTTCTGCGTGATGTGCATGGAGAGATTGCCTTTTCCGCGCTGGCCTTTTCCTATGAATACGCCGCGCGCGAAGTGTTCGGGGATGAAGGCATCAATACACCTGCAGACGTCATCGCGGCGCAGATCGCCGCAGCGAAAGCGCTTGTGCCCAATGGGGCGCGGTGGGTTGTGGTGGCCCATGCCTTCGTCGCAGGGGGAGCAGTCGGAGAGACCGAGCGCGCCCTGACCCGGGTCGGCGGCATCGAAACCGTTCCAGCCGAGGTCTTCGATGGGGCTGACTACGTGTCATTGGGGCATCTGCACAAGCCGCAGGAAGTAGGCGCGCCTCATATACGTTATTCCGGCGCACCGCTCGCCTTTGGTTTCGACGAGGCGGGAGGGGAAAAATCCATGACCATCGTTGATCTGAATGCGGAGGGCGTGGAAATCCGCACCGTGCCGTTCCAACCGCTCAGGAAGGTGCGCTCGCTCACGGGAGCATTCGCCGATCTTCTGGCGGGCACGCCCTCGGAGGATTTCATTCAGGCCATTCTGACGGATGAGATCCCTCTGATCGATCCGATGAAGCGGTTGCGTGCGACCTATCCTAATGCATGCCATTTGACTTATTCCCGGCAGGCGCGGTCGCTAGAAAGTATGGCGATCGGAGCGGGGCGGGCTGCAGTCACGCCCAGTGAAATGGTCAGCGATTTCCTGAAAGTGGTGCGCGGCCGGGAGCCGGATGGCGCTGAAGTGGCGATAATCGCCGACAAGTTGCACGCTGCGGAAGTTGCGGGGGACCGGACATGAAGCCCATTCGGCTTTCGCTTCAGGCATTCGGTCCCTTCGCATCGACCGAAGTTGTGGATTTTCGATCAGCTATCGAAACTGGGTTGTTCGGAATCTACGGCCAGACCGGGGCGGGAAAATCGACGCTGTTCTCTGCAATGTCTTTTGCGCTTTTCGGGGCGCCAACCAGGACGGACCAAGAGCCACGTTCGCTGCGCTCGGACCATGCGGCGGCGGATCTGCCCACCGAAATCGAGTTTGTCTTCGAACTGGGCGCCAAGACCTATCTGATCCGCCGGCGCCCTGCGCAGGAGCGTCCGAAGGCGCGCGGTGAAGGGAAAACCGAAGACGCGGCGGAAGCCTCGCTTTTCGATGTCACCGGGATCCCGATCGATGCGCTCGGACCGGGTCAGTCGGGCCGTGTCATCGCCGAGAAGAAGGTCTCTGTGGTAGGGCAACAGGTCGAGATGCTGCTGGGCTACGGTGCAGATCAATTCCGACAGATCGTGCTTTTGCCGCAAGGCAAGTTCGAGACGTTTCTCGCCGCAAAGACGGATGATCGGGTCAAGATATTGCGCGATCTCTTCGACGTGACGATCTATCGCGATCTCGCAGCCCGGTTGAAGGAAGAAGCCTATGAGGCAGAACGGGCGCTGCGCGAGCAGCGTTCGCTGTACTTGGCACGGCTCGTGGAACGTGGCTTTGAAAGCGTCGAGGCGCTGGAACTGGGGATTGCCGCTGCCGAATCTGAAGTCGACGCGAAACGCGGCTGTCAGCGGGTCGCGGAAGCGGCGAACGAAACCGCGCGCAAAGTTCTGAACGAGGCCGAGCAGGTCGAAAAAGCCTTTGCGGCCGTCGATAAGGCACGGCAGGCGCTTGACGATTTGGAAGCGAAAACGGGTGAGATCGAGGCTTTGACGAGGCGGGTCGAGGCTGTCGCGAATGCCTTTCAGGCGCGGGATCTCGAGGCGGCTTGGCACGATGCTGCACGGGACAGCCGCGACGCGGCGAAAGCCGTAACTGAAGCTGCAGCGGATCTCGACAAGATGACCAAAGCGCAGGAGGACGCGACGCGGACACTGAGCGAGGCCAGAGCCGGCGCGGTGCGGCTTCAGAAGGTTCAGGCCGATCTGACGCGGTTGGAGGCGACGGAGACGCAGGTCGGCCAGGCTGCGTATTTGCAGGCGGAGTTTGACGACGCTGCGAGGACCGATGTCACGTCGAAAAAACTGTTGGCCGGGGCCGAAGGTGCGTGCAAAACACTTCGCTCCCGGCTCGATGCGACCGATCTGGAGCTCGACGCTGCGCGCAAAGCCACGGTGGTGCGCGGCACGCTGACGGGCGAACTGGCTGAGGTTAACCGAGAACTGTCCAAAGCCAGGTCGCATGCCAAGGCACAGGGGGAAGTCACGAAGGCAGAAGGAGAGGTCGAAGCCGCGGAGAGGGACTTGGTGACGAGGACCGCAGCGGAAGAAGCCGCAGAAACGGCCCTGACTGAAGCCGAGGCGCGGCTTTCGCGCACGCAAGCGATCATCCTGGCGGAAAAGCTGGCCGAGGGCGTACCCTGTCCAGTCTGCGGCGCGCTGGATCATCCCGTCCCGGCTCACGGCATGCCCGAACAATCCGGTCTGACCGAGGCGTTCCGCAATGCTCAGGCCGAAGCAAAAAAAGCGTCCGAGGCGCGGGTTCGGGCTGAAAGTGAACTAGGCAATTGCCGGACGAGGCTGGAAGAAAAGAAGCGGGCGCTGGACGAACAGGAACGGCCCGGGCGCGGGCCGACGGAACTCGAGGCCGAAATGGTGCGGCTGGATGGTGAGCTTGTCGCACTTGGCGAGGCGGTCGATCTTGATACGATGGCGGACCGGCTGGCAGATCTCAAGCGAGAGCTGAAGGAAACTGAGGTGGCCGAGGCCGAGGCGCGGGTCTCTGCAAGCAAGGCCGAGGCCGACCTGGCGGCGGCGCGGGCCACGCGCGATGCAGTGGTCAATGCCCTGCCGGAAGAGCTGCGCACGCCTAAGGCAGTCGCAGAACGGCGCGCGTCTTTGCTGGGCGAACAAAAGCAACTCTCCGAGGCGCTTGAGCGAGCCACCGAGGTGGATCGCTCCGCAGGCGAAGCCCTTACCAGGGCGCAGGAGAAGCTGGAGGCGGCGAGGCAGGCGCTCGAAACACAGGAGCGGCGCGAGAAAGCGGCACGCCAGGCCTTCCTTGCCCGGCTGGCGGAAGCCGGATTGGATGAATCTCAATATGATGCCTGCAAGGCACATTTTCTGACGCTCAAAGCAGATCGCGAGACGGTGAGCGGACACCAAGAGGGGCTGATCGCCGCACGCACGACATTGCAGAACGCCAGGGGCGCCTGCGCGGATCGAGAGCGGCCGGACCTTACTCCGATAAAGGTGGCGCAGTCGGACGCCACGCAGTCCCTGAATTCCGCCAACGCGGCGCTGGCAGAAGCGAATGCCGCCATCGAGAGTTTGGTGAAGTTCAAGGCCTCACTGGCTGAGGCGCTCGCCAGAACAGACGAACTGGAGGCCGGCACTGGGCCGCTCCGAGGGCTGGCCGATCTTGCCAATGGCAAGAACGATCTCAACATGACGCTCGAAACCTTCGCCATTGCTGCCATGTTCGACCAAGTGCTCGAGGCGGCGAACATGCGGCTCAACCCGATGACGCGCGGA
Organism: Rhodobacterales bacterium; assembly: GCA_021155205.1. Classification (GTDB taxonomy): domain Bacteria; phylum Pseudomonadota; class Alphaproteobacteria; order Rhodobacterales; family Rhodobacteraceae; genus JAJNPS01. The sequence goes on from JAJNPS010000008.1 coordinate 23,778, forward strand.
CGCTACCGGCTGGAGCGCGGCGTCGAGGCATCGAGCGGACGCGGCAAGCGCGGGCTGGAGATCGAGGTCTTCGACATCAACACCGGCAAGGCGCGCCCGACTGCGACCCTTTCCGGCGGGGAGACCTTCATCTCCGCACTTGCCTTGGCGCTTGGGCTCGCCGACGTGGTCGAGAGCCTGTCAGGCAAAATACGGATGGACACGATCTTCATCGACGAAGGCTTTGGCAGCCTAGACTCCGAGAACGGAGCGGGCACGCTGGACCAAGTGCTTCAGGTTCTATCGGCCCTAACGAAGGGCAACCGGGCCGTGGGTCTGATATCGCATGTCGGGCTTGTGCAGGAGGCCATTCCACAAGGGTTCTACGTGCGCTCCACCCCTAGCGGAAGCCGTGTCGAGGAAAGAAGGGGGCTGTGATGAGAGATAGGTGGCACTTCCGGAGGGCTCACGCCCGCCGACTACGGACGGGACGGACCATCTCTGTCTGTGGCGGCTGGGTGCTCCAAGGTGAATGCGTAAGCGGCAATAGCACCTCTTTCAAGCGAGCTTGTCCCGTATGCGGTGCCCTGATCGTGAGCGTTGGCATGCCGAAAGGTGGGTGGGTGCATTTCGAGGGAGGTGAAGGTCTGACTCGAATAAAACACCCCTGCCTGCACCTCGGCGAAGGACTAAGCAGGCGGCGAGATGGAACTACCCCAGATCTGTTCGAGATAGGGCTGTAGTTTTGAATTTGTCATCGTGGAGCTTGCGGATAATTCGCCCAAACCCCACATCTAGAATCTAAACGCAATACACATACTACATGGAGATAAATATGGGTACCAATCGTAAAGGCACTTCAAACAAGGTCGCATCGCTGGCGGCAGACACCCTGTTCAAGCCAGGCTCATCGCAGATCGCCCGGAGGCTCGCCGGTTCGGCGTTGTCCCAGTCGAATACGAATCGGCAAACGGGCGCCGAAATGGAAGACCTCGCTTCAAAGGTGCTTCGGAGCGATCGCTACTCAGAAAAGACGAAGGCGCTTGCCGGTTCGGTCCTGTCCCAGTCGAATAAGAAGCGCTGATTTCGACCTGTGAAGCAAAGGGCTTGGGCACCGGCTCTGCGGCGCAGTTCGTTCTTGTACTGGTGTGTTGCGCTCCAGAAATGGCAAGGGCATGAAATAGACAAACGTAGAACATATTGAGTTGAGCAGATGCGAGCATTCATCTCCTATTCCCATCACGACAAGGCCGCACTTGACCGGCTGCACGTCCACCTCAAGAACCTGACGAGGGGTGGGCATATCGAAACGTGGTATGACCGCGACATCCTTGCAGGCAGTGATCTGAATGCCGAGATTGCACGGGAACTGGAGGCAGCAGACCTTCTCCTGCTCTTGGTAAGCCCCGACTTCATTGCGTCTGACTACTGTGTCGAGCGCGAAATGAAGCGGGCCCTCGAACGCCATGCCGCAGGGGCGGCCCGTGTGGTGCCCATCATCGTGGAAGAATGCGACTGGAAGGCGATGGGTGAGTTGCGCCAGCTCAAAGCCGTGCCGACAGATGGCAAAGCTATTAGCGAATGGGCCAACGCGAACACTGCCTACCTAGACGTAGTCCAGGAACTGCGCCGCATCATCGAAGCTGATGGCCTACCTACAGCCGTGGCGACGGCAGCCCCTAAGCCAGTTGCCGTGCGACCCGCCACTACCCGCTATCGTGCGAAACGGCAGTTCGACCAGATCGACAAAAGTGACTTCCGCGATGCTGCCTTTGTCATCATCAAAGATTACTTCCGGCGAGCAACCATGGAAATCGACTCGATTGAGGGACTGCGGGGTCGTTTCGTGGATAGGGGCGTGACCTCCTTCGGGGCCACAATCGTGAATGGCGGCCATCGAAACGGTACTGCCCACATCACAGTACACTGTCGGAATTCCCACGTCGCTATGGGTGACATTTACTACTCGTTCAGCGAGAACGCAGGCGACAATACGGCAAACGGCGGTTTCAACGTTTCGGCAGATGACTACGAGCAGTTCCTAGTCCAGACGATGAATATGTTCGGCAAAGCTGACAAGCAGCTGGCGCCCGATCGAGCGGCGGAAGTGCTCTGGAACGAGTTCATAGGCAACGTGGGCATCAGCTATGACTGAGCGTGTTCACTTCCGTTGCAATAACTGTGGGCACCGCTTCGAAACTGAGGTGCTTGATGAACACGAACGGCGAGAGGCCCGACGTCAAAACCATCCAACCAACGCCGTTCATTGTCCCCAATGTCATCGAACCGATATTCGGCAAGGCTGGGATTGACCGCCTTGAAGGAAGAACACGCATGCGAAGCACTTTGAACGTCAGATCATCGGTTCTGGGCGATGAGCCGAAAGGGACGCTGTTTCTCCTAAAGAGGTACCTTCATCAGCCGATCTTTGGCATCAAGCTCTCCGAACCGGTGGATCAGCCCAACGGCAAACCGACAGTCCTGCTCTTGAATCCTGACTTCGGCCGCGAGGGCGAAGCCGATTGGCACCGGATTTTCCAATGGGAAGCAGATGAGCGGTGTGTTTCCTTCGGGACGCAGTGGATTATCCAGCCTGATTTCGCTGCCGCTTCGCTGTCTGACATGAACGATCCGCAGCAAGAGGCATGCTTGACGATCGGACCCGAGGGCATTCATTTCCGTGCGGCGCCTGGTGATGGCTTCCGCGGCACCTATCGCCATTTCGTCCACGTGGATACGCTGGAACTGGCGAAGGACCTCGGCAATGCAGCCTTCCACCTTACAGGTTACCGAATTTTCTTGAACCAAGGAGACTGGGACAGTAGGCGCCCGCCGATCTATCAACGTGGCGTATAGGCGTCAGCCGACCTGTCTGCTAGGGCGCGGAACCGCGTTTCCGCCTTGCCACCGGTCTGCATTCTGCCGGACGCGCCGAGAGTTGCATGAACGAACGCTTTACCGATGTCGATCTCAAATTACATAATCAAAATTATGCGAGAACGCTTAGGGCGGCGGCCCGAACGCACTTCTTCGCCGATCACAGCGGCGCGCGTTGCCCTTTCGTTTCGCTTCTGGTCCAGTCGTGCGGCACGAAGTTGAGCTGAGGCGGCACCAAGATGAAGACCTCAAATGGCGATCTCGCCCGTTGGCCGGACCCGGCCGGCGCAAACGCCCGCCGCAGCGTCTTCGCGCAGGACCTTGTCGTCGAAGGCGATGCCACCTCCAGTGGACCGATCGAGGTCCAAGGCAACGTAATTGGCTCATTGCGGGCGCCGGAGATCACCGTGGCTGGTTCTGGTCGTGTTGAAGGTTCAATCGTCGCCCACGACCTCATCGTGCTTGGGGCGGTTTCCGGCACGGTCTCAGCGCGAAACGTTCAGCTCGCGCCGAGTGCGGTCGTGCAGGCCGACGTCACCCATGAGCGGATCGCCATCGAGGCCGGTGCCGAGCTGGAGGGCAGGCTTCAGCGTAAGGCCTGACAGATCTCACACCGCAAGGTCTGGCGGCAGCATTTGGCCGGCAGGCAGATAGCCCCGCCGCATCTTCTGTCGAAGGGTTTGCAATGCCACCTTCTTCGCGTCCTCCACGGTGGCGCAGGTCTCGATACTCGTCCGCCCGTGCGTTCCAATCCGGCCCCAGGTTCGCAAGACGGAGATGTCTCCGAACAGCGTCGCCGCAACATCGATGCAGTAGAACCGCGCCATGTTGGCCTCTGGGTCGATGCAGTGCAGATGTGACAGAGCCATGGCGGTCCTCCCCCCGCAGAGACTCCGCCTTGCCGCTCTCCAAGTCCAATTGCATTTCTGAATCGATCCGGGCGATCCGATTCAGAAAGCTGATGGGTCACTGCGACGGATCGCCCGGTGTTTCCTCGACAACCTCGACCCAGAGGACGCCACGCAGGGTTTCTTCCGGGACCAGCCACACGGTCCTGAAACGGCCATTCACGGTGCGATGCCGTTCTGCAACGAGTTCCCGGTCTCCGCGGTCAATCCGCCACAGGCGACGATCGATGGTCGGGCTTTTGGAGCTGCTTCTAGCGACCTCTTTCATGCCGGCCTCCGGTCATCTGCTGACGGCTAGCGGTCATGGACATGAACTCTGTCAGAACATATCTAGCGATATCAGAAGTGGTGCTTTGCTGTCGCCACGCGAACCACGAAAGGCTTTCCTGTCGATGCATATCCTGTCCCCCGTTCTGGTTGTTTCCACGTTTGCGGCGATGACTGTTCCCGTCCACGCGCTTGACGCCTGGACGATCGGTGTCGAACGTGGCCTGCCGACCTACGCGCTCACCAGCGAGGCGGGTGAGCTGCGACTTGCCTGCGATCCGGATCGCGTCTTCGGCCCCACGCCCAACGGCGTGCTCGTAGTTCGCTTCGACAAGGACGCCGCTCCAGACATGGTCGTCGTTCTCGCAAAGTCGGGCGAGCAGGCCCGCCTGCCGGTCAAGAACGGCATCGCCGCACAGGCATCGGTTGACGCAGCGGACTGGTCGAAAATGGTGGCTACCTTCCGCACAGGCGGCGAGTTCGCAATGGTCACCAGCACTGACAGCCTGACCTTCGAGACAGCGCCGCTGCCCGATCTTGCCTGCGACTGACCGCCGGCAGTTCATCGACTTTTGTTGCATGGGTGAGGTCTAACTGACGCGTCGCGCCTCGATGAGCCGCGACGCGATGGCAGCGAAGAAGGCACCAACGATCGTCGCCCGTGGCTCGATCAGCCAAGGGTCATCAAGTGCCGTATGCATAGCCCGGATAGCTGAACTTTGGGCGTAGACGGTCATCGGTTCTCCGACCGCCATGTCCGTTGCTGCCATGTCGAAGATGCGCCTCGCCTCTTCGACATGCGGCGCAAGATCATCTTCCGCCAAGAGCCGCCGAAGTTCGGCCCGGGCTTCCTTGGCAAAGGCGCGCAGCATGTAGGCTGGAGTAACCTCGCCCGCGCCCGGGATCTGCTCAAGCTGCTTCTCGGCTGCCAACGGCAGCCGAAAGAGGACCACCAACTTCTCTTTCCGGGGCCTCGCCAACCCACTGGCAGCACATTCGGGCCGCGAAGCGGGGGGCTGCGGCTGACCACTCTCCCCTTCCCTCTTCCCGGCAAACTCCGGGTCGGCCAACTGCACCGTCGTAATGCCGGAGAGCTGGGTCTTGACGCCCTCGACATTTCCTCCCTGCTCCGGCGCACGCCGTTCGGCAAGAATGCGCGATTGTACCTCGCGCGACGATCGCAGACGTGCGGCGGAGTTCTGCAGGCCCGGTTCTTCCGCCGCCGGGGAGGGTGCGACACGTGCAGGAAGGCGAAAACGGCTCATGCAGGGATCACCTCGTCGATCCCGGTCAGGACAAGTTCCGCAACTTCAAGCTGGCGTGTGATGGCATCCGCCACCAGCCGACCGCCGGGTGCTTTGGCGTTGGCGCGGGCCGCCGGTCCAAGGGGGCCGTGATAGCCCAGTTGTTCGAGGATCCTCGAATGCGGAACGATCACGTCGAGATGGTCGAGACGCAGGATCTCTTGAAGCACGTCCTGGTCGCGCTTTGGCAGTTGAGCCATTCCCCCTTCCCGGGTTGCGGCGTCGATGATCTTCGGCCCCGCGTCCATGACGAGGACCCGGACCGCCGGGAACCGCTCGCCGTCGGCAATCGAGGCGCGGAGGTCGTCCATCCAGAGGACGGCGCGATGGGTCATTTCCCATTCGGCATAGACGGGACGTGCTGGGATCAGCACCAGATCGGAGATCAAGCAGAAGTCCTCGGTGTCGGTATGGGTGCCCGGTCGGGTATCGATCACGACGAGATCGACGCCCCGTGCTTCCTCGGCTTCGAGGAGCGACAGAAGCCCTTCCACACTCTCGGGCGGCGAAAGGATCGCAAGGCTCTCCGGCCATTCGGGCTTCTGAGCGCCCTCCCATGTGGCCAGTTCGAAACTGTCGCGCCAGCGGCCGAGTTGGGCATTCACGTCACCATCGATCAGGGTGACGCGACGCCCGAGGTTCAGTGCTGCAGATGCGAGAAGCATGGCGGTCGTGGTCTTGCCCGAGCCGCCTTTGGTCTGCACGATGGTAATGACTTGCATGAAATGACGCCTCCACAAACGGTACTCGCTACCCCTCGCACCGACGTCCGGCGCTCTTTCATGACGCGGCGGAAGGCGATGCACCGCTGGCAAGCCAAGATCAAGCGAAGCCTTTGTAAAGGCGTCACTAATCCGACCGGCGTGCGGTGCGCTGTTTAGGCATAAGGTTGCAAGAACGTCAAATGGGATGTGCTGGAAGTTGTAACACTTTGCCGAGGCCTTCATGTTTCTTAAGGATTCCCGCAGCCGTAATGCTGCGGCGCGGCGTCCGAGCACTCCGTCGGCCTGCCCGCAATCGTGGCCGTTTGCCTTTCGGCCCATATGGCGGTTTGCATGTCAGCATGCCTGCATAGGTGACAGGCCGCATACCTGCATTGGAACCTGTCCGCACGGCTTATCCGAAGGCAAGGCGACATCAGACCTCCGTCGGGGGACGATCCCGAACTTGACCCGCCAACCGGCTGCATGCCGGACAATCTGCCTGCTTGCCTGTCCGCCTGCTTGCCTGTTCGCCCAGTGAAGGGTTGACGCTGCGCCGATCCAGCCTGTGGCTTCATGCCCAAAGCCATCCATGGTCCGCCTTGGTCCGCCATCGGCAGGCCTTGAAGCATCCGGAGACCCATTCCCCGGCCCCTCTTCCCTTCCCGGGCAACGCTTCCTTCAGACTGTCATGCCCTTCCCTGCAGTCCCTCGTGGAGGGATCGCATACTTCTGGAAAACCCAGGCTTTCAAGGCACTCGACCAGTTTGGTCTCGCCTCAAACGGAGGCCTGACGGCCGGGGCGCAGGGATGCAGTCGGCGGGCCAGCCGCCGACCCCTGACGCCAAATTGAGTCCTCACCGGCTGCCCGGTTTCCGCAAGCGGGCTCCTCTGCGGAGGAGCGGAAACCGGCCGGTGAGGACGGTTGGCAGGAACGGTGGTGTGTGGTACATGATGCGCAATGACTGCAAAACACATGTAATGATGCAATGCCTCGCTCACGCCTGACCTCTACTGAGACTGCCGCCATCACGGCGCGGCTCCTCGCTGGCGAGAGCGTCGCGGCCGTGGCGAGGTCGATGGGCCGTTCTCGCCAGGCACTGTCACGGCTCAAGGGCAACCTCGACCGGAAGGAGGTGCGGCGGCTTTCGGTAAAGCTGAACATCCGCATCACGGAAGACGAGCATGCAGCCTTT
>JAJNPS010000001.1 GCA_021155205.1 Rhodobacterales bacterium
CCTTTCGGAGCGGCGGGCCGCAGAAGGCAAAGGTCAGCCTTCCTGCTGCTCGCTGCCTTCACCGTTTTCACCGTTTTCACCGTTTTCGCCGTTTTCGTCTCCGCCTTCGGCGTCAGCGGCCATGGCCTTGCCGGTCATCGCATCGACCTTGAGATCGGCCGTCTTGCCCGAGGCATCGGCCATCTTGACCTCGATTGCGAGCGGGCCATTCTCCTGCGCGTACTCGACCGACAGCGCCTTGCCACCCTGGCCTTCGGCCGCAGTGATGGCCTGCAGCAAGGTCACTTTGGCACCCTGAAGCGCAGTCTGTTCAGAACCCTCGTTGGTGCCGGTATCACCTTGGGCGTTTTCGACCGCGGGCGTGCTTGCCAGCACCTTGCCGGTTGCCGGGTCGATCAGGTGATCCATTTCGGTCGCGCCGTCCCGGGTCGTCACGTCGTAGACCGGCTTGCCATCCTTGAGCGTGAACTCCGCGCCCACGACCATGCCCTTGCCCGCGCCTTCCGCGGTACGGATCGCCTCGGCAAGCGTTACCTTCGTCGCGCCGAATGCCTGGATCGTGGCAGCATCGTCGGTGCTGGTTTCAGCACGCGCCATCGTGGCGGCGGCCCCGCCCAGAGCCAGTGAGCCGGCCAGAGTGGCAAGCATCAGCTTGGCAAAACGCGATTTGGGTTTCGTTTCCATCTGTCTTTCCTTTCGTCTCTAGCAGCGACCATCGCCGCCATGACTTCAATCTGGGTGTCCGAGCTGCCGGTTGCCTGACAGATGGATTGAATGTTTGTCATCTGCTTCCCGGTTCAGTGACCCCGCGTGATCATGTGTGACGCCAAGACAAAGGCCGCCGGGACAGTCCGGCGGCCTCTATCCAGGGTGTCGGGGTCAGTCAGCCTTTTCCGCGCCGCCCTTGTCCTTGTTCACCTGGGCCGACACGGGGGCAAAGCCGTCAACCTTCAGCATCACGTCGACGACCTTGGCCGCCTGCGAGGTGATGTAGATCGAGTTCGGGTTGGCGCGGAAATGACCCGCAACCGTGCCGTCGTCGAACTGGATGCGCGCTTCGCCGCCAGCGGGGACAGAGAACCCGTCAAGCTTGCGGAACACGCTGTCGACCTTGCCAGTGTCCTTGTCGGTGAAGGTGTAATAGATCGAGAAGCCGGTCAGGGGCGTCGTGCCGCTGTTCTTCACGGCGATCTCGAGGTGGTCGGACGTGGCCTTGCTGGTGCCGGGCTCCACGTTGTTCTCCACCAGCAGTTCGCTGATCGTGAAGGGGGCCGGGGCGCCGGTCATGTCGATCGGGTTCGGCGCAAAGGTCGCGTTTGTGTCCTTCAGGTCATTGGCACCGTCGCCATCGGTATCGGCAACCAGCGGATCGGTGCCGAGTGCGGCTTCGGCGGCATCGGGAACGCCATCGCCGTCGGTGTCGGTGGCGGCGTTCGCGGCAAACGGCATGGCAAGCGACAGGACAAGCAGCGAAGCCATCAGGGTGGGGGTCTTGGCAGTCATTTCATTCATTCCTTTGAAAGTCGGTCAGCGTTGAGGGGAAGGGCGATGGCAATCAGGCCAAGCCCAAGGGCGGTAAGGAAAATCCAGATGAGATCGCCCGTTTTCTCGATCAGGATGGGGCCGAGCGGGACGCCGGTATAGGTGTCCTTGATGCCAAGGACGGCAAAGGTGAACCGCTCGAAATGCTTGGTGACAGAGGCCTGCTCGATGCCGTCGCGCAGGGTCTCGTAGGTCTTGAACTGCTTCATGATCTCGATCTGGTCGGGCTTGGCGATGCTGAGGGACTTGAACACGCCCCCCGCCACCTGGTTGTCGGGGTCCAGCGTGTCGCCGACCTGTGGTGCGACCAGAACAAGCGTCAGCCACACGGCAAAGGCCAGCAAAAGCGCCGTCGCGGGCTTGCGCAGGGTCAAGGTCAGGATGAAGCCGAGAAAGAAGAACGACGCGGTGTAAAGAACGGCGGCAAGCCAGGTCACACCCAGTCGCGGCAGATCAGACCATCCAAGGCCGATGCCGCTGGCCAGATTGGCCACCAGCGCCAGTGCCGCAAGCACGCCGAACAATCCAACCGCCAGCAAGGCCAGACCGGCGGCCATCTTGCCGGCCAGGAACTGCCAGCGCCGGATCGGGCGGGTCAGGATCAGCGCCAGGGTTTGACGCCCCCGTTCGCTGGCCGCAGCCCGATAGCCGATCAGGATCGCGATGGCGGCGCCGACGATGCCGATCTGTTCGATCGCGCCGCGCAGCAGCTTCAGCGGGTAGAACTCGGGTGCTGCGATCTGGTCGACGGGTTTTCCCAGCGCCAGCAGGGTTTCCTTGGCGGCGGCGTAGGTCGCCGCGTCGGTGCGCAGTGCAATCGCGCCGCTGATCAGGGCCACGACGGCCCCAAGCGCCAGAAACAGCGTCACGATCAGGATGAACCGGTCGCGGGTAGCATCCCGGATGTCCTTGGCCGCAATGATTGCGACGGGTGAAAAGGTGGGGGCATCAGACATCATAGTCGCTCCGGGTCAGGTCGAGGTGGCGCAAGCCTTGGACAGCCCAGACAAGGGCGGCGAAAAGCGCGATGAGCTGGGTTGCCAGCGGCGGAATGGCGGCGGTGGAGACGCGGCCGTCGGGCAGGAAATCAAGCAGCCCGGCCGAAAGAAAACGGTAGCTTTCGGCGACCGAAAACGGCCCGACGGCCCACGAAGCCCATTGGAAAAAGGTGGCGTCGGGCGGTGTGGCCAGGGCCGAGACCGGGTTGATCGATGCCGTTGGCAGCACGTTGCCCGTCACCGAGGGCAGCACGAAGGTCAGGACCAGCCACAGTGTCACCGGCAACAAGAGGCCGACCGTTTCCGACCGGCTGCGCGCCGCGGCGCCGACTGCCGTCAGCCCGAAGAACAGAAGATAACCGCCTGACAGGGCAAAGAACGCCAGAAGCTGCGCCCACTGGCCTTGCGTCACAGAGATCGCAGGCAGCGCGATCAGCGTCGCGGCGGACACCAGTGCCGCCATTAGCGTCAGCCCGCCGATCAGCAGCACCAGCGCCAGGATCTTGCCACCGGCATAGGACGGCCCGTTGCCGGTGCGGGTGCCGTAAAGAGGCAGCACCCCCGATTTCCGGTCCAGCGCCACCAGCCGGTTGCCGACGACAATTGCCGCCAGCACGCCGATCAGGGACACATAGACGGCGACGTTGCGCAACAGCGACAGCGGCGAGGTCGCCAGCACCGGATTGGGCGGCACCGGGCGGTTTTGCGACTGCAGAAAGGCCGCCGCATCGGTAAAGATCGTGTTCACCGTCGCGGTCGCGCGCCAGCCAAGCCAGGCCGACACCAGGACCAGCACGACAAAGAGCGCCGCGATGACAAGAACCGTGCCTTCGCGCAGCGTCAGCCGCAGCGACTGGCGGGCAATCAGCCCTATGTGGGAGGGTGCTGCCGACATCATGCGGCCCCCGCCAGCTTCTCTTCGGGCGTGACCGAAAGATACAGATCCTCCAGTGCCGCATCGTCGCCGTAGCGCGCGGTGACGGCCTCGATCCGGTCGTTGAACACCAGACGCCCCTGGCTGAGAACCGCGATGGACGTGCAGGTCTTGGCGATCTCGCTGATCAGGTGGGTATTCATGAAGATGGTGATGCCAAAGTCGCGGTTCAGCCGCGTGATCAGATCGCGCAGCATCCGGATGCCCATCGGGTCAAGGCCGGATGTCGGCTCGTCCAGAAACAGCACCTTGGGTTTGTGCAGGATGGCCTGGGCCAGGCCGATGCGCTGGCGCATCCCTTTGGAAAAGCTGCCGACGCGCCGGTCGGCGTAAGCAATGCAGTCCAGAAGCTCCATCACTTCGCGCACGCGCCGGTCCGGCGATGCCACGCCCGACAGGCGCGCAAAGAATGACAGGTTCTCTTCGGCCGTCAGGGTGTCGTAAAGGCGCACATTCTCGGGCACGAAACCGATGTTGCGCCGCACCCCGTTCGGATCGCGCACCAGATCGGCCCCGGCGATGGTGGCCGTGCCCGATGCGGGGCGGGCCAGCGTCGTCAGCATGTTCAGCGTGGTGGTCTTGCCCGCGCCGTTATGGCCGAGAAAACCGAACACCTCACCCTCGGCAATCGAAAAGGACAGCGCGTTGACGATGGTGCGGTCCTCGAACCGTTGGGTCAGCTTGTCGAGGGTGATGATGGGTGGCGGCATGAGGCGTCTCCGTTCGGGTTATGCGCACCGCGGCCGGTCTGGCATGGCGGTTCGGGGGCACCATGCCGCCCCCGGCTGACCGCATCCTGCCGCGCCCTATACAGATTTGTGATTGTCAACCCGGGGCGACAGGCCGGTCGGCTGCACGAACATTGCAGCGATGTAATCGGCGCGACAGGTGGCCTTGAACCTGGCGGATCAGACCGTCGGCACTGGCCGATGCCCGACTGCGGAGCGCAGTTTCCGCCCGTTCCGACGCAACGCTCTGGGCCGACCTGGCGGGCATAACGCTTGATGAAGGACGCACCTGATGCGACAAATCCTGCTTGCAACGGCGTTGATCGCCGTCCCTGTCACCGGCTTTACGCTGGTGGAGATGACCCTGAACCCGCCCGCTCAGGCCGCTGCGGTCAGCGCAGGCCCGCTGGGCGACCTGACCCCGTTCGAGACCATCGCCGCCGACCTCCGAAAGATCGCCGCGACCGGCGACCTGAAGGCCGCCGAGGTCCGCGCCAAGGACCTTGAAGCCGCATGGGACAAGGCGGCGCCGACGCTCCGCCCGGTCAACACGGCGGCCTGGGGTACGGTCGATGACGCGGCAGACGGCCTTTTCCGGTCGCTGCGCAGCGGCACGCCGACCGTAGCGGGCGTCGATGCGGCGCTGACCGCGCTTGACGCCGCGCTGCGCGATCCGGGTCCGGCAGCGGCATCCGGCGGCGCTGTGCTGGTGTCGGGTATCGCCGTGACGGACGAGACGGGTCGCGCGCTGCCCTGCGAGGTCATGCTGAAGACCCTGCGCGAGGCGCTTGCCGCGAAACCCCCCGCGGCGGCGGCGACACAGGTTTCCGACCTGCAGGCCAAGGCGCTGGAACGCTGCAACGCCGATGACGACCGCAATGCCGATGCCTTCACCGCGCAAGCCCTTGCGCTGGTGAAAGGCTGAACCCTGACACAAGGACACGATCATGATTGCGCAATCCAGACTGATGCCCCCGCTGAACCGGGTTCCCGACGTCACTGTCGATTTCTGGCTGATCAAGCTCATGGCTGTGACCATGGGCGAAACCGCCGCCGATTTTCTGGCGGTCAACCTCGGCCTCGGGCTGACCGCAACCACCGGCCTTATGATGGTGGTGCTGGTCGGCGTGATGTTTGCCCAGCTTTCGACCAAACGCTACATCCCTTCGGCCTATTGGCTGGCGGTGGTGATGGTCAGCATTGTCGGCACGCTGGTGACCGACAACCTGATCGACACGTTCGGCGTGCCGCTGACGACGACGACAGCGGTGTTCTCAGTGGCGCTTGCCGCGACCTTCGCGGTCTGGTTCGCGGTGGAGCGCACGCTGTCGATCCACGCGATCTTCACCGATCGGCGCGAGGCGTTCTACTGGCTGGCGATCTTCCTGACCTTCGCGCTGGGGACAGCGGTGGGCGACCTGATCTCGGAATACTTTGCGCTGGGCTACATGGCGACGGGCATCCTGTTCGGGCTGATCATCGCCTCGCTGGCACTTGGCTACTTCAAGCTGGGGCTGGACCCGGTCCTCGGATTCTGGCTGGCCTACATCCTGACCCGGCCGCTGGGGGCCTCGTTCGGCGACCTCATGGCAAAGCCGGCCGAGTATGGTGGCATGGGGCTTGGCACCATCGTGACCAGCGCCGGGTTTCTTGCGGCGATCCTGACGCTCGTGGTCCTGATGACGATGCGGCGGGAACGCCTCGCCTGAGACGCAGACCCAATAACATGCGGGCGTTCCGGGACACCGGGACGCCTCGTCATTTCTGCGACCTAGTTTTTCGTCAGCACTGCGGGTTTGCCCGGCAAATCCAGAAGCTTGGTCCCGGTCGGGACGAGTGACCCGATGTTCAGATTGCCGAGGGGCTCAGAGTCCAGCATGGCGAACCCTGCAACGAATGGCTCCAGCGTTTCGGTTGTCGCGGACAGCACAAGGATGGCGCGCGACGCCGGATCGGCGGTTCTCAGCCCGCTGTCCCAGACCCGCAGCACGCGCCGGGCGGGCGGTACGCCGTTGGCGGGTTCCACCAGCGTCGCCAGCGGGGCCTTGCCCAGATGAGTCATCGGCCACGGCGCCAGCGGGTCAAGCCCGCCTTTCGTCGGCAACACGGAATCGGCTACCTCGGCCAGCCAGGAGTGGCCGACCGGCAACCACCCGGCAGACTGCAAAAGAGGCACGAGGTCGGCCAGCGGCAGGTCGGTCTGCATAAGTATCGGCTCGCCCGCGCCGCCATCGAGCAGGATGCGCGCGGGTGCGATCGCGACCTTGCCGCCAAGCCAGTCAGCGCGAGCAACGGTTTGCGCGGCAGGGCCGGGCTTGTAGAATGTCGCCGTGGTGCCGTAGTCACGCACCAGATGCGTGCCGTAAAGACCGGCCAGCGCCACGGCGATCATTGCGGCCAGCCAGCCCTGCGGGCGCGCAAGACGCAGATCCCGCGTCAGGACCGCAAAAGCGACAAGGACGATGGTGCCAAACAGCATGCCGGCCAGCACATCCGTGGGCCAGTGCGCCCCCAGATACACGCGCGAGACTGCTACGATCAGCACCAGCGCGGCCGCCGCCCCGTAGACAAGGTTGCGCAGTGCCGGTCGCAGGTATGAACCGATCAGAAGGGCCGCTATGCCAAGGATGACCGTCGCATGTGTCGCATGGCCGGACGGAAAACTGAACGCCTCGGCACCATTGTAAATCTGTGTCGGGCGGGCGCGCTGCACCAGGAACTTGACGGCCTGGACAAAGGCCAGGGTGGCCGCAAACGCGCTTGCCAGGATCCCGACCAGCCGCCAGTCGCGAAGCATCGCGAACCAGGCCATCATCGCGACTGCCAGCGGAAACAGCACACGCCAGTCCGCCAGCATGGTAGCGCCGAGGAAAAACCGCGTCGCAAGGTCGGTCCGGCGCGCGCCGAACCAACCCGACAGTGCCGCATCCGCGCGCGACAGCGCCGGATCAAGAAGCACCAGCCCCGTCAGGATGATCAATCCCGCTCCGGCCGCAACCACCAGCAGCGTTTCAGCCAGAAAGCCGGATGCGCGGTCCGATGCCATCATGCGCTGCCCGAGCCTGCTCCGCCATCCGGTGCCCGACTTTGCCCATCGCGTCGCAGTCCGGCGACCAAGATCGGCAAGCACCGGCACCACTCTGCGGCCAATCTGCCGGGCCGCGATCCAGGCGAGCACCGCCAGCACGAGAACAGCGCCGAACAGTTCGATCACCTTGGGGTTCGCGGTTGCCGCCACGCCAAGCCCGCGACCGATCAGCATGGAGGGAAAGAGATGCGCGGCTGACCACACAAAGGCCGACACCACATTGACCAGCGCAAACCGGCCAGGCGACATCCCGGCCATCCCGGCGACGGTGGGCAGCACGGCCTTCACCACCGGGACGAACCGCGCCAGAAAGATGCTGAGCGCGCCATGGCGCGCAAAGAACCGCTCGCCCGTCGCCAGAAGGTCGGGATGGGTCGACAGGGGCCACATCGCGGTCAGGTGTCGCTTGCCACGGCGACCGATCCAGAACGACAGTGCGTCGCCCGCAATGGCCCCTGTGGCACTTGCGATCAGCACCGGAAACAGGCTCAGTTTTCCCAGACCGACCAGCGCGCCGGCGCCGATCATGATCGGGGTGGAGGGAACGAAGAGGCCGATGAACAGCATCGCCTCGCCAAAGGCGACCAGAAACAGGATCAGAATCGCGAGATAGGGGTGCGAAGACAAATAGTCCGTCAGGTTGGTGGCAAGCTGGGACATGCAGGGTCAATCCGGAAAGTGCAATTTGGACACGGCGATACGGGGCCGCAGAGGCGACGGCATTCTGACCGAGACAATCGGGTATCACAAACGCCGGTCTTGTTCGATCTCTTACTCGGGTCGAACATCCTGAACAACAGGCCGCTGGCGGCGGCGGATCAGCCAGGCGGCCCCAAGAAGATCGACAATGCCGAAGAGGGCGCGCCGCAGGTTGCTGCAGTTGGATCGCGCGCCCCGGCGATGGTCGCGGTGCCCGACGCGGGCCGGGCCAGCGTCGTCAGCATGTTCGGCGTGGTTGCCATGCCTGCGCCATCATGACCCAGAAAACCGAACACCTGGCCCTCTGCGATCGAAAAGGACAGCGCGTCGACGACGGTGCGGTCCTCGAACCGTTGCGTCAGTCTGTCGAGAATGATGATGGGGGGCGGCATGAGGCGTCTCCGTTCCGGTTGGGTTGCAGCGGCCTTCCAAGAGCCGTTGTTCCGCACACCTTGGGCAAGGCGGTTAACCCCGACATGCCGCCGCCTATGCAGTTTTGTGATATGCAGCCAGTAGCCCGCAGCCTCATGGTCCGGATGCGCCAGCCACGCCGGTGTGCTTCCGCCCGGCGGAGCGAAGGGCTTTCCCGCGCGTCAGCCCGACGTTGCGCAGGAGCCGCGCATCGGCGGCGCTTGCCTGGAAAGGTCAGCCCGAGACCCAAAGGCGCATGAGGTTGGAGCGGGTCTTGGCGAGCGTGTGGAACAGCTCCGACGGCCCCTGTTCGGCATGGATCTGCTCGACGCTGCGATCGAGGTCGAAAAGGATCTCGCGCCGGCCCGGCTCGCGGATCAGGCTTTGCACCCAGCCGACCAGCGCCAGCCGTTCACCGCGCGTTACTGGCTCCACCCTGTGCAGGGCCGTCGAGGGGTAGAGGAACAAGTCGCCGGCCCCCAGCCGGATTGCGCGCGGCTCGAACATGTCCTCGAGCACCAGCTCTCCGCCATCATAGCTTTCGGGCTCGCTCAGAAACAACGTGAACGAAATGTCGGTGCGCAGTCCGCCCATCATGGCGTCGTCTACATGCGTCCCGTAGGTCTGTCCCTGCCGGTATCGCGACAGGATCAACGGCGTTACATGACGCGGTCGCGCCGCCGCACGGAACAGCGCGCTTGCTTCCAGCGCCGCCGTCGCCTTGGCGCGGATTGCGTCAAGCCCCGGCGAGGGCAGCGCCTGTGCATTGGCCTTGACTGCACGGGCATGGCGGCCTGCCGTCGTCGCGCCGTCGCCGAATTCGATTGTCGAAGCGGCAGCGCGGATGGCCGCCGCCTCGGCACGGCTCAGCAGTTTTTCAATTGCCAGCAGCATCGGTTACTTGAGCGCGTAGGCCGCAAGCTCCGTGGTCGCAGCGGCGGCCATCACCATCTGCGTGTCTCCGGAAATCGGGCCCGTTGGCATCAGGGCGGGGAAGGCCGGCGCGAGCCCGTCAAGCGTGGCACGCACCGTCGTGGCGGCGCCTGCCACCGCCGGATCGCGATCTTCGGCCAGCCGCCCGGCCTCGGCCTTCGCCGTCTCGACAAAGCCCCAGGCGTCCTGATACTCGGCCAGTTTCACGATCGCCCCGTCCTTCACGCCGACGTCGTATTCGCCGCCCGCCGCGCGCAACATCAGCGCCATCGCCATCAACCGGGTCTTGGGCGAGGCGCCGAGTGCGCTTCGTGCCGCGTCGATCCGTTCCAGCGCAGCGGTATAGGCCGCTTCGATTTCGGCCACCGGTTTTCCCGCCGCAAGTGCGGCCGTGACCGCGTCGAGTTCTGTGCCGAAGCCCGCAACGCCGGCAGCATCAAGGGCCGCGCCGATGTCCGCGTAAAGTTCGGCCTTCGGATGGCCCATGTGGGTCGCTGCCATCTCCATGCCGCCGTCGACATACATCTGCATGCCCGAACGCAGGTGTCCTTCGGCCTGACCGAGACTGGACAGCAGATCGACGACCGCATCGCCGCTCTGCCCCGCACCGGCCTCGCCGCCTTCGCCGCCTTCGCCACCTTCGCCGCCTTCGCCGACTGCAGACTGCGCCAGCCAGAGGCCCTCCGCAGGTTCAGTTCCGGCGGATTGCGCATCCGCCAGACCCGTCGCGATACCCGAGGTCAGCCCGGCCATCACCAGCGCGCGCCAGAGCTTCGGTCGGCTCGTCCGAACCGGCCGTTTTGGATGGTCGTTTGTCATCATCTACGCTCCTGAATCCTGACTGTTTTACTTTTTCAGACCGACGGATCGATGTCAAGAATTACCGACTATTTTTGTCAGTTGTCTTAATGGCAACGTCAGGCAATCCTGAAAAAAGGTGGTGAGGTCGGGACGCAGGCTCCGGCGTCGCTCAATTCTGTATCCGATCCTGCGCTGGCCGATGCCGTACATTTCAAACGGCAAGCGCCTGGCCGGTCGCGGGAACGCGGAACGACGGCCCTGGTCGATCGGCGGAGCCTCGATCGCCGCAATCGTTGAAGCCGGTGTCGGCGATTTCCCTGCCAGCCCGCCTGCCCCGCCGAAGGCGCTGCAGACATCCGGCGCGGATGTCCCCTTGCCGCCCGCACAGCCGATCGCCCTCCTAAACTGCGGACCTATGGGCGGAGTGGCGCTTACACCTGCGGTCTTGGCCAACTGCGGATCAATTCCGTTCTGCCCAACCATGATCAATTTCCCGACCACGGGGCTGCGCCATTCCGGTGTGAGCCGACCCACAGAGGAAAACAAGATCATGAAGTACCAATCCCTTGCTGCTGCCCTTACCGCAGCACTGGTTCTCGGCTCCGGGGCCGCCTGGGCCGGTGACGTGCCGCTGAACGATCCAGCCAAGGAGGCTGAAATCCGCAAGGTCATGGCAGAGCGCGGCTTTGAAGAAGTCCGTTCGGTCGGAACCATCGACGGCAAGTTCGAGGTCTATGCGATCAAGGCCGGCACCGCCTACGAGATCTTCCTCGACCAGAAACTGTGCATGCTCGAGTTCACGGCGAAATAGCGACGCCACCCAGCGCCGCCGGTACAACGGCGGCGCTTCCCCAACAGGAGATTATGCCATGAAATTCAAGGTCTGGGACCCGGCGATACGGGTCTTTCACTGGTCGCTGGTCGGGGCTTTTGCCGCAAATTCCCTGTTCGTGCCGACGGCGTCGGGGTGGCACCTCGTGCTGGGCTACGCCATCGTGGCACTGGTCACGTTCCGCATCTTCTGGGGCGTCCTGGGTCGAGGCTATGCCCGCTTTTCGACATTTTCGCCAAGCCTGCGCGGCGTGGTCACGCAGGCGGCCGACATCGCGACAGGACGCAAGACGGTCCACCTTGGTCACACGCCGCTCGGTGCCCTGATGATCTACAACATCCTGGTCGCGTTGGTCATCATCGCGCTGTCAGGCTATGCAATGACAACAGCGGCTTACTTTGGCGTGCGCTGGGTCAAGACTTTGCATGAATACTCGGTGATCTGGGCAGAGATTTCCGTCGTGATCCATGTCGCGGCGGTGATCTGGGAAAGCCGGCGCACGCGGGTCAACCTTCCTCTGGCGATGATAACAGGCTACAAGGAGGTTCCCAAGGAAAGCCGCGTTCACGAATGACCTATCCCAAGGCCAAGCCGAAAATGGCCAGCGCGCTGGCCTTGTTGATCGCGGTGCAGGTGGCCAGCGCAGTCTTTTTCTCTGCCGACCTGTTGCGCGATGTGATGGCGACCGGGCTCTCGGCCGTCAACTGGCACCTTGCGACAGAGTTCCTCGCCACGCTGTCGCTGGTCGTCGCCATCGGTGTGGAGGCGAGGGTCCTGTTGCGCCTGCTCCGTCGCGAGGCGCATATGATCCGCAGCCTGTCGGCGGCAGCAAAGGGGTTGAACGACCTGATGGAGGAACTGTTCGCCACCTGGGGCCTGACCCCGGCGGAACAGGACGTGGCCACTTTCGTTATCAAGGGCAGCGACATCGCCGAGATCGCCCGCCTGCGCGGGTCAGCCGAGGGCACGGTCAAGGCACATCTCAACGCGATCTACCGCAAGGCAGGTGTGTCGGGGCGCCCGGCGCTGGTGTCGCTGCTGCTGGAGGATCTCTTGGTCGATCCGCTGCTTCCCAGACCGCGTGATGCTGAGGTGCGCGTCGGGACAAGCGGAACCTGACACCTGACGGTCTCTTACCGCAACCGCCCATCAAGTGCGGTCCGCACGCTTGCAGCCGTTTGCGGCCATGGTCCGAATGGCTTCCCCGTGGCAATTCCCTCGTTGTCGAGCCACTTTCTGATCGCTTCAAGCAGGTCTGACTTGACGGCGCTCTGACATCCGCCCGTCTCAGTCGCCTGTTGGCGGCAATAGAAGTTTGTTATCTGTGCTGCGCCGCGTCTTTCAAGGAAAAGTCTCAAATGCCGCTTGCACCGCACGACGAACGTCATCTCATCCATCGGATCGGCTGGCTACGGGCCGCCGTCCTTGGTGCAAACGATGGTATGGTTTCGACCGCGAGCCTGATTGTGGGCGTTGCGGCGGCCGGAACCGGGCGAACGGAGGTTCTGGTTGCGGGGCTTGCCGGGCTGGTTGCGGGGGCCATGTCGATGGCGGCGGGGGAATACGTTTCCGTGTGCTCCCAGGCGGACACCGAGGCCGCCGACGTGGCGCGCGAGACGGATGAACTGGCCAAGGCGCCTGACGCGGAACTGGCGGAACTCGCGGCGATCTATGTTGCGCGCGGGGTGGAGCCGGGGCTGGCGCGCCAGGTCGCCGCTCAACTGACGACAAAGGACGCGATCGGCGCGCATTTGCGAGACGAACTCGGCATCTCGGCCGTGGTAAGCGCCGCGCCAGTCCAGGCCGCACTGGTATCTGCCGCGACCTTCGCCGTCGGAGCCGCATCGCCGCTGCTTATCGCAGCACTTGCCCCTTCGGCACAGATCGTTCTGTGGGTCGTGGCGGCTTCGCTGGTCGGACTGGCGTTTCTGGGCGGCATCGGGGCCGCGGCAGGTGGCTCCGGGCGCTGGCGCGGGGCGGCGCGCGTGCTGGTCTGGGGCGCGCTGGCAATGGCGGCGACCGCGATCGTGGGACGGCTGTTCGGTGTGGTGACGGGGTGAACATGCCGCATCCGCGCTTCCTTGCATTTCTTGCCGTCCTCGTCATTGCAACAGCACTGGCCACGCTGCGGTGGCCCGTCGAAGAGGCGCTCATTCTCGGTTTTGACATCGCCGTTGCTTTGTTCACAGTCCTCGCGATACCGCTCTGGGTCGACGACGACCCGGTGCGCGAACGCGAACGCGCGGCGCGCGAAGATGGCGGGCGGCTCTTGCTTGCACTGACGGCTTCTACCGTTCTGGCGGCCATCCTGCTGGCGTTGGGACGGATGGTCGAGGGACGGACTGCCCTGACTGCGGTGGATTTTGCCATCGTCGCAGGCACGCTGGTTCTGGCCTGGCTTTTCTCGAACCTGGTCTATGCCTTTCACTACGCACATCTTTACTACGACCAAGCGGATGCAGGTGAGGCGGGCGGGATCGTGTTTCCCGGAGGGGATGCACCCGCATTTTCCGATTTCGTTTATTTCGCTTTCGTGATCGGCATGACCGCCCAGACAGCGGACCTCGGCATTTCGTCCCGGCGGATCCGCCGCGTCGTCACGCTGCACGGCTTGTTCGCCTTCTTCTTCAACCTCGGTGTCCTGGCCATGACGATCAACGTGCTCTCGGGCGTTCTCTGACGCCCGAGAACAATCTGCCTGCTGGTCTCTCGAAAAGGCTCAGGCCGGTTGATCGGGGCGCTCTCCCAGCGTCAGCGCAAGCACGGTCGGGGTACCCGCGCGCAGCAGGTCGATGGTGATCTGGGTTCCGGGCCTGGCCCCGGCCACCGCGCGCGTCAGATCGCGGGGGCTTTCGACGGTGGTGCCGTCAACCGCCGTCACCACATCGCCCCGCCTGATGCCGGCCTTCGCGGCAGGCGCATCAGCCGTCACGTCACCGATCATCACACCCTTGGCCGACTGTAGTCCGATGGCGGCGGCGATGTCCTCGGTCACCGGCTGGATCGCCACGCCGAGCCAGCCGCGCGCGACCCGCCCGTCATTGGCAAGATCGGAGATCACCGCCTGTGCGGTCTCGGAGGGCACGGCAAAGCCGATCCCGACCGACCCGCCCGTGGGGGACAAGATGGCGGTATTGATCCCAACCACCATGCCCGCCGCATCGAACAGCGGCCCGCCGGAATTGCCGCGGTTGATGGCTGCGTCGGTCTGGATGTAGTTGTCGAACGGACCTGCATTGATGTCGCGGCCCAGGGCTGAAATGATCCCCGCGGTCACACTGTTGCCCAAACCGAAGGGGTTGCCGATGGCCACCACGTCCTGACCGACGCGCAACGCCCTGCTGTCGCCCCAGGAGACAATCGGGAGCGCGCGACCGGCATCTACCCGGATCAGCGCAAGATCGGTGGCGGCATCGGTGCCGATGACCTTTGCGTCCAGTGTGGTGCCGTCGGACAACTTGACCGTCACCCTTTCGGCACCCTCGACGATGTGGTTGTTGGTCACGATGTCGCCGGTTGCCGAGATGATGAAGCCGGTCCCGACGCCCGTTTCAAGCGGGACGTTGCCGGGAAGTCGATCGGGCAAGCCGGGAATGGGCGATCCGGAATGCGGGCTGAATGCTCCGGGCGGGACACCGGGCGGCAGGTCGGCCGGACCGATCGCGGAGGTGGCAGCCGCCTTCGTCACCTCGATATAGACGACACCGGGGGCGACGCGCGCGACGAGATCGGCATAACCGCCCGGCTGGGCGGCTGCGGCATAGGCCGGGATCAGCGACGGGCGCAGCGCGGCAACCGACGTTGCCCCCATCAAGGCCGCGACCACCAAAGCGGGCCAGCGTGTTCTTTTGGATTGGGTCTGCATGTCTCTCAATGCCTCCTGAAGCGCCAACCCGATGCGTCTTGCTGTGGGCCGGGCAGGCCAAAGATCGGTGCCAAACCTTGCAGCAAGCCGCTGCGCCGATTGCAAATGTGCAATCTTCTTCACTGTTTGGTCACGCGTAGTCACGCAGTAGCGCATCGGCGGCGGCCTAACACGGTCAGACATCGTGCGAAGTGTATCCTTGAAATGTTACCATCGTTACAGTATCAATGTTCGCATGGACCACGTGACCTGGCTTCTTCTGACCTACAAGGTGCCCGCCGAACCCTCGGCGCGCCGCATCGCGATCTGGCGCAAACTCAAGGGCATGGGCGCGATCTATCTGCAGAACGGCGTCTGCGTGCTGCCAAAGGCCGACGATCACATCCGCCGCCTGAAGATTGTCGAGCACGACATCGCCGAGGCGAAGGGCGAAAGCGTCCTGCTGGAGACGATCGCGCTTGACCGCGCGCAGGAGGAAAAGGTCATCGCCCGCTTCAAGGCCGAACGGGATGAGGCCTATGCCGAGTTCATCGACAAGTGCAACGACTTCGAGCGCGAGGTCGCCAAGGAAATCGCCGCCGGGCATTTCACCTATGCGGAACTGGAAGAGAACGATGTCGATCTGAAGAAACTTCAGGGATGGCTGGTCAAGATCGTGAAACTCGACTTTTACGGCGCGGCGCGCGCTGCCGAGGCGCAGAGCCGCCTGCAGGGCTGCGAGACCGTGCTGGAAGACTATGCGCGGCTTGTTTTCGACGCGAAAGGCGAAGACGGATGACACACCCGCTGTCGACTGTGGACTTCGATCCTCGCCTGCCGCACTGGCGGGTTGCGCCCGCGCCGTCGCGCTTGCTGGATTGGAGCGAGCGGTTGAGGCAGCGCACGGCGCTGGCCCGGCTGGACGACCGGCTGCTGGCCGATGTCGGCCTGTCGCGGCAAGAGGCGGCGGCAGAGAGCCTGCGATGGGATTGAAGGGGCAAGGTGGGGCGGGCAAGGGTGCGGCCTGGCGCGGGTTGCCTGCGGGCATCTGGGCGCTCGGCCTGGTGTCGATGCTGATGGATATCTCGTCCGAGATGATCCATGCGCTCTTGCCGGTCTATCTGACCGTCGGCCTTGGCGCGACCGCGCTGGCGGTCGGCGTGATCGAAGGGATCGCCGAGGCGACGGCCTCCATCACCAAGGTGTTCTCCGGCGCGCTGTCGGACCGGATCGGGCGGCGCAAGGAACTGGCGGCGCTTGGCTACGGGCTGGCGGCACTGACCAAGCCGGTGTTTCCGCTGGCACCAACCATCGGCTGGCTGGTCGCCGCACGCTTCATCGACCGCGTGGGCAAGGGCATCCGCGGCGCGCCGCGCGATGCGCTGGTGGCCGATCTGGCACCCGAGGGGCGGCGGGGTGCTGCCTTCGGGCTGCGCCAGTCGCTCGACACGTTCGGGGCCTTCCTCGGCCCCCTGGCTGCCATCGCGTTGATGTGGGCCTTTGCGAACGACTTCCGCGCCGTGTTCTGGGTTGCGGTTGTGCCGGCCTTCCTCGCATTGGCGCTGATCTTGTTCGCGGTGAAAGAGCCGCCGCGCCCCGAAGGCCTGCGCCGGGTCAAGAAACCGCTGTCGCGGTCGGAACTGCGGCTCTTGGGTGGGGCATACTGGTCCGTCGTGGGGCTGGCTGCCGTCTTCACGCTGGCCCGGTTTTCGGAAGCCTTCCTGATCCTGAAGGCCGAGGCTTCCGGGCTATCGCTGATGCTGGTGCCGCTGGTCCTGGTCGGGATGAACGCGGTCTACTCCCTGTCGGCATGGCCTGCGGGGGTACTATCGGACCGAGTCGGCACGACCGGACTGCTTCTGGTGGGCCTTGTGGTTCTGGTTGCCGCCGATCTGGTGCTGGCCTATGGGCCGGGCCTCGCCGCGCTTGGCCTTGGGGTGGCGCTCTGGGGCCTGCACATGGGGCTCACGCAGGGATTGCTGTCGGCACTGGTGGCCGAGACGGTTCCGGCGGAACTGCGCGGCACCGCCTTCGGCATGTTCAACCTGATCACCGGCGTCGCGATGCTTTTGGCGAGCGTCATCGCCGGGGCGCTGTGGCAGGGGTTCGGGCCACAGGCAACGTTTCTGGCCGGCGCAGGCTTTGCGTTGCTGGCGGCAGTCGGGCTGGGGCGCAGCGGCTGGAGAAGAATCAATCGCTGAGATCGCGACGCGGGAAAACCGGCTTTTTGAGGCGGGGGGCACCCGGCCGAATTGTCCGGCTCTTCGCTGCCCGATACGACTGCGACAAACGGCAATCGGCATTGTTGCAGAACGCCTGACTGAGGCATGATGGCCCCTTTCCCCGGCAGCATCAGGCCACGCGAACGATGTTGGCCGTTCCGAGGGCCGAGAAGCGGTTCATCAGGGCGATGCGGATCTGGATTTCGGCGGATTGGCGGTCTGGGTCTCTTGCGGCGATGCGCTCGCCGAAGGACTTGAGACAGCGCATCTTCGCCTCGATCCGGCTTCGGACGTGATATCCCGTCCATCGCTTCCAGAACGCCCTGCCATAGTGCCGGGTAGCGCGCAGGGTTTCGTTTCGGGCGATCGCCGCCGGGCAATCCTCTATCCAGGGACGGCCGTTCTTGCGGATCGGGATGATCGGGGTGGCCTGGCGGTCGATGATGGCGTGTTGCAACGGCGGGTGTCACAGGCCCCATCGGCGGTCACCGTGCCGATCTCCTCTCCTTCGGGGATCTGGTCGAGCAGTTCCGGCAGCACGGGGCTGTCGCCGTCGCTGCTGGGGGTGAATTCCACGGCGCGGATGTCAGACGTGGCCGTGTCCATGGCCAGATGCAGCTTGCGCCACTGGCGGCGTCCCTGAACACCGTGCTTGCGGGCCTGCCATTCGCCGTCGCCCGGGAACTTGATGCCGGCGCTGTCAACCAGCAGGTTCGGTGGGCCGTCGGCGCGCCGATAAGGGATCCGGACGGCCAGCGTCTTCTGGCGCCGGCACAAGGTGGTATAGTCCGGCACGGCCCAGTCCAGGTTTGCCAATTGCAGCAGGCTGGCCACCATGCCAGTCGCTTCGCCTTCGCCACCTTCCTACCCCTCGACCTCCACCGTCGCCCAGGTCTCGAAACACACCCCGCCCGCAAGCGCCATGACGCCGATCGTGGCCCGCCCGCCAAGGCCCCTCTCGGTCCCGAACACCTCGACCAGCAGATCCGACAGGCCCGACGATACCCTGTGCACGTCCTCATAGTCCGGCGTGCAGACGACGAAGTTCAGCGTCCTGATAATCCCCTTCACCCGGTCCAGCGACCCCACCGCCTGCCGGATGCCACCCAAAAGGTTCAGCCCCGTCTGCCGTGCCGCCGCGTAGCCCTGCGCCGTCGTCAGGTCGGCCCCAAGCCGCCCCTTGTGCGTGATCTCGGCCCCGACCTGCGCCACGTGCCCCGACAGGAACAACAGGCTGCCGACCCGGTGAAACGGCTTCATCGTCCCGTAATCCGCCCCATAATAGCCGGCCCGGTCAAAGTCTGGAATGTCGAGGCCCATCTGGATGGCCAACGCCTCGGGACTGCGCATCTGTTTCTCCATCGCAAGATTGCCTGACTTTCCGCCCCTCGCCTCCGCAAAGCAAGGTCGCAACGCTTGGCCAATGCGGTCGGCAATCGTATAGATCGCCGATGCGCGCGACATTGACCGAGATTTACGAAGCCCGCGTGGCGGGGGGCGGGCTGACCTCGGACCCTGCGCAACATGCCATCCTTGGCGAACTGGAAACCCTGCGCAACTGGCTCGAAGAGCATCCCCAACGCAGGACGCGCGGCTTGGCGGGCCTTTTCCACAGAAACGATTCCAGCCCAAAGGGCATCTATCTCTGGGGCGGCGTCGGTCGCGGCAAGTCCATGTTGATGGACCTCTTCTTCGCCGCCACCGACATTGACGCCAAACGCCGCGTCCATTTCCATGCCTTCATGCAGGACGTCCATCGCGGCATGCACGCCGCCCGCAAGTCCGGGGTCGACGACGCGCTCGCCCCGGTGGCCGAAGCCCTGATCGGCGACCTGCGCCTGCTGGCATTCGACGAAATGCAGATCAGCGACATCACCGACGCGATGATCGTTGGGCGGCTTTTCGAAAAGCTCTTCGCCGCCGGGGTGGTCATCGTCACCACCTCCAACCGCCCCCCGAAAGACCTCTACAAGGACGGCCTCAACCGGGCGCTGTTCCTGCCCTTCATCGACATGCTGGGGACGCGCCTCAACGTCGTCGAACTCGAAAGCCCCACCGACTATCGCCAGCACCGCCTTGCCGGGGCGCAGGTCTATTTCCACCCCGCCACCGGCACCAGACCCACCATCGCCGCCCTCTGGACCGACCTGACCGGCGGCACCCCACCGCAGCCCCTAAGCCTCCCCGTCAACGGTCGCCAGGTTGAGCTTCCCGCCTTTGCCAACGGCATCGCCCGCGCCACCTTCTGGGACCTTTGCGCCAAACCCCTCGGCCCCGCCGACTACCTCGCCATCGCCAAGGCAGCCCGCGTCCTGATCCTTGAGGACATCCCCCAGCTTTCCTCGACCAACTACAACGAGGCCAAACGCTTCGTCACCCTGGTTGACGCCCTTTACGAAGCCCGCGTCCGCCTGATCGCGACGGCGGCAGAGGCGCCCGAGCGGCTGTACATCGAAGGTACGGGCAGTTTCGAATTCGAACGTACCGCCAGCCGCCTGCGCGAGATGCAAGCCGCCGACTGGGGTGTCTAACCCCAGACCTGCCAGAACAGCCGGAGCGCCATCGCGGTCGAGGTGATGACGATCAGCGGCTTGATCAGCCCCGCGCCCACCCGCATTGCCGCCCGCGCACCAAGGCTCGCCCCCGCCACCTGCGCGACCCCCATCGCGAGGCCAACCGCCCACCAGATTGCCCCGCCAAAGGCAAAGACCGCCAAACTCCCGGCATTGGATGCAAGGTTCAGCATCTTGGTATGCGCCGTCGCCTTCAGCACCCCGAACCCCGCCAGCATGACAAAGGCGATCATGTAGAACGACCCTGTGCCGGGACCGAAGAATCCGTCATAGGCGGCGATCAAGGGCACCGCCGTCGCGGCAAAGACTGCCTGGGGCATCCGCGCCACCCGGTTTGCATCGCTCAACCCCGGCTTCAGCGCAAAGAACGCCGCGACCCCGATCAGCACCAAAGGCATGATCGCGCGCAAGACCCCCGCCGGGATCAGATGCGCCACCAGCGCCCCCGCACCAGCGGCGACAACCGCCACCGCAGCCATCGCCACCTGATCGCCGGGCCGTACATGCCCCGCCCGCGCATAGGCCACCATCGCGGTCCCCGACCCGAACGTCCCCTGCAGCTTGTTCGTCGCCAACGCTGTCACCGGGTCCGCCCCCGCCAGCAAGAGCACAGGCATGGTGATCAGCCCGCCCCCACCCGCAATGGCATCGACAAAGCCCGCGACGAATGCCGCAAGGATCAGGATCAACGCCGTCGCCAGTGTCACCTCAAACAACAAACTCCTCCCGCGCATACCCTTGCAGGTACAGCAGAGCCGTCAGGTCGCCATGGTTTACGCGCAACGCGCACTCCGCCTGTACCACGGGCTTGGCGTGCAGCGCCACGCCCGCCCCGGCGAGGCGCAGCATCCCGAGGTCATTCGCGCCATCACCGACCGCCATCGCCTGATCCACGCCAATCGCCAGCCGCGCACAGATTTCGTGCAGTGCCTGCACCTTGGCAGTCCGCCCCAGGATCGGCTCCGCCACCGCCCCGGTCAGCCGTCCATCCGCCATCTCCAGCGTATTCGCCCGATGCTCATCAAACCCCAGCCGCGCCGCGATCGACCCGGTAAAGGCCGTGAAGCCACCCGACACCAGCGCCGCATACCCCCCGTTCGCCCGCATCGTGGCGACCAGTGCCGCACCCCCCGGCATCAGCGTGATGCGGTCGCGGATCACCTCCGCAATCACCCCTTCCGGCAAGCCTCGCAACAGCCCCACCCGCTCGCGCAGCGCCACTTCAAAATCCAGCTCGCCATTCATCGCCCGCGCCGTGATCGCCGCCACATGCGCGCCGACCCCCGCCTCGTCGGCCAGCTCGTCGATGCATTCCTGCTGGATCATCGTCGAATCCATGTCGGCGATCAGCGCCCGCTTCCGCCGTCCCTCGGACGGCTGCACCGCAAGGTCCACCCCCAGCGCCTGCAACCCGTCCCAGACCTCCCACAGGTTGCCCGGCACCTCCCCCAGCACGAACTCCGCCGCCACGCCCGGGTCCAGCCACCTTGCATCGCCGCCGCCCCAGGCATTGCGCAAGGCTTCTACCGTGGCGCGTTCCAGCACCGGACGGTCGGGATTGGTCAGCAGGGTCGCGATGAACATCGTCGGTCTTTCGGAACAGGGGTCGCGCGGCTGATAATCACGAAAGCGGACGCAAGGCCAGCCTCAGACCCGTCGCTTGCCGTCTGCAAAAACCTGCCGCCAGGCCAGCACCCGCCAGGACGCGCGCAGTCCCGTGGGCCAGAACGGGTCGGCCTCGACCAGCTCCTTGGCCTCGTCCGCCGCCGCCAGATCGACCACCCACATCCCACCCGCAGGTGCATCACCCTCGCGCAGCGGCCCGGCCGACAGGATGCGGTCTCCATTGGCCTCCAGAAAATCCAGATGCGCGCCCATCAGCCGGGTGCGGATCGCCGGGTCGGCATCGGGATTGTCCGTGAACAGAATTACGTAATGCATCGTCGCCTCCATGTTTTTCCGCATCCTGCACCGGCGATGCGTCAGGGGTAAGACCCCGGAGGTGTCGTTTTCTGGCGATCATGCGGCGTTTCCGACCCGCTTTTCCGCTTGTGCCGCCCCCCGGGCGAGGCTATTCCCGAACGTGGGACACCCTTCCCCAACGAAGGGCTCATAGCTGGAAGGCTAACATGACAGACCTGACACCACCGGCGGCGCGCCCGGCCAATCCGCGCTTCTCTTCCGGTCCCTGCGCCAAAATCCCCGGATTTTCCCTCGATATGCTCGGCGAAGCGCCGCTTGGCCGGTCGCACCGTGCCGCCATTGGCAAGGCGAAACTGAAAGAGGCGATCGACCTCACCCGCGAAATTCTCGGCGTGCCGGCGGACTACCGCATCGGCATTGTCCCCGCCTCGGATACCGGCGCGGTGGAAATGGCGATGTGGTCGATGCTCGGTGCCCGCCCGGTAGAAATGCTGGCCTGGGAGAGCTTCGGCGAAGGCTGGGTCACCGATGTGGTCAAGCAGTTGAAGCTGGACGCCAAAGTGCAGGTCGCGCCTTACGGGCAGATCGTCGATTTCACTCAGGTCGATTTCGACCGCGATGTCGTCTTCACCTGGAACGGCACCACCTCGGGCGTCCGCCTGCCGAACGGTGACGCCATCCCCGCCACCCGTGCGGGCCTGACCATCTGCGACGCGACCTCGGCCGCCTTTGCCATGGACCTGCCGTGGTCGAAGCTCGACGTCACCACCTTCTCCTGGCAAAAGGTGCTGGGGGGGGAGGGCGCGCATGGCATGCTGATCCTGTCGCCCCGCGCCGTCGAACGACTGGAAAGCCATATCCCCGCCTGGCCGCTGCCGAAAATCTTCCGGCTGACCGCAAAGGGCAAATTGATCGAAGGCATTTTCCAGGGCGAGACGATCAACACCCCCTCGATGCTGGCGGTCGAGGATTACCTTGTCGCGCTGAAATGGGCGAAGTCCGTCGGCGGCCTGCAAGGCCTGATTGCCCGCGCGAGCGCCAATGCGAAAGTCGTCTGGGACTTCTGCGCCACCAACCCCTGGATCGCGAACCTGGCCGAAACGCCCCAGATCGCCTCCACCACCAGCGTCTGCCTGAAATTCGCCGACCCCCGCGTCACCGATGGCGAGGCGTTTGCCAAAGCCGTCGCCAAGCGGCTGGAAAAATCCGGCGTCGCCTATGACATCGGTGCCTACCGCGATGCGCCCCCCGGCCTGCGCATCTGGTGCGGATCGACGGTGGAAACCGCCGATGTCGCCGCACTGATGCCGTGGATCGCGCACGCTTTCCACGCGGAAATCGCATCGCTGTAGGGCGGGGTTCCACCCCGCCGCGATACCCCATCTGTCACGACAAATGCCCGACAGATGCCCGACGCATAGCCGACCGTCATCCGACGCATGTTTTCGATAAGGATCAACACCATGGCCCCCAAAGTCCTCGTCTCCGACGAACTCTCCGAAACCGCCGTCCAGATCTTCCGCGACAGGGGGGTGGAGGTCGACTACCTGCCGAAGCTTGGGCGTGACAAGGACGCCCTTGCAGCCGTCATCGACCAGTATGACGGCCTTGCGATCCGCTCCGCCACCAAGGCGAGCGAGAAACTGCTGGAGAAGGCGACACGCCTGAAAGTCATCGGCCGCGCCGGGATCGGGGTCGACAACGTCGACATTCCGGCGGCGTCGAAAAAGGGCGTGATCGTGATGAACACGCCCTTCGGCAACTCCATCACCACGGCGGAACATGCCATCGCGATGATGTTCGCCGTGGCCCGGCAACTGCCCGAGGCGAACGCCTCAACCCATGCCGGGAAATGGGAAAAATCGCGCTTTCTGGGTGTCGAGCTTTACAACAAGACGCTTGGGGTGATCGGTGCGGGCAACATCGGCGGCATCGTCTGCGACCGCGCCGTGGGCCTGCACATGAAGGTCGTGGCCTATGACCCGTTCCTGTCGGAAGAACGCGCCAAGACCCTTGGCGTCCACAAGGTCGAACTCGATGAATTGCTGGGACGCGCTGATTTCATTACCCTGCACGTCCCCCTCACAGACAAGACGCGCAACATCCTCAGCCGCGAGAACCTGGCGAAAACCAAGCCCGGCGTGCGCATCATCAACTGCGCCCGCGGCGGGCTGGTCGACGAGACGGCGCTGGCCGAGGCGCTGAAATCCGGCCATGTCGCCGGTGCCGCCCTCGACGTGTTCGAAACCGAACCCGCCACCGATAACCCATTGTTCAATCTTCCGAATGTCGTCGTCACACCGCATCTAGGTGCGTCCACGACCGAGGCGCAGGAGAATGTCGCCCTGCAGGTGGCCGAACAGATGTCGGACTACCTGTTGACCGGCGCCGTCCAGAACGCGCTGAACATGCCCAACGTCACCGCCGAAGAGGCCGCGGTCATGGGTCCCTGGATCAAGCTTGCCTCCCATCTTGGCGCCTTCATCGGCCAGATGACCGAAGAACCGATCAAGGCGATCAACATCCTTTATGATGGCACGGTCGCCAGCATGAACCTTGCCGCGCTCAACTCTTCGGTCATTGCGGGCGTGCTCAAGGCGCAGAACCCGGATGTGAACCTCGTCTCCGCCCCCATCGTCGCCAAGGACAAGGGCATCCAGATATCCACCACCCGGCAGGACAAGACCGGCGTGTTCGACGCCTATATCAAGGTCACGATGGTTACGGACAGACGCGAACGTTCCGTCGCCGGCACGTGTTTCTCCGATGGAAAGCCGCGCTTCATCCAGATCAAGGGCATCAATATCGACGCCGAGGTAGGCGCCCACATGCTTTATACCACCAACGAGGACGTACCTGGGATCATTGGACTTTTGGGCATGACGATGGGAAAGAACGGCGTCAATATCGCAAACTTCACCCTTGGCCGCTCAGGTGTCGGACAGGACGCGATCGCGCTTTTGTACCTCGACCAGCCGATCGACCCAAAGGTCGTCGAAACCCTTGAAAGCACCGGCATGTTCCAGCAGGTCAAGCCGCTGCGGTTCGAGGTCGCCTGAACCTGCCCTTGCCCTTTCACCTGTTCACAAATATCCCACGGGGGGTCCGGGGGTGTGAAACCCCCGGCCTTCAACTGAAGGCAGCCTGCCCAAATGCCCCTCCTCTACGCCATCGGCGACATCCACGGCCATCTCGACCAGCTGCGCGGCCTGCACGGCCTGATCGCCGAGGATGCCGCGCGTCACGCCAGCCCGGCGCGGATCGTGCATGTCGGGGATCTGGTGGACCGGGGGCCGAACTCGGCGGGTGTTGTGGACTACCTGATGACCGGCATCGCCTCGGGTCAGGACTGGGTCGTGCTCAAGGGCAACCATGACCGGATGCTGGCCCTGTTTCTTGACGACCCCACGGCGCAGGATCCGGGCCTTCGCTCCGACCTTGGCTATCTGCACTACAAGATCGGCGGCGGCGCGACGCTGGCCTCATACGGAGTGCGCAGCGCTGCCGACCGGCCCGTCAAGCCCGTCCATACCGAGGCCGTGGCCAAGGTTCCTGCCGCGCACCGGGCGTTTCTGGCGGCACTTCCGACATCGTATCAGCAGGATGCCACACTTTTTGTGCATGCCGGCATCCGTCCCGGCATACCCCTCGACCGGCAGACCGAAACCGATCTTGTCTGGATACGCCGCGAATTCCTGGATGATCCGCGCGACCACGGCGTGCTGGTCATCCACGGCCATACCGCCATCGACGCCCCGACCCACTATGGCAACCGGGTCAACATCGACAGCGGGGCGGCCTATGGTGGCCCCTTGTCGGCCATCGTCATCGAAGGGCGGGACATCTTCCACCTGACGCTGGATGGCCGCGTTCCGCTATTGCCGCAGCGCCTTTGACCTGGAACACGGCGACTCAATTCCGGTCACGTCCCTGACTTGCGCGCCGCGATCAGGCGGCGGACCGACAGAACCAGTGTCCCGCCAAAGAATAGGGTCGCCAGCCCCACCACCTCGACCAGGGCGGGGCCGCGCGGAATACCGCGATACCACACCGCAAATCCCATGAAGGCCAGTCCTGCCACCGATATGGCGATGCGAAACCGCAATTCCCCGACCGTGGGTCCGTACTTGCGCATCACTCCCCTCGCATCCGCCCCGCCCGCCTGTCGGATAAACCGTGCTTGCGCATGTTCGATCCTCCGATCTCGTTGTCCTCAGGATAATCGGTCGTCCATGTCCTGTCGACCGCAACGGGCCGGGTGGCGCGCCGCAAGAAGGCCCGACCTGCCGTATGAAATCTGCGTAACGCTTCCTCAATGCCTCGCACGCTAGGCTGGTGCATCAGCCAAAGACCATAAAGGCAACACGCGATGAACTTTCTTTTGAACTTGCGGCGGCAGCCGCGACTGGCCAAGACCGGCTACGCCGACATGCCGACCGTGACTGCGGTCCGCCGGTCGGTGCTGGTCTGGCGCAGGGCACGCAGCACCCGGTCAGCGACCGTTTTCCTCAGCGGTGCATCCAGCGCCATGACGCCGCCACCAGCATCGCCGTCCCCAGCATGAGACCGGCCACCAGCCAGAAAAATCCGCGCGACCCCAGCGGTTCCATCAGCGGGGCCAGGATCAGCGGCGAAAAGATGCCTCCGACCAGTCCAGCCGCGATGATCGTCGGCGGCACGCGCAGATCGCCCCCCATCCGCTCTGTGGCGGCGACATAGAACCCCGGAAAGAACAGCCCCGCCGGCGCGCCCATCGCGACGAAAAACAGACCCGGCGAACCCATCGCCGCCCCCAGCGCAAAAAGCCCGGCCAGGGCAAGCGCGCCGCCCAACAGCAGAAATGCCGGGATCAGATGGGCGGCAAAGATCAGCGCCACCCGCGCCAGCAGAAAAACCACAAAGAACGCCGACAGCAGTGTCGCCGCCCGATCCTCGGCCAGACCTGCGGCGATCAGCGCAGTAGGGCCAAGACCGATCAGGCTTGCCTCGCTGCCGACGGACACCACGCCAAAGGCCAGGATGCCGAGATGCGGCCGGAACGCCCGCGTCGCCTGGCTCGCCGACACTGGCGCCGCACCTGCAGCGCCCGCGATGATCCAGATCGCCGCGCACAGCCCCGCTGTCAGTCCAAATGCCAGTCGGGGGTCGCTGCTCAGCGCGACAAAGACCAGTGGCGCCGCGATCGCACCCACGCCAAAGGTCGCATTCAGCAGGCTGAGCATCGACGCCCCGCGCGACCCGAAGGCCACAAGGACACGGGGGTTGAAAACCGCCGTTGCCATCCCGTAGCCGATGCCGAAAAGCACCGCTGCCACCAGCGTCAGGGCCCAACTGGCCATCGCCGCCAGTCCCGCACCGCCCAGCGTCATCATCAAAAGCGCATGCCGGGGCGTGACCCTGGCACCGCGAAAGTACATGTAGCCAACGCCAAGAAAACAGCCCACCCAATGCGCCGAGACCAGCACCCCCGCCGCCGCCGTCGATATGCCGAAGATCCGTGAATAGACCGGCAGCGCCGGACCATAGAGCGACTGCCCGGCCCCCATGACAACAAAGGTGGCAACACCCGCAACCAGCAGACCGGCATTGGCCCGGATCAGTTCGCGCAATCCCGTTCTCCCGCTGACGCCCCTGTCTCGCGTGGGAACGGTGCGGTGTCAACGCAAGCCTCGACCGCAATCTCGAGCAGACCGCATGCTGTCTATTTTTTGGCGCGCCAGGTCCCGAACCAGGCAGAGACCCGGCCAAAAAACCCTCGCGCCTCGGCCCGCGCGGCATCGGCCTTGGCATCGACCGAGTCCCACACCTCGCCCGCCTCGGCAAGCGTCGGATCAATGGCCCGCTCGCGGAACTGCAGCCACATCCGGCGCAGCATGAACAGCGCCAGCCCGAGGAAGGTCAGGATGATGATCGAGGCCCAGGGGATGATCCGCACATCCGGCCCCGAGACCTGGTTGATCGACACGGCGTTCGGAAATGTGGACAGCCATTCCAGCCGCCAGCCATAATGCGTGATCGACACCCAGGTCGGGTTCGCCTTGTCCGATTTCAGGTTCGCGGCTTCGGCCTGCAGGGTGCTGCTGTCCCACTTGAAATAGGGCGGCCAGACCCAGCCGGTATCCTCGTTGCGATAGACCATTACGGTCTTGCCATCCGGATAGACCGCGTCGATGAAGCGGATGTCGCGGGTCGAGGTTGCCGTCTCGGTCCCGGTCCCGGTATCGCCGCTGGAATAAAAGATCGCATTCGCCCCGATCGGCGTCAGCTTGTTATAGGTGTTGATGATCTGCACCACATCGTGCTGCGGCAGCGTATAGTTCAGGAACAGCCCGACGATCAGCACCACAAGGATGCGAAATCCCCATTTGATCTTGGTCCACATGGGTCTGGCTCCCTGTCAGTTCACGTTGTAGATGATGGTCACGAAGACGATCATGGGGATGATGTAGATCAGCCACAAGAGCCGCCGCTTCAGCCCGTGGCGATAGGCCTCCATCCCGGCCTCGATGAACGCGGCCCGATCTGCCTCGGGCGCGCCTTCGCGGGCGGGGTCGGTGTCCCATTCCTTTTCCAGCTTTTCGCGCCGGACCGACCGGGAATAGATCGAGACAAGGAAATAGACCACGGTCAGCCCGATCAGGGCCATCACCAAAAGGCGTATCCAGCCGAAGATCATCTGCGCCCCCTGTCTACCGCACCCCATGGCCCCACGATCCGCCCCAGGTCACGTGCCGGTTTCGGCCCTGCGGCCATCTGCGGGCGCTGGCGTTCGTCCATGCCCGGCTCGGCCCCGAACAACGCTTCGCGCGCGCCTTCCTTGTCCACCTGATACTCCCGCGCGAGGAACTCCGCCACATACGTCTGCTTGCGCTCCGACCAGGTGGCATAGTGGGCGTAGAACAATTCCTTGTGGACGATGAACATCTGCCGCACGTCCAGCGGCGACAGTTCCGACAACAGCATGTTGACCAGATCGCGGTGCTTTCCGGCCCGCGCCCGCAGGGTGTAGAAGTAACTCGGATGCTCGGACGTGATCCGCGGCCAGTCGCCCGCCTTTTCGACCCATGCCAGGACTGCCGCCAGACCCAGGAACTCCGGCGGCAGCGCCGATCCCAGCTTGTAGGCGATCTTGCGCAATTCGGTCCGCCGCGCATCGCCGATCTCGATCCCCAACCCGTCCGCGGCATCGACCAGGATAAAGTCCATCTTCTGGCGCAGCACCGCCCCCGCATCCATCCCCCGCGCCTGCACGATGGGCTCGGTCAGCTGGTTGCGCTCCAACCAGTCGGCGATGCGGTTGCGCTCAGACAGATCCATCACCGGGTTCATCGGCACGGCGCCAAGGCTTTCGCGCGGCAGCGTCGAGATCATCGCCGGCTGCGGCACGGCGCGGAAAAGGTAGACGCCGCCGAAATGCGACGTCCAGAAATTCGGCTGTTCAAACGTCATCGCAGGCAGGCTGATCGGCACCCGCGTCACGTCGCCGGTTTTCTTTGCCAGCCCGATCATCCCGGCGATCAGCACATCGTCGCGCCAGCCATCCGGTTCAGTCCTGAACCGCTCGATCAGCGTGGCGAGCTTGCCCGCATCCGCGACATGCCCGCCGATGGTGTCGGCCTCCACCGTGATGCGGCGCATCTCGATCAGGCTTGCGGGCGTGTCCACCGCATAGACCGAGTTTTGCAACTCCCCGCACACCGCATCGCGCGCCGTCAGTGCAAACAACTGCGCCTCGTTCGTTTCGATGAACTGCTGCAGGATGCCGCGCGAGGTGGAGAACTTGATGTTCAGAAGCGGCGCATCCTTCTGCGCCGTGGTCAGCAAAATGAACTGCCGGTTCGCCCCGTTCGGGTTGAGGTAGAGGTCGTCGTTGAGTTCGTCCCCGATTTCCGGGGAGTAGCCGGAAAGATCGATGTGGAAATCCTTGAGCTTGGTGGTTTTGCCGGTGAGGTGTTTCAGCGCGCGGTTGTAGCGTTCGATGAGGGCGGGTGAGGAGACCTCGATCAGGTTGCCGAACATGAGGCCGTGGGTGATGAGGCGTTTCATGGTGCGTTTCCTTCTGCCGAGTTGCCCCCCACCCCCAACCCCTCCCCACCAGGGGGAGGGGAGGCCCCAAGATCAACCGTGCCGCGCAACGCCGCAAGAACAGCGCCTCCCTCCCCCCGCGTGGGGGAGGGATGGGGTGGGGGGGCGTCTGCCAAGAGCTCTCCACCCACCGCATCGAAGATCGCTTGCATCACACCCTCGATATTCCCCGAGACCTCCGTATTCCAGATCCGCAACACCTGAAATCCCTGCGAAACCAACCACTCATCCCGCCGCTGATCCCGCTCGCCACCATGCCCGCCACCGTCAATCTCGATCACCAAGCGCCGCCCCAGTTCGGCGAAGTCCGCAATGAGCGGCCCAATGGGTGCCTGCCGCCGGAAATGCAGCCCCAGCATCCGGTTCAACTCCCGCAACTTCGCCCAGATCTTCCGCTCCTGCGGCGTCATCTCCGCCCGCAGATTTCGTGCGCGTTGCCGGGTGAGGCGGTGGATGCCGGTCATGTGTAACAACGTCCCAACCAGAGCCTGCGGACAATCCCACCAAGCGAACCGACGACAAAGACCCAACCCAATACAATGAGCCAGATCGACGCCGTCCCCAACCACGAAAGCGTCCAAGGCTCTGCTAGCGCACGGGCGCCCGTCGCAGGTCCGAACCATTCAAGCCCGTAGGATGTCCCGAACAGCGCAGCCGTCCCAAACACTGCCGCGAACAGGCCGAACCGCGGGGCCAAGGACCATGCAAGCACAATCGTGATGGTAGCGGACAAGACCATGAAAAGATTTATAAAGATGATCATTTACCCCTTCCCCTCCAGATACCGCCGCTTCGCCTCTTCCGTCCGCCCGAAGTCCCGCACCATCGCGGCAATCGCCACCTCATCCGACTTGTCCGCATACCGGAACTCCGAATCCGCATAGCGGTTGATCTCCTGGATGACCATCTCCACCGTGATCGGCGTCATCAGCCCCCGGATCATCGCCAGCTTCTCATCATAGCCCTTGAACAGGAACAGATCGGGGTTCTCCATCCACGCGTCCGGCAGTTCAAATTCCATCGCCCGCACCTTCACCGCGTCGGTGATGTTCTTGATTGCCCGCCCGGTGAACCGCTCGTCCGCCTGCTGGATCGCCTTCAGGTAAGCCCCGATCTTGGCGATGGTATCCAACGGCCCGATCTCGCCCGCCACCCGATCCCACACCTTGACCAGCCCCGCCTCATGCGGCCGCGAATGCCCCTCGAAACTGGCCGCCACCGCCTTCCGGATCTCCTGCGCCGCGAACAACTGATGGTCGCCAACGGGAATCGAATGGTTCTTCCCAAGCAGCAGGCTCAGGATATCAATGTAATCTTCACGGGTCTGCGGCCCGTCCACCAGAAACCGCGCCCCGGCCCGCTGCCGCAGCGCATCATCCACATTCTCGGGGTAATTCGAGAACATCCCGAACGTGCAGTTCCCCCGCACCACCGTATTGGCCCCGGCAAAGGCCCCCATGAACACCGCCGTCACCTCCTGCTGCCCGGCCGAGGATTGCCGGTCCCCCCGCTTGCCCGCGACCTGGTCGATGTCGTCGATCGTGCCGAAGGCGATCACCGTCGGGTCGATGATGCCATCAATGAACGCCTTGGCATTCTGCCCCGACTTGCCCTGATAGCTGTCGATCTGGTCGATGGAAAAGTTCTGATAGCGGAACGGATACCCCGCCACCTTGCAGTAATCGTTCAGCAATCCCGCCATCATCTGGATCAGCGTGGTCTTTCCTGTCCCCGGCTTGCCATCCCCCATGAAGGTAAAGATGAACCCCCCCAGTTCCGCAAACGGGTTCAGCCGCCGCTCGAAATCATAGGCCATCAGCATCTTCGACAGCCGCAGGGACTGGTACTTTGCGATGTGATTGCCCACCACCTCGGTCGGTTTCTTGAATTGCATGGTGAGGACGCCACCCTTTGCCGCCCGCGTCGGCTTGAAGCCGGAAATGGTCAGGCCATCCGCCTCCACCTTCCAAGAATTGCTGGTAAACGCCCCCATCCGCGCCGCCCCTTCGGCCCGCAGCGCCACCTTCTTCATCAACGCTTCGGCAAAGGCCGCGACCACCGCCACCAGCCGCACCTCATCGGTCGCCAGCGCCCCGATATCCTGATCCAGTTCCCACAAGGCGCCCTGCAACGCCAGTGGAGCGTTGTCCGTCAGTACCTCATCCACCTCACCGATCTCGACCGTCGCCGATCCCAGATGCGGCGCCAGCAGAAACGCGGTGGCATTGGCAAAGGTAAAGAGGACCGCCAGCGCCTCGGCCTGCAGGCCTTCGGTGAACTCCGCGCGCTTCCCCTCCGGCAACCGTGCCTCAAGGTTCGCCTTCTTCAACTCCGCCAGCCCCGATTGCGCCGCCAGGGTCTCCCCCATCGCCAGCGCAATCGCCACGCCACGCCGCAGGGCATTCAACACCGCCGCCTGCACCGGCGACATCAGCCCGTCGCCCATCGCATCCACCCGGTCGGCGATCCGCACTCCACCGGGCCGCGTCGTCGATCGCGTCACCATGCCCGGCACGGTCGAGCGGAACCTCGGTCGCGTCCCGATCCCCGCGGACCGCTCCGCCTGCGGCACCTCCACCGCCTTGCCCAGCCGTGGCGCGTGATCAAACCCCGTGACCATCCCCAGCGCCGCCTCGTACTGCGCGCGGATCGTGTCCTCTTTCAGCTCCATCGTATCCCGCGTGCTCAACTGGGTACCCTTTCCGATTGTTCAAATATCCCGGGGGTCCGGGGGTCGGCCCCCGGCTACCGCGTCGGCAAAATCCGCCCGCCCGCCCCGACCACGAACTTGCGCAGGTCCCGCAACCCCGCCGGGTTCTGTTCGACAAACACCTGATATGGTTTCTCCGGCAGGACGATCATCCGCTCGGTCCGCGTCGTGCCGTTCTCCGCGCCCATCAAGGGATCAAGCTTGTAGATCTGCCGCATGCTGGTGCCGAACCAGCCGTCCTTGACCTCTTCTTCCCGCTCGGAAATCAGATCCTCGACCGTCCAGACCAGCGCCCAATCCTCGCCCTCGGGCGCCTTCGCCCCCTCCAGCACCTTGGAAATCGGCCCCGATTGCAGGGTGAAGCTGGCAGAATACATCGGCCCCAGAACGAACCGGCGCAGGCGTTTCGGCATCACCCCGTCGAAATCGCGGTCAAACCCGGTGGCCATCGTCAGCAGCTTCAGCCCCAGCGAGGATTGCGCCATCAGGCCCGCCTGCACCGCAGGCCAACGGTTGTCGTCGTTCGGCAGCGGCTTTTTCCCGTCATCCTCGACGTCCAGAAGGTACACGATGGGCAGGTTGACCTGCGTGTCCCAGATCGCCCAATGGACCAGGTACTGCCGCCGCTCCCCGGCCTGGGCGATCCACTGGACATCCGGGTCATTCCGCGCCCAGAAGATGCCGCCCGCCGTCAGCGCCTCATAGTAATACCGCTGGGCAAGGGCGAATTGCAGCGCGGTCGGGATCGTCAGGTCGCCGACGATCTGGCGCACCATGCGGTCCTTCAACTCGGCCTCCGACGCCATGCCCGCGAGATGCTTGGCCGCCTGGCTGGCATCGACGGCCATCGTCATCAGTTCCTGCGCGACCGGAAAGCCGGACTCATGCCGGTCGATGGTCAGCCTTGGCGCGGCCTCTCCCCGCCCCGTCATGACGTATTTGTGGCCCAGCGCGTGAAACGTCACCGCCACCGCCGACAGATACCCGCCCAGCAGCCGCGTCTCGGTCCGCGTCAGCCGCCCCTCGACCTCCAGCTCCGCCGCGACCCGCGCGAGATGCCCGGTGATCCGCTCGAACTTGGTAAAATAGCGGCGGGCGACGAGCGTGTCGTAAAGCTCGGCATGGTCCGAGGTGAGCTGGTCCTTGATGGTGGGGTCAGGCATTCAGCCACTTCCCTATTCGAACGCGAAACTCATTGGCATCAGAACGAAGAGTTTGGAAATGAGTGGTCACTACCCCGACCATGCGCTCTGGTGTCGTCCTGTCTAGAGCAAAGAGAGCCGGGCGACCATCGATCCAGATTATTTGCCAGGTGACTGGCAGGAAGAATCTGAAAAGTATCCAAATCCAGATCGGGGAAATCAGCAAACTCCCGAGCCATATGCCGCCTTCGCCGACAAGGGCCCAAAGCAACAGCGTCAAAGCCATTGAGGGCACCGCAAACGCAAGGAAAGCGATGTTCACAAGCAGAAGGCCCACCACAATTGCGAATACTCCCACGATGTGAGGTACGCGGATTTCCCTTTCTTCAGGACGCGAAGTCACCGCCGGATCACCGCTGGTCTCGTTCATTCCCCATACGCGTTCTTGTCATGCTTCTCGACAATCGCCGCGAACCGCCGGGCAAAGCGCTC
This sequence comes from Rhodobacterales bacterium, assembly GCA_021155205.1. Taxonomy (GTDB): domain Bacteria; phylum Pseudomonadota; class Alphaproteobacteria; order Rhodobacterales; family Rhodobacteraceae; genus JAJNPS01. The sequence goes on from JAJNPS010000001.1 coordinate 33,958, forward strand.
ATCCGCCTTCGCCTTCTGCTCCAGGATCTGGCGGGCGAACACCATGTGCTCCCCATGCGCCTCCAGCATGTCAGCCATCTTGTCATTGGTTGCGGCCCCGATCGCGGCCATCGCGGCCTGCGCCTCCTGGTCGGTCTTGACGCCGATCTCGTTGATCCGGTGCGCCACGTCCTGCTGCTGGGCAGTCTTCAACGAACTCGTCAGCGCGTCATATAGGACGACCCGCTGCTTCGTGTCCGTCTGCAGCTTGTTGATCAGCACCATCTGCGTCGCCGCCTGGTTCTGCAGACTGTCCACCCAGGTCTTGCCCTTTTCGATGTACCGCTCCAGCGTCTGCGACTTTGCCAGCTTCACCTGCTCGTCCTGCACCAGCGCATTGTACTTGGCGTTCAACAGCGCGAGTTCGGACTCCAGTTTCGTCCGGTTGCCTGCGTCCTGCTCCACCGAAATCTTGTTCTCCAGCTCGATGATCTTGGGATCCATCCCGGCAACCTCGGCCCGGACCGCCTCCAGCGAGGCCACGGTTTCCTCACGGTCGGTCAGCGTCGACGACAGGTTCGCTTCGACCCGGGTTTTCTGCGTGTTCAGCAAATCCAGCTGCCCCTGCAGCAGCCTTACGATCACGTCGGACTTCGCAATCAGGTCCTGCAGCTTGTCATCGACCGAGGCCGACCGCATCCGTTCCTGCCGCATCGATTCCGACTTGGCCTGCGAAAATATGCCGATGAAACTTTCCATGCCCGTCTTGGACCGCATCTCGGCGAACTCGGTCGAGAACCCGGCGGTCACGTCATCCAGACCCATGATCAGTTCCGCGATGTTCGCGTTCATCAGGTCGGTGTGCTTTTTCACATCCTCGAGCGTGGCGTTTTCGACATCAATCGAAATACCCTGGTCCAGGTTGGCCCGCGCCTCTTCGATCCGCCCGGTGATGGCGCTGATCTTCGCCTGTGCCACGGCAACCTGTGCCTGGCTTTCCTTGATCTGAGTCTCGAAATCGGCCATCGCGCCCTCCGTTGAACCAACGCTGTTTCACATAATGATGTAACGCCAGATTACATCCCGGCTTGCCCGGAAAATCGCACCCGACCGGACCCGGTCATTCTTGCCGCAGTTGGCGACCCTCGCCAAGGATTCATTCGGAACCAGCGGGATGGACGCCTTGTCCCGCCTAAACGGGAATGTTGTCGATCAGCCGCACCCCGTCGATCCACGCCGCGGCCAGCATCCGCCGGGGCCGTGCCGGATCGTCGGATGGCATCAGCGTCGCCGCATCGCGGAGTTCGATGTATTCCACCCGTTCAAACCCTGCCGCGCGCATGGTTTCCGCCGCCTCGCGGATCGCCATGCGATCCGATTGCCCCGCCCGGATATCCGCCGCCGCCGCCGTCAGCGCCGCATAAAGCACCGGCGCTTTGGCTCGACCGTCGGCCGTCAGCCGCAGGTTCCGCGATGACAGTGCCAGTCCGGCAGAATCGCGGATCGTCTCGCAGCCGACCACCTCCACCGGCAGATTGAGGTCCCGTACCAGCCGCAGCACGACTTGCAACTGCTGCCAGTCCTTTTGCCCGAAATAGCCGCGGTCGGCCAAGGACATGCCGAACAGCTTTGTCACCACCGTCGCCACGCCATCGAAATGACCGGGGCGCATATGCCCCTCCAGGGGTTGCGCGACCCCGCCGAGCGATACCGTGGTGATGAACCCTTCCGGGTACACTTCCTCAACCGACGGGGCAAAGATCGCATCGACTGGCACTGATCCCAGCAGCCTGGCATCGGTCTCTTCGCTGCGCGGATATTTCTTCATGTCATCGGGGTTGTTGAACTGCTTGGGGTTCACGAAGATCGTCGTGATCACCCGGTCACATTCCGCCCTCGCCCGCCGCGCGAGGCTAAGGTGCCCATCATGAAGCGCCCCCATCGTCGGCACGACGCCGATCGTCTCACCGGCAGCGCGCCATCCCCGCGCTGTCGTGCGCAGGTCCGCGACCGTCCGCAGGATCGCAATGTTCATGCTTTGCCCTTGGGCGGCAGGACATCGGGAAACGAATGCTCCACCGCCGGAAAGGTCCGCGCGCGCACTTCGGCAGCATATTCGGCAATCGCCGCATCCGCTGCTTCGGCCAGCGCGCCGAACCGCTTTACGAACTTGGGTTTGAACGCGGTGAAAAGCCCCAGCATGTCATCGACAACCAGCACCTGCCCGTCGCAATCCACCCCGGCCCCGATCCCGATGGTCGGGATCGAAGTCGCCCGCGTGATGTCCCCCGCCAGCCCCATCGGCACCTTTTCCAGCACCAGCGCAAACGCTCCCGCGTCATCCACCGCACGCGCGTCGGCCATGACCTTTGCCGCCTCGTCATCCCGCCCCACGACCTTGTAGCCGCCCAGCGTGTTGAGCGCCTGCGGTGTCAGGCCCACATGCGCCATCACCGGCACGCCCCGCGCAGTCAGAAAGGCAATGGTCTCGGCCATGTGAAGCCCGCCCTCCAGCTTGACCGCCGGGGCACCCGTTTCCGCCATCAACCGGCTCGCATTGCGAAATGCTTGGCTCGGACCTTCTTCATAGCTGCCAAAGGGCATGTCGATCACGACCATCGCCTTGTCGCAGCCCCGCACCACCGCGCGGCCATGCAGGATCATCATCTCCATCGTCACGCCAAGGGTCGAGGGCATCCCGTGCAGCACCATGCCAACGGAATCCCCCACCAGCGCAATATCGCAATGCGCATCGACCAGCCGCGCAATCGGCGTGGTATAGGCCGTCAGCACCACCAGCGGCTGACCGCCCTTGCGAGCCTTGATGTCGGGGGGCAGCACGGAACGGACCGCGGATGTGGCACTCATCGCAATGACCTCGCTGGCCGTTCAGACTCTGCCCTCATAAGGGCACAAGGCCCAGGGCCGCGCAAGTTTTTTACGCTGCACTGCGGCGTGCTGCTGATCGACCTGCGTGATATTGGCCAAGCCAGTCAGACACATCGCCAGAGAGCCTGCCCATGCCGCTGTTCGAAAAAATCGACCCCTCTACCGTCCCTGCCGAGGTCAGCCGACCTGACGCGGCCAAGCTTGTGTCGGGCGATCCGGTCCACACCACATGGAACCAGCACGAAGGTGATGGTCTTTATTGCGGGACCTGGTCTTCAACGCCCGGCAGCTGGAAAGTGTCCTATTCGGAATGGGAGTATTTCCACATCCGCCTTGGCTATTCGATCCTGACCGACGCCGACGGCATCGAAACACATCTGCGGCCCGGCGATGCCCATATCATTCGCCCCGGGTTCACCGGCATCTGGCGCGTGATCGAAACCACGCTCAAGGACTATGTGATCCGCGTCTGACGCCCTGTCCGTCAACCCTGGACCGGCACCCCGCCCAGAACGACCGTTGCGCCTTCTCGCGCGATTTTCGCCAGATCGCGTTCCTTCTTGGCGATGTTCTGCGGGGTTTCGGGTACGATGCGGCCATAGGCATCGTCCATGTAGGGCCCTTCGATTGCCCGGCTTTCCTCCAGCGTGCGCACCCTCACCGCCGTGCCGACGTCAATCTGGTTGTAAAGGTAGATGGCGTCCTGATTGAACAGCCGGATGCAGCCTGCCGATGTCGCCCGTCCGATCGAGGCATTGTCGATCGTGCCGTGGATGCGGAACATCGTGTCACGCCCACCGCGATAAAGGTAGAGCGCCCGCGCGCCCAGGGGATTGTCCAGCCCGCCGGGAAGCCCGCCGGCAAATTCGGCATAAAGGTCGGGCCGCGTGCGGACCATGTTCCGCGTCGGCGTCCAGGACGGCCATTCCTGCTTGCGCCCGATATAGCCGGTCCCCTTGAATGACAGGCCCTCGCGTCCGACGGCGATGCCGAAGCGCATGGCCCGCCCACCCTCCATCACGCGATAAAGCTTGCGCGCGAAGATATCGACCACGATGGTCCCAGGCGCATCGCCCGCGGTATAGGGCACCTCTTCGCGCCTGTTGCCGCCGGTCAGGTACTGCTTGTCCACTGGTTCGATAAAGAAAGCGCCGTCCTGCACAGCCTCGTAACCGGGCGAAACGTCCGGTTCTGCGGGCACAGGCGGCGTTCCCGCGCAGGCGGAAAGGGTTGCAAACGCCAAAAGGGCGCCAAGACGAATCAGGGTGTTACGCAAGGTTGGCAGTCCATTGCAAAGAGGTCAGGCGCCCGTTGTGCCGTCATTCTGCCCCGGCCCGTCAAGTCCCCGGACGCCGGTTCTGAAAAGAAAAGCCGCAGGCGTTGCAGCCGGATGCCTGCAGGGCCGCCACCCCGTCCCACGATCGCGGCATTCCTGCCCTTTTCGGTGCATTCCCGCCGATCCACTTGCATGGGAAAATCGCACCCCCATCTCGGGTCAAATCATGACACATGGAGACCGCGATGCGCTGCCCTGTTGACAACGAAACCCTTGTGATGGCCGACCGTGGTGGCGTCGAGATCGACTATTGCCCGAAATGCCGTGGCGTCTGGCTGGATCGCGGAGAGCTGGACAAGATCATCGACCGTGCCGCAGGTGAAACGCCGGTTGCCGCCGCCCCTGCCGCCCGCGCGACGCCCCAGAACCCGCCGCCCGTCTATCAGCCCGAACCCCAGCGCCCGCACGGCGGCTATCGCCGGGACCACGACGACGATGACGATTATCGCGGCGGCTATGGCAAGCGGCGCAAGAAAAGCATCCTGGGCGAGATCTTCGATTTTTGATCTCGGCACCGACGCTTTTGCGGGCGCCCCGGCCACACTGGTTTCGCTCCGGAATTGTTGTGGACGCATGACGATCGCCGACCTAGGCTGACCCCTGCGAAACTGCCTTGAACAGATGCGCGGGCCGAACAGGTTTGCGTGACAGGTGCAAACCGATGATTGGCCCGACCACCCTGCTTGCGCCTGCCGCCCGCACCTATCGTGGCGCCATCACCCGTCCTGAACGCTGGGCAACCTGGGTGCCGCGCAGGGGCGATATCCTGGTCTCGACGCCGCCGAAATGCGGCACCACATGGACGCAGACCATTCTGGCCATGCTGTTGCACGGCGGGCCGGACTTGCCGTTGAAACTGCCGGTCCTGTCGCCTTGGGTCGATGCAGATCTGGGCGTCCCTGCCAACGATGTCGCCGCAGGCCTTGCGGCGCAGCCGGGCCGCCGTGTGGTCAAGACGCACACCCCTGCCGACGGCTTTCCGGTCTGGGACGGCGTGACGGTCATTGCGGTTTATCGCCACCCGCTCGATGTGTTCTTTTCCTTGCGCAAGCACGTGGAAAACCGGACCACCGCCGGTCCCGAGAACCCGATGGGCTGGCCCCTGCCGCGTGCCTTGCAGGCGTTTCTTGACGATCCGGCAAATGATAACCAGCGCGATGACGACAACCTCAACAACCTGACCGTTCACTACACCCGGACGGTACTGTCCGGCAGGCTGCCCGACCTGGCGGTGTTCCACTATGCCGACATGATCCGCGACGGTCGGCGCGCGGTTCAGGCGCTGGCGCGCGCGGCGCGGATCGACGCGGACGCCGCCCTGATCGACATCGTCACTGCGGCCACGGCATTCGGCGCGATGAAGGCAAAGGCGGCCGACTTCGCCCCGGTCAGCGGAACGGGATTCTGGAAGTCGGAAGCAAACTTCTTTGAGTCCGCCAGTTCGCGAAAATGGGAAGGTCAGTTGTCCGGCGATGACCTTGAGCGTTACCACAATCGGATTTCCGAACTGGTTCCGGACCCAGGCGCACGGACGTGGCTGGAACAGGGCGACGCGGCAGGGCCGGCCTGACTGACCGGGCGTAATGCCGGTGTCTCGGGCAGCGCTCATGACGAAAATCGCGGCGCGGGATGCTACCACCGCTTCAGCGCGGCTTCGTCCTCTTCGATGGCCGCGACCCACGATGCCCCGTCCGGCCCCAGTTCTTTCTTCCAGAACGGCGCGCGGGATTTCAGGTAGTCCATCAGAAACTCCGCCGCCTCGAACGCCGCAACGCGGTGCGGGGCGGCGGTCACGACCATCATGATCGGCTCGCCAGGCGCCAGCCGTCCATGGCGGTGAATGACCAGCGCACCCGACAGGGCCCAGCGCCCCGTGGCTTGATCCACCATCGCGACGATCGCCCGTTCGGTCATGCCGGGATAATGTTCGATCTCCATGCCGGTCAGCCCGCCCGCGCCCCGCACAACGCCGGTAAAGCTGACAACCGCCCCCGCCCCGGCAGCGGCAAATCCGGATAGCACGCGCCCCGGATCAAACGCCACCTCCTGCACGATCACCGTCATCCTATCCCCCCGTCATCGGCGGAAAGAACGCCACCTCGCGCGCGCCTTCAAGGGGCGCATCAAACGTGGTCAGCACCTGGTCCACCGCAACCCGCAATGCCGCAAGATCGGAAAACGCCAGCGCATAGCGGTCCTCGCGCGCCGAGAGTTCCTCCACCAGTTCGGCCACCGTCAGCGCCGCAGTGTCCACGTTTTCGCGTGGCAGCCCGATCCGCTCGCGCACCCAGGCAAAGTAAAGGACGGTGATCACTTGTCCTCGCGCAGATAGGGGCGGGCCTTGCTGAAATAGTCCCAACCCGTCAGCGCGGTCAGGATTGCCGCCACCCAGATCAGCACCAGCCCGACGACGTTCGCATAGGATGCGCAATCACGGTTTCCGCAAGCGCGGATCGGGTCGGCAAGACCGGCGATGACCGCCTTGGTGTATTCGTCCTGCGTCATGCCCTGCATTGCGACGCCGTTGACGTATTCCAACCCGGTGCCCAGAAACAAGACTGCGATGGCCACCATCTGCGCGGTGGTTTTCCACTTGGACAGCTTTGTCACCTTCAACAGCCCCGCGCGCGCACCCAGATATTCGCGCAGGCCCGACACGAACACCTCGCGAAAGAGGATGATCGTCGCGGGCAGGATCAGCCAGGGATTCATGCCGTTATACCCGGTCAGCACCATGATCGCGATCAGCACCATGGCCTTGTCTGCAATCGGGTCCAGCATGGCGCCGAACTTGGACTCCTGTTTCCACAGTCGCGCAAGATAGCCGTCGAACCAGTCGGTGATCGCCGCCCCGACAAACAGCGTCAACGCGAACCAGTCCGCCCAGGGCCGGTGGAAATACAGGAACATGACCGCGACACCGGGCGCCGCAAGCAGCCGCAGAACCGTCAGAAAGTTCGGTAGCGTCCTGATCATGCCCAAGTCCTAGCGGATGGGGCGGGGCGGCGAAAGGGGCAGTTGCGCGGGACAAGGCGTATTGGCGCCGACACCCTGCTTCAGCCTTTTTCGTGAAAGAAGCCGTAGATCGTCTGCGCCATCGCCTCGGAGATGCCTTCCACCGCGGTCAGGTCCGGCACGGCCGCCCGCGCCACGGCCTTGGCCGACCCGAAATGCGCCAGAAGCGCGCGCTTGCGCGCGGCCCCGATGCCGGGAATTTCGTCCAGCGGGGTCGCGCCGACGGCCTTGGCCCGTTTGGCCCGGTGCGCGCCAATGGCCCAGCGATGTGCCTCGTCGCGCAGGCGCTGGACGAAGTACAGCACCGGGTCATTGCGCTGCAGGGCAAAGGGTGGCTCTCCGGGGCGGTAGAATTCCTCTTTGCCCGCATCGCGGTCGATGCCCTTGGCGATGCCGACAAAGGGCACGTCATCGACGCCAAGCTCGGCCATGATCTCGGCCACTGCCGACACCTGCCCGGCCCCGCCGTCGATCAAAAGAAGGTCGGGCCAGGTCCCGGACCTGCGCGCCGGGTCCTCTTTCAAAAGCCGCTCGAAGCGCCGGGTCAGTACCTCTTTCATCATGCCGAAGTCATCGGAATTGGCACCGGCGTCGGTCTTGATGTTGAACTTGCGGTACTGACCCTTTTCCAGACCTTCGGGCCCGGCCACGATCATCCCGCCCACGGCGTTGGTGCCCTGGATATGGCTGTTGTCATAGACCTCGATCCGGCGCGGCGGGCCTTCCAGATCGAACGCCTCGGCCAGGCCCTGCAGCAGCCGGTTCTGCGTCGAGGTTTCCGCCATCCGGCGCGCCAGGCTTTCGCGGGCGTTGCGGACGGCGTTCTCCACCAGTTCCGCCTTTTCGCCGCGCTGGGGCACCAGCAGTTCCACGCGGCGTCCGGCCCGGTCCGACAAGGCTTGCGCTACCAGGTCCGCGTTGTCGACGGCATGGGATAACAGGATCGTCCGGGGCGGGTCCTTGTCGTCATAGAACTGCGTCAGGAATGCCTCGAGAATCTCGGGTTCCTCGGCACCCGATCCCGTCTTGGGATAGAAGTCCCGGTTCCCCCAGCTTTGATTGGCGCGGATGAAAAAGACCTGAACACAGGCCTGCCCGTGTTCCAGATGCAGCGCCACGACATCGGCCTCGGTCACGGATTTCGGATTGATGCCTTGCGCGGATTGCACCTGCGTCAGGGCGCGGATGCGGTCGCGCAGGGCGGCGGCGCGCTCAAACTCCATCGCGGCGGAGGCATCGGCCATGCTGCGCGCGAGGTCGGCCTGAACGGTCGTGGACTTGCCCTGCAGGAACCGTTCGGCATCCGTCACGAGGCTGGCATAACCGTCTGCGTCGATCTTGCCTACGCACGGGGCCGAACAGCGCTTGATCTGATACTGCAGGCAAGGCCGCGTGCGCGACTCAAACATGCTGTCCGAACAGTTCCGCAAGAGGAACACCTTTTGCAACTGGTTCAGGGTGCGGTTCACGGCCCCTGCGCTGGCAAAGGGACCGAAATAGCTGCCCTTTTCGGATTTCTTGCCGCGGTGCTTCTTGATCTGCGGAAAGGCGTGTTCCTTGCCGATCAGGATGTTGGGAAAGCTCTTGTCGTCGCGCAGCAGGACGTTGTAGCGCGGTTTCAACTGCTTGATCAGGTTCTGCTCAAGCAGCAGCGCCTCGGTTTCGGTCCGCGTCGTCAGGAACATCATCGACGCAGTTTCGGAAATCATCCGCGCGATGCGCCCCGAATGTCCGCCGGCACGCGCATAGGAGGTGACGCGCGCCTTCAGGTTGCGCGCCTTGCCCACGTAAAGCACCTCCGAGGCGGCATCCAGCATCCGGTAAACGCCCGGCGAGCCATCCAGTGACCGCAGATAATCCTGGATCACCTCATGGCCGGTGCGACCCTCGTCTGGCATGGTGTCAGTCCCCGTGTCCCATGTTTGATTCTAGGTCTTGGCTGCAACGATCCCGGGGGGCCTGCAAGTCAAAACCTTTCCACCGAAACTGTGGATAACCTTGCGCACAACATTTAGCGAAGGCGGATTCTTCCTTGTTTTCTGCCCCCTTCGGCCGATTGCCTGTTTTTTAAGCAAATAGGTAACACCTTGATTTGCATCGCTATTTTCTTTACCATCCGGCAAATCCATTGCAGATCAGAGGCTTATGTCACAAAGCTGTTATCAAATCCGTGAAGGTGGACAACTCTTTTCGGCCCGGCACAAATCGGCCTATTCAACCCCCAGAACATCGGGGGTCCGCCACCCCAGATGCTGTCCCCCGTCGGTGCAGATCAACTGGCCCGTGACCGACTTTGCATCCATGAAATATCCAAGCGCCGCCACGACATCCGCCGCGTCCGCACCCCTTTGCAGGATCGTGGACTGCCGCTGGCGCGCGAAATGGGCGGGCGACTGGCGCATGCCGCGCAGTGTCGGTCCGGGGCCGATGGCATTGACGCGGATCTGCGGTGCCAGGCCTTGCGCCGCCGTCTGCGTCAGTGCCCACAGCGCCGCCTTGGCCAGCGTGTAGCTGCTGAATTCCGGCGTCAGTTTCAACACGCGCTGGTCGATCATGTTGACCACCAGCCCCGTCGCGACCGCCTCGCCCTCGGCATCATGCCCGACTGGCGGGCATTGATGGGCGAAATGCTGGGTCAGCACGAACGGCGCGCGCAGGTTGGATTCGAAATGGCGATCCCAGCTTTGGCGCGTGCCGGTCAGCACCGTGTCATATTCAAAGATCGACGCGTTGTTGACCAGCACTGTCAGGGGCGTCCCCAGCGCCGCACGCGCCTGATCGACAAGTTGGTCGGTCTGGCTCTCGACCAAGAGATCGGCCTGGATCGCGACGGCGCGCCGACCCAGCGCCTGGATCTCGCGCACCACGCCACCTGCGTCCTGGGCAGAAGTGGCATAATGCACGGCAACGTCATGACCCCGCCCGGCAAGATAAAGCGCCATGGCACGACCAAGCCGCCTGCCCGCACCTGTAACCAACGCCGCCATCTTACGCCTTTTTCTTGCAGTCACAGTCGCCGCGGCCGACAAGATAGCGCCCGCAGTTTCGGCAACGAGCCGCCTTTGGCACGGATTTGCGCAAGATGCGGTTTGTCGCCGATGGAAAGAAGGCGCGGCCCAGCATGGCGACCAGAACCATCAGGCCCAGAAAGACAAGGACGGTCTTGATCAGCATCTACAACCCATAGCGCGACCAGAGCGCGCGATCCCCCACAGTGCTGATCGTACCATCGAGCGCCGCCATACCCAGCCGCTGCAGCAGGCTGCGGCGCTGGCCCAGCGGCGCCAGCCGCACCTTGTCGCCATAGAGCGCCTTGAGTTTCGGCACCAGATGATCGACCCCGTCCACAAGACCCAGATCGACGGCACCCTGCCCCACCCAGATATCGGCGTTGAAAAGGTCTGCATCCGCGTTCAGCCGCGCGCCCCGCCGCGCCTTGACATGGTCGATGAACGCCGCGTGGATCGGACCCTGCAGCGCCTTGAGGCGATCCACATCCTCGGCCTTTTGCGGCAGGAACGGGTCGGCAAAGCTTTTGGATCTGCCCGCCGTGACCACGCGCCGTTCGATCCCTTGCCGCGCCAGCAGCTCGGGAAACCCGAACGAGGCGAAAATGACACCGATTGATCCCACGATGGAGGACCGGTCGACCCAGATGTCGTCTGCGGCACAGGCCAGCCAATAACCGCCTGACGCCGCCACATCCTCGACAAAGGCGTGCACCTTGATGCCCTTTTCATCCGCCAGACGCCGGATGCGCGCGCCGATCAGCGCGGACTGCACCGCCGACCCGCCGGGCGAATTGATCACGATTGCCACCGCAGCGGGTTTGCCGCGCGTGAACGCGCGCTCGATCAGTGGCGCAAGGCTTGCGTCATTCAGACTGCGGCCGCCCGAACCGATGGTGCCTTGCAGGCGGATCACCGGCACCGTTGGCGGTTTCGGCAGAAAGGGGATAAAGCGTCTCATGCATCAGAGGTAAGCCGCCGGCGGGTTGCACACAAGGGTGGCTGTCGGCAGGGTCATCGCATGATCGACAAGCTGGAAATGTTCATCGCCCTGGCCCGCGAGCGTCACTTCGGCCGCGCGGCCGAGGCCTGTGGCGTCACACAGCCGTCGCTGTCGGGTGCGATCCGCCAGCTTGAAGAACAGTTGGGAGTGCAGCTGGTCTTTCGCGGCAGCCGGTTCCAGGGCCTGACCCCCGAGGGCCAGCGCGTGCTTGACCGGGCGTTGCGGATCGTGGGCGACGTGCGCGACCTGAGGGACGAGATGCGCACGGTGCGGTCGGGCCTGTCTGGCCATCTGCGGCTGGGGGTGATCCCGACCGCCCTGCCGATGGTCGCGGACCTGACCGGCCCCTTTACCGCGCGGCATCCGAATGTGCGGGTGGCGATCCTCAGCCGCACCAGCGCCGAGATCCTGTCCGGTATCGAAAGCCTGGAGCTTGAGGCCGGGATCACCTATCTGGACAACGAACCCCTGGGTCGTGTGGCGCAGGTGCCGCTTTACACCGAATTCTACCGGTTTCTGTGTGCTCCGGGTACAGCACTTGCAGCAAAGGCACGTGTGACCTGGGCCGAAGTTGCGGGGGTGCCCCTGTGTCTTCTGACGTCCGACATGCAGAACCGCCGGATCGTCAACCAGCACTTGGCCGAAGCAGGCGCCAAGGTCAGCCCGTCGATTGAGTCAAATTCGACCATCGCGTTGATTTCGCACGTCTTGACGGGACAATGTGCATCTGTCGTGCCCAAACGACTGGCCGACATGTTCGTGACCGACGGGCGGTTGATCTCCATCCCGATCGTGGAGCCGGAGGCGGAGCATACGGTTGGCCTGATCGCAGCAAAGCGCGAGCCACAGACGCCCGTCCTGCACACGCTGATCGAGGACGCCATTCGGCTGGGATTTCGATAGCTTCAGACTATCATACAACGGGATATCAGGATTGATTTCCCTATCAATCGGCGTATCACGGGCGCGAGCCAGCCAAGGAACGCCCGCATGCTTGATATCGCCGCCGCCACCGACCGCGTCGAAGAGATACTCGCGGCGCATCAGGGGCTTGAGGGGCCGCTGCTGCCGATCCTTCACGCCGTGCAGGCCGAACTTGGATATGTGCCACAACTGGTCCTGCCGCAGATCGCCAAGGCGCTGAACCTGTCCAAGGCCGAAGTGCATGGCGTCGTCAGTTTCTACCACGATTTCCGCGAGGCTCCCGCCGGTCGGCATGTGCTGAAACTTTGCCGGGCCGAGGCGTGTCAGGCGATGGGGGCGGACCGGGTGGCCGCCCATGCGCAGTCAACGCTAGGCGTGGATTGGCATGAGACGACAAAGGACGCGGCCGTGACGCTGGAGCCGGTGTTCTGTCTTGGCCTTTGCGCCTGCGGGCCTGCGGCGATGATCGACGGACGGCTGGTCGGGCGCTGCGACGAGGCGCGTGTCGATGCGCTGATCGCCGGGGTGCGGGCATGACCAGGGCGATGAAAATATACGTGCCGCTGGACTCGGCCGCCGTCGCTTTGGGCGCAGACGACATCGTTGCGGCGATCAGGCGCGAGGCGTCGAACCGTCAGACGCCGGTTGAAATCGTGCGCAACGGATCGCACGGCATGGTCTGGCTGGAGCCCCTGGTCGAGGTGGTGACGGACGCAGGCCGCGTGGGTTTCGGGCCGATGACGGTGGCCGACGTCCCGGGGTTGTTCGGCGACCTTGGGGCGCATCCAAAGGGCTTGGGTCCCGTAGGTGAACTGCCGTGGATGAAGGGCCAGACGCGGCTGACCTTTGCGCGCGTTGGCATCATCGACCCGCTGTCTCTGGCTGAGTATGCAGCACAGGGCGGACTGTCCGGCCTGCGCCGGGCGCTGGCGATGGACAAGGCGGGGATCGTGGCCGAAGTCACCGCATCTGGCCTGCGCGGCCGGGGTGGCGCGGGGTTCCCGACGGGGATCAAGTGGAAGACCGTCAGCGAGGCAAATGCAGACCGCAAATACATCGTCTGCAACGCCGATGAGGGTGACAGCGCCACCTTTGCCGACCGCATGCTGATGGAGGGCGACCCCTTCACGCTGATCGAGGGGATGGTGATCGCGGGCCTTGCGACGGGTGCGACAAAGGGGTTCGTGTATATCCGTTCGGAATACCCCATCGCGATCCGTGTGATGCAGGCGGCCTGCGATCTGGCGCGCGGCGCAGGGCTGCTGGGCGCATCGGTCCTGGACTCAAGCCATCAGTTCGACATCGAAATCCGCGTCGGCGCGGGGGCCTATGTGTGCGGCGAGGAAACCTCGCTCTTGAACTCCCTTGAGGGCAAGCGTGGCGTCGTCCGTGCCAAGCCGCCGCTGCCCGCACTCGAAGGATTCATGGGCAAGCCGACCGTCGTCAACAACGTCATCTCGCTGGCGACGGTGCCGGTGATTTTCCAGAAGGGTGCCGCCTACTACAAGGACTTTGGCCTCGGCCGGTCGCGCGGTACGATCCCGTTGCAAATTGCCGGGAATGTGCGGTTCGGCGGGCTTTATGAGACCGCCTTTGGCCTGACCCTCGGCCAGATTGTTGACGAAATCGCAGGCGGTTGCGCGTCTGGTCGCCCCGTCAAGGCAGTGCAGGTGGGTGGCCCCTTGGGTGCCTACCACCCGAGGTCAGAATTCAGCACGCCCTTTGGCTATGAAGAATTTGCAGGCCAGAATGGCCTGATCGGCCATGCCGGTCTGACAGTCTTTGACGACAGCGCCGACATGCTGAAACAGGCCCGCTTTGCCATGGAGTTCTGCGCCATCGAGAGCTGCGGCAAATGCACCCCTTGCCGCATCGGCGCGGTGCGCGGCACCGAAACGATCGACCGCATTGCCAGGGGCGACGCCGCCGCGATCCCGCTGCTGGCCGACCTTTGCAGCACGATGAAGGCCGGATCGCTTTGCGCCCTCGGTGGCTTCACCCCCTACCCGGTAATGTCCGCCCTGACCCATTTCCCCGATGATTTCGCCCCGATGAAAGAGGCCGCTGAATGAAAGACTTCATCATCCCGGACCGCGATTTCGGCACCCCGGCGGCCATAAGCAAACAGATGGTCACGCTGACCATCGACGGCTTTGACGTGACCGTGCCCGAAGGCACCAGCATCATGCGCGCCGCCGCCGAGGCGGGCATTCAGGTGCCAAAGCTTTGCGCCACAGACAGCGTCGATGCCTTTGGCTCATGCCGCCTGTGTCTGGTGGAAATCGAGGGCCGCAACGGCACACCGGCCTCCTGCACCACCCCGGTCGCGCCCGGCCTGAAAGTCCACACCCAGAACGCCAGGCTGAAACAACTGCGGCGCGGGGTGATGGAACTCTACATCTCGGACCACCCGCTCGACTGCCTGACCTGCAGCGCCAACGGCGACTGCGAATTGCAGGACATGGCCGGTGCCGTCGGCCTGCGCGATGTGCGGTACGAGGCGGTTGATACACACTTCAAGGCCAAGGACACCTCTGGCATCGCCAACCCGCTGTATATCCCGCGCGACGACAGCAACCCCTATTTCTCCTACGATCCGCAGAAGTGCATCGTCTGCTCGCGCTGCGTGCGGGCCTGCGAAGAGGTGCAGGGCACATTCGCGCTGACCATCGAGGGCCGGGGCTTTGACAGCCGGGTATCCTTCGGCGCGAAGACCGACAACGCGCTTGCCTCCGACTGCGTGTCCTGCGGTGCCTGCGTGGCCGCCTGCCCGACCGCAACCCTGCAGGAAAAGTCCATCATCGAGATCGGCACGCCATCGCATTCCGTCATCACCACCTGCGCCTATTGCGGCGTTGGTTGCAGCTTCAAGGCCGAGATGCGCGGCGATGAACTGGTGCGGATGACACCCTACAAGCACGGCAAGGCCAACCGTGGCCATTCCTGCGTCAAGGGCCGCTTTGCCTATGGCTATGCCAGCCACAAGGACCGCATCCTGAACCCGATGATCCGCGACAGCATCAACGATCCCTGGACCGAGGTCAGCTGGCCCGAGGCGATGGAGTTCGCGGCCAAGCGGATGCAGGGGCTGATCGACAAGCACGGGCGGCAGTCGGTCGGGGTGATCACATCGTCCCGCTGCACCAATGAAGAGGCATATCTGGTCCAGAAACTGACCCGCGCCGTGTTCATGAACAACAACACCGATACCTGCGCCCGCGTCTGCCATTCGCCAACCGGCTATGGCCTTGGTCAGACATTCGGAACCTCGGCAGGCACGCAGGATTTCGACTCGGTTGAACATACCGACGTCGTCATCATCATCGGTGCGAACCCGACCGACGGCCACCCCGTCTTTGCAAGCCGCCTGAAGAAACGCGTCCGCAAGGGTGCGAAACTGATCATCATCGACCCGCGCCGGATCGACCTGGTCGACGGCCCGCACGTCAAGGCGGCGCACCACCTGCCGCTGCGCCCCGGAACCAACGTCGCTGTTGTCACCGCCATCGCCCATACCATCGTCACCGAGGGCCTTTTCAACGAAGCCTTCATCCGTGACCGCTGTGACTGGGATGAATTCCAGGACTATGCCGAGTTTGTCAGCCAGCCAAACCACTCGCCCGAGGCGACCGAGCTTCTGACCGGCGTCAAGGCCGACGAGCTGCGCGCGGCAGCAAGGCTTTACGCGCTGGGTGGCAACGGGGCGATCTACTACGGCCTTGGCGTGACGGAACATTCCCAAGGCTCCACCACCGTCATCGGCATTGCCAACCTTGCGATGCTGACCGGCAATATCGGTCGCCCCGGTGTCGGCGTGAACCCGCTGCGCGGCCAGAACAACGTGCAGGGTTCCTGCGACATGGGGTCGTTCCCGCACGAGCTGCCGGGCTACCGGCATGTGAAGAACGATGCCGTGCGGTCGGTGTTCGAGGAAATGTGGGGCGTCAAGATCGACAATGAGCCCGGCCTGCGCATCCCCAACATGCTGGATGCGGCGGTCGAGGGCACCTTCAAGGGCCTTTACTGCCAGGGCGAGGATATCCTGCAATCCGACCCCGACACCAAGCACGTGGCGGCGGGTCTTGCGGCAATGGACTGCGTGATTGTCCACGACCTGTTCCTGAACGAAACCGCGAACTACGCGCATGTGTTCTTTCCCGGATCTTCCTTCCTTGAAAAGGACGGAACGTTCACAAACGCCGAACGCCGCATCAACCGGGTGCGCAAGGTGATGGCCCCGCGCAACGGCTATGCGGATTGGGAGGTCACGCAACTTTTCGCGAACGCGATGGGCGCGAACTGGACCTATACCCATCCCGCCCAAATCATGGATGAAATCGCGATCCTGACGCCGTCCTTCGCGGGCGTTTCATACGAAAAGCTGGAGGAGATGGGTTCGGTCCAGTGGCCCTGCAACGAGGCCGCACCCGAGGGTACGCCGCTCATGCACATTGACGGGTTCGTGCGCGGAAGGGGCAAGTTCATCCGCACGGAATACGTCGCGACCGACGAAAAGACCGGCCCGCGGTTCCCGCTGCTGCTGACCACCGGCCGTATCCTGTCGCAGTACAACGTCGGCGCGCAGACACGGCGGACAGCGAATGTGATCTGGCACGATCAGGATCTTCTGGAAATCCACCCGCATGATGCCGAGGTGCGCGGCGTGAAAGAGGGGGACTGGGTGCGTCTGGCCTCACGCTCCGGCGACACCTCGTTGCGTGCGACGCTGACGGATCGGGTCAGTCCCGGCGTGGTCTACACGACCTTTCACCACCCCGACACGCAGGCCAACGTCATCACCACCGACTTTTCGGACTGGGCCACCAATTGCCCGGAATACAAGGTGACGGCGGTGCAGGTCAGCCCGTCCAATGGACCGACCGAGTGGCAGCAGGACTACAATGCCCAGGCCGCGAACTCGCGCCGCATCCTTCCGGCGGCGGAATGAAGGGCGCGCGCGCAACGCCGCGCCTTGCCTTTGGCGCGCGGATCGAGGCGGGCGAGCGTGTCTTGCCCGAGGAAACCGCCGTGGCGCTCTCCTTCAACGGCACGACGCAGGCCGTGATGATGGCGACCCCGGACGATCTGGTCGACTTCGCCTATGGCTTTGCCCTGACCGAAGGCATCGCCCGCCCCGATGAGGTCGAGACGGTCGATGTCGTTGCAACGCCGCGGGGCATCGACGTGCAGGTCTGGGTGGCGCCGACAGCCGCGGCGCGCCTGTCCGCCCGCCGCCGCACGATGGCCGGTCCCGTCGGCTGCGGGCTGTGCGGCATCGACAGCATCGACCAGGCGCTGCGCGAGGTGCCGCTGGTCCCGCATTCCGGGTTCCGCATGAGCCCCGCCGATGTGATGGCCGCCGTGGCGGCACTTCCCGGCGAACAGCGCCTGCATGACGCCACACGCGCCGTTCATTGCGCCGCCTTCTGGGGACCACTGGGGATTCGCGCAGCGCGCGAGGATGTCGGCCGCCACAACGCGCTGGACAAGCTTGCGGGCCATCTGGCGCGCGGCCCGGTCGAGGATGGGGCGGTCGTGCTGACCAGCCGCGTCTCCATCGACATGGTGCAGAAGGTGGCGACCATGGGGGTGGGCATCCTGATTGCCGTCTCCGCCCCGACCGCCGATGCCGTCGCTCTGGCGGAACATGCGGGGATCACCCTGATCGCCCTTGCGCGTGCCGACCGGTTCGAGGTTTTCACCCATTCGGACCGCCTGATGACAGAGAGCCAACATGTCCGCTGACAAGATCATCCACATGGCCAACCAGATCGCTCTGTTCATGGAGTCAAAGCCGCATGCCGAAGGCATCGCCGGGTTCGCAAGCCATATCAACGATTTCTGGGAACCACGGATGCGTTGTCAGTTCTTTGAACTGATGGACCGCGGCGGCGAAGGGTTCCGCCCCCTGGTCATCGAGGCCGCCGCCAGGGTCAAACGACCAAAGACCGCCTGATCGCGCAGAAGGCACCGATATGGCCACCAGCGCGGCAGAACCGGCCCGGGATGGTTGTGCCCTTGGCGAAGCCCGGCACATCCAGCGTGAACACGGCGACAAAGCGGTCGTCGTCCGCATCAACCGTTAGCGCCTGAAAGTCGATCAAGGTCCGGCTTGTCGGATACTGCGCCTTGTAGACGGCTTCCTTGGCCACAAAGACCGCCATCGCGGCTGACCCTCTGGCGGCACTCGGCAGCGCGCGGATGGCGGCGAGTTCCTCAGCCCGCAGGATTTCCGGCCACAGCGCGGCGTCAAGCCCACGGTCGTCCTCTACCTCTACATCCAGCCCCAGCCCGACCCAGTCGTCGGATCGCCCGACCAGCGCAACGCACAGCCCATCCGTATGGCTGATCGACCCCACCACCCCGTTGGGCCATTGCGGCGCACGGTCCGGACCATGCGGGATCGCTGACGCCGGAACGCCCAGCAATCCCATGGCCGCACGTGCCGCCCGGCGCCCGGCGGCGAACTCTGCCAGTCGTTTCGGTACGGCATGGTCCAGCGTCTCGCCGTGCAAAAGCCCGTGGGCACCTGCCCGAGGGTCATCAGATGCCAATGCAATTCCCGCCGGAACCGCCAGCCGCAGCGCCGCCACCAGACCCGTGCCGTCAGGCATCCACGCCGCCGCGCCGCATCCGCATTGCCGCGCGCCGTGACATCGCGTCTGACCTTGCATCGGCGCGATCATCGACACCTGGCGCTTCGGCAGGCTTGTCATCCAGGTGTTCCGCCAGCGCCCCCAGGGTCGGGAACCGGAAGATGTCGGTGATCGAAAGCTTTTTCGCCCCCAGCGCATCGCGGATTTCGCGATGGACCTGCACCGCCAAAAGGCTGTGCCCGCCCAGCGCAAAGAAATTGTCCCGCCTTCCGATTTTCGGCACGCCCAGCACGCGCGACCAGATCGCGGCAATCTCGGCCTCGACCCCAACGGCAGGAGCGGCGGACGCTTCGGCGACATTCTCAGCACGCCGCAACGTCGGCACCGGCAGCGCCTTGCGGTCCACCTTGCGGTTTGGCGTCAGCGGGAACCGGTCCAGCGTCACGAAATGCGCAGGCACCATATGTTCCGGCAATTGCGCCGCCAATGCCGTGCGCAGATTGCTTTCGGCCGCCGCGCCGGTCAAATATGCCACCAGCCGCAGATCCCCGGGGCTGTCCTCGCGCATCAGCACCACGGCCTGCGTCACGCCAGCCTGACGCTCCAGCGCCGCCTCGATCTCGCCCAGTTCGATCCGATAGCCGCGCAGCTTCACTTGCCCGTCGGCGCGGCCAAGGAAATCGAGCCGCCCGTCCGCTCGCCACCGCACAAGATCGCCAGTGTGGTACATCCGCGCACCCCAGGGGGCGGCACGATCCGCCGTCACGAACGGATCACGCTTGAAGCGTTCCGCCGTCAGGTCCGGCCGCTGCCAATAGCCGCGCGTCACGCCATGCCCGCCGATCCACAGCTCTCCGGCAACGCCGGGGGCGACCGGTTCCAGCGCATCGTCCAGCACGTACATCTGCTGGTTGGCCAGGGGCGTGCCGATATTCGCGACCGATTCCGCCTCAACCACATCGTTGGTCGAGGACCAGATCGTCGTCTCGGTCGGTCCATACATGTTCAGAATGCGCGCCGAGGTCGCCTGCCGCAGCTCGTTGACCAGACCGCCCGACAAAGCCTCACCGCCCAGCATCAGCGTCCTGATCCCCTCCAGGGCCGCGCGCGAGTCGGTATTCGTCGCGATCATCCGCGCCATCGACGGGGTGCATTGCAGATGCGTCACGCCATGCCGCGCGATCTGCGCGGCGATGGAAAAGTCGCCGGCATCCGGCGCGCCACCGGCATTGGCACGGCGCACCACATCCGCGAGGGGTCGCAGTCCCGCCAGAACCGTCTCGGTCGCGATGCCATAGTCGATCAGGCAGGCGACCTCATCCACGCCAATGGCCTTCAGCGTCTCCACCCGCGACAGCGCATCCTCCACCGTGCCGAACAGCCCCGAATCCTCGAAATACCGCTGGAACGCGAAATCGAGGATCGCGTCCAGCTCTTCCGCCGACAGGCTGCCCATGTCGATGTCCATCGGGTTCGTGACGCCCGCCGGCTTCTTGAATGCCGGAAACGCCCAGGCATATTGCTTGATCAGCGCCGCTGCAGACCGCAGATAGTCCTTCATCGGTGCGCGCGAAATCTCGCGCGCCTTGTCGCGGGTTTCCGCGATGAACGTATGCAGCATCAGCGTCACCGTACGGTCCGCCAGATCATGCCCCGCCGCGCGCAGGGCATCATGGTAGATGCGGATTTTGCCCGCAACCTCGTCAATCGTCTGGCCCAGAAGGTGCGTCAGCACATTGGCCCCAAGGCTGCCCGCCTCGCGCCAGGTGTCCGGGTTGCCCGCCGTCGTGACCCAGACCGGCAGTTCCTTGGACACCGGGCGGGGCTGCGTCGTGACCGGGAACGTCCCCTTGGCGGTCGGAAACTCCACCGCCTCGCCGCGCCACAACCGCCGGACCTGATCTATCGACGCCAGCAGCGCCGGTTTGTTCGCGGGGGGCGTATTCTCGGGGCGCAGCACGAAATCATCCGGCTGCCAGCCCGATGCAAAGGCGATCCCGGCGCGTCCGCCGGTCAGGTTGTCGATCACCGCCCATTCCTCGGCGATCCGGGCCGGATGGTGCAGGGGGGCCACGCAGGACCCCGCACGCACGCCGATGTTCCGGGTCATCCCGGCAATCGCAGCCCCGGTCACAGAAGGGTTGGGATAAGGCCCGCCAAAGGCGTGGAAATGCCGCTCCGGCGTCCAGACGGCGCAGAACCCGTGATCGTCAGCAAAGCGCGCGCCCTCCAGCAGCAGTTCGTACTTCCTCGCCCCCGCGCCATCGTCATTGCCCCAGTAGTACAGCGAGAACTCCATCCCCTTGGCGCTGATCACCGTGCCCGAGGACACCAGCGCGCGCTGGTCGTCCGAGGACAGAACTACCTTGAACCCCCGCGCGAGGGTCCAGAACAGTTCCAGCACCGAGATGTCAAAGGACAGCGATGTCACTGCCATCCAGGTGCCGGGCGAGGTCCCCAGCCGCTGGTCCATACCTGCAAGGAAGTTCAGCACGTTGCGGTGTTCGACCATCACACCCTTGGGCCGCCCGGTCGAGCCGGAGGTGTAGATCATGTAGGCCAGATCGGCGGGCGTCACGCCGGTCGCGGGGTTCTGGTCCGACGCGTCAGTGATGGTGGGGTCCGCGTCGATCAGCAGAACCGATGCCGCATGCCTGGGAAGGTCGATCCCCGCTTGCGTCACGATCACCGGGCAGGCGCTGTCCTCGATGTAAAGGGCAATGCGGTCCGCCGGATAGCCGGGGTCCATCGGCACATAGGCCCCGCCTGCCTTCTGGATCGCCAGTGCGCCCACTACCATGTCCAGCGACCGGCGCGTGCAGAGCCCGACCAGTGTTCCGGGACGGACGCCCATGCCGATCAGCACATGCGCCACGCGGTTTGCCCTGGCGTTGAGGGCGGCAAAGGTCAGGCTGTCCCCGTCGCAGACAAGTGCCACGGCATCCAGCGTGCGCAGGGCCTGCGCCTCAATCGCCTGATGCAGGCACAGGTCCGCATCAAAGGGTGCCGCCGTCGCGTTCCAGTCGGTCAGCACCTTTTTGCGAGCAAGATCGCCCAGAACCGGGACTGACGTGATCTGTGCATCACCGGGTTGCGCTGCCAGACGGCTGGCCAAATCCACCATCCGGTCGGCAAATTCTTGCGCGGCATTGGGCGAGATGCGGTTGCGGTCAAATGCCAAGGCGTTGCGCATCAGGGTCAACACTGTCCCCGTGATCGGTTTGTCGGTGATGGACAGTCCAACCTGCGGCAGATTGATGCCGCCAAGCGCGCGATCCCGCGTCAGGATGTCCAGCGCAAACGAGGGTACCTTTTGCGCAGCGCCAGTACCTGTACCCAAGTCCTGCACCGCCTGCGCGATGGACATTGCGGGGTCCACGCGAAACGGCACCCAGTCGCTGACATAGCCGGGCGCTGCCGATGGGGCGACAGACAGCGCGATGTCGACGCCTGCCGGGCCAGATAGGCGCGCCACCGCCAGCGCAAGATGGGCAAATGAGCTGCTTGCCAGGGGCAAGCTCTGCCAGTCCGCGTTCAGCGAAGATGCCCGTGCCATTTCGATCTGCGCTGGCCGAAGGTTCAGAAATTTGTGCCGGATTGCGCCGTCATGGCGTGCGGCGGCGCGCGCGGCAAGGCTCAGCCCCGCATCACCGAACGTATCACGCCCGGCGACCTGATCGCCCGTCAGCGTGCCGACATCGACCGGCAATCCGTGGAACTGACAGGTCAACCCGGTCAACATCACCGCCCCATCCGTGCAGGCCACGACAAGACCGGCAGTCGTCTTGCCCAAAATCTGCCCCGGAACGCCTGCCCCTTCGGCGGCGATCGCCGCGCCCACGTTCAGCACCTGCGACCCGACCGACACCTTGGCCGTCGTCATCGGGTTCCAGTACCCGCCATGATCCAGCCCCGCGACCAGCCGCAGCACCTCGGCCATCGGCCGCGCAAAGTCGATCCGCCCGAACGCCGCCGGACGATCTTCACGACGGAAAACCGTGCGCTTTGCCATGTCCTGCGGCTGCGGCCGAAGGCCGGTATCCAGCTGCGCCACCAGTTCGGGAAAGCTGTCGACAGCCGCAGCAAAGCAGCGCGTGTTCAAACTGAACGCCGTCTCGCCCGCATCGAGGTCAAAGTGGCGCTGCACCAGGATGTCGCCGTCATCAACGCCCTCGCCGATCAGGTGCCAGGTGATCCCGTGCTGACGCTCGCCATTGAGGATGGCCCAGACCGGCGCATTCAGACCGGCATAGGCAGGCAGCGGTCCGTCATGGAAATTGACTGCCCCCCGCGCCGCGCGTACCACCGCAGGCTTTGCGATGATCTGCAGGTTGGCCACCGACAACAGCCAGTCATAGGCGACGCCGCCAAGCCCGGCCTCCCAGCCCGGCGACTGTTCAATGACGGCAAGGCCGACCGCTTCCGCCCAACCGCGAACTGCGGCATCCTCGGTCACGACGGCTGCAATCGTGTGGCCGCGGGCCAAAAGCTGCACCCCGCATTCCCGTGTCAGGCTTTCATTGCCGACAAGCAGGGCCGAAAAACCTGTCATTGCGTGGTCCTTTCCCGCATCAAGGCGCAATGCTATTCGCCGGGCTGCGGCTGGACCGTCTCGACCCGGGCGCGCCACGGCGGCGCGATGCACGACTTCATCGCGTGTAGCGCCAGGTCGCGCAAGAAATATGGCGGATCGCCCCGGTCCTTGCGCTGGACCAGCAACCGCAACCGCCATATGCCCCCCCCGGTCAGTAGCGCCAGCGTCGCAAGGCTCGCATAGGCAACACCGTGGTTCTTGACAAAATAGTGCAGGCGGCTGTCCAGCCAGTATTGCGGAATCCGCTGCCACTT
The DNA here is from genome assembly GCA_021155205.1 of Rhodobacterales bacterium. Classification (GTDB taxonomy): domain Bacteria; phylum Pseudomonadota; class Alphaproteobacteria; order Rhodobacterales; family Rhodobacteraceae; genus JAJNPS01. The sequence goes on from JAJNPS010000001.1 coordinate 57,556, forward strand.
GCGCATGCCGGTTGACACCGATCCCAGATGCATGGCGCGGCTGGAGGGAACAAACACGCAGTCCCAGCCCGCCTTGATCGCGCGGTGGCACAGGTCGGTTTCCTCGAAGTACAGAAAGAAGGTCTCATCAAACAGGCCGATCTGGTCCAGCGCCGTCTGCCGCGCCATCAGGCTGGCACCGGCCATCCAGTGCACCTTGGCTTCGTTCGTGGGAGGCGGCATCACGACCATCGACTTTTCAAACATCCGGCTCAGCGGGCCGAAACGCAATTGCCCCACGATCTCGCTGGTGATCGACGGGAACCGAAAGGCCGAGTTGTGGTGATCGCCCTCTTTGCCGTAAAGCGCGCTGCCTGCAAAGGCCGTCCGGGGATGCGCCTGCATGTGATCCAGCAAGGTGCGCACCGTCCCTTTTTCGGGAAAGGCATCCGAATTCAGGATATAGACAAAATCCGGCCTTTGCCCGCCGGGCAGACCCGTTCGGATGCCAAAGTTGTTGCCGGCACCATAGCCGCCATTGCGCCCGGCCTGGACGACACGCACCGATTGCGCGCCTTTGTTCCAGCCCCGTGCCACCACAGCCTCGGACAACTGCGCAAAGGATCCGTCCTGTGAATCATTGTCGACGATGACCAGCGCGCCATCGATCCCGTCCAGCGCGGTCAGCGCGGCACCGACCGCATCCAGCGTCATTGCAGGCGTGCGCCAGTTCAGAACGATGGTCAGGACACTCGGCATCAATCGTTACTCCGCGGCCAATGGCAGCTCTCTACCAGCCGCGACACTCTTCGCCGGCTTCTCGGCCTGCGCAATAACATTCCGAAGATGCGCCGCCAAGACACGGACATTCGGTTCCAGGACCATGGAATCGTGGTTTCCCGGTACTTCGATGATCTGCAGCGCGGGGGCATAGGGCGTCAGGTTGTTGTCGGCAAACACATATTCGCGGGCGCGACTGACATCAGCGCCTCTTGACACCTTCCAGTGGCGGTCCAGCGGCGGGCGGAAAAGGACCGTCCGCCCCGACCGGGGTTCCATCTGATACCGCCCGATCGCCGTGCGGAATGCCATTTCAATCTCGGCATTGTGGAACTGCTGCTCGCTGACCGACAGCGGCAAGGATGTCAGACGCTTGCCCCGCTCCCAGGCGAGGCGGTTACGCGCCCATTCGACGACATAGCCAGGCCCCTTGGTGCGCAGTTCTGCCAGCTTGATGATCGCCTTGTCGCGGCGCGAAAGGTGCGGCCGCACCGGCAGGGGCGTGTCCAGAAGGACAAGGATCGATACCTCTTCGCCCGCCGCCTCCAGTTGTCGCGCCATTTCCCACGCGGTCAGGCCACCGCCCGAAAACCCGCCCAGCAGATAGGGACCGTTCGGCTGTACCAGACGCATCTCGGCGATATAGTCCTGCGCCGCCTCTTCCAGCGTCACATGCGGTTCTGCATCCCCGAACAGACCGCGCGCCTGCATGCCATAAAATGGCCTGTCCCCGCCAAGCAGGTTGGCCAGATGCCGCAGGTTCAGCACGTTGCCGAACATCCCGGCGACCAGAAAGAACGGCTGCCGGGGCCCGCCTTCGCCCTCGTGCATCGGTACCAGATGGGTGAACCGGCGTTTTGGCGCGATCACGCGCGCCGCATCGTCCCCGCCCGACACCTCGCCGACCTGATCCATGATCAGCCGGGCACAGGACGCAATCGTCGGCGCCTCGAACAGGATCGAGATCGGAAAGTCGACCCGGAAGGCCTTCTTGATCATCGCAAACAGCCGCACGGCGATCAGGCTGTGGCCGCCCAGGTCGAAAAAGCTGTCCTCGACCCCGACCTGCGCCACACCCAGCAATTCCTGCCAGAACCCGACCAGCGTGCGTTCCACATCGTTGCGCGGTTCGACATAGGCGGTGTCAAGATCGGGCCGTTCAAACGACTGGCTGTCGGTGCGCGCGGCCTCGGCGGCGGCAGTCTGGCGCACCAGCATCGGCAGATCCAACGACGACACAAACACCTGCGACTGCCCCGCCCCGACCGCACGCGCAAAGGCTTCGGCCCCGTCCTCGGGGCGGATACCTTGCGAAAAGGCATGCAGCAGGCGCTCTTCGGCGGGCGACATCGGCCGTGTCGAAACCGGCCCGCCGTCAAATTCAAGCTCGCGCGCGTCCGGCGTCGCAAAGGTCAGCGCGCCGTCCAGTCGCCGGATGGAAAAGCCCCCGATCTCCACGCAGACTTCGCCGGTTTCCGACATCAGGGTAATGTCGAAACTGGCGGTCGCACCTGACGCGACATTGGTGTCGGCACTGCGCACCCAGGACAGCACCGTCGCCGGCAGGCTGCGATAGACCTTGATCACGGCATAGGAAATCGGCACCCACAGATGCGTCGGCTGATAGCCCGAGATCAGGCCCATAGCCCAACCCGTTGCCAGGTCCATCAGCGCGGGATGCAAAATCCATCCCTGATCCGGTTCACCCTGATAGGCGTGCGGCAGCGCAAGACGGGCCAGACCTTCGCCCTTGCCGATGCTGCGCGACCGGATCACCCGCCAGCGCGGTCCAAACGCCAGATGCGCTTCTTGGGGGCTGACAAGGCCATCCCCCCGCTCGGGCGCGGGCAGACGCGCCGCGATCGCGGCAACATCGACCGGCGGCGGAGCAGCATCGGACAAGGGCAGAATGCGCGCCTGGGCATGGGCCTGCCATCCGGTCCGCCCCTTGTTGTCAACCGCTGACCGCAGTTCGAACCCATAACCTTCATCGGTTCGTGCCAGCCGCGCGCGGACCGCGCGTGCCTCGCCGTCACCCACTGCAAGGGGCCGAAAGAAGTAAAGATCGCGCATCTCGAACGCGCCCGCCTCACCCTGGGAATGCATCGCCTCGGCGGCGATCTCCACAATGCCGGTGCCGGGGATCAGCGCCTGACCCGCGCTGGTCCGGTGGCCATCCAGCACCCAGCGGTTCGTGGCATAGCGTGCCGTGAACAGACGATTTCCGCTGCCATCAAAGGTCGCCTCGTCAAGCATTGGCGCGGCAATCGGCAGCCGCGGGGCCGCCGGGCGTCCCGTGCGGTCGGCCAGCGCCTCGGCTGCCATGCCCACGCCCGTCCAGATACCCCAGTTCAGCGCGACCACCCTTGTGCGGCCACCCGCCCGCGACCTTGCATAGGCGTTCAGGTATTCGTTGGCCGCGACATAGTCGATCTGCCCGGCGGGTCCCGTCACCGTCGAGGTCGACGAAAAGAGCACGAACAGGTCCAGCGTCCCATCGGGGAAAAGCTGGTCCAGAACGATGGTGCCATGGATCTTGGACGCAAAGACATTCTCGACCTGCGCCGAGGTCTTGGTCATGAGCGGTGCATCATCCACAACGCCCGCCGCATGTATGACCGTGCGCACCTTGCCGAACCGCGCCTCGCCCTGCGCGACGCCCAGACGCATTTCGTCAAGGTTGCACACATCGGCAGGAATCACCTGGACCTCGGCGCCCAGCGCTTCAAGCCGCTGCAGCCCCAGGATCCGGCGGCTGATCGGATCGTTGGCGTCATGTTTGTCCAGATGCTCGGCCCAGCCCGCCCGGTCGGGTAACGGCCGCCGCGCCACCAGCGACAACCTGACGCCGAACCGCCGGATCAGGTCTTCGGCCACGGTCAGTCCGATACCGCCAAAACCACCTGTGATCAGGACGTGCGAGCCCTGCGCCAGCGTGAACTCACCGGGTTCAAGTGGCAGCGGCTTTTGTCCCAGTTCGTAAAGTTTCGGCCCGCGCAGCGCCAGAACGCGCAAGGTCGGATCAGATAGTAGGTCCTCGACCACCTGACCGGCCAGAAGGTCCAGCGAGCCGCCACGGCGGCGCGGAACGTCCGGCAGCTGCACATCCAGGGCAGAGGCGCTGAAACCCGGAAACTCATGCGGGATCACGCGCACCGGCCCGACAAGCGTGGCCTTTTCAGGTGAGACCAGCGGTTCGCCGCGCACCTGCATCGCATTCGTGCTGATCACGGTCAGATGGATCGGGCGCGGCAGGTTTTCCTCGGCAATCGCCTGGCCCAGGAACATCAGCGAAAAGAACCCCTGCTCCATGTTGCGATGCAGGAAACTGGACCCCGCGCGGTAAGATTCCCCGCGCGTGACCAGCCAGAAATGCGCCACCCGGTTTGGCGCGAATCCCTTGCCCACCAGGTCGCGGATCAGCGCGTCATAGCCTTCGCGACCGCGTTCGGGCGACAGGATGTAACCGCCCTCGCCGTCGCTGCCGAACATGTCGCCTGCGCGCACGGTTCGCACATCATGCCCGGCGTCGCGCAGCATTCTGGCCACCGTCGCGCCAAGGCCGGCCTCGTCCAGAAAGATCAGCCAGTTCTGCGGCTCGGCCTCGGGCAGATCGGCAATGTCGAAACCGGCGGAAACGGGTTTCCAGTGCGGTTTCCAGCCCCACTTTTTCAGATCTTCGATTCGTTCCGGCAGAGCCTCTGCCGCTGTCGCCATCGCGCGACCCGGCGCAATGAAATAAGGTTTTCTCTGAAACGCATAGGTCGGCAACGGCACCCGCAGCCGCCGCGCGCCGCCAAAGATCGGCTCCCAATCGACCGGCACGCCGCAGGCCCACAGCCGCGCGATGGTGGCTATGTGCCAGGCGTCATCCGCCATCTGCTGTTCGGGGTGGCGCAAGGCTGCGACGACCTGCCCCGCCGCCGCCCCATTCGCCTGCGCCAGCGACGACATCGCGCGGCCGGGGCCCATTTCCAGATAGACCCGCCCCGGCTCCGCCAGCAGCGTCTCCATGCAGGATTGGAAATCGACGGTGTTGCGCAGGTGCTGAACCCAGTAGTCGGGGTTCATGGCCTCGTCCGCCGTCAGAACCTGACCCGTGCGGTTCGAGATGATCGGCAGGCTCGGGGCCGACAATCTGATCGACCTCAGATAGTCCGCAAAGCGGTCCAGGATCGGCGCCAGCATCCGGCTATGCGCCGCAATGTCGATCTGGATGCGGCCGGTCTCGATCTCTTTGGTCGCCAGTGTGGCCGCAAGTTCAACCAGCGCCGCATCCGGTCCGGAAACCACGCAAAGCTCTGGCGCGTTGACCGACGCCAGGTCCAGATCGCCCACAAGATAGGGCTGCAGGACGGCGCGTGTCAGCGGCACCGCCAGCATGCCCCCCTGCGCGATCGTGTCGAAAAGCGAGCCCCTCAGATGCACCAGCCCGATGCAGTCCTCAAAGCTCATCACGCCGGCCAGACAAGCGGCAGTGTTCTCGCCCATCGAATGACCGACCAGCGCCGCAGGCTTGACCCCCCAGCTTTCGAACAGCTTGGCCAGCGCGTATTCCGTGATCATGATAAGAGGCAGCTGCACCGAAGGGCGCTTCAACCGCTCATTCGCTGCAGCCTCTGCACCCGGTTCGGGTAGCCAGAGCTTGCGTATGTCGTAGTCGAGCCTGGGGGCAAGAACCGCAAGTCCCTTGTCCATCCAGTCGGCAAAGACAGGCTCGGTCTCATAAAGGTCCCGCGCCATGCCTGCATATTGCGCACCGCCACCGGGGAACATGAACACGACCTCGGGGTCGGCCCCCAGATGGTCGTGGTTGAACAACCGGCGCGGGTCGGCCCCCTCCAGCAGCGCGGCGGCTTCCTGGTGGCTCGAGGCAACCAACACCCGACGCTTTTCGAACGCGCGACGACCCTCTTTCAGCGTATAGGCTATATCCGCCAGCGGCTGTTCGGGATGGGCACGCAGATGCGCCGCCAGCCGCACCGATTGCGCATCAAGTGCCGCCTTGGATTTCGCCGAAACCACAATCGGCTGGAATGGCCAAAGGCTCGGTTCCGACGGCTGCCGGACGGGCGATTCCTCCAGAACGGCGTGGGCGTTGGTGCCGCCAACCCCCAGACTGTTGACGCCTGCCCGACGCGGCCCGGTCGCTGTCCAATCCGTCAGCCGGTCATTCACCCGGAACGGCGAGGTTTCGAAATCAATCGCGGGGTTCGGTGCCTCATATCCAAGGCTTGGCGGCAATTGCCGGTGATGCAACGACAGCGCCACCTTGATCAGGCTCGCGACGCCCGCCGCCGTGTCCAGATGGCCGATATTGGTCTTGACAGACCCGATCCGGCACGAACCGACCGCATCGGTCGTCCTGCGAAACGCCTCGGTCAGGGCGGCAACTTCGATGGGATCGCCGAGATAGGTGCCGGTGCCATGGCATTCGATGTAAGTCACGCTGTCCGCCGTCACCCCAGCCACCGCATGCGCCTCGGCGATGCAGCGTGCCTGGCCATCGACCGACGGGGCCAGATACCCCGCCTTGGCCGCCCCGTCGTTGTTGACCGCCGACCCCTTCAGGATCGCCCAGATGTGGTCGCCGTCCCGGATTGCATCCGTCGCCCGCCGCAGCACCACGCATCCCGCACCCGACCCGAAGACCGTCCCCTGCGCGCGGTGGTCAAAGGCATGACAATGCCCATCTGGCGACAGAATCTCGCCCTCGGTGTAAAGATACCCGCGCCCTTGCGGCAACTCGATTGTCACGCCGCCCGCCAGCGCCATGTCGCATTCGCCGTTCAAAAGCGCCTGCGTCGCGAAATGCACCGCGACCAGCGAGGTGGAGCAGGCCGTCTGCACGTTGATCGACGGACCTTTCAGGTCAAGGATGTGGCTGACCCGGGTCGACAGGAAATCCTTGTCATTCCCGGCATGGCGCAACAGGAACATGCCGGTCTGGTCAACCAGATCGCGGTTCGAACAGATGTTGAAATAGAAATAGCTGCCCATGCCGCAACCGGCATAGACGCCGATCGGACCCTTGAAATTCTCAGGCGGATGACCGGCGTTTTCCAGTGCTTCCCAGGCTACCTCCAGGAACTGACGGTGCTGGGGGTCAAGGATCGCGGCCTCTTTCGGCGAGAACCCGAAGAAGTCTGCATCAAACTGTTCGAACCCGTCCAGCGGGGCCGTGGCCGGCACATAGTTCGGGCGGCGCATCGTCGCGGGCGATTCTCCTGCCGCCAAGAGGTCGTCCTCGCTGATCACGCGGATCGATTCGATGCCCTTCGACAGGTTCTGCCAATAGGCATCAATGTCGGCGGCACCCGGCAGGTGCGCTGCCATGCCGACGATGGCAATGTCCGTCTCGCTCACGTCCGAAAGAGTTCCGCCCCTGGTGGTCATCCACAAACCTTTTGAGCCCTACCATGACCCCGCCGGACAACGCTGTCCAAAGCACGCACAGCAATCTGGTCCGCAAAAAACAATTCGTTCTATGCGGACAAGGGTACTTCAACACAAGCGCAAGAAAAACCCAAACCGTGGCCTTTCTTTGTCGATTCATGTCCAACGGTTGCATCTTTTGCCACTGCGCATCCGGGAAGTTGTTCCTGAATTTATCAAAACGTTGCCCAAGCTCTTTCACTTTTACAACCTGAGAGGAAAATCGTTGCAAACTGCAAACGCGACAGGGATGGGCAAGACATCGCCCGGGGCCGCACCCACGACCAACGACTGAGCGCGCGGCCCCGGCACCTGACAGATTTGCGAATCGATTGGCCCAATGCGGCACGGTGATGCGCCTGCGGTCTCACTTGTATTCGATCAGTCCCCTTCTCCGACCCGCCATCCGGTTGAACCAATAGCCCAGAGCGCCCTGCGCCTCGGCCAGTTTTGCCGGCACCCACAAAAGCGCGGCCTCGCGACCGACCGGCCCCTCTCGGCGCCAGGTCCAGGCCAGCCGCAGCACCTGAAACGGCCACAGCAGCAAAAGGCCGATCAGTGCGGGATGGATCGCGATTGCCCCGGTGATTGCGGCGACAGGGACCGCCGCCCCCCAGAATGCCGCCCGCCGCGTTTCTCGGACCCAGTGGCGTTCCGGCGGCGCGCCATGCAGGGCGGCGCCTTCGGCAAAGGCATGGCCTGCGCGCTTGCTGCGTTTCCAGAACTGGGAAAAGCGGGTGATGGCGGCATCGTGCAGCGTCATTTCGGCGTCGGTCCGCCATATCGTTCCGCCCCGCTGGCGCAGCCTGACGCACAGTTCCGGCTCTTCGCCCGCAATCAGGTCGTCGCGATAGCCACCAGCAGCCAGCAGCGCCGAAAACCGCATCAGGGCGTCGCCGCCACAGGCGCGCGCCGGTCCGACAGGGGTGTTCCATTCGCGGTCACACAGCCGGTTGTAAATCGACATCTCCGGAAAGCGTTCGCGTCGCCGCCCGCAGATGACAACGGCATCCGGATGCTCGGCAAAAGCCTGCACAGCGTTCCGCATCCAGGCCGGGTCGACCATGCAGTCTCCATCGACAAACTGAACAAATTCAGGTTGCGGCAAGCCAATGCAAAGCCGTTCGATCCCCGCATTGCGCGCACGCGCGGCGGTAAAGGGGCGCCCAAGGTCAAGGTCAACCACCTCGGCCCCAAGGGATCGCGCCAAAGCCGCCGATCCGTCGGTCGAACCGCTGTCGACATAGACGATCCTGCGCACCTGTGGCGCAAGGGACTGCAGGCAGGCCTTCAATCGGGCGCCTTCGTTGCGACCGATCACGACGGCATCTGCCGTAACTCGGGAAACTGTCAGGTCAGCCATGGGTGTCCGTCACTGGGAAATGCGTGGCGACCTTAGCGATGTTCTTCAGAATTGGCCAAGCCCTTGCATCTGCGCCCAAAGTCGCCGCAACGCTTTCTTTTTGCAGGTTGCCCTGATAAAGTCTCCGCACGGTTTGTTACGGTCGCGCGCGCGGTTCGCGCCCGGTTGGCGTGTCTCGCCGGGGCGTGGCGGTGGTGTGGACAGGGTCATTGGTAGCCGCAGACCAGCGGTCCGGATGTAGTGGGGGCAAGATTGACGATGCTGCAAATCGGGCGTTCCCGTCGCTGCGTGGCAACCGACACAACATATAGAGAAATTCTCTTGCATCTTTCAATCTGTCTGGGCCTCGCGTAATGTCCGGGGATGATGCAAGGGACCCCAGTCAGGTTCAGACACGGGCCGGCCAGCCGCTTTTCCTGCACCGGCAGGTCGAACCGGGCGGTGCGCCCGTGACAGACCAGCGCGTGACACGCGACGTTTTCATGCCCAGGTCCGACGGCGCACCCAAAGCACCGAGCGAAATGTGGGATTCGCTCTGGACCACCAAACTTGATCACAAGGCCCTGCTGGCGAACGGGCTTTACATCGACCCGACCGCGTCGGACCTTGCTTCGTACTTCGATCTTTTGCGCACGCGCCTTTTGTTGCAGATAGCGGCAAATCACTGGGTTCGGATTGCCGTCACTTCGCCGACCCCGGGATGCGGCAAAAGCTTTGTCGCCGCAAATCTGGCGCTGAGCCTTGCGCGCCTTCCGGCCTGCCGGACGCTGCTTGTCGACCTGGACCTGCGCGCACCGCAGCAGGCCCGACTGTTCAATCGCGCCGATGTGCCGCAGCTCAGCACCTGTCTGATGGCGCGCGCGCCGCTGGAATCCCATATTCAGCGCATGGGGCAAAACCTGGCCGTTGCCCTGAACGGCAAGGCGGATTTGCGCCCCTATGAAATCCTGCATGACCCGGTCACGATCCAGACCCTGAACGACATGCACACGCGCCTGCAGCCGGACGTGTCCATCTTTGACCTGCCATCGGCGCTGGAATCGGATGATGTCCTGGCGATGACGTCGCATCTCGATGCCGTGCTCCTGGTGATTGACGGCACCACAACCACCCCCGACGACGTCCGCCGCTGCACGTCCATGCTGGAAGGGCACATTTCCCTTGCGGGCATCGTCCTGAACCGGGCGCAGGATCGTGGCCTTGGCCGTCTGCGGCGGCAGCGGCGCGGTCAGGGGGTCTAGGCCATGGCGCTGGTTCAGTCCGTTGATGACGTCATCAACCTGATCTGGCGGCGCAAAGGCGTTGTGGTCCTGACGGCCCTGGTCAGCGCGCTGCTGTTGTCACCGATCGTCTTGCAACAGGAACAGCTCTATCGCGCGTCGGCCTCGATCCAGGTCGAAGGGCCCCAGGTCGAGGATTTTTCCGCCGGTCGCAACGCCGGCAGCAACTCCGCGCAGATCCTGCAAACGATCGAACAGCGGCTCACAAACCGAGAGAATCTTCTGGCGGTCATTGAACGCCAGGAGATCGCGGCGGCCGACCCAGAGTCCTCGACCGACAGCCTCGTCAAAAGCCTGCGCGACTCCATCCGGTTTGAAACCGTGGCCGGTGCGCCGGGTGGATTTGGCAATTCCGCGTCCATTTCGGCGATCATCGTGTCGGTGACGAATTCAGATGCAGAACTGTCAGCAAGGATCGCCAATGATCTTGCGCAAAGCATCCTCGACATGTCGAACCAGGGCGTTTCGTCGCGGGCGCGCGACACCTACGACTTCTTTGCCGGTGAAGAAAAGCGTATCCGCACCGAAATCGTCAAGCTTGAATCGGACCTCTCGACGTACCAGAACGCCAACACCGACAGCCTGCCTGTCCTGGCCGAAGCGCGTCGTGCCGAACTTCAGGGGCTGGATTCAGAGTTGCGGGCAATCGACCAGCAGATGCTCGAAATCACGTCGGAAAAGTCGCGGCTTGAGGGCCAGGGTGTCCAGCGGGAAACCGACCGGCGCCGGATGGACGAACTTCTCAGCGCGCTGGCGCTTCTCAACGACAAGCAGGCCTTCACCCAAAAGCGTCGCGCGGATCTTGCCGGACGGCTTGCCATCATGCCCGAGGTTGAACAGACCATCGCGGCGCAGAAGCGCATCCTGATGTTGCTGCAGGATCGCTATTCATCGGTCACGCAAAGCCTTGCCGAAGCTGAAACCAACCTTTTTCTTGCCGAACGCCAGCAATCGGAACGGTTCATGTTGCTGGACCGTGCGATAACGCCCGAGGGCGCGGCAGGCATCAACAAGAAGAAGCTTGCCATGGCGGCCATCTTGGGGTCGCTTCTGATCGGGATTCTGGCCGCCGTGCTGCTTGAGCTTGCCTTTCCGATCATCCGCACGACCGCGCAGTTGGAACATGCGATGGGCGTCAGCGCTCTTGGCGCGATCCCCGAAATCCGGAACCTCGCACGGCGTGACGGAAGGGGTGGTTTCCCCGCGCTGACCTCATGGGGGATGGTTGCGGTGGTCGCGATTGCCATTGTTGTGCTGGTGACGTCGTCGGGCATCCGATAGCGGACAAACTGCGACGCAGTATGCGGCTCATGCCAGCCAGAAGATCGCACCGATCCGTTCCTGCCGCGCCGGATCGGTTCGCTTGCGCGCGGCAATACCATCGGCCGCCCCTTCTTCGTCCTGCCTGAAATGGAAAGAGCGGGGATTGCCCCGCTCTGCCCCGATCCGGTTCCCCGAGTTGTCTGGGATGGGTCAGTATCCTGTCCCCTTGACCACCACACCTACGGTTTTGAAGATGATCCGCAGGTCCGCCGCAAACGACAGCGAGTCATTGTACATCGTATCAAACTCGGCCCGTGCCTCGAACGAGGTCTGGTTGCGGTCGGTTGTCTGCCACAGGCCCGTCACGCCCGGACGCACGAGGTAATAGGCCTTGCCCGGATACATTGCCTGCTGGTTCAGCATCATCGGACGCGGGCCAACCAGGCTCATGTCGCCAACAAACACATTCCACAGCTGCGGCAATTCATCGAGCGAAGTCTTGCGCAAGATCTGGCCGAACCGCGTGATGCGCGGGTCAACACGCAGCTTCTGGTTCAGGTCCCATTCAGCGCGGGCCTGCGGGTTGGCGTCGAGATAAGCTGTCATGCGCGCATCGGCATCTGTCACCATCGTCCGCAATTTCCACATCCGGAAAGGTCGGCCGTTCTTGCCGACGCGGAACTGGCTGTAGAAGGGGCGCCCGCCATCGCGGGCGATCAGCAACGCAAGGATCAGCACGATCGGGATGACCACAGGTGCGGACATCAGCACGGCGGCGACATCCATGGCCTGTTTTGCGAACCGCCGGTAAATGCCACGGTCAACACTTTGGGCAAGGGGTGCGGTCGCAGCAATTGCGCGGTCGCCACGCGGCAAAGAGACAAGCGTACGGCCGGTAAGCTCGGATACACTGATCGACATTGTCAGAACTCCGAGAACAATTGGCGGGAAATCGCCGAACCAAAGAACTTTCGATCGCCACGGATCAAGATCACGTTATCCAATAAGACACACATTTGTCATACCTCTGAACAAGCCACACAACACCTTCACTGACCATGCTTTTACGGATTTTTTGCCGTTTTGGCGACTGCGAAATGCATGGCTGTGCCCGGTTTGAGATACATTCTAGATGATTTTTTGCCATCTACTCGCGCATGTCGATATGGTGCATTACTGGATACAATCATAGATTGTATTCGGCTTTGCGCGCGCAGCATTCTTGGCATGGTGATTCGCGGACGTGCCCACAAATTCACACCCGAGCGTTGCACCAGGCCCTGCCACGTGGCGGTGCCTGCAACAGGCTCTTTTCCCTGGGGGTCGCGCCGCCGCTAGACACCCCACAAGTTGCGATTGCTTATTGCAACGAACGCTAGGGCTGACAACGTTCCGCCTGTGGAATAAGCCAGGATCGCCATCGCCAGAGACGCGCCGGCAATAACGGATCCGAACAGCGCCACGCTGCCGCCGGTCAGTCCAAACAGGACAACGCCCAAGATAATCCCCGGAAACCTCAGCATGTCCCCACACGCGCGAGTTACTTTGATGCTAGGTTAGAAACAATGTTGCAAAAATCAATGATTTCTTGTCCGAACTTTCACAATTCGGCAAGTCGTCGCCATCAGCCCTCGCGGGCTATGGCTTGCAGATAGGCGCCATAGGCATTCTTGCGGTACATTTCCGCCCGCCTGACCAGCATGTCGCGATCAATCCAGCCGGCCCGAAAGGCGATCTCGTCCGGGCAACCCACTTGCAGCCCCTGACGATCCTGCAAGGTCCGGACAAAGTTCCCGGCATCAAGCAGGCTGCCATGGGTGCCGGTATCCAGCCAGGCAAAGCCTCGCCCCATCAGTTCGACCTTCAGGCTGCCTTCGGCGCGGTAGCGTTCCAGCAGGTCGGTGATCTCCAGCTCGCCCCGCGCCGATGGCTTGATGCCCTGCGCCAGATCCGGTGCCCGCCCGTCCAGGTAGTAAAGGCCCGTCACCGCAAAGTTCGACGGCGGCTTCTCGGGCTTTTCGATGATGGCCCGCACCTTGCCGCTGCGATCGAAATCGACAACGCCATAGCGTTCCGGATCAGCGACGCGATATCCGAACACCGCCCCCCCTGTCTGCGTCTGGTCCGCGGCCGCCAGCAGCTCCGGCAGGCCGTGCCCGAAAAAGATGTTGTCGCCCAGAACCATGGCCGACGGCGCCCCCGCCAGAAAGTCGCGTGCCAGCAGATAGGCCTGTGCCAGCCCGTCGGGCGACGGCTGCACGATCCAGGTCAGCTGCATCCCCCACTGGCTGCCGTCCCCCAGCAGACGCTGGAACTGCCCCTGATCCTCCGGCGTGGTGATCACCGCGACCTCGCGGATACCGCCCAGCATCAGGACCGACATCGGATAGTAGATCATCGGCTTGTCATAAATCGGCAAAAGCTGCTTCGACACGCCCATGGTGATCGGCCAGAGCCGCGTTCCCGACCCACCTGCCAGAAGAATACCCTTGCGTTTCATTATGTTGCTCCAAGTTCGGCAAGAATACGGTCAAGATCCTTCCGCCAGTCGGGGCGGTCAATGCCAAAGGCGGCTTTCAGGCTTGCACCGTCAAGCCGCGAATTCAGGGGGCGCCGCGCGGGGGTCGGGTAGGCGGATGTCGGGATGTCGTTCACGCCCGCCCGAAGGCCCGCCCTGGCCATGATCGCCCGCGCGAAATCGGCCCAGGACACATCTGGCGCGCCGGAAAAGTGATGCGTCCCGCCCGCCGCGCCATCGACGAGCCCTCGGGCACAGCAAAACAGCGCGTCGGCAATCGCGGCTGCCGCCGTCGGACCGCCGACCTGATCGGCCACGACGTTCAGGCTTTCGCGCTCCGCCCCCAGCCGCAGCATCGTCTTGACGAAATTGCTGCCATGCGCGGACACCACCCAGGACGTGCGCAGGATCACATGCGTCCCGCCCACGGCCCGGACTGCCTGCTCGCCGGCCAGCTTGGTCCGCCCATAGGCACCAAGCGGACCCGTCGGGTCATCTGGACGGAATGGCAGCACGCCAGACCCGTCGAACACATAATCGGTCGAGACATGCACGAACGGACGCGCCGTTTCCGCGCAGGCCGCAGCCATCGCGCCCGGCGCGTCGGCGTTGACGACATGGGCTGCGGCTTCCTCCGCCTCCGCCCTGTCCACCGCTGTCCAGGCCGCCGCGTTGATGACCGCATCGACGTCATGCGCATGCACCGCCGCGGCGCATTGTCCGGGGCTGGACAGATCCGCCTCGGTCCTGCGCAGCGCAATCAGCGTCACGTCCGGAGGGGTCCGCCGCGCCAGTTCCCGCGCGACCTGACCCGTCTGGCCGAACACCAGGATCCTCATCCCGCGACGCCCATGCGCGTGCCGACGCCCTTGCGTGCCTGCAGGGGCCGCCACCAGGCCTCGTTCGCCAGAAACCATTCCACCGTGCGCCGCAATCCCTGATCCAGCGTGACCGATGGGCGCCAGCCCAGCTCGGTGCGGATGCGCGTCGGGTCGATGGCATAGCGGGCATCATGGCCGGGCCGATCCGTCACATGCGTGATCAGCCGGTCATGCGGTGCGCCATCGGGACGCAACGCGTCCAGCAGGGCGCAGATCTTGCGCACGAGGTCGATGTTGGTGGCCTCGTTCTCGCCCCCGATATTGTAGCTGCGCCCGTTCGCCCCGCGCGCCAGCACCGTCAGCAGCGCGTCGGCGTGATCCTCGACGTAAAGCCAGTCGCGCACATTCAGCCCCGCGCCATAAACCGGGATCGGCCTGCCCGCCAAGGCATTCAGGATGACCACGGGAATCAGCTTTTCGGGGAAATGGAACGGCCCGTAATTGTTCGAACAATTCGTCATCACCACCGGCAGGCCATAGGTTTCGTGCCACGCCCGTACCAGATGGTCAGAGGCCGCCTTGGACGCCGAATAGGGGCTGTTCGGGGCATAGGGCGTCTCTTCGGTGAACTGGCCCGTCGGCCCCAGGGTGCCGAACACTTCGTCGGTCGAGATGTGGTGGAATCTGAACCCGCCCGGTCGCCCCTGGCGCACCCAGTAGGCGCGCGCGGCTTCCAGCAGGTTGAACGTGCCGGTGATGTTCGTCTCGACGAAATCCGAAGGCCCGTCGATGCTGCGATCAACATGGCTTTCCGCCGCGAGATGCATCACCGCGTCCGGGGCGTGGGTCGCAAAAATCCGGTCCAGTGCGGCGCGGTCCCGGATGTCGGCTTGTTCAAACCGATAGCCGGGCGATCCCGCCACCGACGCCACGTTGTCCAGACAGGCCGCATAGGTCAGCGCATCCAGGTTGACGACCTCATGGCCTGCGGCCACCGCCTGCCGGACGACGGCAGACCCGATGAACCCCGCCCCCCCCGTCACCAGCAGTTTCATGAATGATCCCCGACCGAAAACGGCGACACGAAATCTGAAAACAGCGGCGCCTCGGCATCCTTGTCAGACAGGATCGGCGGGCCGTCCAGCGCCCAGTCGATCGCCAGCACCGGATCGTTCCAGCGCACCGCACCATCACAGTCCCTGGCATAGACATCCGAGCATTTGTACTGCACCTCGGTCATCGGCGCCCGCGTCACAAAGCCATGCAGGCAGCCCTTCGGCACCAGCAGTTGTTTGCCATTGTCGGGCGTCAGGTCGACCCCGACCCATTTGCCGTAGGTCGGCGAACCGCGGCGCACATCGACGGCAACGTCAAGGATCGCACCGGCGGTACAGCGGACCAGCTTGTCCTGCGCATGCGGCGCGCGCTGGTAGTGCAGCCCGCGAAGCGTTCCGGTCTGCACCGAAAGGGAATGATTGTCCTGCACAAAGTCGATTGGATAACCCAATGCGGCCATCCGTCCTGCATTCCAGGTTTCGGCGAACCAGCCGCGGTCATCCGCAAAGCGTACCGGCCTGAACACCACGACGCCATCTATCGCCGTCCTGTCGATCTGCATCAGTCACTCGCTCATTCAATCGAAACGCCCGTCATGTCGCACGGTTGCGCGATTTCCGAAAGGGGAACCGATCTTGACTTGTAACCAACTCTGCAGTGTTGCGGCGCGGTGCCGTTTGCACCGGCGGCTCGCAGGCAGGATTTTGCCAATTTCGGCAGGGTCATGCTGCTTTCCGGGCACGGCGACACACGTCCTGCGCTGAACAAAGGCAGATCGTGGCTGACAGTTCTTGCGAAATGTGCCACGCCACGCTCGGCTACAGATGATGTTGGGAGACGTACTTGGATGATTGGTCTTGGTATCGTGGGAACGGACCACCTTGCCATACGCATGATCAAATGCGTGGCGCAGGTCGAGGGGGTCAGGGTCACGGCCATCGCATCGACCAAACAGGGACCCGCCGGACCGCTGGCCGACCCCCTTGGTGCCGCTGTTTGCGCCGATCCGGCAGAACTGGCGTCGCGCCCGGACGTGGACGCGGTATACGTGAACAACAGTGGCCCCTACCATGCCGACGCCGTGCGCGTCGCGATCGCAGCCGGAAAGCCGGTTCTGGTCCAGAAGCCCATCGCCCTGACCGTGCCGGAAACCGAAGAAATCGTCGCACTGGCGCGCAAGGCGGGCGTGCTTTTGGTTGAAAACCTGTGGTGCCTTACGGTTCCTGCGGCACAGACACTGATTGCGCGCGCCGATGCTGCCGCCATGGGGAAACCGCATGCCTTTTCGCTTGATTTCGGATTTCCGGTGAAGCCCGAGCTTTATCCGGCGCTTTTTTCGCCGGAGCTTGGGGTGTTGCGGGACCGGGCAGGCTATGGCATCGCCCTTGCACGACGGCTTTTGGGACCTGTCGCGGACTTGACCGCGCAGGTGAACTGGCTCGGCAACGTCGATACCTCGGCGATGATCCTGTTGCGCCATCGCTCTGGCGCGATGTCAAAGCTGGGCTTTTCGTTCGATGCGCTTATGTCCAACAAGGCGACGCTGGCCTGCAGCGGCGGTCTTTACCGGCTGGAGCCGTCGCTGGGTGGAACCAGCCTGATGTCGCAGGTTGCCGAGGCGCAGATCGGTCCCCTGACAAAGCCCCCGCGCCGCCGCATCGCGTCGCTGACGATGGGCAAGGCCCTGCGGCGGTTCAGCAGGACCCCGAAAGCCGCCAGATATCCTTTGGGATCTGACTTGCATCTGCCCATGCTGCGTCACTTCGTGGACCTCGTCCGGGCGGACAGACCGGAAAGCCCGCTGGTGCCGCTGGACCTGTCGGTTGAAACCCAACGCCTTGTCGAACAGGCGCGGACACGGGTCGATCTGGCGGCATGAGTGTCGGCTATGTCATGAACACCTACCCGCTGCCGTCCACGACCTTTGTGCGGCGCGAAATCCAGGCTCTCGAACGCAGCGGTCTGCGCATCCACCGCTTTGCCATGCGTGCCGACGTCAGGCCGCTTGCCGATCCGCAGGACGTGGACGAGGCGGCAAGGACCGAACATCTTTTGCGTCATGGCGTCGCCGCGCTGATCCCCACCGGCCTGCGCTGGATGGCCGGGCGGCCCGGTCGCGCGCTGGCCGCCTTGCGACTGGCGATGACCTGCGGCGCGCGCGGGTCAGGCGGTGCGCCGGGGACAGGCGGTCGGTTGCGTCATCTTGTCTATCTGATCGAGGCGGCACATCTGGCGCACAGGTGCCATACGCTTGGCATACGCCATGTGCATGCCCATTTCGGCACCAACGCGACGGCGGTTGCAATGCTGGCGCAGGTGATGGACGGCCCCAGCTACAGCTTTACCACCCACGGCCCCGAGGAATTCGACGCGCCCCGCGCGCTGGCGCTGGACCTGAAGATCCAGCGTGCAGCCTTTGTCGCGGCGATCTCCAGTTTTGGCAAAAGCCAGCTGTCGCGCTGGGTCGGCGCCGACATCTGGCCCCGCCTGACGGTCGTGCATTGCGGGATCGAGCCGTGGAAATTTCCCGATCCCGCGCCACCGCCGCCCGGCCCGCCGCGCCTGGTCGCCATCGGTCGGCTATCGGAACAAAAGGGCTTTGCCCTGCTGCTGGAGGCCATCGCCATCGCGCGCGCCAAGGTGCCGGATCTGCGGGTCGAACTGGTCGGCGACGGCCCTCTGCGCGACAGCCTGCTCGCGCAGGCCAAATACCTGAAGATAAACGATCTTGTTACCTTTTCGGGGTGGAAGGCAGAGCCCGAGGTCCGTGCCAGTCTGGCCACGGCGCAGGCGCTGATCCTGCCGTCATTTGCCGAGGGCCTGCCAATGGTGATCATGGAGGCGTTTGCCGCCGGTCGTCCCGCCATCGCCACCTCGATCGCGGGCATCCCCGAACTTGTCACCCCCGACACCGGCTGGCTGGTCCCGGCAGGTGATCCGGAACGTCTGGCATCTGCCATCGCCGACATGGCCGCGACCTCGCCGGAACGGCTGACAGAGATGGGCCACCGTGCGCGCGCGCGCGTCCTGGCCCGCCACGACATCGATGTCGAGGCGGCCAGGCTTGCCACGCGGTTCGCCGTGATCCTGTCATCCGTCAGCCCCCCAGCCAGTCCTTCAGCACCGCCAGATCGGCAGTCATGACGCGGTGGCCGGCACCAGGATAAACCCGCGTCTCGACCCGCGCCCCCAGGCCCCGCAGGACCACGACACTGTCGCTGACACGCTGCAGCGGAATATGCGGATCGCGTTCATGCACCGACAGCCAGACACGCGCGCCGTCGCGCCCTTCAGGATAGTCAAAGACCTTTGGCGCATGGCCGTACAGCGCCGCGTCGGGACCGCCACCTGCGTCGGACGTGCCCAAAAGCCCGCCGGACAGCGCCAGCACCCCGGCAAGTCCCGCACCCGTCCGCGCGAATGTCTCCAGCGCAAGGCAGGCGCCCTGGCTGAACCCGCCAAGCCAGATCCGGTCGCGTGTCAGACCGTCCGCCTGCAAGGCCGCAACGCCCGCCGTCATCGCGGCAATGGCCCGTTCCACAAACGGCCCGGTCTCGGCGACCGGAGCCAGGAACGACATCGGCCACCAGCTTTGTCCCGGTGCCTGGGGCGCGATGGCCGCGACATCGGACAGTCCTGCCGCGGCGATCAGGCCCAGAATGTCGTCAGCGGTTCCTCCCCGCCCATGCGCCAGCACGATCCCCGCCCTTGCGCCGGTCCTTGGTCCCAGACGCGCCATCGGCATGCGGTCAACGGCGGCAGGGCGGCTTCGATCCTGGCACGCATCGGTTCGTATTGCGGCGGCAGCATCAGCCGCTTGCCCAGCGCGTCGGCGGGCTCATCGACGGCAAAACCGGGCGGGTCGGTGGCGATCTCGAACAGCACGCCACCGGGTTCGCGAAAGTAGATCGCGTTGAAATACTGCCGGTCGATCACGTCGGTCGTGGGGTGGCCCGCGCTGCCAAGACGGTCCTTCCAGGCAAGTTGAGCCTCTTGGGTAGTGGCGCGAAAGGCGACATGGTGGATGGTGCCCGCCCCGGATCGGCCAAGTGCAGGCTGGTCGTGGCGGACAAGGTCGATGACATTGCCCCGCGCCTCTCCGGGTGCCCGCAGGCGCAGCCTCGTGACCGGGCCCGACCGCTCTTCGCCCTGTGCGACATAGCCGAACACATCTGTCAAAAGACGTGCCGTCCGGTCGGGATCGCGCTGCCACAGCGTGACCGAATGGAACCCGTGCCCGTCTGCCGGCCGGTCGCTTTCCACCAGTTCCAGAGTTGCACCGTCGGGATCGCGCAACGACAGCACCCGCGCGCCGAACCGCGTCTCCAGCATGTCCGTCTTTTCCGACAGCGCCCCAAGACGCGCCACCGCATCCGCAAACTGTGCCTTGCCCAGACCATAGGCAAAGGCTGATGCCATCCCCGGACCTGCGCGCCCCGGACCCGCATTCACGAACGGAAAGAATGTCAGGATCGTCCCCGGATTGCCCGCCGCATCGCCGTAGTACAGGTGATACGTGCCAGGATCGTCAAAGTTGACGGTCTTCTTGATCAGGTGCTGACCCAGTACGTCGCGGTAGAAGCTGACATTCGCCATTGGCGAACCGCAGATCGCTGTGACGTGGTGCAGGCCAGGAATGTGCTGGTCCATCATCTATCCTTTGCAAATCGTCCAGGGCGTCACGCCCGAACTGTGTTGCCGCTGAGATAGGTCGCGGGCCCTGCCAATACAGGAGCAGATCCCGCGCCATTTATGTGCAATATCGCACAGACGGCTACCTTCCACGCGTGAACTGCGCCCCACCGCGCCTGAACCGCACGCCCAGCGAAACCGCCGCATAAGTCGCGAACCCGATCGGATCGGCCAGCGCCAACCTCACAACCTGCCCGATGCCCAGCGGTGCCTTGCCCTCGCGGTCGCGCAAGCCGGGATAGAGGCTGTCCAGTTCGCGCACACCGGCGTCCTGCCGCCGCCTGACCCGCACCAGCGCGCCAAACCCCTCGATCATCGGCCAGTCATAGGGCGCAGGCACCTGGACCCGCTCTGACGGTTCGAACTGCAGGCGCACAAAGGTGTCGTCCGATATGATCGTCGGAAAATCGCCCCAGCGTGCCCGGCCCGCCGCGTTGACCGCAAAAAGGCCGTATCCCGGCGCCACACTTTTGGCAAAGGGCAGGCGTGACCAGAACCGGCCATAGGCGCGCGTGACCGCGCTGGCAGCGCGCGGGATCACCGGCGTCGCGCCGACATAGACCGGGCGCGCCGCCTGCAGGGCGGCCGCGACCTGCGCCATCACATCCGCGCTGACGACAATATCGGCGTCCAGATAGACCCGAAGGTCGCCCTCGGCGGCGCGGTCCCCGGCATTCAGCGCGCCGGGTTTTGATCCCTGCGCCAGATCCAGCACCGTCAGCCGCCAGCCCGCCTGTCTTGCCAGCGCATCCTGGGCGCGGGCAACCTCGGCGGTCCGGTCGCGGCATCCGTTCGCGACCACGACCACCTCGGCCGCGATCCCCACTGGAACGCCCGCAAAAAGCGCGCGCAGACAGCGCGCGATATAGTGTTCTTCGTTGGACGCCGGTATGATGACGCTCAGCAATCGTCGCATCCGGTCGCAAGCGCATCCCAGCGCGGATTGCTGTCCCCCAGATGCCGCATGGCCCCCCAACTGCCCCATTTCGTCGGATTTGTCACATCGACATACTGGTTGTACGGGGCGTCCGACACTTCGGCCCAGGCCTTCATGATCTCGCGGTACATCTCGGCGACCTGCGGCGAATAGTTGAAGGCGGTAAAGAATTCCGTCAGCAACGGATCGTCCAGCGCCGCATCGAGGCCGACGATGTGCGTTCCGCCCTCATACATGACGAGTTCCAGACCATGATCCTTGGCGACCTTGGCCTGATAGGGAAAAACCTCGCTTGCCGCCCAGGCGATGGTGTCTTCGGGCGTTCCTGTCACGGGGTTCTTTGCCTGGTCCTCGGCCAGCCTGGAAAACGCGGCGTCAAAGCGGTGGGCCGTCACGTAGGCCGCAGCGTCCTCGCCGGTCAGACCCTGCGCAAGGGCCGCGGCTTCGGCCGCGGCCGTGCTGTCGGCGATCCATTTGCGCAGGGTGTCGACATTGGTCTCAAGCCCCACGTTCCCGGCGAAATAGCCTGTGATGGCATACGCATCGAACGCAGATGCCGGTGCCGGCTTTCCCTCGCCCTTGACCAGTTCGGCATCAAGGATCTGTTCTTCAAGCCCCTTGTACCCGGTCTGCGTGCCGATCACGCGCACAAGGCGCTGGTCGGCGGATGCCCCGAACACGTCGGTCCAGATCGCCGCCACCTCGGTCGCGCGGAGGGCATAGAATTGCACCCAGGTATATTGTTCACCCCAGCGCAGCCGACCCTGTTCCTCGGCCCAGCTGGCCTGCTGAAACTGCCAGTTCCAGACCTCGTTGGAAAACTCCACCCAGACGCGCCGGTCGGGTTCGAGCCCGTCGCGCACCATTTCGGCAAAGCGGCGGACATAGTCGTCATCGGCCAGATGCGGCAGGGTGAACCAGGGTTCGGCGTCCAGCGCATTGGCAAGGGCGATCATGATCTCCAGAGGGATGCCCTTGACGGTCCAGCTGAAATCGGTCGGCAGCGGCCGGTCGGCGAACCGCGACTGGGTGGAATTGTTGGTCATCATCCAGTCCATGAAGCGCAGGCCCTTGACGCCACGCAGCCGCGCCAGCCAGTCGGGATTGAAAACCTCGCCCGCATCAAGCGCGGCTACCCTGTCCTCGCGGACGATGCTGATGTCGCGGATGGGATCGGCAGGGTCCAGCGCGTCGATCGTGACCAGCACAAAGCCCGCCTTGGGTTCATAATCAAAGAGGATCTGGCCCGGCGAGCTGGCAACCTGTCGGCCAAGACCCTCGACCTTGATGCTGCCCTGGCCCTTGTAGCGCAGCACATAGCGGCCACGCAGCCCTTGGGCGTCCGGCGGCATGTCTGTCAGAACCAGCGTTGATATCCCGGTCAGGTCGGGTGGGATGCTGACCGGCCAGCCGTTCGCGTCAAAGGTCCCGGCGGCCTTCAACTCGTCATAGTTCCGCGCGCCCCAGCTGTTCGGCAGATGCCCGATCCAGGGGCGTGCGTTTTTCATCAGGTCCAGAAACGGCGCCTGCGTCGACCAGTCCGCTACCCCCGCCAGCCCGACGAAGAGGTTGGGATTTGTCACCCCAGGCAGGTTGATCACATCCGGCACCGGCGCTGGCGGCAGGGCGATATCCGTGGCGGGCAGGGCCGCAATCTCGGACGGCAGCGCGGCCGGCTCCGTCAGGTCCAGCGGGGGCAATGCCTGGAAAGCCTGAACTTCCTCCCAGGCGATACGCTGGAAAATTTTGGCCTGTTCATCGGTCAAGAGCCAGTCGCGCGACGGCCATGACCGCAACAGACGCGTCGGCAGACCTTCGGGCGACTGCCCGGTCAACACGGCCAGTTCGACCATCGCCACGAAATACGCGCCGCGGCCTGTGGTATAGAGATCATCCCTGAAAAGTTCCGAAATGTTGGAAATGCCCGGCACCTTGCCGTCCCTGATTTCGTCGGCAAGCCTGCCGAGCGCCTGCCCCACCGGAATGACCTCGATCGGTCCGCCAAAGGGGTCCTGGCTGGCCTTGGCCGCGATGGCGCGCCAGATGTCGCGGTCAAGCGTGATGCGGTCGCGCCACGGCACGTCTGATCCCGGGTCCTCCGGGTCCGTGACGACACCGGAGTTCAGGCTGTGCCAGGTTTCGGTGTAGAACACCCGCACGTCAGGATTGGCCGCGCGCGCGATGGCGGCGTAGGTGGCTGCGGACTTCACCGGCTGGTGCCATTTGACAATCTTGTCCAGCGGCACGCCTTCGGACAGGATCAGGGCGCGCGTCTCGCCCTTGTCGAGTTCGGAAATGGCTTCGACAGTGGTGGGCTTGGCATTGGGGTCATTCACGGGCGTCGGCGTCACCAGATTGTATTCCAGCGGCGCACGCGGAATGAGGTCGACCGCCGCCGAAACCGATCCGCCCATCTCGTTCAGCCCGGCCTCGACAAGCCGCGCGACATCCGTGTCCATCCGCCCGTCGCCGACGAACAGGATTTCTGCAAGTGCCAGAAAGAGCGACATCTTCGTTCCCCCTCACCCGGCGGGCTGCGCTGCAACGCCGGTCGGTGCATAGCTGGTGACGACCCGCCAGACCACCTCCTGCATGACGCGCGCCGCTTCGGGTGACGGTGCATCCGCAGGCGTGCCGTCAGCGCGCTTCAAGGCAAAGGGCAGCCCGACCGGCGACTTTCCATAAAGAACGGCATAATGCGTCAGGGCCATCAGATAGGTGCCCTTGTCGCTGGGATGGATGGTGTCCTGCGTGCCATCGGCATTGATCGCGAAAAGATCCGTGCGGCTGGTCATACCCGGCACGCGACCTGCCTCGATCTCGCGCGCCATCGCCGCCATGACCTGTCCACCCGGAATGACGTAGATCGTGCCGACCCCCTCTGTCGCCATCGCCTGACGCAAAAGGACACCTTCCCAGTACAGCACGCGATCGCTTTCGATGCGTTCAAGCCAGCCGGTCGGATCGTCTAGATTGTGCCAGGTCTCGTAAAGATAGACGCGGATATCCGGATTGGCCGCCCGCGCCTTTTTCGCCCACAGCGCCAGGTATTCCGGACTGTCGTAATACCTGATCGCATCCTTGATTTCGACCATTTCGGTCACGACGAGCGCGTCGTACTGACCCGATGCGACCGCTTCACCCGCCGGCCTGAACCGCGGATTGGCGTTTTCTTCCTTGAACCCCGGCACATCGCCGGTCCAATGGCCTTTCAGCGTCGCACCCCAGCCCAGCTGGCTGGCATAATCGTGCCCCGGCACCAGTTGCGCCAGCATCGCGGGCATGTCCCTGCCGACAAGACTGTGGCCGATGTGATAGACATTCAGGGGTGCGGTGACGGGCGCAAGGGGCGTGGAATAGGCCGCAGCGAAGGCCGTATCCGTCAGGCTGGCGGGTGGGGAAAGAAAGGTCGCAGACGCCCCCGCCGCGATGGCAATGGCCAAACCCGCCGCTATCAGCTTGATCCGCATCCGCACGTGGCACCTCAACCATTTCAACCGCTGTCCGGGGCCTGATCGCATTTGCCGCCAGTCGCGTTCAATACCAAATACCGCCTTGCGGCGACGCTTCCCTGAAAGAATCAGATAGTCCTTCGCAATTGCTTCGATTATGGCACGAAAAGCCGCGAAATACGCGCGCCAACAGATTTGTGAGTGTCACCAGATGACCCATCTATGGGTGCGCGCGGAACAGCGCCCGAACGAGGACCGCGTTGGCTTGACCCCGGAAGGCGCGGCGAAACTGATCAGCGCCGGCATCGCCGTCTCGGTCGAAGAAAGCCGCAGCCGTGCCATCCCCATCGACGGCTATGCCGCGGCGGGCTGCCGCATCATGGCCGAAAACCTCTGGCCCCATGCCCCCGCCGATGCGATCATCTTTGGCCTCAAGGAATTGCCCGACGACGGCACCCCTCTGACACACCGCCACATCATGTTCGGACATGCCTACAAGGGACAGCCAGCGGGGCGTGACCTTCTGAAACGGTTCAAGGCCGGTGGCGGCACACTTTACGACCTTGAATATCTGGTGGACGAAACCGGCCGCCGCGTTGCCGCCTTTGGCTATTGGGCGGGCTATGCCGGGGCGGCTGTCGGCCTGATGTGCTGGGCCGCGCAACAGCGGGGTGGCATCGCCGGGCCGGTGCGCAAGGTGGCGTCCCGGCAGGCCCTTCTGGACCAGCTTGCCACCGATCTCGCGGGCCTTTCGCGCCCGCGCGCGATCATCATCGGTGCGCTTGGCCGTGTCGGCACCGGGGCGGCAGACCTTTGTACGGCCCTGAAAGTGACCGTCACGCCCTGGGACATCGCTGAAACCGCATCCGGTGGCCCGTTTCCCGAGGTTCTGCAACACCATATCTTCCTCAACTGCATCCTGGCCCGGCCCGGCTGTCCGGTTTTCGTGCCTGCTTCGGCCAGGACCGAGCCGCGCAAGCTGACAGTGATCGGCGATATCGCCTGTGATCCGACCTCGGATTTCTCGCCGATCAAGGTCTATGACCGCACTACCGGCTGGGACGCGCCCGCCTTGCGCGTGCATGACACCCCGCCCCTCGATGTCACTGCCATCGACAACCTGCCGTCGCTGATGCCGGTCGAAAGCAGCGAGGACTACGCCGCGCAACTGTTGCCATCGCTATTGGCGCTGAACACCCTGGATGCCGGCGTCTGGGGCCGCGCCAAAGCCGAATTTGACCGCCACACGATCACGTCCTGAAGGAGTAACCGAAATGACGATCCACTGGTGCGGCACAGGCCTTTCCTCCGGTCCGGGATTGCGCAGGCTGATCGAGGCCGGCCACAGCGTCACCGTCTGGAACCGCACGGTCGAAAAGGCACGTGACGTGGTGGGCGCGTTGCCTGCGGTGATTCGCCCCTATGCGCTCGATGCGCTGACGGCAGGCCTTGCGCCGGGCGACATCGCGATTTCAATGCTGCCCGCCGATCAGCACGTTGCCATCGCGACGGCCTGCCTCGGCAAGGGTGCGCATTTCGTGTCGTCCTCCTACATCGCGCCGGAAATGCGCGACCTTGATACTGCGTTTCGGCTTGCAGGCCTGGTTTCGGTGAACGAGGTCGGCCTTGATCCGGGCATTGATCACCTGATGGCGCATGATCTGGTTGCGCGCTACCGCGCGTCGCGCGCCTATCACGCCGACAACATCCTCAGCTTTACTTCATATTGCGGTGGCGTCCCGAAAATGGCGAACGCCTTCCGCTACAAGTTCAGCTGGTCACCTCTGGGCGTGCTGAAGGCGCTGCGCGCGCCGTCGCGGTCCCTGCGCAATTTCAGCGAATTGCGCGTGGCGCGGCCCTGGGACGCCATCACCCGCTATGATGCCCCGCTGCCGCAGCCTGAAAGTTTCGAGGTCTATCCGAACCGCGACAGCTATCCCTTCATGGCGGACTATCGCTTTGATGCCGACTGGAAGGTCCGCGATTTCGTCCGTGGCACGATCCGCCTGAACGGCTGGGCCGATGCCTGGGCGCCCGTCTTTGCCGAGATTGAAACGCTGTCGGGTCCGTCCGGTGATGCGCGCCTTGCCGAAATGGCGGCAGGCTTCTGGCGCGACAATGCCTATGCCGAAGGCGAGCCGGACCGCGTGGTGCTGTTCGTCAGCCTCAAGGCCGAACGCGCCGGGGTGCCGGTCTATCACGAAACCTGGGCCCTTGATGCGCACGGAGATGTACGGGGCACGGCGATGGGACGGCTTGTGTCGGTCCCGGTATCGCTGGCGGTCGAGGCCGTGCTGAACCGGCAGATCGCGGCAGGGGTCCACGCCGCGCCGCATGACCCGCGCCTGCTGGCGTCCTGGCTGGCCGAGGTCGCCCGCCTGTCGCAATACATGGCCCGCATCGACCACCTTGCATAAAGGTGCCGATGCCGCCGACCGGCCCGATGCCACCCCATCGCGGGGGTGACTTCACGGCGGCGCAACGGTAGTCTTGGTCCAAGACCCGCACACCGGGCAGCGCGAGGCAGGACGGCAGGCACAGGGGTAGGGCAGCGTGAGCGGGACCGTGACAATCTTTGCCCGGACAGATGTCCTGCGCAACAGGTGGGCCAGTTGGCGTGCAGGCCGCGCCCCGGTGGCCAGCGGGTTTGTCTCGCAACCCGAACCGAAAAGCATCGGGCTTTACGCGCGCGGCAAGCAACTGGTGTCCGGCAACATCCTTCTGTCCGGCACGCTGGTCGAGGCACCTGGCAAGTCGATCTGGGATCTGGCCACCCCCGATCCGGGCTTTGCGCAGGCGGCACACGGGTTTGCCTGGCTGGACGACCTGGCGGCGCTGGGCGATGGTACAGCGCGCGCCCGCGCGCAGGGCTGGACCTGGGACTGGATCGCGCGCCATGGACATGGCACCGGACCGGGATGGACGCCCGACCTGACCGGCCGACGGATCATCCGCTGGATCCATCACGCCTTGATGCTGCTGAACAGCCGCGACCCGGTGGCCCACGCCGCCTATTACCGATCGATTTCGCGGCAAACCGCGTTCCTGGCCCGGCGCTGGCCCGCCGCCGCCCCCGGCCTGCCGCGGTTCGAGGCGCTGACCGGCCTGATCTATGCAGGCCTGTCGCTGACCGGGATGGAGCATCACGCCGAGACGGCGCGCACCGCACTCGACGCCGAATGCAGCCGGGAAATCGACAGCGAGGGCGGCATTCCGACCCGCAACCCCGAGGAACTGCTCGAGGTCTTTACCCTGCTGATCTGGGCGGGTCAGGCCTTGGGCGAAACCGGGCGTACACCGGGTGCGGCGCATCTTGCTGCGATCGAGCGGATCGCCCCTGGCCTGCGCGCCCTGCGCCATGCCGATGGCGGGCTGGCACGGTTTCACGGCGGCGGTCGCGGGCTGGAGGGGCTTCTGGACCGCGCGCTGGCCTCCAGCGGCGTCAAACCCCAGACCCACCCGCCCCTGGCGATGGGCTTTGCGCGGCTGGGCGGCGGGCGCACGACCGTCATCGTCGATGCGTCATCGCCACCACTCGGCACCGCAAGCGCCACCGCCCATGCCTCGACCGCCGCGTTCGAGATGACGTCCGGCCGCCGTCCCGTGATCGTCAACTGCGGCTCGGGCGTGCCCTTCGGCGCGGAATGGCACCGCGCGGGACGCGCCACGGCCTCGCATTCCGTCCTGTCGGTCGATGGCACGTCATCGTCGCGGTTTGCTGCCGGAAAACGCAGCGCGGAAACTTTCGGCGAACGCGCAAGGATCAGGACGCTGCGCCAGTTCTCGGGGCCCGCGGGGGTTGAAATCCAGGTCACACATGACGGCTGGGTGCGCACGCACGGGCTGCTTGCGTCGCGCAGGCTGCTGTTGTCACATGACGGACGCCACCTGACGGGCGAAGAATCCCTTCTGGCCGACACCGCCGAACACCGCCGCCGGTTCGACCTTGTGATGACCCGCACCGGCCTTGACGGAAGCCCTGTTTCGGTCCGTTTTCACATCCATCCTGATGTCGATGCAACGCTTGACCTTGGCGGAACCGCAGTCTCGCTGGCCTTGAAAAGCGGCGAAATATGGGTGTTCCGGCACGATGGCGTCGCCGAACTTTCACTTGAACCTTCGGTCTACCTTGAAAAGGGCCGCATCAAACCGCGCCCCGGTCGCCAGATCGTCCTCAGCCGCAATGCCGTGCAGTACGACACCCGGATCGGCTGGACCTTGGCCAAGGCGCAGGATACTCCGCTTGCAATCCGTGATCTTGACCGGGACGATTTCCCGGAGCCCGCTGCGCGCTGAGGAGACCCTGCATGCCCGACTTTGTGCCTATTGGCCGAGCGCTGATTTCGGTCTCCGACAAGACCGGGCTTCTGGATCTGGCACGAACGCTGGCGCGGATGGGGGTCGAACTGATCTCGACCGGGGGCACATCGGGGATGCTGCGCGCCGCAGGTCTGGCGGTGCGCGACGTGTCGGAGGTCACGGGCTTTCCCGAAATGATGGGCGGACGTGTCAAGACGCTGCATCCGGCGGTGCATGGTGGTCTTTTGGCGCTACGTGACGATGACGAACATCTCGTTGCGATGGCCGCCCACGGGATCGAGCCGATCGACCTTCTGATCGTGAACCTTTATCCGTTCGAGGACACTGTCGCACGCGGAGCCGACATCACGACCTGCATCGAGAACATCGACATCGGCGGTCCGGCGATGATCCGTGCCGCGGCCAAGAACCATCGCTTTGTCGCAGCGGTCACGGACCCCGAGGATTACATGGCCCTGACCGACCAGCTGGCGGCGCATGACGGGATGACGACCGGCGCGTTCCGCAAGACCATGGCCCTGCAGGCTTTTGCCCGAACCGCGGCCTATGACGCGGCGGTGTCGACCTGGATGACGGCCGCCTTTGCGGTTCCGGCACCCCGCCATCGCACGCTATCGGGACGGTTGCGGCAAACCCTGCGCTATGGCGAAAACCCGCACCAGTCCGCCGCGTTCTACATCGACGGCACATCCCGCGAAGGTGTTGCCACGGCACATCAGTGGCAGGGCAAGGAACTGTCCTACAACAACCTCAACGACACCGATGCCGCCTATGAACTGGTGGCCGAGTTCGCGCCCGCAGACGGCCCGGCCTGCGCCATCGTCAAGCACGCCAATCCCTGCGGCGTCGCGCGGGGCGACAGCCTGGTCGCGGCCTACCGGCAGGCGCTGGCCTGCGATCCGACCTCGGCCTTTGGCGGCATCGTGGCGCTGAACCAGCCGCTTGACGCCACCACCGCCGAAGAGATCGCGGCACTGTTCACCGAAGTCGTGATCGCCCCCGGCGCGGATGCGGCGGCACGCGCGATCTTTGCGGCAAAAAAGAACCTGCGCCTTTTGACCACCGCCGGCCTGCCCGACCCCGGCGCGCACGGGCCGGTGTTCAGACAGCTTGCCGGCGGGTTTCTGCTGCAGGACCGCGATGCCCCGCCCCTGTCGCATGCCGATCTGCGCGTTGTCACCGACCGTGCCCCGACCGATCGCGAGATGGCTGACCTGCTGTTCGCCTGGACGGTGGCCAAGCATGTCAAATCCAATGCCATCGTCCTTGCCCGCGATCTTGCCACCATCGGCATCGGGGCTGGCCAGATGAGTCGTATCGACAGCACCCGCATTGCGCTTCGCAAGGCGGCCGACATCGCCGACGCGCAGGGTCTGACGGCATCGCCCGCCCTGGGCGCGGTTGCCGCATCGGATGCGTTCTTTCCGTTTGCCGACGGCGTGATCGCCATCGCCGAGGCAGGCGTCACCGCGATCATCCAGCCCGGCGGTTCGCTGCGCGATAACGAGGTTATCGCCGCCGCAAATGCGCGGAACGTGGCCATGGTGCTGACCGGCCAGCGGCATTTCCGGCACTGACATGCGCATCCTCACGCTGACAGCCATCGCGACCTTTGCGATCGACCAGGCCAGCAAACTGGCGGTCGTGCAGGGACTGGACCTGATCAATCGCGGCGTCGTGGAGATCGCACCGCCCTTCCTGACCTTTCGCATGGCGTGGAACCGGGGCATCAACTTTGGCCTGTTCGCCGGGGATGCCGACTACATGCGCTGGGTGCTGATTGCGGTGGCTCTCGCCGTTTCGGTCTGGGTCTGGCTGTGGATCCGGCGCGAACATGCGGGGCCAAGATTGCAGCTGGCAGGCGGCCTGCTGATCGGGGGTGCGCTGGGCAACGTCATCGACCGCATCCGCTATGGCGCAGTGGCGGATTTTCTGAACATGTCCTGCTGCGGGATCGAGAATCCCTTTGCGTTCAATGTTGCGGACATTGCGGTTTTCGCAGGTGCCTTTGGCCTGCTGATCTTTGCCGGCAAGGGCAAGGATGGCGGGACATCCGTCCGAAAGACCCCGTGACGTGGCAGATGCTTTGCGTTAAAGACGGGTCATGACGGGAATGGAGGCGTTCATGCGGGCATCACTGGGGGTCAAGGCGTTGACTGCCGTGGCGATTCTCGCGCTGGCCGGATGTGGCGGCAACGGTCAGCCAAGCCTGATGAACCTGCGCTCCAGCACGCAGGGCCCCGACGAATTCGGCATCGTGCCGCCAAAACCGCTGGACATGCCCGAAGATCTGGCGGCCTTGCCCGAACCGACGCCCGGCGGCGTCAATCGCACCGATCCGACGCCGCTAGACGATGCGGTCGTGGCCTTGGGCGGTCAACCCGGTGCCGGCAGCCGGATTCCGGCGGGCGATGGCGCGCTTTATACCTATGCGTCGCGCTTTGGCGTCGCCGGCGACATCCGCGCCACCCTTGCCGCCGAGGATCTTGAATACCGCCGCGACAACAACGGCCGCGTGCTGGAACGCCTGCTTGACGTCAACGTCTATTACCGCGCCTATCGCAGGCAGTCCCTCGATCAGCATGCCGAACTTGCCTATTGGCGCGCCCGTGGCTTGCCGACGCCTTCGGCACCGCCGCCCAAGCCTGCCGAGTAACCTTTTATCGCAGCCCGGTCACTTCCCCGTGGCGCGGGCTTGATTGGCGCGGCCAATACAATAGGCTTTGTGGCTATCGCCGTTTGGGAGAGACCAGTTTGAAGATGCTCAGGTTGCTGCCGTTCCTTGTCCTAGCGGCAACGGCCCCTGCGGTGGCGCAGACCGTCACCGATTTTACCCTGTCCAACGGATTGCAGGTCGTCGTGGTCGAGGACCACCGCGCCCCCGTTGCCACGCAGATGATCTGGTACCGGGTCGGCGCAGCGGATGAACCCATCGGCCGGTCCGGCATTGCACACTTTCTGGAACACCTGATGTTCCAGGGCACAGACAAGGTGGCGGCAGGCCAGTTCTCGGCCACGGTCGAACGGCAGGGCGGCGATGACAACGCCTTCACTTCATGGGACTACACCGCCTATTTCCAGCGCATCGCCACTGATCGGCTTGGCCTGATGATGGAGATGGAGGCCGACCGGATGCGCAACCTCCGCCTGACCGAGCAGGATGTCGCCACCGAACGCGAGGTGATCCTGTCCGAACGCAGCCAGGTGACGGACTCCAGCCCCGGTGCGCTTTTGAACGAACAGATGCGCGCGGCGATGTTTCTCAACCACCCTTACGGCATCCCGATCATCGGCTGGCGGCACGAGATCGAGACGCTTGGCCGTCAGGACGCCTACGACATGTATGCCAGGTTCTATGCCCCGAACAACGCGACGCTGGTCATCGCGGGCGACGTTGACCCCGCAAATGTCCGCGTCCTGGCGGAAAAATACTATGGGCCGCTTGCGACGTCAGACGGCATCGGGCCGCGCATCCGCCCCAAAGAGCCGCCGCCGAACGCCGAACGCCGCGTGATCCTGAAAGACCCGCGGGTGTCCGAACCCTACCTGATCCGCACTTATCTTGCCCCGATCCGCAAATCAGGCGATCAGTCGCAGGCGGCCGCCCTGTCGGTGCTGGCGGAACTGCTGGGGGGCAGCGGCACCACCTCCGAACTCGCCCGCGCGCTTCAGTTCGACACCCAGAAGGCGGTCTACAGTTCGGCCTATTATGACGGTACGGCCATCGACTACGCCACCTTCGGCATGGTGGTGATGCCCGCGCCCGGCATCAGCCTGCAAGAGGCCGAGGACGCGATGGACAAG
The DNA here is from genome assembly GCA_021155205.1 of Rhodobacterales bacterium. Classification (GTDB taxonomy): domain Bacteria; phylum Pseudomonadota; class Alphaproteobacteria; order Rhodobacterales; family Rhodobacteraceae; genus JAJNPS01. The sequence continues at coordinate 90,256 of JAJNPS010000001.1, forward strand.
GTTCTGGCCGATTTTGTTGCCAAGGGTCCAGACGCCGAGGCCTTTGCCCGGATCAAGACGCAGGTGCGCGCCAGCCAGATTTATGCACGCGACGATGTCGGCGGACTGGCGCGCGAATACGGCGCCGCGCTGATGGTCGGGCTGACCGTGGACGACGTGAAAACCTGGCCCGATGCCCTGCAGGCCGTGACCGCCGGGGATGTCGTGGCAGCAGCCAAGGCGGTGCTTGATCGCAAGGCTTCTGTCACCGGCTGGCTGATGCGCGATGAAGAGGTTGCCCCATGATGTTCCTGCGCAGCCTTGTTCTGGTCCTGATCTGGGCGCTGCCCGCCCAGGCCCAGATGAACATCCAGAGTGTCACCTCTCCGGGTGGCATCACCGCCTGGCTGGTGCAGGACAGCGGCATCCCCTTTACCGCGCTGGAAATCCAGTTCCGCGGCGGCACCAGTGTCGATGCACCCGGCAAGCGCGGTGCGGTGAACCTGATGACCGCGCTGATCGAGGAAGGAGCCGGCAATCTGGACGCCCAGGGTTTTGCCGCCGCGCGGGACGCCATGGCCGCCAGCTTTTCCTTTCGTGCCTATGGCGATTCCGTTTCGGTTTCAGCCAAGTTCCTGACCGAGTTTCGCGATCCGGCCGCCGACCTTCTGCGCCTGGCGCTGACCGAACCCCGGTTTGACCCTGCCGCGGTGGAACGCGTGCGCGGGCAGGTGCTTGCAGGTCTGCGCGCCGATGCCAAGGATCCCGGGACGCTGGCCTCGGACATGTTCAACAAGCTGGCCTTCGGGGATCATCCCTATGGCAGTTCCGGCGATGGCACGATCGAGTCTGTCACCGCGCTGACCCGCGACGACATCCTGGCCGCGCACAAGGGCGCACTGGCGCGGGATCGCATCTATATCGCGGCGGCGGGCGACATTTCACCCGAGGACCTGGGGAAGCTGCTCGATACGCTGTTCGGCGGTCTGCCCGCCACGGGCGCCCCCCTTCCGACGCGCGTCGAATGGACACTGTCCAAAGGCGTCACCACGGTCGATTTTCCCACGCCGCAGTCGGTCGTCATCTTTGGACAGGGCGGGCTGAAACGCGATGATCCCGATTTCTTTGCCGCCTTCATCCTGAACGAAGTTCTTGGCGGCGGCCGCTTTTCCGCACGCCTGATGAACGAGCTGCGTGAAAAACGCGGCTTGACCTACGGCATCAGTACCAACCTCGCGCCGATGGACCAGGCCGAGATGTGGATCGGGCAGTTTTCGTCTGACAACGGCAAGGTCGCCGAAGCGATCAGCGTCGTGCAGGACGAATGGCAAAAGGTTGCAACCGACGGGATCACCGGACAGGAGTTGTCGGATGCCAAGACCTACATGACGGGATCTTATCCGTTGCGGTTCGACAGCAACGGCGCGATTGCCAAGATTCTTGTCGGCATGCAGATGGAAAACCTGCCCATCGACTATGCCGTCACCCGCAACGCCAAGGTCGAGGCGGTAACGCTGGCCGATGTGAAGCGCGTCGCCGCCCGCCTGATGAAGCCCGACGCCCTGCATTTCGTCGTCGTCGGCCAGCCCGAGGGCCTACCGCCCACCCCCTGAAGCCGCGCTTTAGGGTGGCCGAATCTGCGGCCACCTGCTAGTGATGGTGGGATGATAAACCTGGCCCCCAAAATAGCGGGCGATGCGGGACGCCCCGTGATCCGCCAGCTTGATGAGTCCGCCATCAACCGCATCGCCGCCGGCGAAGTCGTGGAGCGTCCCTCTTCGGCGGTCAAGGAACTGGTGGAAAACGCGCTGGACGCGGGGGCCAGCCGGATTTCGGTGGAAATAGCGGGCGGCGGCAAGACCCTGATCCGTGTGCGCGACGACGGCTGCGGGATGACGCCCACTGATCTGCCGCTTGCCATGACGCGCCACGCAACGTCGAAAATCGACGGCTCCGACCTTTTGAATATCCGCAGCTTTGGCTTTCGCGGCGAGGCGCTGCCTTCTTTGGGTGCCGTGGGTCGCCTGCGCATCCTTTCGCGCGCCGAGGGGCACGAGGCCGCCGAGATTACCTGTGATGGGGGACGCCTATCGCCCGTCCGACCTGCCGCCCTGACCCGCGGCACGCAGGTCGAACTCCACGATCTGTTCTACGCCACCCCGGCGCGCCTGAAATTCCTGCGCAGCGACCGGGCAGAAACGCAAGGGATCACCGACGTCATCCGCCGCCTTGCGCTTGCCGGACCAAATGTCGGCTTCACCCTGCGCGATGTGACCACCCCCGGCGAGGATCGCATCCTGTTTCGCGCCGATGCAGAAACGGGCGATTTCCTCGACGCGATGCCGGGCCGCCTTGCCGCCATCCTTGGCCGCGATTTCCCCGCCAACGCCGTACGCATCGACCTCGACCGCGACGGCCTGCACCTGGTCGGCTACGCCGCCTTGCCCACATATTCGCGCGGCTCGTCCGTCGCCCAGCATTTTGCCGTCAACGGCCGCCCGGTCCTCGACCGCACCCTGTTCGGAGCCCTTCGCGCCGCGTATTTCGACCTGCTCAGCCGCGACCGCCACCCCGCAGCCGTCCTCAACCTGATCTGCGACCCCGAACGCGTCGACGTGAACGTCCATCCCGCCAAGGCCGAGGTGCGGTTCCGCGAGCCGGAAATCGTGCGCTCCCTGATCATCGGCGGCCTGCGGAATGCATTGGCCAGCGCCAGCCAGGCGACCTCCACCACCCTGTCGCAAGCCACATTGACGGCCTTGCAACCGGGCACCGCGCGCATCTACCAGATGGACCGCCCCTCGCAGCCCAGCCTGTCGCGCGCGATGGCTTTCCAGGCCCCCGGTTTCGCCGAAGCCCACTCGACCCGGTTTGAACCGGCACCCGCCGACGACACTCACCACCCCCTCGGCTCTGCCCGCGCGCAACTGCATGAGAACTACATCATCGCCCAGACCGACACCGGCATGGTGATCGTCGACCAGCACGCCGCGCACGAACGCCTCGTCTATGAACGCCTGAAACGCCAGCAGGCCGAACACGGCATCACCCGCCAGGCCCTGCTGATCCCGGAAATCGTCAGCCTCTCCGCGTCCGAGACCGCCCTGATCCTTGAGGCCGCCCACGACCTCGAACCCCTCGGCCTGATGATCGAACCCTTCGGCCAAAACGCCATCGCCATCCGCGAAACCCCGGCGATCCTTGGCCCGATCAATGCCGAGGCGATGATCCGCGACATCCTTGATGAACTCGCCGATCAGGGCGCAAGCCTGACCGTCAAGGCCCGCATCGACGCGGTTCTGTCACGGATGGCCTGCCATGGCTCGGTCCGCTCCGGTCGCCAGATGCGCCCCGAAGAGATGAACGCGCTGCTGCGCGAGATGGAAGCCACCCCCAATTCCGGCCAGTGCAACCACGGCCGCCCCACCTATGTCGAACTGAAGCTTTCCGACATCGAACGCCTTTTCGGACGCACATGATCACCCTTTTTGGCCAGACCTACCCCTGGAACGCGCCCGAGGTCCTGCTGATCGCGGGCGTCGCGTTTGTCATCCTGCTGGCGCTGTTCCTGATCTGGCGCGCGACGTCCCGGTCGGCTGCAACGGCAGAACCCCTGCTGCGCGAACTCGGCTGGCTTGCGAACCGTGTGCAGCTTCTGGGCGACGGGCAGGAACGGCTGGCAGGCGGCCTCCACCACGTGTCGGAGGCGCAGGTCGTCAGCCAGACCGCCATGCTGCAGATGATGGAAAAGCGTCTGGCCGAGGTTCAGGTGGCGATGGGCGAAAGCCTGACGGGGTCATCGACCCGCACCGCGCGGTCATTGGGCGAATTGCAGCAGCGGCTGGAAACCATCGACAAGGCGCAGGCCAACATCGAGAAACTGTCGGGCAACGTGCTGAACCTGCAGGACATCCTGTCGAACAAACAGGCACGCGGGGCGTTTGGCGAGATCCAGTTGAACGACATCGTTGTCAAGGCGCTGCCGTCCGACGCCTACACGATGCAGGCGACGCTTTCGAACGGCAGACGCGCCGACTGCCTCGTCCACCTGCCCAATCCCCCCGGCCCCATCGTCATCGACGCGAAATTCCCGCTGGAGGCCTATGAAGCCCTGCGCCGCGCCGAAAACCCGCGCCAACTGGCCGAGGCAGGCGCGCAGCTACGTGTCGCCGTCCGCACACATATCCGCGCCATTGCCGACCGCTATATCCTGGATGGCGAAACCGCCGATGGCGCGCTGATGTTCCTGCCATCCGAGGCGATCTATGCCGAGTTGCACTCGAACTTTCCCGAAGTCGTGCGCGACGGGTTCGCCGCCAAGGTCTGGATCGTCTCGCCGACCACCTGCATGGCCACCCTCAACACCATGCGCGCAGTTCTCAAGGACGCCCGGATGCGCGAACAGGCAGGCGCGATCCGCCGCGAACTGGCGCTGCTGTATGGCGATGTCGAACGCCTGACGGAACGTGTCGGCAACCTGGACCGCCATTTTGGTCAGGCCGCCAAGGATATCGAGGAAATCAAGGTCTCGTCCGACAAGGCCAGCAAACGCGCGCGCCGCCTGGATAATTTCGATTTCGAGGAACTCGCGCAGACCGATCCTGCCCGCGTGATCGGCCCCCAGGCGGCGGAATGATCCACCTGACCGCGGCAGACTACAGGCGACAGCCCTGGAAGAACGGTCGAGGGGTGACGACCGAACTCTTGCATATCCGAGAGCCGGACGGTCGCACGCGATTGCGCCTGTCCCGTGCCAGTGTCACCGAGGACGGGCCATTTTCGGTGTTTCCGGGCATCGCAAGAAACCTCACCGTTCTTTCCGGGCCCGGGTTCAGGCTATCGGGCAGCGGCATGAACTTTCGCTGCGACCCGCTGGTGCCGGTCGCTTTCCCCGGCGATATCGAACTGACCGCATCCGAGACGAACGGCAGACCGTCCGACGATTTCAACGTCATGATTGCGGAAAGTTTTCCGATGCCACAGGTTCTCGTGGCGCGCGACACAGTGTTGCCACCCGGCGAAGTGATGGTCTATGCCCTGGGGCAAATTACGATCAACGGCAGCACGGTGGACGAAGGCGACCTTTTGCTGACAACGGACAGGATGACTCTGGTCGGCGCGGCGCTTGTCGTTCGACCTATGGGTCCGCCATTGTTGCAGGACCAAAATTTTTCGCCGAAAAATTTTCGTCCGGCTAGATCCTGAACCAGCCCTGAACCAGGCGCGGGACCAGCGTGTTGAACCGCAATGGCGCATCCGTCGCCGTCAGGCAGATGCAGTCCTGCCCCATCTCGGAGACCGGCGTATGCTCCATCCCTTCATCTGCGAACTCGATATCGCCGGGGCCAAAACGGTCGTTCTGATCGGAAAAGGCACCTTGCAGCACCAGCGTCATTTCCAGCCCGCGGTGCCCATGATCGGGCATCCGCGCGCCGGCAGGAATGTACAACAGCCGCGCTGTCGCCCGCCGGTCGGTCGGCAGGATCGCCTGTCGCACGCCTGCCCCGAGCGATGTCCAGCCCACGCTGGCAAGATCAGTCCCGACATAATCCGCCAGCGGTGCCGGAAAGATGCCGCTGGCGCGCGCAGGCGCACGCGCCGTCGCCTGCGGCATCAACTCGATCCGCGACAGGGTCGCCTCAAGAGCCGCGCCTGACATCGACACCGCATCCTGCCCTTCGATCACGGCGCCGCCGACCGCCTCGAACGCGGCAAGCTGCGCACGGCAATCATCACACATCGACACATGCGTCGCGACGATCAGGTTGAACGCCTCGGCAAGCTCGCCCGCAGCATAGGCCATCAGGACAGGGTCAGTGATATGGTGGCGGATCGTCATGGTGTTCATCTGTCCTTCACGTCATTTCCTGGCGCAGCCGGTCCAGCGCCAGCCTGATGCGCGATTTGATTGTGCCCAGGGGCAGGCCGGTTTCGGCGGCAATCTCGCTGTGTGACAGATCGCCGTAATAGGCCCGTTCGATCAGCGCCCTTTGCTTGTCGGGCAGCACCGCAAGCGCCCGCCCCAGACGCTGGGTTTCCTGCTGCGCCTCGTAGATTTCGGCCTGGTCGGGTTCGGCCTCGGGACCCCAGTTCAGGTCTTCGGGTTCGACACGCAGCGACTTGCGCAGCATGTCGATCCGTCGGTTCCGCGCGATCGTGTAGACCCAGGTGGCCACCGAGGCCCGCGCGGGGTCGAACTGGTAGGCCTTTTGCCACAACGTTGCCATCACGTCCTGCGCGCATTCCTCTGCCACCGTCGCCCCGGCGCCCGACTTCATCAGGAAACCTTTCACCCGCGGGGCAAAATGCCTGAACAGCGCCGCAAAGGCCGCCCTGTCCTGATGGTCGCGCACCCGGAACACCAGGGCCGTCCAGTCTGTCTCTGATCCGTTCACCGCCAACGCCGACCTGTCTGCCGAATGCCTTGCCCCGCAGGCCCGCGCCACGATGTGCCGCGCAAAGCCGGGCGCGTCAGCTCTATCAATCTGGCGGGCTTCGGACCACATGGCATTTGTACAGTCGCAGCGCACGACCGGATCACTTTCATGCGAGAAAAGCTGCCAAGACGCGCATATCTGTCAGACGTTAGATGTAAGTTTTTTGTGACATTACCAGACTTGCGGACATGATCCAGACGCCCGATACCGGCGTAAGATCTCAAGAAACCTTTGCGGAGCCTGTCGTCCATGCCGTTCGAGACCTGTGCCGCCGCCCCTCGCCGGATCGCCGTCATCGGCGGCGGAATTTCGGGCATGGCAGCAGCGCATTTCCTGGCCGAGGGCAACGCGGTCGTGCTGTATGAGACGGCAGGTCGGCTTGGCGGGCACGCGCGGACGGTTCTGGCGGGAAAGCATGGCAACCAGCCGGTCGATACCGGCTTCATTGTGTTCAACAACGCCAACTATCCCCACCTGACCCGGCTGTTCGCGCAACTCGACGTTCCAGTCGCCAACAGCAGCATGTCGTTCGGGGCCTCGATAGACGGCGGCCGCGTCGAGTACGGACTTGCCTCTCTCGACACCCTTTTTGCCCAGCGCCGGAATCTGTTAAGTCCGCGCTTTCTTGGCATGATTGCCGACATCGTGCGGTTCAACAAACACGCCGAGGCCGCCGCCGAGGCCCCGGGCCTGACCATTGCCGAACTGCTGGACCGTCTTGGCACCGGCGACTGGTTCCGCGACCACTACATCACGCCCTTTTCGGGCGCGATCTGGTCCACGCCGACCAGGGGCATCCTCGACTTTCCCGCGCAGGCGCTGGTGCAGTTTTTCCGCAACCATGCGCTGCTTGGCTATGCGGGCCAGCACCAGTGGTATACCGTCAGGGGTGGGTCGGTGGAATATGTCCGCCGCCTGCAGGCAAGTCTTGTGTCCCATGGCGTCGATCTGCGACTGACGACGCCGGTCGCCGGTGTCCGGCGCATCGCAGGCGGTGTCATGGTGCGGGCGCATGGCGGCGACTGGGACATGTTCGACGAGGTCGTCTTTGCCACCCATTCCGACGACACGTTGCGGCTTTTGTCCGATGCAACGGGCGCAGAGCGGATGGCGTTGGGCGCAATCGGCTACCAACCCAACGATGCCGTTCTGCACTGCGATGCCAGCCTGATGCCCAAATCCCGCAAGGTCTGGTCCAGCTGGTCCTATGTCGAGGCCAAGGGCGGCCCGGGTGAACGGATAGACCTGACCTACTGGATGAACTCGCTGCAACCGATCCCGATGGATGATCCCTTGTTCGTCACGCTGAACACCAGCCGTCCGATCCGGGACGAGATGATCCACGACACCGTCATCTTTCGCCATCCGGTCTATGATCTGGGTGCCTTGGCCGCCCAAAAGACCATCCGGGCGATCAACGGCACCAACCGCACCTGGTTCTGCGGCGCCTGGTTGCGCAATGGTTTCCACGAGGACGGCATCGCCTCGGCAGTCGAGGTTGCCACCGGCATCAAGGCCCGCGCGGGGGCACCATTGGCGGCATGACCGGGGTTCTGCACCTGCGCGGCGAGACGTTTCATGGCCGCAAGGGTGCGGTACGGAACAGCTTTCGCTATTCGCTCGACTATGTGCTGCTGGATCCCGAATCCACGGATGGACCCGCGCTTTTCTCGCGCAACCGGCGCAACCTGACATCGCTGCATGACATCGACCATGGCGGCGCTCCGAAGGCAGGCCGCGGCGTCGCCTGGGTGCGCAAGGTTCTGACGCAGCACCAGCTGCCGGGTAAGGATCAAATCCGCCTGCTCGCCCAGCCCCGCGTCTTGGGGCATGTCTTCAACCCGGTCAGTTTCTGGCTGTGCAGCGATGCCAAGGACCAGTTGCGCGTCGTCATCGCCGAGGTGTCGAACACGTTTGGCGACCGGCATTCCTATCTGTGCCACCGCGACGACCTGGGCCCGCTGACACGCCAGGACACGCTGACCGCGCGCAAGATCTTTCACGTCTCGCCGTTTCAGCCGGTCGAGGGTGGCTACGCGTTCCGGTTTGACATCCGCCCCGACCGGATCGGCATCTGGATCGACTACACCACCGCGACGGGCGGGCTTTATACCAACCTGACCGGCCCGCTGGTGCCGCTGACAAATGGCGGCATCCTGCGCGCCTGCCTGCGTCGCCCGTTCGGATCGCGCCGTGTGCTGGCGCTGATCCACTGGCAGGCGATCCGGCTTGCGATCAAGGGCGCCGTCTTTCGCCGCCGCCCGGCCCCGCCCACCGATGACGTGTCGCGATGACCGGCGCGCTTCCCGTGGCGTCCACCGCGCGCGGCCTCTGGCCATGGTCGCTGTTCGCCGCACTGATCGCGATGGCGGGCCTGCCGATCTACATCCATGCGCCAAAATTCTTTGCCGACAGCTACGGCGTCAGCCTGACCGCCCTTGGCCTGACGCTGGGGGCACTGCGCTTTGTCGATGTGGTGCAGGACCCGCTGCTCGGCTGGTTTGCCGAAACCCTTGGTCCCGGCCGCCGCTACTGGGTCGCCGCATCCGCCCTGCTGATGTCAGCAGCGATGTACGGCCTTTTTGCCGTCCCACCCCCCATTTCGCCGATCTGGTGGTTCGCGCTGACCCTCACCGCCCTGTTCACCGCGTTCTCGTTCCTGACCATCGTCTTTTATGCCGAAGGCGTGGCGCGCGCCGAACCCCTGGGCGATGGCGGTCATGTGCGGCTGGCGGGCTGGCGCGAGGGCGGGTCGCTGTTGGGTGTCTCGGTCGCCGCCGTCGCCCCGACCGTTCTGGCCATGCTGACCCCGGCGCCCTTTACCGCATTTGCCACCGGCTTTGCCGTCCTCGCCCTTGTGGCCGTCGTCGCGATGCACGGCGAATGGCAATCCCGAGCGCCAAAGGCCCGCACCGGTTCCGCCTTGTCGGCATTCGCCCGGTTCCGCCCCGCCCTTGCCGACCCCCTGACGCGCAAGCTCCTGATCCTGGCCTTTATCAACTCCGCCCCGGTCGCGGTCACGTCGACCCTTTTTCTTCTGTTCGTCGAAAGCCGCCTTGGCCAACCGGATGCCGCTGGTCCCCTCCTCCTTCTTTTCTTCCTCGCCGCCGCCGCTTCAACCTTGGTCTGGAGCCGCCTTGCCCGGCGCATCGGCCCCAGACGGACGCTGATGACTGGCATGGCCCTGTCGATCGTGGCCTTCCTCTGGGCCGCGACGCTCGGCACCGGCGACACCGTCGCGTTTGCCATTATCTGCGTCGCCTCGGGTGCCGCACTTGGCGCCGACATGACCCTGTTGCCCGCGATGTTCGCGCGCCGCTTGGGCGATCTGGACCAAGGGGGTGAGGCCGCAGCCTTTGCCCTTTGGTCCTTCGTGTCGAAACTGACGCTGGCCGTTGCCGCCGTGACGTTGCTGCCGCTTCTTGACCAGTTCGGCTTTGTCACAGGCCTGACCAATACCGCGACCGCACTGCTCGTCCTGTCGATCCTTTATGCGCTTGTGCCCTGTGCCCTGAAACTTGCCGCCATCGCCTTTCTGGCCACCTTGCCGGACACAAAGGATTGACCAGATGAATACCATCCTCGCCATCCTTCTTGGGGCTGCCATTGTTCTGGCGCTGGTGATCGCGCGCGTCCGCTATGCCGCCTTTCGCGCGCAAGTCCCCGCCGACATGGCAGAGATGGGTCCCACATTCGACCTCAAGTCCCACCTGAACGGCCCGATCCTGTGCGAGGGCATGATCTATGGCCCGACCGGCCGCGTGGTCTCGCGCTTTGTCGCGGACATGGAGGGGCGCTGGGACGGCGACACCGGCACGCTGGCCGAGGTGTTCCACTATGACAGCGGCACTACGCAGAACCGCCAGTGGACCCTTGCCCTGCAGCCCGGTGGCGCGATCATGGCCACGGCACCGGATGTCGTGGGCACCGGCACGGGTATGGCCATGGGTGCTGGCGTCCAGTTGCGCTATCGCATCCGCCTGACGCCCGAGGCGGGGGGACATGTGCTGGACGTCGTCGACTGGATGGTCCTGATGGGAAACGGAACCATCATGAACCGCAGCCAGTTCACCAAATTCGGGATCCTGGTGGCAGAGCTTGTCGCCACGATGCGCAAGGTACCCGCATGAGACAGTTCAACGGCAAGAAATACTGGCTGGTCGGCGCATCCGAAGGGCTGGGCCTCGCACTGGCGCAGAAACTGAGCCGCGCGGGTGCCGAGGTGATCCTGTCCGCCCGTTCCGCCGACCGTCTGGCCGAGGCTGTGACGACATTGCCGGGCAGGGCGACGACAGTGCCGGTGGACGTCGCCGATGTCGCGTCCGTCCGCGCGGCCGCTGCAACCGTTGGACCCATCGACGGCGTCGTGTTCCTTGCCGGGGTCTATTGGCCGACCCGCGCCGCCGCCTGGGATGCCGACAAGGTGGAGGCGATGTGCGACATCAACTTTACCGGCTGCGCCCGCGTGATCGGGGCCGTGATGCCCGGCATGGTGGCGCGCGGCACCGGCCATGTGGTGATCACCGGATCCCTGTCGGGCTTTCGCGGTCTGCCGGGGGCCATCGGCTATTCCGCGTCAAAGGCCGGAACAATGGCGCTGGCCGAGTCCATGTATGCTGACCTGCGCGGCACAGATATCACCGTGCAGGTCGCCAATCCCGGCTTCATCCGCACCCGCCTGACCGACAAGAACGACTTTTCCATGCCCTTCCTGATGGAGCCGGACCAGGCCGCGCAATACATGTTCGACCACATGCTGACGGATCGGTTCAAGGTCAGCTTTCCGATGGTGTTCTCGTGGCTTTTCCGGGTGTCGCAGTTCCTGCCGGACTGGATGTATTACCGGATGTTCGCACCTAAACCGTCAGCAAAGCCATGAAGAACCCGTCCATCCCGCCAAGGTCGGCCCAATAGTCTGGTCGCAAGCGAAGGCCGCCATCCGCCGTGATCCAGGCCGGATCGACCCAAGGCATCCCGGGACGCTGGGCTTTCAGCCCGGGATGTCGCGCCAAAGCCGCAGCCAGCTGTGCCTCCGCCTCGTCCGGCAACAGGGAACAAACGCAATAGACCATCCGCCCGCCGGGTCGCAGCATCCCCAACGCCCGGTCGATCAGCTGGGCCTGCAAGGCGGTCAGGCCAGCAAGGTCGGACCCGTCCTTGACGAACGGCAGGTCCGGATGCCGCCGGATCGTCCCGCTCGCCGAACAAGGCGCATCAAGCAAGATCGCGTCGAACGACCCCTCCGGCCGCCACACGAGCGCATCAGCAATCACAACTTCCGCCGCCATCCCCGTCCGCGAAAGGTTCTCGCGCAACCGCGCCGCACGAGGGGCCGAGATATCCAGCGCCGTCACGACGGCCCCCGCATCCGCCAGCTGCAGCGTCTTGCCACCCGGTGCGGCACAGATGTCCAGCACCCGCTCCCCCGCTTTTGGGGCCAACAACTGCACCGCCATCGCCGCTGCCGCGTCCTGTACCCACCAGTGGCCCGACGCATATCCCGGCAGGCGCGAGACCTGCGAGAAATCCTTTAACCGGCGCGATCCGTTCGGCAGATCGACCCCGTCCGGCTTTTCCACCGCCCCCGCCTTGAAGGTAATGTCAATCGTTGGGGCCACGGCCTGCACCGTCTCGATCCCCGCCACCGCCTCGCGTCCATACGCATGGACCACTGGTTGCCGCAGCCAACGCGGCAGTTTCGGCACCGGCATCGCCTGCAGGATCGGACCCGGCGGCACTTTGCGCAGAACCGCGTTCACCAGCCCGGCGAAATGCGCTGCCCGCCGGTCACTGCGCGCGCATTCGACCGCGACATGCACCACGCCATGCGGGGCGGCCCCGCCATCCAGCTCCACGACCGCCAGCCGCAATACGTTCAGGATGAACAGCGGCGGGGCCTTGCGCATCAGGGGTTGCAGCACCGCATCCGCCCGCTCCAACTGGCGCAGGACGGTCAGGCACAGCCGCCGCGCCCGCGCCGCGTCGTCCGCACTCATGCCGACCAACGGCCCGGTCGGGTCCGCGACCAGCTGGTTCAGCATCGCACCTTCCTGCAGCACCGTCGTCAGCAGCCGCACCGCCCCCAGCCGCGCCGTCAACCCCTCAACCGCCACCCGGTATTCCTTCGCGTCCTTGTGCGTCCCTTGGGCCGAGCTATATCAACGCGATGATCTGCACAATCACGCCAAGGTCCGATGTCCGACACAACGCCCGAACTGCCCCCCGCCGCACGACGCGCCCTGGCCGAGGCCGAGTCGCGTCGCAAGGCTGCCTCATACGCACCCTTGGCCCCCGAACTGGGCGGACGCGACGGGCCGGAACCCGTGCGCTATGGCGACTGGGAAAAGAAGGGGCTGGCGATCGACTTCTGACACGGGTGTCAGTGCAGCTAGAACCGCGCCGACCGCCCGGTCCCGCGATCCACCGTAAAGCGCAGTTCGTCCGTGCCGCGCGCTTTGACCAGTTGTAAGTGGGGCGCAATTTCCTTGCTAGATTCCCAGCACATCCATCATGTCATACTGCCCCGGCTTTTGATCCTGGCCCCAGATCGCCGCCCGAAGGGCACCGCGCGCAAAGATCGCGCGGTCAGTGGCAACATGGCGCAGGATGATCCGCTCGCCCATCGCGGCAAAGATCACATCGTGTTCACCCACGATGTCGCCGCCCCGGACTGACGAAAACCCGATGCTGCCGCGAACCCTTGCACCCGTGATTCCGTCCCGCGCCACGGCCTTTGCCGCGCCCGGATCGACGCCGCGCCCCGCCGCCGCCGCCGCGCCCAGCATCAGCGCCGTCCCCGAAGGCGCATCCACCTTCATCCTGTGATGCGCCTCGACGATCTCGATGTCCCAGTCAGCATCCAGCGCGCGCGCCACCTTTTCCGTCAGCCGGGTCAGAAGGTTGACACCCAGGCTCATGTTGCCCGCCCGCACGATCACCGCGTGATGCGCGGCCAAGGCGAGCTTGGCCAGATGCTCCCCTTCCAGCCCTGTCGTGCCGATCACATGCACCACCCGCGCCTGTGCGGCCAGCGCCGCAAACTCCACCGTTGCCGCGGGGGCAGTGAAATCGACCACCGCCTGCGCCTGCGCAAACGCCTCCAGCGGGTCATCACCGACGATGACCCCGACCGGCGCGCCGCCCATCGCCACGCCGACATCCTGTCCGATCCAGCCGTGGCCCGGACGCTCAAGACAGGCATGCAGGCGCAACCGCTCCGACGCCAGCGCCGCACGCACCAGCATCTGTCCCATCCGCCCCGAGGCGCCGGTCACAACGGTTGCAATCGCCTGGCCCATCCGCATCTCCCATCCGCCCCCCCGCTTTAGCGGCCTTTGACCTGCCCGAAAAGCCCGCCGTTGCGGTCGCCTGCAAAAGCGCCTAAATCCCCCGGCATGGCACAAAAGCGCAACCATGGCGGCTCTGGCCCCACGCAGCGGCAGTTGCGCGTCGGCGAACTGATCCGCCGCACGCTGGCCGATGTGCTGAACCGTGCCGAAATCCACGACCCCGAACTGAACGCGATGTCGATCACGGTCGGAGAGGTCTCGTGTTCCCCCGACCTGAAAATCGCGACCGTGCATGTGATGCCGCTGATGGGGTCCGTCCCGGTCGAGGATGCCATCGCCGCCCTTGCGCGCAACAAGCACGAACTGCGCCGCCGGGTTTCGTCCGAACTGACGCTGAAATACGCCCCCGACCTGCGGTTTCGCCCGGACGCCGTCTTTGACCGGCTGGAGGAAAGTCGCCGGCTGTTCGCCGATCCCGTCGTGCAGCGCGACATCAGCGCCCCTGACGATCCAAGGGACTGACAGCATGCGCTGGCTGATCGCCCTTGTCGTCCTGACCCTTGCCCCGTCAGCCAATGCCGCGGCATGCGCCGACCAGATGTTCGACGGGGCAAGCTACACCGTCTGCGAGGTTGCCGCGTCCGAGGATCTGCGCCTGTTCCACAGCGGACCCGACGGGCTTCTCGGCAGTTTTTCGGCCATCAATGGCCTTCTGGACAGCAGCGGCAAGACGCTTGGGTTCGCGATGAATGCGGGCATGTATCGTCCTGATCGCGCGCCGGTAGGGCTGTACATCGAGAACGGGCGCGAGGTTTCGCACATTGTCACCCGCGATGGGCCCGGCAATTTCGGCCTGCTGCCAAATGGCGTCTTTTGCATTGCCGACGGTTTTTCCGTCATCGAGTCGCGCAAGTTCGCCGCAGCGCCGCCTGCCTGCCGCTATGCCACGCAGTCCGGCCCGATGCTGGTGATCGACGGGGAACTGCACCCGGATTTCGATCCCGCCTCGGACTCGGTCAACATCCGCAACGGCGTGGGCGTTTCGCCAGACGGCACGCGCGCGGTCTTTGCGATCTCGAACCAGCCCGTGACCTTTTTCGACTTTGCCCGGTTCTTCCGCGACGGGCTGGGGCTGCCGAACGCGCTGTTTCTTGACGGCTCGGTGTCGCGGCTTTATGCGCCCGGTCTTGGGCGCAAGGATGTCGGTCTGCCGCTCGGGCCGATCGTCGGCACCGTCGTCCCCAAGGGCTGATCCATGGCGCGCCGCAAAAAGGGGCAGCCAGTGTCGGGCTGGGTGATCATCGACAAACCGCCGGGCGTTACCTCGACCAGCGTGGTGAACAAGGTCAAATGGGCCTTCGATGCGCAAAAGGCCGGCCACGCCGGCACCCTCGACCCTGCGGCGACCGGCGTTCTGGCGGTGGCGTTGGGCGAGGCGACAAAGACCGTGCCCTATGTGACGGATGCCCGGAAATGCTATCGTTTCACGGTTCGCCTTGGCGCTGCGACCGACACTGACGATGCCGAGGGCCAGGTTATCGCCACCCGTGACGCGCGTCCGACCGATGACGACATCCGGAACGGATTGGCCGCATTCACCGGCGACATCCTGCAAGTTCCGCCGCAATATTCCGCCGTCAAGATCGACGGCCAGCGCGCCTATGACCTTGCCCGCGACGGCGAGGTGATGGACCTTGTCGCGCGACCCCTGACCGTGTCGCGCCTGCTGATGCTCGACCGTCCCGATCCCGACCACGTGCTGCTGGAAATGGTCTGCGGCAAGGGCGGCTACGTGCGGTCCATCGCCCGCGATCTGGGTGCGACATTGGGCTGCCTTGGCCACGTCCAGTGGCTGCGCCGCGTCTGGTCCGGGCCGTTTCATGTCGATCATGCGACAACCCTCGACGTGATCGAGTCCGCCGCACGCAGCCCGGATGCCCGCGCCTTTCTGCAGCCGTTGCAGGTCGGTCTGGCAAGCTTGCCATATGTCACCGTGACCCGCGCAGACGCCGCGCTGCTCCGCCACGGCAACGCCGCCCCCGTCTCTGGTCCGCAACCCGTCTTTGACGCCGTTGCCTGGGCCGCCGCGGACGGTCGGCCGGTCGCCGTCGGCCATGTCCGCCACGCCGTCCTTTACCCGTCTCGGGTGTTTGCCGCGGATGACTGATCCCGTCGTCCGGCAGTTCCAGAAGGGCGATGCCGCCTCCGAGGCGATCTATTCGCCCTGTCTGCGCTACCGCTATGCCCTGACCCGGATCTGGCGGCCCGATGCCCCGCGCGCGACATTTGTGATGCTCAACCCCTCCACGGCGACGGAGTACCAGAACGACCCGACCGTCGAACGCTGTGAACGTCGCGCCCGCGCCCTGGGCTTTGGCGCCTTTCGTGTCACCAACATCTTTGCCTTTCGCGCCACCGACCCAAAGCTCATGCGGGCCGAACCCCACCCCATCGGACCCGGCAACGACGAGGCCATCGCCTCAGCGGCGCTCTGGGCCGATCAGGTCGTCTGTGCCTGGGGCAATCATGGCGCCCATCTGGGGCGGGGGGCAGAGGTCGCCACGCTTCTCCGCGCGACCGGCACGCCGCTTTGGCATCTGGGTCTGACCCGGGGCGGCGATCCGCGCCATCCCCTGTATGTCGCCTATGCGCAGACCCCGATCCGCTGGGACGGGCCTTAAGCCGCCGCCGCCAGCCTGATGTCATCCAGCACCAGCCCGGCCCCGCCCTGCACAACCGCCAGCGGCACCCCGTCCAGAAGGATCGTCACATCGGTCGAGCCATCCTCGGCGTCAAGCGACACCACCGGATCGGTGTGGATCGCCGCGTCATAGACCACGACAATCTGGTCGTCCGCCGGGCTGTAATCGGCAATCGTCTCCACCGACCCGTCACTGACCCAGTCGTCAAGAAAGAACACATCCGCCCCCTCGCCACCGGTGCCGGTATCGCCATCCGCCAGGTGCAGCCTGTCATCGCCGGCACCACCGTTCAGATAATCCGCGCCCGACGCACCGTCGCCCGTACCGCCGTCCAGCGTGTCGTTGCCGGCATTGCCGTCCAGCACGTCCTGCCCGGCGCCACCGTCGATCATGTCGTCGCCATAACCGCCTGCCACCCAGTCATCGCCCGCATCACCGTCCAGACTGTCGTCGCCCTCGCCGCCAAGCAGGCTGTCATCGCCCGCGCTGCCTTCCAATTGGTCATTGCCGGTCTGGCCGGACACCAGGTCATTGCCGTCGCCGCCCGCGACCAGATCATTGCCCGCATTGCCCTGCAACACATCCGCACCGGCGCCGCCAAGGACCGTATCCGCCCCGTCACCGCCCTGCGCGACATCATTGCCATCCCCGCCCGACAAGAGGTCATCGCCGCCGCGCCCGTCCAGTTGATCAAGCCCGCCGCCACCTTGCAGCGTATCCGCGCCCTCACCGCCCGCCGCGATCTCATCCGCATCGGTTCCGGTCCACAGAAGGTCAGGTGGCGGGCCGTCAGTGTCATCGCCGTCCTGCTGGCCTTCGTCGTCCTGGTCTTCATCTCCGCCCGTTTCAGGCGCGCGCAGGATGGCATCCGCCGCAACCCCTGCCATCAACGCCCCCAACAACCCCAACATCGCCAGCATCCCGCATACTCCGCCAAGGGCCGCACCCCGCGCCCGTTAACCAAAAATTACTCTAATAATATGATTTCATTAGAGTTTTATGCGGTCAGTGTATCACGATCAGCGTCGCAAAGCCATCTGTGCGGGGGGCAAAGCGACAGGCTTTCTGCAGGTTTGGTTAGAGAGACATTGACAACAGCCCGCCCGGATCACCGCAGCCGGTTTCCCCTTGCGAATCCGGTGCTTTTCCACTAGCTGCCCCCAATCCGCGCGCAATCGCGGACATATCGGTCCTGCTGGACGACATCCCGGCTTGTACCTTCACCCCTTTCCAAAGGAGATCCCGATGTCGATCACCGTCGAAGACAAGGCCCGCCTGATCAAGGAATACGCGACCAAGGAACACGATACCGGATCACCGGAGGTTCAGGTTGCGATCCTGTCGTCGCGCATCGCGACCCTGACCGAACATTTCAAGGGCCACAAGAAAGACAACCACTCCCGCCGCGGCCTTCTGATGATGGTCGCCCAGCGCCGCAAGCTGCTCGATTACCTGAAAGGCAAGGATGAGGCGCGCTACACCACGCTGATCACCCGCCTGGGCCTGCGCCGCTGATCACGGCCACAGGACGACATGCGACGCCCGTGGTGAAAGCTGCGGGCGTTTTGCATTTGGGGTTCATCGCCAAGAAACTATCGGTTCGCGCCGAGCAGAAGCCCGTCGATCCCGCGCAATGTCCAATCGACGGGCTGGGTTTCTGCGAATCTCAGGATTCCAGCGCAAAACCGATCGTAAGAACTATATGCTCCGCGAAATCGGTGACGTCGTAGTCCTGCTTTGGCACGACCATCCATGATCGGAAAAGCGTTTGGACGATCGAAATGAAGATATTTCGAAGCGAAAGACTGCTGCTCGCGGGGTGTGCCACCGTCTTCCGCCCAATGTCTTGTCGCCTCCAACAGCAAACTGACGAGGAATTCGTGAGCTTTCACGACAGCCGGGAGCATCGCCTGATTGAAGCGAAGTGACGAATCGATCTGTTCAAGCCGCACATCAATGTCTGATTTCTGCAATGCCTTACCCATCTCATTGAAAAAGTCATCCTTCGAGTTGCTTGCTTTGCCTGCGCCTCGTTGGGGTGACGCCGCGTAGGTTCGGCCTATGATGATGATCTTGCCAGCATTGACGGCTGCATCATCATGATGGGGCGTGTCGATGCACATCTTGTAAAGAACCTGGTTCTCATAAGTTCGTGCAAGGTCTCGGTTGTTGGCATATTCGACAAGGCTAGGGGGCATTCTGGCACCAACCATCTTGGGAACTGGGAGTGAAGCACACCCTCCGGTATCTCCCTAAGGTCCAAGTAAATCAATCACAGCTTCCCAATCCCCCTATTTTCCTGTATGCGCCCGCAATCTGCGACGTGAGGCCATGCCCCCGGCCACATGCAATCAGGATTGGGGGCGGCGGCAATGGGGCCGCCAGATATGTTGGGGCGACAGGCCAGGGGGCCGGTCCCAGAGGAAACCAGATGTTCAATGTGACCAAGAAATCCATCCAGTGGGGCCGTGACACGCTGACCCTGGAAACGGGCAAGATTGCCCGTCAGGCCGACGGCACCGTCATCGCCACGCTGGGCGAGACCTCCGTGATGGCCAACGTGACCTTTGCCAAGCAGGCCAAGCCGGGGCAGGACTTCTTCCCGCTGACCGTGCACTATCAGGAAAAATACTATGCTGCGGGCAAGATCCCCGGCGGCTTTTTCAAGCGCGAAGCCCGGCCGTCCGAGAAAGAGACGCTGACCTCGCGTCTGATCGACCGGCCCTGCCGCCCGCTGTTCGTCGAAGGCTTCCGCCACGAAGTCCTGGTGATGGCGACGGTCCTCAGCCACGACCTTGAGAACGATCCCGACATCGTCGCGATGATCGCGGTCTCTGCCGCGCTGACCATCTCCGGCGTACCTTTCATGGGTCCCATCGGGGCGGCCCGCGTTGGTTTCACGGGCGGCGAATACGTCCTGAACCCATCCGTTGACGACATGCAGACCTTGCGCAACAATCCCGACCAGCGCCTTGATCTGGTCGTCGCAGGCACCAAAGACGCCGTGATGATGGTCGAATCCGAAGCCTATGAGTTGACCGAAGAGGAAATGCTGGGCGCGGTAAAGTTTGGCCACGACGCGATGCAGCCGGTGATCGACATGATCATCGACTTTGCCGAACACACGGCCAAGGAACCCTTCGATTTCCAGGCACCGGACTTTTCCAAGCTTTATGCCCGTGTTAAAAAATCGGGCGAAAAGCAGATGCGCGCCGCCTTTGCCATCCGCGACAAGCAGGAACGCACCACCGCCATCGAGGCAGCGGTTGACGCGATCAAGGCAGCGGCCAGCGAAGAAGACCAGGCCGACGC
This sequence comes from Rhodobacterales bacterium, assembly GCA_021155205.1. Lineage (GTDB taxonomy): Bacteria > Pseudomonadota > Alphaproteobacteria > Rhodobacterales > Rhodobacteraceae > JAJNPS01. The sequence goes on from JAJNPS010000001.1 coordinate 109,975, forward strand.
CAACCTCTACCCCGCCATCAAGCAGCTGGAATCGTCCATCCTGCGCGGTGACGTGGTCAAGACCGGCATCCGCATCGACGGGCGTGACACCAGGACCGTCCGCCCCATCGTCGCCGAAACCGGCATCCTGCCGCGCACCCACGGCTCGGCGCTCTTCACCCGTGGGGAAACCCAGGGTCTGGTCGTGACGACGCTTGGCACCGGCGAGGATGAACAGATCATCGACGCCCTGCATGGCAACTCGCGCTCCAACTTCCTGCTGCACTACAACTTCCCGCCCTATTCGGTCGGCGAAGTGGGTCGCGTCGGCAGCCCCGGTCGCCGCGAAATCGGCCATGGCAAACTCGCCTGGCGCGCGCTTCAGGCGGTCCTGCCTGCGGCAACCGACTTCCCCTACACCATCCGCGTCGTGTCCGAGATCACCGAATCCAACGGCTCGTCCTCGATGGCGTCGGTCTGCGGTGGATCGCTGTCCATGATGGACGCAGGCGTTCCGCTGAAGGCACCTGTCGCCGGTGTGGCGATGGGCCTGATTCTGGAAGACGACGGCAAGTTTGCCGTCCTGACCGACATCCTTGGCGACGAGGATCACCTCGGCGACATGGACTTCAAGGTTGCAGGCACCGCCAACGGCATCACCAGCCTGCAGATGGACATCAAGATTGCAGGCATCACCCCCGCGATCATGGAACAGGCGCTGGCACAGGCCAAGGACGGCCGGATGCACATTCTGGCCGAGATGAACAAGGCGCTGTCGGCGCCTCAGGGCTTCTCGGAATACGCACCCAAGATCGAAACCCTGTCGATCCCCACGGACAAAATCCGCGAGGTGATCGGCTCGGGCGGCAAGGTCATCCGCGAGATCGTCGAGGTTTCCGGTGCCAAGGTCGACATCAACGACGATGGGGTGATCAAGATCGCGTCCAACGATGCCGCTGCGATCAAGCGCGCCTATGACATGATCTGGTCGATCGTGGCAGAACCCGAAGAGGGCAAGGTCTACACTGGCAAGGTCGTGAAGCTGGTCGATTTCGGCGCCTTCGTGAACTTCTTTGGCAAGCGGGACGGCCTTGTCCATGTCAGCCAGATCGCGAACAAGCGCCTGAACCATCCGAATGAACTGCTCAAGGAAGGCCAGGAAGTGAAGGTCAAGCTTCTGGGCTTTGACGAACGCGGCAAGGTCCGCCTGGGCATGAAGATGGTCGATCAGCAAACCGGCGCGGAGATCAGCGAAAAGGCCGAAGCCGAGGCTTGAGGACTTTGCAAGCCTTGTAACGCGAAGGCCCCGGCGGAAACTCCGGGGCCTTTTCTTGGAGAAAAACTGCCGTCACGCAGATTTTTGCTGCGCGGCGCCGTGAGTTCCGGCATCACGGGGCAGGAAAATCGCAGTGGAGGCGGAAAATGGCGCATATGAACTTGACCCGTCGGCATCTTCTGGCCGCCTCTCTTGCAGCGGCAGTGCCTTTCGCTGCCGGGGCCGCCACCGACCAGAAGCCGACCGCGGAAACCTGGGTCGTCCCTCCCGAGTTCGAGCCGCGTGCGGTCAGGTTCAGGGACGAGCAGGTTGTCGGTTCGATCATCGTCGATCCGGGCCGCTTCGCGCTTTACTGGATAACGGACAAGAAGAAGGGGGTTCGTTATACTGTCGGGGTCGGTCGCGGAAACCTCTATGAATCCGGCACCTTCACCGTCGGCGCCAAGAAGGAATGGCCAAGCTGGACGCCGACACCGGAGATGATCGCCCGCAGTCCCGACCGCTATGCCCGCTTTGCCGGTGGAATGCCGGGCGGCCCGAAGAATCCGCTCGGAGCGCGGGCGCTTTACCTCTTCGATGCGGCGGGGGGCGACACATTCCTGCGCATCCATGGCACGCCCGAGCCTTGGACGATCAACTCTGCAGTGTCAAACGGCTGCGTGCGGCTGGTGAACGCGCACATCATGGCCCTGTATGAAGAGGTGGCGATCGGCGCCCCGGTGACGCTCCTGCCCAAGGTCTCTGCTGCCTGACGCGGCAACGGCCGTAAGCGCAAGCTGCCGGTTACGTCGGCGACTTCACGAACCGCAGATACGGCAGCCGGATGTCCAGTGCGCCGAACCGTTCCGTTGCGGCGGCGTCAGCCGGTCGCCGTCATCGAGTGGCGGAAGCGCATGAGCGCGACGAGGAAGAAGACCACGCCGGTCGCCGCCATCGCCGCAAGTTTCGGCCAGACCTGCGACAGATCGGCCGCCCGGAACAGCACCGCCTGCGCGAACGAGGTGAAATGGCTGGACGGCACCGCAAGCATGATCGTCTGCAGCCATTCCGGGCTGCTTTCCAAGGGCGTCCGCGCCCCGGACAGAAGCGACATCGACACCAGCACCGGAATCGCCAGCAGGCCGAATTGCTGCATGGACGTGGTGAAGGTGGCCAGGAGCACGCCCAGCGCCATCACCGAAAGCTGGTAAAGAAGGGCGCCCGTCACGAAGAGCCAGAGCGAGCCTGCCAGCGGCGTGCCCAGAATCCAACCCGCAACGACGATCAGCGAGGCCAGCGCCGCCGTGACCACCACCAGCCCGTTGGCCAGGATTTTCGACAGCATGATCTCGGCCGGTGTCACCGGCATCACCAGAAGATGTTCGATGGTGCCATGGTCACGCTCGCGGATCACGGCGGCTCCGGCAAGGATCACCGACAGCATCGTCATCATGTTGATGATCTCCATCACCGAGGTGAACCAGGCCGAGGTGGTGTTGGGGTTGTAAAGCAGTCGCACCACCGCATCGACCGGCGGCGGCGGCACCGTGGCGCCCTGCCAGTCGCGGATCTCGCGGGCGAGGATCTCCTGCAGGAAGGCCGCGCCGTTGCCCGCCTGCGACATCGCCGTCGCATCGACGTTGATCTGCAGCGACGTGGGCCGCGCCGCCGTCAGGTCGGCCTCGAAGCCGGGCGGGATCTCGATCACGAAGACATAGCGGCCAAGCTCCATCGCGCGATCGACCTGGCCTGCATCAAGCAGCACCGGCGGCTGGAACATCGGTTCCTGCAAGGCCCCGACCAGGCGCCGCGACAGCGCCGAGCGGTCGTCGTCAACCACGGCAACCGCGGCCCGCTCGACATCGAAATTCTCGTCGGTGGCGGCGGAATAGACCGCATAGGTGAAGGCATAGGCGATCAGCGCCAGCATGACGACATCGCGGTGCAGGCTGTGCGCCTCCTTGCCGCAAAGCCGCAGGACACTTCTGAGGAAACGGCGCATGTCAGCGCTCCTGCTTGGGCAGCGCGGCGGCGGCTGCAAGGATGTAGAGGCTCGCAAACAGCGCCAGCACCGCGGGCACCTGCCAGAGGTCGGCAAAGCCGAGGCCCTTGGTGATGGCCCCCACGCTTGCGTCCTGGAACCAGGCAGCCGGGAAGGCACGGCCGACATACCACGATTGCACCCCCAGCGCCGAGGCCGGAGTCAGCATTCCCGAAAAGTTCATCGCCGGAGGGATCAGCGAAATCGGCGTCAGGAACAGCGCCACCGCCTGCGAGCGGGTGAAGGACGACATCAGAAGCCCGTAACCCGTGGTGGCGGTGACGTAGAAGAGGCCGCTGACCAAAAGCGCGGACAGCGAGCCCCTGACCGGCACGTCGAAGACCAGCCAGCCCGTCGCCACGAGGGACAGGAAACTGGCGAAGGCCAGCGCGACGTAAGGCGCCTGCTTGCCCAGCAGGAATTCGATCCGCGTCACCGGCGTGGCGCGGAAGTTGGTGATCGAGCCGGTCTCCTTCTCGCGCACCACGCCGATCGCGGTCATCATCGCCGGGATCAGGATCATCATCAGCATGATGATCCCCGGCACGATGGCGGCGCTGCTGCGGAAGTCCTGATTGTAGCGAAAGCGCGCGCCGATCTCGACCCGGGCATCGGTGCCGGCAAAGGCCGGATTGGTCCTTGCCAGCCGCGCCACCATGCCTTGCATGACACCCGCGACATAGCCGCGCGCGGTTTCGGCGCGGAACGGCACCGCCCCGTCGATCGACACCGCAACCTCGGTCGGCCGCCCGGCCCTGAGGTCGCGGCCGAAGCCTGCGGGAATTTCGACCAGCAGCACCAGCTTGCCGCGCCGCATGGTCCGTTCGGCCTCGGCCAGATCGGTCGGGTCGGCAGCGCGGGAAAAATTGCGCGAGCCCTCGAAGCTTTCCAGAAACAGGCGGCTTTCGGGCGTGCGGTCCTGGTCGATCACCGCATAGGACAGGTTTTCGACGTCGAAACTGATGCCGAAGCCGAAGGCCAGCATCAGGATCAGCGGCCCGGCCAGCGCAAAGGTGATGCGGATCGGATCGCGCAGGATCTCGACCGTCTCGCGGCGCGCATAGGCCCAGAGGCGGGACGGATCGAACACCGATCGCCCCGCCCGCAAGGGTCGCGCGGCGGGTGCGACGACAGGTTCGGCGTCGGTTGGCGCGGGGGCAGCCCCTGTCGCCCCCGTCGCGTCCTCGAGATAGGCGATGAAGGCGGCTTCCAGCGAGCCGCCGCCCCTGGCCGCCGCAAGTTCGGCCGGGGTGCCCACGGCCAGCACGCGACCGGCATGCATCAGCGACACGCGGTCGCAGCGCTCGGCCTCGTTCATGAAATGGGTGGACAGGAAGATGGTGATCCGGTCGCGCCGCGACAGCGTGACGAGATAGCGCCAGAAGGCGTCGCGCGCCACCGGATCGACGCCCGAGGTCGGCTCGTCCAGGATCAGCACCTCGGGCCGGTGCAAGACCGCGACCGCAAGCTGCAGCCGCTGGCGCACCCCGAGCGGCAGAGCCTCGGGCAGGCTGTCGGCCACCTCGACCAGATCGAAATCGGTCAGAAGCTCGGCCACCCGCGGCCCGCGTTCGGCCTGCGGCAACTCGAAGATGCCCGCATGCAGCACCAGGTTCTGCCGGATCGTCAGTTCGCCATAAAGCGAGAAGGACTGCGACATGTAGCCGACGCGCCGCCGCACCCCAAGATCGCCTGCATCGACCGGCTTGCCCAGCAGCAGCGCGCGCCCGGCGCTGGCCGGGATCAGCCCGGTCAGCATCTTCATCGTCGTCGACTTGCCGCAGCCGTTCGAGCCGAGAAATCCGAAGATCTCGCCCTGCCCGATGCGAAAGCTTACGTCGTCGACCGCGGTGAAGCTGCCGAAGGTCTTGGTCAGCCCGAAAGCCTCGATCGCCGCCGTGCTGTCGCCGTCCGCGCGCGGGGGGACCACCAGCCCGCCATAGCCACGGCGGCGCGCCTCGGGCAAGAGCGCGACAAAGGCCTCTTCCAGCGTCGCCTGCCCGGTGCGGGCCAGAAGGTCGGCCGGAGTGCCCTCGGCGGCGACGCGGCCGCTATCGACCGCAACCAGCCAGTCGAAACGCTGCGCCTCGTCCATGTAGGCGGTGGCGACGATCACGCTCATGCCCGGACGCCGGGCGCGGATGCGCGATATAAGCTCCCAGAACTGCCGCCGCGACAGGGGATCGACGCCGGTCGTCGGTTCGTCCAGGATCAGAAGATCGGGGTCGTGCAGCAGGCTGGCGCAAAGCGACAGCTTCTGCTTCATGCCCCCCGAAAGCTTGCCCGCCGGGCGGTCGGTAAACGGGTCGAGCCCGGTCGCGGCCAGCAGTTCGGCAATGCGCGACTGGCGCGCCCCCGCCGGGAGGCCGTAGAGGCGGGCGAAGAAATCGAGGTTCTCGCGCACGCTGAGGGTGGGATAGAGGTTTCGCCCGAGGCCCTGCGGCATGTAGGCGATGCGCCGCACGATGTCCTGCCGCGCGCGCCGGTCCCGCAGGTCGCCGCCCAGTGCCACCACCCCACCCGACTGGGCGCGGCGGACCCCGGCGATCAGCGCGAGAATCGTCGATTTGCCGACCCCGTCGGGGCCAATCAGGCCGACCATCCGCCCCGGCGGAAAGCTGACGGTCACATCGTCAAGTGCCACGACCTTGGCGTAGCGGTGCGTCACCGCCGTCAGCGTGGCAGCGGCGGCCTCCATCGCTTCAGGCCCCTCGGGCGGGGTCATTCCGCCGCCGCGTCGGCGACCGCAAGCCGGTCCGGCCAGGCCGCACCCGGATCGGTGCGCAGATAGGCGATGCCGCGCAGCCCACTGACCGGACGGCCGCCCAGCCTTTCGGCAAGATCGGCCGGAGCCCGCAACTCGATCCGGAACATCAGCCGCTCGCGCTCGGCGTTGGTCTCGACCGTTTTCGGCGTGAACTGCGCATCGGGCGAGACGAAGCTCACGGTCATCGGCAACACCGTGTCCGGCAGGGCGTCAAGGATCACGCGCGCGCTGTCGCCCAGGACCAACCGACCGGCATCTCCCGCCGGAAGGAAGACCGTCATCTTGACATCGCTGAGGTCCAGCAGCGTGACGATCCGCCCACCCGCCGGGATGACGGCGCCAGTTTCGACCAGCCGGTAAAGCACGGTGCCCGCGACCGGCGCCGCAATCACGGTCCGCGCCATCGCGATGCGGGTGCTGTCAAGTGCCGCGTCGGCGGCACCCACGGCGGCGGTGGCCTCGGCCACCCCTGCGGCGCGGCTGGCCAGACCTGCCTCGGCCGCGGCCAGCGCCTGCTGCGCCTGCTGGTGCGCGCGGTGCGAGGCGACGTCCGCGTCGGCCAGGGCGGCGGTGCGGTCGAACTCCTGGCGGGCAAAGGTCAAGTCGGCCTCCTGCGCCGCACGCGCCGCTTCGGCGACGGCGACCGCCTGGCGGGCACGCTCGGCCTCGGCTTCGGCGCGATTGACGGCGGCCTCGGCGGTCGCCGCGTCCAGTCGGGCGACAGTCTGGTCGCGCGCGACCCGGTCGCCCTCCCGGACCGCGATCTCGGTCACCCGACCGGGCACTTCTGTTGCCACATCCACGCTCGCCGCCTCGATCCGGCCGTTGGCACTGACAATCCCGGCCGGAAGCCTGTCCCTCGCCGCAGCGCTCCAGGCCGTCCAGGCCACCCAGCCGCCCAGGCCGAGCGCCACGACAACCGCAACTCCGAGTATCTTGTTCCTGGTGCCTGGCACGATGTCCCTTTCAAGGTCTGGCTGCCACCTTCCGACCGCCAGATACAGGTGCCGCTGCGGCATAGCTCATCGCTGACAGCACTGTATGTGGCGTCGATAAAGACGCGCGGCAGGCCGAAGCGTTACAGCGATCGGCAAGATCCGGGCTTACTTGCACGGCAACCGCACAATGCTTCTTTCTGAGCGCCGAGGCCTTGAATGCCGACATGTCGGATCACCACGGTTGATCCTTTCCTGCAAACGCAGCTTGCCTTCAGCGCGCATCTCGCCAAACTTGCATCATGACTGACGCGTCGCATGATGGTACACGCTCGGTAAGCCTGAAACTCAGGCTAGCCTTTTCCCAAGGTCTGACCCTTGGTCCCGGCAAGGCTGATCTGCTTGAGCGCATAGGCGAGACAGGGTCGATCTCTGCCGCGTGCCGCGCCATGTCCATGAGCTACAAGCGCGCCTGGACGCTGGTCGAGGAAATGAACCTGTCCTTTGCAACCCCGGTGGTTGAGCCCGTTCGGGGCGGCGCGGGCGGGGGCGGCGCGCGGCTAACCGAAACCGGCACGCTGGTCTTGATCCATTTTCGCCAGTTGGAGGCCGCCACCTTTGCTGCTGGTGCCGAACACATCGAGGCGCTCCGGCGGCTGATCCAGACAAGTGATCGCTCCGATATGTCTGGCGAAAAATAACGATTGACGACGCATTTCCCGGGATGGATATATTCCACTGTACATAACGATCGGAGAGTCCATGGTCAACTCGGCGCGAAGCCTTGTCGGCGCGGCAACGATGATCCTTGCTGCAATTCCGGCGTCGGCTGAAACGGTCACAGTCTTTGCGGCGGCCTCTCTGAAGAACGCTCTCGATGCGGTCGCGGCAGACTGGCAGACCGCAACCGGCGACATGATCGTGATCTCTTATGGCGGCAGTTCGTCATTGGCCAAACAGATCCAGCAAGGTGCTCCTGCCGACATCTTCGTTTCCGCAGCAACCAACTGGATGGACACCCTTGAGGCGGATGGAAAGATCCAGACCGGAACCCGACGTGACTTGTTCGGCAACACCTTGGTACTGGTGGCCAATAGGGCGGATGCATCGCCGGTTTCCATTGATTCCGGTCTTGACATGGCGGGCCTGCTTGATGGTGGCAAGCTGTCGATGGCGATGGTCGATTCCGTACCCGCAGGCCAGTATGGCAAGGCGGCACTTGAAAACCTTGGGCTTTGGGCTTCGGTTGAATCCAGCGTGGTGCAATCCGAAAATGTCCGCGCTGCGCTTTCACTTGTGGCTCTGGGCGAGGCGCCGTTGGGTATCGTCTACGGCTCCGACGCGATTGCCGACGCATCAGGCGGAAGCTCGGTAACTGTCATCGGGACCTTCCCGCCAACGTCGTATCCCGCCATTGTCTATCCTGCCGCCTTGATCAGCGGCAGTACGGCCACAGCGGCGCCAGCATTTCTGGACTATTTGTCATCCGACCAGGCAGATGCGATCTTTTCTGCGCAAGGGTTTCTCGTCCCGCAGTAGGGGATCACCGTGTTCGAAACCTTGTCCCCCGCCGAATGGCAGGCTGTCATGCTGTCGCTGCGCGTCTCGTTCTGGGCAACACTGATCAGCCTGCCGTTTGGCATCCTCGTTGCCTATGTGTTGGCACGATGGGAGTTCTGGGGCAAACAGGCCCTGAACGGTGTTGTCCACCTGCCTTTGATCCTTCCGCCTGTCGTCACGGGCTATCTCCTCCTGATCACCTTCGGCACCAAGGGGCCGGTGGGCAGCATCCTGAACGACTGGTTCGGCATCACGCTGGCCTTCCGCTGGACCGGGGCCGCCCTCGCCGCCGCCGTCATGGCCTTTCCCCTCATGGTCCGTGCGATCCGCCTGTCGCTGGAAGCGGTGGACCCCAAACTGGAACAGGCCGCCGGAACGTTGGGAGCCTCTCGCCCATGGGCGCTGGCCACGATCACCCTGCCGCTCATTCTGCCCGGCATCATCGCCGGCAGCATCCTCGCCTTCGCCAAGGCGATGGGCGAGTTTGGTGCGACCATCACCTTTGTCGCCAACATCCCCGGCCAGACCCAGACCCTGCCCTCCGCCATCTATGCCTTTCTGCAGGTTCCGGGCGGCGATGGCGGTGCCATCCGCCTTGTCGTCTTCTCGATCGTCATTGCGATGGCCGCCCTGTTCCTGTCCGAATGGACCAGCCGCGCCGTTGCCCGCCGGATCGGTGCCGAATGACGCTCGAGGTGCAGCTTGCGCATCGGTTCCGGGGGTTCACGCTCGATCTGGCCTTTGCTGCCCCACCCGGCGTGACGGCGCTGTTCGGTCAGTCCGGCGCGGGCAAGACCACCATCGTCAACGCCGTTGCGGGCCTGCTGCACCCTGACCGTGGCCGGATCAGCATTGACGGGGTCATCCTTCTCGATACCGCCCGGCGCGTTGCCATTCCGACCCACAGGCGCCGAATCGGCTATGTGTTCCAGGAAGGTCGGCTGTTTCGGCATATGACCGTCCGGCAGAACATTCTTTATGGCGCGTGGTTCGCCGGCCAAAAGGCGACCGACAGCACCCGTATCATCGACCTGATGGGCATCGGAGCACTCCTTGACCGCCGCCCCGGCACCCTGTCGGGCGGCGAGAAACAGCGCGTCGCGCTCGCCCGCGCTATTCTGTCACAGCCCCGGATGCTCTTGATGGACGAGCCTCTGTCGGCGCTGGATGCGGCGCGCAAGGCCGAGGTCCTGCCCTATCTTGAACGCCTGCGGGACGAGACGCGGCTGCCGATCCTCTATGTCAGCCACAGCGTCGCCGAAGTTGCACGCCTTGCCACCACTGTCGTGCTGATCGACAAGGGCCGCCTCGTCAGGGCCGGACCCGCTGGCGAAGTGCTGTCCGATCCGGCGGCAAGCACCGCCCTTGGTCCGCAAGAAACCGGCGCGATTGTCGTGGCCCGCGTTGTGGCCCACGCGGATGACGGCCTTACACGGCTGGAATCCTCGGCCGGCCCGCTTTGGCTGCCGCAGCCTGCAGCACGGGTTGGCGACACCCTGCGCATCCGGATTCTGGCGCAGGATGTCATGCTGGCCCTCGATCGGCCTCAGTCGATTTCGGCACTGAATGTGGTCCCTTGCGTGGTGCGCGAGGTTCTGGCCGATGCCGGGCCAAGCGCGCTGGTGCAACTGTCTGCGGGCGACGACACGATCCTGGCCCGCATTACCCGACGTTCGGCCGTGTCACTGGCTCTGGCACCCGGAACAGCGGTTTTTGCGATCATCAAGGCGGTATCCGTCGCGCGCGACGCGCCGGGCCGGGCCGATCCGTACATGCAGGCATAGCACCGCCGACACGGCCGATCATCCCCATCGGCGCGGCGCGTTTCTTTGCGATCCGCCGGCCTATCGGATCAGGATGGCGCGAAAGTCGTTCACATTGGTCCCGGTAGGCCCGGTCACGAACAGATCCCCCAGCGCGTGAAATGCCGCCCAGGCATCGTTTCGGGCCAACAGCGCCGCCGGGTCCGTCCCCATGCCCCGCAGTCGCGCCATCGAAGCGCCGTCGGCAAAGGCACCGGCATTGTCTTCGGTCCCGTCGATGCCGTCCGTATCGGCCGCCAGGGCCGTGAATTGTACTCCCTCGGCGGCCAGCGCCAGACCCAGCAGAAATTCGCTGTTTCGCCCGCCGCGCCCCTTGCCGCGCAGGGTGACGGAGGTTTCGCCCCCTGACAGGATCACCACCGGGCGCGCAAACGGGCGCCCGCGCAGCGCCACCTCGCGCGCGATTGCCGCGTGGACCCGCCCCACGTCGCGCGCCTCGCCCTCCACCGCATCCGACAGGATCACCGCCGGAATACCCAGCGCCGATGCACGTGCCGCTGCCGCCTCAAGCGAGACACACGCCGAGGCGATCACCCTGACCTGATCGCGGGCAAAGACCGGATCGGCCGCGTCGGGCGCAAGACCGTCATCTTCCGCGATCCAGTCTGCGACGCGGGGTGGCAGACTGATCGCCCAGGCCGCCACCAGCGCGCGGGCATCCGCGCGGGTCACGGTGTCAGGGACCGTCGGTCCCGAGGCGACCTGTGCGGGATCGTCTCCGGGTACGTCCGACACCACAAGGCTGACCACCCTTGCCGGATGGGCCGCCGCCGCCAGCCGCCCCCCCTTGATGCGGCTGACCTGCTTGCGGATTGCGTTCATCACCGAAATCGGCGCCCCTGATGCCAGCAAAACCTTGTTCAGCGCAATCTCATCCGCCAGCGTCAGGGTGCCGGGCGGCGCAGGCAGCAGCGCTGACCCGCCGCCGCTGATCAGCGCGACCACCAGGTCATCTGGTCCAAGTCCTGCGACAGCGGCAAAGAGCGCGTCGGACGCGACCAGCCCCGCTGCATCGGGCACGGGATGCGCGGCCTCGATCACCCGAATGCGTTGACAGGCCGCACCATAACCGTACCGGGTGACAACCACGCCCCCCAGCGGCCCCTGCCAAAGCTGCTCGAACGCCAGCGCAAGTTGCGCAGACCCCTTTCCAGCACCGATCACAACGGTTCTGCCACGTGGCACACCGGGCAGATGTGCGCCGATTGCAGTCCGCGCATCTGCCGCACGGACCGCCACGTGAAAAAGGTCGGCCAGAAGCTGCCTGTCACTGATTGCCGTCACCCGCCTTCCTCCTTGACACCCTGCCATTCGCCCGACGGGTACGACCAGGACCTCTCAACGCGCAGAAAACCAGCCAAATGCAACGATGATCGCGCCAATGCCGCTGGTCGGTCCCGAGCGTGCGCCATCCCGCAATCTTGCGGGCATTGAATACCACCGCACGTCCGCTGTCATCTGCGGCCGCGTGGTGAACTTTGGAACAAAGGCGTGTGCTGTTCGTCTGCCCCGGCACGCGCTGCGCGACAGGACGAATGATTCGCGGGAATTCGGCGCGAAAGCGGAATTGTGTCGTGATTTGCCACAATCTGACCCCATAAGCCGGCATTGAATTGGTACTTTTGACCCGGCAAAGAACTCGGGTTGTTGAAGCTAGGGAGCAAGGGCCTTCGCAAGCGCAGAATCTTGCCAAATTCTTGACATTTTCTCCTTCTGGTTGTGTACAAGTTGATAGAATTCAGCTTAAAGATTGTTCGGCTTCGCCTCTGGTTGCACGTCTTGGCAACAATTCGCCATCATGTCGGCCGGAACGCGCTGCACTGCCGCATCGGCGGCTGATCAGGGTGGTGGGGACCCGTATAGTGATGGATAACGGGTCCGTGATGAACTGGAGGCAAAAATGAAATTTGCGGTGGAACCGACACTGGCACTGACGCAGGTGGACATTCAGCCCGGCAAGCGTGTCGCGATGCGACGCCTGCCCCAACCAGTGGGCGGCATGCTCAAGCGCGTCATGGACGTGACACTGGCCACGGTTGCGATCCTCTTGTTGGCGCCCTTGCTGGTCGGATTGGCGTTTCTGGTGCAGTCAACCAGCCCCGGACCCGTCCTTTACGGCCACAGCCGCGTCGGATTCGGCGGCAGGACATTCAAGTGTTGGAAGTTCAGGTCCATGGTGATCAACGGCGACACGGTGCTTGCGAACCATCTGCGCAAGAATACGGCGGCGCAGGCCGAATGGAACGAAAACCAGAAGCTGCGGCATGATCCCCGCGTGACCCCGCTTGGCCGGGTGCTGCGCAAATTGAGTCTTGATGAGCTGCCACAGCTTTTCAACATCCTCCTTGGTGACATGAGCATCGTCGGGCCACGTCCGATCGTGACCGAAGAGGTGCGCCGCTACGGCCCGTCGCTTGGCCATTATCTGCGCACCCGCCCCGGCCTGACCGGGATGTGGCAGATCAGCGGCCGCAGCGATGTCGGATATCGCCAGCGCGTGCTGCTCGACAGGTTCTATGTCCGGAACTGGAGCCTTGCCAAGGACATCTGGATCATCCTGCGCACCATCCCCGCCGTGCTATGGTCGCGCGGGTCGTATTGACCGCATAAAGGCCTGCTGCTGCCCGAATTGGGACCCAATCGCCTGCCAGCTCCACGAGAGCCGCGCGAATCCCGCCGGTATCCTGGTGGCCTGTTCAAGAAATGTCCCAAGTGTTGACAAACATGCCCGGTCCCCTTGCGCGGACCCATCTGCGCAGCGGACACGCGCGCGCCGCGATGTCGGGAAGTTTCCGGTCGCTTGTGAACATTCTGGTCGCAACAGTCATCACTGCGGCGGTGTTCCTTGTAGCCTCGCGCTTTCTGTCTCCTGGCGACTTTGGCATTGTGGCGTTGGCGGCCAGCATCGTCATCCTGACAAGCTGCGCGATCACCATCGCCTTTGGCGACGCGCTGGTGCAGCGCGCCGATCTGCGGGACGACAATCTTGATACCGTGTTCTGGGCGTGCGTTGGATTTGCCACGTTGCTTTACGCGGCCCTTTGGATTTCCACGCCGATGATCGCGGCGCCATGGATGCTCGAGGTCGGCCATTCGCCGACATGGAGTCTATTGGCACAGGTCTGCGTCGGTGCGCTGACCTATGCGATGGCGGGTGTCCTCTTGTCCTGGGGGCAGACGCGTGAGCTCTGGGCACTACTGCGTCACAAGAAAGCGCACATGACATGACCCTGACTGATGACGCGACCGAGCGCCTGATTTCAACCGCTGCGCCAGAACTTCCTGATCTCGCCCGGACGCTGGAACAACCGTCCGGTGCCGGTCAGCCCGATGGCCATGTCACATCTGCCGAGCGTCGGACCAAGGTTGCCGTCGTCATCCCCTTTTACCAGCACGAGGCGGGTATCCTGACCAAGGCGGTTCAATCCGTCTTTGCACAGGGCATCGCCGGTTCTGCCGATCTTTGGGTTGTCATCGTCGATGACGCATCGCCGGTGCCCGCTTCGGCCGAGGTCGCAGGGCTGCGGGACGGCGATCGCAGCCGCATCACGGTGCTGGAACAACCCAATGCCGGGCCGGGGCAGGCGCGCAATGCAGCCCTTGATCTGATCGCCGGTCAGGGCGCGGATTTTGTCGCCTTCCTGGATTCCGACGATGTCTGGAAACCGGATCATCTGCGCGATGCGCTGTCCGCCCTGGACCGGGGCCATGATTTCTATTTCTGCGATCATGTGCGGTTCGAGGACACCACAACCTATGCCAGTACCATTCCGGCGCTGGCCCGGCTGGCCGACCCGGCAACGGCTGGTTATGCGGTGATCGACCCGGTCGGCCCCGTGATCACGGTTGACCGTGATGCGGTGCTGGCGGCCTATCTGAAACAGTACCTGTCCCAGACATCGACCGTCGTCATGCGGCAGTCCTGCATGCAGACGCTGCGCTTTGACCCGGAATTGCGCGGGGCAGGCGAAGATCATCTTTTCTGGATCATGGCCGTCGCGGACGGCGCACGCATGGCGATTTCCTGGCGTGTGAATGTCTATTGCGGCCGGGGGGTCAACGTCTACTACAGCGCCTTTGACTTTGCGTCGGTCAAGGCGGTGGACCGTATCGGATACCTGTCCCTGTTCTGGTACAAGTGCGGCATCCTTCCCGCCAGCAAACAGACAAGGGTGGCGGCCCGGCACATGCAACGCCGTTATCTGCGCGCCTACAGCTATATGTACCTGCGTGCGATCTTCAGGGGCCAGAATCCTGAATTTGGCCTTTTCCGCAAGATCTGGAAACGGTTTCCGCTTATGCCTTTTGCGATGCCGTTCCGGTTCCTGGCGGTTCTGCCGCGTCGGCGCGAGGAGTCCGAACTCTGGTAGCCAATGTGCCCGCTTGGAGGCGTGCAGCCATCCGCGCGCGCAGGCCGTAGACGAGCGCGCAGATTGCCAACAGGCTTGCGATGTCGAACTGGCTGTAGGCGACAACCTCGATCATGCTGAGGATGGCCTGACGCAGCATGAACATCGCAAAGAACAGGCTTTCCGCCGATGGGTGCCAGATCGCCCAGCGCAGGCACAGCACGATCGCCGTGCCGAACACCGCCAACTGCAGGGCCACGCCGATCAGCCCGATCTCGACCGCGTTCGACAACCATGTGCTGTGAAAGTTGAAGCCTGTCTTGGCCGCGATCCCGAAATCATCCCAAAGCTGTTCTGCCATCGGATTGCCCACCACCCAGAACGCCTGATAGCCCTGCCCGAACAGCGGGTGTTTCGACCATTCCTCCAGTGCGATGACCCAGAGGTCGGTACGCCCCGTCAGCGTTGCATCCTTGCCGGTGGTGGTCAGGATGAAACTCTCGATCTGTTGCTGTGCGCTGTTCACGACCAGGATCAGGAAGATGGCGGCCAGCGCCCCAAGAAGGCCGATCACCACCTGCTGATAGGGCGAAAACCGGCGCATCTGGCTGATCACCGTGCCGCCCGCCATCGCCAGAACCGATGCTGCCAACGCGCCGGTCGATTGCGCAAGGACCACCAGCGCGAACCCGACGACCGTCCCGCCAAGCCCCATCAGGCGCCACACCCTACCGGCCCGGCGATCTAGGACAAAGGCAAAGCTGACCAGGATAAAGATCGACATCGCCATCGCAAAGGCATTCTTGCTGCCATAGATGCCAAGCCAGCCCAGGCCGTCGCCGCGAACCTGCCCAAAGAGGACACTCGCCCCCGCTGCGGCTGCAAAGGTCAGCAGGATCAGCCGCACCAGCACCCGCGGCGACAGGCGCGCCGCCATCGTCACGGCAAACACAACGGTCAGGCCCAGTTGCACGCCATATCGCAGCGACAGCGCAGGATAAGCCGACCAGAACAGGGTCAGCGCGCACCAGATCGGCAAAAGATAGATCCAGCCATACTGCCGGGTCTCGTCCAGGATCGCATCCGGACGCAGGATCACCAACAATGCCCCGAACCCAAGGAAGGCCAGCGCGCTGATGCTGCCCAACTGGAACACGAACAACAGCGCAAGCAGGACGCCCGTCGCAGCCAGGGCGCTGGGACTGATCGTGACCACATGCCGCGTCACGGAATTTGAAGCGGTCGTCATGACCGGGATCGGCTTTGCCGGATGGCATGGACCCGCGCAGTCATGGCGGGGCAGCCTTGTCTGAAAATGCCTCTGTACACAGCACGGATGCCTTAAACGCGCACCCTTCGCCCGCAGCCGTGAAGGCAACCCAGTCGATCACCATGTTCAGCGGGCGGCCCGGATCGGAGAAACTGCCCATCCAGTCCGACAGCGTGTCGCTGCCCCAGTGGCTGAGATAGATCTTTTGCGGATGCGTCGGCAGGTTGGGACCGCTGACCTCGTGAACCAGTTTTCCCTCAACATACCAGCGCAGCCGCGTCGGCTCCCAGACAAAGGAGTAGGTCAGAAAGCCCGCCTCGGACGGCTGCGGCAATGGCGCCGTCGTGCCGTTCATCGGCTTGGCATTGACATAGGTATTGACGCTGACCCGCGAGGTGTCCCGCGTCAGAACCTCAAAGTCGATCTCGTCATGCGGCTGATTGTGCACCGGCCCGATATACGTGAAAAAGGCCGCATTGATGCCAGACCCGACATCGGTGCGAAACCGCGCCTCATAGGTACCATAGCCGAAGACGGCATTGGTCTGGATTTCGCCGCACAGGTAGGGCCGGTCCGTCTTTCCGGTTGGCAGGAACTGCAGCGTCACTTCGCCCTTCTGCGCCAGGACCGCCTTGCGCGACCACCAGCAGTTCTGGTGCGGCCCGTTGGTCCAGCCATCCGAGACAAGCCAGCGCGCGGGGTCAAACGTGTCGAGGCCGTCAAAAAAGCTTGTGCCCTGTGCCGCCTGCGCATGAACCGGCGACGCGGGGGCTGCAGCCAGCAGCACGAGGCCCACCATCCCCGCCAGTGTCCGCAGGCCAGCCATGTCAACGCCTTTCCAGAAAATCCCGCCAAGCCATGCCATGAACAGACCTCCAGAACCAACCTTGCACATTGGCCCGCGCTGTCGCTGCGCGACCATCCGCCTTCGGGCGGCGTCTGCATGGTTTCGTGACAGTAATGATGTTCCATGCAGGTCAATTCACCACTTGCATCAACAATGCTGCATATGCAAAGAAGGTGCAAGCTCAACCTGGAATTGTGTTCTCCTGTGCAGGCAAGCCTGGAAAATCGGCGGGGGGGTTCGATCGCTGCCATGACAAAACCTGCCGTGATGGCAACCATGACGGCGACCCCTGTACCGGAGCTGGTCTCGGTGGTCATGTCGAACTATCGCGGCGCGCGCTGGTTGCCGCAGGCGATCGCGTCGGTCATTGCGCAGTCTCACCGCAATCTTGAACTGATCATTGTCGACGATGCCTCGGGCGATGACAGCATCGCGGTGATCAGGACCGCGATGGCGGCGGACCAGCGGATAAGCCTGATTGAATGCCCGCTGAACCTGGGTCCGGCCGGCGCACGCAATCTGGCCCTCGATGCGGCCAGCGGGGACTGGATCGCGGTCATCGACAGCGACGACCTGATGCATCCGGCGCGGTTGGCCCGGATGGTGCAGGCGGCGAAACATCTGGGCTGCGACGGTATCGCCGACGACATGCTCTTTTTCGGGGACACACCGGGCGCCGGGGGCCGCACCCTGATGCAGTCGCTGAACCTGACCGCGGCGCGGGACCTGCCGCTTGTTGATTTCATCGCCTCGGACAATGGCGGATCGGGTCTGCCCTCGTTCGGATATCTCAAGCCGCTGTTTCGCCGTTCCGCGATGGGCAGTCTTCGCTATGATCCGACGCTGCGGGTCGGTGAGGACTTTGAATTCTTTGCGCGCCTGCTTGCGCGCGGCGCGTCTTTCAAGCTGATCCCGGACGTGATGTATCTCTATCGCCGCCATTCCACATCACTGTCGCATCGGCTGACGACAGAGATTCTCTTGCGCCGGAATGCCGCACACACGGAACTGGAACAACTGGTGCCGAAGGACGACCCGGACCTGTCCGCCGCCCTGCGCCGCCGGGGCGAGGCGCTGACATGGGCGTTGAAGTATTCCCAGCTTGTCGCGGCCATCAAACGTGGTCAGGGCGGCGCGGTTTTCCGTCTGCTGTCGCGCCATCCGCGCCTGGTGAAACCGTTCTGGCAAAGCCTGCGCGAGCGTGTTGCGCGCAATCGCGACATCGGCCTTGCCGTCGAGCGGACGCCGCTTGCACTGGTCCTGATCCCGGCCGACACCGCCTTGCCGGCGGATGTCGCGGCCACCGTCGATCCTGGTGCGAGGTGGATCACCGTCCCCAGCCCAACACCGCCCGGTGCGCCTGTCCCCGCACCACTGGCACCCTTGGCCGCAGAACTGTCCGACCTTTCCAGCCGCCACATTCTTGATGTCCTGGCCGTTGGTGACGCAGGTCTGCATGCTTTCGGCATGGTGCCGCACGCCACGCGGCTTCGGGTATGGCCGGAAACCGGCGGTCGGCACACAGTTCCGACTAGCGCGGCGTAACAGCGTCCGCCTCGAACAGGAACCGCCGCGCCACCGATGTTGCAGGGGCGACATGTCGCGTCACCAGCTTGTCGCGCAGGACACCGCGCAGGATCGGCATGAACCGGGTCGGCGGCACAAGCGCAAAGCGCAGTCCCGCCGCCATGCCCCCGACCGCCTTGCGATCAAGGAACGCGCGCAGCAGATACTTCGCGCGTGTCGCATTCCGGTGCCGCCTGATCCATGCCCTCGCCCCGGGGATGCGCTTGCTTGCCCCCAGATGGCGGTCCGATGCCTGGGTCAGCGCCAGCAGGTCAGCGGTGCGGTGCTGGCCGCTCAGCGATCCTGCCCGGACCACCGCCGCGTAACCGACCTTGCGCGTCACGCCGAAACGCCCGCCCGCAAGCAGCATGCGCATGTAAAGATCATAATCTTCGCCCAGCCACAGACCGGGATCGTAGCGAAGCGCATGGCGGTCCAGAAAATCCCTTGACATCAAGGGCTTCAGAAACCCCAATTCGCCCCGCTGAACGCCGGGCCGTGCCAGGTTTCCTGCTGCAAAGGCCGCCGCGTCGATGACCTCGATACCGGGGGGAAAAGACGGCAGGTCCGCACGTTGCAGGTCGGCGACGCTCGCGGCGTTCACAAAGACGATGTTGTCGGCCGCAAGATCAAATGCTCCCATTGCCAAAAGTACCGCAAACCGGCCGGGCAACAGGAAGTCGTCGGCGTCAAGCACTGCGACCAGCGGTGCCGACGAAACATCCAGCGCGTGGTTTCTGGCTGCTGCCGGGCCGCTGTTCTGGGGCATCCGCAGCACGCGCAGCCGCCCCGTCCCGTCATCCGCAGCCTTTGCCCGCTGGCCCGTCGCATCGGGCGAGGCGTCATCCACGACGACAACTTCGGAAACTTCGGGCTGTGACAAGGCCGATGCGACCGCACGGCCGATCGTCGCTTCGGCGCGATAGGCCGCGATGATGACACAGACAGAAGCCCCCTCAGCCATCACCATCTCCCGGCGGTGATCTGCTGAAACGTCGCGCTGCGGTTCAGCCCTGCTGATCTTGATGTGCGGCAAGCTGCGCACGTCTGACTGCGGCAGTGGGATCGGGCATTTTTCGGTTCGGCACGCCGTCGCTGGACGCTTTCGCTTCCCCCTTGGTCAGGATGCCGACCAAGGCCACGTAAAGCACCTGTCCGATGAAGAACGCCCCCAGCGCCCAGCCAAGACTGCGCCCGATCGAGGCGCCCGCCATCCAGAAAACAACGCCGACAACAACAGAAGATACCAACAGTCCCAGCAGGAATACTGGAAATCGCATTGAACCAATTCCCTCCGCAGAGCGCCCTGTCCTGAGCCACCTCTAGGATGAGGATACTTCGAAATGGTGAACTTCGAAAGCGCCTATTCATCACGTTCTCGGGGAGCTTCGACACCCACGGCATCCACCTCAGGTGCCCGGGCTGAAATAGTCGCCGTATTCGTGGTAGAGCGCCTCGTTGCTGGCGCGCGGCACATAGCCCTTGAGCGCCACCATATCGACCTTGTTCAGCACCACGCCCAGCAATTTGTCGGCGAGGGAGGGTTCGCTGTCCAGGACCGCGCGCAGCACGTCCCTCGGGGTCTTGCCCCATTCGGCAACCAGCACGATCTGGTCGATCATCGGCAACAGAACGCGCGCATCTACCACCGGCCCCAGCGGCGCAAGATCAAGGATGATCGTGGGAAATTCGGTCCGGAGGTCCGACAGCAGCGCCCGCATCGTGGAGGACCCCAGAAGTTCGCTGGAATAGGACATGAGCTTGGGCGTCTCGCAGGTCAGAAGGTGAACCCCGGTTTCCTGCTGCACCTGGATCAGCGACCTCCACGCCGCCTTGCCCATCAGCGCCTCGACCAGCCCCGGCCTGCCGGTCAGGCGCAGGTTCCGGCTAAGGCCGGGATTGCGCGGATCGGCGTCGATCAGCAGGACCGGGTCGTCGAAAGCAGCCAGCATGGTTGCAAGATTGGCGGCGGTGGTGGACTTTCCCTCGCCCGGCAGGACCGAGGTGACCCCGATGATGCGGCCCGGCTTGTCGCCCATGCGCACATCCGACGCGAACCGGACATTGCGGATCGTCTCGGCAAAAAGCGATCGCGGGTGGTCGGCGACAATGGCCAGGTTTCGCGATTCCGCCGGCACGTCTGCAGATGCACGGGGCGGTTTCGCAGACCCGCGCCGAAACTCGGGCCGTTGCTGCGGCGCACCCGTCATGACATAGATCAGCCGGGACAAAACGCCCTTGCCCTCTGGCGTGTTGCGACCTGGCAGCGTGTCGTCCAGACGTCTTGTCGATACCATGGGCAGATAGCCAAGGAACCTTGACCCGGTTTCGGCCTGAACGTCGTCACCCGTCCGCACTACACGGTCGCGCCATTCCCGCAGGATTGCCGTTGCAAAGCCCGCCAGCAATCCCAGCACGACCGTCAAGGCCAGAACCCGTGCGGTGCTGGGACTGTAGGGCGATTTCGGCAATTCCGCCGCCGACAGGATGCGGACGTTGGAGATCGGAAAGGTCTTTTGCTGGTCCATTTCCTGAAAGCGGGTCAGAAAGGTCTGGTACAGCATCGACAGCGTTTCGGCCCGCTGTTCCAGGGCGCGCAGTTCCACCTGCGCCTCTGACGCGACGGAGTTTGTGTCCACCGCCAGCCCGAGACTGTCGCGCAGCGCCGCCACGCGCGCGTCCGCCACCTCGAACTCGCCCCGCGCGGCCTCGGCAAGCGTGCCCATCTGGGCGAACAGTCCCCGCAACAATTCGTCGATCCGCGCCTGCATTGCCGCCGTCTCAACCCGCCCCGAGCCACCGGCCTTGGCTTCGCCCATGCGTCCGATCAGCGACGACAGTTCTTCCTGCATCAGCTTCATGCGGTCATCGCCGGGCAGGGTGAACCGCAGGCCGTTCTCGCCGATCAGCGCATTCGGACCTTGTTTCAGCACCTCTTCGTAGGTGTCCAGCAACGCCCGACTGCGCGCCAGTTCGGCCACCGCATCGGCAAGGTCAGTGTTCAGCTGCTGGACATTCTCTTCGGTCATCAGGGCGCCGCGCGATGACACCAGACCTTTTTCGGTGCGAAAGCGTTCAGCCTTCATCGCCGCTTGCTGGGCACTGTCCTGCAGTTCATTCAGGCGCACCTGCAGCCATTCCGTCGTCTGCTCGGTCGCCTGAAAATTGGCATTCAAGAGGTCCGCCACATAGGCCTTGGCATAAGCGTCCGCGATGCTGGCCGCCAGCATGGGATCGTGCGACTCAAAGCCGATGAAAAAGGCACTGCTGCGCCCGATCCGCGAAATCTGGATATTCTGGCGCAGGGTGCGGGCAACCTCGTCGCGCAGCATGGCATCCGCATCCACGGCACCCTCGGCAGGCCGCGGCACGGCCGGGCGGAGCAGGTTGATGGGCGCGCGCAGAGCCGACTTGATCGCGCCCAGAAGGCGGCTCGCCCCCGAAACCGGCGGGTTCAGGAACGACTCGTTTCGATGCAACTGCAACGCGTCGGTTACGGCCAGCGCAATCTGCTGCGACCGGATCACTTCGGTCGCGCTTTCCAGTTCGTTCTCGGTGTTGGTGGTGTTTTCGACCGACGAGATCTCTTCGATGGCACGGTTCAATCTGCCCGACAGCAGCACGGTGGACCCGGTCAGGAAGGTCGGCGGCGTGGTGGCAAGATAGGCAAGCCCCAGCGCAGTCGTCATCGCGACCCAGATCACGAACGCCCGCAACTGCCGGCGCCCGGCAGCCAGAACGCGGCGCAGCGTCAAGGTATCGCCCGCCTCTGGCGCGGGCGGCGGTGGCGCGATCCCGTTTGGCACTTCGGCAAACCGCACTCCGAAATCCTTCATTGGGCGGGCTCGCGGACGGTCGCTGCGGCCTGCGTGCCATAAAGCACCAGAGACCGGGCGCTAAGAAGGCCCGAAGCCGTCCCGAAATGCAATGCGCCCCGCATGATCGCGCGGTTTCGCGCCAAGGGATCCGGCAGTCTTGCCATCGCCATGACCCCGCAGGCGCCCAGTTTCGCCAGCGCAACAGTGGCAAGTGCCAGGCGTCGAAGAAGCCCCGCACCGGTGCCGATCAGGCTGGCATGCGTCTGGCCCATGCGCATGCGACGTCGCAACAGCCAGGCAAGGGTGGCGCGGTCTTCGGGGACGTCCTCATGCGCGACGGCGTCGGGCGCGTGCGCAAACCGGACGCCCCGCGCCCGCGCCTCGGCAAAATAGACCGTATCCTCGCCGCCGGTGCGTCCCCGTGCCGGGTCGAACCGCAATTGAGCCAGGCGGGGATCACCGACCTTGATCAGGACGTTGCCCGTGTAGCCGCCCATGACCTGACCGGCAGCATCGCGTTCGGGGCGCGTGTCATGCACCGACCCGCGCCGCATCCAGTCCGGGGCTGCCGGACCGTAATGCGCGCGCACATCCCCCAGAACGACGCCAGCACCCGTCGCCTGCGCCGTCCGCCACAGCGCCGACAGCCAGTCCGGTTCCAGCCGCTCGTCGTCATCGGCAAAGGCAAACCAGGCCGCGCCGTCCGCCACTGCGGCCTCCAGCGCCGCATTCCGCGCGACCGAGATGTTGCGGGCCGGGGCGTGCAGGTACGTCACCGCAAACGGCCCGTTCATGGCGCTCACGGCTGCCTTTGCCGACGCCGTGTCGTCATTGTCCGACACGATGATCCGGATCGTCATGCCGTCCGGAAGGTTCTGCGCAAACAGGGACCGCAGCGTTTCGGCCACCATCGGGCGGCGAAACGTGCAGACGCCTATGGCAACATGCGGGCCGGTCATCGTTTTGCCCCAGACACTGTTCCCGCATGTGCTTGGCCGACCAGCCGCGCCCAGAACCCGGCGGACCAGGCGGCATGCATCGCACCGGCCGCAAATCCCGCAAGCAAAGATCGCGGATCGCCGGTTCCCCAAGCGATCAATCCCCCGGCGACAAGGCACGCGGCCAACCAGCCCAACATCGGTAGCGCGAAAACCAGCGACACCGGCGAAAGAACGGCCAGCAGCAGGGCAGGCGCCAGCGCGATCACGATCATCTGGCGCAATCCGGGCAGGTTTTTGTGTTTGAGGGTGTTCTGCGCACGACCGCGCCCGAACCGGAAATACTGACGCACCAGCGCGCCGGGACTGCGCCTTGGAAAATACTCCAGTCGCGTCGCCGCCGTCAGCCAGATGCGCCCGCCCGCGGCCCGAAGGCGCAGGTCAAGTTCGGCATCCTCGTTGTGGCTGAATGCGGGATCGTATCCGCCGACGGCGCGAAACAGCGGCAGGTGCATCAGCGCGTGATGCCCGTGTTCCACGAACCGCCCGACCGGCGTGATCCTGTGCGCCGCCCCGCCATTGCCAAAGCGGGAGTTTTGCGCGGCGGCCACAGCCGTCTGCCAAAGCCCCTTGCCCACCGCCTCCATGCCCACCACGACGCTGTCGGCGCCAGTCCTGGCGGCCTCGGCCAGCAGCACATCGCAATAGTCGGGCGGATAGGCGGCATGGGCATCGATGCGGATCAGCCAGTCGGCATCCTGTCCATGGGCCCAGACCGCCAGGTTGACCGCTGCTGCCTGCAGCCGCGCAGGGTTGTGCATGAGTGTCACCGGCTGACCGGCGGCAGTTCGCGCGGTGACGATGTCCTGGGTGCCGTCGTCCGACCCGCCATCCGCCACCACGATACGCGCGCGCGCGTGGCCCGCAAAGGGTAAAAGGCTGTCGATGACATCGCCGATATGGACGGCCTCGTTCAGCGTCGGTATGACGATCAGAACCTTGTCGTGCGCATCGCGGTCAGCACGCCCGCCAGGATCGGTCGCGATCTGCAAAGGTGCAGATTGTGCACTGGCGATCGTTTCCATTGCTGTGACAAGGGCCTTGGCCTCCGCCGCCGTCGCAACCCAGGTCTGGCGGGGGACCATGGCGACCTTTGCGGCCAGCACGGCACGCTCCGCCGTGTCAAAGGCATCCAGCAGCCCCGCCAGGGCAGTGACAGACAGGTCATGCAGGATCAGGCCGACCCCCAGCTCTGCCAGTTTTCGCGACACTTCGGTCCCGGCCAGGGCCAAGGGGATGGCCCCGAACGCACAGCCTTCGTAAAGTCGATTTGGCAAAAGCCAGTCGGAGTTCTGTCCCGCTTCATAGCGATCGACCAGCCAGGCCAGATCGACACCACCATAAAGCCGGGGCAGATCGTCCGGATTGCGATATGCGCCGGCAAATTCGATGTCGGGGTTTGCCGCGACAGTCGCGTGAAAGTCGGGCACCACGTCCAGCGCCGGGCGCCCCGCAAGCAGGACTTTCAGACGTCCCGGCGCGGTTCTCGTGACCTTATCCAGCACCGCAAGCGACTGCGCACAGCGCAAAACCCCGAACCAGCCGATGGTCGGAACCGACCGCGCATCAGGAAGGTGCCGCAATTGGTCGTGCATCCCGTCGCGTTCGATGACCTTGTTCTCGACCAGATGGATGCGGGTTTTGCCGTCGATCTGCGCATGTCGTGCAAAGTACTCCCGGACAAAGCCCGGCGAGGATGTCAGCAAAAGACCGGCCTTGCGCGCCAAACTTCGTTCCGCCCAGCGCATCGCCCGTGCGCGCGCACCCTCCCCCAGCATCATGCGGTGGATATCCAGCACTTCATAGGCCAGGCCAGGTTGCGGCTGACCCGGCCACAGGTCCAGCGCACGGCGCGCGATGGCAAGCATTTCCAGATTGCGCGCCAGGATCATCTCCGGTCGGGGCAACCTGCCGATTGTCTTGCGTGCAAGGACAACGGCCTGCGCAACCGCGCCCGCCCGTTGCACCATGCGCCCGTTGCCGGTCGCGCCAAGGACAAGCGCAGGCCCCGGCAAGGGGCCGGTCCCGCGCCGGAACCCGGCAGGCGTGACCTCTGCACCGCCATTTTTCAGCATCGCGACCCGTCGCCAGATCGCGCTGTCGTCAAGATCATGGGCAAGATACAGGATCGAAACCATCAGATGTCCTCTTGTCGGCGCGATCAGCTTGCGGCCGACGTGACCGCGCGCAGCGGCGCGCGCAGCGGCGCGAGATCGCGGTCCATCACGCCACGCAGATAGTCGGCAAATTCGTCGCGCAGATCGTCGCGTCGCAGCGTCAGGTGCACCGCAGCCTGCATGAAGCCCGCCTTGGTGCCGCAGTCGAACCGCGTGCCCGTAAAGCGAAAGCCCAGCACGGACCCCGGCCTGATCGCGATTTCGGCGGCAATCGCATCGGTCAACTGGATTTCGCCGCCAGCGCCGACGGTTCGTGCCTCCAGATGTTCAAAGATGCCGGGGGCGAGGATGTAGCGGCCGATGACGGCCAGGTTCGACGGCGCGGTCCCACGGCCCGGCTTTTCGACCATTCCGCGAGGGTAAACCAGCCTGCCCTTTTCAGCTTCGACATCAAGGATGCCATAGGACGAGGTCTGGCCCGGTGCGACCTCCATCGTGGCGACCAGCGTGCCGCCGGTCTCGTCATGGGCGTCAACCATCTGCTTCAGGCAGCCGGTCTCGGCAACGATCAGGTCGTCCGGCAAAATGACCGCCGCCGCCCGGCTGCCGACCAGCCGCCGCGCACACCAGACCGCATGTCCAAGGCCAAGTGCCTGGTGCTGGCGGACATAGGCAATGCGGCCGCTATCCATGTTGGTGGCGGCAAGCGTGTCCAGCAACTGTGTCTTGCCGGCCATGCGCAAGGTCGCCTCAAGCGTGGGATTGGTATCGAAGTAATCTTCAAGCGACGACTTTCCGCGCGCGGTGACAAAGATGAAATCGGTAATCCCCGCCTCACGCGCCTCTTCGACCGCGTACTGGATCAGCGGTTTGTCCACCAGCGTCAGGATCTCTTTCGGGATCGACTTGGTGGCGGGCAGAAACCGCGTCCCGAGACCCGCAATCGGAAAGATCGCGGTTGTAACTTTGGCGCACATGAAAAAAATCCCCTGCTGCGTCGTACTTTGCGACGGTTGACCCCTGGCGTTCGCCGCGCTGCGGCATGACCAGCTAGGCCCGCCTGCGTAACGCTGCAATGCACCGAATACGTCAGAATTGCAACTTATGGTTGAAATGGCGAGATTCTGCGCATCCGTGGGCGCAAAACAAGCGGCTTGATGAACCGTGCTGCACCGCACGAAGGCAAGGATTTCCGGAAGGCAGTGCGCGGTCTCCACGGGTGGTTTCCTGCGGAGGACGCAGATGTCGTTTCCTCTGCGTGGACAGAGCGGTTATTTTCGCCCCATTTGTGGCGTTCCGTCGGCAAGACAAAGGTTCCTGCCCCATCCGACGCCGCGCCAGGGTCTGCGCGGTTTCAGTCTTTGCAAGACCCAGCCGCCAACGTCTCACTATGGCGACGACCGTTCGTCAGAACCAACTGCGCATCGGTGTCCGACTGATTCTTTTTGCCTCGCAGGCCTCGCACTGCAGACCCGTCTGTGACAGCGGTACTCCAGGATCTATCGACGACCCCACCAGGCCGTCATCCATCCTTTCGGGCCGAGTGCCGCATCCAGCAGCGCCGCAACCAAAAGCGTAAATAGCACCGCGAAAATGGCGTCCGACAGAAAGTGCCGACCGGCCGCGATCCGCTGCACCGCAATCAGGACCGGCATCGCCAGAACAATCACAACGGCGATCCGATGGACCGTCCGGCCCATACGGTCGCGGACCTGCGCCAGGATCAGCATCATCGAGACCGCCAGCGCCACCGCACCCGACACCTCGCCCGAAACAAACGAACAGTTGCGGGTGCATTCTGCGGCAATCTGATAGGGCGGGGTGAAATCAAGCGTGCCGCCAAACTCCATCACATTGGCAGGTCGCGCACGCCCCCACAGCGGTTTCAACACAAGATCGACCAGAAGCCCGGGTCCGGCAATGTACAGCGCCACGATCAACCCCCAAACATGGCGGGGCATGCCCATCACGTCGCGACGCCGTACTAGACCGAAGACCAGTGCACCGACCGACATGACCAGCACGAGTTCGGACACCCGCCATATCGCCAGCCGCAACAGGTCCGGCCAACCGGAATCTGCGGCCGAAAAACCCTGCGCCGGATCGTAGAACTGCGCTGTAACCCACAGGTCAAGGCCGGGCCAGACGGCAAACAGCGCAAAGCCTACCGCGATGGCGCCGAGCAGAGCCATGATGCGGCGCCCAGGTGTTTCGACCATCACAGACACCCCATTGAAATCAAGAACGCCGCGAGCGGTACCTTGGAATAGGCTCCGCCAGCGCGGTCCAGCGGAAAGGTCACAGGCGCCGCAGACCCGGCGCAGACAGGCACTTCGGTCGCCACAAGCAGCACTTTGCCATCCAGGTCGGCAGGTGCGGGATACCGCTGCTCGTAATGGTTCTGCGGTCTGCCAACGGGCGGCAGCGCATAGATGGAAACGCCGGAATCTCGCCCGGTATAGAACAGGTCTGCCAGGACATCGCGCCGCGCCGAAATCACTGGCACGGCGTTTTTCCTCGCCAGATCAAGAATCTGGCGGCTGAGCGCGGATTGCCCCAGATATCGCGCCAACAACGGCTCTGACCGCCCAAAGGTCATGTCGGGAACAAGTGTCAGTACCGGCAGGGTCAGCGCAATGGCCCCATTGATCGCCAGCGACGCCGCCATCAGGCGAGGTCTCGCCGCCAGACCAGCCACCGCAACCACCGTGCCTGCGAAATAGGCCGACGCAGCCCAGTTGGCATAGGCGCGGTCCAGCAATGCCTGGCCGCAGACGATTGCGATTGCGGGAATGACAAAAACCAGCAGCCGCCAGTGTGCCGCGCGCCGCATCGCCAAAAGCAGCCCGGCGAACAGCACGGGCCCGAACACGACAAACTGGCCAAAGAAAAACTCTGCCAGCCCCGCCACGTTCACGCCGGCTGAAGGACCCGTGTCACGCAGCCAGCCGATGTTGTCCACCGTATGCGACACGGTCGCCATCCCGTTCGCAACATTCCACAGAACATTAGGACTGATGACCACTGCAAAGCTTGCCAAAAGCACCGACCACTGCCGGACACCCAACCGCATCGACGGCAGAAAGAGGGCGCCCAGCACCGCCCCCAGCAGAAAGTAGACCCCGGCATATTTCGCCAGAACGGCCAGCCCCGCCATGACCCCCGCCAGCACGGCGAACCTGATGGCGCGCGTCTCCAGCAACCGGGTATGGAAATAGATCGCGGCCGCGAAAAAAGGCGCCATGATCGTGTCGGTCGAGGCCAGCAGGCTGCCGACGGCCACCATCGGCAGCGTCGCGTAACTGGCCGCCACCAGCACCGCCGCGCGACCGCCATGGAGCCGCGCCGCAAGCAGTGCCAGGATTAGCGCAGTCGCCCCGTGAAAGATCGCAAATGGCGCGCGGACCCAGAATGGTGCGTCGCTGCCGACCATCCACGTCGCCGCGCCAATCACCCAGGCGATCAGCGGAGGTTTGGAATAGTACCCGAATTCAAGGCTTTGCCCCCAAAGCCAGTACTGGCTTTCATCAACAAAAAGGTCGGTGCGGTTGAAAGCCAGCAGGACCAGCCGCGCCACGGTGATCGCGGCAACCAGACCAAAGGCGGGCATCAGCCAGCCACCGGATTCGGCCTTGTAGGTGTGTGTCATTGCAGGTCAGCCAAAGGAAGCGCCTGTAGACCATCCCGATGTCCAATTGTCCAAGGGAAATGCGATGCCACGCAGCGCCACCATTCCGCGGTTCGGACCATCCGTCCGCCCTGGACGCAGGCGGACGCGCGGACGCGGTATTTCTGTCACACCATTAACATTCTGAATTATAAGTGAATTTGGTGAGCCGGACAGGATTCGAACCTGTGACCCGCTGATTAAAAGTCAGCTGCTCTACCAACTGAGCTACCGGCCCACGCAAGGGACGCTGATTAGGCATCCCCACGGCACCGGTCAAGGGCAAAAGCGCCGCAAGGACTGGCAAAAATGGCGCGCGCCGCGTATATCGCGTGTCATGACACGCGAACCCGGCCTTGGCGGCCTGCCCTTTCTGAAAATGCACGGGGCTGGCAATGATTTCATCATCATCGACGCGCGGGAACGCGCGTCGGTGGTGACGGCTGAACTTGCCCGCCTGCTGGGCGACCGCCATCGCGGTGTGGGCTTTGACCAACTGGCAGAGGTCCGGTCCGGTGACGACGCCGATGTCGGGCTGGCGTTCTGGAATGCCGACGGCTCCCAGGCCGAGGCTTGCGGAAATGCAACGCGCTGCGTGGCCGATCTGGTGATGGCCGAGACGGGCAAGACAGACCTGACGCTGCGAACCGCGCGCGGCGTGCTGCAGGCGTTGCGCCGCCCCGATGGCCGCGTTTCGGTCAACATGGGCCAGCCGCAACTGGGCTGGCAGGACATCCCGCTCGCGCATGCCGTCGATACCCGGCGCCTGCCGCTGGACGGCGATCCCGTCGCGGTCGGCATGGGCAACCCCCATTGCGTGCGGTTCGTCCCGGATGCCGAGGCGGTGCCGCTGGAAACCGTTGGCCCCGTCCACGAACACGACCCCCTTTATCCCCTGCGCACCAATGTCGAATTTGCCAGCCTGACCGCCCCCGACCGCCTGCGCCTGCGGGTGTGGGAGCGTGGCACCGGCATCACCCTTGCCTGTGGGTCCGGCGCCTGTGCCACCGCCGTCGCCGCGCACTTGCGCGGGCTGACAGGTCGGCAGGTCACGCTCGACGTCGATGGCGGCGTGCTGGAGGTTGACTGGCGGGACGACGGCGTCTGGCTGACCGGCCCGGTCGTCCACGTGTTCGATGGCTGGATCAACACCGAAATGCTGGCCGCCCACGCATGAACGCCCCCGTTTTCGCGACGCTGGGCTGTCGGCTGAATGCCTATGAGACCGAGGCGATGACCGAACTCGCCGCCGCCGCAGGCTTGCAGAACGCGGTCATCGTCAACACCTGCGCCGTGACCGCCGAGGCTGTCCGCAAGGCCAAGCAGGACATCCGCCGCCTGTCGCGGATGCACCCCGGTGCGGCGCTGATCGTGACCGGCTGTGCGGCGCAAACCGAGCCCGAGACCTTTGCCGCGATGCCCGAGGTAAGCCGTGTCATCGGCAACACCGAAAAGATGCAGGCCGCGACGTGGAAGGGCCTTGCAATCCCCGACCTGATCGGCACGACCGAACGAGTGCAGGTCGACGACATCATGTCGGTCCGCGAAACCGCCGGGCACCTGATCGACGGCTTTGGCCGCCACCGGGCCTATGTGCAGGTTCAGAACGGCTGCGACCATCGCTGCACGTTCTGCATCATTCCCTATGGTCGCGGCAATTCGCGGTCGGTTCCGGCGGGGGTGGTGGTGGATCAGATCAAGCGGCTGGTGGATCGCGGGTTTCTAGAGGTCGTGCTGACCGGGGTGGACCTGACCTCCTGGGGGGCGGACCTGCCCGCCAGCCCCCGCCTCGGTGATTTGGTGCTGCGCATCCTGCGGCTGGTGCCTGGCCTTCCCCGGCTGCGGATCAGCTCGATTGATAGCATCGAGGTGGATGACGCGCTGATGCAGGCCATCGCGACGGAGCCGCGCCTGATGCCGCACCTGCACCTGTCGCTCCAGGCCGGGGACGACCTGATCCTGAAACGGATGAAACGGCGCCACCTGCGCGACGATGCGATCCGGTTTTGTGAGGAGGCGCGCCGGTTGCGGCCCGGGATGGTCTTCGGGGCCGACATCATCGCGGGCTTCCCGACAGAGACGGAAGGGATGTTCCAGCGCTCGCTCGATCTGGTGGCTGACTGCGGCCTGACCTTCCTGCATGTCTTCCCCTTTTCCGCCCGCAAGGGGACCCCGGCCGCTAGGATGCCTGCGGTGCCGGGTCCGGTCATCAAGGAGAGGTCGGCGCGGCTGCGGGCTGCGGGCGATGCGGCGCTGGCGCGGCATCTGGGCGCGCAGGTCGGACGGGTCCACCGGGTGCTGACCGAGGGTCCCCGGATGGGCCGGACGGAAGGGTTCGCCGAGGTGGATTTCGGGACGGATCAGCCCGAGGGGAGGGTTGTGGAGGTGTTCATCAATGGTGTGTCCGGGGGAAGGCTGGTCGCTTGAATTTGGGGGTTTCCTGAGTCGGGACAGAAATTTTATTGCTTTTAATCAATATGTTAGATGTTGAATTTTGACCAAGCATTAACTTTTTGGTAGCCTTTTGTGTTGTAACCAATTCTGCCGGAGTGTTACCAATTAGGCCGGAAGAAGCCGGACTTGGCGGGATCAGCTCGGATCAGGTGGTATTTGCCGATTGAGCCGATTTGCCCTCCACCATCGGCTTAGCCCGCTGATGCTTGTGCGGCGTTCGGGCGGGAACTGGGCAGCGACGGCCGAGGCGATCTCGGCGAAGGTCATCGTGCCGATGCGAGCGATGACGAAGTCAAGCAATTCCGGATCGGACACAAGGTTGGATGGCCTTCCTGACCGGTGAAGGCGGCGGTGTTCGGCAATGCTGGCGCGACCGTTGAAGGGTCCTTCAATACCCCTTTAATCGACTGATTAAGGGCCGTTTCAAGGGTCCTGATCATGCGGGCGTTGGCCGCGCCAAGCTCGCCGATCTGGCGGGATGACTGGCGCGCCTGGTCTATCGCGGTTCGTATCATGGCGGGATCGATGGCCTGCGCGGTCATTCGAAAATGCCTTCCAGCCAGTCTCCGATAATGCGTGTGATATCAGTGACATTGTCGTCCGAAAAGCCGAGATAAGGCCGCGCGGGGATGTTGCCCCACAGGTTCGGGAACTGCGCTTTGGTCCCGCCGAACTGCATCATGGCAGCATAGTCCCGAGTCGGTGTGATCGCGACGTAGTCTGGCCCTTTGTCATAGGCCTGGAAGTTCGACAGCACGCCCTCAAGGTGCAATACGCGGGGATCGAATGAGCCGCGTTCTCGACGATACATCCGTCGTGCGCAGTTGCCGCGCGATGGCGGCAGTCGAATGACCCTGCCATGCGAGCATTTCCGCCAGCCACCGGTTCGCGACGGGGACACGCTTTTGCATCGCGGGGTGCTGACTGGTCGCCAGTGCTGCGGTCTTTTCAGGCCCGATCAAAGCTTCGACCACGCCGCGTCCCTTTGGGTCGCGCGAGAACGAGGCCGGTGCACCGCCGAACTGCAACAGGAACTTCACCGTCAGGTCGGCCCCAAGGACTTCGAAATAGGGCTCCACCTGGGCGCTCAACCTGAGACATGGGGCAGCGGTCCTATCGCGGGTCGGGCAAGTATCTTGCCCCCTGACCGTTCTACCAGGAACACAGTCAGGGGGCTGCCAATGCGGGGCGGAAAACCCCGCTGGCATCAAGCCGGAAGTCTCGCCACTTCCGGCCCGAGTTTCATTCGGAAAGCGAACCGGGTTTCAGGCCAAGCTGCGAACAGATGGCATCCGCGAGTTCGCCGCCTTCGGACCCGCGTCGGGTGCCGGGCGGGGTGCCCGCCGTGTGACTTGTCTTGAAGATGTGCGCAAATTGCGGGACGGAGCTCGCGATAAAGCTGTCGAAGCTCGCCTCATTGGCCATGCAAAGTGCGGTGGCCCAATCCTTCATCGCAAGGGACAGATGACCGCTGCGCAGTGCGTCTTCGACCTTTTGCCCAGCCCGTTCCTCGGATGCGGTCGCAAGTGACAGGTGCGCTCGAACAGCATTGCCTGCACCGTCGCCAGGGGAACAAACTTTGACGGGTCAGGGTCGCCAGCCGG
Source organism: Rhodobacterales bacterium (assembly GCA_021155205.1). GTDB lineage: Bacteria > Pseudomonadota > Alphaproteobacteria > Rhodobacterales > Rhodobacteraceae > JAJNPS01. Next base: position 143,025 of record JAJNPS010000001.1, read on the forward strand.
TTTCAACAGATCCTTCAGCGCGGCAAGCATTTCGTCTTCGGTCGCATCGGGCGCGAGCTTCAGCGCTTCCGCAAGGCGCGCGAAGCGTCCCGGTTGGCCGGGCTTGGTTGCGGGCTTTTCGGTAGTCTTGGCGGGGATGGTGTCCGGGTTCATGTCATCGTCCTGATTTGCGAGGGCGGTCAGATGCAGGTTCGGATTGTGGACCAGGCCCGCGCCCTTCAGCTTGACGATCTGCCGGGTCTTCGGGTGATAGAGAAGCGAGGGTGACAGGTAGCGGTATTCCTTTCGGCCGATCATCTCCGCCGCCGTCGCCGTCCACTCCACCCGGCCCCAGATGCCATCTTCTTGGCTGCGAAGCTCCTTGATCCAGCCCGCTGCCCGAACCGGCCCGTGGAGCTTGGCCTCGGGCTTGTCGTTCTGGTGTTCGTAGTCAACGGGCAGATCGACCCCGCCCGACTGGAACGCCAGGACAAGACCGGAAGGGTCTACCATTTCGAAGTTGCGCCCGTCGCGGCCGACAATCTGCCCGTCGCCAGGCAATACGTGCACCCATTCCGGTGCACGGGCCTGGTGGCAGGGCAAGGTCGCAGGTTGCGAGGGCAAGGCCGGTCATCAGGCAACGCGCGCCAGAGCTTCATCCATGCGGACCCAGACGCCCGTTGCCTCGACCGCTTCCACGATCCCGGCGCGCGACCTGGTGGCCGTCGCATCCGTCTTGGCGACGGTCTGGTCATCGACGATGAAACAGGCCTTGCCGATGTCGGCGATGGTGATCAGGTCACCGGCGGCCGAGTTGGCGAAGAGGAAGCTACCGGGGCGATATTCCACCGAAGCCGCACCCGCCGAGTTGTCGACGGTCTTTTCTGCCCGGCCGACACCGACACATCCGGTCGCCGTCGCACCCTTGGTCAGGTACCCGGCAGCGTTGCGCATCACCAGCGACCCGCCGAAAATCTTGATAGCAGCCGCGACCGGTTCGATCCGAAGATCGCCGATGCGCAGGCGCGTGTTGCGTTCAGAGGTCAGGGCAACCATGGCGCGATCCTTAGAGTATCCGTGATGGTCAAGCGAGCTTTGGCTGCCAAGGCGCGGCTTTTTTGAGGAGTGCGTTTGCGAGGACGATGAGTTTTCGCATGATTGCCGTAATGGCCTGCTTTGGTGCTTTTCCGGCGCTGGTGAGTTGTTCGTACTTGGCCTTCATGTCGGGATTGAACCGCATGGCCACGAGGGCCGGCATATAGAGCGCCTGACGCACCTGCTTGCGGCCGCCCTGAACGAAGGCCTTGCCTTTCCACTGGCCCGACTGACGCGTGATTGGCGCAAGCCCCGCGAGGGCCGCCGCCGCCTTGGGGTCCAGGCCGCCCGGTTCCGGCATCTCGACGACCAGCATGGCGGCGGTGACCGCCGCGATCCCCGGGATGGAGACAAGGATTGCCATGCGCGCGTCGAGGGTCGGATCGGTATGGATTTCGGCCGCGATGGCGGCGTCAAGAGCGGCGAGCTGCTGGTCGATCTGCTTCAGGCGTGCCACACTGTGCTGCTTCAGAAGCGCGAGCGTGATCACCTTGGCACGGTTCCTTGCGGCCGTGCGATCCTTGACCAGAGCTTCGCGGGCGAGGTGCAAATCCTTGAGGGTATTGAGGATTACATCCCGAACGGGCCGCGCCTCAAGGCCGAGCACTGCCCCCATGCGGGCCAACATGGCCGCATCGAGGGCGTCGGTCTTGGCAAACCCGCCCACGGCCTGCGCGAAGCGCCGGGCCTGACGCGGGTTCACCTTGACGATGGGCATGCCCGCCGCCGCAAGCCGCACTTCCAGCTTGCGATGATAGGGACCGGTCGGCTCATAGACGACCCGGGTTGGAATGGGGCCGATCCACCGGAGCAGCGCCTTGTGCCCGGCAGACGTGTTGTCGAACCGGTCGTGCGCACCGCCAGGCAGGCGATGGGCATCAAGATGGTCTTTCGAGATATCGATGCCGATGGTAGTCTGTGTCATCTTTTCCGAGCCTCTGCTTGTCATCCGGGGCATTCGGCGGGGAAACGATCCCCCGGATCGTTTCCTGATCCGCCTCATCCCCTGGTATCCGTTCAGGCCAGCGAGAAAAGACGAGGGCGATCTTGCTCTAACTCGGTCCGTCAAACGACCAGCGTGGTCCCGATCCGTCCCTCGCCGCTGCGAGAAGGTGTCGCCTTCTCGCAGCGGTGCTATCTTCGCCTCTTCGGCACGAAAAGTCATAAGACAAGGTAGGGGGTGACGATCAGTTTGGCGGTGCCTTTCCAGGGGTTGGAAGCACCAGCCGCCCCAACTTCGGTATTGACGATGTTGAGACCTGCCTCTTCCAGCGAGGGCGGAACCAAAAGCACGCTCGGAGTGACGCCTAGCTGTGAAGTCTCAGGAGGTTGTTCACCCGGAACGGGGTTAGGCTGCAATCGCCAAACTCCAGCCGAGGACCCGCAAGGATGAACAACCCACATCATGGTGCCCGTCTCACCGTTCACAGTCGAGAGCAGATCCTTGCCCGCGTCGTGTCAGGCCAGAGTGCTGCGGAGGTTGCCTTGGCCTTTGCGGTTTCGCTCCGCACGGTGCGCAAGTGGCTCGCCCGGTTCCGCGCGGGCGGGGGTGCTGCGCTTTCAAACCACGCAAGCGCGCCCGCCCGCGTCGCGGGGCGGCTGGCTGAGGCGACAGTGGCGCTGATCGTGCATCTGCGGCGGAGCCTGCGGATGACCGGGGCGTCGATTGCGGGCATGTGCCGCGCAAGATACGGGGCGATCAGGCGGCCTGGCTGCGCGCCCGGATGGCCTCAGGTCCGTTCACCCCGCGCGGCCTGGTGGCCGAGCTGGCCGAACGCGGGCTGAAGGTGGACTACCGCACGATGTGGGCCTTCGCGCATGCCGGGGGGCTCAGCTTCAAAAAAACCGCGCTGGCCAGTGAGCAGGAGCGGCCGGACATTGCCCGCAGGCGCCTACGGTGGAAGGCCCATCAGGGCAGCATCGACCTGAAACGGCTTGTCTTCATCGACGAGACCTGGGCCAAGACCAACATGGCACCGCTCCGGGGTTGGGCGGCGCGGGGCCAGAGGCTGATCGGAAAGGCTCCCTTCGGACACTGGAATACGATGACCTTCGTCGCCGCCCTGCGCCATGATGGCATCACCGCCCCCTGGGTCATCGACGGGCCGATCAATGGCGAGAGCTTCCGCACCTGCGTCCAGCAGGTGCTGGTTCCCGACCTGCGCGAGGGCGACATCCCTCGGGCCGGGCCTCGAACCGATGGCGGCTTCCGGCCCTCGATCATGGACAACCTCGGCAGCCACAAGGCCCCCGTCGTTCGCAAGGCCATCAAGGCGGCAGGTGCCAGACTGTTCTACCTTCCCGCCTCCTCGCCCGACCCTTGCGCAGCTAAAAACAGTCCACTGGACTGTTTTCTTAACGCTGCTCACCCATCGAGCAGGTCATCGCCAAGCTCAAGCACCTGCTTCGCAAAGCCGCCGAACGCACCAGGGAAGCCGTCTGGCGCAGGATCGGCTCCCTCCTCGACCAGTTCACCCCACAGGAATGCGAAAACTACATCCGAAACGCAGGATACGGTTCCGTGTAAAGTCATCCCGCTCTAGGCGGCGTCTGCATTTGAGGGATTCCGCTTTGAGTTAAGTTCTGATTCAAGATCGAAAACGGAGGCGATCTTGAGCAGACGGACATTGACGGACAGGCAGTGGGCGGCCATCGCGCCCTTGGTTCCAGGCAAGGAAGG
>JAJNPS010000021.1 GCA_021155205.1 Rhodobacterales bacterium
ATCCTACTGTCCCGATTACTCGATGATTTTGCTGACGACGCCAGCGCCGACGGTGCGGCCGCCTTCGCGGATGGCAAAGCGCAGCTTTTCTTCCATCGCGATGGGGGCGATCAGCTCGACATTGAACTTCAGGTTGTCGCCCGGCATCACCATCTCGGTGCCCGCGGGCAGCATCACCGTGCCGGTCACGTCCGTGGTGCGGAAGTAGAACTGCGGGCGGTAGTTGGCAAAGAACGGCGTGTGACGCCCGCCCTCTTCCTTGGTCAGGATATAGGCCTCGGCCTCGAACTTGGTGTGCGGGTTCACCGATTTCGGCTTGCACAGCACCTGGCCCCGCTCCACGCCCTCGCGGTCGATGCCGCGCAGAAGGACGCCGACATTGTCGCCCGCCTCGCCCCGGTCGAGCAGCTTGCGGAACATCTCCACACCGGTGCAGACCGACTTTTTCGTGTCGCGGATGCCGACGATCTCGACCTCGTCGCCGACATTGATCACGCCACGCTCGATCCGCCCCGTCACCACCGTGCCCCGGCCCGAGATCGAGAACACGTCCTCGATCGGCATCAGGAACGGCTGGTCGATGGCACGCGCCGGCGTCGGGATGTAGTCGTCCACCGCCTTCATCAGCGCGCGGATCGACGATTCGCCGATATCGGGGCGCTCGCCGATCATCGCCTGATGCGCCGAGCCCTTGATGATCGGGATGTCGTCGCCAGGATATTCGTAAGAACTGAACAGCTCGCGCAGTTCCATCTCCACCAGCTCGATCAGCTCCTCGTCATCCACAAGGTCGACCTTGTTCATGTAGCAGACCATGTACGGGATACCGACCTGACGGCCCAAGAGGATATGCTCGCGCGTCTGCGGCATCGGGCCGTCCGAGGCGGCACAGACCAGGATCGCGCCGTCCATCTGCGCGGCACCCGTGATCATGTTCTTGACGTAGTCGGCATGGCCGGGGCAGTCGACATGGGCGTAGTGCCGCTTTTCCGTCTCGTATTCCACATGCGCGGTCGAGATCGTGATCCCCCGCGCCCGCTCCTCCGGCGCGCCGTCGATCTGGTCATAGGCGCGGAACTCGCCGAAATACTTCGTGATCGCCGCCGTCAGCGTCGTCTTGCCATGGTCAACGTGACCAATGGTCCCGATGTTCACATGCGGCTTGTTACGTTCAAACTTTGCCTTCGCCATCGCCGGGCACCCTTGCATTGAGGGGCCCGTGATGGGCCCTTTTCTACACCGGCGGCGGCTTAAAGGTGGCTTGCGGGAAAATCAAGCCTCAGTTGGTTGGCAGCGGGCTTGTTGCGATGGTCGGCGCGTCCGCCGCGGTCGGTCGCGTGTCGGGCATGCCGAACCATTGCGGGTTCTGGCGCAGCCAGTCCTCAACCGCACGGGCAGCGTTGCGCGACAGGGATTCCATCTGCTGCGCCTTGGTCTTGGTCAGGCCCGAGCCGAGGACGGCAGACTCACCCGAGAACTGTTCGAAAACGGTCAGTTGCTTGCCCTCTTCGTTCAACTTCAACTGTGCCGCATCGTCCCAAACATTGGCCGTGATGACCAATACGGACTTTGGCGCGGCAATGATCGGGATACCGGGCGGCGCCAGCGCGTAGGCATCGACATTGATGCCGATATTGTAAAGTTTGGTCCCGTCAAACCGGCTGAAGCGTTCATCGACGGCCTTGATCATCGCGGCTTCCCATTCATCAACCGTCGCATCGCGCGAGATGGGCACCTTTTGCACATTGTCGGCCACCACGACATTCAGGCCCAGATCGAAATCGCCCAGGGGTTCCGGCGCCACGGTCAGATCTTCGCGGGCGCAGGCAGACATCAGAAGTGCCCCCAGGAGAACGCCGAAAACGGGACGAAAACGCATCGAAGGGGCCCACCCATGAAAATTGTACTGATCTGCGATACAACGCCGGGGCACCTTCTGCAACCGCGCTGACCGGGCCGGTCAGGCAAAGCGGTTGTCGCGCGGAAAGCCGCGCGGGGCCATGCGCCCTGCGGTGGCGCGCGCCGCCAGCCATTCGCCAAGGTCGGTTTCCGTGCGCGTCCGTCCGGCGGGGTCTTTCCAAGACAGCCCCTGCGCCAGGACAAAAGTGGTGGCATCCGACAGACCGCCATCCTTGTATTTTTGCAGGCGCACGCCCTTGCCGCGCGCCATCTCCGGCAGTTCGGACAGCGCAAAGACCAGCATCTTGCGGTTGTCGCCGACGACCGCGACGTGATCACCGGCAACAGGGCGGCACAGCGCCGTCACCGCACCGTCCTTCAGCGTCAGCACCTGCTTGCCCGCGCGGGTCTGGGCCAGCACCTCGTCCGAGGGCACGATGAAGCCGTCGCCGGCGGTAGAGGCGACCAGCAGTTTCTCACCCGCGCGAAAGATCATCAGGTCGGTGATTTCGGTGTCATTGGGCAGATCGACCATCAGGCGGACGGGTTCGCCCATGCCGCGCCCGCCGGGAAGGTTGACGGCGGGGATAGTGTAAAACCGCCCGTTGGCGGCGACCAGCAGCACCTTGTCGGTGGTCTCAGAATGAAAGGCAAAGCGCGGGCCGTCGCCATCCTTGAACTTCTGTTCCTGGGTGAGGTCCACATGCCCCTTGAGCGACCGGATCCAGCCCATCCTGGAGCAGATGACTGTCACGGGTTCGCGTTCGATCATCGCCTCGGCGCTGACTTCGGGCATTTCGCCAAGTTCGCTTATCGTCGTGCGCCGCGCACCGCCCGGGGCGGTCTTGCCGAACTGCTTGCGGATGTCTTCAAGCTGGCGACCGATTTCGCGCCATTGCAGGCGATCGCTTTCCATAAGGTCGGCAAGGTCGGCGCGCTCCTTCATCAGGGCGTCGCGTTCGGTCAGCAGGGCCATTTCCTCAAGCCTGCGCAAGGAGCGCAGGCGCATGTTCAGGATCGCCTCGGCCTGAACATCGGTCAGTTCGCCGTCACCCTCGGGTGGCGGCACATAGGTCTTTTCCGACGTGGCGCGCACATGCGTCTTGCCCCAGTCTTCGGCCATAAGCGCGCGCTTGGGGTCCTCGTCATAGCGGATGATGTCGATCACGCGGTCGAGGTTCAGGAAGGTGATGATGAAGCCTTCGAGAATCTCGAGGCGATGGTCGATCTTCTCGATCCGGTGTTCGGACCGGCGGCGCAGCACCTCGCGGCGGTGATCGAGAAAGGCGCGCAGGCAGTCCTTGAGCGAGCAGACCTTTGGCACACGCCCGTCGATCAGGACGTTCAGGTTCAGCGAGAAGCGTGTTTCAAGGTCGGATGCGCGGAACAGCATTTCCATCAGCATCTCGGGTTCCACGGCGCGGGACCGAGGCTCCAGCACGATGCGGACATCCTCGGTCGACTCGTCACGGACGTCAGCGAGGGCGGGGATTTTCTTTGCCTCGATGATCTCGGCCAGCTTCTCGATCAGTTTCGATTTCTGCACCTGATAGGGGATTTCCGTGACCACGATCTGCCACGTGCCGCGCCCGAGGTCTTCGACCTGCCAGCGCGCGCGCAGCCGGAACGACCCGCGCCCGGTGCGGTAGCTTTCCAGGATCGAGGCGGGCGGTTCGACCAGCACGCCGCCGGTTGGAAAATCGGGGCCGGGGATCAGGGCGACCAGCGCGGCATCGTCGATCTTGGGGTCGCGCAGCAGGGTCTGGCAGCCGTCGATCAGTTCCTCAAGGTTATGGGGCGGGATGTTGGTGGCCATTCCGACCGCGATGCCCGATGACCCGTTGGCAAGCAGGTTCGGGAATGCGGCAGGCATGACCACGGGTTCTTCGAGCGTGCCGTCGTAGTTGGGCCGAAAGTCGACCGCGTTTTCCGTCAGCCCCTCCATCAGGGTTTCGGCAATGGCGGTCAGGCGCGCCTCGGTGTAGCGGCTCGCGGCCGGATTGTCGCCGTCGATGTTGCCGAAATTGCCCTGCCCGTCGACAAGGGGATAGCGGACGTTGAAATCCTGTGCCAGCCGCGCCATCGCATCATAGATCGCGGCGTCGCCATGCGGGTGATAGTTGCCCATCACGTCGCCGGAAATCTTTGCCGACTTGCGAAAGGCCGATGTGGCGGTCAGCCGCAACTCGCGCATCGCGAACAGGATGCGGCGGTGAACCGGCTTCAGCCCGTCGCGCGCATCGGGCAACGCGCGGTGCATGATGGTCGAAAGCGCATAGGTCAGATACCGCTCGCCGATCGCGCGGGCAAGCGGTTCGGCCAGCAACACAGGCTCTATCTTGTCGTCTTTTGGCGTGTCGACCATGGATGTGGTGTAGTGTCAGGGCTGCCATGGGTCCAGTCTCATTGCGACAGGACGGGCGAAAAGTTTTCCAACCCATCTCGCGCCCGGGAAGAATCATGATATGGATCAATCTTGTGAATGGTGGGGGGCGTGTGATGACCAAGTTGCTGGTTCTGTTGCTTTTGGGGATGTATCTGGTGTTCCAGCTGGGCGGGAGCGATCCCATGCAATTGCGCCCGGGGCTGGCAGATGCCGGCGTGAATCCGTCGGACTTTCCCAAGGCAGTGATTGAGCCGGTGGCGACCCGGACGCTTGCCGCGACCCCCGAAATCCGGGCCGCCAGACCGACCACAGCCGCCGTCGCCGACACCGTGCCCAAGGTGGCCCTGCCAAAGCGCGATGTCGTGACGGTTGCCTATGCGCCGGACACGACCCCGACCGCGCCCGCGCGGCAACCGGACAAAGTGTTCACACTTTCGGCGCTGCCCGGTCAGGCCAACGCCCCCGTCCTGCCGGATCCAGTGGCCGTTACGGCCACGGCGACCGCAGAACCGCAGGTCTGGTATGTGACGGGCCGGTCGGTGAACGTGCGGCAGGACCCGTCGACCGACGCGCCCGTTGTGGGCAAGCTGAACCGCGGGGATGCCGCATTGGTGCTGGCCGATACCGGCGCTGGCTGGGCGCAGATCACCATCGAGGGCGACGGCGTATCGGGCTTTGTGGCGCTGGATTTCCTGTCGCAAACCGCACCCTGACCGTTTGCGCCCCGACGCCCGCTCGTCTAGGGAGGGGCGACAGCAAGGGGTGCCAAGATGCAGCAAAAGTCGATCCTGATCACCGGATGCTCGTCGGGCATTGGCCTTGACGCGGCGCGCACCCTCAAGGCGCGGGGCTGGCGGGTGTTCGCGACCTGCCGCAAGGCCGCGGACAGCGCGCGACTGGTGGCCGAGGGGCTGGAGAGCTTCGTGCTGGATTACGCGGACGAGACCAGCATTGCGGCGGCGGTGGCCGAAGTTCTGACGCGCACCGGCGGCACGCTGGATGCCCTCTTCAACAACGGAGCCCATGCGTGCCCGGGCGCGGTCGAGGATCTGCCGCGCGGGGCGCTGCGCGAGATTTTCGAGGTCAACCTTTTTGGCTATCACGACCTGACGCGGCGGGTGATCCCGGTGATGCGGGCCCAGGGGCATGGGCGGATCATCAACTGCTCATCGGTGCTGGGACTGGTGGGGATGACCTGGCGGGGGGCCTATGTCGCGACCAAATTCGCGATGGAGGGGCTGACCGACGTGCTGCGGCTGGAGATGCGCGGGACGGGGATTGATCTGGTGCTGATCGAGCCAGGGCCGATCACGACGAAGATCCGCGAAAACGCCATTCCGCATTTCGAGAAGTGGATCGACTGGGAGAAATCCGCGCGGCGCGACCAGTACGCAGCCTTGCGTGACCGGCTTTACACGTCAAAAGGCCCGGACAAGTTCGAGCTGCCGCCCAGTGCGGTGACCGCCAAGCTGATCCATGCGCTGCAGATACCGCGCCCGAAGGCCCGGTACTTTGTGACCACGCCGACCTATGTCAGCGACCTGCTGCGGCGCGTCCTTCCGACGCGGGCGCTGGACTGGGTTTTGGCCTGGGGGTAGCCCACAAGAATTTTCGGCGAGAATTCTTGGGGCGGGCGGGCGTCGGCAAAAATTTGGCTTCGCTTTCACTGCATGCAATCCTAGATCAGGGCCAAGGAGAAAAAGACAGATGCTGCGCAATGATCCCCTGTTCTGGCTGGTCGTCGTCGGATGCCTGGTGGTGCTGGTTATCCTGTTGATCGGCATCGGCGGATTTGCCAGGGGAGGCGAGTTCAACCGCAAGCACGCCAACCGCCTGATGCGCTACCGGATCGCGGCGCAGGCTCTGGCGGTCCTGATCATCGTCGTCTTTGCCTGGTCCCGCAGCAGCTGAACGGAACATCCCATGGTCGTCCTGTCGAAAATCTATACCAAGACCGGCGATGCCGGGGAAACCGCCCTTGGCAACGGCGCGCGTGTGGCCAAGCATTCGATCCGGGTCAGCGCCTATGGCACGGTGGACGAGACGAACGCGACGGTAGGTCTGGCGCGCCAGCACGCGCGCGGAGACGTCGATGAGGCGCTGAAGCGGATTTCCAATGATCTTTTCGACCTGGGCGCGGACCTTTGCACGCCGGATCGGCATCTGGACCCGACGCTGGGTTACACGCCCCTGCGCATGATCGAAAGCCAGATCCTCCGGCTGGAATCCGAGATCGACGCGATGAACGACCGCTTGACCCCCTTGCGCAGTTTCATCCTGCCGGGGGGGACTGCGCTGGCCGCGCACCTTCACCTCTGCCGGACCGTCTGTCGGCGGGCCGAGAGGCTGGTCGTCGAAACTGCCACCATGGAGGACGTGAACCCCGAGGCGGTCAAGTACCTGAACCGCCTGTCGGACTGGTTCTTTGTCGCCGGGCGGATCGCCAACAACGATGGCCGCGATGACGTGCTGTGGGTGCCGGGCCTGACGCGCTGACGCATTTCTGATCGCCATGGCCGATCAAAACGCGGCGTCGCGTCGCGCAATCCTGTCGCATTTGCTCTGTCACGGAGGGCGCGAAGGCGGTATTCACCCGGCCATAAGGCTTGACCGGGGCCCTGCCCCATGGATGGAGACGCACGCCGATGAAGGTTCTGGTGCCTGTCAAACGTGTGATCGACTACAACGTGAAGGTCCGCGTCAAGGCGGATGGCACGGGGGTCGATCTGGCCAATGTGAAGATGTCGATGAACCCGTTCGACGAGATTGCCGTCGAAGAGGCGATCCGGCTGCGCGAAAAGGGCATCGCGACCGAGGTCATCGTGGTGTCCATCGGCGTCAAGCAGGCGCAGGAGACGTTGCGCACGGGTCTGGCCATGGGGGCGGACCGCGCGATCCTGATCGAGGCGACCGACAACGTGCATGTGGACATCGAGCCGCTGGCGGTGGCGAAACTGCTGGCGGCGGTGGTGAAGCAAGAGGGTCCGGGTCTGGTCCTGTGCGGCAAGCAGGCGATAGACAATGACATGAACGCGACGGGGCAGATGCTGTCGGCGCTGCTCGGCTGGAGCCAGGGGACATTTGCGTCCGAGGTGGCGATTGCGGGCGATACCGCGACGATCACGCGCGAGGTGGATGGGGGCCTGCAGACGCTGACCCTGAAGATGCCTGCGATCATCACGGTCGATCTGCGACTGAACGAGCCGCGATATGCCAGTTTGCCCAACATCATGAAGGCCAAGACCAAGCCGATGGCGATGAAAACGCCTGCCGATTACGGGGTGGATGTCGCACCCCGTCTGTCGGTGCTGAAAACCATCGAACCGGCGGGCCGAAAGGCGGGCGTCAAGGTCGGGTCGGTGGATGAACTGATCGCGAAATTGCGCGACGAAGCGGGGGTGATCTGATGGCTGTCCTGTTGATTGCCGAAGCGGTGATGGGTGAACTTGCCACCGACGCCACCGCCAAGACCCTGACCGCCGTCAAGGCGCTGGGACCGGTGACAGTGTTGATCGCGGGTATGGGTGGCGATATGGCTGCCGCCGAGGCTGCGACGCTTGACGGCGTTTCCAAGGTCATCTTTGCCGATGCGCATGTCTATTGCCACGGGATGGCGGAGCCGACAGCCCTGCTGGTCGCGGGTCTGGCCGGGGACTATGAGCATATCGTGGCTGCATCCACGGCGTTCTCAAAATCGGTGCTGCCGCGCGTCGCGGCGATACTGGACGTGATGATCCTGTCCGAAGTGACCAAGGTGATCGACGGTTCTACCTTTGAACGCCCGATCTATGCCGGGAACGCCGTGCAGACAGTGAAATCGGCGGATGCGAAAAAGGTCATGACGATCCGCACCGCGACGTTTGATGCGGCGGGCAAGGGTGGCACGGCCCCGGTGGAGAAGATCGCGACGGCCGCGGATGGCAGCCTGTCGACATGGGTCGAGGACAAGGTGGCGTCGAGCGATCGGCCCGAGCTTACTTCGGCTGGCATCGTGGTGTCCGGCGGACGCGGCGTCGGATCGAAGGAAAGCTTCGATCTGATAGAGGGACTGGCGGACAAGCTGGGCGCGGCGGTCGGGGCCTCGCGCGCGGCGGTGGACTCGGGCTATGCCCCGAACGACTGGCAGGTCGGCCAGACCGGTAAGGTGGTGGCGCCGGACCTGTATGTCGCGGTCGGCATTTCCGGTGCGATCCAGCATCTCGCCGGGATGAAGGATTCAAAGGTCATCGTCGCGATCAACAAGGACGAAGAGGCACCGATTTTCCAGGTCGCGGATTACGGGCTGGTGGGGGATCTCTTCACCGTGGTCCCGGAACTGATCAAGAAGCTTTGACCCATCCCTGAGGCCATGGCCAACGGCGCGCATCGGCGCGCCGTTTTGCATTTCCCCGCCCCGGTCACAGCAGTCCATCAAGAACCGCCACAAGACCTGCCGCCACTTCGCGATGCGCGGCTGGCCCCGGCGCTTCGCGCGCCAGAGGCGCCTCGGGCGGGGCGAAAGCCATTCCCGCCACACCTTCACCACGGGCATGATGGCTAAGGACAATCTCGGCGTAACCGGCGATCCTTGATCGTAGCGCGGCGATCATCCCGCCATCGACCAGCAGCGGCAGGACCTTCAGGTCGGCGCGGGCCCTGCGGATGGGCGGGGATTGCTCCGCGATCCAGACCAGCACCACGGGCACGGTGATGCGGGCCAGCAACGCCTCCATCCGTTGCACCCAGACCTCGCGCAATTCGCGCGCGACAAGTTCAAACCTGTCGCGCCCGGCGCGCTGAAGCGCCTGCAACAGGTGACGGGTAAAGGAAAACTCGGTGAAGTCGATGTTGCGGTACAGCGACCGCAAGGCGGGGGTCGCGCCGATAAAGCGGTCATTGCGGCGCGGATGGACGGTGTAGAACCTGTTCGACAGGTTCTGCGCGCCAAGGACCTGCACGATGACGGCGCGCGCCTTGTTGGCGGTCGCAATCACGCCGGGGTCCTGGGCGAACACCTCGGCCCCGGCATTCTGATACCCCAGATTGACCACCGGCAGACCCAGCCATTCCTGCAGAAGGTCTGGATAGGGCGTGGGCACGAACCGGCCATAGGTCTCGGACCCCCCGATCACCGCAATATAGTCCTGCCCGGTATCGCGGGGCGGCCCCCGAAAGGTCAGCCGCGATCCACCATACCGGCACGGAAAATAGTCAAGCGCCCCCGCGCCCGGATAAGCATACGCCATCCTGATCACCCCAACCGTCACACACCCGAGATGGACCTTGACTGGATGACCTTTCCAATCCGCTAAAATCGGCATTTGAGGCAGGTTCGATGGAAAAGTCCGCAGCCCGCCCACCTTGCGCCCCGCATTGGCGCGGGCCTATGGTGCGGCGGCATAAAAAGGGGCTACGCAGATGGGCATCCAGTCGGTGGGGATCGTGGGCGCGGGCCAGATGGGCAACGGCATCGCGCATGTCTTTGCGCTGGCGGGCTATGACGTGCTGATGACCGACGTCGCCGAGGACAGCCTGACCAGGGCACTGGCGGTGATCGACCGCAACATCGAACGGCAGGTGGCGCGGGGGAAAATCCCGCCGGTGGCCAAGACGGCGGCGCTGGCGCGGATCAGGACGACGCTTAAGTTGGCGGATCTGGGCCAGTGCGACCTGATCATCGAGGCCGCGACCGAACGCGAGACGGTCAAGCAGGCGATTTTCGAAGACCTGGTGCCGCATCTGAAACCGACGACGATCCTGACGTCGAACACCTCGTCGATTTCCATCACGCGGCTGGCGTCACGGACGGACCGGCCCGAGAAATTCATGGGGTTCCACTTCATGAACCCGGTGCCGGTGATGCAGCTGGTGGAGCTGATCCGGGGCATCGCGACGGATCAGGAGACGTGGGAGTCCTTGCATGAGGTGGTGAAGAAGCTGGGCAAGACAGCCTCCAGCTCCGAGGATTTCCCGGCCTTCATCGTCAACCGCATCCTGATGCCGATGATCAACGAGGCGGTCTATACGCTGTATGAAGGCGTGGGGTCGGTGAAGAGCATCGACGAGTCGCTGAAGCTGGGCGCCAATCACCCGATGGGGCCTTTGGAGCTGGCGGATTTCATCGGGCTGGACACCTGCCTGTCGATCATGAACGTCCTGCATGAGGGGTTGGCGGATACCAAGTACCGGCCCTGCCCCCTGCTGACGAAATATGTCGAGGCCGGCTGGCTGGGCCGGAAGACGCAGCGGGGGTTTTATGATTACCGGGGGGATGTGCCGGTGCCGACGCGGTGAGGAACGATGCTGCAAGTGTCAGGCAACAATCACCACTTGTCCGGTCTGCGCACCCTCTACGCATTTTAGGTAGGCAAGGCCGACATCATGCGATGAGACCGGCTTATGTCCGGGGAACCACTTGCCATATCGCGGTTCAGAGACATCCAGCATCCCCGGGCTGACCACGTTGATCCGCAGGCCACGCGGCATCTCGATGGCTGCGCTCTTCACAAATCCAGCCAGGGCGCCGTTCGCCGTTGCCGCATTGACGCCCATCCGGATCGGGTCACGGTCCAGAACTCCGCTGGTCAGCGTAAAGGACCCGCCATCTGAAATCGTGTCCAGACCGGCAAGGACAAGATTGATCTGTCCCATCACCTTGTGCCGCAGGCCAACCATGAACATTTCCTGATCCAGAGCAGTCAGAGGGGCAAAGGTCGTATCGCCCGCACAACACACCACCGCATCGATCTGCCCGACCTCGCGGTAAAGCTTGCGCACGGCGGCGAGATCGGCGACGTCCACCTGATGGGCCCCGCTGGTACGGCCCACAGGGATGATGTCATGGCGCGCGCCAAGTTCGCTGCAGGCTGCCTTGCCAACATGGCCAGCCGCGCCGACCACAAGAATTCTCATCGCTGTACCTACTTTCGACCCAACGCCAGAGTATGCTCCCTGAGCCAGGCCAGGAACCCCCGCGGGTTGCCTTCCCATTTCTTCAACTCGTCCGCAAGGATCGGCTCACCGATCACGGGGCGGGTCGGCTTGAAGAGACACCGCTTGATCTCATAGAGCAGCAATCCCTGCCGCACCGTATCCGACACCTGGTTGGCGATCTGGAACAGGCGGGAGTTCTGGCCGGGGAAGTAGATCGGCAGGATCGTCGCCCCCGAGGATTTGACGATCTTGTGGGTGAAGACGTTCCACTCGCCCTCGACCGCCGGACCCCACCAGCCTTCGGACATGGCGACCTTGCCTGCCGGGAACAGGATGATCACCCCCCCGGCCTTCAAGTGCTTGATCGTCTCGTCCCGCATCTGCAGGCCAAGCTCGCGCGCGTTGTCCTCGTGCGGGAACGGGACCGGGATCATGAACTCCTCGACCTCGGGGATCCCGGTCAGGAGGCTGCGGGTCAGGATCCTGAAGTCGGACCGCACGCGATTGATCATCTCGGCCAGGACCATGCCATCCACCAGCCCCGAAGGGTGGTTCGACACCACGACCAGGGGACCGGTGGCGGGGATGCGGGCAATCTCTTCGGGCGGGGTATCGATCCGGATCCCCATGTGGCGGATCGCCTTGGACCAGAAGGGCGGACCGAACGGGGCGCCGGATTTCTCGAACGACCGGATCAGCCGCAAAAGCTGCAGCTTGGCAGTCAGCCATTCGATGACGCGGATGGTCGTTGCCTTGAACGGATTGGAAAACGTGCCGGCATAGGACAGCCGGCGCATGTCGTACTTGTGATCGGGAACACGGGCCTGCAGGGCCTGCGGGGCGGACAGGGCTTTCGGATGGGGCGTGTCCGACATGTGCAGCCTTACTTCCTCTCCGGTCGGGATGTCAGTGATCTTCCCCAAAACGATTGGACACCAGTGCCGCAAGCGCGTCGGCAAGAGGGCCTGCGTCCTGGCCCAACGTTTCCACGTGAATAGAGGTTCCGCGCGAGGCTGCCAACATCAAAAGACCCATGATGCTGTCCCCGGAGACGGTCATGGCGTCCTTGGTGACGCGGGCCTGGGCGTCAAACTGCTCAACCACCTCGACAAACTTGGCCGAAGCCCGCGCATGCAGGCCCTTTTCGTTGATGATGCGCAAGGTGCGCGACACGGCTGTCATCAGGCACCGGCACCCAGATCAAGGCTGTTGATGTATTTGCGCCCGGCATCGAGTGCGGCCGAAACAGCGTCGGCGACGGGGAGTTCGCGCGATTTGGCCAGCTTGATCAGCATCGGCAGGTTGGCACCGTAAAGGATGCGGCGGTCATCTGCGGTGCAAGCCAGAAGCGACAGGTTGGACGGCGATCCACCGAACATGTCGGTCACGACGACAACCCCGTCTCCGGTATCCACGGCATCGGCGGCGACACAGATTTCGGTCTGCTTGGCCTTGCGGTCATGGTCGTCCTCGATCGCGATGGCGCGCATGCCGTTCTGTTTGCCCACCACATGCTCTACCGCCGAGAGATACTCCCGGGCCAGCCCCCCATGCGCCACGATGACGATCCCGATCACGAACCGATCTTTCTGCTAGGCGCCAAGTTCGCCGCTGCCGCGGCATCGCCTCGCTCCAGTTCCCGGTGGCGTTTTGACACCGGCCAGCCTGCCTCGGCAAGTACATTAGCGACATTTTCTGCAACTGCAACCGACCGATGCTGCCCGCCGGTACAGCCAAACCCGATGGCCAAATAGGCTTTGCCTTCAGCAAGATGCGCCGGAAGCAGAAACAAAAGCAGGTCGATCACCTTGCGGTGGAACTCGGCGTAGCGCGGATCGGACTTCAGGTGGTCAACGACCGCCGCATCGCGCCCGTCCAGGGGCCGCAGCGCCTCCTGCCAGTGCGGATTTCGCAGGAAACGGCAGTCGAAAATCATGTCGAGACCGCGTGGCACGCCTCGCTTGTAGCTGAAGGACTGCACCGAAACGGCCATGCGCCGCCCCTGCCCCGGATCGAACCAGCGCTCGATCTCGGCGCGCAGTTCGTGCTGGTTCAGGTCGGTCGTGTCGATCAGGTGGTCGGCGCGCACCCGGATCGCAGCCAACAGGTCGATCTCGCGCTCCACTCCTTCGGCCGGGCTCTCGTCCGGGGCCATGGGGTGCCGACGGCGCGTTTCCGAATAGCGGTGGACCAGCACGGCGGGCGCGCAGTCCAGATAGACCACGTCCAGCGCCACGCGCGGATCGCGGGTCAGCCGGTCGATCAGTTCGATGAGGGCGCCGGAATTGAAATCGCGGTTGCGCACGTCAAGGCCAAGCGCGATCGGGCGACCCAGCGACGGCCCCTCGACCAGCCGCGGCACCAGCGACAAGGGCAGGTTGTCGATCGCCTCATATCCCAGATCCTCCAGCGCGCGGATCGCGGTGGTCCGACCCGCGCCCGATGGACCCGTGACCAGCACCAGATGGTGATCCTGCACGGGTCGCGGTGTCGGTGCCGGGGAAAGATCGCTGGTCATTGCTGTCGCCCGCCTGCGACGTAACACAAGAGTGAAGCGGGAAAATGGGCGCTGGGGACCCCAAAGACAAGGTCGATCACGCGACCGTTGACGCGGATGGTCCGGCGCAGAGGCAGACGCACGGTTTCGACCCGCGCCAGATCGACGACAAGGCGCAGCGCCACACTGTCCCGCACGGGCGCCGTCAGGATGCCGACGCAGCGCGCCTCGATCAGCCCGCGCAATGCGTCAGGAGCCGAGGCGATGATCGCGGTTTCGGTGGCGGCAAGGCAGGTCTGGTCATCGGCCACCAGCCGGGCGCCATGGGCCATCAGTTGCAAGGCCAGCGCCGATTTGCCGGACCCCGCAGGCCCTATGATCATCACGCCGGCCTCGCCGATGGCTACGGTCGTGGCGTGGACGAGGCCCGCGTCGATGGACCTGATAGGGTCGGTCACGTCACACCGGCAGGCCCACGACGAACCGGGCCCCAAGGGGTTCCGAGGTGAAATCGGCCTGGGTCGGGCGGATGTTTTCCGCCCAGATGACACCGCCATGCGCCTCGACGATCTGTTTGGAAATTGCCAGACCCAGCCCCGAATGGTTGCCGAAATCGCCCGACGGGCGTTCGGAATAGAACCGTTTGAAGATCTTGGTCAGCGCCTGTTCGGGGATGCCAGGGCCGGTATCCTCGATCACCACCAGCACGCGGTTCTCGCGCCGCCGCGCCCAGACCCGGACCGCATCCCCGTCTTCACAGAACGAAATGGCGTTGGTGATCAGGTTCACGAAGACCTGCGCCAGGCGTGCCTCCAGCCCCCGGATCAGGATCGGCTCGGCCGGCAGGTCGGTGATGAAGTCGACCCCCTTTTCGGCGGCCTGCTGCGACAGGTACTGGCTGATGTTCGACAGGGTTTTCAGAAGATCAAAGGATTCCTCTTCCTCGCGCACCAGTTCGCTGTCCAGCCGCGAGGCGTTGGAAATATCGCTGACCAGGCGGTCAAGACGGCGCACGTCATGCTCGATCACCTCAAGCAGTTTCTCGCGCTGGTCGTCTCGTTTGGCCAGCCGCAGGGTCCCGACAGCGGATCGCAGGGATGCCAGCGGGTTCTTGATTTCATGCGCCACATCCGCCGCAAACTGTTCGTTGGCGTCGATCCGGTCGTATAGCGCCGCCACCATGCCCCGCATGGCGACCGAGAGGCGACCGATCTCATCCGGCCGTGCGGCAAGATCGGGGATGCGCACGCGCGCGGGCGCCATCTTGCGCGCATCCCGGTCGCGGCCAAGTTCGGCGGCAGCGGCAAGGTCGGACAGCGGATTGGCGATGGTCGAGGCCAGCACAAGGCTGAGGCCGATGGACACGAACAGTGCGATGACGAACATCTGCAGGACCTGTTCGCGCTCGTTGCGCACCAGCCGGTCGATCTCTCCCGCGGTGGAGGCCAGCGCCACGACGGCGACGGGCTGGCCGCCCTGCAGGATCGGTGTCGCCACAGAGAATGTTGCCCGCCCAAGACCGTCGCGACCGATGTTGACCGCGGTGTCCCCGGTCAGCGCCTTTTGAAAGCTGTCGCGGGCCAGCGCCTCGGTATCGACCTGGGGTTCCGGCCTGTCGCCCACGGTGATCGTGCCCGACACGGTTTCCCAGACGACATTCAGGAAATCGGTGATGACGGTCGAGGCTTCCTCTTCCAGCGCGGGGATCGTGGCGGCCGCGGTGCCGACCTGGCGCGCAAGCATTTGTCCCTGTGGATTGAACAGGAACATCTCGACCCCGGTTCCCATATCGACGGCTGCAAACTGGGTTTTCAGGCCGGTCAAGCCCGGACCGGGCGTGGCCGTGGCCGGCAACGCAAGCCCTGCCTCCAGCGCATCGGCAATCAGACGCGCCTCGCGCACAAGGCCCGCCTCGCGCTGCATCACAAGACTGTCGCGGAACGGGTTCAGGAACAGCACCCCCGCCACAAGAACCAGCAAGGCCACAAGGTTGAAGATGATGATCTTTCGCGCCAGTGGCGACCGACCGCGCCCAACCATGCCAAGACGTCCGCGCGGGACGCGGTTGGCGGCGGCCTCAAGGTCGGGCGACACCCAGTCTTCGCCCAGAAGTACTTCTCCGGGCTTGGGGGTCGGACGTTCCCGCGGCGCGATGCGCGGCTTGGCGGTCATTCTTCGTTGTAGCGATAGCCGATGCCATAAAGGGTTTCGATGGCCGAAAAGTCGTCATCAGCCATCCGCATCTTCTTGCGCAGCCGCTTGATGTGGCTGTCGATGGTGCGGTCATCGACATAGACCTGATCGTCATAGGCCACATCCATCAGCTGATCGCGGCTTTTGACGAAACCGGGGCGCTGCGCCAGCGCCTGCAACAGCAGAAACTCGGTGACGGTCAGCGACACCTCGCGGCCCTTCCAGCTGACCGAATGGCGCAAGGGGTCCATCGTCAGCGAGCCGCGTTCCATCAGCTTGTTTTCTTCGGTCGTGGCGACCTCGCCGGTTGCGATCGCCTCTTGCCGGCGCAGAAGCGCGCGGATGCGTTCCACCAGCAGGCGCTGCGAAAAGGGTTTCTTGACGTAGTCGTCCGCGCCCATGCGCAGGCCAAGAACCTCGTCGATCTCGTCATCCTTGGAGGTCAGGAAGATCACCGGCATGCTGCTTTTCTGGCGCAGGCGCTGCAACAGGTCCATGCCGTCCATCCGGGGCATCTTGATGTCGAGGACCGCCATGTCGGGCATGCGGCGGTTGAACGCGTCAAGCGCAGACTGGCCGTCATTATAGGTCTCGACCTCGAACCCCTCGGCCTCCAGCGTCATCGCGACGGACGTCAGAATATTGCGATCATCGTCCACAAGGGCGATCCGTGACATGTGCGATTACCTCTAAAGCTCGTGTGCCGTTTTCTTTTTTCCCGCAATGTCGGGTCTTGCGCCAACAGAATCAACCAAATTTCGCGAATCACCGTAAGTCCGGCGAAAAAGGCGGCAAAAATAACCCGCGGAATGACAGATATGCCGCAGGATGGAGTTGCGGCCTCACTGCTTGCGCTAACGTTCGGGATGGTTGCGCTAACGCAGACATTCAGTCCTTTTTTCCTCATAAATCATTGTGATAGAACACATTCGATGGACGGCGATACGCCGTCACGCACGCACTTTCTGGCACGCTGCTGCCGTGTTCGAGTTGGTCGCAGAGATGCGGCAAAGGGAGGTTTGGAAATGATATATGGACGCGTGAATCCTGATCGCCGGCTGGATCACACTGGCATCATCGGGGCCGCCCATGTGTATTACAACGATGTGGAGGCGGCACTGGTCGAGGCTGCCGTCAGCCGCGGCGAGGGGCGGCTGGGGCGCGGGGGGGCGTTCCTCTGCGCCACGGGACAATATACCGGGCGTTCGCCCAAGGACAAATTCGTCGTCCGCACCCCCGATGTCGAGGCGAGCATCTGGTGGGACAACAACACGCCGATGGCCATGGACGCCTATGCGCGGCTGAAATCGGACATGCTGGCCCATATGCGGGGCCGCGATTACTTCGTGCAGGATCTGTACGCGGGCGCCGATGCAGTACACCGGCTGGATGTGCGGGTGGTGTCGGAACTGGCCTGGCACAGCCTGTTTGTCCGTCACCTGCTTCGTCGTCCGGCACGCGAGGAACTGGACAGCTTTGTCCCCGACTGGACGATCATCAACTGCCCGTCCTTCAAGGCGGACCCCGCGCGGCACGGCTG
The DNA here is from genome assembly GCA_021155205.1 of Rhodobacterales bacterium. Taxonomy (GTDB): domain Bacteria; phylum Pseudomonadota; class Alphaproteobacteria; order Rhodobacterales; family Rhodobacteraceae; genus JAJNPS01. The sequence continues at coordinate 17,428 of JAJNPS010000021.1, forward strand.
CCGGACGGAAACGGTGATCGCGCTGAACTTTGCCGAAAAGACCGTGCTGATCGCGAACACCGCCTATGCAGGGGAAAACAAGAAAGCCGTCTTTACGGTGCTGAACTATCTGCTGCCGGCCAAGGGCGTGATGGCGATGCATTGTTCGGCGAACCACGCCGTCGGCAATCCGCTCGATGCTGCCGTTTTCTTTGGGCTTTCGGGCACCGGCAAGACAACGCTGTCGGCCAGCCCGGACCGCACCCTGATCGGCGATGATGAACATGGCTGGTCGGATCGCGGCATCTTCAATTTCGAAGGCGGCTGCTATGCCAAGACGATCAACCTGAGCGCCGAGGCAGAGCCGGAGATACATGCCACAACCAGCCGGTTCGGGACTGTGGTCGAGAATATGGTCTATGACCCCGAAACGCTGGAGATCGACTTTGCCGACAACCGGCTGACCGACAACACCCGCTGCGCCTATCCGCTTGAGGCGATTTCCAACGCCTCGGCGACGGGGCTTGGCGGGCATCCGAAACATGTGGTGATGCTGACCTGCGATGCGTTCGGGGTGCTGCCGCCGATCGCCCGGCTGACCCCGGCACAGGCGATGTATCACTTTCTTTCGGGCTTCACCTCCAAGGTCGCCGGGACCGAGCGGGGGGTGACGGAGCCGACGCCGACCTTCAGCACCTGTTTCGGCGCGCCGTTCATGCCGCGCCGGCCCGAAGTTTACGGCAAACTGCTGCAGGAAAAGATCCGCCAGCATGGTGCGTCATGCTGGCTGGTGAATACGGGCTGGACCGGGGGGGCCTATGGGACGGGCAAGCGGATGCCGATCAAGGCGACGCGGGCCTTGCTGGCGGCCGCCATGGATGGCTCGCTGAACGCAGGGGCCTTCCGGCGCGATCCGAATTTCGGGTTCGACGTGCCGGTCGCGGTGACGGGGGTGGAGCCTGCCTTGCTGCACCCGCGCGACACCTGGGCAGACCAGTCGGCCTATGATCTGCAGGCCAGAAAGCTGGTGGGGATGTTCGCCGACAATTTCGGCCAGTATGTGCCCCATATCGACGCGAATATCCGGGCTGTGGCGATCGGCTAATGCAGGGGCGCCCCGGGTGGGGACACTTTTTCGATTAAGTGAAATCAATGAGTTGGCTTTGCCAAATTTGCGATTTGGCAAGGTTTGATGGTTTTGGAGCCAGAATATTCCTGCGACATTTTCATGCGCGGTTACGTCTCGTGTTGGAATTAAGTTGCGCTGCAATTGCGAAGGTTTTACGCAAGGACGTCCAGAATCCTCCCGTGACCGGAGCGCCCCTATGCCCCATGATGGCCAGACCATGACCCCGACCGCCATGATGGCTGACCTGTTGGACCTGACCAAGGACGCCCTGCCCGAGGTGGAGGCGCTGTTTGACCGCACGCGCGACCGGATGCGCGGGCAGGTTACTGTTGACAGCAAGGTTTCCGCCCCGGCGCTGGAGGAACATCAGACCGCGGCACATGCGATGGCGTGGCTTGCGACCTATGTCGAAGCCTTGCGCCAGATGCGCGAGTGGGCCGGGCGGGTGTCCGAGGCCGGGCAGTTCGGCGAGATGGAGGCGTTGATCCTGCAGATCGGGTTCGGCGAATACCTGAACCAGATCGCGGGCGGCATTCCGATGAGCCAGGGCGAGTTCGCGCGCCTGTCGGATTTGGGCGTGGAGTGGAAGCCGGGTGACGCTGCGCGGGCGCTGATGGCGGGCGGGAATACCCAAAGCGCCCGGATGCAGTTGGTAGCATTGATGCGCGACAACCACGGGCGCGCGACTTTTGGCGTCACCGGCCTCGATGCGGAACTCGAGATGATCCGCGACCAGTTCCGCCGCTTTGCCGACCAAGAGGTCGTCCCCCACGCACACGGCTGGCACCTGCGCGACGAACTGATCCCGCTGGAGGTGATCGGGAAACTGGCGGGGATGGGGGTCTTTGGCCTGACCATCCCCGAGGCGCATGGCGGGTTCGGGCTGTCCAAGGCCAGCATGGTCGTGGTCAGCGAAGAGCTGTCGCGCGGCTATATCGGGGTGGGGTCGCTGGCCACCCGGACCGAGATCGCTGCGGAACTGATCCTGTGCGGCGGCACCGAGGTGCAAAAGGCGGAGTGGTTGCCAAAGCTGGCGCGTGGTGACGTGCTGCCGACGGCGGTATTCACCGAGCCGAATACGGGGTCCGACCTTGGATCGCTGCGGACCAGGGCGGCCAAGGTCGGCGAGGATTGGCAGATCACCGGCAACAAGACCTGGATCACCCATGCCGCGCGGACGCATGTGATGACGGTGCTGGCGCGTTCGGTGCCGGGCACGACGGACTACCGGGGCCTCAGCATGTTCCTGGCGGAAAAGACGCCGGGGACGGATGCGGTGCCGTTTGTTGATCCGGGCCTGTCGGGCGGCGAGATCGAGGTGCTCGGCTATCGGGGGATGAAGGAATACACCGTCAATTTCGACGGCTTTGCGGTAAAGGGCGGGAACCTTCTGGGGGGCAGCGAGGGGCAGGGCTTCAAGCAGTTGATGCAGACGTTTGAATCCGCACGCATCCAGACCGCCGCCCGTGCCGTCGGGGTGGCGCAGAACGCGCTGGAACTCGGGATGGCCTATGCAACCGACCGCCAGCAGTTCGGCAAGGCGCTGATCGAATTTCCGCGCGTCGCCGGAAAGCTGGCGATGATGGCGGTCGAGATCATGGTGGCCCGACAGCTGACCTATTTCTCTGCCTGGCAAAAGGACCATGGCCATCGCTGCGACCTGGAGGCGGGGATGGCGAAACTGCTCGCCGCCCGCGTTGCCTGGGCGGCGGCGGACAATGCGCTGCAGATTCATGGCGGCAACGGCTTTGCGCTGGAATACCAGATCAGCCGCGTGCTGTGCGATGCGCGCATCCTGAACATCTTTGAAGGTGCGGCCGAGATTCAGGCACAGGTGATTGCCCGCCGCCTGCTCGACTAAGGCGCGGATCAGACCGACGTCTTGACGCTGGTAAGTTCAATCCTATCTTGACAGTGACAACCGCCATGATGGAAAGACAGCATGACCGAAACGGTTCTGATCACCGGCATTTCCGGCTTTATCGCCAAGCATATCGCCGCAAAGTTTCTTGCCGCCGGGTATGCCGTGCGCGGGACCGTCCGGCGGCTGGACCGCGCCGATGAGGTGCGCAAGGCGGTGCTGCCAGTGGCGGGTGCGAGGGCGGCGGAGCGGTTGGATTTCGTGGCCGCTGATCTGGAAAGCGACACTGGCTGGGCCGAGGCGATGGCGGGCGTCAATGCGGTGATCCACACGGCATCCCCCTTTCCCATTGCCCAGCCCAAGGACGAGAACGACCTGATCCGCCCAGCGGTGCAGGGCACTGAGCGGGTGTTGCGCGCGGCAGCGGCGGTGGGTGTGACGCGCGTGGTGCTGACATCTTCTGTTGTGGCGATCTTGAACGAGGCCAAGATCGGCGTGCAGACCGAGGACGACTGGTGCGATGTGACGATCCCCACCACCACCGCCTATGGCAAATCAAAGACGCTGGCCGAACGGCGGGCGTGGGAGATGGCAAAGGCCGATGGGCTGGCGCTGACCACCATCAATCCGGGCTTTGTGCTGGGTGCGCCGCTGGATGCGAACTACGGATCATCGTTGGGCATCGTGGAGCGCTTCCTGAAGGGCAAGGACCCCATGCAGCCACCCTACGGCCTGCCCATCGTGCATGTGCAGGACGTGGCCGAGATGCACCTGCGCGCGGCGCAGCGCCCCGAAACGGTGGGCAAGCGGTTTATCGCGGCGGCTGGGTCGATGACCTTTGCCGAAATGGCCAAGGTGTTGAAGGCGGCCTATCCGGCACGGAAGATCGCGACGAAGGAGGCCCCGATCTTCGTGTTGCGGGTGCTGTCCCTGTTCGATCAGTCGATCAAGTCCATCCTGCCGAAACTCGGGACGGTGGAGCGGGTCTCGAACGCGCGGGCGATGCGCGACATGGGCATGGATTTCGCTCCGCCGGAACAGGCGCTGCGCGAGGCTGCGGCCTGGCTGGTTGCCAACACGAAAGCCTAGACTTCGACGCTGACCCCGCCGCGTGACGGGCGCTGGATGCCCAGGCGTGGGTGCAGGCGGCCGGCGATCACGAACATCACCGCAAAACCGAAGCCGGCGGCGGCAAAGATGCCGGGCAGCGGGGCCACCAGCAGCACGAGATAGGCGACGCCGGGCGTCACGATCCCCGAGACATCACGGAAACTCGCATAGACCGCCGCCATCTCTGTCCGCTGTGACGGCTTCACCGCCATCATGAAAGGAAGGCCGCCGACCACGTCGAGGGTTATGAGAAATCCCGACGCGCACATCATTGCGATGACACTGAGCCATGGCAGGGGCGACAGGATCGCGGCCAGAGTGAAAAGGACGGCGCCCCCGGCAAAGGCCAGCCGCACGGTCCGGCGCACCGAGGCGCGGCGGGCCAGCCTCGACACCATCGGGGCCGCAAAAAGCAGAGCGTTGGTCAGGGACAGCGCGATGCCGCCGACCTTGGTGCCAAGGCCCGCCTCGATGCTGAAGATCGGCAGATAGACGACATAGACCCACCAGCCGCAGGACCGCATCACCGCAAAGGCCCAGCCTGCAATCAGCCGGGGCTGGCGCAGGAACGGGCCAAGATAGCCCAGCGGGTTCAGCGCAGGGCCGCGCGCGCGGGTGATGGTCTTGCCGTTGCCAAGCCGCAGCCACCAGAACGTCGCCAACAGGCACAGGGCAAAGCCGCCCGCCACGATAAAGGGCAGGGGCGCCCAGGTGTCATGCATCCAGACCCCCGCGACCGGGCCGATGGCCCAGGGTGTCGCGGCATAGACCATCTGCGTGGACTGGGTGCGCGACAGGTCCGCACGCTCGATGTAATCCAGCACATAGGCGTTGAAGCAGACAAAGATCGTCACGGTGGCGACGGCGTTCAGGGTCAGCGCTGTGCCTATGGCGACGGGGCCGCCGGTGATCGCAAAGGCCATGCCCAGCACATAAAGGCAGCAGCCCAGTGTATAAGTCCACCGGCGCGGCAGGATTTTCGTCAGAGCGGGCACCATCAGGCCCGCGACCAGCGCGATGATCCCGGCCAGAAGATAGACCTTGGAGGTCAGTTCCGCCGTGCCCATGGCGGCATAGACAGACAGCGGCATCGACGAGATGAGCGTGCCGCGCACGGCGGCATCAAGACCTGCCAGCATGGCAAAATCGCGGGCGCCGGGCAGGCGGGGCAGCGGGGCGGGGATGGGGGGATCGCGGTCGGCCATGGCACTTGCGCCCGACCTTGCCGCCCAATCCCGGTTATCGCTGCGCGGTTGGCGACATCGCGCGTCGCGGCTGACTCATGCTGCCGGTTTCTGCCGCCCGAAGAGGTCGGTCAGGCGCCCGCGCGCGGCCGGCAAGGCAGGCGGGTCGCCAAGGCCATGCGCTTCGCGAAGCAGGAAATGGCCGGTGATGGCAAGCCCGGCCAAGAGGTCGGAGACAGTCGCGGGGGCATCGCTGACAAGGCAGGCCGGCAGGGGCAGCAGCCGGTCGGCCCAGTCCCCTGCCCCGGCACGGCTGACCGCGCGGCCGGTCCGGGGGCTGACAAAGCCAAGGTCCGTCGTGGCCCCGGTGACGGCGCAATCCGCCAGATCAAGTCCAAAGCCGATTTCCTCCAGCAGCAGGACTTCCCAATGCAGATAGGCGGCGTGCCAGCCGGGGCCCTGCATCATCCGGTCGCAGAGCCCGACCGTCCCGGCCCAAAGGCGCGGATGCGGTTCGCGTTCCGGCAGCGCGGCGCGCAACAGGGCGCAGACCGACCCCAGGGCCGCCAGGCCCAGCCGGTCGGACAAGAGCGCCGTGCGCGACCGCAGGGGTTCCACCGTGTAGGTGCCGATATGGTCGTCCAGCCGCGCGCGCCAGGCCAGCGACAGCTGCGCGCCGGGCTGCAGGACCGGGGCCATCCGGCGCGACGCACCGCCGCGCACGATGCCGGTGTGCCGTCCGTGCATCGCGGTGAACACCTCGATGATGGCGCTGGCCTCGCCATGCGGGCGCATGAAAAGGAGCATGCCTTCGTCTTGCCAATCCATCAGGCAACTATCGGACGGCATCGGCAGAACGGCAAGGGCGTCAACGCCGCCGCGCACGCCACCAGCGCCGCCAGATCCGGGCGCGGCGGCGCAGGCGCACGATGGCCCCTGCCACCGGACCGCGAAGGAACGGCAGGTCAACCGCCAGCAGCATCAGGCCCAGGGGCAGCATCCAGATACCCAGTACCGGCAGAAAGGAGAACACGCCGCCAACCACTAATATCACCGCCAGCGGAAAGCGGATCAACCTGGTCCGGCGCGCCTGTAGCCAGACGATCCAGAGGTCGAGCGCCGGGATCCGCCGCCGAAACCTGTCAAACTGCCGCTTGAGGCGTTCGGCAGCGGGGTCACGGCGGCTGGTCATGGGGCTTGGGGGGTCCAGATGGTGGTCTTTGGCCCAAGATGGGCATGCAGGGGCAAGGTTCAACAGGTCGCCGCAACGCTAGTCGGACAATCCGTCCTCGTCCAGCAGCGTGCGGCCCTGGCGGCTCTCGACCTCTATCAGCCAGAGGTCGGGGTCGCGCGCGCGCTGGCGCCGCAGCAAGGCGTCGATGTCCGCCTCGGCGCCTTCGGCAAGCAGCATCCAGCGCCGCCCGCCGGTCACAAGGTCCATGGTGCGTTCATAGGCGCGGGCGGTGCCGTCCAGAAGCGCCAGCTTGACCACGACTGCCCCCGCCGTGGCATCGCCGCGCGCGATGACATAGGCAGGAATGTTCGCCCGGCCCAGACGCGCAAGATAGGCCGACACCCACAGATCAGAGATCAGGCGAGGGTTCACTCGCGCATCAGCAGAACCTGAAAATTTTTCGCCGAAAAATTTTCGTGCCTCATGCGTCGCCGTCCTTGAACTCAAGGCCCATTTCGGAATACCGCTCCGGTTCGTCCTGCCAGTTGGTACGCACCTTGACCTGCAGGAACAGATGCACCGTGCGGCCCAGGAACTCCGAGATGTCGGCGCGGGCGGCCTGCCCGATGGCCTTGATCGTGTCGCCCTTGTTGCCAAGGACGATGCCCTTGTGGCCGTCGCGGTTGACATAGACCACCTGGTCGATGCGGGTGGTGCCGTCGGGCTTGTCCTCCCAGGCTTCGGTTTCCACAGTCAGCTGGTAAGGCAGTTCCTCATGCAGGCGCAGGGTCAGTTTCTCGCGCGTCATTTCCGCCGCGATCAGGCGCATCGGCAGGTCGGCGATCTGATCCTCGGGGTAGAGCCAAGGACCATTGGGGACCTGCCCAGCCAGCCATTCACGCAGATCGGCGACGCCGTAGCCCTTTTCGGCGCTGATCATGAAGGTCTTGGTAAAGGGATAGGCCTCGTTCAGGCGTTCGGTCAGCGCCAGCAGGGTTTCCGCCTTGACCCGGTCGATCTTGTTGATCGCCAGCGCGATGGGCTGGCCTTTCGGCATTTCGCTTGCCAGCCGCTCGATGATCGCCGCCACGCCTTCGGTCATCCCGCGATGCGCCTCGATCAGAAGGACGATGATGTCGGCATCCGAAGCCCCGCCCCAGGCCGCCTTGACCATCGCGCGATCAAGCCGGCGGCGCGGACGAAACAGGCCGGGCGTGTCGACGAACACGATCTGGGACGCGCCCTCCATGCAGATGCCCCGGATGCGCGCGCGGGTCGTCTGCACCTTGTGCGTGACGATGGAGACCTTGGCGCCCACCATGCGGTTCAACAGCGTGGACTTGCCGGCATTCGGCTCGCCGATCAGGGCCACGAATCCTGCGCGTGTGGTTTCAATCATGGGTGTCGGCCTCCAGCCGGGACAAAAGGGCGGCGGCGGCCGATTGTTCGGCGGCGCGTTTCGATCCGGCGCGGGCGGTTTCCTCGGCACCGTTTTCAAGGCGGACGACAACGGTGAACAACGGCGCATGATCGGGGCCTTCGCGCGCGCTTTCAGCATAGATGGGCAGGCCAAGTCCCTGCGCCTGCGCCCATTCCTGCAAGGCGGTCTTGGCATCGCGGGGCACTTCGGCAACGGTGCCGATGCGGTCGGACCAAAGCCGCAGCACCACACGCTCGACAGCTTCGAACCCGGCATCGAGGAAGATCGCGGCGATCACCGCCTCCATCGCGTCGCCCAGCAGCGCCTCTTTGCGCCGCCCGCCGGACAGCATTTCGGACCGGCCCAGACGAAGCACGTCACCCAGCCCGATGCTCCGGGCGATGTCGGCGCAGGTTTCCTTGCGCACCAGCGCGTTGAAGCGGGGCGCCAGCTGACCCTCGCTGGCGGCATGGTCGGCAGCAAAAAGCGCGCGCGCGATGATCAGGCCAAGGACGCGGTCGCCCAGAAATTCCAGCCGCTGGTTGTCCGGGCGCGAGATCGTGCCGATGGAGGCATGGGTGACGGCACGCACCAGATGGGTACTGTCGGCGAACACATGGCCGATGCGACCCTCAAACGCCTTGAGATCGGCAGAGAGCCTCACTGCACCGCCGTGAAATAGCGGTCCGACCGCCAGGTCCAGAAATACAGCATCGAGCTGCCCGCCGAGGAGAAGATCACGCGGTCGGCACGGCCGATCAGGTATTCGGCAGGCACGAAGCCCACGCCGCCGGTGTTGACGCTGAACCGGCTGTCAAGGCTGTTGTCGCGGTTGTCACCCATGAAAAAGTAGTTGCCGGGCGGGACGGTAAAGACGTCGGTGTTGTCGCCAGGGCCGTTGGTGTCGATGTTCAGCACCTTGTGGACACGACCGCCGGGCAGGGTTTCAAGGAACTGCGACTTGCTGCAGATGGCGCCTTCGCCCACGATTGTCTCGCAGCGCGGACGGCTGCGCATTGGCCCCTGGGGTTCGTTGATTTCCTGAAAGGTGCCGTCGGGGACCTGAGGCGCCAGTTCGCCGTTCAGGTAAAGTAGACCCTCTTTCATCTGGATGGTGTCGCCGGGCAGGCCGATCACGCGCTTGATGTAGTCGGTTCCGTTCGACGGGTGGCGAAACACCACCACATCGCCGCGCTGCGGTTCGGACCCCAGGATGCGGCCGGAAATCGGGCACAAAGCAAAAGGACAGGAATATTTGGAATAGCCATAGGCCATCTTGTTCACAAAGATGAAATCGCCGATCAGCAGGGTGCTTTTCATCGATTCCGTGGGGATCCAGAACGGCTGAAAGAAGATCGTGCGGAAAATCCCGGCGATCAGCAGCGCCCAGAACACCGTCTTGATCGTTTCGACGATGCCACCTTCGGATTTCACGCTGCTGGCCATGGAACTTTGACTCCGGTTGGATTGCGGCGCTTCATGCGCGCCTGGGTCAGGGGTGTCAAGGATGCGGGGAAAGGGCGCGTGCCTCGATCACGACGAAGGCCTGTGCCCAGGGGTGGTCGTCGGTCAGGGTGACGTGGATGACCGCGTGGTGGCCGGGCGGGGTCATCGCGGCCAGCCGATCGGCGGCCCAGCCGGTCACATGCATGACGGGCTGGCCGGTGCGCAGGTTGGTGACGGCCATGTCCTTCCAGGAAATGCCCATCCGCAGGCCGGTGCCGAGAGCCTTGGAGCAGGCCTCTTTTGCGGCCCAGCGCTTGGCATAGGTGGCAGCGATCGCGCGGGGACGGCCTTCGGCCTTGCGCTGTTCGCGGTCGGTAAAGACGCGCTGGCGAAAGCGGTCGCCAAAGCGCGCCAGCGTGGCCTCGATCCGGTCGATGTTGCACAGGTCCGTCCCGATGCCCAGGATCACCCCCGGGCCTCGTCCATGCGGCGGCGCATGTCCTCGATGGCTGGTCCAAGACCAAGAAAGACGGCCTCGCCGATCAGGAAATGGCCGATGTTCAGTTCGACCAGTTCCGGGATGGCGGCGATTTCGGCCACGTTGTCATAGGTGATGCCATGTCCGGCATGCACCTCCAGCCCCAGGCTATGGGCATAGGCAGCACCCTGGCGCAGCGCATCGAGTTCGGCCTCGGCCTCGCCATGGCGGCCCTCGGCATGCAGTTCGGAGTAATGCCCGGTATGGAGTTCGACCACGGCCGCACCGATCCGGGCCGACGCCTCGATCTGGGCGCGGGCATGGCCGATGAACATCGACACCCGGATGCCCGCCGCGCGCAGGGGCGCGATGTAGGTTGCCAGGCGGTTGTCGTCACCCGCGACATCAAGCCCGCCCTCGGTGGTGCGTTCCTCGCGGCGTTCGGGCACGAGGCAGATCGCGTGCGGCACAAGGCGCAAGGCCAGGGCCTGCATTTCGGCGGTCGCAGCGCATTCAAAGTTCAGCGGGATGCCGATCCCGGCGCGCAATGCCTCGATGTCGGTGTCGCGGATGTGTCGGCGATCTTCACGCAGATGTGCGGTGATGCCGTCCGCCCCGGCGGTTTCGGCAAGGATCGCCGCGCGCAGGGGATCGGGCCAGGCAGACCCGCGCGCGTTGCGCAAGGTTGCCACGTGGTCGATGTTCACGCCAAGGCGTAGGGGCGTCCGATGTTTCATCTCAACTTCCGCTCTGCCGTATCCTGGCACCAGATTTAGGGCGTTCCGGGGCTGTCGTCATCAGGTGTTTCAGGTTTTCCGGTCAGCCGGTGTTTGGCATCGGCCAGGGCCGCGCGCAATTTGCGCCGCCGCTCGCCGCGTTCCCTGGACTTTGCCGCGCGGGATTTCTGGTAGGCCCGCACCAGCGGGATCGTGGCGTAGTAGAACCCGAGGCTGAGCACGATGCCCGGCAACAGCGCGCCGATGAAGTAGGGAACATAGATTGTCCGCCAGAAATTCAGCAATCCCCCCCAATGCGCGGGCCTGTCGGTAAAGATGGCCATGACATTGCCCCAAAGATCGCCGCCCGCCTCGGCAAAGGCCATGCCGATGGCCTCGGCGGTCAGCGGCGTCTGGATGCCCAGCATCCAGTGCCCCAGGCTGATGGCCGCCACCGCAAAGAAGGGCGTCGTGACCGGGTTCGAATTGAACGTGCCGATCAGCGCGGCAAGGATGTTGCCCCGCATCAGCCAGGCCAGCCCCGCCGCGCCGACGAACTGCAGGCCCGGCAGCGGCAGAAATCCGATCAGGCAGCCTGCAAAGACGCCCCGCGCGATGCGGTGCGGTTCGTCCGGCAGACGGCGCATGCGGTGGATCATGTACCGCGTGGCCCGGCGGAACCCGCCATCGGGATAGAACATCTGGCGAAACCAGGACCACCATCCGCGCGGCTGACGACGCTTGAATACCACGGGGTCGGTCCTCTTTCGGATCAGGGCTTGCGCGACAGGTCGCGATGTCGCGCGATCTGGGCCACGTCGGTTTCAGCTTCGAGCGCAGTCATCACCATGTGCAGATGTTCGACATCGCGCAGATCCACGTCGATGATCAGACGATAGAAATCCGGCTTGCGGTCAGTGAACCTGAGGTCGGAGATATTGGCCTTTTGTTCCCCGATCAAGGTGCAGATGCGCCCCAGAACCCCGGCATCGTTGGAAATCGTGACATCGAGGCTGACGGTATAGCGCGCGGCATGACGGCCCGCATGCCAGTGCAGATCGACCCAGCGACCGGGCTGTTCCTCGAATTCCTCCAGCGCGGTACAATCGATCGCGTGGATGATCACGCCCTGGCCGCGATAGGTGATGCCGACGATCCGCTCGCCCGGGACCGGCTGGCAGCAGGGCGCACGGCGAAAGGTCTGGTCGGCGGTCAGCCCCACCACGGAAAGCTGTGCATCGACCTCTTCTGCCGTTGCCATCGACAGTTCGGGATACAGCGTTTCCACCACGCGGCGCGCGGTGACTTCGGCAGACCCCAGCCGCGCCAGCAGGTCGTTTTCGTCCGCAAGGCCCATCATCTTTGCTGCAGTACGCAGGGCCTTGTCGGTCGCCTTTTTGCCGACATGGTCAAAGGCCGCCCGCGCAAGTTCATGGCCCAGCTTGACAAACCGGCCCCGATCCTCTTCGCGCAGGGATCGCCGGATCGCGGCCTTGGCGCGGCCGGTGGTGACGATGTCGATCCAGGACGCCTGCGGACGCTGGCCTTCGGCGGTGATGATCTCGACCGACTGGCCGTTCTTCAGCCGCGTCCACAGGGGCACGCGGATGCCGTCAACCTTGGCCGACACGCAGGAATTGCCGATCCGCGTGTGGATCGCATAGGCATAATCCAAAGGCGTGGCACCGCGCGGCAACTGGATCACGTCCCCCTTGGGCGTAAAGCAAAAGACCTGGTCAGAATACATCTCAAGCTTGACATGTTCGAGAAACTCATCGTGATTTTCCTCGTCCATGCGTTCGGTCAGCGATGCGATCCATTTCACCGGATCGACCGCAAAGGGGTTCCGCGCGCGCACGCCCTCGCGGTAGGACCAGTGCGCGGCCACCCCGGCCTCGGCGACCTCGTGCATTTCCTGGGTGCGGATCTGCACCTCGACCCGTTTGCCGTCCCGGCCTGACACCGTGGTGTGGATCGACCGATAGCCGTTGTTCTTGGGCTGGCTGACATAGTCCTTGAACCGCCCCGGCACCGCCCGCCAGCGCTGGTGGATCACGCCAAGGATGCGGTAGCAGTCGGCCACGTCGCGGCAGATGATGCGAAAGCCGTAGATGTCCGACAGGCGTGAAAACGCCAGGTCCTTCTCCTGCATCTTGCGCCAGATCGAATAGGGTTTCTTCGCGCGGCCATAGACGTCAGCCTCGATCTGCGCCTTTTCCAGTTCGTTGCGGATGTCGCTGGTGATCTTGTGGACGACATCGCCCGCCTCGCGCTGCAGGGTCAGGAAGCGGCGTATGATCGAATTGCGCGCCTCGGGGTTCAGAACCTTGAAGGACAGATCCTCCAGCTCCTCGCGCATCCACTGCATGCCCATGCGCCCGGCCAGCGGCGCATAGATTTCCATCGTCTCGCGGGCCTTTTGCGCCTGCTTCTCCACGCTCATCGAGCGGATGGTGCGCATGTTGTGCAGACGGTCGCCCAGCTTTACCAGGATCACCCGCAGGTCTTTCGACATCGCGATGAACAGCTTGCGGAAGTTTTCCGCCTGCTGGCTTTCGGACGAGGAGAGCTGCAGATTCGTCAGCTTGGTCACGCCATCGACCAGTTCGGCCACCTCGGCACCGAACAGGCGCGCCACCTCGGCATAGGTGGATTTGGTATCCTCGATGGTGTCGTGCAGCAGGGCGGTGATGATCGTCGCATCATCCAGCTGCTGTTCGGTCAGGATCGCGGCAACCGCGACGGGATGGGTGAAATAGGGCTCGCCCGACTTGCGGAACTGGCCCTGGTGCATCTTCGTGCCATAGCCATAGGCCAGCCGGATCGCCTCGGCATTGCAGCGTGGGTTGTAGTTGCGGACAAGCGCGATCAGGTCTTCGACGTCGATCATGCTTGTCCTGCCCTGGCCTTGCGGCCCTAGTGGTCGCCCTGTGCTTCCATCAGGGCGCGCAACAGACGCTCTTCGGACATGTCGTCCGACAGCGGGCGGTCGATTTCGCCGACCATAAGAAGCGCCATCTGGTCTTCTTCGGGCTCGTCCACCTCGATCTGGGTCTGGTGACTTTCGATCATGCGTTCGCGCAACGCATCCGCCGACTGGGTTTCCTCGGCGATTTCGCGCAAGGACACGACCGGGTTCTTGTCGTTGTCGCGGTCGATGGTGACGGGCGATCCGGCCTGGATTTCGCGCGCGCGATGGGCGGCAAGCATCACCAGCTCGAACCGGTTCGGCACTTTGTCAACGCAATCTTCGACCGTCACGCGGGCCATGGGCGCACTCCAGTTGGGTTAGCGACAGGAAGCGCGCTATGTAAGCGTTTGCGGACCGGATGACAAGCGGCGTTTGCCCCTGTCGGGCAAGGGCCGGACGGCGGCGCGGTCCGCCTCGGGCAGGGCGGCGAGCATGTCGGTAACGGTCAGCCCCAGCCGCGGGTGCCGCCAGCCGGGCGCGATGTCGGCAAGCGGCACCAGCACAAAGGCGCGGTCCTGCATCCGGGGATGCGGCAGGATCGGCTGGTCGGGCGTCGCGGTTGCCTGCGTTGCCGGCGGGAGGGCGCGCCAGGCATCCTGCGTCGCCGCGTCAGGCAGGATCGAATCGCCCGCGGCAAGCAGATCAAGGTCCAGCGTCCGCATCGCCCAGCGGTTTTCCCGGCGTCTGCCGAATTTCTGCTCAAGCTCGTGAAGTTTGCCCAGCACTGACGCAACGTCACAAAAGGTTTTCGTTGTGATGATGGCGGCTCCGTTCACATAGTCGGGACCCGCGCCCGGCGGAAAGCAGGGCGTCGAATACAGTCGGCTGACGGCCAGGACGTCGATTCCCACGGTCGGAAAAGTCGCGATTGCGGAGCGGAGCGTCGTTTCCGGGCGGCTTCGGCGGAATGGCAGATTCGCGCCGAGCGCAATCAGGAATTGATTTTCCACATGCGCGGACAATGTTACATATCCTTTAAGACGACTTGCCGCTGGGCCGCGCAGTTCTATAGTCCGCCGCGGTTCGACTGTCGATTTCGAGAACGCTTCTGGGGCGCGATTTGGAGATGAGATTGGACGGGCGTCATACTCGAGGGGACTGGGATGTTTTACAAGGACGAACGGCTGGCGCTGTTCATTGACGGGTCAAACCTTTACGCGGCTGCGAAATCGCTGGGCTTCGACATCGACTACAAACTGCTGCGGATGGAATTCATGCGGCGCGGCAAGCTGGTGCGCGCGTTCTATTACACCGCTCTTCTGGACAATGACGAATATTCGCCGATCCGCCCGCTGGTGGACTGGCTGCACTACAACGGTTTCAGCATGCGCACGAAGCCGGCCAAGGAATACACCGACAGCCAGGGCCGCCGGAAGGTCAAGGGCAACATGGACATCGAACTGGCCGTGGATGCGCTGGAACTGGCGCCGCGGCTTGACCATGTCGTGCTGTTCTCCGGTGACGGCGATTTCCGCCCCCTGGTGGAAAGCCTGCAGCGCCAGGGCGTGCGGGTGTCGGTCGTGTCGACCATCCGCAGCCAGCCGCCGATGATTGCGGACGAGTTGCGCCGTCAGGCCGACAATTTCATCGAACTGGACGAACTGCGTGACGTGATCGGCCGCCCGCCGCGTGATCCGCGCCCGGCAGATACCGAAGATGTCGCCGCCGGCATGAACAACTGATGCCGGATTCCCTGCCCTGATCGCGATGCGGTCTTTGCCTTGGGTGACGCAACCGACGAGACGCCAGATTGCAAAATCTGGCGTCTTTTGCCATGTTGCCCGGCATCGAAGAGAGGTTGCCTTATGGCATTGATCCCACTGACACTTTATCTGGCCGCGCCGCGCGGATTCTGTGCGGGCGTTGACCGTGCGATCAAGATCGTCGAACTGGCGTTGGAAAAATGGGGTGCGCCGGTCTATGTCCGCCACGAAATCGTCCACAACAGGTTCGTCGTCGATGGCCTGCGTGCCAGGGGTGCGGTGTTTGTCGAGGAACTGGCAGATTGCCCGCCGGACCGCCCAGTGATTTTTTCCGCCCATGGCGTGCCGAAATCCGTGCCCGCCGAGGCCGCCGGTCGTCGGATGATCGCCGTCGATGCCACCTGCCCGCTGGTGACCAAGGTCCATAACGAAGCCGCCCGTCACCACGAGAACGGGTTGCAGATGGTCATGATCGGCCATGCGGGCCACCCCGAAACCGTGGGCACGATGGGACAACTGCCGCCGGGCGAGGTGCTGCTGGTCGAGACGGTCGCGGATGTGGCCCATCTGTCGGTGCGCGATCCCGGCAGGCTGGCCTTCGTGACGCAGACAACGCTGTCGGTCGACGACACCGCCGACATTGCTGCAGCCCTGGTGGCGCGGTTTCCCGCGATCCAGGCCCCGGCGCATGAAGACATCTGCTATGCCACCACGAACCGGCAGGCGGCGGTCAAGGCGATGGCCCCGAAGATCGACGCCCTGCTGGTGATCGGCGCGCCGAATTCCAGCAACTCCAAACGTCTGGTGGAGGTCGGCCGGGCTGCCGGCTGCGCCTATGCGCAATTGATCCAGCGTGCGGATGACATCGACTGGCGCGCACTGGCGGGCGTAGGCGCCATCGGGTTGACGGCCGGCGCCAGCGCACCCGAGGTGTTGGTGGACGAAGTCATCGACGCCTTTCGCCGCCGCTTTGCCGTGACCGTGGAACGGGTTGAAACCGCCATCGAGAACGTCGAATTCAGGGTCCCCCGCGTCTTGCGCGCACTGGCATGACCCGCATCCCCCGTGCTGCACTTGCCCTCGGCCTTGCAGGGCTGATCCCGTTCCTGTGGTCGGCGGCGACGCATCTGTCAGCGCCGCTGGCGTCCTGGGCGGGGGGATGGATGCTGCCGATGTTTCTTGGCGGCTATGTCGGGCTGACCTACGGGACGATCATCCTGTCGTTCATGTCGGGGGTGCTCTGGGGATTCGCCACGAAAGCCGACCCAGACCGGGCAGCCCCCTTTTATGCGCTGTCGGTCATCCCCGCGCTGTGGGTGTTCCTGATGGTGACGGATGCCTCATCGGAATCGCGGATTTACCTGATCGCGGGCTTTGCGGGACTTCTGTTTCTGGACTGGACCTACTGGCGGCAAGGTCTGGCCCCGGATTGGTGGATGCGGCTGCGCGGGCCCTTGACGGCGGTCGTCATTGCCTGTCTTGCCATTCCGCTGGCCCTGTAGCCAAAGGCGACCCGATGACCGATCTTTTTGCCTATACTGACGGCGCCTGTTCGGGCAATCCCGGCCCCGGCGGCTGGGGGGTGCTGCTGCTGGCGCGCGACGGCGGCGCGGTCGTCAGGGAACGCGAATTGTCGGGTGGCGAGGCGCTGACCACCAACAACCGCATGGAATTGATGGCGGCGATCTCGGCGCTGGAATCGCTGACGCGGCCGACGGAGATCACCATCGTCACCGACAGCGCCTATGTGAAGAACGGTGTCACCGAATGGATCCATGGCTGGAAGCGCAACGGCTGGCGCACGGCGGGGCGCGATCCGGTCAAGAATGTGGAACTTTGGCAAAGGCTTGATGCGGCACAAGGGGCGCACAAGGTGACGTGGAAATGGATCAAGGGCCATGCCGGCCATGCCGAAAACGAGCGCGCGGATGCGCTGGCACGGGCCGGAATGGCCCCCTACAAGCCGAAAGCCCGCGATCCGGCCTGACCGGAGGAAGGGGTGCGTCAAGCAGGTAGCCCCGCGCGAAAAACGTCGCTAGACTTTGGTCATGCCGCGCCCGAAATCCGTGCCAGATGACCATGTCCACGCCGCCATTGCCGACCTGTACGGCCGGGGTGGCGACAAGGCCGTAACCTTTGCCACAGTGTCGCAGGCGACGGGCCTCGCGCCTCCGACGCTGGTGCAGCGCTACGGGTCGCGCGATCGCATGATGGAATGGGCACTGATGCGCGGCTGGGACGCGGTCGCGGTGGCCAGTGACGCCGCACTGCCGGTGCTGGACGACCGGGGGGCTGCGGCGTTCCTGAAGGCGGTGGCGGACGGGCTTGGCGCGACGTTCACCCTGGGCCAACTGGTGACGGCACAGCGCAGCCGCGACCTTCAGGCCCGGGCGGCAGACTGGCGAGCGGCAACCGAAAGCAGGCTTGCGTCAAGCCTTGGCGCCTCGCGCGATGCGCGGGAACAGGCCGCGATCGCGTTTGCGGCCTGGCAGGGGCAGCTATTGTGGGACGATGCAGGCGGCCGCAGCTTTCGGCTCAAGGCCGCGCTGCGGTGGCTGCGCCAGGGTCGGCGTCAACGCGACAAGTAGGTTTTCCACGCCCAGATCAGCAACAGGGCGCCAAGGACAGCGCCCGCAAATCCCGCTGCCCAACTGGTCAGCACGATCAGCGAGCGCAGCACAAAGCCGCCGATCAGCGCGCCGAATACGCCGATGGCAACGGTGGTGGGCAGGTCCGCGTCGATCTTCATCAACCGGGTTGCCACGAACCCGGCCGCCAGGCCGATGATGATGAAGGCGATGACGGGCATTGCTGAACTCCTCCGCACTTTGCGCCGATATGGGGGCTGGGGGCCGGATTGTAATGGGTGGCGCTCAGTTGAAGGCCTTGATCGCCCCGAAACCTCGCAAGAACTCGTCGGCAGGCATCATGCGGCGGCCTTCGCGCTGCACCTGCAGGATGTCAACGGCACCCGAGCCGCAGGCGATCGTGAGACCGTGCAGGATCTGTCCCGGCAGCCCGGACCCTTGTGCGACGCGGCTGCGCAGCAGCTTTACCCGCTCATCCCCGATCTGGCACCAGGCACCGGGAAAGGGCGACAGGCCGCGGATCTGGCGGTCGATGTCGATGGCGGGGCGTGTCCAGTCGATGCGCGCCTCGGCCTTGTCGATCTTGGCGGCGTAGGTCACGCCCTGATCGGACTGCGGAGCGGCGTCTAGGCTGGACAGGTCCGCCAGCGTCTGCGTGATCATCGCGGCCCCAAGATGGGCCAGCCGGTCATGGAGGTCGCCGCTGGTGTCTTCGGGGCCAATGGGCATCGCGTGGCGGTTCAGCACGGGGCCGGTGTCCAGCCCTGCCTCCATCCGCATGATGCAGATGCCGGTTTCCCGGTCGCCCGCCATGACGGCGCGGTGGATGGGCGCCGCCCCCCGCCAGCGCGGCAGCAAGGAGGCGTGGATGTTCAGACAGCCAAGGCGCGGCATGTCGAGGATCGCCTGCGGCAGGATCAGGCCATAGGCGACCACGATCGCAATATCTGCCGCATGTGCAGCATAGATTTTCTGCGCGGTTTCGCCGCGCAGCGAAACCGGATGGTAGACGGGCAAAGAAAGGGCTTCGGCGGCCAGATGGACCGGGCCTTTGCGATCGGCTTTCCCACGCCCGGCAGGGCGCGGTGGCTGGCAGTAGATCGCAACGATTTCATGGCTTTGATGGATGGCGTGCAAGGCGGGAACCGCAAAGTCCGGACTTCCCATGAAAACTATTTTCATTTTTTTCCACGCAGCTTTTCGGACCGCGCGATCAGCATCTTCCTGCGCAAGCCGGACAAGTGGTCAAAGTACATCCTGCCCGCGAGATGGTCGATCTGATGCTGCACCGATGTCGCCCAGAGATCGACGAAATCGCGGTCCTCGGGAACACCCTGATCGTTCAGGAACCGCACCGTCACCGCGCGTGGCCGCGAGATCACGGCAGATACCAGCGGCAGGTTCGGGGACGCCTCCTCGTGGTCGCGGAACTGGCCGGAGGCATGCAGCACGACCGGGTTGGCCATCCTGACTGCCTGCCCGCGCCGTTCCGAACAATCCACCACCGCCAGCCGCAGCGACACGCCGATCTGGACCGCCGCCAGCCCGTAGCCGGGCATCGCGTCCATCGTGTCGATCATGTCGGCCCAGAGGCGGCGCACCTCGTCCGTGATCGTGTCCACATCGGCGGCAGCAGTTTTCAGCACGGGATGCGGCCAGGGCAGGCAGCGCCGGACCGCCATCAGCCGCGCGCCAGTTCGCGTTTCAGCTTTTCCATCTTGCGGGTGATCATCTGGCGCTTCAGCGGGCCGAGATAGTCAATGAAAAGCTTGCCCGCCAGATGGTCGATCTCGTGCTGGACGCAGGTCGCCCAAAGGCCGTCGAACTGGCGTTCCTGCTCACTGCCGTCAAGGTCGCGCCAGCCGACCCGCACTTCGGCCGGGCGCTGCACATCGGCATACTGGTCGGGGATCGACAGACACCCTTCCTCATAGGTCGACAGCTCTTCCGACGTCCACAGCACGACCGGATTGATCAGCACCATCGGTTGCGGCGGGGCGTCGGTGCGCTTTTCGCAATCCATCACGATCAGCCGCTTCATCACGCCGACCTGCGGGGCCGCCAGGCCGATGCCCGGCGCGTCATACATCGTCTGCAGCATGTCGCTGGCCAGGGTCACGATCTCCGGCGTTATGGCGGCAATCGGCTCACATGGCTTTTTCAGGCGCGGATCGGGATGGATCAGGATAGGGCGGATCATGGGCACGGATTTAAGGCGCGCGTTTCGGTGACGCAAGAGAAATGGGCGTGGCACCGAGGCATGCCAAGGTGCGGCGCGTGTCCGCCGCCGCCGGGTGTAACGGTACAAAGTTGCGGTTGTCATCCCGCGCCTTGACAGTATTGCTTGCAGTGTCCCCAACCTTTTGTGACGTGAATGCACCCCCATGAGCTTTGATGACCTGATCGACCGGCGCGGTAGCCGCTGTACCAAATGGGACATGATGGAGCCGCTTTATGGCGTGTCGCCCCGCGACGGTCTGGCGATGTGGGTGGCCGACATGGATTTCCGTCCGCCGGGCTGCGTGCAGGATGCGCTGGAGCGGATGCTGTCCCACGGCATCTATGGCTATACAGGCGATTTGTCGGCCTATCATGCCGCCATTCAATGGTGGATGGCCAACCGCCATGGCTGGCAGGTCGAGGCCGGGCACATCTTCACCACACATGGTCTCGTGAACGGCACGTCGATGTGCGTTGATACCTACACATCGCCCGGCGATCACGTGGTGCTGACAACGCCCGTCTATCATGCCTTTGCCCGCGTCATCAAAGCGGCCGGGCGCGGCGTGACGGAATGCCCGCTGACCCTGACGGGTGACCGGATTGCGATGGATTTCGCGGCCTGGGACAGCGTGATGACGGGGCGCGAGCGGATGTTCATCCTGTGCTCGCCGCACAATCCCGGCGGCCGTGTCTGGACGGCCGCTGAACTGCGCGGCGTCGCCGATTTCTGCATCCGCCACGACCTGATCCTGGTGTCGGATGAAATCCATCATGATCTGGTGATGCCGGGACACACCCACACTGCGATGCCGCTGGCGGCCCCGGGCATTGCCGACCGGCTGGTAACGATGACGGCCACCACCAAGACCTTCAACATCGCGGGCGCCCATATCGGCAACGTGATCATCGCGGATGCCGCGCTGCGCGACAGGTTTGCAGTGCGGATGAACGCCATGGGCATTTCGCCCAATGCCTTTGGCCTGTTCATGGCAACGGCGGCCTATTCGCCCGAAGGTGCGGCCTGGGTCGATGACCTGATGGTCTATCTGGATGGCAATCGTCGCCTGTTCGATGCCGGCATCAACGCCATTCCCGGCCTGCGGTCGATCCCGCTGGAAGCGACCTACCTGGCCTGGGTCGACTTTGCAGGTACCGGAATGCCGCGCGCGGAGTTCGTGGCACGGATCGAGAAATCTGCCCGGATCGCCGCGAATTACGGGCACAGCTTCGGGCTGGGCGGCGACAGTTTCATGCGGTTCAACATCGCGGCGCCCCGCGCGATGATCGCCGAGGCCGTGGACCGTTTGCAGAAGGCATTTTCCGACCTGCAGTGACGGCGCTGGCGGCGGCGGGCAACTTGCCTGCCAGTGAGTGATGGCTTGGTCCTATGCCTTGGGCAGGTAGGCCACCGGCGCGTTGGCATCGCGCAGATAGTCCAGTGCAGCACGATCGGTGATCGGGGTCGCGCGCTTGAAATCGCAGATGACCTCGCCGCCCTCGACCGACGAGGCGACGATCAGGCATTGCATCAGGTGACGCGTGCCGTCGTAAAGATCAACCAACCCGCGCAGATGCGGGGCGTGTTCCGCCTCAAGCGCAAAGCCGCCTGGCCAGGAGCGCAGCACGGGATAGACCGCGTCATCGACATGCACACGCAAACGGGACCGGGCGCGCAGGTCGCGGCGACGCGCCGCCTCAAGACCCTGGCGGACCTCCAGTGGCAGAAACTCCAGCACTTGGCAGCCTTCCTGCATGGGCAGACCATGCACAGCAAAGTCTGCCCCACAATTTGTAAAAATCAAGCAAACGGCGTGGCCTTCTGACGGCCAAGGCCCGGGTCGGGCCGCAAAGTCGCAGTTATACAACCGCCGGGATGGTCTGGCCGGTGGACATGACGTGGCGATTGCGCTTTGGAAAGGACGGCGGGACAGCTGACGGGCAGAACATGCGAATCGACCAGACCAGCGCGGATCATGGCGGCGACATCGACGCCGCCCTTGCCCGGTTTGGCGGCGTGCGGGCGGACTGGCTTGACCTGTCGACCGGCATCAACCGCGTGCCCTATCCCCTGCCCCGCCTGGCATCTCCGATCTGGCGTGACCTGCCGGATGCCGCGGCGACCGCTGCATTGGAGGTGGCGGCCCGTGATTTCTGGGCCGTGCCGGCAGAGGCTGCGGTCCTGGCGGCCCCCGGCGCATCGAGCCTGATCGCGCGCATCCCGGCGCTGGTGCCGCCCGCGACGGTGGCGATCCCCGGTCCGACCTATAACGAACATGCACGCGCGTTCCGTGCCGCGGGCTGGACGCTGGCCGACGGACCGGCGGCGGCGCGCGTCGTGGTCAACCCCAACAATCCCGATGGCCGCATCTGGACGGCGGACGAATGTGCGGCGCCGTTGACGGTCATCGACGAAAGCTTTGGCGAGGTTGCGCCGGGGCAAAGCCTGATGGCGCTGGCGGCGCGTCCGGGCACCCTGATCCTGAAAAGTTTCGGCAAGTTCTGGGGTCTGGCGGGCCTGCGGCTGGGATTTGCGATCGGCGATCCGGCACTGGTGGCGGGGCTTGCACGGATGCTGGGGCCTTGGCCGGTCTCGGGGGCGGCGCAGGCGGTGGGAACCTTGGCGCTGGCCGATCCGGCCTGGGCAGCGAGGACAAGACGCCGCCTGCATCGGGACGCGCAAAGGCTCGACGAACTCATGACGGACGCCGGGGTGACGCCTGTCGGCGGAACCGACCTCTTCCGCCTTTACGATGTCGCGGATGCGCGCGCCTGGCAGGATCAGTTTGCCCGCACGCGCATCTGGACACGGCGTTTCCCCTATTCCGACCGCTGGTTGCGGCTGGGTCTGCCGGGAACACGCGGTGAATGGGATCGCGTTGCGGCCGCATTGGTCGGGCGGCGCAAGGGATGAGCGCGGGACTTCTGGCTGTCGCGATGGTCGCCGATGCGGTCTTGGGCGAGCCCGCCGCGATCTGGAAACGCGTGCCCCATCCTGCCGTCCTGATGGGTCGGGTGATCGACCGGCTGGACCGGAGCATGAACCAGGGCCGCGCGCGCCGGATGATGGGGGTTGTCGCAACTGCGGTGCTGGTCACGGGGGCGGCGGCGCTGGGATTCGCGCTGCACATCCTGCCCGACATGGGCCTGATCGAGATCGCCGTGGTCGCGGTCCTTCTGTCGCAGAAAAGCCTGGTTGACCATGTGCGTGCGGTGGCAGATGCGTTGCGCCGGTCGCTGACGGACGGGCGCGGGGCTGTCGCGATGATCGTGGGCCGCGACACCGCCGGCATGACCGAACCTGATGTCGCCCGCGCCGCCATCGAGAGTGCCGCCGAAAACCTGTCCGACGGGGTGATCGCGCCGATCTTCTGGTATCTGATCGCCGGGCTGCCGGGGATCATCGTCTACAAGGTCGTCAACACGGCGGACAGCATGATTGGGCACCAGACACCACGGCACGAGGCGTTCGGCTGGGCGGCGGCGCGGCTGGATGATCTGTTGAACCTGATCCCGGCACGCCTGACCGCCGGCCTGATTGCGGTCACGCACCGGCAGTTCGACTGCACGCCGATCCTGCGCGACGGTCCCTTGCACCGCAGCCCCAACGCGGGCTGGCCCGAGGCGGCGATGGCCGTGGTGCTGAATGTCGCGCTGTCCGGCCCGCGCAGCTATCACGGGCAAAGGCGCGATTTCCCCTGGGTCTGGCCCGAAGGGCGGCGTGACCCCGGCCCGCGCGACATCGACGCGGCCTGTGCCGCGCTTTGGCGCGCATGGGCCGGGATGCTGGTGATCGTCCTGGTGCTCTGGTGGGCGTGATGGCGCCGCAAAAAGGATGACGGCCTGGGGCCTCGTGACCACGGTGCGCGCATCCGAGGCGATGATCCGCGCCTTTGTGACCCATCATCTTGCACTGGGTGCGACGCAGCTCTGGCTTTATTTCGACGATCCGGACGATCCCGCATTTGACGCGATCGCCGCGATTGCAGGTGTCGTCGCAACGCGGTGTTCCGCGCAGCACTGGCAAACCCTTGCGGGAATGCGCCCCGCCAGGATCGAGAACCGCCAGACCCGCAACGCGCAGGCCGCCTATGGAGCCTGCACACTGCCCTGGCTCGGGCATGTCGATATCGACGAATACCTTTGGCCTGCAAGTCCCGTCGCGGACGTGCTGGACGCGGTGCCGCCGGATGTCGCGATGCTGCGGATGGAACCGTTCGAGGCGATGCAGGATGCGGACCACCCCGCCGCATCCCCGCGCCTGTTCCGCGGCCCATTGAAGGACCGGCACGCCCATCTGCGGGCCCCGGTCCTTGGTCGATTTGCAAATGTCTTCCCCGAGGCGATGCTGTCCCATTCCGTCGGAAAGGCGCTGTTCCGGACGCATGTTGCGGGCCTGTCGCCGCGGCTGCATGGTGCGTTTCTGAACGGTGTACGCCTTCGCGGGCCAGCCTTCAGCCGCGACATGGTCCTGCTGCATTGCCACACGCAGGATCAGGCGGCGTGGCGGGCGGCGCTGGAGTACAGACTGACGCGGGGCGCCTATCAGTATCGGCCTGACCTGCAATCCTATCTGGCTGCGGCCGACGCCGACGAACTGGGCCACTTCTATTGCGAAACGCAAGTCCTGACGCGCGAAAAACAGGCGCTGTTGCGCGGGGCGGGGCGTCTGGTGGAGGCTGATCTTGCCGCCGGTCCGTCAGCGCGCCGTCCCTGACCGGCACAGCTGGTCTTGCCCGCAGCGCCAACAAGCCTAGTGCAGACCGGACAATACGGGCGCACGATGCCAGGACCCGGCGCCCTGGCGTTCCATCCCCTCTTGCGCCCAGCCGATAAAGACCGCGGTCGAGATCATGGCGAGATAGCTGTACATGGCAAACCTCCGGAAGACGTGTGTGTTCATGCCTTGTTCTGACCGAATCAGGTTAATTCGAGGTTAGCCGTAAGATCAGGCCACCAAAGCCTCGGCCCGCTTCAGATCCACGCTGACCAGCTGGCTGACGCCCTGTTCGGCCATCGTGACACCATAGAGGCGGTCCATCCGCGACATCGTCACCGCATGGTGGGTGATGATCAGGAACCGCGTTTCGGTGCGGCGGGTCATTTCGTCCAGGAGATCACAGAACCGCGTCACGTTGGCATCGTCCAGCGGAGCATCAACCTCGTCCAGCACGCAGATCGGCGCGGGATTGGCAAGGAACACGGCAAAGATCAGCGCCAGTGCCGTCAGCGTCTGTTCGCCCCCGGACAAAAGGCTGAGCGTGGACAGCCGTTTTCCGGGCGGCTGGCACATGATCTCCAGCCCCGCCTCCAGCGGATCGTCGCTCTCCACCATCACCAGCCGCGCCTCGCCACCCCCGAAGAGATGGGTGAAAAGCGTCGCGAAATTCGCGTTGACCTGTTCGAATGCCGTCAATAGCCGCTCGCGCCCTTCGCGGTTCAGTCCCGCGATCCCGGCGCGCAGTTTCTTGACGGCCTCTTCAAGGTCGACCTTTTCGTGCGACAGCGTGTCGTACTCCGCCTCCACCACCCTGGCATCCTCGGCGGCGCGCAGGTTGACTGCCCCCAAGGCCTCGCGCTGACGGCGCAGGCGCGTGACTTCGGTTTCCAGATGCGCGGCGTCGGGCAAGGCATCAGGGTCGGCGCGGAGCAGGACCAGCAATTCGGGCGGCTCGCACTCTGCCTCGACCCGGATACGCTCGGCGGCGAGTTCGGTGGCGACAAGGGCAGCCTCGATCCGCGCCTCGTCCCGGGCGCGGGCCTCGCGCGCCTCACCCGCCGCGCGGTCGGCCTGGCGTTCTGCGTCCTGCGCCGCGCGCAAAGCGCCCTCAGCCGCAGCAAGCGCATCGGCAGCCTTGCGGCGGCGGACCTCGGCCACCTCGATGGCATCAACCATTTCCGATCGCCGGGTCGCAAGCGTCGCAGGGACGGCCTCGGCGCGGGCAAGCTCCGCTTGCGTCTCCGCCTGGCGGACCGCCAATTCCTCGCTGCGGCGCGTCGCGGTCTCAAGCCGGTGGCGCCAGCCGGACAATTCCGTTGTCGCCGCTTGCCGACGCCGCAACCGGGCATCGCCCTCGCGGCGCAATTCGTCATGCGCGGACCGGCGCGTCAGCATGGTCAGCCGTGCTGCTTCAACCGCGATCTTGGCGGCATCGACGGCGGCGCGCGCATTGTCCAGATCATCGAGGCCCGCAAGCCCGGCCTCTGCCTCGGTCAGCCGCGCCCGGGCATCGGTTGCTTCGGCGGTATAGCGCGCTGCGGCCATCTCGGCCGCCTCGACCTTGCCACCTGCAAGCGACTTTTCGGCTTGCGCGCGCGACAGGGCGCGATGCGCCTCTGCCAGACGCTGGTCAGCGGACCGCCGTGCCTCGCGCGCCATCTGGTCGGCGCGGGTCAGGTCTGCCAGCCGCGCCTGCAGCGCCTCATGCGCGCGCAGTGCCCCTTCGGCGCGGGCGGCGGCATCTTCCAGATCACGCTTCAGTGCAACGAGGCGATTGAGCTGTTCCAGACGCAACGCGGCGGTCGACGTCGCATCCTCGGCCGCCGAGGAAAACCCGTCCCAGCGCCACAGATCCCCCTCGACACTGACCAGCCGCTGGCCGGGGCGCAGATCGCCCTGCAGAGATGCGCCCAGATCCCGCGCGACGATGCCGACCTGCGACAGGCGGCGTTGCAGGACCGGGGCCGCTGCGACCCTGGACGACAGCGCCTCGATCCCCGCGGGCAAGGCCTGATCGCTGGCATAGGCCGCAAGCGCCCGCCAGCCCGTCCGCGCGGCACCCTCGATCACCGGCGCGCGAAGATCGTCGGCCAATGCCGCCCCCAGCGCCTTTTCAAAGCCGGGCGTCACCTGCAGGCGGTCCATCAACTGCGCGCCAACGCGGGCCTCGCGCTCCATCAGACGGGCCAGCGCCTGCACCTCGGCGCGCATCGCGTTGGCCTCGCCCTCGGCGCCCGACCGTTGGGCGCGCGCCTCGGCCTCGCGGACCTGCGTATCGCTGCGGGCGGTCTCCGCCTCGGCCAGTGCCGTTTCGGTGGCCTTCAGCAGGGCCTGGGCATCGGTCAGGGCGCGTTCGGATGCGGCCTCCGCCTCGGTCGCCGTCGCCAGACTGCGGCGCGCCTCGGCCTCGGCCTGATGCGCCCGCGCGGTCTCAGCCTCGGCGCGGTCAAGGCTCTGGCGCGTGTCGCCGATCAGGCGCTGGGCGGATTGGTGGCGGGCGGCCAGGCGGGCGGCATCCTCGGTCAGGACCGTCAGACCGGCTTCGACCTCGGACAACGCCGCCGCCGCCGCCGCCGCGATCTCGCCTGCTTCAGCCAGCCGCGCGTCATGCCCCTCGGCCCCCTTGGCCAACTGATCCAGTTCCCATTCCAGCTGGGTGATCGTTTCGCCCGCATCGCGGTTCAACCCCGCCTCGCGCGCCATGTCCTGCGCCAGTTGCGCATCCCGCGCGACCAGCGTTGCAATCAGGTCCGTCGCGCGCTTTTCCTCATCCGCCAGCGCGTCACGCTGCAACTGCAGGCGTTGCAGGATGGTACCGGCGACCGCCTCTTCCTCGCGCAAGGACGGCAGACGTTCCTCGGCCTCGGCACGCGCGGCAGCGGCGGCACGGGCGACGCCCTCAACCTGCGATGCGCGCAGAACACTGGCGCGAAACGAAACCTCCGCCTCCGCGTGAACCAGATCGGCCTCGCGCCAGAGACGGTAAAGCAGCATTCCTTCCGTCCGGCGCAATTCCTCGGCGATCTCGCGGTAGCGTTCCGCTTGTTTCGCTTGCCGCACCAGCACCGACAACTGCTGCGCAAGGCTTTCCAGCACATCGTCGATGCGCGTGAGGTTGGCCTCAGTCGATTGCAGTTTCAGTTCCGCCTCGTGCCGACGCTGGTACAGGCCGGAAATCCCCGCTGCCTCTTCCAGTATCCGACGCCGCGATTTGGGCCGCGCGTTGATCAACTCCGATATCTGCCCTTGCCGCACCAGCGCAGGCGAATGCGATCCGGTGGAGGCATCGGCAAACAGCATCTGCACATCGCGGGCGCGGGCTTCCTTGCCATTGGTCTTGTAGGCCGACCCGATGTCGCGGGTGATCCGGCGCACGATCTCGATCTGGTCAGCCTCGTTGAACCCCGATGGCGCCAGCCGTTCTGTATTGTCGATGACCAGCGCCACCTCGGCAAAGTGCCGCGCCCCGCGCGTGGCGGCCCCGTTGAAGATGACGTCCTCCATCCCGTCGCCGCGCATCGCCGTGGGGCGGTTCTCGCCCATCACCCAGCGCAACGCTTCCAGAAGGTTGGACTTGCCGCAGCCGTTGGGACCGACAACGCCGGTCAGCCCCTGATGGATCACCAGATCCGTCGGGTCGACAAAGCTTTTGAAGCCATTGAGCCGTAGCCGCGTGAATCGCAAACGTTTGGTCCCGATGATTCCAGTTTCTCGGTGGCATCGTCAGGTCTGGGGCGCGATGAGTCAACCCGGACACCCCGCATATGGCAGAGACTGGCAACTTGTCCCCAACATCTTGCGGCTAAAGTCTTGCCGCCAGGCGCGCGCCTTGATCAATTGCACGCTTGGCGTCCAGTTCGTCCGCGCGTTCCGCGCCACCGATCAGATGAAAGGGGATGCCTTTCGCGATCAGCCCATCCGCCAGCCGTCGGTCAGGCACCTGCCCCGCGCAAAGGACGACGGTATCGACATCAAGGGTTTCGGTCAGGCCATCCCGGCTTATGCCCAGCCCTTGCGCAGTGATCCCGTGATAGGTCACGCCCCCCCACATCTGCACGCCGCGCTGTTTCAGCCGGGTGCGGTGGATCCAGCCGGTGGTCTTGCCCAGGCCCTTGCCGGGCGCACCGGGGCTGCGCTGCAACAGCCAGATGGTCCGCTCCGGGACGTCAGGACGTCCGCCGTCCGGGGTCAACCCGCCGCGCGCCACCGCCGGGTCGGCCACGCCCCATTCGCGCCGCCATCGGATCGCGTCGAGGGTGGCACTTCGGCCCGGTCCTCGCAGCAGGAACTCTGCCACGTCAAACCCGATCCCGCCCGCGCCGATGATCGCCACGCGCCGCCCGACAGGCGCGCCTTGCAGGACATCGAGGTAGTGCAAGACCCGTGCGCCGCCGCTTGCCGGGATTTCGGGTTCGCGGGGCCGAACGCCGGTTGCAACGATGACCTCGTCATGGGCGTCGATCATGGCGGGCGTCGCAGGCGTATTCAGCAGCACTTCGACCCGCCGCAACAACAACATCGCCTTGAACCAGTCGACAAGGCCATGAAATTCCTCTTTCCCCGGTACAACGCGCGCCAGTTTCATCTGACCTCCGACCTCGCCCGACGCCTCGAACAGCGTGACAAGGTGCCCGCGCTCTGCCGCGACCATTGCCGCCATCATGCCCGCAGGACCGGCACCCACCACCGCGATGCGTTTGGGGCTGGCGGTCGGTGCATAGGCCAGTTCCGTCTCGGCGCAGGCGCGCGGGTTGACCAGACAGGAACTGACCTTGCCCGCAAAGGTGTGGTCCAGACAGGCCTGGTTGCACGCGATGCAGGGCGCAATCTCGGCCGCCCGGCCCGTCGCTGCCTTGGCCACAAAGTCGGCATCGGCCAGAAAGGGCCGTGCCATCGACACCATGTCCGCCTGCCCTGCCGCAAGGATCGCCTCGGCCATTTCGGGCCGGTTGATGCGGTTGGTGGCAATGACGGGGATCGTCACCTCGCCTTTCAGCCGCGCCGTCAGGCCAACAAAGGCGGCGCGGGGAACCGAGGTGGCGATGGTGGGCACCCGGGCCTCGTGCCAGCCGATGCCGGAATTGAACACATCCGCCCCCGCCGCCTGCACCGCGCGGGCAAGGGTGGCGATCTCGTCCCAGCTTGACCCGTCCGGCACAAGGTCGATCAGGGAAATACGGTAGACCAGCAGGAAATCCCGACCCACCGCCCGCCGGATGCGGGCAACGACCTCGACAGGCAGGCGCATGCGGTTCTGATAGCTGCCGCCCCAGTCATCGGTACGCCGGTTGGTATGGGTGACGAGAAACTGGTTGAGGAAATAGCCCTCGGACCCCATCACTTCGACCCCGTCATAGCCCGCATCCTGCGCGCGGGTTGCGGCCGTGACCATGTCTGCGACCTGCTTTTCGATCCCCGCGGCATCCAGTTCGCGCGGCCGGAACGGCGAGATCGGGGACTTGATCGCGCTTGGCGCGACGCAGTCGCGGCCATAGGCATACCGCCCGGCATGCAGGATCTGCATCGCGATCCGGCCCCCGGCGTCATGCACGCGGTCGGTCACGGTCCGGTGGTTGGCGCTGTCCTTTGGCGTGAAAAGGCCGGCGGCACCGGGAAAGACCCGGCCTTCGGCATTCGGGGCCATGCCGCCCGTCACCATCAGGCCGATCCCGCCCCGCGCACGAGTGGCGTAGAACTCCGCAACCCGGTTCCAGTCGCCGGTTTCCTCCAGCCCCGTATGCATCGACCCCATGACGACGCGGTTGGGCAGCGTCAGATGCGCAAGGCGGATCGGCTGGAAAAGATGCGGATAATCTGTCACCTGCGCGCGCCCTTCCGCGACAGTCTGCGGGCCGGATCGGCGCGTGTCACCCCCGGACCCCGCGTCAAAGGCCCAGAAGGCCAGGCAGGTCGCCCATGTCGGTAAAGATCCGCGCACCGGCAGCAACCAGCGCGGGGTTTACCGCGTGGGGGGCATACCCGAAACACGGAATGCCTGCCGCACGCGCGGCCAGCGCGCCGCTGGCGCTGTCCTCGATCACCACGCAATCGGCAGGGTCCACGCCCAGCGCGCGGGCAGCGTGCAGGTACACGTCCGGCGCGGGCTTGGGGGCGCCCAGCGCCTGCCCCGAATAGACATGGCCGCCGAACCGCTCCACCAGCCCATGCTGGCCCAGCGTCACCGCCATCTTGGCCATCGGCCCGTTGGACCCCATCGCATAGGGAATGCTCGCCGCATCCAGCCGGTCGAGAACGGCCAGGATGCCGGGGATCAGCAGCACGCCTTGGGCCAGCCGCGCGTTCAGGCGGTCATAGAACCCCGCGACCCAGTCGGGCGGCAGGGTCGCCCCCAGCGTCCGCGCCCGTGCCGCCAGACCTTCGGCGGTCGCCCCGACCCAGTTGGTTTCCAGATCGTGCAGCGTGACCCGCAGACCTGCTGCTGCGAACTCTTCCTGAAACATCAGGAATGTCGGTCCCTCGCTGTCGACGACCACGCCGTCGCAATCGAACAATACGGCTTTGGGCGTCATGCTTCGGCTTTCAGAAGGGTGACGATGGTATCGCCGTATCGGCGCTGATCCGCCATGTCAAAACCCGGCGGGACTTTCGGCGCGGTGCTCTCCTCCCAGACCACCATTGCGACCGGTGCCAGCCAGCCCTGGGTCAGCGCCTCGGTCAGTGCCGCTTCACCCAGCCCCTTGCCGTAGGGCGGATCAAGGAACACAAGCGAGTGCGGCGCGCCAGCGTTGGGACCCAACCTGGTGGCGTCGCGCTTGATCACGGCTGCACGCTCCTCGCCCCGCATCAGCGCCACGTTGCGCCGGATAAGCGCCAGCGCGACTGTCCCGTCATCGACAAAGGTTGCGCTGGCGGCCCCGCGCGACAACGCCTCCAGTCCCAGCGCGCCGGTCCCGGCAAAGAGGTCGAGCACCCGCGCGCCCGCGACGGGGTTGCCATATCCGCCATTGATCAAGAGGTTGAAGATCGCCTCGCGCACGCGGTCCGACGTCGGGCGCAGATGCGCCCTGGCGTCACCAATCCCTACCGGGGCAAGATGCAGCCCACGCGACGCCCCGCCAATGATGCGCATCGTCATGGGTCAGGCCCGCAGGATCACTTGAGCAGCGCCTTGAGGTTTGTCTGCGCATCCGCGATGACGACCGGATCGGGCGATTTTCCCATCTCGATCAATCGCTTGCCCACCATATAGGCCCGGCTGTCGTTCATCGCATCGACCGCGAGCAGCGTGTCCTCCCGATAGTACCAGAAGGACACCGCGTCGCCCTCGCCGGCCCTTGTGACGATCCGGTCGTAGCCTGCATTCAGTCCGGCGATCTGCAACTTGCAGTCATACTGGTCCGACCAGAACCATGGCAGGGCGTGATAGGGCGCATCCGCCCCCGTGATGTTGGCGGCCACCGCCTCGGCCTGATCAATCGCGTTGCCAACCGATTCCAGCCGCAGCCGCCCGCCCTTCCACGGGAAGGACGCACAGTCCCCCGCCGCCCAGATATGCGGGTCCGACGTCCGCCCATGGGCATCGGTCGCAATGCCGTTGTCCAGCGCCAACCCGGCGGCTTCGGCAAGGTCTGTCGCCGGGCGGATGCCGATGCCGAGGATCACGAAATCGGCCGGCAGTTCACGCCCGTCCGCCAGCCGCACCCCGGTCACGTGGGTCTCGCCCAGAATCCGCTCCAGTCCGACCCCTTCAAGGATCTTTGCCCCATGCGCCTGATGCAGCGCGCGGAAATAGTTCGATGTCTCGGGTGCCGCGACCCGTTGCAGGATGCGGGGTGCGGCCTCGATCACCGTCACGTCGAGGCCCAGTTTCGACGCCACCGCCGCCCCTTCCAGCCCGATATAGCCGCCGCCCACGATGACGACGCGGGCACCGGGGACAAAGCGGTGCTTTTTCGCCTTCACGTCCAGAAGGGTGCGCACGACATGGACGCCGGGCAATGCGCCCCCGATGGCGGCGGGCAGCTGGCGCGGGATCGACCCCGTCGCCAGCACAAGGTCGTCATAGGAAACAGCATCACCCGCGACCGTCACCGTCCGGGCGGCGCGGTCAATCGACGTCACCGGCGCACCGAGGCGCAACGAGATGTTCTGTTCGTCGTAGAATTCGGCGGACCGCAGCCACAGGCGCTCTTCGCCCAGCTCCCCCAAGAGGTATCCCTTCGACAAGGGCGGGCGCTGATAGGGGGGGGCCGCCTCATCGCCGATCAGGGTAATCGCGCCCCGGTGGCCAAGGCTGCGCAGTTTGGCGGCAAGGGCCGCAGCGGCCTGACCAGCACCCACGACGACGACATTGCTCATTCCATACTCCGGCACGATGGTTGCGCTGGTCGCGGCGCGGGGCCGACCCTATATCCCAAGGCATCCGTAACGCAATCTGATGGGGTTTGAAATGACGATGACCATAGGAGGCAGCCTGCCCGACGCCGATCTTGTGACGATGGGGGCGAACGGCCCGGAAACGGTGTCGCTGGCGGCAAGGCTAAAGGGCCGCAAGGTCGTGGTCTTTGGCCTGCCCGGCGCCTTTACCGGGCCCTGCACGACAGCGCATATCCCGTCTTTCATCCGCACCGCCGACAAGTTCCGTGCCAAGGGTGTCGAGGAGATCATCTGCATCTCTGTCAACGACCCCTTCGTGCTGAAGGCCTGGGGCGAGGCGACCGGGGCGACCAAGGCCGGGATCACACACCTGGGCGACGCAGACGGCACGCTGACGCATGCCCTGGGGATGGAGTTCACCGCCCCGCAACTGGGCCTGATCGGGCGGTCCAACCGCTATGCGCTGGTGCTGGACAACGGGGTCATCACCCATGCCAGCATCGACAAGCCGGGTGAATGCAACATTTCCACCGGCGAGGCGCTGCTGGAGAAACTTTAGCGCCGTGCGGCCTTGATCTGGCACAGCGCCAGGATCGGGGCGGTCAGGTCACGCTGGACCTCGGCCGCCCCGGCAAAGGCATCCATCCTTGCCGCCAGTTGCAGGTCCAGCGCCGACAGGCCATGGCAGTCATGCGTGGTCAGCGTCACATCCACGACGTTGTAGACATTGCGCCATTCGGGATGGTGGTTCATCGCTTCGGCTGCCAGTGCCGCGCGCGACATGAAGCCCCAGGCCTCGGAAAAGTTACGGAACTTCAATATCTTGCGGATGGCATCGCGCCCCTCGACCGCGCCCCACCCGGTTTCGCCCAAGGCGGGCAGCGCGGCCTCGCGCTCGGCATTGGTCAGACGGTCGGCCATGGCATGTCCTTTGCGGTCAGTCTTCGGTTTCGACCCGCCGGAACGGGCCATAGGCGCCAAGCAGTTCGATCTCTTCGTCTACCGCGCGCCGCTCGGCATCAAGATAGCGCGCAACCGCCGCCCGGAACCCCGGATCGGCGATCCAGTGCAGCGAATGCACCGGCACCGGCAGATAGCCCCGCGCCAGCTTGTGTTCGCCCTGCGCGCCTGCCTCGACCCGCTTCAGGCCGTGCCGGATCGCCCAGTCGATCGCCTGATAGTAGCACAGTTCGAAATGCAGGCAGGGATGATCCTCGACACAGCCCCAATAGCGCCCGAACAACGTCTCACGCCCGATGAAGTTCAGCGCGCCGGCCACGGGCTTTTCGTCACGGAACGCCAGCACCAGCAGGATGTCGTCGCGCATCGTCGTGTGGAAAAGCTCGAACGCGCGGCGCGTCAGATAGGGCGTGCCCCATTTGCGGCTGCCGGTGTCCTGGTAGAACTGCCAGAACGCATCCCAGTGCGCGGATTCGATCTGATCGCCGGTCAGCGCGCGGATCTCCACCGGACCTTGGGCGGTTTCGCGTTCCTTGCGGATGTTCTTGCGCTTGCGCGAGGACAGCTCGGCGAGGAAGTCGTCAAAGGTAGCATAACCCTTGTTGACCCAGTGGAACTGCTGCGTCACGCGGTGCAACAAACCGTGCCTGCCCGAAAGGTCGGTGGCCTCGTCCTCGGTGCAAAACGTGATGTGCAGCGACGACAGGCCGTTCTGTTCGGCGATCGCGACGGCGCCCTGGACAAGCGCATGCCGCCCGACCCCCAGAAATCGCGGACCCGTCGCGGGCGTGAACGGCACCGCGATCTGCAATTTGGGATAGTACCGCCCGCCCGCACGTTCGTACCCGTCCGCCCAGCCGTGATCGAAAATGTATTCACCCTGGCTGTGGGATTTCACATAGATCGGCGTCGCGCCGATCACCTTGCCGCTCTCGCGCAGGAGCAATGGTCGCGTCTGCCACCCGGTGCCTTTGCCGGTGCTGCCCGAAGCATCAAGAGCGTTCAGAAAGCGGTGGGTCGTAAAGGGATCCAGCGGACGTCCATGGCCAGGCGCAAGCCCGTCCCAGTCCGCCGCGGCCACCTCTGCCATGCCATTCACAAGGGTCAGGTCTGCCATGAACTCGCTATGGATCGTGCATTGGGGCCGCGTTTGGACACAGCGGGCAAGGCCACGTCCCGCACCGGATCAACTGGTTCAAAGCGGTGCCGGGTCAAGCCGGGATCACCGCCGCGTAGCCTTCAAACGTGATGTTGTCGGCGATCCTGCGCGCCTTTGCCTCTTCGAGGTGCGACCGGATCGTCCAGCACAGGATCGCGGCCCCCTGACGCTTCAACGCCGCCACGCGCGGGCGGCCAAGGTCGCTGGCCTTGTGCGAGACAAAGCTAGCACCGACCCGGTCATAGTCCGCGATGTCGCGAAGATGGTCGCGGCGTGCCGCGGGCAGGCGCGCATATTCCACCGCGTCGTAATCATCCGTCGTCAGGCCGCGCGGGATATGGGGCATAAATCTGGCGATGTCGGCCACGGCATGAGGGTTGTAGGACATCACGGCGGCCGGCCCCGCATAGCCGGTCAGCAACACCGCGACCGCACTGGCCAGCCGCCCGTCGGACGGGGCCATGTCGTCAAGCCTGTCCTTCATTTCGATCAGCAAAGGAACGCGCCCGCCGACCAGTGCCAGAACCTGCGCAAGCGTCGGGATCCTGTCGTCACTGTCCCGCAAGGCGATCCGCCCAAGCTCGGCCGCCGTCAGGGCCGCGACCGGGCCGGGCCGGTCGGTCAGCCGGTCCAGCGTATCGTCGTGAAAGACCACGGCATGCCCGTCCGCCGTCACCTGGACGTCCAGCTCGATCCCATAGCCCGCCGTGACCGCTGCCTGAAACGCCGACAGCGCGTTTTCCGGGCGTCGCCTTGCGGCATCATGATAGCCGCGATGGGCCAGCGGCGTGGTCAGCATTGTTTCTGGCAGGGACGCGCGCATCAGGTGATCTCGAAGATGCCTTCGATTTCCACCGCGACGCCCAGGGGCAGCGATGCTGCACTGACCGCCGACCGTGCATGCCGTCCGGCATCGCCAAGCACGGCCACGAGAAAATCGGACGCCCCGTTGATCACCTTGGGCTGGTCGGTGAAGTCGGGCGTCGAGTTGACGAAACCCGTCAGCTTGACCACCCGCACAAGGCGCGAAAAATCCCCCCCGCAGGCGACGCGCAATTGCGCCAAAAGGCTGATCGCGCAGGCTTTTGCGGCCAGCGCCCCCTGCGCCACATCCATGTCGGCGCCAAGTCGGCCCTTGATCAGCCCGTCCGCCGTCTGGCTGATCTGGCCCGAAATATAGACCTGGCCGCCCGTCACCACATAGGGCACGTAGTTGGCCGCCGGGGCGGGGGCGGCGGGCAGCATGACGCCAAGCTCTGACAGGCGCTGTTCGATGGCATGCATGGGCATTCTCCCTATGACGGCCGGACCCTAGCCGGGTCGCGCCGGTGGGGCAAGCGGGCGTCCGGCACATGGTGTCGCGCCGCCGACAATGCCATGGGGTTCAGGGCCGTTTTCTGCCAAACTCGACCGTGGCGTGCGAATCTGCGTTGTGTTGGCAGGTTGCGCTGAATATCCCTTGCCCCAGTTTGCACGGGGTAGAACCTTCGTCGCTTCAGCCTGGACAATCTTGATGCGCCTTTCCGAACCTCGGCCCCTGCAGTCGCTGCGACCCGCCGGGCGCGCTTGCCCGCTGTTGGCGGCGTTGATCCTGACCTTGGCGGGCTGCGCGGCTGCCCCGACGCCCCAAGGCATCAATGACCCGCTGGAGCAGGTGAACCGGGGCGTCCACGGCGTCAACCGCACACTTGACCGCGCCATTGTCGGTCCCGGCGCGAAGGCCTACGGGACGGTGATACCGGAACCTGTCCGCCGCGTGGTTGGCAATCTGGCGGGCACGCTGGACCTGCCCGGCGACATCGTGAACGACGTCCTGCAGGCCAACCCCGAGGATGCCGGCATCAATTCCCTGCGCCTTGCAACGAACCTCACCATGGGCGTCTTCGGGCTGTTTGATGCAGCGACGGCGATCGGCCTGCCGCAGCGCCCGACCGATTTCGGCGAAACCCTGAATGTGTGGGGCGCGGGCGAAGGCGTCTATCTCGAATTGCCGGTCTTTGGCCCCTCCACCACCCGCGACGCCGTCGGGCTGGTCGTGGACATCGTCGCCAATCCCGTGCGGGTGCTTGCCGATGGCCGGGATGCACGTGCCGCGACGGCGGCGGGCATCTTTTCGCGTCTGGGGGATCGCTACCGCTATTCTGACACGGTGGAATCGATCCTATATGACAGTGCGGACAGCTATGCGCAGGCGCGGCTTCTGTATCTGCAGAACCGCCGGTTCGCGCTGGGCCAGACCGCTGATGCCGCAGCAAACGATACCTTTGTCGACCCATATGAGGATCCCTATGGCCAGTAACATGCCCGCCTTGACCCGCCGCCAGTTCGCCTTGACCGCCATGGCCGCCTCGGCGGCACTTGCTGTGCCGCGCGCCGCCGCCGCGCTGACGGTGGACGAGGCGCGCGAACTTGTCGGGCGCGCGGTCGATACGGTCAACACGATCATCAGTTCCGGCAAATCCGAAGCCGGCATGGTCCGCGATTTCGAGGCGATGTTTGTGAAGTTCGCCGATGTGCCGGTGATCGCGCGGTCCGCACTGGGACCGGCGGCGCGGACCGCATCCAAGGCGCAGATGTCCGCCTTCACCAGGGCGTTCCAAAGCTATATCAGCCGCAAATACGGTCGGCGCTTCCGCGAATTCATCGGCGGGCGGATCGAAGTGACCGATGCCCGGCCCCTGAAAAGCTATTTCGAGGTGATCTCGGTCGCCTATCTGCAGGGCGAGGCGCCGTTTGACCTGCGCTGGCATGTGTCGGACAAGTCGGGGCGCAAGCTGTTCTTCAACCTGATCATCGAGGGCGTGAACATGCTGGCCTCGGAACGGGCGGAAATTGGCGCGCTCCTTGACCAGCAGGGCGGCGACATCGACCGTCTGTCGGCGGCGCTGGCAAGTGCCTAGTTGTTGATCGTCCCCAGCACGTCCCGCAGGATCTGGTCGGCCAGGTCCTGATCGGCCTGACCCCCGGTCGACAGGGGCAGCCCATCGGGCGGCAAGGGCGTCACGGTGGTGGCCTGCGCGCCGTCCTCCAGATAGCCCGGCGATGCAGGTGGCGGCGCCAGCCGGGGTTCGGGGATGTCCATCGGCAACGGCTTCGGTGGCAAGCCGTCCTCGACCCGTAGCATCACCTCGCGCCAGATCTGGGCCGGCAGGCCGCCGCCGGAGACACCTTCCAGCGGCGTATTGTCGTCATAGCCCATCCACACGCCGGTCACATAGTCGCCGGTAAAGCCCACGAACCAGGCGTCGCGGCCGGCCGTCGTGGTGCCGGTCTTGCCCGCCGCCTCGCGGTCGTCCAGCCGCGCCCGCTTGCCGGTCCCCGATTCCACGACCTGCGCCATCATGTAGGTCAGAAGGCGTGCCGCCTTTTCCGAAATGACCCGCTCGCCCATGCCGCCTGCCGCGGCGAACAGGGGTTCCGTCTCGCCCTTCAGCCGCAGTTCCACCAGGCCATAGGGTGTCACGGCGGACCCCCCGTTCAGGATGCCCGCATAGGCGCCGGTCATGTCGATCAGCGTCGCCTCTGACGCGCCAAGCGCCAGCGCCGGACCCGCCGCAAGATCGGTGGTGATCCCGAAATCGGTGGCGACCTTGCGCACCGCGTCGCGCCCCACCGCCTCGGAGACGCGGACCGCCGGGATGTTGCGACTTTCGGCCAGGGCCTGCGTCAGCGTGATCATCCCCTTGAATTCCTTGTCATAGTTCTGCGGCGTCCAGGGGCCGGAGCCGGGGATGTTGATGGTCAGGGGGGTATCCTCGACATAGTCTGCCGGACTGAAACCTGCATTCATCGCTGCCGCATAGACAAAGGGTTTGAAGGCGGACCCGGTCTGCCGAAGGGCCTGCGTGGCGCGATTGAAGTCGCCCGCATTGGGCAGATCCCGACCGCCCACCATGGCGCGCACGGCGCCGTCCGCGCTCATCACGATGATGGCAGCCTGCGCCTTGGAGCCGTCCTTGATGTTCTTGTCAAAGACCGAAGCCAGCGCCGCTTCGGCGGCCGTCTGCAGGCGTTGGTCCAGCGTGGTCTTGATCACCACATCCTCGGTCGTCTTGCCCGCCAGAAAATCGGGCGTCGTCTTCATCACCCAGTCGGCGAAATTGCCGCCCTTGTTGGTATTGGCAGCCGAGGACAGGCTGGCGGGCCTGGCAAGCGCGGCGGCGGCTTCGTCCTTGGTGAGGAAGCCCTGCTCTGCCATCAGGCCGATGATCAGGCTGGCGCGGTCCTGCGCGCGCTGCAGGTTGTTGGTCGGTGCATAATAGGACGGCGCCTTCAGCAGACCCGCCAGCATGGCGGCCTGCGCCGGATTGACCTGGTTCGCCGACACGCCGAAATAGCGCTGCGCCGCCGCCTCGAACCCGCGCGCGCCCGCGCCCAGATAGGCACGGTTGAAATAGATCGTCAGGATTTCCTCTTTGGAATAGCGGACCTCCATCGCCATAGCGAAGGGGATCTCCTTGATCTTGCGCCAGATGCCGCCGGCGCGGCAGTCCTCCTCGTAGGCGGCCTCGGACTTCCATTTCGTCGGGTCGTAGGCCACGCCAAGGCAGAGAAGTTTTGCCACCTGCTGCGTGATGGTCGATCCGCCATTGCCCTCAAGCGGTCCTCGACCCTCTTCCATGTTGATGCGGATGGCACTGGCAATGCCGCGCGGGCTGATCCCGAAATGCTGGTAGAACCGCTTGTCCTCGGTCGCGATGACCGCGTCATGCAGATAGGGCGACACCGTTTCCGCCGTGATCTGGCCGCCAAAGGTTTCGCCCCGCCAGGCAAACACGGTGCCCTCGCGGTCCAGAAAGGTGACCGAGCCGCGCGCGCGGGCATCCAAAAGCGCATTGACCGGCGGCAGCTGTGCCGCGAAATAGGCCGTCGCGCCCGCGACGATCAGCGCGACGATCGCGGTGGACCGCCAGGCGATGCCCCAGACAAGCCGCCAGAGCATGCGCAAGAAGCCCAGCACGAACCCGGAAATGCCGCCCCGGCGGGGCGACGGCGCTCGCCGGGTTGCGCGGCGCGACTTTGGCGCAGGCGCAGCCGGACGGGCCGGCGATCCGCTGCGCCGATCTGCGACGAGTGGCCCACGGCCCTTGCCCGATATCGCCATTCCTGCCTTGCCTCGCGCCGCATTTGTCGGTCGTTGGTTGGCGACACCATATCGCGACGCATCCGGAATGTGGAGAGCCCGTCCGCCCGATTCGACTTCACTTTCCGGCTAATTTTCAGGCATTACACAATATCCGCATAAAAATCAGGCGACCGGCACTGTTTTGGTCGGCTGTCGCCCTGCCGCTCCTTGCCCCGTCCGCCGGGCTTGCGTCCACCTTGGGCAGCCGGGGCCCACCGTCTGGGCCAATGCAACTAAAAGGGGGACAGACGTGAAACTCATCATAGCCGCAATCAAGCCGTTCAAGCTGGAGGAGGTCCGCGAGGCGCTGACCACCATCGGCGTGCGCGGCATGATGGTGACCGAGATCAAGGGGTTCGGATCTCAGTCAGGCCATACGGAAATATACCGGGGCGCCGAATATGCCGTGAACTTCGTGCCGAAGGTCCGGCTGGAGATCGTCGTCTCTGACGGTCTGGCCGATCAGGTCGTGGCCACGATCCAGAAAACCGCCAAGACCGACAAGATCGGCGACGGAAAGATTTTCGTCCTCGACGTGCAACACGCCGTGCGGGTGCGCACCGGCGAAATCGATGACGATGCGCTTTAGGCGTGTGGGGCAAGGGGAAAAGCTGAAGATGACAAGTGCGATGAAATATTCCGGCCTCACGGCGCTGGCGGCGGCAATGACAGCCCTGCCTGCCTGGGCGCAGCAGGCGGCGGGGCCGATCCAGAACCCGTCCGTCGAGCAGATGGCGACGATGGTGGACAAGGGTGACACGACCTGGATGCTGATCTCGTCCGCATTGGTGCTGATGATGTCGATCCCGGCACTGGCGCTGTTCTACGGCGGCCTTGCGCGCACCAAGAACATGCTGAGCCTTCTGATGCAGGTCTTCATGATCGTGTCGATCTGCGCGATCCTGTGGCTGGTTGTCGGCTACAGCCTCGCCTTTACCGCCGGGTCGCCCTATATCGGCGGCCTTTCCAAGGCGTTTCTTGCAGGTGTCGGCACCGGCACCTTTGCCGCGACCTTTTCCAACAACGTCTACATCCCGGAATATGCTTTTGTCATTTTCCAGATGACCTTTGCCTGCATCACCCCGGCGCTGATCGTCGGCGCCTTTGCCGAGCGGGTGAAGTTCTGGCCCCTGATGCTGTTCGTCATCGGCTGGTCGATTCTGGCCTACTATCCCATCGCGCACATGGTGTGGTTCTGGGCCGGACCGGACTTCCTGGTCGATTTCCCTGCCGACATGGGCCTTCTGTGGGGCTGGGGCGCGCTGGACTTTGCCGGTGGCACGGTCGTTCACATCAACGCAGGGATCGCCGGTCTGATCGGCTGCCTCGTGATCGGACCCCGCATCGGCCACAACAAGGAGCCGATGCCGCCCCACAGCCTGACGCTGACCATGGTGGGGGCTTCGCTTCTGTGGGTCGGCTGGTTCGGGTTCAACGCCGGGTCCAACCTGGAATCGAACGGGCTGGCGGCACTGGCCTTCCTGAATACCTTTGTCGCGACCGCCGGCGCGGCGCTGTCCTGGTGTATCGTCGAACAGTTGCGCCATGGTCGCCCGTCGCTCTTGGGCGTGGTGACGGGGGCGGTGGCCGGTCTGGTGGTCATCACGCCAGCCGCGGGCTTTGCCTCGCCGATGGGGGCGCTGGCGCTGGGCCTGATCGTGTCGCCGATCTGCTATATCTTCGTCTCGACGGTGAAAAAGGCGTTCGGCTATGACGACAGCCTGGATGTGTTCGGCGTCCACGGCATCGGCGGCATCACCGGGGCCATCGGCACCGGGATCGTGGCCGATCCGTCGCTTGGCGGTCAGGGCTGGTTCAACTACACCGTCTTTCCGGCGGTGCCGGGTGAATACAGCATGTCCGCCCAGGTGATCACGCAGATCTGGGCAGTAGGTGTCACGGTCCTGTGGACGGGCATCGTGTCGCTGGTCCTCTTTTATGCGGTCAAGCTGGTCTTTGGCCTGCGTCCGACGACCGAGGACGAACGCCAGGGTCTCGACCAGACCTCGCATGGCGAAAGCGCCTACAACATGTAAACCATTACCCGGGGCCGCCCTCCTCCCTGGCCCCGGTCACGACGCCGACGGGATCCTCCCCCCATCGGCGAAACTGCAGCGGCCCGCAGGTCCTCCCCCTGCGGGCCGATTTTCATCGGTGGCCCTGGTTTGGCACCGCGCAGGACAAGAAGCGGCTTGCAACCCTGGCTGACACGCAAACCTGCCGCACGGCCTGCACCTGCGACACGCGCCCTGAAAGAACCGCTCGCGCCATCTCCTCTCGACGAGGCGGCATGAGCCGGGTCATTTGATGGATGTTCATTCCGGGCTGACGGACAAAAGTGAAACCCGGTCTCCTCGCCAGACAACCGGCAGACAAAGAACGCAAAGGCGGGCCGGGCACAGGCTTCAGCTAGCCGAGCACCTTTGCCACCGCCGCCGCCAGCACTGGCACCGTCGCGGCATTCAGCCCCGCGATGTTGATCCGGCTGTCGCCCACCATGTAGATCCCGCAGGTTTCGCGCAGTGTATTGACCTGTGCCTCGGTCAGGCCAAGGCGGCTGAACATGCCGCGATGCTGCGCCACGAAATCAAAGCGTGTGGTGTTGGTTGCCAGCCGCAGCGCTTCCGCAAGCGAAAGGCGCAAGGTCATCATGTTCAACCGCACCTCTTCCAGCTCCGCCATCCAGTCCGCGCGCAACGCCTCATCGCCCAGGATCATCGTCACCAGCCTCGCACCGTGATCAGGGGGAAAGCTGTAGTTCTGGCGGTTGAGGAAACTCAGGTTGCCCTGCACAAGGATCTTTCGCGCCGGGTCGCCCAAAGCGATCAGCAACCCGGTCCGTTCCCGGTAGATGCCAAAATTCTTGGAGCAGGACGCGGCGATCAGCACCTCGGGGAACCGCGCCGCGATCATCCGCGTCGCCCCCGCATCCGCGTCCAGCCCGTCGCCAAAGCCCTGATAGGCCAGATCAATGAACGGCACCGCGCCTTTCGCCGCGATCAGTTCCGCCACCGCCGCCCACTGGCCCGCGTCAAGATCGGCCCCCGTCGGGTTGTGGCAGCAGCCATGCAGCAGGACGACATCCCCCGTCTTCACCGACCTTAGGTCCGTGATCAGGCCATCGAAATCAATGCCGCCCGTGCCGGCGTCGAAATAGCGATAGTCGCGTATCGGCAGGCCCAGATATTGCAGGATCGACGCATGGTTCGGCCAGCTTGGGTTCGACAGCCAGACCCTCGCCCCGGCTGCAGCCAT
The DNA here is from genome assembly GCA_021155205.1 of Rhodobacterales bacterium. GTDB lineage: Bacteria > Pseudomonadota > Alphaproteobacteria > Rhodobacterales > Rhodobacteraceae > JAJNPS01. The sequence goes on from JAJNPS010000021.1 coordinate 60,963, forward strand.
CCGGACCAGCTCCAGCCCCTGCCGGAGCGCGCCCGTGCCGCCCGGCGTCGCCGCTGCCGCGACGCGGGCATCAAGGCCCGGCCCCAGGATCATCGTGGTCAGCGCCGCCGCAAAGGCCGGATCCCCCGCAAGGCCGGTATAGGTCTTGGTCGTCTCGACCTCCCACAGACGCCGTTCTGCAGCCTTCACCGCCCGCATCACCGGGGTCAGGCCGGTCGCGTCCTTGTAGACGCCGACGCCCAGGTCGATCTTGTCGGCCCGCGCATCGTCCCGGAACATCGCCATCAGTTTCAGGATGGTGTCGGGCGGCTGCGCCGTCAGGGCATCAAACACGTAGGTCTCTCCGTTGCATGGACGTCAGGAGGCGGGCCCGGTTGCCACGCCCAGATCGTCATACATGCCCCATTCGGCCCAGGACCCGTCATAAAGCGCGTGGTCGCGGTGGCCGATGCGCTCCAGCGCCAGCGACAGGATCGCCGCCGTGATCCCCGAACCACAGGTAGTTATCACGGGCCGGGACAGGTCCACGCCCGCCGCCTCGAACACCGCGCGCAGGGCAGGGACCGGCTTCATCGTGCCGTCCGCGTGCAACAGCGTCGAAAACGGAACGTTGCGCGCGCCCGGTATGTGCCCCGCGCGAAGGCCGGGGCGCGGTTCAGGCGCGGTTCCGGCAAACCGGGCGGCGCCGCGCGCATCAACGATTTCTGCCTCGCGCAGCTTTGCCGCGTGGGCCACCTGCGTCACGTCCTTGACCAGATGGTTCTGTCGGCTGACCGTCATGTGGCGGTCGCGCAGGATCGGGGGCATGTCCTCGACCTCGCGCGCTTCGGCCCGCCACTTCGGCAGGCCGCCGTCCAGCACCGCCACATCCATCTTGCCCATCAGGCGGAACAGCCACCAGACCCGCGCAGCGGAAAATAGTCCTGCCCCGTCATAGACCACGATCTGATGTCCGTCACCGACGCCCATCGCGCGCATCCGGCTGATGAACTTTTCCGGCGGCGGCGCCATATGCGGCAGGGACGACCGATGGTCGGAGATCTCGTCCATGTCGAAAAAGCGCGCGCCCGGAATGTGGCCGGCATCGTATTCGGCGCGGGCGTCGCGGCCCGCATCGGGCAGATACCAGCTGGCATCGAGGATGCGCAGGTCGGGGTCGCGCAGATGTCTGGCCAGCCACCCGGTCGACACCAGGGTTCGCGTATCGTCAGTCGGGGCGGTTGTCATCGCTTGGCCTCATCATCCTGGAACCGGGAATACCCCGGCACCTGGCATGAGGGCAAGCGGTTGGTCCCCGCGGAGGCTGTCGCGCCCGCGGGGAAATGTCAGATCAGCTTTTCGCCATCATGTTCTTGATGACACCGACGATCGCCATCAGAACGCCACCGCCGACACCGCCACCTGCGATGCTTGATATGATGGACCCGATGTCGAGGTTGGACGCCGCTGCCGGATCGACCGGCGCACCCAGCATGTTCAAGAGATAGCCGCCAAGCCCGCCGCCCAGAATACCGGCGATGGAGTTACCCGCCGTCCCAAGGCTCAGGTTCTTCAACAGCCCGCCTGCGACGTTCCCACCCAACGCGCCAGCAATCAGCTGGATGATCAGTTCGATACCCATTGTGCAACCTTCCCTTTTTCGCCGGTTCACCCAGAGGAGGCGCCGACTGTTTCCGCCTGGCCAAAGCACACAAAGATGTGACCAGACAGGCGGAAACCTGCCAGATGGTTTCGATTCATGCAACGATTGCTTGATTTTCAGCGTTCTGCAAAGTCCAGCGCGATCTGCCAGACAGGCGCAGATTTCCTATAAATACATGTAATTCAATGCGTTAATGTCAAAAAGGGGTGATGACACTCGCGAACTCCGCCGGACGGTTGTTTCACTTTTCCACACAAGCCAGCCGGTTCGGCAGGCGCGTGGCAGCGCGCGGCGCAAGACTCACCCCTTGGCGCCCTCTTTCAGGATGCGGGCCTTCTGGCGGCTCCAGTCGCGCTTGGCGGATGTCTGACGCTTGTCGGACTGGTTCTTGCCCTTGGCGACGCCCAGCTTGATCTTCACCACGCCGCGGTCGTTGAAATACATCTTCAGCGGCACGATGGTCATCCCCTCGCGTCCGACCGCGTTCCACAATCGCGACAGTTCCTTGCGGCTGACCAGCAGTTTGCGGCGGCGGCGTTCCTCGTGCCCAAAGGTCCTGGCCTGCAGATAGGGCGCGATGTAGCCGTTGATCAGCCACAGTTCGCCCCCCTCGACCGATGCATAGCTGTCGCCGATGTTGGAGCCGCCCTTGCGCAGGCTTTTCACCTCGGACCCCAAGAGCATGATCCCCGCCTCAAGGTCGCTTTCGATGTGATAGTCGAACCGCGCCCGGCGGTTTTCGGCGATCAGCTTGGAATTGGGGTCGGATTTCGGAACCATGGCCGGGACATAAGCACTCGCCCCTGCGCTGTCCAGCCGCGCGGACTGGACCTACGCCGGGGCGACTGGGATCAGGCAGCCCATTCCAGCGGCAGTCCAGCCAGCAGGGCCAGCGCCTCCGCGCCCTCGCAGCGATCCAGAAAGGCCGCCCCTCGCCCCGTGGCGACGCCCGCGCACCAGATCCGTGTGCCGGAATTCGTCCAGATGACCTCCTCCTCGGCAAACAGGGGAGAGACGCGCTCGACCGCTCGCGCCAGCCGGATCAGGCTGGCCCCGCGCTGCCCGACCAGCATGCGGGCGGCGATCCGCACCGGGGACCCGTCGGGATGGTCCAGCACCAGGTCCTGATCGGGCAACAGATCCAGCGGGCTGCAATTGTCGAAACTGCCGCCGGGCAGGCGCACCAGCAGGCTGCCCGCAGGAACAACATCCCGGGTCAAGGCAAGTACCGGACGCTGTCCGCCATCGACCGTGTAGACCCCGGTACCGATCCGCAGGCTTTCGGCAGGCATCCAGCCGGTCGACGTTTCAACCAGCGTCCCGGCGGTCAGGCCGGTAAGGGGCGCGAGTCCCGCAATCGGGGTCGCGGCATCCAGGGCAAAGCGGGTGGCGTCTTGCATGAACATGGCAGTCTCCATTCGGGTGCTGTGTTAATCTTTGTGGCGGGCTCAACCGCGCTGTTGACAAAGAAGCACCGGGATTTTGCCATTTTTGTGCCTTGATTGGGGCTGGGTCACGGCATTGATCGGGGGACGGAAACACGGCAGCCCCCACTCCGGCGGACCGTCCTTGAATGCGGACCGCCTTAACCTGAAATTATCCAACAAGTCTTTCAAATCTTAGCATTTTCAGTCGCAGAAGGTGCAGGGTTTCTAGCGATTCGCGCGGCTCAGCGTGTAGATGCCCGATGCCACCACCAGCGCAGCCCCGATCCAGGTTGCCATCTCCGGCCGCTCGCCAAAGACGGCCATCGCCAGGATCATCGCAAAGACCAGGCGGGTATAGCGGAACGGCGTCACCACCGACACCTCGCCCGTCCGCATCGCCCCGGTCAGTGCGTGATAGCCGAGGATGCCGAACGTGCAGGCCCCGGCCAGCAGCCCAAACCCCCGCAGGTCCGGCAGATGCGCGCCACCGCTCCACCCCAAGAGGATCGCGCCCGCGACCCCCAGCATCGCAAAGCCCAGTGTGCCCAACTGGCGGTTCGACAGACCCTCTGGTGCGGCCCGCGTGGCAAGGTCACGACCGGCAAAGCCGATCAGCCCGACCACCGCCAGCAGCGACAGGGCCGAGAACCCCTCCACCCCCGGCCGCAGGATGACCAGTACGCCGACAAAGCCGATGATGACCGCCAGCCAGCGTTGCCAGCCGACCCTTTCGCCAAAGATCATCGCTGCGGCCGCCACCACCAGCAAAGGCGTCGCCTGCAATATGGCGGACGTGGTGGACAACGCCGTCAACGCGATCGACAGCCCATAGAACAACCGTCCCACCACCTCGAACGCCGACCGCACCAGCATCGTCGGGCTGAGGAACACGCGCGGAAACACCGCTTCGCCCCGGCCACGCGCCATAAGACCGAAGGTCAGCACGCCCACGATCCCCATCGTCAGCAGAATCTGCCCCAGCGGCAACGCGCGCGCGGCGGCCTTGATGAACATGTCCTCGATGGCAAACCCGGCCATCGACGCGGTCATCAGGATCGCGCCACGGTGATTTTCGGAACGCGCTGGCGAAAGGTCTGGACGTGGGACTTGCACCCGAGCAGACCTATCGAACGTTGCCCAGAACAGTCAACCCGGCGCTGCCCATGCCCACCGCGACGCCCCGGACGGCAACATTCAGGAACTGAAACGGGCGGCGCCCGTTAGCGGCAGGCTAGACGCCCGATATGATCTTCAGGCCCGCCCCCGGTGATGGCGCGGGCAGCCTCGCCAAGTGTCAGACCAACAACCCTGCATGCGCCATCGCCGCCCTGATCCGCGCCTTGGTGCCCTCCAAGAGCCCGACCAGCGGCAGGCGCACCTCGTCACTGCACAACCCCAGCAGCGACAGCCCGTATTTCGCGCCGCACAGCCCCGGCTCGATGAAGATCGCCTCGTGCAGCGGCATCAGCCGGTCCTGGTACTTCAGCGCGGTCGCGTAATCCCCCGCCAGCGTTGCCGCCTGGAACTCCGCGCACAGTTTCGGCGCCACATTGGCCGTTACCGAAATGCAGCCCACCCCGCCATGCGCGTTGAACCCCAGGGCGGTCGCATCCTCGCCCGATAGCTGGATGAAATCCGCGCCGCAGGTCGCACGCTGCATCGACACACGCTCGATCTTGCCGGTGGCATCCTTGACGCCGATGATGCGCGGCAGCCGCGCCAGCTCTCCCATCGTGTCCGGCATCATGTCGATCACCGACCGGGGCGGGATGTTGTAGATGATGATCGGCAGCGCGCTTGCCTCGTGCATGGCGGTGAAATGCGCGATAAGGCCGCGCTGCGTCGGCTTGTTGTAATAAGGCGTCACCACCAGCGCCGCATCTGCGCCCACCTTTTGCGCATGGCGGATCAGGTCGATCCCTTCGGCGGTGTTGTTGGACCCCGCCCCCGCCACGACCGGCACCCGGCCTGCGACGGTTTCGACCACCACCTCGATGACGCGGCGGTGCTCCTCATGGCTCAGGGTCGGGCTTTCGCCGGTTGTCCCCACGGGGACGATGCCGCTGGAGCCTTGGGCGATATGCCAGTCGACCAGTTTCTTCAGCGTGTCTATGTCCAGCGCGCCGTTCCTGAACGGCGTGACCAAAGCGGGAAGGGATCCCCTCAACCGATGCTGGATCATGGCACATGTCTCCTGATGGGGGGTCTTTTCCCGGCACCCCGTTGCAAACGAGGCATTCCTACCCGCCCGCCCCCGCCTTGCCAAGCACCGCCCGCAAGCGATGGCGCGATGACACTATCGTGGGTTGTGGCGGCTGGCGCGCTTTGGCAGAATCATTCGCATGTATGCCCGATTTGCCCCCCCCCGCCTTCTTCGCCTCGCCATCGTCGCGCTGGCCCTGACGCTGCCGCCCGCCGCCCGTGCGGACGAGGTGCAGGCCATGAAGACCGCCCTGCAGCTTGCCGCGGCCAAGGACTGGGACGGCGCGCTTGCCGTCGCCCCGGCCGAGATCGGGCGCGACATCATCGAATGGCAGCGGCTGCGCGAGGGCGAAGGTCGTCTGGGTGACTACGAGGCGTTTGTGCAGCGCCGCCCGAACTGGCCCGGCCTGCCGCTGCTGCGGGAAAAGGGCGAGGTCGCGGTCGCCCGTTCCAGCGAACCTGACCGCGTGATCGCCTATTTTGACGGCCAGCCACCCCGCACCGGGCAGGGTGCGGTCGCCCTGGTCGGCGCGCTGATGGCAAAGGGCCGCACCGCCGCGGCCGAGGAAGAGGCGATGCGCGCGTGGTCTGCCCTGTCCTTTGCTCCGAAAGACGAATCAGCGCTGCTGTCACTGGCGCCCAAGGCGCTGGATCTTGTGGACGAGGTACGCCTTGACCGCCTGCTCTGGGACGGCTCCAGCGCCGAGGCCGCGCGGATGATCCCCCGCGTCTCCGGGGACTGGCAAAGTCTTGCCCGCGCGCGGATGGCGCTGCGCGCGGGCAAGGACGGCGTCACGCAACTGGTTGCCGCCGTGCCCGATGCGCTGAAATCCGATCCGGGACTTGCCTATGAGCGGTTCCTGTGGCGCATGAAGAACGAACTTTACGACGAGGCGGCCACCCTGATCCTCGAGCGCAGCGAAAGCGCCGCAAGCCTTGGCCGCCCCGAGGTCTGGGCCGACCGTCGCGCCGCGCTGGCGCGCTATCTGATGCGCAACGGCAAGAGCCGCGAGGCCTACCGCGTCGCAGCGCGCCATCGGCTGACCGAGGGCACGGCCTATGCCGACCTGGAGTTTCTCGCGGGCTTCATCGCCCTGCGCAAACGCGACGACCCGGCCACCGCGCTGGAGCATTTCCGGCGGCTTGAAGCGGGCGTATCCACCCCGATCAGCCTGGCGCGCGCCTTCTACTGGCAGGGCCGCGCGCAGGAGGCATTGGGCGACAAGACCGCAGCAACCGAGGCGTACCAGAAAGCAGCACGCCACCAGACCGCCTATTACGGCCTCTTGGCCGCCGAACGTCTGGGCCTGACGCTGGACCCGGTGCTGTTGTCCGATGCCCGGCCCGCCGACTGGCGCGGGTCGGCATTCGCAAACTCCTCCGTGCTTGCGGCCGCGCGGCTGTTGCTGCAGGCGGGCGATCTGACCCTGTCGAAACGGTTCTTCCTGCAACTGGCCGAGTCTCTTGATGCAGGCGAACTGGATCAGCTTGCCGATCTGGCGCTCGCCTCCGGCCAGCCGCATGTCGCGGTGCTGATCGGCAAGGCGGCGGCGGAACGCGGCGTCATCCTGCCCCGCGCCTATTATCCGGTGCCGGACCTCGTGCCCGCGGACCTGGCGGTCAGCCGCGCGCTGGCGCTGTCCATCGCGCGGCGCGAAAGCGAGTTTGACCCCGGTGCGCGGTCCAGCGCCGACGCGCGGGGGCTGATGCAGGTCCTGCCTGGCACCGCCAAGCTGATGGCCCCGAAACTGGGCCTGACCTACCAGGCCGACAAACTGCTGGGCGATCCCGCCTACAACGTCAGAATGGGCGCCGGCTACCTGCGTGAAATGGTGAACGAATTTGGTCCTTCGATCGCGCTGGTCGCTTCGGGCTACAATGCCGGGCCGGGGCGCCCGCGTCGCTGGATCACCGAATTTGGCGATCCCCGGCTGGCCGAGACCGACATCATCGACTGGGTCGAAACCATCCCCTTCACCGAAACCCGCACCTATGTGATGCGCGTGGTCGAGGGCGTCGTGATCTACCGTGCCAAGCTGAAAGGCGCGGTCGGCCCCGTCCGCGTCACAACGGAACTGCGGGGATAGGTCTGCGCTCCAGCGACAGCGCATAAAGCCCCGCCGCCACGATGATCGCCGTGCCGATGGCAACAGGCAGCGCCAGCACCTCGCCATAGATCACGATCCCGATGATGGTGACGAACACGATCTGCAGATAGGCATAGGGCTGCACCCGCGCCGCCTCGATCGCCTCATAACATTTCAAGAGCAACCAGTGCGACAGCACGCATAGCAGGCAATAGGCCGCCAGCGGGGCGATGTCAGCCACCGCGACCGGCTCCAGGTTGGGCAGCCCGAACAGCGTCATCAGCACCGCACCGATCACCGCAGGCCAGAAGAACGCAGGGAATGTCGGCTCGTCCCGCGTGGTCAGGCGCGTCAGCACAGAATAAAGCGCAAAGAACAACGCCGAGGCCAGCGGCAACAGGGCGGGCCAGGAGAAAACGCCCGTGCCGGGGCGCAGGATGACGATCACGCCGACCATCCCCGCTGCCACCGCGGCCCAACGCTGCCAGCTGATCCGCTCGCCCAGCATCGGGCCGGACAGGGCGACGATCAGCAGGGGGCAGATGGCAAAGATGGCATGGCTTTCGATCAGGCCGATCAGCGTGTAGCCCCAGACGATCATGCAGACCTCGGCCACCAAAAGTGTGCCCCGCACCAGATGCACCCACAGCCGGGTCGACCGGATTGCCGCGCGCGGCCCTTCGGGACGGCGCTGGGCCAGCACGATGACAAAACCCGCAAAGACCCAATAGCGGATCATCACGATCATCAGCGTGTTGTAGGTTTCCGCAAGATACCGCGAAAACCCGTCCTGTGCCGCAAAGGTGGCGACGGCGGCGATCATCAGCCAGATGCCCAGACGCGGGTTGCGGCTCATCGCAGGACACCCGCCGTCATGTGGCGTTTCCGCCCGAAACCGGGGCGGCGCCCGACGGCAAATCCCGCCGCCTCCAGCGCGCGCCGCACATGGCCCGCGGCCGTGTAGGTGGCAAACGTGCCGCCGGGGGCGGTGTGCCGCGCGACGGCGGCCATCAGCGCATCGGACCAGAGATCAGGGTTCTTTGCGGGCGAAAAGCCGTCCAGATACCAGGCATCGGCCATCCTGTCCCAGTGCGGCAAGGTCGCCGCCGCATCCCCCTCGATCACCTGCACATCCACCCCGGCCAGCGCAAAAGCCCGCAGCCCCCTACCCCAGTCCCGCACCAGGTCCGCCGCCAGGCCCGACAATTCGGGAAATGCCGCAAGCGCCCGCGCCATGTCCCCGGCGGCCATCGGATAGGCCTCGAAACTCGTGAACGAAATCCGCCCCGGCCCAGCCCAGGCCCGTGCCGTCGCCAAAAGGTTCAGCCCGGTGCCGAAGCCGAGTTCGGCGATGCGAAACCCCTCCCGCAGCCGCCCCGGCAGACCGTTGCCCGCCAGGAACACATGCAAGGTCTCCGCAAGTCCCCCCTGCAGCGAGAAATAGGGATCGTCGAACCGTTCGGACACCGGCACGCCGCCCTCGCGCCAGATCAGGGGCGCTGCATCGAGACTCTGTTGTCTGGGGGACATCTGAACTAAACCCGTTTCCCGGCGGGATATGCAAAAAGGGACCGGGAATGGCAAGGCCGATCAGCGTGTTGCCCGATGTGACGGTGATGGGCGGCGGCATTTTCGGGCTGTCATGCGCCTATGAAATGCAGGCGCGTGGTGCTCGGGTCCATCTGGTCGAACGCCACGCCATTGGGGCGGGGTCCAGCGGCGGGCCGGTCGGGGCGATGTCGCCCCATGTCCCCGAACTGTGGAACCCCAAAAAGCAGTTCCAGCTCGACAGTCTCCTGATGGCCGCCGCGTGGTGGCAACGGGTCGAGACGACGGCCAGCCTGTCCTCGGGCTATGCCCGCCTTGGCCGCCTGCAACCCCTTGCCGATGCCGAGGCGATCGCCTTTGCCCAAGCCCGGACTGCCACTGCGGCGCAGCTCTGGGGTGATGCCGCCAGATGGTCGGTCATCACCGACCCCGGCACCGGATTTGCACCCCTGTCCCCGACCGGAACCTGGGTCCACGACACGCTTTCGGCCCGCATCGACCCCCGCCGCGCGCTGACCGCGCTTGCCGCCGCATTCCGGACCCTTGGCGGCACGATCACAATTGGCGACCACGGGCCACAAGGCGAAACGCTCTGGACCACCGGCACCGCGGGCCTTGCCGACCTGTCAGAGGCCCTTGGCCAACCGCTCGGAGCGGGCGTCAAGGGTCAGGCCCTGGCCCTCGCCTTCGACGCGCCCGATGCACCGCAGCTCCTGTGCGACGGGCTGCATGTCGTGCCACATGATAACGGGACCGTCGCCATCGGATCGACCTCGGAACTCATCTGGGATGATCCGGCGATCACCGACGCGCAACTTGACATGCTCCACGCCCGCGCGGTCGCCTTTTGCCCGTGGCTCAGGGACGCCCCGGTCATTGACCGCTGGGCTTCGCTGCGCCCCCGCGCCAGAACCCGGGCGCCGATGCTGGGACATTGGCCGAACCGTCCTGGCCACCATGTCGCAAATGGCGGCTTCAAGATCGGCTTCGGTATGGCCCCGAAGGTGGCGGAAGTGATGGCGGGCTTGATCCTCGACGGCAAGGACGCAATCCCCAACGGGTTCCGCGTTGAGGATTCGCTGCGCTAGCTAGACCTTCGCGCGGCGCATCTCGTCTTTCAGTTCCGCCATCAACTCGCGCAGCGCTTTCACCGTCTGCGCCTCGATCAAGCGCCCGTGCGCGTCGAATGCCACCCTTGAATGCGCCACCATCACCTCTGGCCCCGGCAGGACCCGCGCACGAAAAGGCACCATGCAGAGCCGCAGCGAAAACTGCGCCCGGGCCCCGCCTGCCGGTCCGTCCGCCGCCGAAATGATCGCCACCGGCTTGCCGCGCCAGGGCCCGCCCCTGGTCCGGCTGACCCAGTCGAGCGCGTTTTTCAGCACCCCCGGCAGCGCCTTGTTGTATTCCGGCGTCGCGATGATCACCGCATCAGCCGCCTTGATCTGGTCTGCCAAACGCTGCACCTCGGGCGGGATGCCCGTGCTGGTCTCGATGTCCTCGTCAAACAGCGGCAGCCGCAAGTCCGCCGCCACCCAGGTTGCGACCCCGAACGCGCGCCGCGCCTCGCCCAGCAGCAGCGCATTGGTGGATCCCGCCCGCAGCGCACCGCAGATTGTCAATACCGTCAGGTCCGCCATCGCCATCCCCAAACTGCCTGCTCCATAGCTAGGCGACACCCGCCGCACCGCAACCCCTTGCCGACACGGCCTGACCGCGCCAAGGTCGGCCCGAAAGACGGAGGCGTGACACATGCGGCATGGCGGACACATTCTCGCCGACCACCTGGCGGCTTACGGCGTCGAACGGGTGTTCTCCGTCCCCGGCGAAAGCTTCCTCGCCGCCCTCGACGGCCTTCTGACCGCAGGCATCCCCAACGTGGTCTGCCGCCACGAAGGTGCCGCCGCGATGATGGCCGAAGCCACAGGCAAGCTGACCGGCCGCCCCGGCATCGCCTTTGTCACACGCGGACCGGGCGCCACCAACGCCGCCGCCGGGGTCCATATCGCCCGGCAGGATTCGACCCCGATGATCCTTTTCGTCGGCCAGATCGACCGATCCCATGTCGACCGCGAGGCGTTTCAGGAAATGGACTACGCCGCCGTCTTCGGCCCGATCGCCAAATGGGCCGCCGAGGTGCGCCAGACCGACCGGCTGCCCGAATACATCGCCCGCGCCTTTCACGTCGCGATCTCCGGCCGACCCGGCCCCGTGGTGCTGGCCCTGCCCGAAGATATGTTGTCGGACCATGCCGAGGTGGCCGACATTCCGCCACCCGCCCCGCGCCCCGCGGGCATCGACCCGACTGCAACCATGGCCATCACAACGGAGCTTGGCCGCGCCAAACGTCCGCTTGTCGTCGTCGGCGGCCCGCACTGGTCTGCGCAGGCCGCAACCGACCTCGCCCGTTTCGCGGAAAACTGGTCCCTGCCCGTCGCCGTCAGCTTCCGCCGTCAGGACCGCCTCGACAATGATCACCCCAGCTACGCAGGCGACCTCGGCGTCGGCATGAACCCCAAACTCGCCCAGCGCCTGAAGGACGCCGACCTGATTCTCGCCCTCGGCACGCGCATGGGCGACATCGCGACGGCAGGATATACACTGGTGACGCCGGGCCAGCCGCAACAACGCCTGATCCACATCCACCCCGACCCCGATCTGCCGGGCACTGTCTATCGCCCCGACCTTGCCGTCACCGCCCGCGCCGACGCGATGCTGGCCGCCCTTGCCACAACAACCCCGCCCGCGACGCCATGGAGCGACTGGACCACCCAGGCCCGAACCGACTACATCGCCTGGCAGGTCCCCAAACCCACCCCCGGAGCGGTGCGGATGGAGGACACCATCGCCTGGCTGTCCGCCCACCTGCCCCACGACGCCATCGTGACCAACGGGGCGGGCAACTACGCGGCTTTCCTGCACCGCTACTACCGTTTCCGCCGCCACGGCACCCAGCTTGCGCCCACCTCCGGTTCCATGGGCTACGGATTTCCCGCTGCCATCGCCGCGAAACTGCATCACCCCGGCCGCACCGTCGTCTGCCTTGCCGGGGATGGCTGTTTCCAGATGACGTTGAACGAGATGTCGACCGCGATTCAAGCTAACGCCGCCGTCATCGTGGTCGTCTGCAACAACGGGCGCTATGGCACGATCCGGATGCACCAGGAACGCAGCTATCCGGGCCGCGTGTCAGGCACTGATCTGGTGAACCCCGACTTTGCCGCCCTCGCCCGCGCCTATGGCGGACATGGTGAGGCCGTCACCCGGCAGGACGATTTCGCCGCAGCCTTTCAGCGCGCCAAGGCGTCAGGCACGCTGTCGGTGATCGAGATGAAACTCGACCCCGACATGCTGTCGACCGGCCAGTCGCTGTCAGACTTGCGCGTCCGCTGACATCTTTTTGCGAAATTCCACCGTCGTCGGGCGATCATATCCGGCATGCGCGCGGTGGGCGGTTTCGGCAAAGCCAAGGTGCCGGAACAGGCTGTGGTTCTCTACCGGTTCCACCCGCGTCTCCGGCATCAGCTCTGCCAGACCCCGCGCCCGCGCACCTGTCTCCGCCAGCATGACCGCTGACGCGACAGACCTTGCCCCGGATGGTCCGGCGCAACCGCAAGTCTACCGATGTACAGGGCACATGCGCGCGGCGTCAGCGTGACCGTGGCGACAACCGGCGTCCCGATCACCCAGATTTCCGCCGATTTCGCGATGGCCGGCAGGTCCGTCGCCCGCATTCGCGTCAGCGATGACGGCGGGTCGATGCGCCCCGCCATTCCGGCAAAGGCCGCGCACAATACATCCATAAGTTGCGTCTAATCCTCGCCCTCCATCGTTCGCCTCGGCACCCGGTCAGCCTCGCCTTCGCCATTATCCGTTGCGGCATTTTCACGGCGCGGTGCCATTGCTTTGCCACCTTCGATTTCACGATTGCCAGCATTTCTTGGGCAAAACTTGCCGAGTTATGTTTCCCTGCCATCAACGATCCCCCATAATTCCCCCGATCGGTCGCGTATCCGCCCCTATCTCGCCCAATTCCCCCTGCATGAAGCATGACAGCTGCCATGCTCGCATTGGGGATACTAATGGACCGACTAACCGAAATGGAGGCCTTTGCCATGGTCGTTGACCAAGGCGGGTTCACCGATGCGGCCAAGAAGATGGGAATTTCGAAATCTGCCGTCTCAAAGCATGTCTCTGCCCTTGAAGCCCGCCTCGGCGCACGCCTCCTGAACCGAACGACCCGGCGCGTTTCCCCGACCGAGATCGGACTTGCCTATTACGACCGCGCCCGCCGGGTGCTGAATGATGCAGGCGAAGCCGACGCGCTTGTCACCTCGATGCAATCCGCGCCCTCGGGCCTGCTCAGGATCAGCGTGGCCACCGACTTCGGCGTCAACCTGCTGTCCCCGATCCTGGGCGATTTCCTTCTGGAATACCCCGAGATCACGGTGAACATGGTCCTGAACAACCGCTACGTCGAACTGATCAGCGAAGGCTTTGACCTTGCGATCCGGGTCGGCGAACTGGAGGATTCGTCGCTCCGTGCCCGCAAGCTGACCGAGACGACGCGCCGCATGATCGCCTCGCCAAGCTATTTCCAGCGCTATGGCCGCCCGCAAAAGATCGACGATCTGAACGACCACAAGCTGTTGCACTATTCCAACCAGGCCAATGGCAACGTGTGGAAGATCACAGCACCCTCGGGTGAAAAGCGCCAGGTCCGTTCGGTCGGCTGGCTGACCGTGAATGACGGCCAGTCGCTCTTGAACGCCGCCGTGTCAGGCCTTGGGATCGCCTACCTGCCCTCGTTCCTTTACGCCGACGCCATGCGCCTGAACCAGGTCGAAGAGGCCATTCCCGGCCTGCCGGTCGAAACCCTTGGCATCTATGCCGTCTATCCGCCGGGCCGTTTTACCCAGCCGAAGGTGCGCGCCTTCATCGACTTTCTCGCACGCCGCTACTCCGACAAGGGGCCCGACAACTGGTGATCCGGGGCCGATCTGCCAGGGACGTCGCATCGCCGGGGGGCATCGCGGCGTCTTTTGCGTTTCAGGACGGCGGCACCAGCACGACCTCGACCCGCCGGTTCAGCCGCCGCCCCTCTTCGGTCAGGTTGCTGGCGCGCGGGGCCAGATAGCCCGCGCCTTCCGCACTGACCTGGGCGGACGGAACACCCAGACCCTCGACCAGCCGCACCCGGATCGCATCCGCGCGCTTTGCCCCCAGCGCCACGTTGGCCGCCAGCCCGCCCGACGCATCGGTATGCCCGACCAGCACCACCACCCGTGTCGCATCCGCCTTCAGCCAGTTCGCCAGGTCCACCAGCGACGGAATGTCGGTCGGGTCCAGCACCGATGCGCCCGACGCAAAGACCACGTCCTCCAGCACCACCGACCCCCGTTCGGCCAGCGCCTTGCCCAGCGCGTCGGGATCGGCCGGCACCGGGACCGCCGCCGGGGCCACCGATGGCGCAACCGGATCAACCGCCGTCACCGCCGGAGCCGCGCCGACCTCGATCACCTGCACGAACCCTTTCAGCGCCGACCGGCTGACCATCAGGCTGATCGCCTCGGGACCTGCCGGTCCCGTCCGCGTTGCCGACAGGAACCGGAAATCGGCCAGGTTCACATGCATCGCCGGTTCCGCGATGACCCGGGTCGCGAACCGGAAATCATAGCCGCCGCACTGCACATCGGCGCATTCAAACCGCACGCTGTAGCCCGCCGAAGCAATCTGGTCGCGCAAGGGCGCAAGGATGTCGAGCGTTGACAGGCTCCGCGTGTCGATCTGATAGGCCGTTGCGGTCACGCGGCCCTCGACCGTTTCGGCGGGAATCGCGCCGTTGGCAAAGGGACCGACCGGCAACGCATAGGTTCCGCGCCCTTGTTCCGTGGTCTCGCTGATCCTGGCGGGGGCGGAAAAATCCGGCACCAGTGCGCGGACCGGACCACCGAGGACGGCCAGCACCAGACCAAGCCCGGCCATGTGACCCACCTTGCGCCTAACGTGCATGTTTGCCTGCATCAATGTCCTTGGCCCGATAATGATAGTGTTCCACAGCCCGCATCCCAAGGGAAGCATAGAGCGCCCGCGCCGGCAGGTTGGCGTCCGTGACCGCCAGCGCCAGCGTCGCGGCCCCCTGCGCCTGTGCCCAGACCCCCGCCGCCCGCATCAGGTTTCGCCCCACGCCCCGGCGCCGCTGGTCGGGTGCCACCTCCAGCGCATGGATCATCGCGACATTGCCCAGCGCCGACACAAAGGCCACCCCCGCCACCCGATCCCCGTGCCGGCCAAGCAGCACCGCCTTTGGCCCCGCCACCCGCGCCATCACCGCGCGACGGGCCAGACCGATCCCGGCCGCGTCCCAGATCACGTCCGTCACCCGCAAACCCGGCCAATGGGCAAAGCTGGTCAGCGGCTCGGGTGCCGGTTCAGCAAGTCGGCCAGCATCACCCGCATAAATCGCGACCGGATCGACAAGCCGATATCCCCGATCCCCCAACACCGCGTCCAGTGGGTCTTCGGGACCCCGCAAGACAAACAGCGATGTCTGCCCCCACGCCTTCATCGCGGTTTCCGCCAACGAAATGTGGTCAGGCAACCACTGGCCCGCCGCACTCGCCGCAGACACCCGCTTGCCGCCGCCAAGCCCGCGCCGCAACAGCCATGGCCCGACCCGTGCAGTCTCTGCCGCGGGCCAGGTCGCCTCCAGCGCCGCCCATATCGCCGCCGTCATGCGCCGAACATCGCCACCAGCCGCGCCATCGCCTGATCCAGCCGCGCACCGTCCGTGCCCCGGATCACCAGATTGGTGCCATAGGTCCCGTCTTGCGTGAAGGGATAAGACCCCATCGCAAGGTCGGGGTACTCTGCCGCCAGCGCACCGAAATCCGCAGCGATCTCGCCTTCGCCCCGCATCAGGCGCAGGGACTGGCTGAGGAGCGGCGGCCCGCCCACCAGCGTCGGCAGCACCGACGCCACCATCGCCTCGAAGATCTTCGGGACGCCCGCCATCACATGCACGTTGCCAAGGGTAAATCCGGGCGCAGTGGAAATCGGATTGTCGATCAGCACCGCCCCGTCCGGGATGCGCGCCATCCTTTGCCGCGCCGCGTTGAAGGGCAGTCCCGCCCGGTCATAATGCGCCGCCAGCAGCGCCACCGCATCCGCCCGGTGCGTGATCGCCACGCCGAACGCCGCCGCGATCGCATCCGCCGTGATGTCGTCATGCGTCGGCCCGATGCCGCCGCTGGTGAACAGATGCGTGAACCCCGCACGCAGCGCGTTCACCGCCGCGACGATGGCCCCATGATCGTCGCTGACCACGCGCACCTCGCCCAGCGGGATGCCGTGGCGCGTCAGTTCCCCGGCCAGGAAATGCATGTTGCTGTCGCGCGTCCGCCCCGACAGGATCTCGTCCCCGATGACCAGCATGGCGGCAGTGGGGTTGGGCATCGGGCGGCTCCTGCGGTTTTGTTGTGCGGCGGTATAGACCGCGCCCGGCGGGTTTCAAAGTGTGAAGGCCGACCCTATGGCCATTTCCGGGGCCAGCACTTATATTTTGCCCAAGCACCGTTGGACGGACCAGGGCCTTGCTGCACGAAACGCGCGGACGCATTACCAAGGACGGCATTCGCATCTACGAGGACGCGGACTTCGCGGGCATGCGCGTGGCAGGACGGGTCGCGGCAGAGATCCTCGACATGCTGGTGCCACTGGTCAAACCGGGCGTTACGACCGGCGAGCTTGACGACTTCATCACGGCCGAAATCACCCGGCGCGGCGTCATCTCGGCCACGATCGGCTACAAGGGCTACAGGCATGCGTCGTGCATTTCGGTGAACCACGTCGTGTGCCACGGCATTCCCGGCGGCAAGGTGCTGATGGACGGCGACATCCTCAACATCGACGTGACCGTGATCGTGGATGGCTGGTACGGCGACAATTCCCGGATGTATGTGGCAGGGACCGCCCCACGCAAGGCGATGCGCCTGATCGAGGTCACGCATGACGCCCTGATGCGCGGCATCGCGGCCGTGAAACCGGGCAACACATTCGGCGACATCGGTGCCGCCATCCAGACCCATGTCGAGGCCAACCGCATGTCCGTCGTGCGCGATTTCTGCGGCCATGGCCTTGGCCGCGTGTTCCACGCCCCGCCGAATGTCCTGCACTATGGCCGCCCGCATACCGGCGCGGTGCTGGAGGAAGGGATGTTCTTCACCATCGAACCCATGGTGAACCTGGGCCGGCCCGAGACAAAGACGCTTGCCGATGACTGGACCGCCGTCACCCGCGACAAGTCGCTGTCGGCACAGTTCGAACATTCGGTCGGCGTCACCGCGACCGGGGTGGAGATTTTCACCACCTCGCCCGCCGGTCTGTTCTACACCCCGTCGGTCACCCGCTGACCCGCCGCAGCCCGCCTGCGATGGCGACCAGCGCAAATATCCCCACCGCAAAGACGATGATCGACGGCCCTGCGGGCGTGTCCTGCCAGATCGACAGGCCAAGGCCGCCCAGCGCCGACATCGCCCCGATGCCCACCGCCATCACCGCCATCGCCTCGGGGTTCCGCGCCAGCCCCCGGGCTCCCGCCGCCGGGATGATCAGCATCGCGGCGATCAGCAAGGCGCCAACGACCTTGATCGCCACCGCCACCGTCAACGCCAGCGCCAGCGTCAGGATCAGCCGCTCGCGATCCGGTCGCACCCCTGCGGCATAGGCCAGTTCGTCGCTCAGCGTCGCGGTCAGCAATCCCTGCCACCGCCACGCCAAGAGACCGATCACTGCCACCGCCGCGCCCCAGATCAACAGCAGATCCCTCCGCGAGACCGCCAGAATATCGCCAAACAGCCAGGACGACAGATCACTGCGCACCTCGGGCAGAAAGCTGACCGCGACAAGGCCGATCGCCAGCGCGCCATGCGCCATCACCCCCAGCGTCGTATCCATCGCCCAGCCGCGGCTGGCCAGCGCCGACACCGTCACCGCCATCGCCACCGCCACGATCAGCGTGCCCAGAACCACCGGCAGGCTGGTCGCCAGCGCCAGTGCCACGCCCAGGATCGCCGCATGCGCCGTGGCATCACCGAAATATGCCATCCGACGCCACAGGACGAAGGACCCGAGCGGCCCCGTCGCCAGCGCCAGTCCCCCACCCGCAAGTGCTGCCCGGACCAGAAAATCATCCAGCACGCACAGGCTCCTTTTTGTCATGGTCATGGTCATGGTGATCATGCCGTGCAGGATCATGGTCATGATCATGCTCGTGGCGATACAGCGCCAGCGCGCCTTGCGTGCCCAACCCGAACAACGCGCGATACTCCGGCGCGCCTGACACGACCCTTGGTGTCCCCTCGCAGCAGATATGGCCGTTCAGGCAGATCACCCGGTCGCTTGCAGCCATCACCACATGCAGATCATGGCTGACCATGAGCACCGCCGCACCCGTCCCGCGCCGCACATCCTCGATCAGCCGGTAGAATCCCGCCTCGGCCCTTTGGTCCAATCCTTGCGTCGGCTCGTCCAGTATCAAGAGCTGCGGGTCCGACAGCAGCGCCCGCGCCAGCAGCACCCGCTGTACCTGCCCCCCCGACAGTGACGCCAGCTGCAGCCCGCTGATCTCTGCCCCCAGCCCCACCCGCTCCAGCGCGGTCATCGCCTTGCCGTCGTTCACCCGCAGCGGCAGGGATAGGAACCGCCTGACCGTGATCGGCAGGCTGCGATCAATCGCGAGCCGCTGTGGCACATATCCGATGCGCAACCCCACGGACCGCCGCACCGCGCCGCTGGCCAGCGGCACAACCCCTAACAGCGCCCGCACCAGAGTCGACTTGCCCGATCCGTTCGGCCCAAGGATCGTCACGATCTCGCCCGCGCGGATGGCCAAGCTGACCTCGTCCAGCACAGGCCTGCGGCCATAGCGCACAGTCACGTTTTCCGCGGAAATCAAGGCCATCCCGTGGCCCCCGCCTGACAAGCCGGGCACAGGCCGAGAGCCTCGATCGTCACCCGCTCCACCCTGAACCCCAAGCCCTTGGCCGCGCCTTCAAGGCCCTTTCGTGCCGCATCGGCCTCGGCCTCGGCCACTGCGTTGCAGGTGCTGCAGATCATGAATGCCGGGGCATGCGCCTCGCCCGGATGCATGCAGGCCAGATAAGCATTCAGCCGCTGGATGCGGTGGACAAGGCCGTTTTCCACCAGGAACTCCAGCGCGCGATAGGCAACCGGAGGCTGGTTGCCAAAGCCGTCGCCGACCAGTCGCTCCAGGACCTCATAGGCGCCCATTGCCCGATGGTGTTCCAGAAGAATCTCCAGCACCCGCCGCCGCACCGGGGTCAGCCGCACCCCCTTTGCCGTCGCCAGCGCATCCGCCCGCCCCAGCACATCCTCCGTGCAATGCGCGTGGTCATGGATTGCAAAGGCCACGCCCGGTGCAGTACAGCCCGGACAGGATGGATCGTGCGGATGCCGGTAAGTGCCCATGGCAAGCCCCCCTTGACTTGTAATAGTATAACATACACACATTCCCCTCTGCAACCTTCGAGGGGCTTCCCGTGCGTTATACTATATCCTTCGCCATAGCCACAGCCCTCGCGGCCCTGACACTGGGCCCTGCGCAGGCCGATGTACCGTCGGTCGTCACCGACATGCCCCCGATCCAGTCCCTCGTTGCGCAGGTCATGGGCGACCTCGGCACACCTCTGATGCTTCTGGCTCCGGCGTCCAGCCCGCATGACTTTCAGCTCAGTCCCTCGCGGGCCGCCGCGATCGCAGGTGCGGACCTGATCGTCTGGACCGGACCGGAACTGTCGCCCTGGCTCGGCCGCGTGCTCGACAGCGCAGATACGACCGCGCCGACGCTTGCCCTGCTCGCCTCTCAGGCCACAAGACTGCGACCCTTCGCACTGGCAAGTGGTGCCGACGAGTCGCCGAAAGCAGACCATGTCCATGTTGTGGGGGACGAACACGATCTCGACCGTTCGCAACTTGACCCGCACGCCTGGCTAGATCCCGACAATGCCAGCATCTGGCTTGGCCTGATCGCGACCGAACTCGCCAAGATCGATCCTGACAACGCCGCGTCCTACATAGCCAATGCTGCAAAAGCCCAGGCTGACCTTGCGGCCCTTGACAGCAGCCTTGCCGATACCCTCGCCCCCGCACGTGGCAAGCCGATCATCGTCTTTCACGATGCCTACGGATATTTCGCCGCGCAGTATGGCCTGAAACTGGCCGGGTCCGTGTCCCTCGGAGACGCTACCACGCCGGGTGCGGCGCGGCTCGCGAGTCTTCGTGCGACCATAACCGCCGGATCAGCCACCTGCATCTTCCCAGACGCGCAGTTCGATCCTGCCCCCGTCACGCAACTGGCCAGTGACACCGGCATCCGCGTCGGTGGCGCCCTTGATCCCGAAGGTTCCACCCAGCCGCAAGGTCCCGGACTTTACGCCGCCCTGATGACAGGCCTCGCCGACACCATTGCCGCATGCGTCACTGCGCCCTGATTTCAGACTGTTTCAAATATCCCCGCCGGAGGCCTTGACCGCGTCGCGATACCAGGCCGCAATCGCCGCGCGCTCTTCCGGCGAGATAAAGGTAAGGTTGCCCGGCGGCATCGCCTCGCTGATCCCTGCCTGCAGGAAAATCCGCCTTGCCTCGCGCGCGATCTGGCCTTCGGTCTCCAGCACCACACCCTTGGGCGGCCACAGCATCCCGTCCCAGACCGGCGCCGCGGCGTGGCACATGGAACAGCGCCCCTGCACGATGCCCGCGACATCCGCGAACCCCTGCGCCGCCGCGAACCGCAGCGCCGCAGCCTCTGTCCTCGCATCCGCAGGCACCGTCCGCATCGGGGCGGTCGACAGCCAGGCGATGATCAGGAACAGGATCACCGTCACCCCCCAGGTCCAGTGCGGGCTGCCCTTGCGGGCGTGCCTGGTGTTGAACCAGTGCCGGATGGTGACGCCCATCAGGAACACCAGACTGGCGATGATCCAGTTCCATCGCGTCGCGAACACCAGCGGATAATGATTCGACAGCATCAGGAACACGACCGGCAGCGTCAGGTAATTGTTGTGTGTGGACCGCTGCTTGGCGATCTTGCCGTATTTCGCAGCCGGCACCAGGCCCGCCTTCAGGTCGGCAACCACGATCCGCTGGTTCGGCATGATGACCATGAACACGTTCGCCGACATGATCGTTGCGGTGAACGCCCCCAGATGCAACAGGGCCGCGCGGCCACTGAACACCTGCGCGTAGAACCACGACATCGCCACCAGCACCACGAACAAGGCACCCATCAGCACCGTCTGGTTGGCATCGACAAAGACCCGGCACAGCGTCGTATAGGCGACCCAGCCAAACGCCAGCGATGCCAGCGATATGGCGACCGCCTGCCCGACGGTCAGGTCCATCACCGTGGGGTCGATCAGATAAAGTTCCGCCCCAAGATAATAGACCAGCACCAGCATCGCGAACCCGGAAAGCCAGGTCGCATAGCTTTCCCATTTGAACCAGGTCAGATGCTCGGGCAGCATCGCAGGCGCCACCAGATACTTGTTGATGTGGTAAAAGCCCCCGCCATGCACCTGCCATTCCTCACCATGCGCCAGGGGCGGCAGGCTGGGCGTCTTGCGCAAGCCAAGGTCCAGGGCGATGAAATAGAATGACGACCCGATCCAGGCGACGGCGGTGATCACATGCGTCCAGCGCGCCGCGATCTCCACCCATTCCCACAACACCACCCAGTCATACATGGCAGTCACCCCGCGGTTTTCCGCCAAGGCTACAGAAGCCGCGCGCCGTGCGAAACCGGATAACGGTCCTGCGCCCTGGAAAAGGGGCGCAAGGTTTCCCACGCGCCCCGATCAGAAAACCTGCATCCGTTACTGGATGCGCTGGCCGTTGACCCAGATCTCATTGCCCGCCTTGGCCTCGATCTTGGAGGTCAGGCTGTCGGCATTCGCGCCGGGGGCAAAGAACATCCCCATCATCATGCGCGCACCCATCGCATCCTCTGGGGTCATCATGCCGGTGGCGATCAGCCCGTCGATCAGCGCATTGCCGCCCGTCAGGCTGACATTCGCCTCGCCCAGCGGCATCGGCATGCCCATGGAATTGTCAAAGGTGAATGCCCCGCTGCCGGCAATTGCCGCCCCCGCGATGTTCAGCGCAAGGTTGGTGATGTTCAGCGTCTCGGGGGCCGGGGGGGGCGGCACGGCGCCGGTTTCCTCGGCCACCGCCATGGCGGGAAAGTCGATCTTTGCCTTGCCCGACACATCAATCGCCAGATTGGCCGGATCGCGTTTCAGAACCGCGCCGGGGTCCATCATCGCCCAGGCCTCGTCGTTCAGCGTGAATTCGGTCAACTGCAGTTTCAGCGCATAGTCGCCCGCCACCTCGCCCGCCATCACCGGCGCGATGATGTTGGCCACAACCGGGCCGGAGGTGATCTTGACCGGCGCCGGCATCATCGACGACGTCACGTCCACCGTCAGCCCCTCTCCCGTGGATTGGACCGAAAAGCGGTCCTTGTCGAAAGCAAAGCTCGCCTCGCCCGGCAGCACAGCCATGGTCAGCGCATAGGGCAGGAACGCCATCTCCTGCGTCGCCGACCCGGTCGAGGCGCCCTGCCGGGTCGCTCCAGTAACGCTGAAGCCTTCCTGCAGCGCGGTCGAAAATTCCGCCGCCGACTGCAGGGCCATCAGCGAGACCGTCTGCGGCATCGTCACGGCCAGGCTCAGCGCCACGTCGGCCGTGTCGCTGGTCGAGGATGTCTTCATCGGAAAGCCCGGATCGCTGGTCGTCACCTCATAGGCCAGACGGCTGGCATTCAGGGTCATGCCAAAGGCACGGTTCATGCCGGGCGTGTCGGAATAGGTGCCCGACACCGCGTCCATGGCCAGCTTGACCACGTTCGTCGCGGGCCCCGCAGGCGCGGTGTCGCCCAGTTGCGTCGCGGTATAGCTGGCATTGAAATCGGCGTTCACCGCGGCGGCGGCATAGTCATAGACCAGCGCCCCGGCATCGTCTCGCGCGGTCAGCGTCAGTCCGTCATGCGTCAGCTTCATCGCGGCAGTGTCGCCCGCACCCCCCGTCGTCTGGAACCCGATATCCGCGCCGGGCGTGATCAGCACCGATCCGTCCGCCTGTTCCGCCAGCACCATGTCGGAAATCGTCAGGCCTGGCATGCCCTCGGGCGCCACGGTGATGCCGTTCAGCATCAGCGACCCGCCATCCCTGGCCTCGGTGGCGGCCGACACCGTCAGGCCCGCCAGCGCGGCGGCACCCTTCCAGGATTGCCAGACCTGATCGGCCGTCAGCGCAGCATGTGCCGTCCCCGACAGCAAGAGGACCATCAGCGGCGTCATCGCCGCGGTCCGCCCCATCGCTGAAATCCACTTGAAATCCTTCATCATCTGTCTCCACAGCAAAAAACAATTCGGAACGGCGGTACAGTAGTCGGACTGCGCATGACTGCAAGCGGTTCATCTGTAGCGGTGGAGCCCGGGTTTCTGTCCTGACCCTGACCCGGCGCGGGTGTCCGGCTGATCCTTGCAGCGGAACGATGCCGCCGGGTCAGCTGCCGCGATAGGTTGCATAGGAAAACGGCGCGATCAGCAGCGGGACGTGATAATGCTGGTCCGCATCCGGCACCCCGAACCGGATCGGAACCTCGTCCAGAAACAGCACGTCGCCTGCCGCCTGCCCGGTCTGGCGCAGATAGTCGCCAGCGAAAAAGACCAGCTCATAGACGCCGGCCCTGAATGCCGCACCCGCCAGCACCGGCCCCTCGGTCCGGCCATCCGCATTCGTCACGACCTCGGCGATCTTGCTGTGCTTCATCCCCGCCACGCGGAAAAGAGCGATCCTGACGCCCGCCGCAGGCTTGCCCCGCGCGGTATCCAGCACATGCGTCGTCAACCGTCCGCTGCCCATCGCCATCCGCCCCCTTTGTTCCAGCCACCCTTTGCAAGCTAAGGCTTTTTCAGGTCAATTGAAAATCCCAACAACACTTCTATTCTGCGCCAACCGCCGTCGTCGAAAGGTCCCAAGGCCATGACCCGCTATCCCCGCGACTTTCGCGGCCACGGCCCGACCCCGCCCGATGCGCGCTGGCCGGGCGGGGCGAATATCGCAATCAGCCTGGTCCTGAATTACGAGGAAGGCGGCGAGAACAACATGCTGCACGGCGATGCGGCGTCCGAGGCGTTCCTGTCCGACATCGCCGGTGCCGTGCCCTGGCCGGATCGGCGCCACTGGAACATGGAATCCCTATACGACTATGGCGCACGGGCGGGGTTCTGGCGGCTGCACCGGCTGTTCACCGAACGCAACCTGCCCGTCACCATCTACGGCGTGGCGACAGCCCTCGCCCGCAACCCCGAACAGGTGGCGGCAATGAAGGATGCGGGATGGGACATCGCCTCCCACGGCCTGAAATGGGTCGACCACCGCGACATGCCCGAGGCCGACGAACGCGCCCAGATCGCCGAGGCCCTGCGCCTTCACACCGAAGTCGTGGGCCACGCCCCGCGCGGCTGGTACACCGGCCGCTGTTCCATGAATACCGTCCGTCTGGTGACGGAAACCGCCCGCCTTGACTGGATTTCCGACACCTACGATGACGACCTGCCCTATTGGAAGGAGATCGGCGACCGCGACCAGCTGATCATCCCCTATACGCTGGAGGCGAACGACATGCGGTTCGCCACCGCGCCCGGATACATCACGGGCGAACAGTTCTTCAGCTATCTCAAGGACAGCTTCGACACCCTTTACGCCGAAGGCAGCGAGGGTGCGCCCAGGATGTTCTCCATCGGCCTGCATTGCCGCCTGATCGGCCGCCCCGGCAAGATCGCAGGCCTGCGACGTTTCCTTGATTACGCCCAGGGGCATCAAGGTGTCTGGTTCGCCACCCGCAGCGACATCGCCCGCCACTGGGCCATGACGCATCCCCACCACCGCATCGAAAGGCCCAGCCAGATGAGCCGGGCCCGTTTCGTCGAACGCTTCGGCAGCATCTTCGAACACTCCCCCTGGATCGCCGAACGCGCCTTCGAGCTGGAGCTTGGCCCCGCCCATGACAGCGCCACCGGCCTCCACAACGCCCTCGCGCGCGCCTTCCGCAGCGCCAGCCCCGACGAACGCCTTGGCGTGCTCAAGGCCCACCCCGACCTCGCCGGAAAGCTCGCTGCCGCCAAACGCCTGTCCCCCGAATCCACCGCCGAACAACACGCCGCCGCCCTCGACACCCTGACCGACGCCGAACGCGCCGCATTCCAGAGCCTGAACACCGCCTACATGGCCAAGCACGGCTTTCCCTTCATCATCGCCGTGCGTGACCATACCAAGGACGCCATCCTCGCGGCCTTTCACATCCGCATCGCCAACGATACCGCGACCGAATTTGGCCTCGCCTGCACGCAGGTCGAACGCATCGCCGCCCTCAGGCTCAAGGATCAACTGCCATGACCGATTACCACGCCCCCAGCGGCGGCCTGCCCCCGCAAACCGCGCTGATGACGGGCCGCGCGATCTTCACCAACGCCTATGCCGTTATCCCGCGGACCTGCTTCTCCGACATCGTCACCAGCCACCTGCCCGGCTGGACCCAGACCCGCCTCTGGCTGATCGCGCGCCCGATGTCCGGCTTTGCCGAAACCTTCAGCCAATACGTGATGGAGGTGCAGCCCGGCGGCGGTTCCGATGCGCCCGACAATGAACCCGGCGCGGAACACATCCTGTTCCTGACCCATGGCGAGATGACCATCACCCTTGACGGCAAAGGCTATGACCTGCGCCCAGGCGCCTATGCCTATATCCCCGCAGGAACCCGCTGGACCCTGCTGGCCGAGGGATCGGAACCCGCCCGTTTCCACTGGATCCGCAAACTATATGAACCGAGCGTCGGCATCCCCGCGCCGCGCGCCTTCGTCACCACCGAACGCGACATCAAGCCCGTGCCCATGCCCGATACCAACGGCACCTGGGCCACGACCCGTTTCGTCGATCCCGCCGATCTCGCGCATGACTGCCACGTCAACATCGTCACCCTTCAGCCCGGCGCCGTGATCCCGTTCGAGGAGACGCATGTGATGGAACATGGCATCTACATCCTGCAGGGCAAGGCCGTCTACAAGCTGAACCAGGACTGGGTCGAGGTTCAGGCCGGCGATTTCCTGTGGCTTCGCGCCTATTGCCCGCAGGCCTGCTATGCCGGCGGCCCCGGCCCCTTCCGATATCTTCTCTACAAGGACGTCAACCGCCATGCCAGACTGCGCGGGCCCGGCGCCTTCGGCCCCACGGCATGAGCGTATCTTCTCTTTGCAAATATCCTCGGGGGGTCCGGGGGGCAGACAGCCCCCTGGCGGCCAACCAGCCATGCGCCTGATCCGTCCCGAACCCCTGACACCCGACGCGTTCGCCTCCTTCGGCGATGTCCTCGAGGCCACCGGGGACCACAAACTGATCAACGCCGGTCTCTGCCACCGCCACCACGACCGCGCACAACTCGACTTCACCGATGGCCGCGCCGGCATATCAATCTTCCGCGCCGAACCCCGCACCCTGCCCTACGCGTTCGACCTTATCGAACGCCATCCCGATGGCTCTCAGGCCTTCCTCCCCATGACCGAACATCCGTTCCTGATCATCGTGGCCACCGACCCCGACACCCCGCCCCGCGCCTTTCTCTCCAATGGCGCGCAAGGCATCAACCTGCACAAAGGCACATGGCACGGCGTTCTCACCCCGCTGCACAAACCCGGCCTTTTTGCCGTCGTCGACCGGATCGGCCCCGGCGGCAATCTACAGGAACACCGCTACCCCACCCCCTGGACCGTCCGGCACAAATGAAAACGGGGGCAGCCGATGGCCACCCCCGTCCCGAACTCACCCGACCAAAAGGGCCGGAAAAATCTTATGCCAGTGCGAGGTTCGTCGCCGATTCGCGGCCATCACGGCCGGATTCGATGTCAAAGGTCACGGCCTGACCGTCGTTCAGTTGACGGATGCCAGCGCGCTCCAGGGCCGAGATGTGAACGAACACATCCTTGCCGCCGGTCGACGGAGCAATGAAGCCGAAGCCTTTGGTGGAATTGAACCATTTGACGGTGCCTTGAGCCATCGTCGTGTCTCCTCAGTATCGCCATCCGCGGTGTGCGATGGCCCGGCTTGGTCACTCCTAGATCGAGAACTGGGCCGCAGAGGGAACAGCAGGGTCGACGAGCAGCGTTTTCGCAAAAGTCAGATGCGCCATTTCACGTTGAATTGCAAGTGTTTCAACGAAAAAATTGCCGATGCCGGCAATTTCCTGCCGCACAACCCCTCGGAATCAGGCGAAGCCCGAACGCCTCGCCCAACACCAGCACCGTCAGGCCATCCGCAGCGCCACATCCAGCATGCGGTTGGAAAACCCCCATTCGTTGTCATACCACCCGAACACCCGGCACAGTCCCTGCGGCGTGACCCGCGTCTCGGGGCAGGCCATCACGATGCTGTCCGCCCGCGCCCGCAGATCGCTCGACACCAGCGCACGGTCCGTCGCGCCGATCACGGTTCCATCAATCTGGGCCGCCGCGCGAAACGTCGCATTCACCGCCTCCACCGTCACGGGCCGCGCCGTCATCACCGACAGATCGACGCAGGACACGCTCGCCACCGGCACCCGCACCGCCGACCCCATGATCCGCCCCGCCAGAGCCGGCAGCACCCCATCGAGCAGGCGCTGGGCGCTGGTCGTCGTCGGCACCATCGACAAGGCCGCCGCCCGCGACCGCGAGAAATCCGCCGCCGGGGCATCCGTGACGGGCTGCGACCCGGTATAGCAATGGATCGTCGTCATCGACCCGGTGACCACCCCGAACGCGCCATCCAGCAACCGCACCAGGGGCGCCAGCGCATTCGTCGTGCAGGACGCGTTCGAAACGATCCTCTGATCGCGCAAGGCATCTTCGTTCGCGCCCAGCACAACCGTCACCTCCGCCGCCGCCGACGGTCCCGACACCAGCACCCGCCCGGCCCCGGCCTGCAGCCCCCGCGCGGCCACCTCGCGGCGGTCGGCCCGCCCGGTGCATTCCATCACCACATCGACGTCGCCAAGGCCGAGGCTGGAAATCTCCGCCGTCCGGTGCAGCGGGATCGCCCGCCCGTCAACAACCAGCGCCCCATCCGCCAGACCGACCGACCCGCGCCACGGCCCGAACACAGAGTCATATTCAAAGAGATAGGCGCACATCTCAGGCACCGCGATGTCGTTGATCCCGACAATCTGCAACCCCGGCCAGCGCGTCGGCTCCTCAGCCCATGCCCGCAGCACCGACCGCCCGATCCGCCCGAACCCGTTGACAAAGACGCGCACGGCTGTCCCTCCCTGCAGGCCAAGTCTGATCACGCCGGACCCCCGGTTTCAATGGTGACGCAGCCCTCTTTTGATCAAATCTTGTACCCGAAACAAATCTTGCCTCGCCGCCCCGAAACCCACTTGCACTACCCGGCACAATCCCCGACCGTTTCCCCAAAAGGACACCCACCGTGGACCATGACTTCTGGCTCAGCCGCTGGCACGCCAACCAGATCGGCTTTCACGAAGCCGAGGCGAACGCCCGCCTCGTCGCCCATTTCGACGCCCTCGCCCTCGGGCCGGGCGGGCGCATCTTCGTTCCCCTTTGCGGCAAGACGCGCGACATTGCCTGGTTCCTCTCCAAAGGCCACGCCGTCACCGGGGTCGAACTCAGCGCGCTTGCGATCGCCCAACTGTTCGAGGACCTCGGCGCCGCGCCCACGATCACCAATGCAGGTCCGATGCGCCGCTACAGCGCCGCGAACCTCGATGTCTTTGTCGGCGATCTCTTCGATCTGACGCAGGACATGACCGGCCCGGTCGATGCGGTCTATGACCGTGGCGCCCTGGTGGCGCTGCCCGCCGCGATGCGCACCCGCTATGCTGCCCATGTCACCCGCATCACGCAATCCGCACCGCAATTGGTGATCTGCCTGGAATACGATCAGACCCTGATGGACGGCCCGCCCTTTTCCATTGATCCGCACGAACTCCGGCGGCTTTATGGCGGACAGTATCGCCAGACGCTGCTGGGGTCAGGCCGCGCGACCGGGCGACTCAGTCACCTCGTGGCACAGGAATCGGCCTGGCTGTTGCGCTGACGCTGTTGCGGATCAAACCGCGACCTCGACCCCAAGACCGCGCTCCCGCGCCCGCTCCACCGCAACCCCCGCCACCGCAAGGTCCTGCAACCCGATCCCGGTGCCGTCAAACATCGTCACCTCGCGGGCCGACACCCGCCCCGGATGCGCACCGACCAGTACCGCACCAAGGGGCGTGATCGCATCCGCCGCCTTCAAACCCATCCCCACCGCATGCTGCGCCTCGCCCAGCGTCACGCTCTGCGCCACTTCGTCGGTGAACAGGCTCGCGCGGGCCACCAGCGCCGGTTCCACCTCCTGCTTGCCGACAGTATCGGTGCCCATGCAGGCCAGATGGCACCCGTCCGAGACATGCGCCGACATCAGCGTGGCGACCGGAGACGAGGTGATGGTGATGATCACGTCCGCCTCCACCATCCGCTCCAACCCGACCGCCTGAAACGGCAGGCCCAGCTCCGCAGCAATCGCCCCCAGACTGGGCAGCATCTCGGGATGCAGGTTCCATGCAATCACCCGGTCAAACGCCCTGACCCGCGCCGCCG
Organism: Rhodobacterales bacterium; assembly: GCA_021155205.1. Classification (GTDB taxonomy): domain Bacteria; phylum Pseudomonadota; class Alphaproteobacteria; order Rhodobacterales; family Rhodobacteraceae; genus JAJNPS01. The sequence goes on from JAJNPS010000021.1 coordinate 90,580, forward strand.
CCCGCAACTGGAACCCCGCCTGATGCCCGGCCCCGACAATGCCCAGCACCTTGGCGTCCCTGCGCGCCAGACGGTCGATGGAAATGGCGCTGGCCGCCGCCGTGCGCAACGCCGTCAGCAAGCCGCCGCCCACCATCGCCACCGGCCGCCCCGTCTCGGGGTCGAACAGGAACACCGTCGATTGGTGGTTGATGATGCCCCTGGCGGCGTTGCCCGGAAAATACCCCCCCGCCTTGACGCCGAGGCTGCCTGAGGCACGGTCCAGTCCGGACTTGAACCCGTATTGCCGTCCCGCACCCAGCGCCTCGCGCACGACGGGAAAGTTATACGCCTCCCCCCGCGCCATCGCGGCAAAGGTCGCCTCCACCGCCGCAAGGGCATCGTCCGCCGAGACGAGGCCTGCAATCAGCGCCTCGGGTATGATCAGCATCGGCTATGCCCCTTCATCTTTGCGCAAACATCCCCGCCGGAGGCTTCTCTCGCCGGACCATCCGTCAGGGCGGATGCCCGACGCAAACCCGACAGCGTCAATACGCCTTGCCCCGCGCCGAAACCGGCCAGACCACTTCCACCTTGCCGCCCCGCACGCCGACATACCAGTCATGCACGTTGCAGGTCGGATCGCAGTGTCCCGGTACCAGCTTCAGCTTGTCGTTGACCTTCAGAACGCCCTGCGGATCCTCCACGACGCCATGCTCATCCGAACATTTGACGTATTTCACATCCGTCCGGCCAAAGATCACGGGCAGCCCGGAATCCACCGACTGCGCCTTCAGCCCCGCATCCACAATCGCGCGGTCGGCCTTTGCGTGGGACATCACCGAGGTCAGGATGAACAGCGCGTTTTCCCATTCGCCCTGGTCGATCCGGCGGCCTTCGGCATCCAGAATCCGCCCGTAATCGGCGTCCATGAACGCATAGCTTCCGCACTGCAACTCGTTGTAAACACCGGAATTGCTCTCGAAGTAATAGCTGCCCGTCCCCCCGCCACCAACGATATCGCATCCCATCCCCAGCGCCGCCAAGGCATCCACCGCATCCTTCACCTGCGCCACCGCCAGGTCGATCTTCGCCTTACGGTCTGCATAGGCATCCATGTGCTGCATCGCGCCCTGATAGGCCTGGATGCCCGCAAACTTCAGCCCCGGCGCGCCTGCGATGGCCTGTGCAATCGTCACCACCTCCGGCGTCGTCCTGACACCGCAGCGCCCCGCCCCGCAGTCGATTTCCACCAGACACTCGATGGTCGTGCCGTTCCGGACCGCTGCCGCACTCAAATCTGCAACATTTTCAAGCATATCCACGCAGACAATGGTCCGCGCGCCCAGTTTCGGCAGCCGCGCCAGCCGGTCGATCTTGGCCGGATCGCGCACCTGGTTGCTGACCAGCACGTCCCTGATCCCGCCCCGCGCGAACACCTCCGCCTCGCTGACCTTCTGGCAGCAGACGCCGACCGAACCGCCCAGGGTTTCCTGCAACAGCGCCACATCCACCGACTTGTGCATCTTGCCATGCACCCGGTGGCGCATCCCGTGGGCACGGGCATAATCGCCCATCTTCCTGATGTTGCGTTCCAGCGCGTCGAGGTCCAGCACCAGGCACGGTGTCTGGATATCCGCCTCTGCCATTCCGGGCCGCGCGGGAATGTCATAACCGACCTCAAGCCCGTCGAAATTCATATGGCTGTTCATGATGTTACCCTTTCATCCAAGGCAAGGTGTCCAGATCGACGTTGCCGCCGGTGATGATGACGCCGACGCGGCGACCCCGAAAGACCTCCGGGTTGGCAAGGATCGTGGCCAAGGGCACGGCGCAGCTGGCCTCGATGACGATCTTCATCCGTTTCCAGGTCAGCTTCATCGCGTCGATGATCTCGTCCTCGGTCGCGGTGAAAATGTCGGTCACATGGTTGCTGACAAAATGCCAGGTCAGGTCCTTCAGCGGCACCTTCAGCCCGTCGGCGACCGTCTCCGGCGCGTCGTCGGCGATGATGCGACCCGCCTTGAAGCTGCGGCAGGCGTCATCGGCGTTCTTCGGTTCCGCCGCATACACATCGACCCCCGGCGCAGTCGAGGAAACCGTCAGGCACGTCCCTGAAATCATTCCCCCGCCACCAATCGGTGCGACAATCGCCTCCAGCCCCGGCACCTGTTCCAGCAACTCCCGGCTGCATGTCGCCTGCCCCGCAATCACGCGCGGGTCATTGTAGGGATGCACGAAATCCGCCCCCGTCCGCGCCTGCACCTCGGCAAACACCGCCTCGCGCGAACTGGTGGACGGCGCACATTCCACAATCACCCCGCCATAGCCGCGCACGGCGTCCTTTTTCGCCTGCGGGGCCGTGCGCGGCATCACCACGTTGCAAGGAATGCCCCGCCGTCCCGCCGCATAGGACAGCGACAGGGCATGGTTGCCGCTGGAATGGGTCGCAACGCCCCTGGCCAGTTGATCCTCGCGCAGGCCGAACACCGCATTCGATGCCCCGCGCACCTTGAACGCCCCCGCCTTCTGGAAATTCTCGCATTTGAAATAGAGGTCCGCCCCGGTCAGCGCGTTGAAATAGCTGGAGGTCAGGACCGGCGTGCGGTGGATATGGGGCATGATCCGCGCATGTGCCGCGATCACGTCGTCATAGGTCGGGATAACCATGGGTACGATGTCCATCATGTCATGCCGCAGCTTGCGCCGACTCCCTTGATCCGTCGCGATAGTATTCCTGCGCCGCCGCCACGCCAGACCCCAGCGTGACGGGCCATCCCAGATCGGCCATGCACATCTCGGCCGTCGCCAGCCCCGACAGCATCATCACATCGGTCAGCATCCCCAGATGCCCGATGCGGAAGACCTTGCCCGCCACTTCGCCCAGACCCACGCCGAACGCCACGCCATACTTCGCCGCCGCCAGTTGCACGAGGTCGCTGCCATTGCACCCCGGCGGCACGACGACCGCCGTCACGGTGTCGGACCAAAGGTCCGGCGACACCGCGCAAGGGGTCATCCCCCAGGCTGCAATCGCGCGGCGGACCCCCTCTGCCAGACGATGATGACGGGCATAGACCGCCTCCAGCCCCTCATCCTGCAACATCTGCACGGCATGGGCCAATCCGTTGATCAGCCCCACGGGCGGCGTATAGGGAAACCCGCCGCTGGCATAGGATTTCAGCATGTCGCTGAAATCAAAGAATGTCCTTGGCAGCGTCGCCGTCTTCATCGCCGCAATCGCCCTGGGGCTGACCCCCAGGATAGCCAACCCCGCCGGCAGCATGAAGCCCTTCTGGCTGCCCGCCACCGCAATATCGACGCCCCACGCCGCCATCTCGAACGGCATGGAGCCGATCGACGAGACCCCGTCCACGAACAGCAACGCCGGGTGATCCGCCATCGCGCGCCTTATTCCACCGATGTCCGACCGCACACCCGTCGCGGTCTCGTTATGGGTGGCCAGCACCGCCTTGATCCTGCGGCCCCTGTCCGCCGTCAGTGCCTCGGCGATCTTGTCCAAAGGCGCACCCTGACCCCAGGGTGTCTCGATGATCTGCACGTTCAGCCCGTGACGCTGGCACATGTCGATCCAGCGGTGCGAAAACATCCCGAACCGCGCCGCCAGCACCGTGTCACCGGGCGACAACGTGTTGGAAATCGCCGCCTCCCAGCCGCCGGTGCCGGTCGATGGCAGGATGATCACCTCGCCCTCGGCCATGCCCAGAACGGTCCGGACCCCCGCCACCGCAGGCCTGAACACCCGCGCGAATGCGGGCGAGCGGTGGTCGATGGTCGGCATGTCGCAGGCCTTGCGGATGCTTTCCGGGATATTGGTGGGTCCGGGAATGAAAACCGGGTTCTGCAAGGACATGGCGCATCTCCGCTTTGGGATGCCTTGTTTCTACGCTGGTCGCACCACTTCGCCAATTTTTTCGAAAATGTTTTTCACGACCTGAAAGTCCTGCTATTGTCGCGTCTTATCAACGCCTAGCGGTTTTTCACCCCAGCCGCGGCCTAGATCGGAGCAAAAACTTGACCACCCGCCCGCGCGGCCGCCCCAAGGCCTTTCATGACAAGACCGGCCAGAACACCGTGCAGGCGCTGGACCGCGCGCTTGGCCTTTTGGAGCATCTGGCCCGCGAGCCGGGGCTGACCCTGTCGCAACTGGCCGATGCCGCCGGCCTGCCGGTCGCCACGGTCTTTCGCGCCCTTGTCACATTGCAGGGTCACGCCATGGTCGAGGTCGAGGAACCCGGCCAGTTCTGGCATGTCGGCCCCGGCGCATTCCGGGTCGGCACTGCATTCCTGCGCCGCACCAAGGTCGTCGAACGGGCGCAGGGCGCGATGGAGGCCTTGATGCGCGACACCGGCGAGACCGCCAACCTTGGGGTAGAGGTGCAGGGCGAAGTCCTGTTTCTTGCCCAGGTCGAAACCGCCCAGGCGATCCGCGCCTTTTTCGCGCCCGGCACCAAGGGACCGATGCATTCCTCGGGCATCGGCAAGGCGCTCCTGGCCTGGCTTGCGCCTGAAAAGGTGGCGGACATCATTGCCCGCCACGGTCTGCAAAAGTTCACCTCGCTGACGCTGACATCGCCTGGGTTGCTGGCGCGCGACCTGTCGCGCACGCGGGACCGCGGCTATGCCATCGACGACCAGGAACGCACTGACGGCATGCGCTGCATTGCGGCCCCGATTTTCGGGCCAAACGGCGTGCCGGTCGCCGGGCTGTCAGTGTCTGGACCGGCGTTTCGGCTGGCGCTGTCGGATGCAGGCCGGATCGGTCGCAGCGTCGTACAGGCCGCCGATCAGGTGACGGACGCCATCGGCGGGCAAAGACGCTGACCGGATCACCCCGATTGCGCTGCCTTGGCAGGAAGGTGGTCGGCACTCTAGCCGCGTTGAACGGGCGTGCTCCCTGCGGACATCTCTGGCAGGGGCGTGGGTGTCACATGATGCAAACCCAGCGCACGGGTCGGCATCGACCTTGAACCGCCGGTCGGCACAATCGCTCCGTCACGGCCGGTGCCTTGCGCCGTCGGCAATCCGCCTCGGGTCAGCCGCGCCGTGCCGCCTTGCCCGCCTTCCAGCTTGCGCGTCGCGCCTCGCGGCGCAGGTTGCGCGGCGGGGCGGCCGCGGACACTATCTCGGGCAGGCTGCCGCCCTTGCGCGGGACGGGATGAAATGTCAGGTTCTGGCGCCGCAGCCTGCCCTCGATCTCGTGCATCGCGGCGGCGGATTCCGCCGCCGTCAGCGATGTCCAGCGCGTGTCTGGCGGCACAAGACCCGCCTCTGCCAGCGCCTTGCCCAGCGCCTCGAAATCCAGCTCGCCAAACGAGAACCTGTCTGCACGGTTGCGGTCAGACCGCACCCAGTCCTGCAGGATGGTGTCGATGACCCGTGGCGGGCGCCCGCTGAAGCTGGACAGATGCCGCACGATGCCGTCGGTGGCGCCGCTGTCGCGCCGCTTGATGATCGCGACCTTCTGGGTATCCCTGGCCACCATCGCAAAAAGGTGCAGCGCCGATCCATCCAGCGCCACCACCTGTTCCGCCGCCTTGTAGCGCGCGATCTGTTCGGGCATCGGGTGTTTCTGGGGATGGAAAATCTCGTACCCGCAGGCAGCAAGACAGGCCTCAAGCCGGGTTTCCATCAGGATGCCGCCACGCAGCGCCCCCAGTTCCGACCGCGAGATGTAAAGCCGTTCACCGCCCGCAGCAGGCAGGTCGCGGGCAAAGCGCGACTGCACGAACCGCCGGAACGGATCGGTTCCCTGCGCCAGCGGGCCGATGCCAAAGCCCTGTCCCGGTACCTCCAGCAGATCGATGCGCGTTGGCCGCGCGATGATCCGGATCGGCAGCGTCACACCCAGCAGGTCAAAAAAGATCCTGTGGAATGCCTTGACCACGCCGTCCTCATCGCCCTCGCGCTTGGACATGAAGACAAGGCCGTCCACGGCCCCCTTGACGGCGTCAACCGCCCAGAGCCGCCCGGTGCTTTCGGTCAGGAAATGCCCGAAATGGTTCAACAGCACGCCACCCCAGATCCAGCGGCCCGCCAGATGCTCGGCCCCATCCGGCAGATCGGTCGGCACCATCAGCGGACGGTCGCGCCACAGCACGGCCTGGTGGACATAACGGCCATCGGCGTCAAAGACGCCGGAAGGCTGGATCATCCCCGTCTCGCCGGTCGGCACCACAACGGCATCCTTCAGCGACAGGATGCGCGTGGACCAGCCGCCAGCGGGGTTGGGTGCAACCATCGGGTCTTGCAGGTCATCCACGAACCAGGTCTCCGTACCGGCGCTGACAGGACTAGCTCTGCCACAGGGGCGGGACAGATTCTAGGGCCGTCACCCGCGGCATCGGGGATGTCCGACTTGCTGCCCCGCCTTGTGCCGCCTTGGCCACAACCATGGGCTTGCACCGTGGCGAGACCGCGTGAGTACTCTGGCGGAACCGCCGGGGTTGTGCTTAGGAATGGGGCGCGCGACGGTCGGGTGCCGACGGCTGGCCCGCCGGCCGAAAACCAGTCGCAAGGACCCGCCTGTCTTGGCCGCACAGAAACCCTCTCCCGGACCCAAGGTGCTGCGCCGGTCGATGACCCCCCGGCAGATCGAGGGGCATCTTTTGCTGGGCGCGGTCCGCTCCGGCGACAGCCCGGATTATCGCGCCTTTTTCGCCAGCGGCACCGATCCGGCGGATTTTGTTGCCCTTGCCGCAACGCTGTCGCCCGACGCGGGTATCCGCGAAGTGCGGGGCGTGTCGGGCGGCTACCTTCTGGTGGGGCAGGATGCGGCAGCGTCACCGCAGGTGCCGCTGCCCTCCGGCACGCTGACGCTGACGCCCGATGCCGATGAATGTCGCCTTTTTGCCGGGCGCGACGTGCTCTTGGCGATGCGCCTTTGCGAACCGGCGGATCGCGTTGCCGACTGGCTGCACTATCACGCCACCCGGCACGGCGCGGGGGCGGCGCTGATCATCGACCGCGCACGCCCGGCCGATGCGCCGGATGCGGATTTCGCGACCGCCCTGCAGACCGCGCTGGCGGGCCGGGGACTGAGGGATCATGTGGTGGTGGTGGTGCTGGCCCCCGGCATGCCGCTTGGCCGGCCCGACAGCCCTGGCGAAGATCAGCTGTGGCTGGCCCCGGACGCACCCGGCAAGGACCGCATGACGCGCCCCGCCGATGATCCATGGCTGGCCCCGCTTGGCCAGGAACTTGTGCTGGAACTGGTGAAATGGCGTTTTCTGGCCGAAGCGCGGGCCGTTCTCTGTCTTGATGTCTGCGACCTGCTGGCGCCGCGCGCCACGGGCAGCCCCACGGCGTTTGACCGATGCCTGCTGGCCAAACGCGGCGTGGTGCCGCTGACCGGCACCCATGCCTATCCCTGGCGGCTGCGCGACGAGACGGCCGCAAGGTTCGGCGACCACATCTGCCGGCTGTTCGATGCGGGCGATGATCTGGCACGCTGGGGCGTGGCACCCGCGATTGCAGGACTGGACAAGACCTGGCGGCTGGCACGGGTGTCCTATGCCAAGCCCGACCCGGATCAGGCCGTGGGGTTCTGGCGTGCCATGGCGCTGCGTATGCCATCGTCGCGCGGCGCGGGGCTGGTGCCGAAGGCGGCACTCACCGAGGACGCCGCTCTTTTGGCGGTGGCGACCGGGATCCTCGGCCACAAACCTGTGCGGATGCCCGCAGCGCCGGTCCGCCGCGCGACCGGGCCGCGCACCTGCATCGTGACCACGATGAAGAACGAAGGCCCCTTCATCCTGGAATGGCTCGCCTGGCACCGCGCGCTCGGCGTCGATGATGTCCTCGTCTACACCAACGACTGCACCGATGGCACCGACACGCTGCTGGCGATGCTGCAGGACAAGGGGCTGGTGCAGCACCGCGCGAATCCGTGGCAACCCGGCGGCGCGCTGAAACCCCAGCATGCGGCGCTGCAGGCGGCCGAATCCGAACCCGTGGTGCAAGAGGCGGGCTGGATCATCTGCATGGATGTCGATGAGTTCATCAACATCAAGCTGGGCGACGGCCGCCTGCCTGCGCTTTTTGCCGCGATGGAGGCCGCACATCCCGGTGCCAACATGATCAGCATGACATGGCGCCTGTTCGGCAATGCCGATGTGCAGGACTACGCCGACGCCTTCGTCACCGCCCAGTTTCCGCTTTGCGCGCAGGAACTGATCCGCAAGCCGCACCAGGCCTGGGGCTTCAAGACGCTGTTTCGCAACCTCGAGGTCTACAAGAAGATGGGCGTCCACCGCCCCAAGGGCCTGACCCCGTCCCTGCGCGATGCGGTCAAGTGGCTGAACGGGTCCGGCAAGCCCATGCCCGCCAAGATGCTGCGCAACGGCTGGCGGTCCAGCCTTGACACCTATGGCTATGACTGGGTGCAGTTGAACCATTATGCCGTGCGGTCCGCCGAAAGCTTTCTGGTCAAGCGGGATCGAGGCCGCGTCAACCACACCGAACGCGATCAGGGTCTGGCCTACTGGTTCCGGATGAACCACAACGCGGTCGAAGACCGCTCGATCCAGACCCGCTCGGCCATGCTGCAGGCCGAATGGGACCGCCTGATGGCCGACCCCGACATCCGCGCCGCGCATGCCCGCGCCGTCGCCGCCCACCGCGCCCGGATCGCCGCCCTGCGCGCCACCCCCGACTACGCCGATTTCCTGGCCGACCTGACCAGCCCCCGGCTGCAATCCCTGTCGCGGCACCTAAAGCACTTTGGCACCGCCGTCTTTGCCGCAGGCCCGCATGTCGTCCCCGACGACATCGCCCTTGCCAAGCACCTGCCCGACACGTTCTTTTTCACCGTAAAGGGCCCCGAGGAGGACAATACTGACGTGCTGTCCGACACCGACTGAAAGTCGCGGAAGCCTCTGTCAGCCCAACAATCGAAAAGGGCGCCCATTGCGGGGCGCCCTTTCCAACTTCCCGGATGGGACGATGATTACATCATCCCGTCCATGCCGCCCATTCCACCCATGCCGCCGCCAGCGCCGCCGCCATTGGCCTTTTCGGCCGGGCGATCGGCGATCATCGCTTCGGTGGTGATCAAGAGCGACGCAACCGAGGCCGCGTCTTCCAGCGCGATCCGCACGACCTTGGCCGGGTCGATGACGCCGAACTTGAACATGTCGCCATATTCTTCGGTCTGCGCGTTGAACCCGAACGTCTTGTCCTTGGATTCGCGGATCTTGCCCGCGACAACCGCGCCGTCCACACCGGCGTTCTGCGCGATCTGGCGCAGCGGAGCCTCAAGCGCCTTGCGCACGATGGCGATGCCGGCATCCTGATCGCTGTTGACGCCCTTGACGCCGTCAAGCGCCCTTGCCGCCTGCATCAGCGCGACGCCGCCGCCGACCACGATGCCTTCCTGAACAGCCGCACGGGTGGCGTTCAGCGCGTCATCGACGCGGTCCTTGCGCTCTTTCACTTCGATCTCGGTCATGCCGCCAACGCGGATCACCGCAACGCCGCCAGCCAGCTTGGCCACGCGCTCTTGCAGCTTTTCCTTGTCGTAGTCGCTGGTGGTTTCCTCGATCTGGGTGCGAATCTGGGCCACGCGGGCCTCGATCTCGGACTTTTCGCCCGCACCGTCGATGATCGTGGTGTTGTCCTTGTTGATCGACACTTTCTTGGCACGGCCCAGCATGTCGATGCCGACATTCTCCAGCTTCATGCCAAGATCATCGCTGATCACCTGACCGCCGGTCAGGATGGCGATGTCCTGCAGCATTGCCTTGCGGCGATCGCCAAAGCCCGGCGCCTTGACGGCCGCGATCTTGAGACCACCGCGCAGCTTGTTGACGACCAGCGTGGCCAGGGCCTCGCCCTCGACGTCTTCGGCCACGATGACCAGCGGGCGCTGCGACTGGATCACCGCTTCCAGCAGGGGAACCATCGGCTGCAGCGAAGACAGCTTTTTCTCGTGCAGCAGGATGTAGGCGTCCTCAAGGTCGGCCACCATCTTGTCGGCGTTGGTCACGAAATAGGGCGACAGGTAGCCACGGTCGAACTGCATGCCCTCGACCACTTCGGTCGTGGTTTCCAGACCCTTGTTTTCCTCGACGGTGATGACACCCTCGTTGCCGACCTTTTGCATCGCATCCGCGATCTGGCGACCGATCTCGGCCTCGCCATTGGCAGAAATCGTGCCGACCTGTGCCACTTCGGCGCTGTCGGACACGGGGCGCGAGGCGGCCTTGATGGCAGCCACGACCTTGGCGGTCGCCATGTCGATGCCGCGCTTCAGGTCCATCGGGTTCATCCCCGCGGCCACCGCCTTCATGCCTTCCTTGACGATGGCCTGGGCCAGAACCGTCGCGGTGGTGGTGCCGTCGCCGGCCTCGTCATTGGTGCGCGAGGCGACTTCCTTCACCATCTGCGCGCCCATGTTCTCGAACTTGTCGGCCAGTTCGATTTCCTTGGCGACCGTGACACCGTCCTTGGTGATGCGCGGCGCGCCAAAGGACTTGTCGAGGATGACGTTGCGGCCTTTCGGGCCCAGCGTGACCTTGACCGCATCGGCGAGGATGTTGACGCCGCGCAGCAAGCGGTCACGGGCATCGGATTCGAAACGTACGTCTTTTGCAGACATTGTGCAAACTCCTCAAAAGGGTTGATGGGAAAGGCGACGGACGGGCAGTCAGCCCGTCATCCGTCAGGCGATGATGCCCAGGATGTCGCTTTCCTTCATGATCAGCAGCTCTTCGCCGTTCAGCGTGACTTCGGTGCCCGACCATTTGCCGAACAGGATGCGGTCGCCCGCCTTGACGGACGGCGCGATCAGCTCGCCCGAATCCTTGCGCGCGCCCTCGCCGACCGAGACGATCTCGCCCTCGGCGGGCTTTTCCTTGGCGGTATCGGGGATGATCAGGCCGCCCTTGGTCTTGTCTTCGCCTTGGATGCGACGGACCAGTACACGGTCATGCAGCGGTTTGAATGCCATCTGGTAACACTCCCTTGGTTTCCAGGTTTGATGTGCGTTAGCACTCACGCACCGCGAGTGCCAGCACGGTTGCAGATAGGCAAACCCACCTGTGCTGTCAACCGCCCTGTCGCGCAAAATTGTGTTGTCGGCGGCTTGGCGTTTGGCATCGACAATGCCACTTTGCAACCTGTCCCCGGCAAAGGTGCCCCGCTGCCATGCTGCTTCGTCGTCTTGCCCTTGCGGCCTTGGCCTTCCTGTTGTCGCAAGGTGCGCTGCGCGCCCAGTGCGTCGGATCGAACCTGATTGCCGCACTCCCTGCGGAAACGCGCGATGCGCTGGTGGCCAGGGCGGCGGCGGAACCCTTTGCCAGCGGAAATTTCTGGCGGGCGACGCGGGGCGATCAGGTGCTGCATGTGATCGGCACCTATCACGCCGACGATCCGCGCCATGCGGCCACGATGGCCCGGATCACGCCGCTGATCACCGCCGCCACCACCCTTCTGGTCGAAGCCGGACCCGAAGAGGAAAAGGCCCTGATGGCGCGCATGGCTCGCGATCCCGGGCTAATGCTGATCACCGACGGTCCCACCCTGCCCGAGCTTTTGCCGCAAAAGGAGTGGGCCGATCTGGCCCGCGCGATGTCGGAACGCGGCATCCCGGCGTTCATGGCGGCCAAGTTCCGGCCCTGGTACATTTCGGTCCTGCTCAGCATGCCGGGCTGCAGCATGTCCAGCATGACCGACCGCGGGCTGGACGGCCTGGTGATGCGCGCGGCAGAGGCCGCCCGCGTCCCGATCCGCGCGCTGGAACCCTACGACACCGTGTTCGGGATTTTCGGGGCCCTGTCCATGCAGGACCAGTTGTCGATGATCCGCGCCACGATGGCGACCGAGGACCGGTCCGAGGATTTTGCCATCACGCTGGCCGACACCTATTTTGCGCAGGACAGCCGCCTGATCTGGGAATTCATGCGCTATCAGGCGCTACAGATGCCCGACCAGTCGCCCGAAACCGTCGAGGCGGAATTTGCCCGGATGGAGGAGGCGATGATGGTCAGGCGCAACCGCGCCTGGATTTCCGTGATCGAGGACGCGGTGGCGAACGGCCCGGCCTTCGTCGCCTTCGGCTCGCTGCATCTGTCGGGCAAAGAGGGAGTGCTGAACCTGTTGCAGAACGCAGGCTTTACACTGGAACGGCTGGACCTGCCGTGATCCTGCCCAGGCACCGGGTCACATCGCTGCATGTTCTGGATTTCGGAACCTTCGATGTCGGCCCCGGCAGACGGCGGATCGGCATCCCCGGCTTTCTGATCACCACCGACCGGGGCAGCCGCCTTCTGGTCGATACCGGCTTTGATGCCGCCTACGCCACGGACTACGCCGCGACCGATGCCCGCGATGGCCTGTCGGGTTTTGGCCGGCTTGTCGATTTCGCGCAGCGCCAGACCGTGACCGGGCAACTGGCGGCCCTGGACCTCACCCCCGCCGAGATCGACCTTGTTATCCTGACCCACGGCCATATCGACCATGTGGGCGGCCTGCCCTTGTTCGCGCATTGCCCGATCCTGCTGACCGATGCCGAACGGGCCGAACCCCGCCCGATCTACTGGGGCAACGCCCGCCCGGTTGACTGGCCCGACACCGGCTATCACCGGATCACTGAAGACACGCCCGTCTGTGACGGCCTGATCGCCCTGCCCACCCCCGGCCATACGCCGGGACATCTTTCGCTGCTTGTCACGCTGCCCTCGGGGCAGACCGTCATCCTTGCCGCAGACGCGATCAACCGCGCATCGGAACCGGGCGAAGGCTATCCCGATGCCTTGGACCCCGCGACCGCCGCGCGGTCGGGCGACCGCCTGATGGCCCTGCAGACGCGCCACAAGGCCATGCTCATCTATGGCCATGACCCCGCCCAGTGGCCGGGGTTGCGAAAGGCCCCGGCCAGCTACGCCTGACCTTGACCGGATTGACCGGGGCGTGGGCCTTGCCAAGGCCGATGGCCCGCGCCGCCAGACCTGCCAGCAGACCACCTTGCCCCCCGTGACAAGTCCCCGCGCCCCGCCTATACACCGCGCGGAATCCCATTCCATAGGCATGCCATGACAACCCTCGTTTTCGGCCACAAATCCCCCGATACCGATGCCACAATGTCCGCGATCATCTGGGCCTGGTATCTGACCCACAGGCGCGGCGGACATGCCGAACCGCGGCTTTTGGGCCAGCCGAATACCGAGGCTGCCTTTGTCCTGAAGCACTGGGGCTTTGCGCAGCCCCCCATCATCGCCGATGTCAGCGCCGACGACCGCGTGGTGATCGTCGACACCAACAACCCCGCCGAACTGCCGCCCTCGATCAACGACGCCAACATCATGGCGATCATCGACCATCACATGCTGGTCGGCGGCCTGAGGACTAAAACCCCGATCAACGTGGTGATGCGCCCGCTCGCCTGCACCGCCACCGTCATGCACGACATCATGGGCGATGATGTCGCGGGCTTGCCCCGCGAGATCAAGGGCGCGATGCTGTCCTGCATCCTGTCGGACACGCTCGCCTTCCGCTCGCCCACCACGACCGGCCACGACAAGGCCGTCGCCGAAAAGCTTGCCGCCGATCTTGGCGTGTCGATCCCGGATCTGGCCGATGCCATGTTCGCCGCCAAGTCCGACGTCTCCGCCTTTTCTGACGCCGCCCTTCTCCGGATGGACAGCAAGGAATACACCGTCGCAGGCAAGGAGTTGCGCGTTTCGGTTCTGGAGACCACCTCGCCAAAGGTTGTCCTTGACCGCAAGGCGTCCCTGATGCGGTCGATGGCCGACGTGGCGCGCGAGGACGGCGCCGATCAGGTTCTGCTGTTCGTCGTCGACATCCTGCGCGAAGAGGCGACGCTGCTGGTTCCGAACGATCTGGTGAAGCAGATGGCCGAGGCGTCCTTCGGCGTCAAAGTCACCGGCGACACCGTGGTCCTGCCCGGCGTGATGAGCCGCAAAAAGCAGATCCTGCCAGCGTTGAAGCTCTGATCCGTCACATCAAATCGACCTGAACAATCGGGCCGGAGGCAACCTCGGCCCGTTTTCATTTGTTGCAACTGTCGGTACAGATGCCCGACCGATGCCCGACAGAAACCCGCACTTCCGAAAGGCCCCGAAATGACCGACATCATCGCCAGCCTGGCGGACGTTTCGCCCCGCTATGATGCGGTTTTCTGCGACCTCTGGGGCTGCCTGCATGATGGCGTAAGACCGTTTCCTGCGGCGGTCGCGGCCCTTCGGGCCTATCGCAAACAGGGCGGCCAGGTCGTTCTTCTGACCAACGCCCCTCGCCCGAATCCAAGTGTTATCAGACAGTTGGACAGTCTTGGCGTGCCCCGCGACGCGTGGGACCTGGTTGTGACGTCTGGGGATGCGACGCAAACTGCCATGCTGTCGGGTGCTGTCGGCACCCGTGTCTACCACATCGGCGCACCCAAGGATGAAGTGTTCTTTACCGACCTTGCCGAGGACCTGGCGGATTACGCCAAGTCCCGCCCCCCGATCAGTCGCGTTCCCCTGAAAGATGCCACCGGCATCGTCTGCACCGGCCTCGCGGACGACATGACCGAAACGCCTGACGACTATCGCGCCACGCTACTCTTGGGAAAAACGCTGGGATTGCCAATGCTTTGCGCCAACCCTGACATCATCGTCGACCTCGGCGACAAGCGCATCTATTGCGCCGGAGCCCTTGCGCAGGCCTACGAGGCGATGGGAGGCACCGCCCTTTACTTCGGCAAACCGCATCCGCCGATCTATGACCTTGCCCGTCGCCGTCTGGGTGCGATCGCCAAAATGTCCGACCCGCAGATCCTCGCCATCGGCGACGGGATCGCGACAGACATCCAGGGCGGCATGGGTGAGGGGATTGATACACTTTTCGTCACCGGCGGCATCGCGGCGGGTCAGTTTGGAACAGATTCGAACAATCCAAACAAGGACTTGCTGAATGTCTGGTTGAACGGACAGCAACTGTCGCCGACCTTTGCCATCGCCAAGCTGCGCTGACGGCCTACTAACATAATTACGTTCTGAAATAACTTTACGCAAATTTATTGCGCGGAAAATTTCTCTTTGCTACAGTGCAGCATCGCGATTTCAGGATTCGCCGGATGCTCGATTTGACCCATAACCTGCCGCGTGGCACCATTTGCATTGAGGAAATCTCGATCGGCATGACCCGTTGCCTGACCAAGGAAATCACCGACCGCGACATCGAGATGTTCGCCGAAATCTCGACCGACCGGAACCCGGTCCATCTGGACGACGCCTATGCCCGTGACACGATCTTTGCCGGGCGCGTGGCCCACGGAATGTTGTCGGCGGGCCTGATTTCGGCGGTGATCGGCGAACAACTTCCGGGTCATGGTACTGTTTATCTTGGACAATCTCTGCGATTCATGGCCCCGGTCCGGCCCGGCGACGTCGTCACCGCAGAGGTCACCGTGACCGAGATCGACCCCGCCAGACGCCGGGTGACCCTTGAAACCCGGTGTACAGTCGGTACAACCCTTGTCATCAAGGGCGAGGCGCTGGTTCTGGCGCCGAGCCGGAAATTCGACTGACGGGGTGACGGCCCCGAAACCGGGGCGGCATGCAGATTCACCAGCATTGGCAAGGGCTTGACCATGCGGCGCGCGGGGCCTCCGTCGCCATGGGCAACTTTGACGGCGTGCATCTGGGACATCGGTCGGTCATCGAACTGGCCCGGAACGACGCCCCCCTTGGCCTTGTCACCTTTGAACCCCATCCCCGCGAATTCTTCGCGCCCACCTCGCCGCCTTTTCGCCTGATGAACGCCGAGGCGCGGACGAACCGGCTGGCGAAACTGGGGGTCCGGCACCTGTATCAGTTGCCCTTCGACGCCACCCTCGCCAGCCTGTCACCCGAGGCTTTTGCCCGTGACGTGCTGGCGCGCGGACTTGGGATTTCGCAGGTCGTCGTCGGCGCGGATTTCTGCTTTGGCAAGGGGCGGGCAGGCAAGGCCACCGACCTGCAAACACTTGGAAAAACATACGGTTTCCGCTCCATCATCGCCCCTCTGATCACCTTTGGCGACCGCGAGATTTCCTCCACCGCGATTCGTTCGGCCCTGACCGAAGGCCGTCCCCGCGATGCCGCCGCGATGCTGGGACACTGGCACCGGATCGAGGGCGAGGTCTTGCATGGTGAAAAACGGGGGCGCGAGCTTGGCTATCCCACCGCCAACATGTCGCTGGCCGGTTTGCACCTGCCGCGCTACGGCGTCTATGCCGTCAAGCTGGATGTCCTGACCGGCCCTCGGTCGGGGTCCTATCTCGGGGCCGCGTCACTGGGCGTCCGCCCGATGTTCGGGCAAAACACACCTAATCTGGAAACCTACATCTTTGATTTCGCAGGTGATCTCTACGGCCAGCACCTGTCGGTTGCCCTTGTCGACTACCTCCGACCCGAGGCGACGTTTCCCGACCTTCAGACCTTCCTCGACCAGATGGAAGCCGACTGCGCCCAGGCCCGCGACATCCTTGCGGCCCTCTGACCCCTTTCCTTTCGGCCCCTTCCATCGCATCACTGGGCCATGACCCCGCTTCGCCCGCGCTTTTGGGAAACTGTTTCCCTGACGAAAATGACGACTCCCGAATGGGAGGCGCTGTGCGACGGCTGCGGCAAGTGCTGCCTGAACAAACTGGAATATGAGGACACGGGCGAGGTGGAGTTCACCCGCATCGCCTGTCGCCTGCTGGACGGGACCACCTGCCGCTGCGGCAACTATGAAAACCGCCATAAGTTCGTGCCGGAATGCGTGCGCCTGTCGCCCAAGACACTGCCGAAGGTCGCCTACTGGATGCCCCGCACTTGCGCCTATCGCCTTTTGTTTGAAGGGAAATCCCTGCCGGACTGGCATCCATTGCTGACCGGCGATCCCGACAGCACCCACCGGACCGGCAATTCGGTCAAGGGCTGGACCATCCCGGAATTCTCGGTGCCGGAGGAGGACTGGGACGACTATGTGATCGAGGAAAGACCCTGATGAACTTTGCCTCCGACAACACCTCCGGGGCTGCGCCCGAAGTCATGGCCGCCCTGATGCGCGCCAATGACGGCTGCGCGTCGGGCTATGGCAATGATGCGATGACGATGCGGGTCCGCGACATGGTGCGCGAGGTGTTCGACGCCCCCCAGGCTGCGGTCTACCTCGTTTCCACCGGAACGGCAGCCAATGCGCTGGCACTGTCGGTCTATTGCCCGCCCTGGGGTGCCGTCTTCTGCCACACCCACGCTCATATCGCCGAGGATGAATGCGGCGCGCCGGAGTTCTACACAGGCGGCGCGAAACTGGTCCTGGTGCCGGGGGCACATGGCAAGATGACGCCCGAAGGCCTGGCGGCGACCATCGCCAGGACCGGAACCGGCGGCGTGCACGGCGTTCAGCGCGGCATGGTGTCGATGACCAATTTGACCGAGGCGGGGACAGTCTACACGCCCGCCGAGGTTGCGGCCCTTGTGGCCGTGGCCAAGGCCGAAGGCCTGCCCATCCATCTGGACGGCGCGCGGTTCGCCAACGCGCTGGTCGCGACCGGGGCGACGGCGGCAGAGATGACCTGGAAGGCGGGCGTCGATGTCGTGTCGTTTGGCGGCACCAAGAACGGCTGTCTTGGGGTCGAGGCGGTGGTGATGTTTGATCCCGCAAAGGCATGGGAATTTGAGCTTCGTCGCAAGCGGGGCGGGCATCTCGCGTCCAAAAACCGGTTTCTGGCTGCGCAGATGGAGGCGTATCTCACCGATGATTTGTGGTTGCGGCTGGCTGGCCACGCCAATGCGATGGGCGCACATCTGGTCGAGGGCTTGCGAAAGATGAATGACGTCAGCCTGCTTCACCCGGCAGAGGCCAATATCAGCTTTCCTCATTTCCCCGCCGGCACACATGCCCGCGCACTGGCAGCCGGGGCTGTCTACTACGAAATGCCAGCACCCGAAGGCCGCGAGGCAGCGCGGTTCGTCGCCAGTTGGTCGACAACCCCCGAGGATGTGGACGGCTTGCTGGCGGCATTGCGGGGCTGAGGTCGGACGTCAAACGCCTGACAGATGCACCTGAACTGCCCGCGCCACGTCCTGCGCATGGGTGATCGGCACCATATGCCCGGCGCCAGACACGACAAGCCGCGTCGCTTGCGCCAGCCGCCGGGCAAGTTCAGTGTGGACGGCGTTGATGACGGGCGGGCTGTCGGCGCCTTCGATCAGCAGAACCGGCACACCGATGCTTTCAAGGCCCATATAGCGCAAAAGCCCCGCCGCATCGTCCAGAAGCACCGGGTTCTGCGCCGCGATCAGGTGCATGCGGTCGGTGATGTAGGCCTGCATCTTGAGCGACAGATCAGCGAAAGGCTCACCCGTTCCCCAATAGCCATGGAAATCAATCGCGGAATCCAAACGGCGACCCGCGCGCAACAACTCCGCCAGATGCTCGTGCCGTACCCGGAAAGACCCGTAGGCCGGATCACCGGCAGCACGGGCGGCGGCAAAGATCACCGGTTCAACCAGCACCAGGCTGCGCACGAGGTCGGGGCGCTCCAGCGCGATCCGCAGACAGACGGTCGCCCCGAACGAATGGCCCATCAGGTCAATCGGCGCGCCCTGCCCGATCTCGGTCGCCATAGCGATGGCGGCGCGCGTTGCATCGGTGTGCATGTCGGTCACACCATCCCAGTCCGGCGCGCGGCCGTGGCCGATCTGGTCAATCGCGGTGACAGTTACTCCGTGCAGGTATTCAGCCAACTCGCCCCAGGCCCCCGCATGGGCAAGCGAGCAGTGCAGCGCCAGCACCGGACGATCACCGCCACGGTTCCAGACCCGAAAGGGCGGCAGAAAGGTCGCGACGTCCTCGGGCATTCAGAGCTTTCCGGCCAGATGCAGGTCCAGGTCCTCGAGCCTGTCCTGCCCCCAGAACTTCTCGTCACCCTCGATGTAGAACGGCACGCCGAATACACCGCGCGACACCGCCTCTTCAAGATTATTCGCATAGGTTTCGGCCGCGGCGAGCATGTAGCGGTCGGCAACGGCTGGGTCGAACCCGTGTTTCGCAAGCAGATCCTTGACGACATCATCGTCGGCGATGTTGCGGTCGTCGACCCAGACGGCGCGGGGGAAAGACTGCACCAGACCGGCAATATCCCCGCCGCCCGCCTTGGCCGCCGCGATGATCGCATAGGACGCAGGTGCCGGGTTCACCGGGAAAAACGTGGGTTTCATGTTCAGCGGCACGCCCCGCTTTTTCGCCTGACGCCGCAATTCCTGCAGCCGGTATTCCTTGCGGGCGGGATGGCGTTCGGCCAGCACCTGACCGCCAGTGCGGGGGAACAATGCAGGCGCATCCAGCGGGATGTAGCGGACCGCGCAGTCGTGTCGCGCGGCTATATCCTCCAGCCCTGCACCCGCCAGATAGGTGAACGGCGACATCGGTGCGAAATAGTAGTCGATCTGTCGCAATTGCGGCCTCATCACCCGTGCCTCGGTTTGCAAGACCCTAACGGGGTGATAAGCGGTGTCAACGTCGCGATTCCGCTGCCGCCGGAGACCCCAATGCCCGCCATTACCGAGCCGAAGCTGATCTCCGGCAATGCGAACCCGACCCTTGCCCGTGCCATCGCGCGACGGATGTCGATGCATCGGGGGATGAGCGTCAATCTGGTGGATGCGCGGGTGGAACGGTTCAATGACCAGGAGATTTTCGTCGAGGTCTTCGAGAACGTTCGCGGCGAGGACATGTATGTAATCCAGCCGACATCGAACCCGGCGAATGACAACCTGATGGAATTGCTGATCATCACCGATGCGCTGCGCCGATCATCGGCGTCCCGCATTACCGCCGTGATTCCCTATTTCGGCTATGCCCGCCAGGACCGTCGCGCCAAGGCCCGTACGCCGATTTCTGCGAAACTGGTGGCCAACCTGATCACCCAGGCGGGCGTCGACCGCGTGCTGACGCTGGACCTGCACGCGGCGCAGATTCAGGGTTTCTTCGACCTGCCAGTGGACAACCTTTATGCCTCGCCGATCTTTGCGCTGGATATCGAGCACAACTTCAAGGGCAAGATGCACGACCTGATGGTCGTGTCGCCCGATGTCGGCGGCGTGGCGCGGGCGCGGGAACTGGCGAAACGGATCGACAGCCCGCTGGCCATCGTCGACAAGCGGCGCGAAAAGGCAGGCGAGATTGCCGAGATGACGGTGATCGGCAATGTCGCGGGCAAGACCTGCATCCTGATCGACGACATCGCTGACACGGCTGGAACGCTGTGCAAGGCGGCACAACTTTTGATCGACAACGGCGCGACCGAAGTGCACGCCTATATCACGCATGGTGTCCTTTCAAACGGCGCGGTGGATCGTGTCAGCTCATCCGTCCTGAAAAGCCTGGTCATCACCGACAGCATTGAGCCTACGGATCAGGTCAGGGGTGCCAAGAACATCCGCATCGTGCCGACAGCCCCGATCTTCGCCCAGGCCATCCTGAACATCTGGAACGGCACATCGGTGTCGTCGCTGTTCGAGACGGAAACCCTGGTCCCGATCTACGAAGGCATGTACCAGCTGGGCTGACGCTCAGGGCACGTCCCAGGCATCGTCGTCGGCCACGGCGCCGATGGCCGTCCATTCGGCGCGGATGCGCGCGATGCGGCTGTCGCCCCAGGTCCGGAACACGATGTCGAAACCCGTCATGGTGATCGCCTCGGCATGAATATCCACGCGGGAATTGGTCTTGTGGTCCATGTCCCACATCGAGATGCCGATCAAGATCGCAGGAATATCGGCAAAAGGTTGCACGAAGGTCACTGCAACCCGCTTTTCGCGTGTGCCATGGCCGGTCCACATCGCACCCCCATCGGCAAAATCCGAAAAGAGCATATGCGTGCCTTGCAGGACGCCGACCGAACCGGAGCGAATGCGCGTCAACAGCCCTTCCTCATTCACTGCCTACCTCCCAGGACAACGAGACATGCAGCAGTCCTGACATGAAAAAAGGCCCCGGCAAAGCGGGGCCTTCCTACGGATGTTTCCGGCGCTCCTACTGTCCTGCGGCGATGCGCATCGCCACGAGGTCCGCCGCCACCTTGTCGGCCGTGTCGCGATCACCCGACAATGCCGCCGCTGCAGTCACATCCTCCACAAGGCTGTCCATGATTGCAGGTGTCAGTTCTTCGACCGGCACGGCACGTTCAGCCAGAACCGACACAGAAGTCGCCGAAATCTCGGCAAATCCGCCGGTCACGACATAGACCTTGATGCCCTCGGGCGATACCGCGCGCAGGATGCCGGGGCGCAATGTGGTGATGGTGGGGGAATGTCCCTCCATCGCCGTCAGGTCGCCATCCGCACCGGGGATTTGCACCTCGGTCGCGCGGGCCGATGCCAGCCGGCGTTCGGGGCTGACGAGATCGAACTGAACTGGCATCGCTCCCCCTTTACGCCGCAGCCGCAGCCAGACGCTGGGCCTTGGCTTTCACGTCCTCGATATCGCCGACCATGTAGAAGGCGGCTTCGGGCAGATGATCATACTCGCCCGCAACAACGGCCTTGAACGATGCGATGGTCTTTTCCAGCGGCACCTGAACCCCAGGCGAGCCGGTGAACACCTGCGCCACGTCAAAGGGCTGCGACAGGAAGCGCTGGATTTTGCGGGCGCGCGACACGGTCAGTTTGTCGTCCTCGCTCAGTTCGTCCATGCCAAGGATGGCGATGATGTCCTGCAGCGACTTGTAGCGTTGCAGCACGCCCTGGACGGAACGGGCGACGGCATAGTGCTCCTCACCAACCACCGCAGGGTCCATCAGGCGCGAGGTGGAGTCGAGCGGGTCCACAGCCGGGTAGATACCGAGTTCCGAGATGGCGCGCGACAGGGTGGTGGTCGCGTCAAGGTGCGCGAACGACGTTGCCGGTGCGGGGTCGGTCAAGTCATCGGCAGGCACGTAGATCGCCTGCACGGACGTGATCGAGCCTTTCTTGGTCGAGGTGATGCGTTCCTGCAGGGCACCCATGTCAGTCGCCAGCGTCGGCTGATAGCCCACGGCGGACGGGATACGGCCCAAGAGTGCGGACACTTCGGAACCCGCCTGGGTAAAGCGGAAGATGTTGTCGACGAAGAAAAGAACGTCCGTGCCGGACTGGTCGCGGAACTGTTCGGCCAGGGTCAGGCCGGTCAGCGCCACGCGGGCACGCGCCCCCGGCGGTTCGTTCATCTGGCCGTACACAAGCGCCACCTTGGACTTGGTCAGGTCGTCGATGTTGATTACGCCGGATTCGATGAATTCGTGATAGAGGTCGTTCCCCTCGCGCGTCCGTTCACCCACGCCCGCGAACACCGAGTAACCGGAGTGCACCTTGGCGATGTTGTTGATCAGTTCCTGGATCAGAACCGTCTTGCCCACACCCGCGCCGCCGAAAAGGCCGATCTTGCCGCCCTTGGCATAGGGGGCGAGCAGGTCGATGACCTTGATCCCCGTGACAAGGATTTTGCTTTCGGTGGCCTGTTCGGAAAAGCCCGGGGCGGGCTGGTGGATGGGCCGGGTTTCCGACGCGCCGATCGGGCCTTTTTCGTCGATCGGCTCGCCGATCACGTTGATGATGCGTCCCAGGGTCGCGTCGCCCACCGGCACCGAAATCGGCTTGCCAAGGTCGGAGACGGGCGCGCCGCGCACCAGGCCTTCGGTCGCGTCCATCGCGATGGTCCGCACGGTGCCTTCGCCCAGATGCTGTGCGACTTCAAGCACCAGACGCTTGCCGTTGTTGGTGGTTTCCAGCGCGTTCAGGATCGCCGGCAGCGCGCCGTCGAACTGCACGTCCACGACGGCGCCGATGACTTGCGTGACCTTGCCTGCCGCAGCGGCCGCTTTCGGTGCTTTTGCCATGTCGTTTCTCCGGTTTCCTCAGAGCGCCTCGGCGCCCGAAATGATTTCGATGAGTTCTTTGGTGATCGCGGCCTGCCGCGAACGGTTGTACTGGATGGTCAGCCGGTTGATCATGTCGCCCGCATTGCGCGTGGCGTTGTCCATGGCGCTCATCCGGGCACCCTGTTCGGAGGCGCCGTTTTCCAGCAAAGCGGTGAAAAGCTGCGTCGCCACAGACCGCGGCAACAGGTCGGCAAGGATCGCCTCTTCGCCGGGTTCATAGTCATAGAGCGACGATGCCTGCCCGGGCCCGAAACTGGACGGGATCACCTGCAGCGCGGTCGGAACCTGGCTGATCACCGACTGGAACCGGTTGTAGAAGATCGTGGCGACATCGAACTCGCCCGCCTCGAACCGGGTCAGCACTTCGCGCGCGACGGTCTGGGCGTTGGCATAGCCGACACGCTTGACATCCCCCATGTCGACATGGGCGACGAAGTACTGGCCATAGTCGCGCTTCAGCTGTTCGCGACCTTTCTTGCCGACGGTCAGGATCTTCAGCGTCTTGCCCTGGGCCAGAAGCTCGATGGCGCGCGCGCGGGCCAGACGCACGATGGTCGAGTTGAAGCCACCGCAAAGTCCGCGTTCCGAGGTCATGACGACCAAGAGATGCACCTTGTCGGCACCCGTTCCCGCCAGAAGGCGCGGGGCGGTATCCGATTTGCCGACCGACGTGGACAATTGCGCCATGACGGCATTCATCCGTTCGGCATAGGGCCGTGCGGCCTCTGCCGCCTCTTGCGCGCGGCGCAGTTTGGCCGCGGCGACCATCTGCATGGCCTTGGTGATCTTGCGCGTGTTCTTGACGCTGCCGATCCGGTTCTTCAGGTCCTTGAGGCTGGGCATGCGCTATCTCCCTGCCCCGCCCTCAGGCGAAGTCCTTCGCAAAGGCATCAATCGCCGCGCGGATCGCCTTTTCCAGATCGCCCGCAACCTTGCGGTCCTTGGTGGTGATGTCGGCCAAGAGATCCTTGGCATTGGTGCGAAGATGCTTCAGCAGACCCGCCTCGTACCGGCCCACATCCTTGACCGGCACCTTGTCGAGATATCCGTTGGTGCCCGCATAGATCACGCAGACGATTTCCGCGTTGGTCAGCGGCGAATACTGCGGCTGTTTCATCAGTTCGGTCAGACGCGACCCACGGTTCAAAAGCGCTTGCGTCGAGGCGTCGAGGTCGGAACCGAACTGCGCAAAGGCCGCCATCTCGCGGTACTGCGCCAGTTCCAGTTTCACCTTGCCCGCCACCGACTTCATCGCCGAGGTCTGGGCGCTTGAGCCGACGCGGGACACCGACAGACCGGTGTTCACGGCGGGACGGACGCCCTGGAAGAACAGTTCGGTTTCGAGGAAAATCTGGCCGTCGGTGATCGAGATCACGTTCGTCGGGATGTAGGCCGACACGTCACCGGCCTGGGTTTCGATGATCGGCAAGGCGGTCAGGGAACCTGCGCCATTGTCCTCGTTCAGCTTGGCCGACCGTTCCAAGAGGCGGCTGTGCAGATAGAACACGTCGCCCGGATAGGCCTCGCGTCCCGGCGGACGACGCAAGAGCAGCGACATCTGGCGATAGGCCACGGCCTGCTTGGACAGGTCATCATAGATGATCAGCGCATGGCGGCCGTTGTCGCGGAAAAACTCCGCCATGGCGGTCGCCGAATAGGGGGCAAGGAACTGCATCGGCGCGGGGTCCGAAGCGGTCGCGGCCACGACGATGGTGTAGGCCATCGCGCCGGCCTCTTCGAGCTTCTTCACCAATTGGGCCACGGTCGACCGCTTTTGCCCGATGGCGACATAGATGCAGTAGAGTTTCTTGGATTCGTCGGAACCGGCGGCCTCGTTATAGGCCTTCTGGTTCAGAATGGTGTCCAGTGCCACGGCGGTCTTGCCGGTCTGACGGTCGCCGATGATCAGTTCGCGCTGGCCACGGCCAACCGGTATCATCGCGTCGATGGCCTTGAGGCCGGTCGCCATCGGCTCGTGCACGGACTTGCGGGGGATGATGCCCGGGGCCTTCACGTCGGCAACGCGACGCTCGGACGACTTGACCGGACCCTTGCCGTCAATGGGGTTGCCAAGGCCATCCACGACGCGACCGAGAAGGCCATCACCCGCAGGCACGTCCACGATGGACTTGGTGCGCTTGACGACGTCGCCTTCCTTGATGTCCTGGTCGGACCCGAAGATCACGATACCGACGTTGTCGACCTCAAGGTTCAGCGCCATGCCACGGATGCCACCGGGAAATTCGACCATCTCACCGGCCTGCACGTTGTCGAGGCCGTAGACGCGGGCGATCCCGTCACCGACCGACAGCACGCGGCCAACTTCGGCCACTTCGGCATCACGCCCAAAATTCTTGATCTGCTCTTTGAGGATCGCAGAGATCTCGGCAGCCTGAATTCCCATCACCCAACCTCTTTCATTGCATTCTGGAGCGCCGCCAGCTTGGCCTTGACCGATGTGTCGATCATGATGGACCCAAGCTTGACGACAAGACCGCCGATAAGGCTTTCATCGACGGTGGTGTTCAGTTTCACGGTCTTGCCGACGCGCGATTTCAGCGTTTCGACCAGACGCTTGGTCTGCGCGGCAGTCAGCGCGGTGGCGGAGGCGACATCGGCCGTCACTTCGCCCTTTTCCTCTGCAATGCGGTTCGCCAGGTCGGACAAAAGTTGCGGCAGCACGAAAAGCCGGCGTTTCTGCGCCATCAGTGCCAGCGTGTTCGCGGTCAGGGCGTTAAGACCCATCTTTGCGGCAACAGCGCCGATCGCGCGGCCCTGATCGTCGCGCGAAACCACCGGAGACGAAATGACCGTTGCGAGGTCGGGACTGTCTGCCAGCGCCCTGCGCAAGGCGTCGGTGTCGGCCTCCAGCGCCGCGATCAGTCCACCCTCTTTGGCCAGATCAAACAGCGCGGTTGCATAGCGCGAGGCAATGCCCAGAGAGATCGAAGCTGGTTCGGACACGTCATCCCTTCCGCTAACTTGATGTCCCTTTGCACAGTCTGGTGCAAAGGTCCAAGGCTATCACGGGGCACCCGCCGAAAAGCTGGCACCTTCCTTGTCGCGGGCGTCCTTAGCAGAGGCTTTCTGACCTCGCAACGGGGTTGGCGGGCATTTCAGCTGTGCGGCGGAAAACTAATCCGCCGCAAACTGCGGCCCGGTGTCGCGATTGCAGAATTTGCTCCGCGCGCGGGGCGATGCGGGTTTGCGAACCACAATCGGACCTCACATTGCAGGACGGGTCATCCCGGCCGGAACGCCGGCTCCGCCACGCCCTTGCCCACCCCTTCCAGCACGCGCAACGGGCGCCGGACCACGGCACCAAGGCCACCGCGCGTCGGGGCATAGACCTGCTTTGACGCCTCGACGATCAGCACGCCGCCCGCAAGCCAGGGCGCGCGCCGCCCGACGGTTTCCCAGAAATCCGCCGTGCGCAGCCAGAACCGTCCCTGTGCGGGCGGGCCGAACAGCGCCGAATGGCTGCGTTCCGGCGTGAAGCCGTGACGTTGCAACTGCGACTCAAGCTGGTTGATGGAATAGGGGCGGCCAAAGCCGAACGGCGTTCCCTCGCGCCGCGACCAAAGCCCCGCCCGGTTCGGCACGATGAACAGGGCACGCCCCCCCGGCCCCAGCACGCGGTGGGATTCCTCCAGAACTGCCGTCGGGTTCTCGGACGTTTCCAGCCCGTGCAGCAGGATCAGCCGGTCCACGAGGCCGGTCGGCAGGGGCCAGGCGGTTTCCTCGCACAGCACCGCCACATTCCCCTCGCCGGCGGGCCAGGGCATGACACCTTGCGGCCCCGGCATCAGGCCGATCACACGCCGGGCGGTCGCCAGATAGGGCCGCAGCAGCGGCACCGCGAAACCGAACCCCGCGACGGTCGTGGCCGCTTGCGGCGGCCACAGACGTTCCACCTGGTCGCGGATCGCCCGCTGCGCCACGCGCCCCAGTTGCGTGCGGTAGTAAAAGTTTCTGAGGTCCAGCACATCAAGGTGCATTGCAGCCGGATTCCTGACGGTTCACATTCGGAGCCATCATACCCAGACCGGGACCAAAGACCATGCCGCTTGAACTTGTTGTCATCCCCTGCCTGACCGACAACTACGCCTATTTGGTCCATGATGCTGCTTCGGGGCGAGCGGCTGTGGTCGATGTGCCAGAGGCTCCTCCCGTTCTGGCGGCTCTTTCGGACCGGGGCTGGCGTCTGTCGGACATCTGGCTGACGCATCATCACTGGGACCACACAGACGGGGTGGCAGATCTGGTGGCAGCCACCAAAGCCAGGGTGACGGGCGCCGCGACGGACGCGCACCGACTTCCGCCTTTGGACCATGCGCTGTCGACAGGGCAGGATTTCGACTTTGCCGGCCATTCCGTTGCCGTGATCGACGTGCCCGGCCACACGATCGGCCACATCGCGTTCTACATTGCATCAGAACGGCTGGCCTTTACCGGCGACACGCTGATGGCGGCCGGATGCGGGCGGATGTCCGAAGGCAATGCACCCGACTACTGGCAAAGCCTGTCGCGGCTGGCGTCCCTGCCTGCGGACACACTGATCTGTTCGGGGCATGAATACACAGCCGCCAATTTGCGCTTTGCCCAAAGCCTTGAACCCGATGCCGGGCCGCTTATGTTGCGGATGGCGCGGGTCGCAGGTCTGCGCGCCGCAGGTAAACCGACCGTACCTGTGGTTTTGTCCGAAGAACTTGCAACAAACCCGTTCTTGCGCGCCGGGGCACCTGCGATGAAACAGGCTCTTGGCATGCCGGCAGCCACGGACGCCGAGGCCTTTGCCGAACTTCGCCGAAGAAAAGATCGATTTTAGGTCGTTCTTTTCATCACATTTCGTAAGTGCAGTGACGCAAAGCTGGAAATGCCCGAATTTGCGCTTGAAGTGCGCAAAATAAAACCGAACTTTAAGATCATGAGGACAGGGTGATGATGGGTTCGCGTCGGATCCGTCTGGCCCGCAGAACAGGAGCACGCAACCGTGCCATCGTTTTCAACCACGCTCGAGCAAGCCATTCATGGTGCCCTGGCCCTTGCCAATGCACGCCGTCACGAACTCGCCACCCTGGAGCATCTGCTTCTGTCGCTGATCGACGAACCCGACGCGGCCCGCGTGATGAAGGCCTGTTCGGTCAACCTTGACGATCTGCGCAAGACGCTGGTGGATTTCATCGACGATGACCTGTCCACCCTCGTCACCGATGTCGAGGGGTCCGAGGCGGTACCGACAGCGGCCTTCCAGCGCGTCATCCAGCGCGCGGCGATCCATGTGCAGTCCTCTGGCCGGACCGAGGTGACGGGGGCCAACGTCCTTGTCGCGATCTTTGCCGAACGGGAATCCAACGCGGCCTATTTCCTGCAGGAACAGGACATGACCCGCTACGACGCGGTCAACTTCATCGCGCATGGCGTGGCCAAGGACCCGTCCTATGGCGAAAGCCGCCCCGTGACCGGCGCCGAGGACCAACCCGAAACGTCAAAGGCCGAGGCCGGAGAGGCCAAGGAATCCGCGCTGTCGAAATATTGCGTGGACCTGAACGTCAAGGCGAAAAAGGGCGATGTCGATCCCCTGATCGGCCGCGAGATGGAGGTGGAACGCTGCATCCAGGTCCTGTGTCGCCGTCGCAAGAACAACCCCCTGCTGGTGGGCGACCCCGGCGTGGGCAAGACCGCGATTGCCGAGGGTCTGGCTTGGAAGATCGTCAAGGGCGAAACGCCCGAGATTCTTGCCCATGCCACGATCTATTCGCTCGACATGGGGGCGCTGCTGGCCGGCACCCGCTATCGCGGCGATTTTGAGGAACGCCTGAAAGCCGTCGTCAAGGAGATGGAGGATCACAAGGATGCGATCCTGTTCATCGACGAGATCCACACCGTCATCGGTGCCGGTGCCACGTCGGGCGGGGCGATGGATGCTTCCAACCTGCTGAAACCCGCCTTGCAGGGCGGCAAGCTGCGCTGCATGGGATCGACCACCTACAAGGAGTTCCGCCAGCATTTTGAAAAGGACCGCGCCCTGTCGCGCCGGTTCCAGAAGATCGACGTGAACGAACCTTCGGTCGGCGACAGCATCAAGATCCTGATGGGCCTGAAGCCTTACTTCGAGGAACACCACGACCTGACCTATACCCGCGACGCGATCAAGTCGGCGGTTGAACTCGCTGCACGCTACATCCACGACCGCAAGCTGCCGGACAAGGCGATCGACGTGATCGACGAGGCGGGGGCCGCCCAGCACCTGCTGTCCGACGGCAAGAAGAAAAAGGTGATCACGCAAAAAGAGATCGAGGCTGTGGTGGCCAAGATCGCGCGCATCCCGCCGAAATCCGTCAGCAAGGACGATGCCGAAACCCTGCGCGATCTGGAAAAGACACTCAAGCGCGTGGTGTTCGGTCAGGACAAGGCCGTCGAGGCCTTGTGTTCCGCGATCAAGCTTGCGCGCGCCGGCCTGCGCGAGCCGGAAAAACCCATCGGCAACTACCTCTTTGCCGGGCCGACAGGTGTGGGCAAGACCGAGGTGGCCAAGCAACTGGCGTCTTCGCTGGGGGTGGAACTGATCCGTTTCGACATGTCGGAATACATGGAGAAACACGCCGTCAGCCGCCTGATCGGCGCGCCTCCGGGCTATGTCGGCTTTGACCAGGGCGGCATGCTGACCGACGGCGTCGACCAGCACCCGCATTGCGTCCTTTTGCTGGACGAAATGGAAAAGGCGCACCCGGATGTCTACAACATCCTGCTGCAGGTGATGGACCACGGGAAACTGACCGACCACAACGGTCGCACGGTGGATTTCCGCAACGTGATCCTGATCATGACCTCGAACGCAGGCGCGCGGGAACAGTCGCAGGCGGCCATCGGCTTTGGCCGCGAGCGTCGCACGGGCGAGGATACGGCGGCGATCGAACGCACCTTCACGCCGGAATTCCGCAACCGTCTGGACGCGGTGATCAACTTTGCCCCGCTGGGCAAGGACATCATCCTGCAGGTGGTCGAAAAGTTCGTCCTGCAGCTTGAGGCACAATTGCTTGACCGCAACGTCCATATCGAACTGGCGCCCGAAGCCGCCGCCTGGCTGGGGGAAAAGGGTTATGACGACAAGATGGGCGCGCGACCGCTCGCCCGCGTGATTCAGGAACACATCAAGAAGCCGCTGGCCGAAGAGCTTTTGTTCGGCAAGCTGATGAAGGGCGGGCTTGTGCGCGTCGGCCTGAAAGACGACGCCATCGTGCTTGACGTTCAGGAACCGGCCAAGCCACGGATTTCACGGGCAAAACCGCCCTTGCTGACGGCGGAGTAGTGGCCCGGCAGCGGAGCAGAAGAGGTCCCGGACAGCCGCCGGGGCCTTTTTGTTTGTTGCGTATGCGGGCTTTATCCCGTGAAATCTCTGCCAAAGCACAAATGTGACGCCGTGTGACCGTCGGCGGGCGGCCGTGGTCTTTCGCCCTTGGCCCCTGATTTCGCTGCGCAGACCCTTGCCTGCATTGCCTTTGCAAAGATGGCAGTAGCGCCGCGGTCGGCCGAAGTCTAACGTCTGAGCGCAAAGCCCTTGTGGCCTTGCCCGGAAAGGCCGCCGATGCCTCTGCTGCAACTGATCTACGCCTCGCATCCGTTCGGGTTTGACGACGCTACGCTGGGCGCAATCCTCCTGGACGCCCGGCGGTGCAATGCGCGCGACGACATCACAGGCATGCTGATCTGCCGCGCCGATCTCTACCTGCAACTGCTGGAAGGTCCCGAACGTGCGGTCGAGGCAACCTGCCGCCGCATCATGGCCGACGACCGCCATGTCGAGATGCGTGTGCTGTCGCGGGAACTTGTCGGGGCGCGGCTTTTCCCGCAGTGGTCGATGCGCGACGATCCCGCGCGATCCTGGCTATGGACCAGGCAGGAAGTCGAGTCGGGACGACTTGATGCCGCATCACAGACAGAGATCCAGGCGGTCTTTCAACGGCTTGCCGGGGAAACTGCGCCCTGAACGCTAGACGACCGCCCGCCGGTACAGATGCCAGGTAGCGTGACCCAAAAGCGGCAGCACGATCACCAGCCCCAAGAGCGCGGGAATCGACCCCAGGGCCAGCATCACCGCGACGATCAGGCCCCACAGCCCAATCACGCGAGGGTTTCTTTGCGCCACCCGGAGCGATGTGATCACGGCCATCGGCAAGCTGACATCGCGGTCCAAGAGCAGCGGGAACGACACGACGCTGATCGCAAGGACAGCGCAAGCGAACAGGAACCCGATGCCCATGCCAAGGACGATCATCGCCCAGCCGGCCGGTGTGGTGAACACGTCGGTCACAAAGGCCGTCAGCGAGACAGGGCGTTCCGGTCCGACCGTCGCAGCAAAGATCAGGTTCGCCACCATGATCCAGACCGAAAACACGACCAGATGGAACAGGGCAAGGATGATCACGCCGCCAAACTTTGGCGAGCGCAGGACATCGAGGTATGCCAGCCAGTTGACAGGCTCGGACCGTTCGCGGCGGCGGCTCATTTCATAAAGGCCGACGGCGGCGACGGGTCCGGTCAGGGCAAAACCCGACAGAACCGGAAACAGAAGGTGGATCAGGTTCCCCTGCAGCGCCAGTGCCGCAAGCAGGCCGCCAATCACGGGATAAAGCAGGCAGACAAACACCACGTCGGATCGAAACGCCGACAGGTCGTCCCAGCCCTTGCGCAGGGCCATCCGCAGATCGTCGGTGGTCAGCGTGCGGATCCCGGGCTGAACGGTCGAGTGTGTCTGTACACTGTCGGCCACGGATCGCCCGTAGCCGAACACCGAACCGACGGCACCAAAGACCCAGGACAAGGGGTTGCCAATCGTTTCGGGCATTTCGGATCCTTCCTGTTGTCAGGTCCCGTCCCGGCAGCGTTCTGTTCCCGGTGGCAGGAAAGGTGCAGCGTAAGGTGGCGTTCGGATCGTCAATAGATCAAGGATAGCATGTTTCACGGCAAAGATGGCACACAGTTTTGCGCGCGAAACCATGCCGGGTCAGCGTTCCGTCAGCTTCAACTCGATCCGGCGGTTCTGCGCCAGCGCCTCGGGACTGTCGCCTGCTGCCACCGGGCGGTATTCGCCAAATCCGGTCGCCGCCAGCCGGTCGGGCGGAAATCCCAAGGTGTCCTGCATGTAGCGCACCACAGACAGGGCGCGGGCCTGGCTCAGTTCCCAGTTGTCGGCATAGACACCCCTGCCGGACAATGGCGTCTTGTCGGTATGGCCATCGACCCGAATGATCCAGTCGATGCCATCGGGGATCTGGTCGCGGATGTCGTTCAGGATCGAAACCACGCCCGCGATCTGCGCCTGGCCTTCGGGCGACAGGTCGGCCGAGGCAGGCGCAAAAAGCACTTCGGATGAAAAGACGAACCTGTCACCGACGATCCTGACGCCCTCGCGCCCGGCCAGAACGGTGCTAAGCTGGGCAAAGAACTCGGACCGGAACCGCGCCAGGTCGCGGGCCTGGGACTGCAAATCCTTGGCCTCGGCTTCCAGCCGTTTGCGCTCGGCCTCTTCCAGTTCGGCGCGGCGGCGTTCGGTGGCGGCGACCTGTGCGAGGGCGGCGTTCAGCTGGCTGCCCAATGCGTCGATCTGGACATTCGCTTCGACATCGCGGGCATCCGAGGCGTCCAGCAGCGCCTGAAGGCTGCCAAGCTGGGTGCGCAGGGCGGCAATCTGTTCGTTCAACAGGGCCACTTCGCGCTGTGCCTTCAGGGCCTTGTCGGATTCGGCGGCCAGAGTCTGCTTTGCGGTGGCCAACAGATCGAACGTCTCGCCCTTGGCAGCCGCCTCTTGTGCCGCCTTGGTGTTTGCCGCCGCAAGCAGGGTCAGCGTTTCCTCGGCGCGCTTGCGCTGTTCTTCCAGCGCCAGTGTCATCGAGGTCAGCTCCGCATCCGCCGATTGCAGTTTTGTGCGCAACGCGGCCAGCGCCGCCTGATCGACAAGCCGCGCGGCCTCGGCCTCGGTCAGGGTGGTCTGGGCGGCGTCGAGTTCGGCCTTTTGTTTCGCGGCATCGGCGCGCAGGGACGCAATCAGCGTTTCCAGCGCCTCGCGGCGGGCAGCGGCCAGGCGGGCGGCCTCGGCGCCTGCGTCAATCTCGGTCCGGGCGCGGGCGAGGGCGAGGTCCAGCGCATCCTTTTCCGTGACCAGCGCGGCGCGCGCCGCCTCCAGGTCCTTCAGAGAAACGGTCAGGTCCGCAATCTGTCCACGCGCCGCGTCGCGGTCCGCGAGCAGGCTTGCCACCTGCGCCTCGAAACTTGTGATGCGCCCTTGTGCTTCGGTCAGCGCCGCCTCGCGCGTGGTCAGTTGTCCCTGCAGGGTTGCAATCAGCGTGGCCTGCCGCGTCCCCTCGGCCTGGGCGCTGGCCAGGTTGGCGCGCAACCCGCTGACATCGGCCTCCAGCGATGTGACTTTCCGGCGTTCCAGGCCGAGTGCATCCGCCAGCCCCGCCACCTGTGCCGCCAGCGCATCCAGTTCCGTGCTTTGCGTGGTGATTTCGTCCCGCAGCACCGACTGCATGACGGTAAAGATCGTCAGCACGAACATCAGCACCATCAACAGCACCGTTACGGCATCGACGAATCCCGGCCAGATCAGGGAATTGTCGCGGCGTCGGCTGAGCGCCATGGCCTATCCCCTTCCCACCGCGCCGCGGTTCAGTTGCCGGATCGCCGCTGTCAGCGCCGTCAGGTCGGCGCGCAGGTCGGCGATGCTTTCCTGCCGTCCGGCCGACACCTCTTCCAGTATCCGCAGCAATTGCACGTCGATGGACCGCAGCCGCATCCGGCTTTCGGCATCCGGCCCGCCCTCTGACGTCGTCATCGCCGTGATCAGGCGTTCCTGGGCACTGGCAATCCGGCGCAGCGCCTCGGCCTGGCCGGTCTCGGCCTCAAGTTTGCGGGCAAGACCCTCAATCGCGGTAGCGACCTGCACCATGCGGGCATCGAGCGCAGTGCGGTTTTCCTCGGCTTGCGCAAGGATGGTCTGCAGCGTGTCCATCTGCGCAACCATCTGTTCCAGACCGGCGGTCAGACCGGCCGTCTCGCCCCCCTCGCCGTCACCTGACGAAAATCCGACGCGGGTGATCGAGGACAGCCATTCCTCCAGCTCGCGCGCGAAACGGTTCTGGCCATGACCCGCAAAGAGTTCCAGAAGCCCCACGACCAGCGAACCGGCCAACCCCATCAGCGAGGACGAAAACGCCGTCCCCATGCCGCCAAGCTGCGATTCCAGACCCGTCATCAGCTTGCCGAACACCTCCATGCCGGTTTGCCCTTCTTGCGGGGCCAGCGACCGGATGGTGTTGACAACGGCCGGGACTGTCGTGGCAAGCCCGTAGAACGTGCCCAAAAGACCCAGAAAGACCAGAAGGTTGATCAGATAGCGCGTGATGTCGCGCGACTCCTCGATGCGGCTTTCCACCGAATCCTGGATCGACCGCGACGACGCGGTGGAAATCTGCATCCGCGCCCCGCGCGACCGCAACAGAGCCGCCAGCGGGGCCAGCAGGCGCGGCGGCACCACCATGTCGTGACCCGGCACCCGGCGTGCAAAATCCTCGATCCAGTTGACCGACTGGATCAGGATCAGCACCTGCCAGAAACAGGTGACGACGCCCAACACAAAGACCCCGGCAATCAACCCGTTCAACAGAGGGTTGGTCAGGATGATCTGGATGACCTCGCCCGAGATCACCCAGGCCCCGACCGCAAAGATCGCCGTGACCAGAAGCATGGTCACGATCTGCCTGACGGGCTGGCTGAAGGTGATCTGGGCTTCGCCTATCGAACGGTCAATCACGGAACACGCCCACCCGATTGTTCAGTCTGGCACGACAATAGCAGTCCCGCCCCAAGTGCCAAGCGAAAGCCGTTCGCCTATCACCTTGCTGGTGCAGCGTGGCAACGACAAACGCAATACGCGTCAAATCCCGGGGACCAAGATCAACAAATCGTGCCTGGTCCCTCTGGTCCGGGCCTGCCAATGCTGGCCCTGCCCGAACGGGGTGATATAGAACTGGCCTGACACAGCCGCGAAAGGTCGGATCATGCGCTGGTTGCTGGGATTGGTGACGGGTCTGTTCGTGCTTTGGTCGGGCTACTGGGTCGTCGGCTCCCGCGCGGCGCTGACCGCCGTACAGGACTGGGTCGCAAACGCCCCGTCACAAGGGATGAACATCAAGACAGGCGACATCACGCTGGCGGGGTATCCCAGCCGGTTCGATCTGACCGTCACGTCGCCCCAATACGCCGACCCGCTCAGCGGCTGGTCCTGGAGCGCGCCCTTTGTGCAGGTTCTGGCCCTGTCCTACCAGCCGTGGAAGGCGATCGTCGCGCTGCCAAATGCCCAAACCCTGTCGCGACCGGGCGAAAGCATCGGTGTGGCGTCGGATCGCCTGCGCGCCAGCGTCAGCGTTTTCCCGCAGGCCGCGCTGGCGCTGGACAACATCATCCTTGAGGGCGACACTGTTGCGCTGACCTCTGATCTTGGCTGGACGGGATCGGCACGGCGCGCGGTGGCGGCGCTGCGACAGGTCGGTGGTCTGCCCGCGTCTTATGAGTTTGGCCTGCAGGTCGACGGGCTTCAACCCGACGCGGATTTTGCCAACGCTCTGGCAGCAGGATCAGACCTGCCGGGCGTCATGGACAGCGTCACCGCGGATGTGATCATCGCCCTGACTGCGCCGCTTGACCGCAATGCCGCCAAGGTCAGGCCGCAGGTGGACGGCGTCGAGGTCAAGACCGTGCTGCTGGTCTGGGGTCCGCTGAAACTGCAGGCCGAGGGAAGCCTGGTCCCGGACGTTCAGGGGCTGGCATCGGGGCGCATCGACATCCGCGTGACCAACTGGAAGCACCTGGTGCCGCTGATGGTGGCCAGCGGCGCGGTCAAGCCGGAACTGTCGCAGACGGCGGGCAACATGATGGCGGCGCTGGCGCAGCAAAGCCCCGACCCTGCGGTGCTGGCGCTGCCGCTGACCCTGGCCGATGGCTGGATGACGCTCGGGCCGTTTCCGCTGGGGGCCGCGCCGGCCCTGCGCCCGCAGGCAGGTCTTTAGGGCCTAGCGACAATAGGATCCGGCGCGGTAGCGCGCGGTGTCGAAATGCATGTGCTCTTCGTGATAGCCGTCCGAACCGGGGCCCAATGTGGTACCAAAGATGCCGCAGGCGGCCTTGTAGACCCGGCGCAGCGTGTTGCCCCAGTCATCCCCGACGGTCAGCACGCGCCCGTCGTCGAGCACGATTGCCGCAAGGTCGATCGCCCTGCCCTTGCCATGCTCGCTGATCTTGGCACCCGTCTGGTTGTTGCGGGGTCGGCAGCTGTAATGCGCCGCCACGCGCAGTTCGACGACATCCGTTTTCGGAAATGCCGGTTTCAGACCCTTGTTCACCCATGCCTTCAGGGCGCTGGCGGTGGGGCAGTCCATGATCGCGGCCTCGCTTAGCCGCACGCCCGCGACCGAGGTGACGCGGACAGGCTCGGCCACACCGCAGCCCTTGATCCGTGCGGTGATGGGGGCCAGCACCTCGCCTCTGATCGACGGATCGCCGCAGACCGAGCCTTTTTTCGACCGCGTCATGGTCTTTGACGGCGGCACAAGGACGGCAGCGGCGGTGACGATTGCACGCTCGTCGTTCCCCGTTGCCAGCCCGCGCGGGCGCGGCGGGGGCCGGGGGACCGCAAACGCCACCGCAGCCAGGTAATCCGGTTCCGCAGCCGCAGTCCGAACCGGGCGCAGTCTGGGGCGAACAGAGGCCGCATCCGTCACCGCCGACGGCGCAACGGCGCCCGACGTGGCAAGACTTGCGACGGGGCGCGCCAGCGGGCGCAAGGACGTCTCCAGTCCCTGTGCCGCAGCCGGCACGGGACCAAGGCACAGCGCAACGAGCAAGGCCGCGCGGCGCCTGGCGATCACGTGCCGGGCCTGGGCGCTGCGGGCACGGCACCCACGCGGCCGAAGTCCGGCGCGGCAGTATCCTGGCCCGCCTCGATGATGCTGCGGCGGATTTCGCGCGTGCGGGTGAAATAGCTGTGCAGATGGTCGCCGTCGCCCATGCGGATCGCGCGCTGCAGCACGAACAGCTCTTCGGTAAAGCGTCCAAGGATATCCAGGGTGGCCTCCTTGTTGGTCAGGAACACATCGCGCCACATCACCGGATCGCTGGCCGCGATACGGGTAAAGTCGCGAAATCCGCTGGCCGAATACTTGATGACTTCGGAATTGGACACACGGCGCAGGTGGTCTGCCACGCCCACCATCGTATAGGCGATCAGGTGCGGGGTGTGGGACACCACCGCCAGGACAAGATCATGGTGCGCGGCGTCCATCTCGTCAACCTGCGAGCCCATTGCTTCCCACAATGCGCGAAGCCTTGCCACCGCGTCGGGCGGCGACCGGTCGGTCGGGGTCAGCAGGCACCAGCGGTTCTGGAACAGGGTGGCAAAGCCCGACCTCGGACCCGAATGTTCGGTTCCCGCCAGGGGATGACCGGGGACGAAGGCCACGCCTTCGGGGATATGGGGGGCCACGGCCTCGATGACGGCCTGCTTGACCGAACCGACATCGGTCACGGTCGCGCCCGGTTTCAGATACGGGCCGATTTCGGCGGCAAGCTCCGCCATCGCGCCGACCGGCACGGCCAGCACGACAAGGTCTGCCCCGGCAACAGCCTCTCCCGCCGTCTCTGTGACCCGGTCGCAGATGCCGATCTCCAGCGCGATGCGGCGCGTCTCGACCGATTTGGCATAGCCGGTGATGTCGCCAGCAAGCCCGTATTGGCGGATGGCATGCGCCATGGACGACGCAATCAGCCCCAGCCCGATCAGCGCGACGCGGTCATAGATGACGGTCATTTCGTCCCCTTGAACTGGGCCACCGCATGGGCAACCCGTCGGCATGAGGATTCATCACCAATGGTGATGCGCAGGCAATGCGGCAGCTTGTAGGCGGCAACGGACCGCACGATCAGCCCCTTGGATTGCAGGAACGCATCGCAAGCCTGCGCCTCGTCGGCGCTGGCAAATCGCGCAAGGATGAAATTGGCCATGGACGTATCGGACGGCACGCCAAGCTCGGCCAGGGCCGTCGCCAGCCAGTTGCGTTGCCGCGCGTTTTCGACCTGACAGCGCACCACCCAGTCGCGGTCCTGCACCGCAGCCTCGGCCACGTCCTGCTGGGCTGTTGACAGGTTGAACGGGCCCCGTACCCGGTTCAGCACGTCGATCACATGACCCGGCCCGTAGCCCCAGCCGACCCGCAGCCCGCCCAAGCCATAGATTTTGGAGAATGTGCGCGTCATCACCACGTTGTCCCGCGCCTCGATGATCCCAAGTCCGGCATCATAGCCTTCGACATATTCCGCATAGGCCCCGTCCAGAACCAGCAGCGCCTGGAGCGGCAATTTTTCCGCCAGCCGCTGCACTTCGGGCGCAGAGATCATCGTGCCGGTCGGATTGTTCGGGTTGGCGATGAAGACCAGCCTTGTCCGCCGGTTGCAGGCGGCAAGAATGGCATCGACATCTGTCGTCCGGTCACGCTCGGGCACCTCGACGGGGGTTGCACCGGCCGCCAATGTTGAAATGCGGTACATCAGAAAGCCGTGTTCGGTATGCACGACTTCGTCTTTTGGGCCGGCATAGGCCTGACAAAGCAGGGAGATGATCTCGTCCGAGCCCGCCCCGCAGATGACCCGGGCAGCGTCAAGCCCGTGGACCTCCGCGATGGCGCGCCGCAACGCGCCGTGATCGGTCGACGGATAGCGGTGCAGCGAATGTGCCGACCGCAGGAACACCTCGCGCGCGCGATCCGACGCGCCGAACGGGTTTTCGTTGGAGCTGAGCTTGACCGCGTTCGCGACACCCGCCACATGCCCCTTGCCGCCCTGATAGAGCGCGATGTCAAGGATTCCCGGCTGGGGCAGGATTGCATCGTTCATTCAAACCTCCAAACATCGTGCCGCTTCTAGCGACCGCGCGGGCATCAGGCCAGCATGTTCTTGCCTCATCAGGCTGCGACGGCCCGACGAGATCGTCCGCTCACCGTGAGCGTGAAGGCGTCCGTCGTGCCCGCGGGGGTTTCGGTGCGCCCCGCAGTCCCGCGCCTTGGCGGCAAGAACGGCCGCAACCGCGTTCCTCAGCCGGACAACGCAGAAAGCTATGGCTAGGTGCGAAGCTGGACTACTCTTTCATCCAGATGGCAAAGGGTTGTTTTCGCAAAAATTGTGCACCGAACGTCGCGAATCACATCAGGTCGCGGATGTCGGTCAGGTGTCCCGTCACCGCCGCCGCCGCCGCCATGGCAGGGCTCATCAGGTGGGTTCGCCCACCACGGCCTTGCCGTCCTTCAAAGTTGCGGTTGGAGGTCGCGGCACAGCGTTCGCCCGGTGACAGCTGGTCGGGGTTCATCGCAAGACACATCGAACAGCCCGCCAGCCGCCACTCAAAGCCTGCGTCGATGAAGATCTGGGCCAGCCCCTCTTCCTCTGCCTGTGCGCGCACGAGGCCGGACCCGGGAACGACCATGGCGCGCAGCCCGTCCTTCTTTTTCCTGCCCTTCAGAACGGCCGCCGCCGCCCGCAAGTCCTCGATGCGTCCGTTCGTGCAGGACCCGATAAAGACGGTGTCGATGCTGATTTCGTCCAGGCGCTGGCCCGGCTGCAGCCCCATGTAGTCGAGGCTGCGCTGCACCGCATCGACCTTGCCGCCGGTAAAGTCGGACGGGCTGGGCACGACGCCGGTGATCGGCAGCACGTCCTCGGGGCTGGTGCCCCAGGTGACGACCGGGGCGATGTCCTCGCCCTTGATTGTCACGACCTTGTCGAAATGCGCGCCTTCGTCCGTAAAGAGTGTCTTCCAATAAGCCAGCGCAGCCTCCCATTTCGCACCCTTGGGGGCATGCGGGCGGCCCAGGCAATAGGCGAATGTCTTTTCGTCCGGGGCGATCAGTCCGGCCCGCGCGCCGCCCTCGATGGCCATGTTGCAGACCGTCATGCGGCCTTCCATCGACAGCTCGCGGATCGCCTGGCCGCAATATTCGATGACATAGCCGGTGCCGCCTGCGGTCCCGGTCTCGCCGATGACCGACAGTGTGATGTCCTTGGCGGTCACGCCGGGCATCAGGCTGCCGGTGATTTCCACCTTCATGTTGCGGGCCTTGCGCTGGATCAGCGTCTGGGTGGCCAGAACGTGTTCCACCTCTGACGTGCCAATCCCGTGCGCAAGTGCGCCGAACGCGCCGTGGGTCGCGGTATGGCTGTCGCCGCAGACCACCGTCATGCCGGGCAGGGTCCAGCCCTGTTCCGGCCCGACGATGTGCACGATGCCTTGCCGCACATCGGACACGGGGTAGTAGTTGATCCCGAATTCCTTGGCGTTGGTATCCAGCGCCTGCACCTGGATGCGGCTGTCCTCGGTCATCGTGGCGGCATTGGCGCGGTCGAGGGTTGTGGGCACGTTGTGGTCGGGCACGGCGATGGTCTTTTCGGGCGCGCGGACGCGGCGGCCGGCCATGCGCAGCCCCTCGAACGCCTGCGGGCTGGTCACTTCATGGACCAGATGACGGTCGATGTAGAGAAGGCATGTGCCGTCTTCGGCAGTGTGGACGACATGGTCATCCCAGATCTTGTCATAAACAGTGCGCGATGCGGTCATGGCTGAATTCCGGATGTGCTGGGGGGAAAAGGGGCGTGCGGCGACAGGTTCTTGCCTCAGGCAAGTCGCGCCAGAGCGGACCGGAAGATCGCGGTGAACCGCCATGGCAGGCGGTCGTGATCGGCAATGTCGAAAAAACGCATCATGGCGCGGAAATACGCCCTCGGACCCCGCAAAGCAAGGCCCCGGAGCCATGATCGCCTGGGCATCGCGGGCGGGCAAGCCGCCGGTGGAACGCAGCAATCCGGCAGGATGCCCACAACGCGATCGCAGCCGCAGCCGGCGTGCGCGAAATCCCGCCTTGCAATGTGCGACGCTGACAGGTAGACCCCGCGCCTTCGCGAGAGGCTTGGTTGAGATTGCGTCCCTGGGGTGCTACCGTCCGGTCAGGCACGCGGCGCGAGGCCTTCGGTTCGCGCGTTCCATGGAGGACGATGTCCTGTCTCACTCTGACCCTGCGACCGGATTGCCGGTCGGCCCCCGGTTGCCACGCATGAGCGGCCCGGATGCCTTTACGTCCGAACAAGTTCTGGATTGCGTGCTGGCATCACTGGATGATGACAAGGCCGAGGATGTGGTCAGGATCGACCTGCGCGGGCGGTCGGACGTCGCGGACTACATGGTCATCTGCTCGGGCCGGTCCTCGCGGCAGGTGGCGTCCATTTCCGAAAAGCTGGTCGACCGGCTGAAGCAGGATTTCGACATCATCGCCAAGATGGAAGGCAAGGAAACCGGCGACTGGGTGCTGATCGACGCCTCGGACGTCATCATCCACGTGTTCCGCCCCGAAGTGCGCGAGTTCTACCAGCTGGAAAAGATGTGGCTTCAGTCGGACGGGCTGGACCGCGCCGCCAAGGTCTGATGCGCGTCCATATCTGCGCCATCGGTCGGATCAAGGCGGGTGATCCTGAACGCACGCTGATCGACGATTATGTGGCGCGGTTCAACCGGACGGGCCGACCGCTGGGGCTTGGCCCGCTGATCGAGACTGAAAGTGACGATCGCAAGGGCGGCGGCATGGCGGCAGAGGCTGGCCTTCTGGCGCGGGCGATACCGGCGGGTGCCCTGATTGTGGTGCTTGACGAACGCGGAACCCAGATGACCAGTCCCGATTTTGCGGCCGACCTTGCGCGGTGGCGCGATGGCGGGCGACAGGATGTGGCGCTGGTGATCGGGGGGGCCGACGGGATCGCGCCGCAGTTGCGTGATCGGGCAGATGCGGCAATTTCGTTCGGGTGCATGGTCTGGCCGCACCGTCTGGTGCGCGTGATGCTGGCAGAACAGCTGTATCGGGCGGCAACAATTCTGGGCGGTGGCCCGTATCATCGCGTCTGACGGATGCAGGTCGTTGCCAGCCTGCGCCGGCAACTCTAGGCTCGGACCGTCCTCGCCGCGAGAGTACCTTATGTCTGTTCTCAGCCACATCACCCTTGGAACCAACGACACCGCACGGTCCGTGCGGTTCTATGACAGCGTTCTGGGCACGCTTGGCTGGGAGCGGTTGCCCCGGCCGCCGGAAAAGGCACCCTGCTATGAAAAGGGCGGCCAGTGGCCGGGCCTCTACCTTTACAAGCCTGACGATGGCCGACCCGCGACCTGGGGCAATGGCACCCACATCGCGTTCAATGCCGAATCGCGGGAAAGCGTGGACGCGTTCCATGCCGCCGCCCTGGCGCATGGCGGCATGTCCGAAGGGGCACCCGGCTTGCGCCCGCATTACGGTGACAGCTACTATGCGGCTTACGTCCGGGACCCGGACGGCAACAAGCTGCAGGCCGTTTGCCACGCGATCATCGACTGACGGCACAATGGCCGCCGGCTCTGCGGCTCGGACGTTGCCCCTGTTGGGTTTGCGGCGTAAAAGCCGCTCACCGCAGTTCGGAGTAGCCCAATGCCCACCCCCAAGCCCGTCGTCTTGTGCATTCTGGACGGCTGGGGGATCGGCACCAATCCGGCAGTCAGCGGACCGGCCCTGGCGGATGTGCCCAACTTCAACCGCATCTGGCGCGATTGCCCGCATGCAACGCTGATCACCCACGGGCCTGACGTCGGTCTGCCAACGGGCCAGATGGGCAATTCCGAGGTCGGCCACACCAATATCGGTGCCGGGCGCGTGGTGGCCATGGACCTTGGTGCAATCGACCTGGCCATCGAGGACGGTACATTTGCGCAAAACCCCGCGCTGCTGGACTTTGCATCAAGGCTCAGGGCGACGGGCGGCACGGCGCATCTGATCGGTGTCGTATCGGATGGCGGGGTACATGGGCACCTGAACCACGTCCTGGCCGCCTGTCGCGCGATCACCGCGCTGGGCGTGCCGGTGGCGCTGCATGCGATCACCGACGGGCGGGATGTGGCCCCGTCATCGGCGGGGGATTTCGTGGCGGCCCTGATGGTGTCGCTGCCGGACGGGGCGCGGGTCGCGACTGTCACGGGGCGATACTGGGCGATGGACCGCGACAACCGCTGGGACCGCGTGGCGCGGGCCTACAACGCCATGGTCCATGCGCGGGGCGAGGTCGCGCCGACCCCGCAGATCGCCATCGCGCAGTCCTATGCCAAGGCCGAGACGGACGAGTTCATCGCGCCCACGGTGATCGGCGACTATGCCGGGGCGCGGGCCGGCGATGGAATTTTCTGCCTGAACTTCCGTGCCGACCGCGCGCGGGAGATTCTGGCCGCATTGGGTCAGCCGCAGTTCGATGCGTTCGACACCGGCCTGCGCCCGACATGGGCCGCGATGCTGGGGATGGTCGAATATTCCGACCTGCACAGTCACTATATCGCCGCCGCCTACCCCAAGCGGGTGCTGGTCAACGTGCTGGGCGAATGGGTCGCGCGCCACGGGTTGACGCAATTCCGTCTGGCCGAAACGGAAAAGTATCCCCATGTGACGTTTTTCCTGAACGGGGGCCGCGAGGACCCGTTCCCCGGCGAGACCCGCGCGATGCCGAAATCGCCGAAAGTGGCGACCTATGACCTGCAGCCCGAGATGAGTGCTGCCGAAGTGTCCGACCATCTGGTGCAGGCGATCGAGGCGCGGCACGACCTGATCGTGGTGAACTACGCCAATCCCGACATGGTCGGCCATACCGGCAGCCTGCCCGCCGTGATCAAGGCCTGCGAGGCCGTCGATCTTGGCCTTGGTCGTGCGCTGACAGCACTGGCCGCGGCGGGCG
Organism: Rhodobacterales bacterium; assembly: GCA_021155205.1. Lineage (GTDB taxonomy): Bacteria > Pseudomonadota > Alphaproteobacteria > Rhodobacterales > Rhodobacteraceae > JAJNPS01. The sequence continues at coordinate 134,312 of JAJNPS010000021.1, forward strand.
GCGCGATGATTGTCACCGCGGACCATGGCAATTGCGAACTGATGGTCGATCCCGTGACCGGCGGACCGCACACCGCCCACACGACCAACCCCGTCCCGGTCATCCTGGTCGGCGGGCCTGCCGGGGCATCCCTGCGCAGCGGCGGGCGCCTGTCCGATCTGGCACCGACCCTGCTGGCACTGATGGGGCTGCCGCAACCGCCCGAGATGACCGGGCAAAGCCTGATTGTGGCATGAGGGCCGCCGCAGCCCTGGCCTTGTGGATCGCGCTTGGCTCCGGCGCGCTGGCGCAGACCGTTGCCGAAAAGGCGGCGGCCGCCGCCGATGCGCTGCAAACCGCGATCTCCCGCCTGCAAGAGGCCGAACGCGCCAAGGACCGCGTCGCCGTCCTGACCCAGACGATCCGTGCCTACGAGGATGGTCTGGCGGCCCTGCGCGAGGTCTTGCGCCAGGTGCAGGACCGCCAAGCCGCGCTGACAAGGCAACTCGACGGCCGGCGCGACAGGGTGGCCCAGCTTTTGGCCGTATTGTCGCGCATCGAGACCGAAACCGGCCCGCTTTTGCTGTTGCATCCAGATGGCCCTCTCGACACCGCACGCTCAGGCATGATCCTGGCCGAGGTGACGCCCGCGCTTCAGGCCGAGGTCGATGTCCTGCGCGCCGACCTGCGGGAACTGGCCGACCTGCGCTCCCTGCAATCCGGCGCGGCCGAAACGCTGGTCAAGGGGCTTGGCGCGGTGCAGACGGCGCGGACCGCCCTGAGCCAGGCCATGTCGGACCGCACCGATCTGCCCGTGCGTTTTACGGAAGACCCCGAGGCGCTGCGCAGACTGGTCGAAAATGCCGACACGCTTGAGGCACTTGCCGCCGGACTTGCCCTGCGAGGGGGCGACGGGCAGGACAATGCGGATTTTGCCGCCGCCAAGGGCAGCCTGGCACTGCCGGTGCAAGGCACGCTGATCCGCCGCGCGGGAGAGGCCGACCCGACCGGCGTGCGCAGGCCTGGCCTGACCTTTGCGACACGCCCGCAGGCGCTGGTCACGTCGCCGGTCGCGGCGACGATCCGGTATCTCGGGCCGCTGCTGGACTACGGAAATGTGATCATCCTGGAACCGGGCTTGGGCTATCTGTTGATTGTGGCAGGCTGCGAGACGCTTTACGGCAAGGTCGGCGAGGTGATCGCGGCGGGCGCGCCCATCGGGTTGATGGGCGGCGGATTGCCCGAGGCCGATGCAGAAACCCCGCAGGCATCCGACGGTGCTGGTCAAAGGGAAACAGAAACGCTTTACTTGGAACTGCGGCGCGAGGCCAAGCCGATTGACCCCGCAGAATGGTTTGCGGCGACAGCCGGGCCGCCGACCCCAACGGGAGACTGAGACCACGATGAGGAAGTTTGTAATTGCCGCGCTGGGCGGCACCGTTGCGGGCGCGCTGATCACCACGCAGATCGCCGGGCCGCTGGTCGCGCAGGAAACACGCGCCGACACGTCGGTCTATCAGCAGCTGGATCTGTTCGGCGATGTGTTCGAACGCATCCGCGCGCAATATGTCGAAGAGGTCAAGACCGACGCACTGGTCGAGGCTGCGATCAACGGCATGCTGACCTCGCTCGATCCACATTCCAGCTATATGTCCGCCAAGGACTTCGAGGACATGCAGGTGCAGACCCGCGGCGAGTTCGGCGGGCTTGGCATCGAAGTGACGCAGCAGGATGGCTACATCAAGGTCGTCTCGCCGATGGATGACACGCCCGCCGCAAAGGCCGGCATCCAGGCGGGCGACTTCATCACCCAGGTCAACGGCGAATCCGTGCTGGGGCTGATGCTGGACCAGGCGGTCGACATGATGCGCGGGCCGGTCGGGTCGGAAATCATTCTGACCGTCATGCGCGAAGGCGTCGCCGAGCCTTTTGACGTGTCGATCGTGCGCGACACGATCAAGCTGGTTGCCGTGAAGGGCCGCGTTGTCGGCAAGGCCGTTGTCCTGCGGATCACCACCTTCAATGACCAGACCCAGCCTGGGGTCGAATCCGAGCTTGCCAAGGGGATCAAGGAACTCGGCGGGGCGGAAAATCTTCAGGGCGTGGTTCTTGACCTGCGCAACAATCCGGGCGGCCTGTTGACCGAAGCGATTTCGGTGTCCGACAGTTTCCTTGAAACCGGCGAGATCGTCTCCACGCGCGGCCGGTCGGCAGGGGATGGTGAGCGGTTCAACGCCGGCCCCGGCGATCTGGCCAACGGCAAACCCATCGTGGTCTTGATCAACGGTGGCTCCGCCTCGGCGTCGGAAATCGTGACGGGCGCGCTGCAGGATCATCGCCGCGCCATCGTTGTCGGTACCCGCAGCTTCGGCAAGGGTTCGGTGCAGACGCTGATCCCGCTGCAGGGCGACGGCGCCATGCGCCTGACCACGGCGCGCTATTACACCCCGTCGGGGCGGTCGATCCAGGCGCTCGGCATTTCGCCCGACATCGTCGTCAACCAGCCGAAAAAGGCCGAAGGCGCAGGTACCGAGGCGCAGGCCGCCGAAGATGCCGCCAACAACCGGACCGAGGCCGACCTGCGCGGTGCCATCACCAACGACTCGATGACCGAGGACGAAAAGCGCTTGTTCGAGGAAGAACGCGCCCGCGCCGAAGAAGCAGCCAAGCTGCGGGACGAGGATTACCAGCTTGCCTATGCGGTCGACATCCTCAAGGGGCTGAACACCATCGGCACGCCGACCCCCTGACGGACCGGGGCAGCAGATGGACGCCAAAGCCGCCAGCCTGCCCTATCGTCCCTGCGTTGGGGTCATGCTGATCAATGCGCAGGGACTGGTCTTTGCAGGCCAGCGCATCGACAGCCCGATCCCCGCCTGGCAGATGCCCCAGGGCGGCATTGACGACGGCGAAAAGCCCCGCGCCGCCGCCCTGCGCGAACTGTGGGAAGAAACCGGCGTGACCGCCGATCTGGTCGCGTTTGTCGGCAAGACGCATCACTGGATCACCTACGACCTGCCGCCCGACCTTCTGGGCAAGGTCTGGGGCGGCAGGTATCGCGGCCAGCGGCAGAAATGGTTCCTGTTCAGGTTCCTCGGAACCGATGCCGACATCAGGATCGCCACCGAGAATCCCGAGTTTTCCAGCTGGCGCTGGATTGCGGCCGACCAGATGGTCGCCGAAATCGTGCCCTTCAAACGCGCAGTCTATGACCAGGTCGTGCGCAGCTTTCGCGCGTATCTGGCCTAGAAGTGACGTCTCAGCTAGCCCCCCGCTCTGCAATGCAAGACGACCTAACTCCATGCAGACGACTCCCCCCTTCCCATCCTGCCGATTCCCCGCTATAGGCCCCCGGTCGCGCCGCACACCCTTGGAGGGCGGCGGACTTAACAGGAGAACACCATGGCACGCGAGATCGCAGATCTTATGGCCGAGGTACGGACGGGGACAGGCAAGGGGGCCGCCCGTCAAGCCCGTCGCAATGGGCTCGTACCCGGCATCATCTACGGCGACGGGCAAACGCCCACGCCGATCAACCTGCAGTACAACTACCTCTTGAAACGGCTGAAGGCGGGCCGGTTCCTGTCGACGCTGTGGAACCTCAAGGTCGAGGGCAAACCCGATGAACACGTCATCTGCCGCGCCGTGCAGCGCGACGTGGTCCGGGACCAGCCGACGCATGTCGATTTCATGCGCATCCACGACGAAAGCCGGATCAGCCTGTTCATCCACGTCGATTTCATCAACCACGAGGCCAGCCCCGGCCTGAAGCGCGGCGGCACGCTGACCGTCGTGCGCCCCGAGGTGGAGCTTGAGGTGATGGCGGGAGATATCCCCGATCACGTGACGGTGGACCTGACCGGCAAGCAGATCGGCGATGTGATCCACATCAACGACATCGCCCTGCCCGAAGGCGCGCGCCCCACGATCACGCGCAACTTTGTCGTGGCCAACGTGGCGGCCCCGGCGGGTCTGGCCTCGGCAGACAACGAAGAAGCGGCTGCTGAAGCCTAAGTCACGCAGCCTGACAGTGATGACGGCGGGGGGCTTCGGCCCCCCGTTTTCGTTTGACCAGGGGCGTTTGGTTGCCCCTGCTCCTTCGCGCAACTATGCTGGCGCGGCGTTGATCAGGATGTCGGGCGATGAAGATTTTTGTGGGCCTGGGCAATCCCGGTGCCAAATACGCAGGCAACCGCCACAATATCGGTTTCATGGCGGTCGACCGGATCGCCGCCGATCACGGATTTTCGCCCTGGCGGCGCGCGCATCAGGGGCAGATGTCCGAGGGACGGCTGGGCACGGAAAAGGTCTTGCTGCTGAAACCCGAGACCTTCATGAACCTGTCAGGCCAGTCGGTCCGCGCGGCGATGGACTTCTACAAGCTGACGCCTGCCGACGTCATGGTGTTCCATGACGAGCTGGACCTCGCCCCCGGCAAGATCCGCGTCAAGGCCGAGGGCGGGCATGCAGGGCACAACGGCCTGCGGTCCATGCACCAGCATCTGGGCGCGGACGCCTATGGCCGCGTGCGCCTCGGCATCGGGCATCCCGGCCACAAGGACGCGGTGGCGGCCTACGTGCTGCACGACTTTGCCAGGGACGATCAGGACTGGCTGGATGACCTTTTGCGCGGCATTTCGGACGGGGCCGCGGCGCTGGCCGAAGGCGACAGCGCCCGGTTCCTGAACGCCGTCGCCTTGCGCACAGCGCCGCCACGATCCTCGACCGGCGACATGCGGCACAAGGTACGGAAATCCCCCGAACCGACACAGGATGTCACGGCCGCAGCGCCCGATGACCCGCGCACGCCGATGCAGCGTCTGCTGGACCGGTTCCGCTAGCCCGACTGGCCAACGCCGTTCGACTTGCGTTCTGCCGGCAGCAACACCCCTGACAGTGCACGCGCGACCGTGGCGCTGACCTTGGGGCGCGGCAAGGCGACAAAGGCCATCGGTCGGCAGACCTCCATCGCGGCAATCCCGACGCGCGCGGTCAGTCCTGCGTTCACCACCCCCTCGCCGAACCGGCGTGACAGTTTGGACAGCACGCCCCCGCCAGCGACAGACCCCAAAAGGTCGTCGGTCAGCGCCAGTGCCCCCGCCCCCATCACCGCACCAAAGACGCGGGCCATCAGCCGCCAGGTGGCAAGTCCGCCCGACCGGCCACCATAGATCGCCGACAGCCGCCGCACCATCCGCAGGTTGGCGTAAAGCGCTGTCGCGACATCGGCCAGCGCCAGCGGCACCATCGCCGTGACAAGGCCGACCTGCCGGGCCGCAGCCTCGACCTCTACCAGGGCCGCGCGATCCAGCGGGGCCAGCAGTTCGCGCTCGCACAGGGCCAGCAGCGCATCGGCATCGAACATCTCGGCCCGCTGTTCCGCGACCTTCGCCTTACCCCACGAAACCTCGGGGCGGCTGGCGTAGAGGCTGACCAGTGCATCCGCCACCTTGCGCGCGGCAGGCAGGTCTGCGCCGCCGCGCGCCGCTTGGGACTGTGCACGCAGGGCATCCAGCCGGCGCAGGCGGGAATAGCTGGCGACCTCTTGCAGGATCATCACGGCCAGGATTGCCACGGCAAGGCCGGTCAGCACGAACGCCACCCAGCCGAGCACCGTGTTCTGTGCGAATAGCCCGGTCACATAGTCATAAAGCGCGGTCGAGACGATCAGCGTGAAGAGGCTGCCGAACACCCACCGGACAAACCGTGTCCAGCCCGACGCCTGCCGCGTCACCAGACGCCCGGCCGTCTGCATGGCGCGTCCCGTCGGCACCTCGTCCGGGACATGCGCGGCGCCTCCCGGATCGGCGTGGTCGGCATCGTCCCGATCCACCAGCGCGGGGCGGGCCGGGCGTTTTGTCTCGTCGTTCATTGCGACCCTTTCCAGCCGCTCACAGCCGGTCTCCGATCAGGAACTCGGCGGCGCGGTCCAGCCTGATATGGGGTGGCCCCTCGCCGGGCCGAAGGCGCAGGCGCGCCGGCGCGAAGTCCATCACCGTGTAGTCGGCGTCCAGCCATTTTTCCGCACCCTCTCGTGCAGCGGCCAGCACGCGGGCCGGATCCTCGGGCAACTCGCCGGGGAACAGCGCGACCTGTTTGCCCGTCTTGAGCAACCGTCCCCGCACCGCAGGCAAAGAGACGCCGTCGCGCAGGATGTCCTCCTCCACCGTCGTCCGCAGCGCGGCCATCGACATCGCCATGGTGCGCGCGCCGGAATAGTCCGCGCGCGCGATCGCCTCGCGCAGCAGGCCCTGCATCAGGGCGGTCAGGCGGGGGTGCTGGCTGTGATGCAGATGATCCGCCTTGGTCGCGGCGAACAGGATACGCTCCACCCGGTGGGTCCCAAGGATGCGCGACAGCCATCCATTTTCGCCGGGGCGGAACGCCGCCAGGATCTCGGCCATCGCCGTGCGCGTTTCCTCCACCGCGACGGGCCCGCGATGGATCGCGCCCAGCACATCCACCAGAACGATCTGGCGGTCGATGCGGGCGAAATGGTTGCGGAAAAACGGCTCCACCACCTGCCGCTTGTAGCCGTCATAGCGCCGCTGCATCTCGCGCCACAGGCTGCCCCGCGCCGTGGTCGCAGGCATCGGCAGGGGCGCAAAGCACAACACCGGCGATCCGGCAAGGTCGCCCGGCAACAGGAACCGCCCCGGTGCGCCGTCGGAATGGCCCGCATCCCGCGCCGCAGCCAGATAGGCGGTATAGCTGTCCGCGAGCGCCCGTGCGCGCACCTCGTCATGGCGCAGGGATCCGTCCTCGGCCCGCGCGCTGGACAGGAACTCCGCAGCCTCGGGCCGCCTGGCGATCCGCGCCAGAACCCGTTCGGACCATTGGCCATAATCCGGCGCCATCAGGCCAAGGTCCAAAAGCCACTCGCCGGGATAGTCTACGATGTCCACATGCACCATGCGCGGTCCGCTGAACGACGACAGGAACCCCGATGGCCGCACCCGGAAGGACAGCCGCAGTTCCGATATGCTGCGCGTCGAGGTCGGCCAGCGCGGATCATTCCCGGTCAACGCCGCCAGATGCGCCTCGACATCAAAGCGGGGCACGGTCATGTCCGGTTGCGGTTGCAGCATCACCGCCTCGATGCGGCCCTGCGTTGCCGCCGCCAGTTGCGGCATCCGTCCCCGGTCGAGCAGGTTCGCCACCAGGCTGGTGATGAACACCGTCTTGCCCGAACGCGCAAGCCCCGTCACCCCCAAGCGGATCACTGGCTCGAAGAGCGAGGACGAAGCTGCGGCAACGGCATTTTCCACACCCCGCGCGATGCTGTCTGTCAGACGTCCGATGACCAATCCCAGTCCCCTTTGCGCGCCCAACATAGGCAGCGCGGCCCCGCATCGGTAGGGGGAAAGCGCGGCGCGGCATGGACAGGCGCGGACGAAGGCGATAACCGACAGCCCCATGCCGCGCTATGCCCTGCTCATCGACTATCACGGGGGACCGTTCAACGGCTGGCAACGCCAGTCGGGTGGGCAGCCATCGGTGCAGGGCCGGATCGAGGCAGCGCTGGCGGCTTTGGGACCGGCTGCGGCCGTGCAAGGTGCTGGCCGCACCGATGCGGGCGTGCATGCCACGGGTCAGGTTGCGCATTGCGACCTTGCGCAGGACTGGGATGCGTTCAAGCTGACCGGCGCGCTGAACTTTCATCTGCGCCCGGATCCGGTTGCGGTGCTGGATGCGGCGCGGGTCGCCGACGATTTTCACGCGCGGTTTTCGGCGCTGGAGCGGTCCTATACCTATCGCATCGTCAACCGCCGCGCGCCCTTGACGCAGGAGGCCGGGCTGGCCTGGCAGGTGATCCGGCCGCTGGATGCAGACGCGATCCGGGCGGGTGCCGCGCATCTGATCGGCAAGCATGACTTCACCACCTTCCGCTCGCTGTTCTGCCAGGCGCAAAGCCCGGTCAAGACGCTGGATCAGATCACCGTGACCAGCCACGACTATCCCGGCGGTCAGGAAATCCGGTTGCAGTTCCGGGCCCGCAGCTTCCTGCACAATCAGGTCCGGTCCATCGTCGGCACGCTGGAGCGGGTGGGGTCGGGTGCCTGGCCCCCGGACCGGGTTGCCAAGGTGCTGGCCCTGCGCGACCGTGCCGCCTGCGGGCCGGTCTGCCCGCCGGACGGGCTGACGCTGACGGGGGTCCGCTATACGGCTGATCCGTTCGCACGTTGAAAGCCGCCCCATTCCGCCGCAAGGTGGCGACAGCAAACACGGGGAACGCCGATGCCTTTTCTTGAGCTTTTGCAATCGCAACTGACGGATGTGTTCCGTATCGGCCTGATCATCGCGCTGGTCGCCACCACGCTGCGCACGCAGACTGTCACCGGCACCCTTTTGCCGCTGCTGGCAGGCGTGGTCTTTGTCGCCGTGATCATCCCGACGACGATGCCCACGACCGGACCCGCCTTGCGCGCCATCGGCATCGGGGTTGTCGCCAACCTCATCCTGCTGGCCGTGGCCATGGGCGCACTGGCGGTCTATCGCCGGGCCAGGCGGTGAACGGAAACGGGCCGGGGTTTCCCCCGGCCCGTCCCTGCCTTACGGCTTGGGCGTGACGTTATCTCGGCGCGTCATCGGCAAAGATGTCTTTCTTGTGCGTCCCGTTCGGCACGAACAAAAGCCCGATGATAACCGTGATCACCGCAATCACGATCGGATACCACAGCCCGCCATAGACGTTGCCGGACTGGGCCGAGATCGCGAAGGCGGTCGCGGGCATCAGCCCCCCGAACCAGCCATTGCCGATGTGGTAGGGCAACGAGAGGCCGGAGTAGCGGATGCGGGTCGGGAACAGTTCCACCAGCATGGCCGCGATCGGCCCGTAGACCATCGTGACCAAGACGATAAGGTAGGTGAGGATCGCGATGATCGTCAGGTTCTGCGCGTTGAAGATGTCGAAGAAGTGGTTCGCCTTGGCCACGCTGGTATTCTCGGCCGGAACCAGCGGATAGCCCGCCGCCTTCAGCGCGTCATTCACCGCCTTGGTAAAGGCCGCGGGTTCCCCCTTGGCCTTGGCAAGATCGGCGGTTGCCGTGTCATAGGCCGCCAGCGCCGGGGCGGGCACGGCCGCGCGTGCCGCGTCGAGCGCCGCCTGCGCCGGAGCGACCGCCGCATTGGCCGCATCAAGCGCCGCCCTGGCGGCGGTCTTTGCCGCCTCGTCCGCGCCTGCCTCGGCGGTCTTGAACGCCTTGTCGGCCGTCCCCGCCGCCGCTTTTGCCGCAGCCAGCGCCTTTTCGGCAGTGGCCATCGGTTCCATCAAGGCGGCGTCAATCGCGGCCTTGGCAGTCTCCAGCGCTGCGGTCGCGGTCTTGGTCGCCTCGGCATTTGCCGCCCCGCTGTAGGACGGAATGGCCACGTCGCCGACCTTGACCTCGGCAATCTGGCCAGCGGTGCCGCTGACCGTCGTGTAGTTGACCGACGACCGCGCCAGCAGCGCCTTGGTGATGTCGCAGGATGACGTGAACTTGGCCGTGCCGGTCGGATTGAACTGGAACGAGCAGTCGTTCTTGTCTGCGGTCACGACCACAGGCGTCTGGTGCGCGGCGTACAGCACCGGGTTGGCCGTCTTGGTCAACAGCGGAAACACGATCAGGTATGTCGCCGCCGCCAGCGCACAGCCCGCCAGGATGATCGGCTTGCGCCCGATCCTGTCGGACAGCGAGCCGAAGAACAGAAAGAACCCGGTGCCGAGGATCAGCGACCAGGCCACAAAGACGTTGGCACTGAAGCTGTCGACCTTGATCACGTTCTGCAGGAAGAAGAGGGCGTAGAACTGGCCCGAATACCAGACCACTGCCTGCCCCGCGACCAGACCGAGAAGCGCGATGAGCGCGATCTTGGCATTCATGTAGCCCCAGATGATCGCGATCAGTACGAAGGCGATGCCCACATACATCGCCAGCGTGCCGCTCAGGCTGCCGGTGAACAACAGCACAAAGAAGATCGCCGGCGCGATCAGCAGCACAAGCGCGTTCTTGCCCGGACCAAAGGCTTCGCGCAGCGGGGCCTTCGAGGCGGCACCCTCTTCCTTCATCTTCTTGAAGGCGGGGCTTTCGTTCATCTGCAGGCGGATATAAAGCGAAATCGCCAGCAGCACGATCGACCCCAGGAACGGGATCCGCCAGCCCCAGGCGTTGAACGCCTTTTGCATCTGCGGAGCGCCATCGGCGTTCATCAAGGCGGCACCGGCGGCGTCCAGCACCGGCTGGTCGGGATAGTTGCCGTTCACATAGCCCTGCACCGAGATGATCACGATCAGCGACAATAACAGACCCAGCGTCGCCGTGGTCTGGATGAACGAGGTGAAATAGCCCCGCCGGTTTGCGGGCGCGTGTTCGGCCACATAGACCGCAGCACCGCCATATTCGCCCCCCAGCGCCAGTCCCTGCAGCATCCGCAAGGCGATCAGGATGATCGGCGCGGCCACGCCCCAGGCATAGTAGTTCGGCAGAAGACCCACGATAAAGGTGGACAGGCCCATGATCAGGATGGTCATCAGAAAGGTGTACTTGCGCCCGATCACGTCGCCCATGGCACCGAACACCAGCGCGCCGAACGGACGCACAAGGAACCCCGCCGCAAAGGCGAGGAGCGCAAAGACATTGCGCGTCGCCTCGGGGAACGGCGTGAAGAACTGTGCCCCGATGATCGCAGCAAGGCTGCCGTAAAGGTAGAAATCATACCATTCGAAAATCGTCCCCGCGGACGAGGCAAGGATGACCTTGCGCTCCTCGCCCGTCATGGGACGCGCGCGTGCGCTGACGTCCATCGTCGTGTTTGCCATCTGGCATCTCCTCCATGTTGGGCCTGCCTTCATCTGGCCTGCACCGGTTCCGTTGACCCCGCATCTTGCGCGCGGGCGTTGTTCCGGGTGATCCCCGGTTGTCGGTCACGGCACCCGGACGGACGCCGTGCGCAGTGTCAGCCCCGGTTCATCCGGTTGGCAATCAGGTCGTCCACCACTGCCGGATCGGCGAGCGTCGAGGTGTCGCCAAGGGCGGCAAAGTCATTCTCGGCAATCTTGCGCAGGATGCGGCGCATGATCTTGCCGGACCGGGTTTTCGGCAGTCCCGGCGCCCACTGGATCAGGTCCGGCTTGGCGATCGGGCCGATCTCGCCGCGCACGAACGCCTCCAGTTCCTTGCGCAGGGCCTCGGTCGGCTCGGTTCCCTTCATCAGGGTCACATAGGCATAGATGCCCTGCCCCTTGATGTCGTGCGGGTAGCCCACCACCGCCGCCTCGGCCACGGCCTCATGGGCGACCAGGGCGGATTCCACCTCTGCTGTGCCCATGCGGTGGCCGCTGACGTTGATCACGTCATCCACCCGCCCGGTAATCCAGTAATCGCCATCCGCATCACGGCGGCAGCCATCGCCGGTAAAGTAATACCCCTTGTACTGGCTGAAATAGGCCTCTTCGAACCGGGCATGATCGCCCCAGAGCGTGCGCATCTGCCCGGGCCAGCTGTCGGCGATGCACAGCACCCCCTCGCAGGCCATGTCGGTCTGCACAGCACCCGTCGCGGGGTCCAGTACCTCGGGCCTGACCCCGAAAAAGGGTTTCGTTGCCGACCCCGGTTTCTGCGGGATCGCCCCCGGCAGGGGCGTGATGATGTGGCCGCCGGTTTCGGTCTGCCAGAACGTATCGACAATCGGGATCGCGCCCTTGCCGACATGGGTGTGATACCAGTTCCACGCTTCGGGGTTGATCGGCTCGCCCACCGAACCCAAAAGCTTCAGCGACGACAGGTCGTGCTTGTTCACCCAGTCCGGTCCCAGCCCCATCAGCGCCCGGATTGCGGTCGGCGCGGTGTAGAACTGCGTCACCCTGTGCTTGGCGATCACCTCCCAGAACCGGCCTGCATCCGGCCAGGTCGGCACGCCCTCGAACATCAGCGTCGTCGCCCCGTTCGCCAGCGGGCCGTAGATGATGTAGCTGTGTCCCGTCACCCAGCCCACATCGGCGGTACACCAGAAGATGTCGCCGTCATGGTAGTCAAAGGTCAGTTGATGCGTCATCGCGGCATAGACGAGATAGCCGCCCGTCGTATGCACCACCCCCTTGGGTTTCCCGGTAGAGCCGCTGGTGTAAAGGATGAACATCGGGTCTTCCGCCCCGACCTCGACATAAGCGCAATAGGGCCTGGCCGCCGCCATCTCTGCCGTCAGATCAAAGTCACGGCCTTCGACCCATGAGGTCTGATCTCCGGTGCGTTTTGCGACAAGCACCTGCACCTTGTCCGAACAATGCAGCATCGCCTTGTCGGTGTTGTCCTTGAGGCCTGTCTTCTTGCCGCCGCGCGGGGCCCAGTCGGCGGTGATCACCACTTTCGCGCCACAGTCGTTCACCCGGTTGGCCAGCGCGTCGGGAGAAAAGCCGCCAAAGACCACCGAATGAATGGCCCCGATCCGTGTGCAGGCCAGCATCGCATAGGCCGCCTCGGGGATCATCGGCATGTAGAGGACCACGCGGTCGCCCTTGGTCACACCATGCGCCTTCAGCACGTTGGCCAGGCGGCAGGTGTTTTCCAGCAGTTGCGCATAGGTGATGTGCTGCGGGGGCTCTTTCGGATCATCCGGCTCCCAGATGATTGCGGTCTGGGTGGCACGGGTCAGCATGTGGCGGTCGATGCAGTTGGCGCTGACGTTCAGCGCGCCATCCTCAAACCACTTGATCGAGATGTGGCCGGGCGCAAAGGACGTGTTCTTGACGCGCGTATAGGGCCTGATCCAGTCGATCCTCTGGCCTTCTGCGGCCCAGAACGCATCCGGATCGGCAACCGATGCGCGATACATTTCGCCATAGCGCGCAGGCGTCACATGCGCGTTGGCGACAAAGGCATCTGATGCAGCAAAAACGCCACCCGCCTGACCCTTTTCCGACATTCCGCCCCCTCCTGGTGATGACAGGCCCAGATGGCCCACGACCCAGGTCGTATAGCCGCCGTCCGGCGCGTATTCACCATCTTGCGAGAACTTTACAATAAGTTTCACATTTCCGTAACCATAAATAAGAAATAAGATATTTTGTTAATTTATTTACTTTTTGTGTAACTTATAGTAAATTTTTCAGAAAAAGTCTTGATTTCTATATTGTTTTTCTGTGTGTTGATGGTTTACAGAAAATCCAGCGATCACGCGCCGCATGACAGTCCAGAACCGACGCGCACGGCAGCCGATGCGGGCGTATCATGAGGGTCATGGCTCCGTGAACTGGCGGGACCGGCCGCATGCAGTTGATTCGCGTTCTCGGCCAACGCAATATCGGGGGCGCGCTCCGGTGCAGACGCATGTCCGGCCCGACTGAGATGGACGAACCATGGCCAAGCCAGACCCTGTTGCGACCGCCGATGATGCTGCACTTGCCCTCGCGCGGAAACTTTTGTCCGATGCGCGGTTTGCAGCCCTTGCCGTGATCGACCCGGCGACACTTGCGCCCGCGATCAGCCGCATCGTGATCGCCGCTGTTCCCGGCGGGCCGGTGTCGCTGGTCTCGTCGCTCAGCGCGCATCACGCAAGTCTTGCCGCAAACCCCGCCTGCGCGATCCTGGTGGGTGAGCCGGGGCCAAAGGGCGATCCGCTGACGCATCCGCGCCTGATGCTGCAGGCTGTGGGCGGGTTTGTCGCGCGCACCGATACGGCGCATGACGACCTCCGCGCGCAATGGCTGGCCCTGCATCCCAAGTCAAAGCTTTATGTCGACTTTTCGGATTTCGGTTGGGGTGTATCCCATTGACATACGGTAGCGGGCTTCCTATATCTATGACATAGGAGACGCCACCATGAAACCGATCAACGTTCGCCAGTTCTTCTCGCAGTTCCCGGATGACGCGGCTTGCCTTGCTCACATGTTCGAAGTTCGCTTCGGTCAGGGTTACGAATGCCCCAAGTGCAAGCGTTCGGCGAAGTGGTATCGGCTGGCATCGGAACAGGCCTTCTCATGCCAATGGTGCGGCAACCACATTCACCCGATGGTCGGGTCGATTTTTGAGAAAAGCAGCACTCCCCTGCAACTGTGGTTTTATGCGATCTTCCTGTTCACCCAGACCCGCCACGGCGTCAGCGCCAAGGAATTGCAGCGCCAGCTTGGCGTGACCTACAAGACCGCGTGGCGTATGGGTTCGATGATCCGCAAGCATATGGCTGGCGTTGATGGCGAACGCCCCCTAGGCGGCAATGGTGAAGCCGTAGAGGTCGATGAAACGTATGTCGGCGGTGAGCGTCCCGGCAAGCGTGGCCGTGGTGCGGCTGGCAAGACCATTGTGCTGGGGATGCTGGAACGCAATGGCGACCTGATTGCCAAAGTTGTCCCCGATGGAAGCACGAAATCCCTTGCCCATACCGTTGCGCGCAACGTGAAAGCCGGGACAGAAGTGGTCGCTGACATGCACAAGGGCTATGACGCTCTTGAACACAGGTTTGAACTCAAACGGGTCAACAAGGATCGGGACGGCTACGTTGGCCCCGATGGTGAGCACGTCAACTCAATCGAGAACTTCTGGCGTCACCTGAAATGTTCAATCAAGGGAACGCACGTCAGCGTGTCGGGCAAGCACCTTGAACGTTACGTCAAGGAATTCGAGTTCCGCTTCAATCGTCGGATGCGCCCCGAGGCGATGCTGGCTGAGCTTCTGACCCGCTTTCCTGAACTGGACGTTTAAGCAGGGCGTCCAGTTTGTCAGCGTCCCCCTTGGGGTCAGCTTCGTGTTCGGCGATGAATGCCTCAAGTTTCCCAGATGATCTGGCTTTTTGCAGGCTTACCATAGCAGTTACCCACGGCCCCTTTCCGATTTCGGTCTCGTTTTTACCAACAAAGAACTCAACACAGTATACCCGTATGACCAATGGTGCAGTTTCTGGCAGCATCCGAACATACACCGTCGCGGATTTACTTGATGGCAGCCGGAATCCTACATGTGATCCGGGTTCCGATGAAAGGAACAACTGCCTGGGCTGCGGGATGCTGATCTCCATATGTGGACTCGGCTTTCCACCGTTTAACCGGACAAAAACTCTCCCGGGTATTTTAGGCGTTGCCGTAATTTCGCAGAATACAAAGCTATTTGGCTCGGCATCGGAAAAGTCCAAAACTCCCGTCTGAATAATTCCGCCTTTGTGTTCAAAGCGTCCACTAAACACAAGGATAGGCTCTCGGTAAATATAGTGGTGGCCTTGCCAGTGCCCGCGCTTCTTGTCACTTGCTACCACTCGGAATGGTGCGGCGATCATACTGATTAGCCCCCACGCCAGAAGAACATAGCCAAAGGCCTGGACTGGAATCACCCATTCACTCAACTTGCTTGCCCACCCTGATAGGGGAGTCTGAGTTAGAGCGATGAAGGTGCCCAGAACCGCAACCGCGAGGCCAATCATTTGCCCCGTTTCGAAGATGGGTGCGCAGAAACAGCGCCACACCTCGGCGGGCCAACGGGCTAAAAGCCTTCGTAGCTTGATCAGCGTGAGATACATGCCCGATCATCTCACGACTCCCCGCCAAGAGTCCAGACCGTATGCTGAGGGGATACGCCCCTTTCGGTTTCGTGCGATTTGCCGTGACCTCTGCCATGCTGAACGCCGGATTCGGCAAGGCCTTCCGGCTGATCCCGGACGATCTGGCCTGAACACAAAAAAGGGCAGCCGAAGCTGCCCCTTTCCATTCGACATTTCCATGTCTCTCAGGTCGGATTGTCCATCCGCAGCACGACCGTCACCCTGCCCTTGACCGCCTCGCCCCAGCGCAAGCTGGCCTGGTTGCCCTGCACTCCGGCGCCGACGGTCGCGTTCGGCTGCAGATAGCGGCTGGCGTTGGCCGCGTTGGTGATCGCGCCTTCGGGCATCACCGCCTCGACCATCCGCACCCGCCCGCCAAAGGGCAGAAAGGGCGATGCGTCAACCGTCCAGGGGTCCGCGGCTGTGTTCTGGGTATGGCTGACCCGGATCGGGTTCATGATCGACTGGCCGATCTGGTTGAAACTGTTGCCGTCCACCCTGACATTGCGCGCCTTGGTCATGTCCAGGCTGGACTGGGTTGTGTCCACCATCTCTACCCGGTCCGCCGCGCCATTGAACACGCGAAAGCTGTTCCCGATCAGCGAAAATCCGTTCAGGAAATGGTCCGGCCCATAGGGCTTGATCACGATCCAGCGAAAGAACGTCGCCACGTTCGAGGCGATGAACACGTTGCCGACGATGTTCAATCCGCCGAACGAGAACTCGTTGTTGAATTCGGGTGCCGCATCATGTTCGTTGCCCCATTCGACAAAGCAGTTGTCGACATAGTTTCCGGTGATCACCGTACTGACATTGGTCTGCGTCAGGACAAGACCTGCGCGGCGCACGCCCGACACCTCTTCATCGCCCTGAAAGAAGTGGTTGCCGAGGATCAGGTGGCCGGTGCCGTTCATCACGGCAAAATGCGCAAAGCGCACGGCGCGGTTGTTGCGCAGTTTGACATCATTGGCATTGACGTTCAGCGCAATGGAGGTGCGCGCCTGTGCAGGCAGAGCCTGTTCGTTCGACAGGAACTGGCACTGGTCGACAAACATCCCCTGACACCCGCTGCCGGACGAGGTGATGGCGCGATCCAGGGGCGTGTTGAACGTGCAGTCGGCAATGCGGAACGTGCCCCCGGCGGTGGGCAGCAGGATTGCAGATGCGATGCCGTTCGCCTGCAGTTCGATCTCTTCGATCTCGAACCGGGTCAGCAGGGCAAAACCGCTGAAATCCAGCATGTAGCGGAACCGCCGGAACGTATAGCTGCGCGTGCCCGCGGCCCCCCAAAGCGGCTGGCTCAGCGTCAGCGTGCCCGCCCCCACGTTCTTTGCGGTGACATAGACCTCGCGCCCGACGCCGGTTCCGATGACCAGCGCACCGACCGGAACGTTCGCCACATTGACCACGCCGGTCAGCGTTGTCGTGGCCGTCGCGGGCGTATAGGTGGCGACCGATGTAACGTCGGCCGTGGTCCAGGCGGGGTCCGCGACGGCGTTCAGAAATCCGTTGCGGATGACCCGGCGCTGCTGGAACGTGTCGAGGCCCGCAATCGCGGCAATGTCCAGCGGCCCGGTCAGATCGACCCTGCGGCCCGACAGGTCAAACGCCACATGATCTGTAAAATAAAAGAGCGCTTGCAGGGCCTTGCGGAACCCAGCCAGTTCCGATCCGAACGCTGCCGCATAGGTATCAAGGTCATAGTTCCGCGTGCAGGCAAGCCGGAACTGATCCGCCATGGACAGCGTACCCTCGAACCGGACCGGCGCGTTCAGCGTCAGGTTGCCGTTGATCAGATAGGTCCCGGCCGAGATCAGGATGCTGCGTCCGGCGGCGGCGGCATCGGCAGCCTCGAACGCGGCCAGATCATCGGCGATCCCGTTGCCGATGGCACCAAAGTCGCGCACATCGACCCAATCCATCATCTTGCGGTGAAACACTTCGGTCACATCCTCGACGACCAGATCGTCGATGCGGACGACACCGCCATTCGCTCCGGTCAGGTCAAGGCCGATATGGGCATAGACGGGTGCCGTACCCCAGATCAGGTCCACGCCCTGCCGACTGCCCGACCCGATGATCGCCTGCACCGTCACGACATCGCCATAGCTGGTCAGCGTGACGGCGGCACCCGTTTGCGGAACGCCCGCCACGTTCGTCGACGTGATGCTGCCCGCCCAGGCGGCGATGCGCACCGATGGCAGGTTGCCGGAGACGGCCTTGATCCGGGCCGTGACGCGCAGATACATCCCCGGCTGGAACGGCGTCTGCGCAAAGGACCGCAGCTTTTGCGTGGTGCTCACCTTCTGCAGTTCCAGGCAGCCGCCGAAATCCTGGTCATTCGTCACCAGCGCCGCATTCGGCTGGCCCTGATAGGCCGGATCGCCGGGTACACCATTGCCGCTGGACCACAGGGTCAGCCCCGCCGAAAACGGCGGCGGCATCAGCACCAGACCGTCTGTAATTGCCTTGTTCATCGCGTCATGCCCTCGCCTTCGGTTGCCGGTCCGCGCCGGGGCACTGGCATGGGGAAACCGCCATCCGGTCCCACGACGCGATGGACAAAGGGGTTAGCAACCAGCGATTAACCAAGGTTCAGACTGCCGCGCGCCCCAAGCCCGCGGCACGCAACGGTTCAGGCCCCGACATCCGGCGCGCGCAGCAACTGCACGGCATTGATCTGCCAGCCTTCAGGCGTCTCTACCATCATGTAATCCAGAAGATGCGTACGCCCCGCCGCATCCGTGATCATCACCCGCTGCCACAGGTTGCCTGCCACGGTACGCAACTCCAGCATCTTCACCGCCGACGGGCGATGCACCATCGGATAGCCTTGCGTGACCATCATGCCAAAGTTTTCGGGCGTGCCGAACATCCCCTTGATCATCGGACTGGCAAAGGTGAAGGCGGTCGCGAAATCGTCTTTTTGAAACGCATTCAGCTGCGACTGAATGGTATTCTGGATCGGTTCTTCTTGTGCTGCCGCAGGCAGCGACAGCCCCAGAACGATCGTCAAGGCAAGCAGGCTTCGGCGCATTTTCCGTTCCTCCCCTGGCAATTGCGCAAAACCTAGCGCCGCTGACGCCGCTGCCAAGCCCCGCTTGAACGAATCCTCGTGAAGCCCAAGTTATAACCTCAGCAACCGCAGGATACTTCGAATGGCTTTTTCTTTCGACCGCCAAGACGCCAACCTTCAGGCCACCCTCCGCCGCATTGCGAGCGAAGAACTGGGTCTGGCGCTTGCGCGTCTCGGCCAGATCAAACAGCCCGAAGCGGTTCACGCCGTTCGCAAGAACCTCAAGAAGACCCGTGCCATGTTGCGCCTCGTGAGGACAGGCATTGATGTTCAGCCCGCGGAAAACGCGGCACTGCGCCAGGTCGCCATGGCGCTGGCGTCGCGTCGCGATGCCGCTGCACGCCTGATCACCTTCGACAGCCTCTTTCCTGAACCGCCCGACGCCCTGCGGCCGCTGCGCGATCATCTGGCCGTGGGTAGCCAGGCCCCTGGCATCGGGCTGCCCGCCGATCTTCCTCACACGCTGAAAGAGATCCGCAAGCGTGCCGAAAAATGGTCGCTCTGCGGCAAGGACGCCAACATCGTTGGGCTGGGTCTTACGGATACACGCCGCAAGGCCATCCGTGCCGCCAAGGCTGCGCGCGCCGAGCCGATGTCCGAGCTTCTGATCCACAACTGGCGCAAACGCGTCAAGGACCACTGGTATCAGGCCCGCCTCTTCGCGCCCTGCTGGCCCGAGCTTTTCAAACCGATTGTCGAAAGCGCCGACCGGCTGGGCGAAGATCTGGGCAGGCACCATGACCTGTCGCTTTTCGCCGACTTCATTGACACATTGCCTGCCAAGATCGTGCCTGCCCCGGCACAACGCCTGCTGGCGGCCGCCATCGACGATGTCCGCAGGCGGATCACCGAGACGGCTTTCCCCGCCTCGGCCCGTCTTTTCGCAGGCGATCCGGAAGGGGTTGCCGATCTCTGGGTCGACTTGTGGCGCGTCTGGCAGGGTCGGGCCTAGCTCACAAGTTCACCCTTCAGCCCCCGGTCGATCAGCGCAATCGTCTCATCGACGCCGTAAAGGGCGATGAACCCGCCGAACCGTGGCCCGTCGCTGGCCCCAAGCAGCACCTCGTAGAGCGCCTTGAACCAGTCGCGCAGGGGGTCGAACCCATGCGCCTTGCCAACCGCAAAGACCATCGACTGCAGCGCCTCGTCGTCCAGGCCACCATCCCAGACCGCCAGCCGATTGCGCAGATCGTCCATCGCCGCCCATTCCTTGTCGGTTGCCTGCCGGAACTGCCGCGTTGGCGCAATCCGGTCTGCAAAATACCGCACGGCATAGCCCGCCGCCGCATCCAGATCGGGGTTCCCCTCAGGTGTCGCCTCGGGGGCATAGCGCTGGATGAACTTCCACAGCGACGCTGAATCCCGCGCCCCGGACACCGAAGCCAGGTTCAGCAGCATCCCGAACGACACCACCATATGGCTTTGCGGCACCTGCCCGCCATGGATGTGCCAGACCGGGTTGTTCACATGACCCTCGGCATCCTGCGCCGGATATGCGCGCAACTGCTGGTGATACTCATCCACCGCCCGCGGGATCACGTCGAAATGCATCCGCTTTGCCGTCTTGGGCTTCTGGTACATGAAATAGGACAGGCTTTCGGTCGCCGCGTAGGTCAGCCACTCGTCGATGGTCAGCCCATTGCCCTTTGATTTTGAAATCTTCTGGCCCTGATCGTCCAGGAACAGCTCATACGTCATGTGATTGGGCTTCTGCCCGCCCAAGACCTCGCAGATGCCGTCATAGATCGGCGTATTGGTCGAGTGGTCCTTGCCATACATCTCGAAGTCCACATCCAGCGCCGCCCAACGCGCCCCGAAATCGGGTTTCCACTGCAGCTTGCATTGCCCGCCCGTGACCGGCAGCGTCCATTCGCGCCCCGTCTCGTCGTCAAAGGTCACAGTGGCATTGACCGCATCGACATGCTTGATCGGCACATACAGCACCCGCCCCGTCTCGGGGTGGATCGGCAGGAAACAGGAATAGGTCTGCTGGCGTTCTTCGCGCAGACTGGCCAGCATGATCGCCATGATCGCGTCATACCGCTCGGCACAAAGCCGCAACGTCGCATCGAACTGGCCCGATCTGTAGAACTCGGTCGCACTGATGAACTCGTACTGAAAGCCAAAGGTGTCGAGAAACCGCCGCAGCATTGCATTGTTGTGGTGGCCGAAGCTTTCGTATTCGCCATACGGGTCCGGCACACTGGTCAAGGGCTTCTGCATGTGCTGGCGCAGCATCTCCTGCTGCGGCACGTTTTCGGGGACTTTCCGCATCCCGTCGACATCGTCGGAAAAGCAGATCAGCCGCGTCGGAATGTCGCTGATCACCTCGAACGCCCGGCGGATCATTGTCGTCCGCGCCACCTCGCCGAAGGTCCCGATATGCGGCAGCCCCGATGGCCCATACCCCGTCTCGAACAGCACATGGCCCTTTTCCGGCGCCTTCTTTTCATACCGCTTCATCAGCGCGCGCGCTTCTTCAAAAGGCCAGGCTTTCGATTTCATCGCCGCATCGCGCAAAGCTGACATCGCATCATCCCCATGGGGTTCCATACCCCGGCAAGGCCTGTCCTCTATTGCCGCCATGGGGTCGCGTCAATAATGTCGCGCCGACCAAAAAGGATTCTGCCCCAAAGGATTGCCCGATGTCCGAGACGCCTTCCCTGTCGCCACAAGACGCCCTGATCGCGGTGATGATCGCGGTTTCGGCCTCTGATGAACAGATGCGCACCGCGGAACTGGTCGCGATCCAGCGCCTTGTGAATCACATGCCGGTCTTTGCGGGCTACGACGCCGACCGCATCCGGCGCATCGCCAACACCGTCTTTGACCTCTTCGAAGAGGAAGACGGCCTTGACGCCCTGTTCGGCCTGATCCGCGACGCCCTGCCCCAGCGCCTGCACGAAACCGCCTATGCGCTCGCCTGCGACGTCGTCACCGCAGACGGGCGCCATTCGGACGTCGAACTGCGGATGCTGGAAGAGGTCCGCGAGGAATTGCACGTCGACCGCCTTCACGCCGCCGCCATCGAATGGGGCGCGCGCGTCCGGCATCTGGTGCCTTGAGGCCGGGGCATATTTCTGGCGCTACTGACGCACGGCCAGCAAGCATCGCGCAAAGGCGCATCGGACGTTGCTTTGGGTTTCGGCCTTGCATGCCGATCAGTTGTCTGCGGTCAGCGGGTCGATGATCTGCGGGATCTCCGTAATGCGTCCCACGGGAATTCCGCTCAGGCTGGCATGGGTGCGGATCACATCTTCGCTGTCGGCGAGGCACACGCAGAACGTCTTGTCGCCGGCAACATAGGAATGTTGCCACTGGATCGTGGGACCGATGCTGGCCAAGGCCTGTTCCGGGATGCCATCGTGCCCGCGACAGGTCCGAACAGCACGCGTGCTGCGCGAACTCGACGCGGGATCAGTGGTGCTGCCATTTCCGATGTCCGAGCATCTCTTGGCGCGCCACACTTACCAGTTGCGAACCCGCCCTCATGTCGTCCATCGTCGGCAGACACAGACGTTTGTGACCTGGCTGGAAGATCAGGCAAAGAAGACCCAGACGGAGATTGACGCGCTGGTCGCCCGGCGAACCTGATTCATACGCCTGTTCCGTACCCGGACCGCTGTCTCAAGTGCCTGTCCTTACCCGAAGGACCCCGCCCAGCCGCTGACCAGTTGTCCCTGCAACCGCCGTGCCCGCCGGGTCCAGTCCTTGACGCCCGGCGGTTCCTCCCGGTCGGCCACGGCGATCCTGTCGCGCCGCGCGGCGTCCGCGGAAAAGATTGCAAACACCAGTTCTCGCCCATCGGGCGGCACGATATGCCCCGCAAGGCCCGACACGAAGTTCAGCGTCCCGGATTTTGCCAGCACCTTGACCGGATGCCCCTTGATCTCGCGGCCGGTGTCGTCGCGCATGCCAAAGTCGCGAAGCAGGGGCTTCAATCCCCGCCCACCGCCCTCCGCAGCCACCAGCACCTTGGCCATGTCGGCGGGCGAAATGCGCGTCTCGCCCCCCAACCCGCTGTGATTGTCGAACCGCGCCGAAATTCCGAAGGTTTCATTGGCCCAGACCGCCATCGCCCTGCCCGACGCCGCCAGATCCCGACCGCCCGATGAACTGAGGCCGACCACCTCGGCGGTCAGGTTGGTCGAAAACTTCAGCATGTCGCGCAGCACATCCGGCAGGGGATCGCTGTCGATCCGCCCGATTTCACTGCCCGCGATGCCCCGCGCAGGGTCCGGCCCGGGCAGCCTGATGCCTTGCGCCCGCGCCAGCGTGCGGAACACCTCGGCCGTGTACAGTCCCGGATGGCGCACCGGCAGCCAGCGACTGCCCGCCTTGCCCAAGGCGGCCGAGGCCACCGTCCAGCCTTCACGGGTCGCCCCCGGCTCATAGGTGAACAAGGGCACCTTGCGGTCGACCACGGCAACCCGGACCAGATCGACCGCCGGCAGGAACCGTTCTCCCCGCGCATCGACCGCCACTGTCCAGCCGCCACCGCTGTCGCGCGTCCATTCGAAATTCACCCGGTTGAAATTCAGGTTCAATCCGGCAATCGCCGGGTTATACCCCACATGCACGGGCTGGTCCGCCGCGACATAGGGAAGGCCCGGCAGGCCTGCGTCCCAGTAAGAAAAGCGCCCTGTGACCCCGCGCAGTCCAGACTTTGCCAATCTCGCCACGAGGTCTCCCAGTTGGTCGGTCTGCAAGGTCGGATCGCCACCGCCGGCAAGGATAAGGTCGCCCTGCACCATGCCCGCCTCGATCGGCCCGGTCGCGAGTACACGGGTTGCAAAGCGGAACCGCCCGCCCAGCCTGTCCAGCGCATAAAGCGAGGTCATCGCCTTGGCCACGCTTGCGGGCGGCATCGGCACGTCAGCGGCCCGCGCCTCCAGCACCGCGCCGGTGGCCGCATCCAGGACAACGAACCCGGTTGCCCCGCCCAGTTTTGCCGCCTCCACCAGCCGCGCCGACCGCCCCGCATCACCAGCCGCCGCTGCGGCCTTGCCTTTGCCCGGACGCGGCGGCGGCACGGGCGAGCGTTCGATTGCCTCGGCGAAGGCGGGCGCGGACGCCCCCGCCAAAAGCCCGCCCAGAACTGCGCGCCGAGTAATCACCTGACCAGTCCGATCCGCATGCCGATCCTCATCACATATCAAAGCGCCAGGTGTCGTCCAACAAGGTCATGACCGGTGGCCGTCATTTTTGAACGATGCTTGCCGCTGCGGGTTGCCGGACTTCCATTTCCCCGCCGCCCGGATCGCGGTTGAACTTGCCGTGTTCATCGGCAGGTTCACGAAACACCAGACCGGGGCCTTGCGCGCACCCAACGCTTCGCCACGCGCAACCTGATCGACCCGGAACGCCCTTGCTGCCACCGACAGCCGTGCCGCCACCCCCGACCCCGGCCGCGCCAGCACCCCCACCGGCACGCTGCGCAAGATGTCCCGCCACCGCCCCCAGCGATGAAACTGCACCAGATTGTCCGCCCCCATCAGCCAGACAAACCGCACCTGCGGATAGATCGCGCGCAGTCTGTCGATGGTGTCGGCTGTCGTCTTGGTACCGAGCGCGGTCTCAAGGTCGGTGATCCTGACGCGCGGATGGTCCATCACCCGACGCGCCTGCGCCAGCCGGTCGGCCATGGGTGCAGGCTGGCGGGATTTCAGCGGATTGCCGGGCGTCACCAGCCACCACACCTGATCAAGGCCCATCCGCGCGATGGCCTCGCGCGTGATGTGGGCATGGCCCTCATGCGCCGGGTCGAACGACCCGCCAAGAAGTCCGATGACCATGCCGCGTGTTGCCATCGGGAACCCCGCGCGCATTTCTGGGCCTCCCTTGCATCCCGCTGAGCGCAAGTTGTGCCGTCGGAACCCAAAGCTGTAAAGCGCAAACCCCTTGACTCTTTCAAAATGCATGACTCTAGTCAGCTATATTGCCTGACATCGGTCAAATATGCTCGACGCCATCGCCCGCCTCCGCCGGTTCAACCGCGTCGTCACCCGCGAAATCGGCGCGCTCGACACGTCCTACCTTGGCCGGGGACGCCCACTTGGCGTCGCGCGGGTCCTGCACCTGATCCAGCCCGGCGGGACTGAAGTTGCCGAAATCCGCAACCGTCTCGGTCTCGATACCGGCCTGCTCAGCCGCACCCTTCGCGGCCTCGAAACCGAAGGGCTGATCACCCTCGCCACCGACCCCGCCGACCGCCGCCGCCGCATCGTCCACCTGACCCCTGCGGGGCAGACCGAATGGCAGGTCTACGAAAACCTCGGCCACGCCAAGGCCCGACGCGTGCTCGACCGCGCCGGACCCCGCAAGCAGGCCGTGATCGACGCGATGGACCTGATCGCCACCGTCATGCTGCGTGACGATGTCGATATCCGCAAGGCCGACCCCGATGACCCCGCCGCGCTTCATTGCGTCGGCGCCTACTACCGCCAGCTTCGCGACACCTTCGACGCATTTACCCCCGACATGCTGCCCCTTCCCCTGCCCGACGCCGTCAAATACCGCCCGCCCCACGGTGTCTTCCTCATCGCCTGGTCTGACGATCTGCCCATCGGCTGCGTCTCCCTGCGCCCCCTCGAACCCGGCCTCGCCGAAGTGAAACGCCTCTGGGTCGACCCCATCGCCCGCGGCCAGGGCCTTGGCCTGCGCCTGATGCGCACGATCGAGGCCCGCGCCCGCGACCTCGGCTTCGCCCGGTTGCGGCTCGACAGCAATACCGGCCTCACCGCCGCGATTGCCCTTTACCGCTCCGACGGCTGGGCCGAAATCCCCGCCTACACGACCCCTCCCGCCAATATCTGGATGACCAAGCGGCTCTGACGCCGTTGCCCTTTTGCGCCCCATCGCCTATCTGACAGGCGCAACCCCGTCAGTTAAGGACACCCCATGGCCAGCTATCAATATGTCTACCACATGGAAGGCGTCTCCAAGACCTATCCGGGCGGCAAGAAGTGCTTTGAAAACATCCACCTGAACTTTCTGCCCGGCGTCAAGATCGGCGTCGTCGGCGTCAACGGCTCGGGCAAATCCACGCTTTTGCGCATCATGGCCGGCATGGACACCGATTTCAAAGGCGAGGCCTGGGCCGCCAAGGGCGCGCGCGTCGGCTACCTGGCACAGGAGCCCTATCTCGACCCCAAGCTGACCGCCAAGGAAAACGTCATGCTGGGCGTCGCCAAGGAAACCGCGATCCTGGAACGCTACAACGAACTGGCGATGAACTATTCCGACGAGACCGCCGACGAGATGGCCGCCCTGCAGGACCAGATCGACGCCCAGAACCTCTGGGAACTTGAGGCCACTGTCGGCGTGGCGATGGACGCGCTGCGTTGCCCCCCCGACGATGCAGATGTCGAAACCCTGTCCGGGGGCGAACGCCGCCGTGTCGCGCTCTGCCGACTGCTTCTCGAAAAGCCCGACATGCTGCTGCTCGATGAACCGACCAACCACCTCGACGCCGAAAGCATCGCCTGGCTGCAAAAGCACCTGATCGACTACAAGGGCACCATCCTCATCGTCACCCACGACCGCTACTTCCTGGACGACATCACCGGCTGGATTCTGGAACTCGACCGTGGCCGTGGCATCCCCTACGAGGGCAACTACTCCGCCTGGCTCGACCAGAAGGCCAAGCGGATGGCGCAAGAGGCGCGCGAGGACAAATCCAAGCAGAAGGTCCTGGAAAAGGAACTGGAATGGATCCGCGCCGGGGCCAAAGCCCGTCAGGCCAAGTCCAAGGCCCGGATTTCGCGCTATAACGAGATGGCGGGCCAAACGGTGCGCGAGCGCAACGGCATCAGCCAGATCATCATCCCCAACGGCGAACGTCTAGGCTCCAAGGTGATCGAGGTCGTCGGCCTGAAGAAACACATGGGCGACAAGCTCCTGATCGAGAATCTGACCTTCACCGTCCCCCCTGGCGCCATCGTCGGCGTCATCGGTCCCAACGGTGCCGGCAAATCCACCCTGTTCCGCATGATCACCGGCGCCGAACAGCCGGACGAGGGCACGATCACCCTCGGCTCTACCGTGCAACTGTCTTATGTCGACCAGTCGCGCGACGCCCTGGACCCCGCGAAAACCGCGTGGGAGGAAATCTCCGGCGGCTCCGAGGTCATCCACTTGGGCGATCTGGAGATGAACTCCCGCGTCTATGCCGGGGCCTTCAACTTCAAGGGTACCGACCAGCAGAAGAAGGTCGGCCTCCTCTCAGGCGGCGAGCGCAACCGCGTCCACATGGCGAAACTCTTGCGCTCGGGTGGCAACGTGCTGTTGCTGGACGAACCCACCAACGACCTGGATGTGGAAACGCTGCAGGCGCTTGAGGCCGCCATCGAAGACTTCGCCGGCTGCGCGATCATCATCAGCCATGACCGCTTCTTCCTCGACCGGCTGTGTACCCACATTCTGGCGTTCGAGGGCGACGCGCATGTGGAATGGTTCGAGGGGAACTTCGAGGCCTATGAAGAGGACAAGGTGCGTCGGCTTGGACCGGAAAGCATCCAGCCGAAGCGGGTGAAGTACAAGCGGTTTTCGCGGTGAATGGGGACATTTGATCACGTCCATAATGTCCCCGCCTTGCGGCAGATCTCCGCCCCTGGCGCGCCTTCCTCGCCCTGCCTGATGATGTAGGCTTTCGCGCGCGTCCGTGAACTTCGATGCTTTCATCGCGATCCCACTCCCCTCCCAGCCCGGAAAACCTGGCGGAAAACTCCAGCTTCAAACGGCCGAGTTTCCGGAGATCAGGTCACGATGACGGTCAGCGGTCAAACCCCTTGCCCTGATGCCAGCGCCAGGCATCGGCGATCATTTGCTGCATGCTGGAATGACGGGGTTGCCAGCCAAGCTCGGTGGTCGCGCGCTGGCTGCCGGACACAAGGCTTGCCGCATCGCCTGCCCGCCTGCCGCCCTCGACCACGGGCACGTCGCGGTTGGTAATGTGGCGCGCGGCCTCGATCACCTGGCGGACCGAGAACCCGTGTCCGGAGCCGAGGTTGAAGGCACGGCTTTCGCGCCCGTCCAGCAACCATTTCAGGCCCAGTGCATGCGCCTCGGCCAGATCGGTCACATGGACATAATCGCGCACGCAGGTGCCGTCGGAGGTGGGATAGTCCGATCCATAGACGGTCAGCGCCGGACGCTTGCCTGCAACGGCATCCAAAAGCAGCGGGATCAGGTGCGTCTCGGGCACATGCTGTTCGCCAAGCGCGCCTTCGGGGTCTGCCCCCGCAACGTTGAAATAGCGAAAGATGACGTGGCGCAATCCATGGCTTGCCTGGAAATCCCGCAGCATGTCTTCGATCGCGCGCTTGGACGCACCATAGGCGTTCAGCGGCTTTTGCAGGCTGTCTTCGGTCAGCACGACCCCGTCCTGGTCGCCGAAGGTGGCGCAGGTGGATGAAAAGATGAACGCAGCCACGCCGCCCGCCACCGCCGCCTCGATCAGGTTCAGCGCCCCCAGCACGTTGGCACGCCAGTAGGTGCCGGGGTCGCGCATCGCCTCGCCCACCAGCGACAGGGCGGCGAAATGCATCACTGCGACGGGGGCATAGTCGGCGATGGCCCGGTCAAGGGCGGCGCGGTCGGCAAGGTCGCCCTGCACCAGCGGGCCGAACTTGACGGCCCCCGCCCAGCCGGTCGACAGGTTGTCGAACGCGACCGGCACATAGCCCGCGGCCGCCAGCGCCTTGCAGGCATGGCTGCCGACATAGCCCGCCCCACCCGTCACCAGTACATGCTTTGTCATCGCCCGGCATCCTAGCTGCACCCGCCCCACGGTCGCTATGCCAGCGGATGCAGGTCCCGGCAAGGGGATGACGTCAGGCCAGCGGCCCGCGCAGGTTTTCCTGGTGACGGCGCAAACCGTCCTCGACGGTGCCGAAGTACTCCAGCCGCCCAGCTTCAAGCACCAGCACGCTGTCGCAGAGCTGGCGGATCACCTCGGGTGAATGGTTCACCACGATGGCGCCCGCGCGCGACATCCGGGACAGAAACATGGAGTTCGACTTGGCGCGGAACGCTTCGTCCCCGACGGCCGTGACCTCGTCCACAAGATAGGTGTCGAACGCGATCCCCATCGACGCGCCAAAGGCCAGTCGCGCCAGCATGCCGGAGGAATAGGTCCGGCAGGGCAGGCGGAAATGTTGCCCCAGGTCACAGAAATCTTCGGCGAAGGCCAAAAGCTCGTCACTGTCGACACCGTAGATGCGGGCGACAAACCGGATGTTCTGCGCCGCTGACAGGTCGGGGTGAAAGCTGCCCGCAAAGCCGACCGGCCAGGACATGCTACCCGACACCGCGACGCGGCCGCGCGACAGGCTTTGGGTGCCCGCGATCATCCGCAGCAAGGTCGACTTGCCCGCCCCGTTGCGCCCCAACAACCCGATCGACCGTCCCGCAGGCAGGGTCATGGTGGTGGGTTCCAGCACGCATTTTTCCACGCCGTCCAGGCGATAGGTCTTGGCCGCGTCGATCAGGCGGATCATCGGTCAGCGCCGGTCGCGCAAGGCATAGAAAAGCAGCGCCGCAATCGACCAGAGCGCCAGCGCAAAGCCCGCGACAAGCGCGAGATACGTGCCCCGCGCAGGGTAGCGCGCGCTTTGCGGCAGGGTGGGCAGGATATGGGCGGCCAGATAGCGCCCCTGCCGCCCGGCATTGGCCTGCGCCACCTCGAACGCGACGCGGGCGGCAAGATAGGCCTCTTCGGCGAATTGCCGTTCGATCCCCAGCCGTTCGAACTCGGCCACCAGTCCGGCATAGCCGTCGGGCGCCGCATCGTCGCCGCCCTGCCCCAGCTTGTCCCTTTCGGCGGCGATCTGCGCCTCGATCACCGCAACCCGGCGTTCGGCCTGGGGCAACCGCCGGTCGGTCGCAACGGTGGTCGTGCGCAGCATGTCAAGGCGCACCCGCGCGCCGGTCAGTTCCTGCTGCAGCGTCGCGATGACACCTGACTGCGCCGCCAGTTCCATGCCGGGATCGACCATCTGATAGCGGTTGCGAAACCGTGTCACATCGGCACGCGCGGTGGCCAGCGCCGCTGCGGCCCGGTCGAGTTCACCTTGGGCAAAGCGCAACCCGTCGGCGGAGGCGCCATCATTCAGGCGGTTGATCATGTCGGTGGACCGGGCCAGGATCGCGGTTGTCACCGCCTGCGCGTCCGCCGGTGCAAAGGCCAGCGCCCGCACTTCGATCAGGCGGGTTGTGGCGTCATAGCGGACCGACACCATGCGGTTCCAGTAATCGACCAGATCCTCGACACTGCCCGACCGTGCAAGCGCAAAGACCGGGTCGCCCGATGGTCTGGACCACATGGCGCGGAGGTCAAGGCGGGCATCCACTTCGCCGACAAGCTGCTGGCTGCGGATGTACTGGTCAAGGATGTCAGTGTCGGCCGGGCCGGACCCGGAGAACCGCGCCAGCCCGCCCAGCGCCGCCGCCGCTGCGGCCCCATCCTGGCGCGAGACCGAAAAGGCGGTGATCGAGGCATACTGGTCCGCCGCCCGCGTCCAGAGATACCAGGCCGAGACCAGAACCGGCACGACCACCGCAACCGCGAAACTGGCGATCAGCCACAGATGGCGCGGGCGCATCCGGCTGGCGGTGGCTGGCCCGGCGATTGCGGGGGCAATCTGGCGCGGGGTCGTGACAAGCTGCGTTGACGCCCCCGCGATGGTGGCGGGTGGCCGGCGGGCCGGGGGCATGGCGGGGACCGGAGCAAAGGCCGAGCGCGCGCGCGCTGGCACGGCGTCTGTGCTGCCCGCGGGACCGGGGGGCGAGAGGTCAGACATCAGGGCGGCGCAATCCTCTATCAGGGGCGGGCGGGGGCGGACCGGGCGGCAATGCCGGCGGATACGGCGTCTGCGAACCCGGCGTTAACCTGTCATGCGCCAAGACTAGGCGGCAGAGTTTCCCGAAAGATTAACGCATGCACGCCATGTCCAGACCCGCCCAGAATCCCCGCAGCCGGCGCCGGTTTGCCGCCATGCGCGCCATCGCCGCCCTGATGCTGCGCGAGATGAGTTCGACCTATGGGCGATCTCCGGGCGGCTATCTCTGGGCCATCGTGGAGCCGGTCGCGGGCATTGCGATCCTGACCTTTGCGTCCTCCCTGATGTTCTCCACCCCGCCAATCGGCCGCAGCTTTGAACTGTTCTACGCCACCGGCATGCTGCCGTTCCTGATGTTCACGATGATTGCCAATCGCGTCGGCACCAGCCTTTTGTTCTCGCGCCCGTTGCTGGTCTATCCGGCCGTCACCTTTGCCGATGCGGTGCTGGCGCGGTTCCTGGTGAACCTGTTGACCGAGATTCTGGTCTTTGCCATCGTGATCGCGGGCGTGATGTCGATCTATGATACCGGGGCACATCCCGATCCCGCACAGATCGCCGAAAGCCTGGTCATGACGGCGGCGTTTGCGCTGGCCGTGGGTACCGCCAATGCGTATCTCTTCCTGCGCTGGCATCTTTGGCATGTGCTCTGGTCGGTGATCTCGCGCCCGTTGTTCCTGATCTCGGGGGTGTTCTTCCTTTATGGCGCGCTGCCGGGGCCGATGCAGGCGGTGCTGTGGTACAACCCGCTGATCCACACGATCGGCCTGATGCGGGCGGGGTTCTACCCGGCCTACATGGCCGACTATGCCGCGCCTGCCTATGTCCTTTTGGTGTCGTTGGCCCTGTTCGCGGTCGCGTTTCTTGCGCTGATCCGGCACGCGAAATGGCTTTTGCACGAAGGCTGAGGCACGGCGCTATTTCAGGTATCGTCGGACTTTTTGCGCAAAAAGCCGCTGCGCCTGGGCATAGAGGTCGGCATCGGCCCCGACGCGGGCAAAGATCGCAGCACGGATCGCGGCGTCAAAGGCCAGGACGCGGGCCCGCGCAGTGCCCGGATTTTCGCGTGGCAGCATGGGCGGCGATCCGAAATGCTGCGGAATGTCCATGTTGCCCAGCACGTAATTCAGCACATGCAGGCCCTCGGCCAGCCGGTCCGACAAAAGCAAAAGGTCATAGTCGCGCGGATCGACTCCCGCCAGATAGCGCGTCATCGCATCGCCGACGCCGGGCCGGGCGGCAAAGTCGACCACCGTCATGCCATCGCGGATCGCGCCGTGATAGGCCGAGGCCGCACCGGCATCATTCAATTCATGCTGATACTGGCTGATCACGCGGTCGACCGGATGGCGCAGCGTCGCGATCAGCCTGGCGGCGGGAAAGGTGTCCAGATGGCGCCGGGCACTGAAATGGCCATGGATGCCGTGAAAGTATGCCGCCACAAAACTCCGATGCGCCGCGATCAGGGGATCGGCGCGATCCTCCATCGGGTTGTCGGGATAGTCCATCAGCACGCGCTTGCGAAAGACCCGGTCCAGCACAAGACCCAGCGTGGTGCCACCGGTCTTGGGGATATGGACCGACACGAAAAAGCTGTGCGCTGCGGGGGGTGCTGGTCGGCGCGCGCGCGTGGTGATGGGGGGAGGTATCGGCCCGGCATCCGCCATCGGTCAGATCCGCCCCGCCAGCGCCTGCAGCCACAGCATCGCCTGTCCCGCCCGCGTCTGGCGATAAAGCCCAAGGCGCGCGAACATCCGAAGTCGGGGAACCAGCGCGGCGCCGCGCAGGGCGGCAAAGCCCGCCAGCACCCGGCGGTTTTCCGGCGTCAGCCGGTCGGCGATGCTGCTGAGAGCCCGCAGATGTGCGCCGTACCAGCCCCGGTGCCGCCCCATCAGGGCTGCCGCCGCGCGCGCCGCCATGGCCCGCGGACCGAGACCCGCACCCACGAGGTTCGCGC
Source organism: Rhodobacterales bacterium (assembly GCA_021155205.1). Classification (GTDB taxonomy): domain Bacteria; phylum Pseudomonadota; class Alphaproteobacteria; order Rhodobacterales; family Rhodobacteraceae; genus JAJNPS01. The sequence continues at coordinate 166,668 of JAJNPS010000021.1, forward strand.
CATGCTGACGGTAAAGGACCGCAACGCCGGGGTCGCGCAGGATCACACCGCCTGCGCCCGTCACGATCTGGTAGATCCACCAGTCATGCGCCACGATGCCCGTCGCACTGGTCGCCGTGGCCGCGCACAGCCGCGCCGCCGCCGCGTTCAGGACGATGGTGTTGCCGGGCATGACATTCTGCACCAGCGCATTGCAAAAGCCCGGCGGGCGGGCGGGCGGGCGGGCACGCCGGGGCGCGGCCAGGCCGTGGTCGCAGACAGCACGGTCCGCAAACAGCGCGGCCGGGCGATCCTGCGGCACCGCCGCCAGCGCCGCAACAGCCCGCGCCAGCTTGCCCGGCATCCAGACATCATCCTGGTCGCAGAGCGCGACATGGCGGCAGCCGGGCGGCAGGTTGGCGAAAAGATGCAGATAGTTCTGCGCCGCACCTTGTCTGGGGCCGTCGATCACCTGCACGCGGCCCGCGCCCAGACGCGCGGCAAACCGCTCGACGATCGCCCGCCCCTGCGGCGTGGCGCTGTCATCGGACACCACCAACCGCCAGTCGGTCCAGGTCTGCAGGGCAAGACTGTCAAGCTGCGCGCGCAGATACCGCTCGCCCTCGTGCAGTCCCAGAAGGATGGCCATTTCCGGCATGGGGCACCGCCTTGATCGGGCCGCCCGGTTGCGGCCCATGGCGACAAGGCCTAGGCCGTCCCGGTTAACGGCGGTCTAACGGACGGCCGGATTTTCCCGGGCGCAGAGGGTTCCGCGCGTGATAACGGTTTTTTCATCCACCCCCGGCCAGACTGTGCCCGACGAAGCAGGCAGCACGGGGTGGCGACGATGCGATTTGGCTACAAGGTCCGGGCCGGCCTGCACATGATCCGTCTGACGCCGGGATGGCGGGCCAGACTGGCCACCCTGCATCAGCTTTTGCGCGTCGCATGTGCCGCATCGCCGCCGCCCGCCGCCCGCCCCGACGACGACCGGGTCGCCACGCAGGCCTGGGCCGACTTCCACCTTTTGTCCTTTGTGAACCGCCCGGTGAACGTACGCCTTGTGCCCGACCGCGCGCCCCGGCTGGTGGCGATCCTGCCCGAACTGAACCCGTCGGTGATCTTTGGCGGCTATATCGCGTTCTTCCAGTTCCTTGCCTTTCTGCAGCGGCGCGGCGTGCCGGTCGAGGTTCTGGTGCTGAAACCTTTGGCCCGCGGGGAGGATCCCGCCGCGATGTTTGTATCGAACCCGCTGGTGCGCGATGTGCTGGCGCAGGCGACCGTGCTGGCGATGGGGGTCGGGCGCACCGTCCGCATCGGCGCGGGCGATGCGGTGCTGTGCTACAACTGGACGACCGCGCTGGTCGCGGCCAAGATCGCGACGGCGCAAGGAGCGGCGGCATTCACCTATTTCGTGCAGGAGGATGAGCGGGTTTTCTACCCCAATGACAGCCACCGCTTCCTGGCGGAAAGCATCTTTCACGGCCACCCGCGCCCCAACCTGATCTGCAATTCCGCCAAACTGGCCGAGGCACTGCGCCGCGACGGGCTGAGCGGCCCCGCAACCGAGGTCGCGGTCTTTGAACAGGGTATCCCGGACCTGCCGCCGCCGTCGCGCGGCGAACTTGCTGCACGGGAAGTGCGCCGGTTTGTCTTTTACGGCCGCCCCGAGGATCACGCCCGGCGCAACCTGATGACCATCGCGCTGATGGCGCTGGCGCGCGCGGTGCAGGATGGCGCGTTCGCGGGCGCGCCATGGGAATTCTACATGCTCGGCTCGTCACGCATGGGCGCGCAGTTTTCGGTCGGCGGCGTCACCGTCACGGCGCTGCCGAACACCAACTATGACGCCTATCGCGCGGGGCTGTTGCGGTTTGATGCCGGAATGGCACTGATGTCCGCCCCACATCCCAGCGTACCGCCCTTCGAGATGGTGCGGTCCGCGATCGTCACCGTCGTCAACACGCTGCCCGCGCGCCCGCCCGACTGGTACCGTGCGGTGTCGGCCAATTTCGAACCTGCCGACCCCACGGTCGAGGGGCTTGCCCGGGCGATCGCACGGGCAACGGCGCGGGTCGGCGATGTCGATGCGCGGCTGGCGGCGGCGCGGACCTATCATCCTGCGGACTGGGAGGATGCCTTTGCCGCGATGGCGGGGAAACTGTCGCATCCCCTGTTCGCGGCGGCGCTGATGCCGCTGCCTGCCGCGCGGCATCAGACGGATGCGCGCAAACGGCCGGCGCGCGCGCGTCCCGAATCCGATCGCGCACGCTGAAACCCGGCAGGCGCACCCGCACTGCCGTCGGGCTGACATCGCCAGCACCGCATCCGGGAGGGCGCGCGTCGGATCAGCGGCGAAAGATCGGATGCGCCAGGATGCGCTGCAGATGGTCGGCCAATTCCCGGATCGCGTCGTCCTGCGCGTCGACCTTGGCGCCGATGCCGATGATGGCGTCATCCTGCACGTCGTTCTTGTGACGCACCATCTGGCGCACCAGCGGTTCAAGGGGGTCGTAAAGCGCGGGCAGGCTGGCCGCCAGCCGTGCCACAAGCCGCACCTCGATCCGCCGCGCCATCGCATCGACGCGCGCCTGCACCTGCGCCGCGATCCGGGGTTCCAGCGCGGCCCAGACCGCATCCGCAGCGGCGTCGCGGGCATCGGGTCGGGCGGTGGCAGTCGGTCTGGGCATTTCGGTCCATCGCGGGGCTGTTGCGGCACGCCAGCCATGGTCGGCGGCACCTGACGCAGACTTGCCCGGAATGGTAAAGAAACCCCTGCCCGACGCCGCGCCGCAGGCAATCAAATGAACGAAATGTCGTCGTAAAGCAGGGTCGCGTCGAAAACCCCGCGCAAGTCCAGGACGTGACCCTGCGCCAGCGTCAGTTCCAGGCCCAGCGCCGTGACCATGACGTTTCCGGGTGCCAGCACATCCTCCAGCGTGCGGCTGCCCCCACCCCAGACGCTGGTGGCAATCTGCAGGGTGTCGACATCGTCGGTAAAGTCGAAAACCACATCGCGCCCCGCGTGAAAGACGAACACATCCGCGCCCGCGCCCCCGGTCAGGCGATCATCGCCGGCCCCGCCGGTCAGGGTATCCATCCCGTCACCGCCGTCCAGCGTGTCCTGCCCGCCGCGCCCGATCAGGCTGTCCGCGCCGCCAAGCCCCCAGATCGCGTTCGCACCATCATCGCCCGCCAGCATGTCGGCGAAACCCGACCCGGCCAGATCCTCGACATTGACGATGACATCGCCCGCTGCATCGCCGGAATTTGCCCCCGCCACCAGCAGATCGACGCCAACCCCCGCGCCCGCGTCCCAATAGCTGGCCTGGTCGCGCCCGCCCTCGCCGTCGAGCCGGTCGGCGCCCAGTCCGCCGGTCAGGGTGTCATTGCCGGTCCCCCCCTCCAGCGTGTCATTGCCGAACCTGCCCGCCAGGATGTCGTTGCCCTCGCGGCCCTGGATCAGGTTGGCCGCGCCATCGCCCGCCAGCACGTCGTCAAAGGCCGATCCTGCCAGGTCCTCGACGCTGATCAGGATATCGCCTGCGGCATCGGCGGTGTTGGTGGCAAGGTAGGCAAGGTCCACCCGCACGGCAGCAGCGCTGTCCCAGTAGTTCGCCTGATCCCGCCCCGCCCCGCCGTTCAGAACATCCGCGCCAAGGCCGCCCACCAGCGTGTCATTTCCATCGCCGCCTTCCAGCGTGTCATCGCCATAGCGCCCCGCCAGCACGTCATTGCCGGCCAGACCCTGCATCAGGTTCGCCGACCCCTCGCCCGCCAGCACATCGTCAAAGGCCGTGCCCGCGACATCCTCCACCCCGATCAGGATGTCGCCCGCCGCGTCGGCCGTATTGGTGGCCAGATAGGCGAGATCCACCCGTACCGCCGTCAGGCAGTCCCAGTAGCTGGCCTGATCGCGCCCTGCCCCGCCGTTCAGGACATCCGCGCCCACGCCGCCGACCAGCGTGTCATTGCCGTCGCCGCCCTCCAGCGTGTCCGCCCCGCCGCGCCCGGCCAGAATGTCGTTGCCCGCCAGCCCCTGCATCAGGTTGGCGGCCCCGTCACCCGCCAGCGTGTCGGCAAAGGCCGTGCCCGCCACATCCTCCACCCCGGTCAGAATGTCGCCCGCCGCATCTGCGGTGTTGGTGTCGAGATATTGCAGGTCGACACGCACCGCCGTCAGGCCATCCCAGTAATTGGCCTGATCGCGGCCCGCGCCGCCATCCAGCCGGTCTGCCCCGGTGCCTCCCACCAGCGTGTCGTTGCCATCGCCGCCTTCAAGGGTGTCATTTCCGTCACGCCCCGCCAGCACGTCGGCCCCGGCAAGGCCCTGCAGCAGATTTCCACCCGTATCTCCCGCCAGCACATCGGCAAAGGCGGTGCCCGTCACATCCTCCATCCCGACCAGCACGTCGCCCGCAGCGTCGCCGGTGCCGGTGGTCTGGAACTGCAGATCGACGCGCAGCCCAGCTCCCGCCTCGGCATAGCTGGCCCGGTCGCGACCCGCGCCGCCGTCCAGCCGGTCGGCGCCCGTGCCGCCGGTCAGGGTGTCGTTGCCGTCACCCCCCAGCAGGGTGTCGTTGCCGTCGCGCCCGTTCAGCACATTTGCCCCGCCATCGCCGCCAAGAAGATCGGCCAGGGCGGACCCGGCCAGCGCCTCGATCCCGGCAAAGGTATCGCCCGCCGCCTCGCCCGCATTGGTTCCCGGCGATCCCAGATCGGCGCGAACCCCGGCGGTCGCCTGCCCGTAATCGGCCCAGTCAAACCCCGCACCGCCGTCAAGCCGGTCTGCGCCCGCGCCGCCGATCAGGCAATCGTCGCCTGCATCCCCTGCCAGCGTGTCATTGCCCGACCCGCCCGACAGGCGGTCCGCGCCCGCGCCGCCCGACAGAAAGTTGTCGCCGGAACTGCCGCCAAGCGTGTCATTGCCCGACCCGCCGGCAAGAGCCTCCACCCCGTCATAGCTGTCGCCTGCGGCACTGCCGGTATTGGCCGCCGCCTGCCCCAGATCGGCAACCAGCCCCGAGCCGTCGGCGCTGTAGTCCGCCAGGTCGATACCGCTGCCGCCGACCATCGTATCGGCCCCCGCCGACCCCGTCAGCGTGTCCGCCCCCGCCCCGCCCAGCATCCGGTCGGCACCGCCGGTGCCTGCGATCACGCGGCCCGCATAGTCGATGGGCCAGAGCGCATGCCAGACGCCGAAAAGGTCCGCCGACTGGAACGCCGCGGCAGGGATCGGCTGGCCGTTCCCGGACAGGATCGTGACCGCTTCGCCCCCCCAGGACAGGATCGCCCCGCTGGTCGTCGGCGTGATGGTCAGCGCTTGCGTGGTATAGATCTGGCCCCAGCCGGTCAGGTCGATGCGGTCGATGCCGGCCTGATAGTCGCCGATCACGTCCGCCTGGCCGTCCGCCGTCAGCACGAACAGGTCCGACCCCGCCCCGCCGTACAGCGTGTCCGACCCGCTGCCGCCGATCAGGATGTCGTTGCCGCCCTCGCCGCGCAGCACATCGTTGCCGCCGCGCCCGTCGATCAGGTCGCCCGCCGCGGCGCCGGTCAGGCTGTCGTCGTCCGCTCCCCCGCGCAGCATCGGCGCCTGCGCGCCGGGGTCCAGCCGCAGCCGCGTGATGCCGGTGCCTTCGCCCGCGACAAAGACCTCGATGACGCCATTCGTCACGGTGCTGGTGATGGCCGTGATGTTGTCCAGCGCCATGCCGGGGGACTGCAACTGCGTCGCCACCAGCACCAGCCGCCCGCCGGGCAGCATCTGAAAGAGGTTCAGCCCGTCATCGCCGCCGCCTGCGATGACGAATACCCGGTCGCCGACCGTCGCCACCGACAGCGCCTGCACGCCCTGGATGCGCGTGTCCAGCGTGTCCATGACGTGATCGACGGCGCGCAGGGACCCGTCCGGTTCTACCGCGATCACACTGATCGAGGATGACCCGGTCGCCGCACCGACCAGATAGGTGATCCCGTCCATGTCCACGGTCTGCACGCCCTTTGGGTCGGTCAGGCCCAGGCCCTGCGCCGCCCCCATCTCGCCCGCAGGGGTCAGCGTGCCGTCCGCCGCGATGGCAAAGCTGCGCAGGCTGTCGCCCGACAGCGACAGCGCCACCAGATAGCGCGCGCCCTGCGACTGCACCGCCAAAAGCGATGTGACATCGACACCCTGCACGGCCGGGCCAAAGACCGTCTGGGCGACCTGCTGGAACTGCCCGGTGGCGGCGATGTATCTGTAGACACCCACCGAGGCCGTGTTGGCCAGCGACATGTAAAGATAGGTCTCGCCCTGCGCGACCACCGTTTCCAGCGCCGTCACCACGCCCGAAGGCGTGCCGCGCCAGCTGACCGCGGTGCCAAGCGTGCCATCGGCTTCAATCCGGTATCCCGCCTGGCGCAGATAGTTCGCCCCCGTGACCATCAGGGATTGGACGCCGTTCAGCGTCACCATTTCCAGTTGCGCGGGGGCAATGCCCGGCGCGCGCAGTTCGCTCAACGCCTCGTCGATGCGTACCATCGAGGGGCCGACACTGATCGCCAGAACCCCGCCCCCCACGCGGGTCGCCGTGTAAAGCCGCACGCCCCCGGGCGTGACGACAATGTCCATGTCGCAGATGCCCGACACCAGGTTGAGGGCGGCATCCGTAAACGTCTCGATAACCGAAAAGCTGTACACACCCCACTCCAGCCTGCGCCAAACACCCTAACGTCCCCGGGATCACGATGCGGGCAGGCGTTTGCGCAGGTCTTAACGAACGGTGGCTGAATTGGGGCACTTTCCTCGAATGCCTGATGCCCGAACCACGGACTGCGCCGCGCCCGCACCGCCGACCTTCACCATCCTGATGGCGACGCATCAGGGCGCGCGGTACCTGCCCGCCCAATTGGCCAGCCTTGCCGCGCAGACGGATCGCGACTGGCGGCTTTGGGTGTCCGATGACGGGTCTGGCGACGGCACGCCCGAGATTGTCGCCGCATTTGCCGCGGCGCATCCGGTCAGCACGATGTCAGGTCCGCGACGCGGTGCCGCACAGAATTTCCTGTCGATGCTGGCGCATCCCGACCTGCCCTGCGGCCCGGTTGCCTTTGCCGATCAGGACGACATCTGGCTTGCACCCAAACTGGCCCGCGCCCGCATGGCACTGGCCAAGGTGCCGCCCCATCAGCCTGCCCTCTATGCGGCGGCCAGCCTGCCCGTCGATGCGGCCTTGCGTCCCCTGGGGCGACCGCGCAGCGCAGCGGTTGGGCCATCCTTCGGCAACGCGCTGGTGCAGAACCTGTTTTCGGGGCACACGATGGCGCTGAACGCCACCGCCGTGGCATTGGCACGGCGCGCGGGCGCGCCGGCCAGCCTGCGCTATCATGACTGGTGGCTTTATCAACTGATCGCCGGGGCCGGGGGCAGGCTTCTGCTCGACCCCCAAACCGTCGCCCTCTATCGCCAGCACGGGGGCAATGCGCTGGGCGCCGCGCGCGGTCCCCATGCCGCGATCCGGCGGCTGGCGGGCCTTGTGCGTGGCGACTGGCAGGCGGCGATGCAGGCCCATGCGCAAGCCCTGCGGCAGGCCGAGGCGTTGCTGACCCCCGCCGCCCGGACCACGCTCGACGCCGTTCTGGACGGCCTGCCCCGCGGCGGCCTGGCGCGCAGTGCCGCATTCCGGCGTCATGGCCTGACCAGATCAACGCCGCTTGCGACGCTGATCCTGCAGATTTGTGCCGCTGCCGGGCGGGTTTAAGGCTTGGCCCATGGGTACGCCTCGGCTATAGATGCGCCACCCGAAATCAACGAGTGCATTATGGCAAAGATTACTCCGGTTCTCTTGTGCGGCGGCTCCGGCACCCGCCTCTGGCCCTTGTCGCGCAAAAGTTATCCCAAGCAGTTCACCCCGCTTCTCGGCCCGCTCAGCCTGTTCCAGGAAGCGGCGAAGCGTCTGTCGGGCGATGGCTATGGCGACCCGATCATCGTCACCAACAGCGATTTTAGGTTCATTGTGACCGAACAGCTGGCCGCCATCGGGCAGATGCCGGGCGCGGTCCTGATCGAGCCAGAGGGGCGCAATACCGGCCCCGCGATCCTTGCCGCCGCCCTGCATGCACTGGCCAGCGATCCGGATGCAGTGCTGCTGGTGGCCCCGTCCGACCACGACATCCCCGATGCCGCCGCCTTTCGCGCCGCCGTCGCCACCGCCCTGCCCGCGGCGATGACCGGCCTGATCGTCACCTTCGGCATCGCGCCGACGCGCCCCGAGACGGGGTATGGCTGGCTGGAACTGTCCGCCCCGCCCCAGGGGGGTGCACCCGTCGCGCTGTCGCGATTTGTCGAAAAGCCGAACGCGACGGTGGCGGCGCAGATGCTGGCATCGGGCAAGTACCTCTGGAATGCGGGCCTCTTCCTGATGCGCGCCGACACGCTGGCCGCGGGTTTCAGGGCACATGCGCCTGAGATGGTTCCCGCCGTCGCCGAGGCGGTCGATCAGGCGACCAGCGATCTTGTGTTCCTGCGCCTCGCCCCCGTGCCGTGGTCCAGGGCCGAGGCGATCTCCATCGACTACGCGGTGATGGAACGTGCGGGCAACCTCGTCGCGATGCCGTTCAGCGCCGGCTGGTCCGATCTTGGCGACTGGGATGCGGTCTGGCGCGATTCCGGCCCCGATGGAAATGGCAACGCGACCCATGGCAACGTGACGGTCATCGACTGCAACGGCAGCCTGATGCGGTCCGAGGCCGAGGGAACCGAACTTGTCGGCATCGGCCTGTCGAACCTGATCGCGGTGGCAATGCCCGACGCCGTGCTGATCGCCGACCGCTCCCGCGCGCAAGAGGTCAAGGAGGCCGTCGCGCGCCTCAAGACCCGTGGCGCGCGGGCGGCCGAAACCTTTCCCCGCGATCACCGCCCCTGGGGCTGGTTTGAAACATTGGTGCTGGGCGACCGGTTCCAGGTCAAGCGCATCGTGGTCAATCCGGGTGCGTCGCTGTCGCTGCAAAGCCATGTTCACCGTGCCGAGCACTGGATCGTCGTCTCCGGCACCGCCCGCGTGATAATCAATGACACCGAAAAACTGGTGGCGGAAAACGAGTCCGTCTACATCCCCCTTGGCGCCAAACACCGGATGCACAACCCCGGCAAGGTGCCGATGGTCCTGATCGAGGTGCAGACCGGCAGTTATCTGGGCGAGGATGACATCATCCGGTATGAGGATGTCTATGCGCGGGGACAGGGGGCAAAAGGGTGATGGTGGACTATTGCTCCGGAACGGGACATCCCATGTCACCTTCGACGCAGGACTGGTAACGCTTCAGGGTCTCCAGCCCTGTCTCGGTCATGTTCGTCTGACACAGGGCATAGATGATCGGATAGACTCTGCCCCGGGCGACCCCGCTGCTGGAAAACGCGCATTCCGCGTCGCGATAGGCCACCCATGCGCTCTGCGAGGCTGCCAAAAGAGCTTGGGCATCGCTGTTGCCCTGCCGCAGATCAAAGTCGGCGACAAGGGCTTTCGTGTCGCCGTCAAGCCGCTGCTGCAGGTCCGCAAGGCATGGTTTTGTGGCAGACCCGGTGGCTTCGCCCACACAATCGTTCGCAAACGCCTAGCTCGCAGCAACTGCCATGATCGCGCCAAAAAGGAAGGCCGTCTCGCGCATGTCCAGTTCCCTCTCGCAGTGATCGTAGCATGGGCGCCGCACTTTTCCTATCGCCCCACCCCCACATACGCCTCGAACCCCGCCCCCATCACTTCATCCCGGTCATACACATTCCGCAAATCCGCCATTCGCGCCGTCGCCATCTTGCGGCCCAACCGCTCCAGGTCCATCGCGCGGAACTCGTTCCATTCGGTCAGGATCACCACAAGATCGGCCCCTTGGGCCGCCTGATAGGGCGTCTCGATCCACTTCACCCCCGGCAGAAGCGCCTCACCCTCGCGCTGGCCTTCGGGATCGACGACCCGCACCTTGGCCCCCGCGCCGACCAGCGCCGGCACGATGGTCAGGCTGGGTGCCTCGCGCATGTCATCGGTGTTGGGCTTGAACGTCACCCCCAGCACCGCGATCACCTTGTCGCGCAAGACCCCATCGCACAGGTCCTCGATCTTGCCGATCATCCGGCGCTTGATCTCGTCATTGACCTTGATCACCGTCTCGGTGATCTGCATCGGCACCGCATTGTCCTGCCCGATCCGCGCCAGCGCCCTGGTATCCTTGGGAAAACACGACCCGCCATAACCCGGGCCCGCATGCAGGAACTTGTTGCCGATGCGCCCATCCATCCCCATGCCCTTGGACACATCCTTGATGTCGGCCCCCACCCGCTCGCAGAGGGCGGCAATCTCGTTGATGAAGGTGATCTTGACGGCCAGGAACGCGTTGGCCGCGTATTTGATCATCTCGGCGCTCTCCAGGTCGGTGTAGACCACCGGAAACTCGCGCAGGAACAGTGGGCGGTAGACCTCGGCCATCACCTTGCGCGCGCGCGGGCGTTCAATCCCCACCACAACCCGGTCGGGCCGCATGAAATCGTCGATCGCCGCCCCTTCGCGCAGAAACTCGGGGTTTGATGCAACATCGAACTCCGCATCCGGATTGGCCGCCCGGATCGCCTCGGCCACCTTGCGGTTGGTGCCCACGGGGACCGTCGATTTGGTAACGACCACCGCATAGCCCTGCAACGCCTGGCCGATTTCCGCCGCCGCCGCCATCACATAGGTCAGGTCCGCATGCCCGTCGCCGCGCCGCGTGGGCGTGCCCACCGCGATGAAGACCGCCCCCGCGCCCGCCACCGCCTCGGACAGATCGAGCGTAAAGCTCAACCGACCGGCGGCGACGTTCTTGGCCATCAGGTCCTCAAGACCCGGCTCGAAAATGGGCACTTCGCCGCGCCGCAGCCGCTCCACCTTGTCTGGGTCCTTGTCGACACAAACCACGTCATGCCCGAAATCGGAAAAGCAGACCCCAGAGACCAGCCCGACATAGCCCGTCCCGATCATTGCGATTTTCATGACCTGCCTGCCCTGCCTGTTGCTGGGCCGATCAATAGGGGCGCCCCTGCGGCGTGTCAAACCCGCTTGGACGTCCGGATATCAGGCCAGCGCACCGTCGCTGAACCTGTCGCGGATAGCCTGACGACGCGCCTTCAACCATGTAGGGAATGGTCATTCTTGATCGTTTCTGCCGCCAGCAGCGGCGCCTCCGCCTCCAGCGCCGCCTTCATCGCGGCCAGACGATCCGCGCGTCCGGCCGCCAAAGCGTCAGCCCGGGCGCGTGCCCTCTCTGCGGCTGTCGGTTCCGGCGGCGGCAGTCGGTCCACCCATTTACCATCGACCCGCCGCAGCCGCACCGCATCCTGCAGGGTCATGCCCTGGGGCAGTGCCTCCATACCCATCGCCTCCTCGCGGATATGTGCCGGTATTCCCGTCGGCATCCGGCGTCGCGAAAAGCTTCATCACTCATCCCTCTCGAAATACATCGAAACCAGCGTGATGCCGACAACCGATGACGTGCCTCCCACGCTCATCCATATCTTCTGCGCCAGCAGTGTCGTGGTCGTGGGCAGGTTGGTGGCGATGCTGCCCGATGCAGACGCCCCGGTGATGGTGTTGACCACCAGGTAGTCCACCCGTTGCGTGGTGCCGGGCGGCGCGAACAGGTACAGCCGGTAAAGGTTCGTCCGGTCCACCGATGGCACCGGAAAGGACGCGCCGAGGTCGATCTTGGTTGCCGTCCCCGTGCCATCATTGTGCATCATCTGGATGTTGGCATCCGCGGAGTCCCATCCCATGCCGACGCAATCCACCAGCGTTGACGGCTGCACGTCTGTCGGGGCCGAGTTCGTGTGCAGTCCGCAGAACGCCCGGTTCGTGGCGACCGTGCCGCCCGTCGCCGGACCCCATTCCATGACGGCAAGAAAGCCGCCCTCGCCCGCAACCGATCCGCCGACCGAGACATAGGCTGCTGAATGCCGCGCCACTGCAATCGCTGTCGTCGCGGCGGTCGTCACCAGATAGTCGATCCGCGACCGGCGGGTATATCTGCCGCTGTTCGAAATGCCTGCCGCCGTGGCGGTCCCGACGGTCGTCAGGGCACAGCCAACCGCGCTGGTGACAGCCGCCCCCGGCTGGGGCAGGACATAGCCCACATGGCCGAACGCCAGATGTCGCTGCGTGTACCACGGGGCACCCTCGGCAGGATCAACCCCCATGAACTGGCGGTTGGCAAAGCCCTTGAAGAACAGGCTTGCATTGCCGGATGCCGGGCTGACCGGATCGCCGGTCAGCCCCGGAAGTGTCACCTGTCCCGCATTGTCCAGCACCATCACCGAGTTCTTGATCAGCTTGCCTGTCGTGGCGTCGAAGCGCGCCAGAGCATTGTCGGTTGCAGAGCCGGGTCCGACGACATCGCCTGTGCCGCTGCCGCCTGCGGGTGCCGCCCATGTGCCATCGGCGCGCAGGAAGTTCGTCGTCCCGCCGCCAGAGGCCGGGACCAGCCCTGCATCAGATGATGACACCAGCGGCAGGGTCACGTCCGCGCCGGTCGATGATGCCAAAAGCCGCGACGCCGCCGTATAGGTCAGGTCGGTGGCGACATTGACTTGCGCCCCTGCCTCAATGCCGTCCAGCTTGGTCTTGTCGGCCCCCGACAGGAACCCCGCAACAGATGTGGTGGCATTGGGATGCAGCGGTCCGCCAGCCCGGTTGCCATGCGCCGTGTCATCAAACCGCGCCGCAGGAAGGGTACCCGCAGACAGGTCGCCCGCCGATCCGCTGGTCGCGATCGCGGCCAGACCCGTGATCGTGCTGACAGGCTGCGTGCCGGTATGGTTGCCCCGCGCCAGGAGCGTGACATCAGCGCTGTTGGCCGTCGCCCCGTTTGCCACGTTCAAAAGGCTGCGCACCTGCGCCGCCGTCAGCGCTTCGGGTACACCCGCCCCTGCCGTTGTGCGCCCGAGGATAGTGCTGGTCCCCAGGTCCGCCATTTTGGACAGGGTGACAACGCCCGCGTCAATCGTCCAGACCGCGCCAGACCCGCCGACAATGACATCGCCCTTGTCGCCGTCGGTGACACCGCTGCCGCCACCGGCAACCAGCGTCGCCCCATTGCTGCGCAGCTTCACCTCGCCCGTTGTGGTGTTCAGCCACAGCGTCCCGTCGGGGGGCGACACCGGATCGCTCGCCTGGCCGCCCAGATGCAGCGGCGCGGGCAGCGTGACCTCGCCTGTCGCCCCGGCGGTCAACAAGGCGGTATAGAATGCCGTCCCGTCCGCACTGACCTTGACGGCAAAGTCGTCCGACCCTGCGGTGCCCATCTCGGCGCGGCCCGAAAACCCGGTCTGGAACAACAGGCTTGCCGTGTCCGCTGCCGCCGCCTTGTTGACCTTGACCTGATGCCCGGCGCCTGCATGCGTCAGCAGGGTCGCAGGCGACGCCACCGCCAGCCGGTTTGTGGCATCCGCGGCCGTCGAAATCCCCAGCCGCGCCACCGCGACGCTCCCGTCCGACGGGGCTTTCCACACCGCACCGTCGAACACCGCAGCCTGGCCTTCTGTCATCACCTGCGCCGACCAGCCTGCCAGCGGCACGATGAACTCCCACCCCGTCGCCGCATAAAGCGCGATCCGGCCGGCCTGCCCTGCCCAAAGGCTGGTCGCCCCGACCGGCACGATATGGCGGTCCCCGACCGACGGCGTGGCGGGCGGCACGGTCAGGCTGCGGGTCAGCACCGACAACTGCACCATCACGTCCAAAAGGCGCAGCGCCTCGTTGTGGGTGACGTGCTTTTGCGCCTGCGCCGGCAGGATCAGGGGCAGTTGCAGGATGGGCGTGGTGTCGGGCATGGGGCTTGTCCTCGGGGCTTGGCTGACCGCCCAAGGCTAGAAAGCCATGCCCAACATCCGGTTTCCGTCCCGCCCGCCTGTCCGCCCTTTTGCGCAACGCCCCCTATCCCCAGGCCAGCGCGCCCGCGATCCCCCACATCGTCAGCCCGACCACCACCTCCAGCCAGACCCAGGCGGCGGGCCGCGCGAAGATCGGAGCCAGAAGGCGTGCCCCGAACCCCAGGGCACTGAAAAAGCTGGTCGATCCCAGCACGGCGGCCACCCCGAACGCCACCTGATAGGGCGCATACTGTGCCGAAATCGACCCCATCAGAATCACCGTATCCAGATAGACATGCGGATTGGCCCAGGTCAGGATCAGGCTTGTCGCCACCACCCGCCGCAGCGACGCGCCCTCGCCCGCCGCCGGTTTCAGCGCTTCGCCGCCCTGCAACGCCGCCTTGAACCGCAAGGCGCCATAGACCAGCAGAAACGCCACCCCGGCCCAGCGCATCGCCTCGCCGATCCAGGGGACCGTGGCCGTCAGAACGCCAAATCCCGCCACTCCGATCGTGATCAGAACCGCGTCCGAAATCGCGCAGACCGCCACCACCGCGCCGACATGTTCGCGCCGCAACCCCTGCCGCAGCACGAACGCATTCTGTGCCCCGATCGCCAGGATCAGGCTGACCGCCACCAGATACCCCTGGACCGCCGCCTCAAGCATGCGCCGACCCCACCGTCGTCAGCGGGGCGCCTGAACGCAACGGTTCGGTCATGGTCGCGATGACGCGGGGCATCGCCATTTCCCTGACCGGGATGCCACATCGCTCGCCCGCCAGCACCGGATCAAACCCCCGGGAAACCAGTTTCAAATCGTTCACCACCGCTATGCGAGTCATGCTATCCATCTTGACCCGACCACGACTGTACGCTTTAATCAAGTTAATCATTTCCACCTTGATTAAGCGCGGCTAATGCTTGACCCCCCCCAGCTCGCCGCCCTTGCCGCCGTCCACCGTCGCGGCAGCTTTGACCTTGCGGCGGCGGAACTCCATGTCACGCCCTCGGCCATCTCGCAGCGCATCAAGGCCCTGGAAGAGGCGAGCGGCACCCTTCTCGTCCGCCGCGGCCAGCCCTGCCGCGCCACCGGGGCGGGGCTGCGACTGATCCGCCATCATGACGAGGTGACGCTTCTCGAACGCACCCTGGGCCTTGACCTTCCCGGTCTTTCCTATGGTCCCGCGACGCTGCGGATCGCCGTCAATGCCGACAGCCTCGCAACCTGGGTCATTCCGGCGCTGGCCGCTACAAACGGCTTTCTCTTCGATCTCATCATTGACGACGAAGGCGTCAGCCAGGACTGGCTCAGGCGCGGCGAGGTCGTGGCCGCCATTACCGGCCATCCAGGCCCGCTGCAGGGCTGCCACACGGTCGCGCTCGGGTCCTTGCGCTACCGTGCCACTGCCTCACCCGCCTACATGTCCCGCTGGTTTCCGGACGGTATCACGCCTGCGACGCTTGCATTGGCCCCTGCCATCACCTTTTCCGACAAGGACCGCCTGCAGGAAATGTGGGTCTCGCGCCAAACCGTCGGCGCCGCCCGCCGCGGCGCCTTTCCCAGTCACCGCATGGCATCCACGCAGGCCTTCGTCGATGCCTGTCTTGTCGGCCTCTGCTGGGGCCTCAACCCCGAGTCTCTGGTGGCCGCGCACCTCGCCAGCGGCACCCTGACGGACCTCATCCCCGGCACGCCCCTTGACGTCCCGCTTTTCTGGCAGTTCACCCGCGTTGCCGCCCCGGCACTTGCCCCCGTGACAGAGGCGATCCGCGATGCCGCCTGCAAGACGCTGATCGCCGCTGGGTCAGCCTGAAGGCTGTCCTCGCGGAACCATGCGACGACCGCCCACCCCACACGCGGCCGTGCCTGACCTCGGAACGTCGCACCCGGGCCGGTTCCGGCCAATCCAAGATACAACCACTCTGCCAAAGTTTCCACTGCCCCCCGCAATTGCCTCCTCCACCCGGAGGGGGTGATCGGGCCTTGCCATTGGTTGCTTGACCCAGTGGCAAACCGGACGGCGCGTCGTGCCATGTGTCCGGGCCAGGGACGGTCGCCTCGCAAAGCCCGCATGAGGCTTGGAACGAGGGGGCTTTGCGTTCGCGATCCGCCGTTGACGCCCGGCACCCTGCGCCGCATCCTGCCCCGATGACCGATCCCGTCCGCCCGTACCGCCAGCTTGCCCGCAACGCGCTTCTTGCCAACCGCCGCCTTGCGCAGGCCATTGCCACCCTGCAACCGGGCGAATGGCAGTCTCCGCGCACCAGCTTTTTCCCCAGTTTGCGCGCGACGATGAACCACATCCATACCGTCGATCTTTTCTATTTCGACGCCGTCCAAGGCGGCACCCTCGGCCACGCGGCCTTTGACCCCGAAGAGCCCTATCCCGACCCCACCGCCCTTTTCGCCGCGCAATCCGCCCTCGACCAGACCGTCGTCACGCTTGTCGAAAATCTCTCGCCGACCGACCTCTCCCGCCCCGTCCGTATCCACCGCCCCGACCGCATCCAGACAGAAACGCTCGCCGACACCCTGATGCACGTCTTTCTCCACGACCAGCACCACCGCGGGCAGGTCCACGCCATGCTGTCCGGCACCAGCGTCAAGCCGCCGCAACTGGATGAGTTCTTCATGGCCGACGACGCGCGGTTCCGGGTGGGGGATCTGGCGGCGCTGGGGTGGGATGAACCCCCGCTCATGCGCTGACCGGTCAGCGCCGTCTTGCCGGGCCTGCCAGAGGTGTCGCGCAACCGCGCCGCCCCCGCGGAACCAACCCCGGCCCTTTCGCGTTCACAGGTCCATCGCACATTCAGGAGGCCAGCATGAAGGGCATTTTCGCGTGGCTGATCGGCATCCCGATCCCGATCATCATCCTGCTCTACTTCGTCGACGTGTTCTGACGCGTCATGAAAAACGCCCCCCGGACCCGCGGGCCGCTCTTCTCACATCCGCACAGCGCGGCATTCCTCGGGCTGCCAAACCATCCCCTCACTCCAACTGCGCCGCAACTTCTTCGGGGATGTCGAAATTGTGCGTCACGTCCTGCACATCGTCATCCTCTTCCAGCAGGTCGATCAGCTTCATCAGCTTCTGCGCCGTCTCAAGGTCCACCTCGGTGCGCGATTGCGGCCGCCAGACGATCTTTGACTCCGTCGACTCGCCCAGCGCCTTTTCCAGCGCATCCGACACTTCGGACAGGCTCTCGACCGGGCAATAGATCCAGTGCCCGTCGTCGTCGCTTTCAACGTCATCCGCCCCGGCATCGAGCGCCGCCATCATGATGTCATCCGCCGACCCGGCGCTCACCGGATAGGATACCTCCCCCACCCGGTCGAAGGAATGGCTGACAGACCCCGTCTGCCCCATGTTCCCGCCCGCCTTGGTGAAGTAGCTGCGCACGTTCGAGGCCGTGCGGTTCAGGTTGTCCGTCATCGCCTCGACGATGATCGCGATCCCCCCCGCGCCATAGCCTTCATATCGGATTTCCGTGTAATCCGCGCCATCGCCCATCTGCGATTTCTTGATCGCGCGGTCGATCACGTCCTTTGGCATCGACACCGCCTTGGCCGCCTTGACCGCCAGGCGCAGCCGAGGGTTCATGTCCACGTCGGCCATGCCCATCTTGGCCGCCACGGTGATTTCCTTGGCCAGCTTGGAAAACATCTTGGAGCGGAGTTTGTCCTGCTTGCCCTTGCGGTGCTGGATATTCGCCCATTTCGAATGGCCTGCCATGGCTCACGTCTCCGTCACGTCTTTGGTGATGGGGGTGCTTACACCAGCGAGTGATCGGGCCGCAAGCCCGCTACGCGCCCGTCAGCCGGCCAGCCCCCCGCCCGGAATCAAGGCGCTGCACGCGCCGCCGGGCCGCGCCCGGCCTCCCCCCGGGAGGGCGCGTTTGCCACCCTCACCTGCAGAACTCCGGTGGGATATGTTGACCCAAAAACCGCGCGGGAACCAACCTCGGCGCGCCATCCCGAGGTCGGGCGCAACCCTCTGTCGGTCTTCAAACACCCTCACCCCACCCCATACCGCAACCACACCACATCCCCACCGACCCGCTCGCTGCCCAACAACCGCATCTTCGGCCTCGGCCCCACGAACATCGGCCTGCCCTTCCCCAGGACCACCGGGCGCAGATACATGTGCACCTCGTCCAGCAGCCCCCTCTCGCCCAGCCACTGCGCCAGCACGGTCCCGCCCACATCGACGTCGCCCTGCACCTCATCCTTCACCCGCCGGACCGCCGCCTCCACATCCCCGCTGATCAGGGTCGCATTCGGCCCAACCTCGGTCAGCGTCCGCGACACCACCCATTTCGGCTGGGCCTGCCAGGCCCCGGCAAATTCGCGCTCCGCTGGCGACCAGCCCGGCTCATCCCCGTCCCAGTACTGCATAAGCTCGTAAAGCTTGCGGCCATAGATGCTGCCCGCAATCCCCCGCGTCATCTCGATGAAAAACCGGAACAGCGCCTCATCCGGCATGAAGTCCGGGTGATCGTGGTCGACAAAGCCATCCAGCGACACGTTCATCCCGAAGATCAGCTTTGCCATCGAAGCCTCCCGCTACTCCCCGTCATCCGGCGGCGAGACGAACACCCGGTCCACGCCCGCCCGATCGGTGATCACCACCTTGGCCAAGGGCGGCGACACCCCTTCGGCCCCCAGCGCCTTCACCAGGCCGGTGAACAACTGTCGCAGGATGTTCGGATTCTCGACCAGCTTGACCGCATAGCCATACCCTGGCCCGCAGTTCTCCAGCCGCCCCACCCCGCCCGAGGCCGACCAGTCCGCCCGGCACACGGTGCCGTCCGACAGCGTGACCGTCAGCACCGTGTCCGACAGCCGCGCCGCCTGCGGTACCGGATTGCCAAGGCTCCCCGCGCATCCCGCCAACAGCATCAGCAGCAGAACCTTGCGCATCTTGTTCCCCTATAGCGGCCAGATCAGCGGGATCAGCGCGCTGACCACCAGCATCACGATGACATTCAGCGGCAGGCCCACCTTGGTAAAGTCCGAAAACCGGTACCCGCCGGGCCCATAGACCATCATGTTGGTCTGATACCCCACGGGCGTCGCAAAGGCGAGCGTGGCGGAAAACATCACCGCCACGACAAAGGGCCGCGGATCATATCCCAGCGTCTGCGCCAGTTCGATCGCCACCGGCGTATAGATCACCGCCACTGCATTGTTGGACAGGAACTCGGTCAGCACCAGGCCGATGAAATAGACCGCCAGGATCAGCCAGAACGGCGCCAGCGTCGCCAGCCACGGCGCCACGCCCGCCACGATCATCTTCACCGCGCCGGACTGGTCCAGCCCCTCGCCCACCGCCAGCATCGCAAAGATCATCGCCAGCAAACGTCCGTCGACGAACGAGAACGCCTCGTCGCTGTCCACGCATTGCGTGATCAGGATCAGCGCCACCGCGATCAGCGCCAGTGCCAGGATCGGGGCCACGTTCAGCGCCGACAGGATCACGATGATCGCCAGCCCGGCAATCGCGATGGGGGCCTTGGCCTTGCGGAACGCCTTGACGCTGGGACGGCTGATATCGACCAGATCCATATCCGCCGCCAGCCGCTGAATGTCCTCGATACTGCCCTCCAGCAGCAGCGTGTCACCCACCCGCACGATCAGATCGTCCAATTGCCGCCCGATGTTCTGGTTCCGCCGGTGCGCGGCCAGCACATAGACCCCGTACCGCCGCCGCAGCCGCAATTCGCCCAGGGACCGCCCTTCCATCCGGCAGCCGGGTCCGATCAGCACCTCGACCGTCTCGGTCTTGACCGACGACAACTTGTCGACCAGATGCACATCCTTGCGCGCCTGCATCCCCAAAAGCTCGGTCATCTCGGTGCGCAGCATCACCCGGTCGCCCGCCTGCAGCACCACCGCGCCAAGATCGCGCCGCAGACTGGCATCCCCGCGCAGCACGTCGATCACCCGCACGCCGTCGGGCTTGAACACATCGACATCCAGCACCGCCTGCCCGATCAGCGGACTGTCCTCGGGCACCGCAACTTCGGTGAAATACTTCATCTTGCGCCGGTCCGACAACAGGACACCCATCGACTGGCGCACCGGCAACAGCCGGTTGCCGAACAGCGCCAGATAGAGGCCCCCCGCCACCGTCACTGCAATCCCGAGGGGCGCGATTTCAAACAGGCTGAAATGCGCCAGCCCCGCATCCTTGGCCACGCCATCGACCAGAATGTTGGTGGAGGTTCCGATCAGCGTGATCATGCCGCCCAGAACCGTCATATAGCTGAGCGGGATCAGCAGCTTCGAAGGCGCCACATTCATCTGGATCGCCATCTGCATGACGACGGGGATCATCACCGCCACCAGCGGCGTGTTGTTCATAAAGGCGGACGCCACCGCGATGAACCCGAACAGCACCGCAATCGTGGTCCTGGGCCGGTCGCCGATATGGCGCCCTGCCGTGGCGATCACCATCTCCACCGCCCCGGTCCTGACCAGCCCCCCCATCACCAGAAACATCAGCGCAATGGTCCAGGGTGCGGGGTTCGACAGCACCGATGTCGCATTCGCAATCGGCAGGATGCCCAGGATCATCATCGCCGCGGCCCCGCCGATGGCCGTCACCTCGACCGGAGTGCGTTCCAGCACGAACAGCACGAACATCACCACCAGAATGCCCAGCGCCACGAAGGGCTGCGCGTCCATCGGGATCGAAATGCCGAACATCCTGTTCCCCCGGATTCAGACCCTGACTGTCGGTGTCGCGCGCGGCTGCACCAATGCCACACCGGCCAGCATGACCACAAGGGCGGCCCAGACCACCGGCGAAAACCGCTCTCCCAGCAGGATCATGGCCCAGATTACACCGAAACCGGTGACAAAATAGGCGGTCTGCGCCGCAAACACCGCCCCAGCCCGCCCGTTCAACCAGACATAACTTGCATAAAGCAGGGCATGCAGACCCGAGGATATCGTCAGCGCCGCCTCGGGCCGCCCGAACGGAACCAGCGAAAACATCTGCCCCTGCATCAGCGCCACGGGCAGCGTGATCACTGCGGCAATCAGGCTGGCCCAGAACATCGTCTCGACCGGATCCATGCCGAACGTGCCCCAGCGCGCCACGATATTGCCCTCCGCCGCGTAAAACACCGGCCCCAGCAGCGCCAGGGGAACCCAGATCGCCGTGGCGGGGTCCGGCAGACTGGCGCCCGGCAGCACGATCAGCGCCACGCCGGTCAGCCCAATCATCAGCCCGGACAACCGCCTGACAGAAAAGCGGTCCATCCCCAGCGCCATCGCCATCGGGAACGAAAACAGCGGCACCGCGGAAATCAGGATCGCCATGATCCCGGCAGGCAGATGCACGACTGCGGTATAAAAGGTGTAGGTCGGTCCCACGGTCCCCACCAGCGCGATGATGACGGCGAACCGAAGACCCGCCCTGGTCAGCCTTGGCCGCCGACCCCGTGCCAGCATCAGCGCGCCCAGCACGACGACGCCGATCACCCCCTGCCAGACGATCAGGCCGTAAGGTCCATATCCGGTCGAAACTGCGATCTTGCCCAGCGATTGCGTCGTGCCCCAGCCGATCCCCAGGCCCAGAAGCACCGCAACGTAGAACACCCTGTGGTTCAAACCCGCGCCTCTTGCAGCCGACCACCAACCCGGATCATCCGTACGGCAGTCGCCCGACCCGTCCTGTCTTCCGTCTCGACATAAACCCCCGACAGCGTCGCCGGCCCGTCCGCCGGTTCGAACCGCCCCTTGGCCATGCCGGTCACGAACCTCCGCAGCGGCTCCAGCTTATCCATCCCGATCACGCTGTCATAATCGCCGCACATCCCCGCATCGGTCTGGTAGGCCGTCCCCTTGGGCAGGATCATCGCATCCGCCGTCGGCACATGGGTATGTGTCCCTACAACCAGCGACGCCATCCCGTCGCACCAATGGCCCATGCCCATTTTCTCCGATGTGGCCTCGGCATGCACATCGACGATTCCCGCCTGCACCGCCCCGCCCAGAGTATGCGTCTTCAACACCGTCTCTATCGCGCTGAATGGATCGTCAAAGGGCCGCTTCATGAACACCTGCCCCAGCACCTGCGCCACCAGAACGCGGCGCCCGCGCGTTGCCTCGAACACCCCCGCCCCGCGACCCGGCGCGACTTTGGAAAAATTCAGCGGCCGGATGATGCGCGGTTCCGTCTCGATGTAAGACAGCATGTCCTTCTGGTCGAACGCATGATCGCCCAGCGTGATCACATCCGCCCCCGCCGCCAGCAGCGCGCGTGCATGCTCCGGCGTCAGGCCGATCCCCTGGCTCGCGTTCTCACCATTGACGACGACGAAATCCAGGCCCCAATCGGCACGCAAGGCAGGCAACCGCTCGGTCACTGCCGTCCGCCCCGCCCGCCCCATCACATCGCCGAGGAAGAGAAGTTTCATGGTCACCCGATTAGGCCCCGGTGCAAAGGGCAGCAAGCAGTTTCTGGCCCACGCAATGCCAGTAAATTTTTCGCCGAAAAATTTTCGCGCGTCATGGCACCAAGGGAACAAGGATCTTTTCGCGCGCCAAGGCCGACACCTTTCGGCCCGACGCCCGTCGTGACGGATGCCCGACACTTACCCGAAGGATACCCGACACCATTTTCGCGTCCCGCTTCCCCCGCAAGCTCCGCCGTTCTACATCTGTCCCATGACCACCCTGCCGCCCGCCCTTTCCACCTGGTTTGCCACCAAAGGCTGGTCCCTCCACCCCCACCAGCGGGACATGCTGGCCCGCGCCGATGACCCGGCAACCCTCCTGATCGCCCCGACCGGGGGCGGCAAGACCCTTGCGGGCTTCCTCCCAACCCTTTCAGAACTCGGAACAAATCCCAGGCCCGGCCTTCACACCCTCTACATTTCCCCACTCAAGGCGCTGACCGCCGACATCCGCCGCAACCTGCGCATCCCGATCGAGGGGGCGGGTCTCGCGATCCGGGTCGAGGACCGCACCGGCGACACCAGCACCACCCAGCGCCGCCGCCAGCGTGCCGATCCGCCGCACATTTTGCTGACCACCCCCGAAAGCCTGGCGCTGCTGCTTTCCTACGAAGATTCCCCGCGGATGTTTCAAGGATTGCAAAGGGTTATCGTCGATGAAATCCACGCCCTCGCCGAATCCAAACGCGGCGACCAGCTCTCCCTCCTCGTCTCACGCCTCGCAACCCTCTCCCGCGGTCTGCGCATCGTCGGCCTTTCCGCCACCGTCGATGATCCCCCCGCCCTCGCCCGCTTCCTCCACGCCGACGCGAAAATCCTGATCGCCGACCCCGGCCCCGACCCCGACATTTCGATGCTCGAAACCGATCAGGCCCCCCCTTGGGCAGGTGGTGGGGGGCGCTACGCCATCGCCGCCGTGCTGGAACAAATCCGCCAGCACCGCACCACGCTCATCTTCCACAACACCCGCGCACAGGCAGAACTTTTCTTTCATGCCCTGTGGTTACAGAACGACGACAACCTGCCGGTCGCGATCCATCACGGCTCTCTTGCCCGCGAACAACGCGAGCGGGTGGAGGCCGCCATGGTGGCGGGGCACCTGCGCGCCGTGGTCTGCACCGGCTCGCTCGACCTCGGGATCGACTGGGGCGATGTGGACCTCGTGATCCAGATCGGCGCGCCCAAAAACGTCAAACGTCTGGTGCAACGCATCGGTCGTGCCAACCACAGATACAATGCGCCCTCAAAGGCGTTATTGTTGCCGGCAAACCGCTTTGAGGTCGTCGAATGCAAAGCCGCCCTCGACGCGGTCCGCGCACATACACTGGACGGCGAGCCCCGCGGCACCGGCCCCCGCGACGTCCTCTGCCAGCACATCCTGATCGCCGCTTGCGCCGGTCCTTTCGAAGCCACGGATTTGTATAATGAAATCAAAGTCGCAGGCCCTTATGCCACCCTCACCCGCCCCGAATTTGATGCCTGCCTCGACCTGATCGCCACCGGCGGCTATGCGCTCCGCGCCTATGACCGCTGGCAGCGGCTGAAGCAAACCGATGGCAAATGGCACCTCCGTGACCCCCGCGCCGCCACCATAATCCGCCAGAACCTCGGCACCATCATGGAGATCGAGACCCTCAAGGTGCGCCTGAAGAATCGCTTTGGCGGCACCCCCCTGGGCGAGGTGGAGGAGAGCTTCGCCTCCACCCTCACCCCAGGAGATACCTTCCTGATCGGCGGCCAGGTCGTCCGCTACGAAGGCCTGCGCGAGATGACGGTAGAGGTCTCGAAAACCCCCGGGCGCGACCCCAAGGTTGCGGTCTTCAACGGTTCGAAATTCGCCACGTCCACCCTTCTGACGGACCGGATTCTACAGATTTTCCAATCTGATACCTGGCCAGACCTGCCCGCCCACACCGCCCAATGGCTCGCCCTGCAGCGTGAGGTGTCACGCCTGCCGGACCCACATTCCCTGCTTCTCGAATCCTTCCCCCACGATGGGCGCGAACATCTCGTGATCTACGGCATGGCCGGGCGCAACGGCCAGCAGACCCTTGGCCTCTTGATCACCAAACGGATGGAGGAGGAGGGCCTCGCCCCCCTTGGCTTTGCTGCCACCGACTACGCCACGCTGATCTGGGGCCTCGACCCCGTCACCGACGCCACCCCCCTTTTCGGCCTCGACGCCCTCCGCAACGGTCTCGAAGCCTGGCTGGCGGGCAATGCGGTGATGAAACGCACCTTTCGCGCCAGCGCCATCATCGCGGGCCTCGTCGAGCGCTCCCATCAGGGCCGCCGCAAATCCGGGCGGCAGGCGACATTCAGTTCCGACATCCTTTACGACACCTTGCGCAAATACGACCCCGACCACCTTCTGCTTCAGATCGCGCGCGAGGAAGCCCTGCGCGGCCTCGTCGACTTTGGCAGGATCGAGGCGCTTCTCGCGCGCGTCGGCCCGAACATCGACCTCCGCCGCCTGTCCCGCGTCACCCCACTGGCTGCACCCCTGTTCCTGGAACCCGGCCGCGTCCCGGTCCATGGCGAGGGGCGCGAAAGGATGGCCGAGGACGCCGCGCACCGACTGATGAAAACCGCAGGCCTGGCGTGAAGCTGCGACCTCGTCATTTTCCTGATGTCGATGCAGGGGTGACATTTCCCGCAACCTTCCCCTTGCGAAAGGTTAGCTGATCGGTGCAAACCGGCCGTCATGCACCACGCCTTTTCCCTTGGCCCCGCGACGCTGCAGGCCCTGCCATCCGGCGCGCTTCATTGGCCGGCCGAGCAGCTTTTGTGCGTCTCCGACCTGCATTTCGGCAAGTCCGAACGGATGGCCCGGCGCGGTGGCGCGCTGTTGCCGCCATATGATACGCGTGCCACCCTGGGCAAGCTTGACGCCGATATGGAGCGCACCCGCGCAGCCCGTGTCATCTGCCTGGGCGACAGTTTCGACGACATGGCAGCCAGCGAAGAACTGGATGAGGCCGATCGCCTGTGGCTGGCGCGTCTCATGGCCGGGCGGCACTGGATCTGGGTCGAGGGCAACCACGATCCGGGGCCGCTGGACATCGGCGGCAGTCACAAGGCCGAGGTCCTGATTGGCGATCTGACCTTTCGTCACATTGCAAACCCATCGCAATCATTCGAGATTTCAGGTCACTACCACCCCAAGGCGCGTCTTGCCAGCCAGTCGCGGCCCTGTTTTCTGGCCGATGCGGCGCGGGTGATCCTGCCCGCCTATGGCACCTATACCGGCGGCCTCTGGGCCGATGATCCGGCCCTGACCGCCCTCATGCGCCCCGATGCGCTGGCCATCGTCACGGGCCAAAGGGCGCTCTGCATCCCGATGCCACGCCGGGTCTAAGAATTTTCGCCGAAAATTCTTGGACCCCTCACGCCGTCAACCCCTCCGGCTCCGGCAAGCCGTTCGCCCGGCAGCACGCGGTCAGCGTGTTGGCCAAAAGGCAGGCAATCGTCATCGGCCCCACTCCGCCCGGCACCGGCGTGATTGCGCCCGCAACCGCCGACGCGCTGGCAAATTCCACATCCCCCACCAGTTTCGTCTTGCCGTTCCGCGCTACCCGGTTGATGCCAACGTCAATCACGGTCGCCCCCGGTTTCACGTAATCGCCGGTAATCATCTCGGGCCGCCCGACCGCCGCGACCAGAATATCCGCGCGCCGGCACACCGCCACCAAATCCTTGGTCCGCGAATGCGCGATCGTCACCGTGCAGCTTTCGCCCAGCAGAAGTTGCGCCATCGGCTTGCCCACGATATTGGACCGCCCCACCACCACCGCATTCATCCCCGACAGTGACCCGTGATGATCGCGCAGCATCATCAGGCACCCAAGCGGTGTACACGGCACCATCGACTTTTGCCCCGTCCCCAAAAGCCCGACATTGGAGATATGAAAGCCGTCCACGTCCTTCGCGGGATCAATCGTGTTGATGATCAGTTCGGAATTCAGATGAGGCGGCAGCGGCAACTGCACAAGAATACCGTGAACGGATCGATCGGCATTCAACTGCCGGACGAGCGCCAGAAGGTCGCCCTCCGACGTCTCCGCCGCCAGTCGATGTTCGAAAGATGCCATGCCGACTTCGATCGTCGAGGCGTGTTTGTTGCGCACATAGACCTGTGACGCCGCATCCTCGCCCACCAGCACCACCGCCAGACCCGGCTGGATCCCCCGCTCCTCCACCAGCCGCGCCACATGCGCCTGAACCTGCCCGCGGACCCTTGCCGCGAAGGCCTTGCCGTCGATGATGGTGGTCATGTCATTCCTTTTCTTCACGCAGGGAATCCGGCCCCAGCATCGATTCCTCGCGCGCGATGGACCAATCGATCAGCCGCCGCCACAGCTTTTCCACCAGATCGGGCGGCAGGCCGTTGGCCTCGGCGTGGCGGCGGACGTTGGCGACAACTTCCTCGACGCGCGGGGTGATCCGGGCGGGCAGCTTCAGCCCCGATTTCACCACCACAGCCCGGTCGATATAGGCGGCGCGCTGACCGAAAAGGCGCACAAGGTCCTCGTCCACGCGATCAATCTCGGCCCTTACATCGGCCATGGTGGTACAGTCTTTCGGGGCTTTCATGGGCATCTCCATCGTCCGCCCCGGTTTTAGGCATCAACCGGGGCGCTGACAATGTGGCGTCTTAGAACAGCCCTTCGACATGGCCCAGATCGTTCAGCCGGATCACCTCGGCGGACGGCACCTTGGGCAGACCGGGCATCGTCATGATCTCGCCGCAGATCGCCACGACAAACCCCGCGCCCGCCGACAGCCGCACTTCCCGCACCGGCACCGTATGGCCCGTGGGCGCGCCGCGCACCGTGGGATCGGTCGTGAAGGAATACTGCGTCTTGGCCACGCAGATCGGCAGATGGCCATAGCCCGCCGCTTCCCAGGTCTTCAACTGGTCGCGGATCGCCTTGTCGGCAATCACCTCGTCGGCGTGATAGATGCGCTTGGCAATCGTCTCCAGTTTTTGAAACAGCGGCATCTCGTCAGGATATAGCGGCGCGAAGCTTGACACGCCGGACTCGGCCAGCGCCACCACCTTCCTCGCCAGTTCCTCGATCCCCGCCGACCCGTGCGCCCAGTGCTTGCACAGGATCGCTTCCGCCCCCTGCTCGGCCACATAGGCCTGCACGGCGGCAATCTCGGCATCGGTGTCGCTGAAGAAGTGGTTGATCGCCACGACCACCGGCACCCCGAACGACTTCACGTTGCCGATGTGGCGGCCCAGGTTCGGGCAGCCCTTTTTCACCGCGTCCACATTCTCGGCGCCAAGGTCGGCCTTGGCCACGCCGCCGTTCATCTTCATCGCGCGCACGGTGGCCACGATCACGGCCGCCGCCGGTTTCAGCCCGGCCTTGCGGCACTTGATGTCAAAGAACTTCTCGGCCCCAAGATCCGCCCCGAAACCGGCTTCTGTGACAACATACTCACCCAGCTTCAGCGCGGTCTTGGTCGCGATCACGCTGTTGCAACCATGCGCGATATTCGCAAACGGCCCGCCGTGGACAAAGGCCGGGTTGTTCTCCAGCGTCTGCACCAGATTCGGCTGCATCGCGTCCTTCAACAGCACCGTCATCGCGCCATCGGCCTTGATGTCGCGGGCATAAACCGGCTTCTTCTCACGCGTATAGGCCACGACGATGTCGCCAAGGCGCTTTTGCAGATCGGCAAGGTCATTGGACAGGCACAGGATCGCCATGACCTCGGAGGCCACCGTGATGTCGAACCCGGTCTGGCGCGGAAATCCATTGGACACGCCGCCAAGCGACACCACGATATCGCGCAGCGCCCGGTCATTCATGTCCATCACCCGGCGCCAGACGATCCGGCGCTCGTCGATGTCGAGGCTGTTGCCCCAGTAGATGTGGTTGTCGATCATTGCCGACAGCAGGTTGTGGGCCGAGGTGATCGCGTGGAAATCGCCCGTGAAATGCAGGTTCATTTCCTCCATCGGGACAACTTGCGCGTAACCGCCGCCCGCCGCCCCGCCCTTCATCCCGAAGTTCGGACCAAGGCTGGCTTCGCGGATACAGACCACGGCCTTTTTCCCGATCCGGTTCAAACCATCGCCCAGACCCACCGTCGTCGTCGTCTTGCCCTCACCCGCCGGAGTCGGGTTGATCGCGGTGACAAGGATCAGCTTGCCATCCTTCTTGCCCGCCAGGCCCTTGATGAAGTCCTGGCCGATCTTGGCCTTGTCGTGGCCATAGGGCAGCAGGTGTTCCGACGGGATGCCCAGCTTGGCCCCGATCTCCATGATCGGCTTTTTCTTCGCTTCGCGCGCGATTTCGATATCGGTCTTGATGGCCATATCCGTCTCCCAAAGGGGCACTGTCCCGTTTGCGACGTGATACCGGGCCATGGGCCGGTTTCGAGGCCGGTTTCCGACATAAACCCCGCGAAATTCGCCCCGGCGCGTTTCCGATCGGAAACTTCGGTGCTATCGCGGCGCGGCGTGGCGCCTATTTTGTCGCGCGGGCGCGCGCCACAGCCAGATGCGGCCAGACCGGCTGATCGGGGATATGGAGCCGCAGCCGCATGCCGACCGCCCGCGTGCCCTCGCGCTCGACCCATGCCGTGACCCCGCGCCGGGCGGCAGCCGCCGCCTTGAACGCCTTGCCATGACCGGGCCGGGCCTTCTCGATAGTGACGGCCGGTTCCTGGCAGGGGCGGTTTTCCATATCCACCACCAACGTCGTGCCATTGTCAGCCTGAAGGCGCGAGGACGGGGGGACATGGCTGAAATCCGGGATACCCGCAATCACCAGCGACGCCCCGACCCAGGCATAGTCGAACGCCTCCAACCCCAGTTCATCCGCCACCAGCGCCATCTCTTCGGCGCTGACGATCGCCAGCTGGCGGACATTGCGGATCGTGGTCCCTCGCGGATGTTGCGCCAGCACGCGGCTGTCCGAAGGCCGTGTCAGCCCCGAATGCACCTCGCCGGCAAAGCCTGCGAATGTCAGCGGCATGTGAGCCACCGGCCCGGCGCGGATCACAAGGTTTTCGACCGGCACCGCCTGTGCGCCCATCCAGATGACAGCGCCATAGTGATCGGTCGGAATCAGTGCGGGCATCGGCGGCACCTCACAGCAGTTTCTTGGCGCGAAAGATTGCGTAGGGGATGACCGCCGACAGCACCATCAGCCCGATCGCCATGGGATAGCCCCAGGTCCAGTCAAGCTCCGGCATGATCCTGAAATTCATCCCGTAGATCGACGCGATCAGCGTGGGTGGCAGGAACACGAACGCAACGACCGAGAAAATCTTGATGATGTCGGACTGGCGGATGCTGATCACGCCCAGCGTCGCATCCAGCTGGAACAGGATCTTCTGCGACTGGGTGGCCGCCGTTTCCGACAGCGACCGGACGTCACGGCCCAGCGTTTTCAACTGGGTCTTGCCGATGCCCTTCATCAGCATCGCGGCCTCGGTCGTCAGGGGCGCCGCCATATAGTTCAGCACGCGCTGGATCGTGGACAGGCTTTCCACGATCTTGCCGTTATGGTCCTCGGCGCGGCCGATCCGCTGCAGCACCGCCGCGAGCGTGCTGCTTTTGCCGCTGGGCCGGTGAGCCTCGAAGATCGCGCGTGTCAACGCATCCAGCTTGCGCGCCTCGCCCTCCAGCCCGTCGGCCAGGCGGTCCACGATGGTCTCGAGCAGGGCCATCAGCGTCGTCTGGCCCGAACTGCAGCCCATGTCATGTGTCTGCGCCCAGTCTGCAAAGAACGCGATGGACCCCGGCGTGTGGTAATGCACCGTGATCAGTCGATCCTTGGTCAGCATGAAGGTGACGGGGCCGATCTCGGTCGCCAGCGGCTCATGCCTGGCCAGCACCTGCGCGGTCAGATAGACCGCCCCGCGTTCCGCATAAAGCCGCGAGGACGGCTCGATTTCCTGCATGTCGTCACGGGTCGGGATGTTGAGGCCGAGAACCTCCTCGACCTGGTCTTCCTCTGCGGCCGAGGGATTGACCATGTCGATCCAGACAAGTCCGGCGGGATCGTCCAGGCTACCCTTTTGCGCGACAAGCCGTCCGCCCTGGCTTCGGTATCCCGTGATCATCGACTGTCCCGTCCCAGTTGCCGCATTCTTCCTAAAGCCTGTCCGACAAAAGTGGAATCCGGTTTGTCGAAAGCAGGCGACCAATACGCAAGCAAGAGGATGGCCGACGCATCTCTCTCTGCGACGGACAGACCGTGGCGATCCCTTGTCACAAGAAAAAGGCCCCGGCACTGCGGGGCCTTTGTAGGGCGCGCACCGCCGGATCACACCACCGGGGTCGGGGCGGCACCACCCTTGGGCGCCTTGGGCTTGGTTTTCGGGATCGCGATCACCGATGCCGACCCGCCGCCCTGGCTGGGCTTGTCGGCATCATCGTCATTGCCGAGGGCCTCGCCGGCGATCACCTTGCGGATTTCGTCGCCCGTCAGGGTCTCATACTCCAAGAGACCCTTGGCCAGACGCTCAAAATCCTCCGCCTTTTCAAGCAGGACGCGCCGCGCCGTCTCGTAGCCCTCGTCTATCAGTTTCTTCACCTCGGCCTCGATGGTCTTTTTTGTCTCGGCCGAAACAGAAAATCCGGCAGTATTGCCCTGATAGCCTTCATGCGCCTCGGCATAGTCGATGTTGCCGATGGCGTCCGACATGCCCCAGCGCATCACCATCGCGCGGGCCAGCGCACTGGCTTGCTGGATATCGCCAGCAGGCCCCGAGGACACGCCCTCTTCGCCGTACTTGATGATCTCGGCGGCCTTGCCGGCCATGGTCATCGCGATCTTCTGCTTGCCCTCGTCCTTGTGCATGTTCAGCCGGTCCATTTCGGGCAGGGACACCACCATCCCAAGCGCACCGCCGCGCGGAATGATCGTCGCCTTGTAGACCGGATCGCATTTCGGCATGTTCATGCCAACGATCGCGTGGCCCGCCTCGTGATAGGCAGTCTTTTCCTTTTGGTCGGCAGTCAGCACCATCGAGCGGCGTTCGGCGCCCATCATCACCTTGTCCTTGGCATTCTCGAAATCGGACATGGTGACGAAGCGCCGGCCAACGCGGGCCGCTGTCAACGCGGCTTCGTTCACCAGGTTCGCAAGGTCCGCACCCGAGAATCCCGGGCAACCACGCGCAATGATCCGCAGGTCGACATCGGGACCCACGGGAACCTTGCGTGCATGCACGGTCAGGATTTTCTCGCGACCCTTGATGTCGGGGTTCGGTACATGGATCTGGCGGTCAAACCGGCCCGGACGCAAAAGCGCCGGATCCAGGACGTCCTTGCGGTTGGTCGCCGCCACGATGATCACGCCCTCATTGGCCTCGAACCCGTCCATTTCCACCAACAACTGGTTCAGCGTCTGTTCGCGCTCGTCATTGCCGCCGCCGATGCCGACACCGCGCGCCCGGCCCACCGCGTCGATCTCGTCGATGAACACGATGCAGGGCGCGTTCTTTTTCGCCTGTTCGAACATGTCGCGCACACGACTTGCGCCGACGCCCACGAACATCTCCACAAAGTCGGAACCGCTGATGGTGAAGAACGGCACGCCCGCCTCACCGGCAATCGCGCGGGCCAGCAGCGTCTTGCCGGTGCCGGGCGGTCCGACCAGCAGCGCGCCTTTCGGAATTTTCCCGCCCAACCGGCTGAACTTCTGGGGATTGCGCAGGAACTCGACGATTTCCTCAAGTTCTTCCTTGGCCTCGTCGATGCCCGCCACATCATCAAACGTCACCCGGCCCTGCTTTTCGGTCAGCAGCTTGGCGCGCGACTTGCCAAAGCCCATCGCCCCGCCTTTGCCGCCACCCTGCATCCGGTTCATGAAGAAAATCCAGATGCCTATCAGCACCAGGAAGGGAAGCCAGAGCGACACAAATGACATGATGCCGGATTCCTGCTGGCTTTCGGCACGCACTTCGACGCCCTTGGCGATCAGCTTGTCGGTCAGCCCTTCGCCGTCGGGTTTGATCGTGACATACTTGTTGCCGTCCTTGGCCGTGACGATCACGCGCTCGCCATCCAGGATGACGCTGCTGACGGCACCTTTGTCGACCTGCGCGATAAAGTCCGAATAGGCCATCGGCCGCGATGTCGAGGTTGCCTGACTGCCGTTGAAAAGGTTGAACAGCGCCAGGACGAGCAGAAAGAGAACGACCCAGAACGCGATGTTTCGTGCATTGCCCACGAAGGAACTCCCGTATGATCCGCACCCCCCATCCAGGGTGCAGGCTTGATGCTAAGATAGAGAGATTGGTGCCACGTTCAATGCGATAACAGAAATGAGACAAAGGACGGGCCGACACTGGCCGTCCAGCCATTCGCTTTCCCGGCGCAGGGAGCGGCGACAAGCGTTGCACCCCGCCAGATGCCGGGGGTAACGATCAGCGTTTCCCTTGGCAGTCCGGTGCCGCGCCAATCCCGGATCTGACGCAGCCCATCGGCACCAAGGGCACGGATTTCAAGGTCGGGGGCGTGGGGGCCGGAAAGGGTCCAGCGGGTGTCCCAGGGCTGGTCGGTCGGGGCAGTCAGCGCAGCCACGGCGCGGGGTTCGCGGGTGATGCGGATATGCGTGGCGTCCGATGTCAGAATGCAGCCGGAAAGGGTACGTTTGCGCCGCAGGATGACATCAGAATGCGCCTTCACCAGGCCATCGAGACGCGGTCGGTAGTCCGCCGACGAGACCCACCGCGTCGCCTCCGCGAAAAAGCGCAAGACCGTCTCGCAGGGCTCAAGCATCAGCGTCCGCTTTTCCACGACAACCGCGCCAACCTCTTGGCGCCCGGCGGTTTGCGCCAGCCGGACGACAGCCCCTTGCAACACATCGCGCGCCATCGACATCATGAAAACCGTACTGCCGATCCTGTCAGGTGTGATCCCCAAAGGCTCCAGCACCGCCAACGCTTGCCGCATCTTGATCCGGTCATAGGCAGCGTCGTCGTTGGTCGGGTCATCAACCCAGGTCACCCGGCGAGCCGCCAGATAGTCCCGCAGATCCGCCCGCCTGACGTCGAGCAACGGTCGCTCCCAGACAATCCCATCCGATCGCCGATGCGCCGACATCGCCGACAGCCCGTCCACCCCCGACCCGCGCGCCAGCCGCATCAGAAACGTCTCGGCCTGGTCATCCATCGTGTGAGCCAGCGCAACAGCGTCGATCCCGCGCGCCTTCGCCCAATCGGCGATCAGCCTGATCCGTGCCCGACGTGCCGCGTCCATCAGGTTGCCGGTCCCGTCCCATCCCCGCCATCGCAGCGTGTCATGCGACACCCCCAAGGTCCGGCACAATGCCGCGACGCCCGCAGCCTCGGCCGCCGCTTCGGCCCGCAACCCGTGATCCACCGTCACCGCATGCAGTTCCGGCCCGCCATCCCGCGACCACTCCGCCAGCAAATGCAAAAGGGCGACGGAATCCCCGCCGCCCGATACCGCCACACCCAGCTTGTCCGGTGGACTTGACCCAAATGCCGCGCGCAGTCGCGCCTGCAAGTCCATCCTGCCTACTGGCACCCCAGGCCCTGCATCGCCACCTGCGCCTGCGTTGCAGGCAGGCTTCCCGGAAATCGCACGCCGACCTCGCCCAGCGTCACGCAAGCCTCTGGCGTCTGGCCCAAGGCGCCCAGCGCCTCGCCCAGTTTCAACAGCGCATCGCCCGCCCTCGCGCCGTCCGGGGCCGCGTTGAACGCGTCCAGATAGGCCCGCGCGGCATTGGATGTCTCGCCCAGCTTGCCCAGCGCCTCGCCGCGCTGAAAATGCGCCTCGGGGGTCAGGGCGCCGCCCGGATAGGTTTGGGCATAGGTCGCAAAGAGCGTTTCAGCACCGCGAAAGTCACCGGAATCGAGCACTCCCTTGGCCCGGTCGAATTCCGCCTGCTCGCCGACGGCCATTTCCACCCCGCCCGTCGCGGGCGCCGTCGGATCGGCGGGCGGCGGCGTTGTGGGGTCTGCCCCACCAATCGGTGCGGTTGCGCCAAGGGTCGCCGGATCGCAGCCCTTGGTCATCTCGCAGACCCGGAACTCCAGATCACCGACGCGGTTGGTGCCGTCCGTCACCACGCGGTTCAGCCGGATCTCGATCTCTTCGGTCTTGGAGGTCAGGCGCGTCAGTTCTGCCTCGATGGCGTCCATCCGCTGCAGGGCATCGCCCCCTGCCGCCCCGGTCCGGGCGGCGCCGCTGGCCACAAGTTCGCCCTTCAGCGCGTTGAACTCTGCCATCAGTGCGGTCAGCTCGCCCCGGATGTCGGCCAGGGTCTGTGCCCGATCCTGGGCCATGGCCGGACCGGACAGCACCACCGCGCACAGCACAAGCCAGCGCACCATGTGGATCAGACCCCCGCCCCGGCCGACAGCACCGTCACCGCGCGGCGGTTCTGCGCATAGCAGGCCTCTTGCGAGCAGGCCTCGATCGGGCGCTCCTTGCCGTAGGAGATCGTGCGCATCCGGGTCGCCGGGATGCCCTGGGCGATCAGGAAGTTCTGCACCGCACTGGCACGGCGTGCGCCAAGGGCCAGGTTGTATTCCCGCGTGCCCTGCTCGTCCGCATGGCCTTCGATGATGATGGCGTATCCTGGGTTCGCTTGCAGCCATTGCGCCTGTCCGGCCAGGATGCCGCGCGCGGTATCGCTCAGGCTCGACTGGTCCACCGCAAACAGCACCTTGTCACCGACGGTCTGGTTGAAATAGGCGATCGAGGCCGGATTGTTCGGATCACCCAGACCCGTGGTGTCGATGCCAGCGCCCATGCCGTCGCCACCAGCACCGCCGGCACCGCCCGCGCCATAGCGGTCGGGATTGTTGCAAGCCGACAGCCCCAGGGCCACGACGATCAAAAGTACCTTGGGCAGAAGTGTCATTGCGGGCTGTCCTTCTTTTGTTGTTGCGCTCGATTGAGGCACAATATCAGGTTTCAATGGCGGGGGGAATCCTTCGCAGGCTGCGATTTCATGGCAAAAGCGGCGACCAGGCCGGATCGGAGGCCGGGCCTTCGGTCGGCACCTGGCGGATGTTGCGCCCCGAGATGTCGACCGACCACAGCGAGGCCGCACCTTCGGCCCCCGGACTTTCGCGGGTGAACATGATCACACGGCCATTTGGCGCCCAGGTCGGGCCTTCGTCAAGGAAGGATGTCGTCAACAGACGCTCTTCCGACCCGTCGGTGCGCATGACGCCGATATGGAAGCGGCCCGCATTCTGCTTGGTGAATGCGATCAGGTCGCCGCGCGGGCTCCAGACGGGGGTGCCATAGCGCCCCTGCCCCCCTGAAATCCGCCGTGCCTCGCCCCCGCCCGCCGGCATTATGTATAGCTGCGGCCCGCCCGAGCGATCAGATTCGAATACGATCTGGCTGCCGTCGGGGGAATAGCTGGGGGCCGTCTCGATAGAGGGCGCATTGGTCAGCTGGCTTAGCTGCCCCGACCCCACATCCACCGTGTAGAGGTCGGTATTGCCGCCCTGTTCCAGGCTGAATACCACGGTTTGCCCATTGGGCGCAAAACGTGGCGCAAAGGTCATTGTGCCAGGCTGTTCGCCAAGGGATCGCGTCTGCAGCGTACGGGCATCCATGATGTAGATTGCCGGAAATCCGGATTGGTACGAAGTGAACAGAATTTGTTCGCCGGTCGGCGAAAAGCGCGGGGCCAGCACGATGGACCCGCTTTCGGTCAGGTACTGCACATTCGCGCCGTCATAATCCATCACCGCCAGCCGCTTGTCGCGCTGTGCCTTGGGCCCGCTTTCGCTGACAAAGGCCACACGGCTGTCAAAATAGCCGCCCTCGCCGGTGATACGGGAATAGGCGGCATCCGCAACCTTGTGCGCCATCCGACGCCAGCCCCCCGTGGAGCCCGCAAACTGCAGCCCCTCGCCCAGCTGCTGGCCGGAGAAAATGTCGAAAATGCGGAACTTGACCGTGATCCGGTCGCCCGCGACCGTGACTGCGCCGACGATCAGGCCCTGGGCATTGATCGCTTTCCAGTCGGCATAGGCGACGGGCGCGTCAAAGCTGTTGATCTGGCTGATATGGGCCTCGGGCGGGATTTCGCGGAAAAGGCCGGTCCCGGTGAGGTCGGCCGCGATGACGCGGCTGATCTCGCGGGCGTAGTCGCCCGCACCGCCCTCATCGACAAAGTTCGGGATCGCCAGCGGCAGGGGTTCGATGACGCCTGACCCGATGACAATCCGCAAGGGGCCATTCTGCGCCATTGCCTGCGGCGCATAGGACATGGCCATGACCATCACCACCAGCAGTTTCAGGGTCAGGATCATCGGGGTGCGCATCGGCCTCATACTCCGTTTTTTCGCTTTAGATACGCCATGGGAAGCCATGGCTGCAGGGGGAATGTCACAACCGGCGGTCTGCCGCCCATGGTGGTCCGCGTCATCGCATCCGCATCCCGTTGGGGTCAAAGACCAGTTCCACGACCTTCCACGTGTCGTATTTGTCGGGCGGCAAGGGGAGGCCGCCCTGCAGGGCCGCCCTCTGGATTGCCCGGCGTGCCGCCTCATACGCGGTTGTCGTCGCCGCTTCGGTCGGCCCGTCGGTCTCGATCAGCTCGATATTGGTGGGTTGCCCGTCGGGCGAAAAGGTCACGCGCACCGCGATGGTTGTCCGCAAGGCATCGGTCGAGGCCGAGCCGAGGTTCCACTTGCTGCCGATGGCGCGGCTGAAATCGCCGATTTCGCCCGAGGTCATGGGCTCTCCGCCCGCTGGGCTGGCCGCCACATCCGTCCCCGTTGCGGCTGCGGGTTCGGCCGCCGCATCGTTCAGGGCGGCGTCAATTGCGGCCTGCACCTCTGCATCGGTCTGCGCGGCATCAGCGACCGGCGCGTCCGCAGGGGGTTCTGCCGCGCTGGCAGGCTTTGGCGCGGGGCGCGATTTGGGCCGCAAAGATGTCTGCATCCCGAGCGACTCCGTCTGGTCCACGGTCGCCTCGGTCCGCAGCACATCGCCGGCTTCCGGAGCGACCGCCTGGTTGGTGTTCTCGGGCACCACGACCGGATCCGGCGTGGGCGTGTCGGTCGTCGCGGGCGTCGGATCGGCCGAGGTTTCCACCTGCGGGTCCGGCGTCGGCACCGGATCGGGGCTGACGCGGTCGGCAGGACGCGGCTTTGGCTGTGCCGCCGCCTGCGTCGATGGCAATATCTGTTCGTCGGGGGCCAGCGGAGCAATCGGCTCCGGCACCTCGATCGGCTGCGGTACAGGATCGGGCGGCACGTCGGGCGACGGCGTGGGTTCGGGGACTGGCGCGGGCTGCGGATCAGGGGCGGGTTCCGGCACCGGCACATCGGGTGTCAGCGGCGCGGGTGCGGCTACCGTCTCGGGCGGCGTGTCCGTCGGCGGACGCGCGGGCGGACGCGGCGTGGAGGGCACTGCCGCCTGCATCGCGGCGAAATCCTTGGAACTGATCAGGTCCACGCTGGCCACCGTCACCTGCGGCGCATCGCGCGACTGAAACAGCCAATCGCCCAAAATCACCCAGAGGATCAGGGCTGCATGGCCAATGGCTGATACGATGGTGCCGGTGCTCACCCGCGCCACCCGGCCTCAGCCGCCGCCGCCAAGGGTCGGCCCGTCCGCATCCGTCACCAGACCGATGGAGTTGAACCCGCCGGCATTCAGCGCCCCCATCACCTCGGCGACCCGCGCATAGGGAATGGTCCCATCCGCACGCAGGAACACCTTGTTCGATGTCCGCTCCGACGCGATCGCGGTCAGCCGCGGGATCAGCGTGTTTGCGGGCACATCCTCGGTCACATCCCTGTTCTGGATATACAGCCTGCCATCCGCAGCGATGGTGATCGTCAGCGGTTCCTCCTGCTCGGTCGGCAGGGCGCTGGCCGCTGTCTTCGGCAGTTCCACCGGCACGCCGACCGTCAGAAGCGGCGCCGCCACCATAAAGATGATCAGCAAGACCAGCATCACGTCCACAAAGGGCGTGACGTTGATTTCCGACATCGCCGCCGCCTTGCCGCGATGGCGCCGCCTGCGCCCGCCGCCCGATTTCTGGATGACCCCCGCACCCATGGATCAGGCGTCCAACTGGCGCGACAGGATGGTGGCGAACTCATCGGCAAAGGCCTCGTAGCCCCCGATGATCCGTTCGCTGTCGGCATTCAGCTTGTTGTAGAACACCACCGCCGGGATGGCCGCGACCAGCCCGATCCCGGTCGCCAAGAGCGCCTCGGCAATACCGGGGGCGACGACAGCCAGGTTGGTATTCTGGCTGATGGCGATCTGTTCAAAGGCGTACTTGATCCCCCAGACCGTGCCAAAGAGGCCGATAAAGGGGGCGGTGGACCCGGTGGTGGCCAGGAACGACAACCCGTTGTTCAACCGCTCGCTTTCGCGGCTGATGGCAACATCCATCGCCCGGTCGATCCGCGCCTGCGCGCCCGCGATCAGCCCGCCGTCCTGCCGGTGGCTGCGCCGCCACTCCAGCATGCCGGCGGCAAAGATCTTTTCCGACGGCCCCTCGGCCTCGGCTCCGATCTTTTCGAACAACTCGTCCAAAGGCTCACCCGACCAGAAGGCGCGGTCAAAAACCGAAGCTTCCTTGCGCGAGGCGCGCAGCATGATGTGTTTCTGGATGATGATGGCCCAGGACCAGAAGGACATGATCATCAGCAGGATCATCACCACTTTGACGGTCAGGGTTGCGCGCGCGAAAAGGGCGAGCAGCGAGAAATCAATCTCCTGCGCCATCGCAAGGGTTCCGGTTTCCATTACGCCTGCTCTTGTTATCAGGGCTCTCTCGGCCCCCTGTTGCCTGAACCCTACCAAGGTTTGAAGGGGATTGCCAACACATTGGCGTGCTTTCGCCGGGCCGGGCGGCTGGGCGGGCACGGTGTGTCAGGGCTTCAGCGGCTGTCCGCTCCGCGAAGGGTCGCGCGCAAGACGGCGGGAAACCGCGTCGCCTTGCCGGTGCTTGTCAGGCAGACCAGTGTGATTTCGGCCGAAAAAAGTAACGTATCGCCGCGCAGGACACGCTGCTTCAGCACCATCCGCGCGCCCATGTCCGAAACAACCGTGGTCGCCACGGTCAGCACATCGTCGAAACGTGCCGGAGAAACATAGTCCGCCACGACCCGGCGCACCGCAAAGACCAGCCCCGCCTCATCCCGGAGGCTCGACTGGTCGATGCCAAGACCCCGGATCCATTCGCTGCGCGCCCGTTCGATGAACTTCAGGTAGTTGGCGTAATAGACGATCCCGGCAAGATCGGTATCCTCGTAGTAGACGCGCAAGGGGAAGGTATGAAGAGCCTCGCCAGACATCATTTGTCGCAATTTCAAACCTTGCCTGCGTCAGCGTCCAGTAACCTGATGCGCGATTTGCCGGAAAACTTCATCTATCTTGTTTTCATCGGAAAAGAACTTCAAAAATCCGCTCTGCAAAAGATGGGCTGGTGCAAGGATGCCCCAACCCTGGGGCGGGTTGGGGTCCGAAAGGTCATTGCATTGCACAATTCCCTTCAGAAATGCCTTACTTCCGCAGAGCTGCTTCGATCCCAGCCTTCTTGTCTGCGTCGGTGTTGGAGTCGGTCAGCACACCTTCGATCTCGGCAAGCTGGCTCAGCGACAGAGACATCACATCGGCCTCCAGATTGAACTGCTTCAGAACATGCTCCAGCGAGGACGTGAGCATGGTGAGGCCCTGAGCCATGTTGTCCATCGTGGCTTTGTCTTCCGCAGAAGCCACGGTCGCCGACAGCGCGAGTATTGTAGCCAAAATTGTCAATCGCATAGGAAGTCCTTTCTGAGTGAAACGTTTTCGACTTGGAGCGTCCACCATTGGACGGCTCGCGGTTAGAGACGCGACATGCGCAGGGACCTTACTGGATGTCCGAGATGATCGGCGGAATTGGCCTGCTGCCGGGGTCATGCAGCCAACGGGCGGGCTATGGACGCTTCGATCGGCGACGGAGTGAAGGTCGCAAGCAACGATCGCTTGGCCGATCTGTTACGGAAGACTGACCCTGCGAACGTCCGCTCGATCTTTGGCGATGTGCATGTCTTGCGGCGGTTTTTCCGCCGGAATGGGTCGCGCCTTGCAGCAGGCAGCAGGACGACGACACGCGGGTTGCCCGTGCCGGTTGTCGGCCCGTCGGTCTGGTCAACAGTTTTGCCGGGCCGCGGTGGCCAGCCGCTTTGCCGTCAGGATGGCGCGGCTACTCGCGGTGTCGGACCGGACGCGGCTCGCCGATTGGCGGCCGCCCATGACGCGATGAAATGGCTTTTTCCCCGTGTTGCGGACGACGCGCTGCATATCCTGAACATCGTGGTGGCCGCAGACATGCGTGGCCAGAGCCTGGAGCGGCGGCGGGGTGGCGAGGCAGACGCCAAGGCGCGCAGGCTCGGCCTTCGGGCAGTGCATCTGGACACGGCGTCAGACAACCCCTCACCCCTCAAACAAATCCGCCTGCCCCGGCCCCCTTGGCACCTCCAGCCCCAGATGCCGCCAGGCCTTCATTCCCAGCACCCTTCCCCGCGGAGTGCGCAACAGCAATCCCTGCTGCAGAAGGTAGGGCTCGATCACTTCCTCGATCGCATCGCGCGGCTCGCTCAGGGCTGCCGCGATGGTCTCCACCCCGACCGGGCCGCCTGCGTAATTTTCGGCGAGCAGGGTCAGATAGCGCCGGTCCGCGCCGTCCAGCCCCAGATGATCCACCCCCAGCCGCGTCAGCGCCCGATCCGCCAGCGCCCGACTGATCCGTCCGCCCCCCTCGACCAGCGCGAAATCCACGACCCGCCGCAGCAAGCGTCCCGCGATCCGGGGCGTTCCCCGTGCCCGGCGGGCAATCTCGCGGCAGCCATCCGGTTCCGCCTCCACCTTCAAGAGCCGCGCACCGCGCGTGACGATCTCGAATAGCTCCGCCTCGGAATAGAACTCCAGCCGCGTCGGAATGCCGAACCTATCCCGCAGTGGCGTCGTCAAGAGCCCCAGCCGCGTCGTCGCCCCCACCAGCGTAAAGGGCTGCAGGTCGATCCGCACTGTCCGCGCGGCCGGCCCCTCGCCGATCACCAGATCCAGCGCGAAATCCTCCAGTGCCGGGTACAGCACCTCCTCCACGATGGGGGACAGGCGGTGAATCTCGTCGATGAAAAGGACATCGCGCGGTTCAAGATTGGTCAGGATCGCCGCGAGGTCCCCCGGCCGCGCCAGCACGGGGCCTGAGGTCATACGGAACCCCACCCCCAGCTCGCGCGCCATGATCTGCGCAAGGGTGGTCTTGCCCAGACCCGGCGGCCCATGAAACAGCGTGTGGTCCATCGCCTCGCCCCGCATGCGGGCAGATTCGATGAACACCGCAAGATTCGCCCGCGCCTCGGCCTGCCCGATGAACTCCGCCAGCATCTGTGGCCGCAGCGCGCGGTCGAGGTCCTCGGGCAGCGTATCCGGGCGAAGGGCGGGGTCCGGGGTCATGCCTTACCTCGGCGCCAGCAGCTTCAGCGCGGCCCGGATCAGCACTGCCGCATCAGCCTCGGGCGCATCTCCGGCTACCGTTGCCACGGCTTGCGCGGCATCGCCATGGCCGTAGCCCAGGTTCACCAGCGCCGACAGGGCGTCGGCGGACACCCCGGCGCGGGCTTGCGCGACCGAGGGGGTATGCGTCCGGGCCGGTATCGTGACGGGCATCGCCTCGATCACCGCGTCGTCCGCCTCGGTCGGCGCGGCAAGGTTTGCCCCCGCCGCCATCAGGCCGGGCGCCTTGGACTTCAGTTCCAGAATCACCCGCTGCGCCAGTTTTGGCCCTACCCCCGGCGCCGCCTGCACCGCCCGCGCATCGCCGAGCGTGATTGCCCGGCCCACGCCTTCGGCGCCCAGGGTTCCAAGAATCGCCATCGACGCCCTGGCCCCGACGCCCTGCACGGTCATCAACAGCTTGTGCCATTCCTTTTCCAGCATGGTCGGAAACCCGAAGAGCTGCAAAAGATCCTCGCGCACCAGAAGGTCGGTATAAAGCGCCACCGCCTCGCCCAAGCGCGGCAATCCGGCCATCGTGCGATCGGATACATGCACCAGATACCCCACGCCGCGCACGTCGATCAGCACCTGGTCGGGGCCGCGCCAGTCCAGCCGCCCGGCAATGCGCCCGATCATCCTGCCGCCCTTACCGCCGCCTGCAGCCGGCCGGCCGATTGCAGGTGATGCGCGTGGCAGATCGCGACGGCCAGCGCATCCGCCGCATCCGGCCCGGTGATCACCACACCCGGCAGATGGATGCGCACCATGTGATCCACCTGAACCTTGGCCGCATGACCCACGCCGACCACAGTCTTTTTCACCGCATTCGGGGCGTATTCCCCCACCTCGAGCCCGAACTGCGCAGGCACCAGCAGCGCAATGCCCCGCGCCTGGCCCAGTTTCAGCGTCGCCACTGCATCCTTGTTGACAAAGGTATGCTCGACCGCCGCCGCATCCGGCCGGTACTGGCGCAGAACCTCGGTCAACTGCATGTGCAGCGCGGCGAGCCGTCGCGCCAGCGACCCGTCGTCGCCATCGCTGCGGCAGATGCCATTGGCAACATGCACGATCCGCGCGCCAACGGCGTCGATCACCCCCCAGCCCAGATTTCTGAGGCCCGGATCAATCCCGAGAACGCGCATGCCTGCCCTGTTTGCTGCTTTTCCGTCCGACTAGCACGAAAAGGGAACATGCGCCAATCGAAAACCGCGGCACGGCAACAGTGTTGCACTGTACGCAGGAATTAAAACCGACATTTCACATTCCGAAAGCGACTGAATCCACCTACACGACTGCTTTCGTTTGGATAATTTTGAAGAAACTATGAAATCCGCTATGCAATGGATGCATGGCTGCTTTGCGGAGCAGCCGATTGCATCGGGTTCACGCCGCGCCTAATTACGCGGCATCAGGCGCAGTGGTTGCGTTTGAATTGATCCGTTTGATAAAGGAACACCGCAATGGCCGCCTATGAGACGTCCCGCGCGGCGCCGCTCAGCGCCATCGCAACTTACCGCGTCGTGAACGCTGTGAGCATCACCCTGTCCAGCCTCAAGACCTGGAACGATGCCCGCGTGACCCGCAATGCGCTTTCGAAACTGTCCAACCGCGAGCTTGACGATATTGGTCTGTGCCGTGGGGACATCGAGTTTCTGGGTCGCTGAACGCCCCGGTAGGGAGCGACACGCCCGACCCCAAGAAAAAGGCCGCTGACAGCGATGTCAGCGGCCTTTGTTTGTCAGGATTGCCTTGTCTGCCCGATGGACGGATTCAGCCTGCCACGTTCAGAATGCCGCCGGGCGCAAGCGATGTGGTGATCTGCTTCGAGATCATCAGCGTCAACGGATCAGCCTGCATCAGTTGCCCGCCCAGCCGGTCGAAACCCTGCCCGTCCATCAAGGTCGCCACGCGCGCATTGTACACATCTGCGCCAAGCTGGTAGTGAATCGCTCCTTTGAGCGCAAATCCGAACATGACGATCAACAGCAGCGGACGCACGATCGGCGTCCGGCGATGCTTGCGCGGCGCGAACGAGGCGCGGCTCAGCGCACCTTCGGCAATGAACCCGTGCCCGCGTGCATGGGTGTATTCGATGCGCGCGACGCGCTTGTAAAAGTCGTTCAGGTTCGGATCAGCCCACATTTGATGTGCTCACTTGTCCTTAGGCCTTGCGTCTTGCGGAAAAGCTACGGTCGAAATGTGGCAAATCTGCGGCGAAAAACGTGGCAGTTTAGGCGTTTAGGGGCAGCCCAATCTACCTAGGCGCGAGCAAGGCAAAGCGTCGACCACTCGCCGATGTCGTCCTGCGCAAGCACGTTGAAGCCAGCGAAACGATAGGCTTCGATTATTGCGTCGGCCTGCACAACCAGAAGCCCCGAAAGAATCGCCGTACCCCCAACCCCCACATGTGCCGCCATCACCGGGGCAAGCTCGATCAGCGGACCTTTCAGGATGTTGGCAAAGACAAGATCAAAGGGCGCGCGGGCGGCAATCTCGGGGTGATCGAACCCTGCCGCCTCGACGCAGTGTACCCGGGCTGCAAGTTTGTTGACGGCGACGTTCACCAGCGCAACCTCGACTGCAACCGCGTCGATGTCCGATGCAAGAACCCGCGCATCCGGCAATCCGCTGGCTGCAGCCATCGCCAGTACTGCAGTGCCACAGCCGATATCGGCGACGTTTGCGGGACGCGCGCCCGCCGTCAGAAGGCGGTCCAGTGCCCGCAGGCAGCCCAGCGTGGTGCCGTGATGCCCGGTGCCGAACGCCACCGTCGCCTCGATCTCCAGCCCGATGCGACCCGGCGGCACAAGATGTCGGTCATGCGCGCCATAGACGAAGAACCGCCCCGCCTCGACCGGGGACAGTTCGCGCCGCACCTTCGCGACCCAGTCGATCTCGGGCAGTTCCGACACCG
Organism: Rhodobacterales bacterium; assembly: GCA_021155205.1. Lineage (GTDB taxonomy): Bacteria > Pseudomonadota > Alphaproteobacteria > Rhodobacterales > Rhodobacteraceae > JAJNPS01. The sequence goes on from JAJNPS010000021.1 coordinate 211,367, forward strand.
CGAAGGGCCGCGCGTCAAAGGCCATCGCCAGCATCTCCAGCGTGGCCGACGCGGGCGATTCCGGGAAATAGGCCCCGACTTCCCACAGGCCCGATCCGTCCTCCACCTCGAACACGCCGACGCCGACGGGTTCGGGCGCCATCCGCTCCATCGCGGCGGCAAGGGCCCGTGCGTGGCCTTCGCCGGTCAGGGTGGTCAGGGCGGAATAGGTCGGCATCGGGGGGCCTTCTTTCAGCTTGCATCCGCGGCGCGTGGGCGGAGGCGGATCAGAATGTAACGGTTGTTGGCAAGAAACACCTCGGACGTGCGGGTCCGTTCCAGCAGACGCTGGGCCAGCCGCGTGCGCTGGCGGTCTGTCGTCACGCGGTCAAAAACCCAGCGCGCCACGCGCCAGCGGCCCGGTTGCTTGTCCGTCATTTCGGCGTCGATCCGCGTGACCGCGTGGCCGACCACCCAGAACAGCGCCTGTTCAAGGTCGATCGACGGGGCGACGGCGCCCGAGATGTCCTCCTCGGCGACGACCACCAGCGGCAGGGTCGCCACCAGGTCGCGGAACGCCTGCAAGCGGTGCCCGCCCCCGACGACCGCCTTGACCCGGCCACCACGGAACGCCTCGGACCGAAAGCAGTCCCCGATCACCACTTCCCCGCCTGGCGCCAACAAGCCCATGGCGCGCGGCAGCCCGACATCCAGCGGGATGTACTGAAAGCTTTCCGAAAACAGGCACAGATCATAGGGACCTGTTGCGGTGAAATCCTCGAACCGGCATTCATGCACGCGGGCCTTGGGGGCGTTGACGCGGCAGCGTCCCGCCAGGAACGGCGACGGCACCACGATATCGACCTGATGGCCCAGCGCGATCAGCTTGGCCGCCGTCTCGCCCGCGCCACCGCCGATATCGAGGATGCGCAAGCCCGAGCCGCCCGGCAGATGCGCGAAGAGCCGCGCGGAATAGGCATCCTGCGCGGCGCGCAGATTGGCGGCCGTCACCTCCAGCCCCGTCCAGACACCATAGTGCAGATGTTCCGCCCCGGTCAGCCAGCGGATGAAGGACAGGCCCACATCAAGACCGATCGCCCGAGTGTCCAGTTTCTGGCGTGCCATCCGTCCCCCGCGCGGCGATCCTGGGGGCCATCCCTGCCCCCTTGCGGCCCCGCATCGCAAATTCCGACCCGGCACGCAACCCGTCCAGGGAAAAGGACCGAAGGCTCGAGTCCCCGGTCCATTTGTTGCGCTGCGTCAGATGTCAGGCGCGAACGCCGGCGCCGACGGGGCAGGTCACGCCGGTCCCGCCGATACCGCAATAGCCGTTGGGATTCTTGGCGAGGTATTGCTGGTGGTACTCCTCGGCAAAATAGAACACCGGTGCGGGCAGGATCTCGGTGGTGATTGGCCCGAACCCGGCAGCCTTCAGGCGCGGCGCAAACAGCGCCTTGCTGGCCTCGGCGGCGGCGGCCTGTTCGGGCGTATAGGTATAGATGCCCGACCTGTAGGTCGATCCGACATCATTGCCCTGCCGCATCCCTTGCGTCGGGTCATGGCCTTCCCAGAACACTTTCAAGAGGTCGTCATAGCGGATCACGGCGGGATCAAAGATCACCCGCACGACCTCATTGTGCCCCGTCATCTGGGTGCAGGTTTCCTTGTAGGTCGGGTTCGGGGTGAACCCGCCCGCATAGCCGACCATGGTCAGCCAGACGCCGGGCAAGGCCCAGAACTTGCGCTCCACCCCCCAGAAACAGCCCATGCCGAACATCGCCTCGGCCATGCCCGCGGGCACCGGGGATTTCAGCGCAAGGCCGGACAGGAAATGCGTGTCGGCCGTGGGCAGCGCGTCCGGCCGACCCGGCAGGGCCTGATCCACGGAAACCATTTCCATCTTCCTGGCATTGGTGAAAAACATCTGCGCCTCCTTTGGTTGGCCGGAACATAAGCGTACCGCCCCCATGCCGCCAGCCTTCTCGCCACGACGTGAAGCATTGAAATGTCAACTGCCCCTGGGGGGCACCTCGCCAGGATTGGGGGTGTCGTCCCAGTCGGCACACAGGATGCGCGCGGCATCGCCGTCGGGGTCGTCGAACTGGTGGCTGCGCATGGCCCAGAAGAACCCCGCAAGGCCGGTGCCGCCAAGGATCAGCGAGATCGGAATCAGATAGGCAAGGATGTCCATCCGCCCCCCTATTTCAGCCGGAGCGCGTTCAGGGACACAGTGATCGACGACAGCGACATCGCCAGTGCCGCCGCAAGCGGCGTCGCCATGCCCGCCAGCGCCAGCGGCACCGCGATCACATTGTAGCCGCCCGAGATCACGAAGTTCTCGATGATGCGACGTCGCGCCAGCCGACTGATGCGCAGGGCATCGGCGACCGGGGCCATGCTGGACCCCAGCAGCACGATGTCGGATGCGACCCGCGCGGCATCCAGCGCCGTCGCGGGGCTGATCGAGACATGTGCCGCGGCAAGCGCCGCCGTGTCGTTCAATCCGTCCCCGACCATCAACACCTTGCGCCCGGCTTGCGTCAAACCCTGCACCAGCGCCGACTTTTCGGCGGGCAAGGCATTGGCCGTCCAGGTTCCGATGCCCAGCCGTCCCGCAAGACGGCCAACCGAACCCTCGACATCGCCCGAGATGAGGCGAACGTCTTGCCCCATGGCCTGAAAGCTCGCCATGGCTTCGGCGACCCCGGGGCGAAGGCGGTCCTCAAAGGCGAAGGCCCGCGTCTGTGATCCGGCCCGCAGATAGGTTGCCGTCACGTCCAGCGGCGCCGCGCCACACCAGTCGGCACGCCCCAGGCGAACCTCGTCGCCGTGCCAGATGCCCTTGATGCCATAGCCCGGACTCTCTTGCAGGCCGGTGATCGGTTCCGGCGCAATGCCAAGGTCGGCGGCCTTTCGCGCCAGAGCCGCGGCCAGCGGATGCGACGATGCGGCGGCCAGTCCAGCGGCCAGCCCCACGGCCCAGTCCGGATGGGCCGCGAAATCCACCGGCTCCGGTGTGCCCATGGTCAGGGTGCCGGTCTTGTCCAGCACCACGGTATCGACCTCGGCCAGCCGCTCCAGCGCGGTGCCGTCCTTGATCAGCAGCCCCTTGCGAAACAGCCGCCCGCTGGCCGAGGTGACAACGGCAGGCACCGCCAGCCCCAGCGCGCAGGGGCAGGTTATGATCAGGACGGCGGCAGAGATGTTGATGGCAAAGCGCACATCGCCGCCGGTCTTCCACATCCAGAACCCGAAGGCGCCGAACGACAAGAGATGCACCATTGGCGAATACCAGCGCGCCGCCCGTTCGGCCAGGGACGTATAGCGGGTACGCGCAGTTTCCGCGACGCCGACAAGGTCGGCCATCCGGTGCAACGAGCTGTCCTTGCCCGCCGCCGTCACCCGCAGCAGCAGGGGGCCGGTCAGGTTGACCTCGCCCGCCGACACGGGCGTCCCGGGGCCTGCAAACACCGGCAGGCTTTCCCCCGTCAGCAACGATCGGTCCAGTTCCGACGACCCCGCGGTCACGACCCCGTCCACCGGCATCCGGGCACCGGGCCGCACCCTCACCAGATCGCCCGCGACGACCTCGGCGATCGGGCGCACGATCTCGGCCCCATCCACCAGCACCATGGCACGCGGAACTTCCAGCGCGGCCAGTTCTTCGGCTGCGGACCGGGCGATGGCGCGCGCGCGGTGGTCGAGATACCTGCCCAGCAGAAGGAAAAAGCACAGCATGACAGCCGCATCGAAATAGGCCTGGTGCCCGCCCTCGATCGTCTCGTAGAGCGAGATCGAGGTTGCCAGGACCAGTGCCAGCGAAATCGGCACATCCATGCCCAACCGCCCGGCCCGCAGGCTGCGCCAGGCCGCGCGAAAGAACGGCTGGCCGGAAAAGATCACCGTCGGAACGGCGATCAACGCGGAAATCCAGTGAAACAGATCGCGTGTCGCGCCATCGGCCCCCGACCACACCGCGACCGACAAAAGCATGATGTTCATCATCGAAAAGAACGCCACGCCCAACCACATCAACAAATCGCGCCCCTGACGGTCGGTATCGGTTGCCGACAACAGGCCCGCGTCCAGCTCATGCGCCTCGTACCCTGCGCGGGCCAGTTCGCCGATCAACGTGACGGCGGTCACGTCGGGTGCGGCGCTGACGGACACGCGCTTCAAGGTCAAGTTGACGCGTGCCGACCGCACCCCCGGCATCGCCGTCAGCGCATGTTCCACAGTCGAGATGCAGGTCGCGCAATGCACTGCCGGCAACGTCAGGATGATCCCCTGATCGACCGGGCCAGCGCGTCCCGCCACATCCTGCGCCGCCGGGGAAAGCGCGCAGTCCGGGCAGCCGCCCGAACTTGCATGCTCGAAACTGCCGGTCGGAACCGGATTTGCGATGGTCATGTCCTAGCCCCTGACCATCAGGTCGCGGCGCTGGCGGAACAGGGTCCCGTCCGCAGCATGGGCCTCGATCTGCATCATCCATTTGCCGGGGCGCAGCGCCGTCATGGCGACATAGGCGCCGTGCCGATAGGAAAAAGCCGGGAACTGGTCATCCGCAGCCTCGGTCGGGCGGCCTACCAGCACCTTCAGGTCCGCAACGCTGACGGGTCGGCCAGCAGCATCGGCAAAGGCCAGCGACAGTTCCTGCCGGTCCGGGTCATAGGTGGACACAAGCGTCCAGCCAAGCGCCTGCTGTGCTGCGCGTTCGCGGTCGAAATCCTGGCTCGCGACATAGGAATTCGCGACCTCCAGCCCCGGAAAGGTGCTGACCGCCTTGTAGGCCAGCATGACATTCACGCCGATGATGACGGCAAAGGCCGACACGGTGATGGCAAGAACATGGGTGCCGGTCAGTTCGCGCATCTCAGCCGTCCTTTCCATAAAAGACCGTGTCGTAGGAAACACGGGCGGGATTGGGGATGTCGGCGCCCAAGGGTCCGGTATCGCTGATCCACAGGCGCAGGCTCGTGCGTTCGACCGATGCCGCCAGCGACCCGGCGGGGGCGGCCACGAACAGCCGCACTGTCCTGGTCTCGTTGGCGGGCACCTGCACCGCCAGATCGGTCTGGCCATCCATCGAAAGCACAAACGGCACATCTGCACTTGCGCCAAGAACAAACACGTGATCCTCGCCGAACTTGTTGCGCAGCCGCAGGTCATAGATGTTGCGGATCGACCCGTCCGACAGCATCACGTATTGCGGATTGCGCACCGGCGAGACGTTGACATCAAATTCGGACCGAAGGAACAAGGCCACCACCAGCGCGATCCCGACGCCGCCCCAAAGCGTTGTGTACAGGATCGTGCGCGGGCGGAAGAGGTGCGTCCACACCGACTTTACCGGCTGGCCCGCGCGTTCGGCTTTCTCGTCCGTCAGGGCCAGATAGCCGATCAGGTTCCGGGGCTTGCCGATCCTGTCCATCACGTCGTTGCAGGCGTCGATGCACAGGCCGCAGGTGATGCAGGCAAGCTGCTGGCCGTCCCTGATGTCGATGCCCATCGGGCAGACATTGGCGCAGGCCATGCAGTCGATGCAGTCGCCATTGCCCGCGACATCCTGCTTGCCGCGCGGCTCGCCCCGCCAGGACCGATAGCCGATGGTCAGGGTGTCCTCGTCCATCATCGCGGCCTGGATGCGCGGCCAGGGGCAGGCATAGATGCAGATCTGCTCACGCGCAAAGCCGCCGAACAGGAACGTCGTCGCCGTCAGGATCGCCATGGTGACATAGGCGATGGGCGCTGCGGTCCCGTTGATCAGGGCGAAAAACAGTGTCGGGGCATCGGTGAAGTAGAACACCCAGGCCCCCCCGGTCCCCAGACCGATCAGCGCCCAGACCGTCCACTTGATTGCGCGCTTGACCATTTTCTCGCGGTCCCACCGCTGGCGATGCAGCCGGACGCGGGCGTTGCGGTCGCCTTCGACCCAGCGCTCGACCAGGATGAAAAGGTCGGTCCAGACCGTCTGCGGGCAGGCATAGCCGCACCAGACCCGCCCCGCCGCCGAGGTGAAGAGGAACAGGCCAAGGCCCGCCATGATCAGAAGACCCGCGATGAAATAGAATTCATGCGGCCAGATTTCGATCATGAAGAAAAAGAACCGACGATGCGCCAGATCGACCAGCACCGCCTGGTCCGGCAGGTTCGGCCCACGGTCCCAGCGCAGCCAGGGCGTGATGTAGTAGATGCCCAGCAACGCCGCCATCAATCCCCATTTCAGCGTGCGGAACCGCCCCCGGACACGGCGCGGAAAGACCGGCTCGCGCGCGGCGTATAGGCTGGGTGGCTGGGTGTCGGGGACGGTCACGCAAAGGGCTCCACAAACAGCGCGGCGCAAAGGGCCCGGACCGCTGGCCCGTGTCAGATAGCCGCCGGGCGGCATCGGCACCTTGATGTGAATCAAGCGGCGCGGCTATTCCACCGGGGGGTCCTCGCCGCCGCCAAGGCTGTGGACATAGGCCGCGACGGCACGGATCTCGGCCTCGGACAATCGGCCCGTCCAGGGCGGCATGACGCCGAACCGCGCGTTGTAGACCGTCTCGGTCAGGGTCTGGCGATCCCCGCCATAGAGCCAGATGGCATCCGTCAGGTTCGGTGCCCCCTGGCTGCGGTCGCCCGCGCCGGTATCGCCATGGCAGGCAGCGCAGTTTTCGGCAAAGACCGCAGCGCCTGCGGCAGCAAGCGTCGCATCATGGTCCTGGCCCGAGATTTTCAGCACATGCTCCACCACCTGCGCGATCTGTGCATCCTCCAGCAGCGCATCGGCCCCGAACTTCGGCATTTCGGAATAGCGGGCGTCGGGGTCAGCGGTGTTGCGGATGCCGTGACGGATGGTCAGATGGATGGATGCCATGTCCCCGCCCCACAGCCAGTCATTGTCCAGAAGATTGGGATAGCCCTTGCCCTGGACGCCGGCGGCGCCCGACCCGTGGCAGGTCGCGCAGTTGTTTCTGAAAACAGATGCCCCGGCCGGAATGGCAAAGGCATTCAGCGCCTTGTCCCTGGGGATCGACGCCAGATCGGCCGCGACCAGCGCCGCCTTGACCGGCGCGTTGGCTTCGTCAAACCGCGCGATCTCGCGCGCAACATCCTGCCGCAGGGTCGGCCCGATGACCCCTTGGGTCGCGCGCGACAACAGCGGCCAGGCCGGGTAGGCAATGGTATACCCCACGCCCCAGATGATCGTGATGTAGAACACCCAGACCCACCAGCGCGGCAGGGGATTGTTCAGCTCTTCGATGCCGTCCCAGACATGCCCGGTCGTCTCGACCTGGCGCGGCACCGGCTTTACACGTTTGGCGCACATGGCTCACGCCTCCTTCGCGGGCTGCGGGACAGGGGATCGGGGCGGGGCAGCGGCGGGCGGGCGCTGATCATGGCGAAAGATCGACCGCGCGATCGCATCGTGGACGGGTCTTGCGCCTGGCCGGAACGCCCAGAACAGCACGCCGACAAAGAACAGAAACAGCAGCAGCAAGGCCCAGCTGTCGGCAAAGGTGCGCATCAGGCTATAGGTGTCCATGAGGCCCCCGTTACCGCGTCGGGTCCGGCACAAAGGTCGAAAAGTCGACCATCGTGCCAAGAACCTGCATATAGGCGATCAGCGCGTCCATTTCGGTCAATTCGGGCTGACCGTCAAAGTTTGCCACCGTGACCTTGGAATAACGCTCCAGCAGCCCCGAGGTGTCGCTGTTCGGATCGGCCTGCGCCGCGAAATCCGCCCGTGCCGCCGCGATCATCTCGGGGCTGTAGGGCACCCCGACCAGGGCATGCGTGGACATGATGTCCGCGATGTACTGGCCGTTGATGGCGGTGCGCAGAAGAAAGCCGTACTTCGGCATCACCGATTCCGGCACCACCTCCTGCGGATTGGTGAAGTGATCGACATGCCAGGCGTCGGAATACTTGCCGCCCACCCGTGCAAGGTCCGGTCCGGTCCGCTTGGACCCCCACTGGAACGGGTGGTCATACATCGATTCTGCCGCCAGCGAGTACTGCCCGTACCTCTCCACCTCGTCGCGCATGGGCCTGATCATCTGGCTGTGGCAGCCATAGCAGCCCTCGCGGATGTAGATGTCGCGCCCCGCCAGTTCCAGCGGCGTGTAGGGGCGCACGCCATCGACCTTTTCGATGGTGTTCTGGATGTAGAACAAGGGCGCGATCTGCACGATGCCGCCGATCGAGACGACCACAAGGCTTAGCACCAGCAAAAGCGTCGCATGGGTCTCGATCTTCTTGTGTCTGTCAAGAAATGCCATTTCCCTGCCCCTTCTTGCTATTGCGCGGGAACGGCGTTGTTCGCGTCGACCGCAGCCCTGGCAGGCTGCGCGCGTACCGTCATCCAAAGGTTCCAGGCCATCATCAGCCCGCCGGTCAGGTACATCACCCCGCCAAGACCGCGCACCACATACATCGGGAACTTGGCGGCGACGGTGTCGGCAAAGGCATTGACGAGGAATCCGTTGGCATCGACCTCGCGCCACATCAGGCCTTCCATGATGCCCGACACCCACATGGCGCTGGCGTAAAGAACGATGCCGATGGTGGCCAACCAGAAGTGCCAGTTGACCAGCCTCAGGCTGTATAGTCCGTTGCGGTTCCACAGCCGCGGCGTCAGAAAGTACAGGACGCCAAAGGTGATCATGCCGTTCCAGCCCAGCGCCCCGGAATGGACATGGCCGATCGTCCAGTCGGTATAGTGCGACAGGCTGTTGACGGCCTTGATCGACATCACCGGACCTTCGAAGGTGCTCATCCCGTAGAATCCGATGGACACGACCATCATGCGCAGGATCGGATCGGTCCGCAGCTTGTCCCAGGCCCCCGACAGCGTCATCAGGCCATTGATCATGCCACCCCAGGACGGCATCCAGAGGATCACCGAAAACACCATGCCCAGGGTCGAAGCCCATTCCGGCAGCGCCGTGTAGTGCAGGTGATGCGGCCCTGCCCAGATATACAGAAAGATCAGTGACCAGAAGTGGATGATCGACAGCTTGTAGCTGTAGATCGGTCGCTCGGCCTGCTTGGGGACAAAATAGTACATCATCCCCAGAAACCCGGCCGTCAGGAAGAACCCGACCGCGTTGTGGCCGTACCACCACTGCGTCATCGCATCCTGCACGCCGGCGAACAGCGGCACCGACTGCGACGACAGGATCGACACCGGGATCGCCAGATTGTTGACGATATGCAGCATCGCCACCGTGATGATCATCGACAAGAGGAACCAGTTTGCGACGTAGATATGCGGCTCGCGGCGCTTCCACAGCGTGCCGACAAAGACCAGAAGGAACGCCACCCAGACGACCGCGATCCAGATGTCGATGTACCACACGGTTTCAGCATATTCCTTGCCCTGTGTACCGCCGAGGACATAGGAGGTCGCGGCCAGCACGATCATCAGCTGCCAGCCCCAGAACACGAACCAGCCCAGATTGCCGCCCCAGAGGCGCGTCGCACAGGTGCGCTGGACGATGTAGAAAGACGACATGATCAGCGCGTTGCCGCCAAAGGCAAAGATGACCGCGGATGTATGCAGCGGCCGCAGACGGCCAAAGTTCAGGATGCCCATCGCCTCGATGTTCAATGCGGGAAAGGCAAGCTGGAACGCGATGACGACGCCGACCAGAAATCCCACAATGCCCCAGAACACGGTGGCAATGACACCTGCCCGCACCACGCCATCCATGTATTCGTTTGCAGGATGCAGCTTCGGCTCGTCCGCGGTGCGCAGGGCCCAGACAAACGCCGCCGCCGCCGCCAGCATCACCACCAGCGCATTGACCGTATAGGCGGGATCACGCCCGAAATTGGCGGCAACCGCAGCCACGACCGCAATCACCCCAAAGATGATCGGTTTCAGGTAATCCCACATCTCTTGTTCCCTCGTCCTCGTGTCCAGATCAGGCGGGCGGCGCCGGTCCGGAACTTTTCGACACTTGCGGGGTTGCCATGGGTACGGCGGCGCCGCCTTGATCTAGGTCAAGGTCAAGTCGCCCTGGATCTGATCCAATCTTGCTGATCCGCAGGTTGTCGGCCTGTGGCCAAAGCCTGCAATCCGGGAGCCGCCCATGGCCTACAAGACCCTGCTCAGCATCGCGACCTCGACGCGCCATCTTGATGCCACCGTGACGGCGGCGGCGGCGCTGGCGGTGAAGATGGATGCCCATCTTGACTTGCTGGCCCTGGGCGTCGACCGCACCCAGGTCGGCTATTCATATATCGGCGGGGGTGCCATTGCGCTGCCGATCGATACCGAGCGCGCCGAAGAGGACGCTCATGCCATCGCGGATGCCATCACAGCGGCGATCTCGGAACAGACGCCCACGCTGCGATGGTCCTGTGAAACCGCAGTGTCGCAGATCGGTGCCCTGACCGACCTTGTGGCGCAGCGCGCGCGCTATGCCGATCTGGTGGTACTGGCGCAGCCCTTTGGCCCGAACCTCGGGCCCGAGACCGAGGCCGTGGTTGAGGCGGCGCTCTTCGAAGGCGCGGCCCCGGCTCTGGTCCTGCCGGACAACGGCAGGTTGGCCACCGAGCCAAAATCCGTCGTCATCGCGTGGAACCAAAGCCGCGAGGCGATGGCCAGCATCCGGCGCGCGTTACCCTTGCTGAAGGCCGCCGCAAAGGTTGACATCACGGTCATTGACCCGCCCGTCCACGGGCCCGAACGGTCAGACCCCGGCGGCCTGCTGTGCCAGATGCTGGTGCGTCACGGCGTCAAGGCCGAAGTGTCCGTGTTGGCCCGCAGCCTGCCGCGCGTGTCGGATGTCCTGTTGCGGCATGCCATGGACCAGAACGCCGACCTTCTGGTGATGGGCGCCTATGGCCATTCGCGCCTGCGCGAGGCGATCCTTGGCGGCGCGACGCGCGACATCCTCGACGGCGCAAAACTTCCAGTATTCATGGCCCATTAAGACGCGGCGTCAGCGCCGGATCGCCCGCTCCGGGTCATCGCCAGCCGCATCCTGCAGTGCCTGCAGATCAGGGATCGTGACGCCCCGCTTGCCGACAAGCACGATCAGCCCGTCACGCTTCAGCGCGGAGACCTGGCGGCTGACGGTTTCCAGCGTCAGGCCCAGATAGTCGGCCATGTCCTCGCGTGTCAGCGGCAGGTCGATCACCACTTTGCCGCGCGGCGGCCGTTCCTGCAAAACGGCCGCGCGACGCGCCAGGATCGCCACAAAACTGGCGATCCGCTCGCGCGCGGTCTTGCGCCCCAGGATCAGCATCCATTCCCGCGCCGCTTCCAGTTCGTCCAGCGTCATGTCCAAAAGGCGCGCCGCAACATGCGGGGTCCTGGCCATCATCGCCTCGAAGGGTTTCTTGCGAAAGCAGCACATCACCAGATCGGTCGCCGCCGTCACGTCATAGGCTGCCTGCGGTCGGCCCGGACGCCCGACAAAATCCGACGGCAGCAACAGGCCGACCATCTGCCGCCGACCGTCCTCCATCGTCTGGGTCAGGGTCGCGATGCCCGTGACCACACTGGCCACGAAATCCATCGCATCGCCCGACCAGATCACCGCCTGACCGGACTGAAAGCTGCGGTAATACTTCATCGCCTCCAGTTCGGCCAGTTCGTCGGTTTCGCAGCGCGCGCAGACTGCACGATGCCGGATCGGGCAGTCGTTGCAGCGTTGCGATTGCGGCAGCTGGAATTGAAGTGCCATGCCGGACCTATGTTGTGATCAGCATCAGATGGCGTGCCGGAGAGCTTCAGAGTACAGCCGTGGCAACAGCCATTGCAACAGGCCAGCCAAAAAACCTATTCGGCTGCCGCAGGCCGCGCCGCGCGCGAAAAGATCGTCTCGTGTCCCGGCTCAGGGTGGCGCGGGATCAGCATGGCAAGGATCAGCGCCACCAGCGCCATGCCCGCGCCCAACAGGAACACATAGTCAGGCGATCTGGCCCACATGTATCCCAGAGCCGCAGGCAGGAACACCGCCGCGACATGGTTGATGGTAAACGAGACTGCCGCCGAAGGCGCGATGTCGGCAGGGTCGGCGATCTTCTGGAAATAGGTGCGCAGCGCGAAGGACAGCGCGAAAAACATCTGGTCGGCAATATACAGACCGCCCGCGATCACCAGCCCCCAGCCGAACCAGTAAAGCCCGCCATAGGCCAGAAACACCAGCGTCAGGCCACCATATTCAAAGATCATCACGTTGCGCTCGCCCCATTTTCCAAGGGCGCGGCCCATCGCCGGGGCGGCGACCATCTGCAGGACGTAATTGATCAGCAACAGGGCTGTCAGTTCGGACACCCTCATGCCGAACCGCTCCACCATCATGAAGCCCGCAAAGACGACGAATATCTGCCGCCTCGCGCCGGCAAGGAACTGCAGCGCATAGTATAGCCAATAGCGGCGGCGCACGACCATGTGCCGGTGTTGCAGGTGCGGGCCGTCAAACTGCGGATAGGCGATCATGCAGAACAGCGCGATGGCAACGGTCAGTCCACCCGCGACCATGTAGACGATGTCGAATGTCAGCCCCAGCGGCTCCCACAGAAAGACAATCGCCGCATAGGCGGCAAGGGACGCCGCCGACCCCACCCCGGCAAGCCAGCCCAGCATGTGCGGCGCGCGTCCCTTGTCGATCCATTGCAGTTGCAGGGACTGATTCACCGTCTCGAAAAAATGAAACCCGATGGACGACAACAGGGTGATCGTCAGGATCCCGCCCAGCGACGGAAACCAGGCCGTCACAGCCGTCGCGACGCCCAGAAGGATCAGCATCACAAGCCCGAACACCTGTTCGCGGAACACCAGCAGAAGGGCGATCACCACCACGGCCAGGAGGCCGGGAATCTCGCGCACCGTGTGCAGCCAGCCGATCTCCACCCCGGTAAAGCCCGCGACCTCAAAGACGAAATTGTTGAGCAGCGCCGACCAGGTCGCAAACGCGATGGGCATCGCCGCAGCCATCAGGATCAGCAGGGTTTCCGGCCTGCGCCAGCGCGGCAGGCTTGCAGCCTCGGACAGGGTCATGCGGCGGGACATGGGCGCCTCGATATACCGGCGCTCCGGAACTGGCCATAGCGGGCTTGTGCGGGTTACAATCACGCAACAAGAGATGCGTTGGAACGGGGGGGGCGGAATGCCGGGAAAACTGCAGGTGGAAAATGTCGGCCAGCCCGGCAAAAGCTACACCGTCGATGCCGACAGATACGCGGCGATGCGGGCGGCACTGATCGGCCTGTGCCCAGCTTCGCCGCCCGGCTTGACCCCCGCCGAGATCATCGCGGCAGCTGTCCCCCACCTGCCGCAAGACCTTTTTCCGGGTGGCGACACCGCCGGGTGGTGGATGAAATGCGTGCAACTGGACCTGGAGGCAAAGGGCATCCTGAAACGTGCCCCAAGACCGCCGGTAAGGCTCTGGAAAGCCTGATCCTTTCGGATTGTTCAAATATCCCCGGGGTCCGGGGGCCTGCCCCCGGCGATGTCAGTAGAAACTTTGCGGGTCAATATCTATGGCCAGCCGCAGGTTGGTCGGCAGCCTGACCTGCGCCACCCATTCGGCCAGCGCCGCCTGCAAGGCCACGCCCTTGTCGGCCTTGACCAGCAACCGCACCCGGTGCCGCCCGCGCACCCTGGCGATGGGGGCCGGGGCCGGGCCGAACACCTGCGCGCCGACACGCCTTAGCGGCCCATCGCGACGCGCCAGTTCCGCACCAAGCTCAAACACCTGCGCGACATCTGGCGAGGACAGGATGATCCCCGCCATCCGGCCATAGGGCGGCACGCCCGCTGCCTTGCGTTCCGCCGCCTCGGCGCGCCAGAATGCCTCTTCGTCGCCGCCAAGGATCGCGCGGATCACCGGGTGTTCGGGCTGATGGGTCTGCAACACCGCCTCGCCCTGTCTTTCCGCGGTCCGTCCCGCCCGTCCCGCCACCTGCCGCATCAGCTGGAACGTGCGTTCGGCGGCACGCAGGTCCGACCCCTGCAGCCCAAGGTCAGCGTCGATCACACCGACCAGCGTCAGGTGGGGAAAGTTGTGCCCCTTGGCCACGATCTGCGTGCCGATGATGATATCTGCCCCGCCATCGGCGATGACGCCGATCTGCTCCTTCAGCGCGCGGGCCGAACCGAAGAGGTCCGACGACAGCACCGCCACGCGGGCATCCGCAAACCGCAGCGCCACCTCTTCGCCCAGTCGTTCCACCCCCGGCCCGACGGCGGCCATCTTGCCCTCGACCTTGCAAGACGGGCAGGCCAGCGGCACGGGTTTCGTCGCCCCGCACTGATGGCAGACAAGGCGTTTCTGGAACCGGTGTTCGACCATCCGCGCGTCGCAATGGTCGCAGCCGATCTGGTTGCCGCAGGCCCGGCACAGCGTCACCGGCGCATAGCCGCGACGGTTCAGGAACAGCATCGCCTGTTCGCCCTTGTCGAGCCGCGCCTGCACCAGTGCGGCGAGCGAGGGCGATATCCAGCGGTCGGATGGCAGCGTTTCGCTGCGCATGTCGATGGCCCCCATCTGCGGCATCCCGGCGGCTCCGTAGCGCGCGGTCAGGTCAAGGCGCGCGTACTTGCCGGCCTCGGCATTGGCCCAGCTTTCCAAGGATGGCGTCGCCGACGACAGCACCACCGGGCAGCCCACGATTGACGCGCGCAGCACGGCCATGTCGCGGGCGTTGTAAAGAACGCCATCCTCTTGCTTGTAGCTGGTGTCATGTTCCTCATCGACCACCACCAGCCCCAGCCGCTGATAGGGCAGGAACAGCGCCGACCGCGCTCCGACCACCAATTGCGCATCCCCCTGCCCCACCATCCGCCAGACGCGCCGACGTTCGGTCATCGTGATGCCGGAATGCCATTCGGCGGGCTTTGCGCCGAACCGCGCCTCGACCCGGGTCAGAAACTCCGACGTCAGGGCGATTTCAGGCAACAGCACCAGCGCCTGTCGCCCGCGCCGCAGGGTTTCAGCGACAGCCTCGAGGTAAACTTCCGTTTTGCCCGATCCGGTCACACCCTTCAGCAGGGTCGCCGAAAACACATCCGCCGCAACCGATTGGACCAAAGCCTGACCGGCGGCGATCTGGTCGCCCTCCAGATGTGCGGGGCCTTGCGGGGTCAACACTGGAAATGGCGTATCCTTCGGCGCGTCCTCCTCCGCCAGCACCCCCAGTTTCACCAGCCCCTTGACCACGGACGTTCCGCAACCCGCCGCCTCGGCCAGTTCCCCCAATGTCACCGCCGCGCCACCCCAGCCACGCAGCGCCTCGATCACCTTGAACCGCGCCTCGGTCATCTGGTTCGGCACCGGGCCTGCCAGCCGGTAGACGCGCCGCACCGATGGCGGATCGCCCAGCCCCGGCGCGCGCGTCGCCAGCCGCAGCATCGCAGGCAGGGGCGTCAGCGTGTATTCGGCGGCACGGGCGAGGAAGGCGCGCAACTCGACCCGCATTGGCGGCGCATCCAGCACCCGTGCAACTGCGCGCACCTTGGCCGGATCCCAGTTGCCCTGACCCTTGCACCAGACGACGCCAAGCACACGGCGCGGCCCAAGCGGCACCTCGACAAAATCGCCGTCGCCGCAGCCACCCTCGGGGGCCTTGTAGTCCAGCACCCTACCCAGCGGCTCGGTCGTCAGCACGCCGACGATCTCCCCCGCCTGATAGACCCGGTCGGCCACTTCTTCACCTTTTCCTTGATCGCCCTTTGGGGTAAACCCCGGTCTGATCCATGACAACCCATCCCAAGGACGCCCCCCATGAAATTCTTTGTCGATAGCGCCGACGTGCCCGCGATTGCCGAACTGAACGATCTGGGGATGGTCGATGGCGTGACCACCAACCCGTCGCTGATCCTGAAATCGGGCCGCGACATTCTGGAAGTGACCAAGGAAATCTGCAGCATCGTGTCGGGCCCCGTTTCCGCCGAAGTGGTCGCGCTGACCGCCCCCGAAATGATCGCCGAGGGGCGCAAGCTGGCAGCCCTTGCTCCGAACATCGCGGTAAAGGTGCCGCTGACCTGGGACGGGCTGAAGGCCTGCAAGGTGCTGTCGGGCGAAGGCTTCATGGTCAACGTGACCTTGTGCTTTTCCGTCAACCAGGCGCTGATCGCGGCCAAGGCGGGCGCCACCTTCATCAGCCCCTTTGTCGGGCGTCTGGATGACATCAACCTCGATGGCCTTGACCTCATCGGCGACATCCGCACCGTCTATGACAATTACGACTACAAGACGCAGATCCTTGCCGCGTCGATCCGCACCGCCAACCACGTCAAGGATTGCGCGCTGATCGGCGCGGATGTGATCACCGCCCCGCCTGGTGTGATAAAATCGCTTGCCTCGCATGTGCTGACCGACAAGGGGCTGGAGCAGTTCTTGAAAGACTGGGCCAAAACCGGGCAGAAAATCCTGTAGACCCCGCCGGACACGGGACGGACGGCGGCCAGAGGATGCCATGATCGAACAGGACCTGCGCGACAAGATCATCGCGGAACCCGAGACCATTCTTGAGGACCGCGACGTGATGAACGCGCTGGTGGCCGCAAATGAACGCGCGATGGGCGAGAACATCGTCGATCTGCGGGGCATCGCGATGCAGCGCCTGTCCGGCCGCCTTGACCGGCTGGAGGATACGCATCGCACCGTCATCGCCGCGGCTTATGAAAACCTTGCCGGCACCAATCAGGTCCAGCGCGCCATACTGCAACTGCTCGATCCGCTCAGTTTCGAGGAGTTCCTGCGCAGCCTGGGCGGCGAGGTTGCGCAGATGCTGCGCGTCGACTGCATCCGGCTGGTGCTGGAAAGCTTGCAGGGTGACGAGGAACCCGCCTTGCGCAAACTGGGCGACGTGCTGTTCGTGGCCGAGCCGGGTTTTGTCGGCGATTATCTGATGGGCGGGCGCAACGTCCCCACGCGCCCGGTGGTGCTGCGTCCAACCGGACAGTCCTCAGGCCCGCTTTACGGCGACCGCACGGGCGCCGTCCGGTCCGAGGCGCTGATGCGGCTGGATTTCGGCAAGGGGCGGCTGCCGGGAATGCTTGTCATGGGGTCCGAGGACCCGCACCAGTTCAAACCCAATCACGGGACCGAACTTCTGGCCTTCTTCGCCGGCGTGTTCGAGCGGACGATGCGCCGCTGGCTGGCGTGACGGCGTCGCGCCTTGCGGCACCTGCACTGCAGCAGGCGCTGGGCGACTGGCTGACCGAGATGCGCGCGATTGCCGGGTTTTCCCCCAACACGATCACCGCCTATGGCCGCGATGTCGGGCAGTTCCTGGATTTCATGGTGGGCCATCTGGGCGGCGGCATCGGCCTTGCCACGATTGCCGCCACGGGCCAGTCCGACCTGCGGGCCTGGATGGCGGACGCGCGCGGCCGCGGATTGTCGGCGCGGTCGCTGGCGCGGGGGCTGAGTGCGGTGAAACGCTTTGCTGCCTGGGCCGCCGACCGCACCGGAACCGATGCAACCACCCTGTTGTCGGCCCGCGCACCCCGCTTCCAGCGCAAGCTGCCACGCCCGTTGTCAATCGACGGTGCCACCGACATGATCGAGATGGTCGGCACGCAAGCCCCCAGCGACTGGATCGCCGCCCGCGATGTCGCGGTGCTGACCGTCCTTTACGGCGGGGGACTGCGCATTTCGGAATGTCTGGCGCTGACGGGGCGCGACCATCCCCTGCCCGATGTGCTGCGCATCCTCGGCAAGGGTGCCAAGGAGCGGCTGGTTCCCGTTCTTCCGGCCATGCGGGCGGCGGTTGCCGATTATGTCCGGGTGTGTCCGTTCCCGGTCGAACGCGATGCGCCGCTGTTCCGGGGTACGCGCGGCGGCCCGCTGAATCCGCGCCTTGTACAGGGCGCGATGGAACGTGCTCGGATGCAGCAGGGCCTGCCCGCCACCGCCACGCCCCATGCGCTGCGCCACAGCTTTGCCACGCATCTTCTGGCGGCGGGGGCCGACCTGCGCGCGATCCAGGAACTTCTGGGCCACGCGTCCCTGTCCACCACCCAGGCCTACACGGCCGTTGATGCAGCGCGCCTGATGGAGGTCTATGCCAAGGCCCATCCGCGCGCTTGATGTGGATCAAGGCGGCCCGGTCCCGATCTGTCCAGAATGGCAGTGCTGCATCAGGAGCCTGCCCATGCCGAGCCCCGCCAAAACCCCGCTCGCCACGCGAAAGGCGACCCTTCTGGCCCGGAAAGCCGTCATCGTCGCCCGGCTTGCGGCCATCGAGACCGAACTGGCCGGCCACCAGACAACCGACTGGGACGACCTCGCGCTGGAACGCGAAGGCGACGAGGTGCTGGAGGCGGCGGGTCTGACAGGCCAGCAAGATCTGCGCCGGATCGAGGCGGCACTGAACCGGATCGACCGCGGTGAATATGGCGTTTGCGTCAGATGCGGTGCCAGTATCGAAGAGGCCCGGCTGGATGCGGTGCCCGAAACCCCGTTCTGCCGTGCCTGCGCGACATCGGGAGAACCGTGATGACCATCGCCCCGCAGGAACCGCCGCTGGTCGCCCTTGTCGGCGAGGCAACCAAAGGCATCTGCATCGGTCAGGTCGCGGCGCTGGCGGCCCTGCGCGCCGAGATGACCGCCTTGTCAACGCTGATGGCGGGACTGCCGCGCCGGGAAGCCTGCGCCACCGGGGCCGCAGACCCCGGTGCGCGGGCGCGCGACCCGGACCCCGACGACGCCTGTTTTGACAACATGCCTGTCTAGACCCTCGCCGGTCCCTCAACCCGGCGGGTGCGGCGATTAGTTGACCTGTTTTTGGTCCGCGACTTGCCTGTGTGGTGATTTTTTGCGATCACCGCCATATGACTGATCGGCTCAAGGCGCTTTTCGTCCACCTCTTCACTGCCACCGGGGCTGTGCTGTCGATGCTCGCCATGCTGGCGGCGGTCGAGGGAAAGTGGAGCCTGATGTTTCTCTGGCTGGTCGTGGCGCTGATCGTCGACGGGCTCGACGGCCCGCTGGCGCGTCGCTACGACGTGCAGAAAAACTGGCCGACCTATGACGGCGTCCTGATGGACCTGATCGTCGACTACCTGACCTATGTGTTCATCCCGGCCTTTGCACTGTTCAAGTCGGGCATGCTGACCGGCTGGCCCGGCTGGCTTGCCATCATCGTCATCGTCTACGGGTCGGTGGTCTATTTCGCCGACACGCGGATGAAGACCAAGGACAAAAGCTTTGCCGGCTTTCCCGCCTGCTGGAACATGGTGGTGCTGGTGCTGTTCGCGGTCGGCCCGTCGGAAACCACGATCCTGTTCATCGTCATCGCGCTGACCGTGGCGATGTTCACCAACCTGAAATTCGTCCACCCGATGCGCACCGAACGCTGGCGCGCGGTCACGATCCCGATGACGGTGGGATGGATCGTGTTTGCAGGCTGGGCCGCCTGGGTGGATTTCCATGCAGGCAGTTGGGCGCATTGGGGTCTGACCATCACGTCGATCTATCTTTGCGGCGCCGGGATCGCGCAGCAGGTCGTGCCGCCGGGATTTCGCCGCCTGCGCTGACCTCTGCCCCGACTAAACCCGCGTCAGCATCACGCCCGCCACGATGATCATGGAGGCCAGCGCCTTGCCGCGCGTCATCGCCTCGCCAAAGACAAGCCATCCGATCAACACTGCAAACAGGATGGAAGTCTCGCGCAAGGCGGCGACCAGCGCGATCGGGGCGACGGTCATTGCCCAGACGGCAATCGCATAACCACCGAATGAAAGCGCCCCTGCCAGCAACCCCATGCCCCAGGCGCGCTGCGGCGCCCGGAACAGCACCATGCCTTTCAGACCTACGGCGGCCGGAATGTAGAAGACGGCCGCGATCATCATCAGCCAGCCGACATAAAGGACAGCATCCCCCGCCGCCCGTGCGCCCATCCCGTCAGTGATCGAATAGCCCGCGGTCGCCGCCGCCGCCCCAAGGGCATAGGGCAGCATCCGGCGCGACTCGCCGCTGGTGAACACGCCCCGCACCATCAGAAGGATGCCGAGGCCCAGAACCACCACCCCCGCGACTTCGGTCGCGGACATGGTGTCGGACAGGAACAAGGCGCTGATCACCAGCACGATCATGGGCGCCGTTCCCCGCGCAATCGGGTAGACCCGGCTGAGATCGCCATGTTCATAGGCATAGCCAAGGTTCAACTGGTAACACATGTGGATCAGGCCCGAGCCCAGCAGCCAGGGCCAGGCCGCCTCGACCGGGACACCCTTCCAGACCGCGATCCCGGCCCCACACAGCGCCTGGGCGACGCCAAGGATCAGCATCGCCGATTGCTTTGATGCCCCGGTCTTGATCAGCGCGTTCCAGGACGCATGGATCAGGGCGGCGGCCATCACCGCCAGGAACACGCCAAAGGTCACGTCGATTGCCTGTCATGAAACCGTTACCCGCAGGGCTAAGCGGTTGGCGCGATACTGGCAAGGTGGGGTATGGGTCCAGATTGCCTCATTCTGTCAGATCAAAAGCCCGGCCGCCCCTTCATGGCGCAACAGGGCAACCTTGGTCTCCACCCCGCCGGGGGCAGAAAATCCACCCAGAGCGGTGCGCCCCAGAACCCGGTGGCAGGGGATCAGGATCGGGATCGGGTTCGCCCCGCAGGCTTGGCCGACCGCTTGGGCGGGGGCACCGATGGCTTTCGCGATGTCGCCATAGGTCCGGGTTTCGCCGAAAGGGATCACGGCCATCGCGCGGCGGACTTGGGCGCTGAGGCCGGTGCCGTAGTCGAAGGACAGGTCGAAGGTGGTCAGACGGTGGTCGAAATAGGCGGTCAGCTGGCGGATGGCTTCGGTCAAGAGGGGCGAGCCTCCACCCGCTTCGTCGCGCCAGGTGAGGCGGGTGATGACCCCATCCGCCTCCCAGACTGTCAAAGGCCCGAAGGGGCTGGTGATGCTCGCCGCGCATATCATTCGGACACCCCTAGGGTGCGTGATTTCACGCACCGATCATCCGCGCGAGTATCGGTGCGGCAAGCGCAACACCCTACCCCAGCGCCGCGTTGCACCGCGCGCAGGTGCCGGGGTGCTTGTGGCTGCCGACATCGGGCAGCACCTTCCAGCAGCGCTGGCATTTCGCACCGGGGGCCAGTTCGAACACCACGCCGACACCCGGCACTTCGGGCAGGCGGAACGCCTCGGCCGGGGCCGGGTCGGCAGTCAGGCTGATGCCGCTGGTGATGCACAGGTCTGCGAAATCGACGGATTTCAGCGCCTTGAGCGCATCGGCGCTTTCGACATGGACCACCGGCGAGGCCTCGAGCGATGCGCCGATCACCTTCGCCGTGCGCTGCACCTCCAGCGCGCCGGTCACGGTCTTGCGCACATCACGGATCGTCTGCCACTTCGCCGCCAGCGCCTCGTCGCGCCAGCTTGCCGGGGTCTCCGGGAAGTCGACCAGATGGACCGACGACTCCTCCCCCGGGAACCGCTCCAGCCAGACCTCTTCCATCGTGAAGACCAGGACCGGGGCCAGCCATGTGGTCAGGCGATGAAACAGGATATCCATCACCGTCCGGCAGGACCGCCGGGTCAGGCTGGTGGCTGCGTCGCAGTACAGGCTGTCCTTGCGGATGTCGAAATAGACCGCCGACAGGTCCGTGGTGGCAAAGGCAAACAGTTTGGTGAACACGCCCTGGAAATCATAGTTGGCATAGCCTTCGCGCACCTCGGCATCGAGTTCCGACAGCCGATGCAGCACCCAGCGCTCCAGTTCCGGCATCTGGGCCACGTCCACCCGCTCGGCCGCGTCGAACCCGTTCAGCGCGCCCAGCAGGTAGCGCATCGTGTTGCGCAGACGGCGGTAGCTGTCGGCCACCCCTTTCAGGATTTCGCGTCCGATCCGCAAGTCCTGCGTATAGTCCGACTGCGCCACCCACAGCCGCAGGATGTCGGCCCCATATTCCCCGATCACTTCTTGCGGGGCCGTGGTGTTGCCGAGCGATTTGGACATTTTCATGCCCTTTTCGTCCAGCGTGAAGCCATGCGTCAGCACCCCGCGATAAGGTGCGCGACCCTTGGTGCCGCAGGCCTGCAGCATCGACGAATGAAACCAGCCGCGATGCTGGTCGGTGCCTTCGAGGTAAAGGTCCGCGATGCCGTCCGCCGTGCCGTCCGGGCGGTCGCGCAGGACGAATGCGTGGGTGGAGCCGCTATCAAACCAGACGTCGAGGACGTCCATGACCTGATCATAGGCGGCAGGATCGACGATGCCGGTCAGGATTTTCTCTTTGAAACCTTGCGCGTACCAGACGTCCGCGCTGTCCGCCTCGAACGCCGCAAGGATGCGGGCGTTGACCTCGGCGTTGCGCAGCAGGTAGTCGGGGTCGGTGGGCCTGGCCCCTTTCTTGACGAAACAGGTCAGCGGCACGCCCCACGCCCTTTGCCGGGACAGCACCCAGTCGGGCCGTGCCTCGATCATCGAATGCAGGCGGTTGCGGCCAGTCTGCGGGGTCCATTCCACCAGCTGATTGATCGAGTTCAGCGCGCGTTTGCGGATCGTGTCGCCATAGGTGGACATCCCGTCGTTGAGGGATTTGTCAATCGCCACGAACCACTGCGGCGTATTGCGATAGATCACCGGAGCCTTGGACCGCCAGGAATGCGGATACGAATGCTTCAACTTCCCCTTGGCAAACAGCGCACCCGCATAGGCAAGCTGCTTGATCACCGACACATTCGCCGGGCCTTCCTTGCCGTCCGGCAGGATGATGTGCTGCCCGCCGAACAGCGGCAGGTCGGGGCGGTAGGACCCGTCGGGTTCGACGTTGTAGGTCATCGGCAGGCCGAACTTCAGACCAAGCTGATAGTCGTCATCGCCGTGGCTGGGGGCGGTGTGGACAAACCCCGTGCCTGCGTCATCTGTGACATGATCACCCGGCAGCATCGGGACGTCGTAGTCCCACTCGCCATTGCCGCCTTCGACGCCACGGAAGGGGTGGGCGAGGGTCAGGCCGGCCAGATCCTCCGCTGATACGTCGCAAAGCTTTCGGATCATGCCGGGGCCAAGCAGTTTGCCCTGCGCCAAAACGCCGTCTGCCAGCGCATTGGCCAGCAGGACCCGCTGACCGATGGTCGCCGAGCTGTCCTCGGGCCGTCCGATGATCTCGTAAAGTCCGTAGGTGATGCCCGGACCAAAGGCGACGGCGCGGTTCTGCGGAATGGTCCAGGGCGTCGTCGTCCAGATCACGACATCGGTCTTCGTCTTTGTGAAAATATCCCCGCCGGAGGCTTCTGCCTTCACAACCGGAAACCGCACCCAGACCTGATGGCTGGTATGGTCGTGATACTCCACCTCCGCCTCGGCCAGTGCTGTCTTCTCCACCGGGGACCACATCACGGGCTTCGAGCCCTGATACAAACTCCCGTTCATGACGAACTTCATGAACTCGCCCGCGATCACCGCCTCGGCATGGTAGTCCATCGTCAGATACGGGTCGGCCCAGTTGCCGGTCACGCCGAGCCGCTTGAACTCCTCGCGCTGGATGTCGATCCAGCCGGCGGCAAAGGCGCGGCATTCGCGGCGGAAATCCACCACGTCCACGTCGTCCTTGTTCAGCCCCTTGGCGCGGTACTGTTCTTCGATCTTCCATTCGATCGGCAGGCCGTGGCAGTCCCAGCCCGGCACATAACGGGCGTCAAAGCCCATCATCTGCTGGCTGCGCACCACCATGTCCTTCAACACCTTGTTCAGCGCGTGCCCGATGTGCAGGTGCCCGTTGGCATAGGGGGGACCGTCGTGCAGCACGAAGGGCGCCCGCCCCGGCTTTTCACGCAAGCGGTCATAAACCCCGATCCGCTCCCAGCGCGCCAGCCACTCCGGCTCGCGCTGCGGCAACCCTGCGCGCATCGGAAAGTCGGTTTCGGGCAGGAACACGGTGTCACGGTAGTCGGGCGTGTCGGCGCACATCTCGGGTCGGTCCTTCGCAGGGAAATGGTGGACATCACAACGTCACCCGGCAGCCCTGAACGGTCAGGACGCCGGGCCGCTAATCGACAGGATGCGCGCGGTCCACATGCGCGGGGTTATAGACGGGCCGCCGGGATGGGGCAAGCCGGGCTATCCGGCGGTTGGCGCGTCCCGTACCGCCGCGCGCTGCCCGGCCCAGCGGTTCAGCCAGGCCAACCCCGCCAACGCAAGACCCAGCCCGGCAAAGCTGGCCACGCGTGTCAGGCCGGTCAGTCCGGCGGCGTCAAGAAAGAACACCTTGACCACCGTGGCCGCGATCACCGCCATGCCGATCCGGCGCAACAGGTCAGATGGCCGGGCGATGGCCTGGTACAAAAGCGCGGCCCCCACCAGCATCATCGCGACAGTGTAACTGTAGAGTTCCGGCTGCAGCACACCCGGCACGCCCAGCCAGTCGCCCTGCCACAGCCGGCGGATTTCCAGCCCGGCATACAGCGCCAGAAGCGCCGCACCCGCGCCGACGAAAACCTTGCGCGCCCTCGCCTCCAGCCCCGCCAGTTTCCATGCCGCCAGCGCCAGGACCAGCCCCGGAATGCCGTAGGCCAGCGCCAGGCTGTCCAGCACGGGCGGACCGATGACGCGCGCCTGTGCATCGCCCATCCGCCCGATCAGCGGGTTCAGGACCGTTGCCGACAGCGCAAGTCCGGCGCCCGCCAGCGCGCCCGCCACTGCCGCCAGCATCTGCCGCAACCGCCGGAGCGTGCCACCAAGCCGCGCGCGATAGACCTGCACCAGCATCAGGACCAGCCAGGGCATCGCGTTCAGCGTCGCGCCCCAATGGGTGTCAGTCTGCGCCGCCATGCCGTCAGGCGTCAGCAAGCGGGTGATCAGGACGTTGGCCAGGATCGCGGCAAAGGCTGCCGCCGCCGATTCCAGCACCCCCTTTGCCAGATCACGCTGCAGGGGTGCCAGCATCCGCAGTGCCACGATGCAGGCGGCAATCACCGCGCCAAAGGCCAGCACAACTTCGCCCAAACCCGCCTCCAGCGCCCAGAAAAGGCCGGGATCGACCAGCAATCTGTAGCTGATCACCGCTGTCGCCGCCTGCACGAAGAAACCCATTTCGGCCAGCCGGTACCGTCGGTCAAGTGCTGCAGCCGCCACGACCAGCACGGCCAGCGCAAGCGTCAGCGCGGTCTTTGTCGTCAGCACGAACACCGCCAGCGCGATCAGTGACAGCGCCGACAGCGCGGCCGTGGCGATGCGGTGGCGATCCTCGCCGTCGCGGCGGGCATAGCCTGCGGCCAGCGCGACCATTCCCGCCGCAACCGCGATGATGTGCAAGGCCCAGGAAAACGACCCCAGCACCGGGGATGGCGACCAGAAAAGCTCGAACAGCGCCGCCGCGAGCGGTGCCATAAGAACGGCAGCAAAGCCGTGCACGCGGGCGTATCGGCCCGGTCGGAAAGAGGCAAACGCAAAGGCAGCACTGACCAGTGCCGCCATTCCCAGCAGCAGGCTGACGGTCATCGGTGCCGCGGACTCCTTTGCGCGGTCGACGATCCTCGCCGCCGAAAACGCCGTGGCAAGCGACGGATAGGAACCGGCCTGCACCAGCAGACCCGCCAGAAACGCGGTTGCGGGCGCAAGTCCCAGGTCCTGCAGCGCCTCGGCCCTGCCCGCCCAGAACAGCAGCGCCAGCGCCAGCAGGGCCAGCGCGCCAAAGCCCGCCAACGCGGTCTGCGGCCCCTGCGCCGTCACCCACAGCAGCCCGAGGCTGGTGGCCACGACCGACCCGGCGGCCAGGCGCACGGGAAAGCTTGGCCAGTCCGGCATTGCCGCCCCGAAAAGTCTCTGCGTGACTGCGCTGCCCCCGTGATCCGGCACGACCCGGCGCCGTGGCAGCGTCAGCGCCAGAACCGCTAGCACCAGCAGCGCCGCGACCAGACCCGGCAACCCCGCGCCACCCAGATGGACAAGTGCCGCCCCGCCATAGCCCAGCACCAGCGCCAGCACCGACACCCAGGCCCAGCGGCGCACGGAATCGACCGCCAGCCCAACCGCCGTGATCAAAGCAAAATAGGCGTAAAGCCAGTCCCCGGCGACAGACCCGCCCGCGACGATAAATGGCGACAGCGCCGCACCGATCAGGCCAACCGCCGCCAGCAAGGGTCCGTGAAACCAGCCCAGCACCACCGCCAGCACCGCCGTCGCGACATGTGCCACAAAGGCCGCCTCCGGCCCGATCAGGCCATAAAGCTGTCGTGCCGCAAGCACCGCGGCAAAGATCGACACCAGCCCCGCGCCGGAAAACACCGATGGCAGATGTTTCGTGGAGGTGGTGCCTTCGTCCCCGTGCCGCCGACGCAGCCATTCGCCCGCGCCGATCAGTGCCGCGCCAAACGCCACCGCCGCCAGTACCCGCAACCCCGGCGGCAGCAGTCCGCGCTCCACCCCGTACTGCACGAAAAAGATGCCCGCAAAGGCCAGCGAGATCGCAGAGACCGCATAGACCCAGTTGCCCTGCAACCAGCGCATCAGGTCGGCAAGCCGGTCACGCCGCATGACAAGAGGCCGGTTCTGGTTGATCGGCCCGTTCACCGGCGGGGTCGTGTCCGCTCTCGGCAAGGGTGCCGGCGGCACCTCGGCCATCACCGGCTGCGGCGTCGGTGCGGTGCCGCGCAACGCCTCGGGCGGAATGTCATAGCTGGCGATTGTGGTCTTTGCGGTGGCGACGGCTGCATGGCGTTCATCCCGCAGCGTTCCGACCGCCCGTTCCAGCGCGTCGATGCGTGCAGTCAGCCGCGACTGGCCGACCAGAAGCACGATGACAGCCACCGGAATTGCCAGCACGACCAGCGCGACAACGATCCCTATTCCAACCATTTCAGACCCTTCGGACTGCGCCACGCGCCTGCCGCGCGCCCCGGCATATGCGCGGAAAAGGGCATATCGCAATGGCACAAAGGTGGCCGCTGCAAGGCATTCTGCGGCATCGCAGAACCTGGATGACGATGTCGCGCGCCGACGGCCGCGGTGTTGGGTGTCTCGGGAGCAAAGGCAAGGCACGCTGGACGCGCCGGTCGGCGCAGCCTAGATCTGATGATGCAATCACACGAGGGCATGATGAAAGAGCCATCCATCAACGTGCTTGGCGGCCCACTTGAGGACTGCTCCCGCGCACCCGTCACCGGCTTTTTCCGCAATGGCTGTTGTGATACCGGGCCGATGGATACAGGCCAGCACACTGTCTGCGCCACCATGACGGCCGAATTTCTGGCGCTGTCGAAATACCTTGGCAATGACCTCAGCACGCCGCGCCCGGAATACGGCTTTCACGGCCTGAAGCCTGGCGATCAATGGTGCCTGTGCGCCGCGCGTTTCCTGCAGGCCCATCACGAAGGTGCTGCCCCCGGCGTGCGCCTGCAGGCGACGCACCGGCGCGCCTTGGACATCGTGCCGCTGGATGTGTTGCAGGACTATGCCGTCGACTAGGGTTTCGGCGCCGGTGACGGCGCAAGGACTGGTTGGGTGGACGGCCCTCCCGCTGCGGCGGCCCGAACGGCGCCATCATCACGCATCAGATCGTCGATGAACAGGCTGAGCAGCTGCGGTCGCCCCGTCACGCCTGCCTTGCGATAGATGGCGTTGGTCTGCGCCTTGACGGTACCTTCGCTGGTGTTGCGCAGTTTGCCGATTTCGGCGGTCGACATGCCCTTGATCGCAAACAGCGCCACATCGCGCTCGGCGTTGGTCAGCCCCCATTCGGCAAAGCGTTCCTCCAGCAGGTCCATGAATGCACCCGAAGCGCGTCGCAGGCGTGCCTCGGCCAGATTGCGGTCACGATAGGCAGCACCGAGTGCCGTGGCCGAAAACACCAACCCGAGGATCAGCCCGAGCGCCGCCCCGATCTCGATCAGTTCGCGCGACTCCCAGCTGATCGGCGTGCTTCGGAAACCGAAATAGGCCGACAGGATGTCCGACACGAAAAAAACGGCGCTGAGCGCCTGGACAATCAGGACAACAACGACGATCCAGCGGTGTCTCACGCGGCCAGGCCCTTCGTCGGTGCGCGGTCAGTCATTTCCACTGTCGCCCCCGCCATCGCTGTTGCCTCCGCCACCGGAGTTGACGTCGCCTGAATCGCCGTCGCCGCCACCCTTGCCACTATTGCCGTGATCGCCATCCCCGTCATCGCCGCCCGACACCTCGGGGCGGTCGGACGATCCACGAGCGATCCACAGATCGCGAAGAATCTCGCCTGTGCGCGGATTGAGGATGATCTCGCGCTCGCCTTCGGAATTACGCGCAAGGATGCGGACCCGCCCAAGGAGGGTCCGCCCGACTGCCTCGATCCGATAGCCCTGGCGCACCAGACGGCGCTCAACTTCGGATGCATAGTCCTGCGCCAGCGCTGGCCCCCCCGCCAGCGTTGCGCCTGCGACAAGCCCCGCAAGCATCTGACGTCTGGTCAACATGGCTTTTGCATCCCTTCCTTGGCACAAGCATAGCAAAAGCCCGGACCCCGACAAGCCTGGGGTCCGG
This sequence comes from Rhodobacterales bacterium, assembly GCA_021155205.1. Lineage (GTDB taxonomy): Bacteria > Pseudomonadota > Alphaproteobacteria > Rhodobacterales > Rhodobacteraceae > JAJNPS01. The sequence goes on from JAJNPS010000021.1 coordinate 239,767, forward strand.
GCAAAGAGTCAATCAACCGAACGATTAGTCGCCGGACGAATTGTCGCCGCCATCGCTGCTGTCATCGCCGCCATCGCTGCCGCCATTGTCATCGCCGCCCTTGTCGCCGTTATCGTCGTTGCCGGACGTGTCGTCGTTGCCGGACGTGTCGTCATTGCCAGAATTGTCGTCTTTGCCACCATTGTCGTCATTGGCACCGTCGTCGCCGCTGTTGTTCCCAAAATCCTTGTCGGAACTCGCGATTTCAATGCCGGTCCTGCCGACATATTCGCTGCCAGCGACGCCGGTTTCCTGCTTGATCACCGCACCTGTCGCATTGTCGTAGATTACTTCAAGCTTTGTCTCGCCCTTGATTGCATCGACCTTGGTCTGCGTCGGGCCGGTCTTGACCTCGACATAGGTGTAGCCGTCGGCGATCAGCCCATCGGCCACGGCCTGCACATCAATGGCAGCAAATGCCATGTTCGCGGACAGGGCCGCAGCAGCGGTGAGCATCAGGAATTTGGTTCTGAGTTTCATCAGGAGTCCTTTCGGATAAGCCATGTTTGGCATTGCGTCTGTTCGGTCCAATCGCGGCCCGAACGGCGGTTAGCCCGGCGAACCAAACGCGATTCGGTCGCCCCGACCATTGCACAGACGTTTACCCGGCCCGCCTAGGCCGATGGTTTGTCCGCCTAAACCTGGGTTTACGGCGCCGAAGACTGTTGGAAATGACAAACCCCGCCGGTTGAAGGCGGGACTTTCTTACAACCCGGATCAGGTGCCGTCACACCTTCATGTCAAAGCCCAGGTGCTTGGCCACGGTAAAGATGTCCTTGTCGCCGCGCCCGCACATGTTCATCACGATGATGTGCCCGGCAGGCAACGTCGGGGCAATCTTCATCACGTGGGCAAGCGCGTGGGACGGCTCCAGCGCGGGGATGATGCCTTCCAGCTTGCACGACAGCTGGAACGCCTCCAGCGCCTCGGCATCGGTGATGGACACATATTTCGCGCGGCCCGTATCATGCAGCCATGAATGTTCCGGCCCGATTCCGGGGTAATCGAGGCCCGCGCTGATCGAGAACCCTTCCAGTATCTGCCCGTCCGCATCCTGCAACAGGTAGGTCCGGTTGCCGTGCAGTACGCCAGGCCTGCCGCCGGTCAATGACGCGCAATGCTGTATCCGGTCGTCAACGCCCTTGCCGCCCGCCTCGACGCCGATGATGTTCACCGACGGATCGTCGAGGAACGGATAAAAGAGACCCATCGCGTTCGACCCGCCGCCAATCGCCGCGATGATCGTATCGGGCAACCGCCCTTCGCCTTCCTGCTCGGCCATCTGCCAGCGCACTTCCTTGCCGATGATCGACTGGAAATCCCGCACCATCGCCGGATAGGGATGCGGCCCCGCCACCGTGCCGATGCAGTAAAACGTGTCTCGCACGTTCGTCACCCAGTCGCGCAGGGCGTCGTTCATCGCGTCCTTCAGCGTCCCGCGACCGCTTGTCACCGGAATGACCTCGGCCCCCAAAAGGCGCATGCGGAACACGTTCGGCGCCTGGCGTTCCACATCATGCGCGCCCATGTAGACCACGCATTTCAACCCGAACTTGGCGCAGACAGTTGCCGTCGCCACCCCATGCTGGCCCGCACCCGTTTCCGCGATGATCCGCGTCTTGCCCATGCGTCGCGCCAGGATGATCTGGCCCAGCACGTTGTTGATCTTGTGGGCGCCGGTATGGTTCAGCTCGTCCCGCTTTAGGTAGATTTTCGCGCCGCCCAGGTGCTTGGTCAGGCGTTCGGCGTAGTAGAGCGGCGAGGGACGGCCGACATAATGCTTCCAGAGCCAGTCCATCTCGGCCCAGAAATCCGGATCGGTCTTGGCGAATTCATAGCGCGCCTCAAGGTCAAGGATCAGCGGCATCAGCGTCTCGGAGACGAACCGCCCGCCGAACATGCCGAACCGACCCTGCTCATCAGGGCCGGTCATGAAGCTGTTGATCCCGTCCTCGGCCATCGTCGCTCTCCCTGCTGTCACGCCGATCTAGCGCAGACCCCTGACAAAGGAAACCGCGCCGCATATTCCGGCTGACACAAATATCCCCGCCGGAGGCACTCGCCAGAGACAGCCTATCCCGCCGCCGCCACAAGGGCCGCGATCTTGGCGTGGTCCTTCACCCCGGGCGCTGATTCCACGCCAGATGAGACATCGACCTGCCGTGCCCCGGTCAGACGGACCGCCTCGGCAACATTCGCAGGCGTGAGTCCCCCGGCCAGCATCCAGGGCCGCAGCCACTTGCGCCCCACCAAGAGCCGCCAGTCAAAGGTCAACCCATTGCCGCCGGGCAGCACCGCCCCTTTCGGCGGCTTGGCGTCGATCAGGATCTGGTCCGCCGCCAGGCTTATCTCCATCAGGCCCGCCAGATCGCCCTCATCAGCGACACCCACGGCCTTCATCACCGGCAGGCCATAGCGCGCCCGCACCTCGGCGACGCGCGCCGGGGTCTCATGCCCATGCAATTGCAGCATGTCGAACGGCATCGCGGCCACCAGTGCATCCAGCATGGCATCGTCGGCATCCACAACCAGCGCCACCTTGGCCAACCCTGCGGGGGCCGCCAGCGCCAGGTCGCGCGCCTGATCCGGCGTCACGAAGCGGGGGGATCTGGGAAAGAAATTGAACCCGACATAGGCTGCCCCCGCATCCGCCGATGCGCGAACGTCGCCCGGCGTCCTGACGCCGCAGATCTTGACCCTGACGCGCCCCATCAGCGTCCCTTGGGCCGATCCAGCAGGGCCAGAACCTCGTCCTGCGGTCCCAGCTTGTCTTCGCGCAGCTGTGCCAGTTCGCGTTCCAGCCGGGACACTTCGCGCGCCTTGCTGCTGGCGGTGCTGCGGTGCTTGGTCTCGCGCAACCACTCCCAGACGAATCCGATCAGAAGTCCCGCCACAATGCCGCCGAAAATCACCAGGAACAACGGCACCTCTGCCGCAAGATCGCGCCCGACAAATGTTGCCAAGTCGGCCGGCAAAACCTGCACCCGCACCGGCGCACGGTTGGCCAGCGCCACGGTCAAAAGACCGATGCCAACTGCCACAAGCAGGACAAGGCGCGCATACCGGATCATCCGAACACCATCCCGAGACTGTCGATGGCCCAACTATTGCGGCATCCGGCGGCGCGGCGCAACCGGGGTCGTCAGTTGCCGTTCAGCCGGTCGCGCAACAGCTTGCCGGTCTTGAAGAACGGCACCTTCTTGTCCTCGACCTGGACCGGCTCGCCGGTGCGGGGATTGCGGCCCAGCCTTGCATCGCGCGCCTTGACCGAAAACGCGCCGAAACCGCGCAGTTCCACCCGGTCGCCCTTGGCCAGCGCGTCGATGATCTCTTCAAAGACCGTGTTGACGATACGCTCCACATGGCGCTGCGTCAGGTGTGGATTGTCGTCCGTGATCTTCTGGATCAGTTCGGATCGGATCATGTATCGTCCCCCCAAGGTGGTTCGGCCCTACCGGGCAGCGGCCGCCAACCATATTTTGTGCACCGGACTATAGCCAAGAAATGGCGTCGCACAAATGAAAACAAAGGGAAATCGTGCCAAAGCAAGGGCCCCGTCCTGCAACGGGGCCCCTTTTGTCATTTAGTCTGAATTAATGCGTGCCGATCAGCTGCGATCAGCCTTGAGCGCCGCACCAAGGATATCCCCCAGCGACGCGCCCGAATCAGACGACCCGTACTGTTCGACCGCCTCTTTCTCTTCGGCGATCTCGCGTGCCTTTATCGACAGACCCAGCTTGCGGGTCTTGGGGTCGATGTTGGTGACGCGCACGTCAACCTTGTCGCCGACCTGGAACCGCTCGGGGCGCTGGTCTGCGCGGTCGCGCGACAGGTCGCTGCGGCGGATGAAGGACTTGGCCGCGTTGTATTCGACCTCGATCCCGCCTTCCTCGACCGCCGTCACGGTGACGGTGATGATCGTGCCACGCTTCACGCCGTCCACGGCATCGGTGAAGTTGTCCTCACCCAGTGCCTTGACCGACAGGCTGATGCGTTCCTTCTCCACATCCACCTCGGTAACTGACGCCTTGACGGTATCGCCCTTGCGATAGTTCTGGATGGCATCCTCGCCACGCTGGTCCCACGACAGGTCCGACAGATGGACCATGCCGTCGATGTCGTTGTCGAGACCGACGAACAGACCGAATTCGGTAATGTTCTTGACTTCGCCTTCGATGACAGCACCCACGGGATGCGTTTCCGCAAAAACCTCCCACGGGTTGCGCTGGGTCTGCTTCAGGCCCAGCGACACGCGACGCTTGGCGCTGTCGATCTCCAGCACCATGACCTCGACTTCCTGACTGGTCGAGACGATCTTGCCGGGATGGACGTTCTTCTTGGTCCAGGACATTTCGCTGACATGGACCAACCCCTCGACCCCTGCTTCCAGCTCCACGAAGGCGCCGTAATCGGTGATGTTGGTGACGCGGCCCTTGTGAACCGTGCCGATGGCATACATCTTTTCAACGGCATCCCACGGATCGGACTGCAGCTGCTTCATGCCCAGGGAAATGCGGTGGGTTTCCTTGTTGATCTTGATGACCTGCACTTTGACGGTCTCGCCAATGGCAAGGATTTCCGACGGGTGGTTGACGCGACGCCACGCCATGTCGGTGACGTGCAACAGGCCGTCCACACCGCCGAGGTCCACGAACGCACCGTATTCGGTGATGTTCTTGACCACGCCGTCGACGGTCTGGCCTTCGGTCAGGTTGCCGATCACTTCGGCGCGCTGTTCGGCACGCGACTCTTCCAGGATCGCGCGGCGCGAGACAACGATATTGCCGCGGCGACGGTCCATTTTCAAAATCTGGAACGGCTGCTTCATCCCCATCAGCGGGCCGGCGTCACGCACCGGACGGACGTCAACCTGGCTGCCCGGCAGGAACGCCACAGCGCCACCAAGATCGACCGTAAAGCCGCCTTTGACACGACCAAAGATCGCGCCGTCGACGCGGGTCTCGGAGGCATAGGCTTTTTCCAGACGGTCCCAGGCCTCTTCGCGGCGGGCTTTCTCGCGGCTGATCTGGGCTTCGCCCTTGGCGTTCTCCACGCGATCAAGATAGACCTCGACCTCGTCGCCGACCTTGATGTCGGGGGCCTGTTCGCCGGGATTGGTGAATTCCTTCAGGTCGATGCGGCCTTCCATCTTGTAGCCGACATCGATGATGGCCTGGCCCGCCTCGATGGCTATCACGCGGCCTTTGACGACAGTGCCCTCTTCGGGGGTGTCGATCTCGAAGCTTTCCTTCAACAGGGCTTCGAAGTCTTCCATGGTTGCTTTAGCGCACATATAGATCAGTTTCCTTTTCTCGTCTTTTCACTGGCCATGCGGTTGGCTCCGCCGGTCTTTGGATGGGTCCTGACTCACGCCGCACAATGTCCTGCGAAATTCAGGACAACACGCGCCACCGCAAGGAATGGCGGGCCTATAGACGCTTTGGCGTGGGCTGGCAAGAAAGATGGAACAGACGGGTCAGTCCAGCAGACCAAGGCGCGCAGGCGGAAAAGCCGCCGCCGCAAAGATCGTCCATATCCGGTCAGCCAGCGCGCGATCGCCCAGCCACAAGCACTGGTCGTGAAAATACCAGTAAAGGAATGCCGCATAGTCGCGGGGCCGTGCCAGCGCACGGTCCAGCGCGGGGGCAAATTCCTCGGGGCGGGTGACGGTTTCCGCGACGAAATGGAAATCCGACTTGCCTAACAGGATCGCGGGCGTGCCGTGCATGAGGCCTTCGATGGCGGCGGCGGAGTTCACCGAAACCGTCGCGCAGGCGGACGCAAGCAGGTCATGCACATTAGCGTCGACCTGCGTCAGCGGCAGGCCTTGCGTCCGCAGCCGGGCGATCAGCGCCAGCCCTTCCTCAGGTTTAAGCGGATGCGGCTTGACCCAGACCGCGCGCCCGCCCGCCCCGGCGCAGACCGCGCGCAGCATGGCTTCGGGCCGCAGATGCGCCTGTCCGCGCGCATAGGGGGCGGGGCCCTGCAGAAAGACCGCGATGCCGCCCGGCGGCAAATCAGCCCGCTTGGCCGCTTGCCGGTAGCGCGACCGGCGCGGCAGCACGAACCGCGCGCGCAGGGCCTTCAGATGGGATGCCGCCGCAATCGGGTCAATGGCGGTCGCGTCGAACGCCTTGCCCCCGATGCTGCTGTTGGCCTGCACGCCCTGCGGGTCAAGATGCCAGTAATCCGCCAGATAGGCCGTCGCCGCGTTCAGATAGCCGGGGCCGACCGCCGCCCCGTTGTTCACGATGTGCAGATCGCCGTCCGGGAGCGCGCGCCCCTGAGCATCGCGCGCAATGTCCGGCGGCGCCAACATGACGCGGCCGCCACGCGACACCACCAGATCCCGGATGATGTGGTAGATCATCGGACGGTCGGGCTTTGCCAGCAGCGCATGATAGCGGTCAGGGACGTGAAAAATCACCGATGCGGCGGCAGGCGTCATCAGGGGTGCATGCGGCGGAGCGCCGCCTCGACAACGGCCACCGCCCGCGCGACCGCCTCGTCGACGCCCATCACGCTGGTATCCAGCACGATGGCGTCTGCGGCAGGGCGAAGGGGCGCATCCGCGCGGCCCATGTCGCGGGCGTCACGCTCCACCACTTCGGCCAGAACCTGCGCCTCATCCCCTCCGACCTCCAGCCACCGGCGATGCGCGCGAACTTCGGCGCTGGCGGTCACATAGAGTTTCACCTCGGCCTCGGGGCAGATCACCGTGCCGATGTCGCGCCCGTCCAGAACCGCGCCGCCCTTGGCCCTTGCGATGCGGCGCTGGAAATCGACCAGTGCCGCCCGGACCTCGGGGATCACGGCGACACGGCTGGCGGCTTGTCCCGCCGCCATCGACCGCAGGTCGTCCCGCGCAAGGTCGGCCAGCGTCAGTGCCTTTGCCACAAGAACGGGATCACCGCCCCTGATCCCCACGGCCCGGTACAAAAGCCCCGTATCCAGATGCGCAAAGCCGAACCGCGCGGCCACCGCACGCGCGATGGTCCCCTTGCCCGCCGCTGCAGGTCCGTCGATGGCGACGGTAAAGATCATGCCAGTCTGTCCACCGCCGCCTGCACCGCCGTGAAATAGTCCCCCACCTGCCGTCCGTCGACCAGCGCGTGATGCACCTCGATGGTCATCGCCATCGACCGGCGGCCACCACTTTCGACAAACTTGCCCCATGACACCCGGGGAATGCAGTCCTGCGCATGCGGCAGCGCGTTGTTGATCGAGGTATAGTCGAGCCATGGCATGCACGAGAGATAGGCCAGATCATCGCGCTGGCCGGTATTCGCGTTCAAGTCGCCGCCGACTGCGACCTTGGCGATGATCGTTTCGGCGCTGGTATCAAAGCGGCTAAAGTCCGGGTCGAACGGCACATAGGCATAGCGGAAATTTCCGTCCGGTAGGGGAACCGTCATTGAAAGGTCGATCCGGTCATATTGTGTGACCTGATCGCCACGAAACCGCATGCAAAGTTCCGGCACGGCATGGATGCCCGCGCCGATGGCGTAAAGACAGGCTCGGTAGGGTGAAATCCCCGATGCCTTGCGTCGGGCCAGCAGACACGTCACGTCGATGCGCGAGGTGACGGCGTAGTGCGGCTTTTCATAGGTCCGAAAGAACCGGAACTGATCGGCGCGGGGCCAGGTCGCCAGATCGACAAGACGGCTTGCCATCCCTGCCCCCTATCGGCTGTCGCGGCTGAGCGTTGCACCCAGTCCCGTCATCAACCCCTCGAAGATCGGGAACGAAGTGACGATGGGGCTGGCATCATCCACCGAAACCGGCTTTTTCGCCGCCATGCCGCAAACAAGAAAGCTCATGGCGATGCGGTGGTCCAGATGGGTCGCACAGGTGGCGCCACCCGGCACGCCGCCCGGCCCCATGCCGTATACGATCAGTGTATCTGCATCTTCCTCGACCCGGACGCCGGAGGCCTCCAGCCCCCGCGCCATCGCGTCGATGCGGTCGCTTTCCTTGACCCGCAGTTCCTTGACGCCCCGCATCACCGTGCGCCCCGTGGCGAACGCGGCTACCACCGACAGGATCGGATATTCGTCGATCATGCTGGGCGCGCGTTCGGGGGGCACCTCGATCCCCTTCATGTTGCCGCTGAATCGCACCCGCAGGTCTGCCACCGGCTCGCCCCCCTCGGTCCGGGGATTCTGGAAGTCGATTTCGGCACCCATCTCGACCAGTGTCAGGTACAGCCCGTTGCGCGTCAGGTTCTGGCTGACTCCGGGCACAAGGATGTCCGACCCCTCGACGATCAGCGCCGCCGAGACCGGAAACGCCGCCGAGGAGGGATCGCGCGGCACAGCAACCGTCTGGGGCCGCAGGTCGGGCTGGCCGACCAAGGTGATGACATTACCTTCGGCGGTCTTTTCCAAGGTCACTTCCGCGCCAAAGCCCCGCAGCATCCGCTCCGAATGGTCCCGCGTCGCCTCGCGCTCGATCACCACCGTTTCGCCCGGCGCATTCAGCCCCGCCAGCAGCACCGCCGACTTCACCTGCGCCGACGCAACCGGCAGCGCATAGCGCACCGGCACCGGATTGGCCGCCCCCACCACCGTCATCGGCAGCCGACCACCGTGCCGACCATAGGCCTGCGCGCCGAACAGCGACAAGGGCTCCGTCACCCGGCCCATCGGGCGCTTGCGCAAGCTGGCATCGCCCGTGAACGTCGCCGTCATCGCCGTCGTGGCCATGCACCCCATGATCAGGCGCACACCCGTCCCGCTGTTGCCGCAGTCGATGACATCGGCAGGCTCGCGGAACCCGCCGACGCCGACACCATGCACCGACCAGTCACCGGGTCCAGCTTGCGTCACCTCCGCCCCGAAGGCGCGCATGGCCGACGCCGTGTCCAGCACATCCTGCCCTTCCAGGAGGCCGGTGATCCTTGTTTCGCCCACCGCCATCGCACCAAAGATCAGCGCGCGGTGGCTGATCGACTTGTCGCCGGGGATCAGGGCCGTGCCGCGCAAAGGACCCGACTTCAAGGCCGTCATCGGCTGGGCTGAGGCATGGGCGGACATCGGGAACTCCTCGGATTGCGCGGGTCTGATAGCGCAAGGTGGACAAAGGGTCCATCGGCCCAAATTCCTTCGAAGGAATTTGCAAAAATCTTCGAAGATTTTTATCCTAGACCCGCCGGAAGGTAAGGTAATGCGGCCGCCGCCCCTCGCGCAGCGCTTTTTGCTCATAGCGCGTCGACACCCAGTCATCCCAGGGCATACCGCCCTGCCGCTCCAGCACAAATCCCGCGCGCGGCACTTCTTCCAGCGTCTGGCGGACATAGTCGGGGATGTCGGTCGCCACCCGGAACTCCGCCCCGGGCTGCACGACGCGGGCAAGGGCGTCCAGGTACTCAGGAGTTACGAACCGCCGCCGGTGATGCCGCGCCTTGGGCCAGGGGTCGGGATAGTTCAGGAACACCTTTGCCACCGAAGCGTCGGGCAGCACCTCGAACAGATCACGCACGTCGCCTGGATGGATCGCCAGATTGTCGAGGCCGCCGTCCCGCACCTTGCCCAGCAGCATCGCGATGCCGTTCACATATGGCTCGGCCCCCAGCAGGAACGTGCCGCGGTTGGCCGCTGCCATATGCACCAGATGCTCGCCGCCGCCAAAGCCGACCTCCAGCCACAGGGGCCGCCCGCCGGTGATCGCGGCCACGGCCAGCGGCGCTCGCGCAGGGTTGTCCTCGCGCGTGATGCCCTTGACCGACAAAGGCTCCAGCCCCTCGGCCAGATAGGCCTTCTGGCTGGCCCGCAGGGTCTTGCCCCGGATGCGGCCATAGAAGTTGCGGCGTTGGACCGACACTGACACGAAAAACCCCGGATAGGATTGCAGGCTTCAAGCAGAGGCGGAGCGAAGGGTCAAGCGGACTGCCCGCGACGTCAGCCGTTCATCCCCCCGCAACGACATGGAACCGTGGCAATACTTCCGCCCGCAAAGATGCTACAATGGTTCTTGGCTGCAGCCTGCAGGCATCGGGCCGCAAGGCTGCGCCTTTGGGGGGACACAAATGGCACGATACATTATCACGGGCAGTTATACGGCGGCCGCAATGAGGGGATTGCTGGCCAAGCCATCAGACCGCGAGGCGGCAACCTCTGCGCTGGTCACGGCAGCGGGCGGAAAACTCCGCGCCTTCTACCTGACCACGGGCGAGACGGACTTTCTCATGATCACCGAGACCGAAAATCTGCAGGACATGATGGCTGCGTTGATCGTGGCGGGCGCGTCGGGCGCGGTCTCGGGGCTGAAAACCGTGCAGGCCTTTTCTTCGGCCGAGTTCACCGCCGCACAGAAACGCGCAGGCAAGATCGCCCAGAAATATTCTGCGCCGGCATGACCCGCTGCGCCGTCCGCATCCGCGGGCGGCGCAATACCGATCACACCGCCTTTTTCAGCGCCTCGACCAGGTCGGTGCGCTCCCACGAGAACCCGCCATCCGCATCCGGTGCGCGGCCGAAATGGCCATAGGCGCTGGTGCGGGCGTAGATCGGCTTGTTCAGGCCAAGATGGGTGCGGATGCCGCGCGGGGTCAGGTCCATGACCTTGCCGATGCCAGCCTCGATCACCTCATCGGGTACGACGCCGGTGCCATGAGTGTCGACATAGACGGACTGCGGCTGCGCCACGCCGATGGCATAGCTGACCTGCAGCGTGCAGCGACGCGCCAGCCCGGCTGCCACGACGTTCTTGGCCAGATAGCGCGCGGCATAGGCGGCAGAACGATCCACCTTGGTCGGATCCTTGCCACTGAACGCGCCGCCGCCATGCGGGGCGGCACCGCCATAGGTGTCGACGATGATCTTGCGGCCGGTCAGGCCCGCATCGCCGTCCGGGCCGCCGATGACAAAGGACCCGGTCGGGTTGACGTGCCAGACGGTCGCGGGCGTGATCCAGTCGGCGGGCAGGACGGCGCGAATATGCGGCTCCACGATGGCGCGGATGTCGGCGCTGGTCTGGTTGATGTCGGCATGCTGGGTGGACAGCACGATGGATGTCACTTCGACCGGCTTGCCATTCTCGTACCGGACCGACAATTGTGATTTCGCATCGGGCCGCAGCGTCGGCTCTTTGCCGGCTTTGCGCACATCCGCCAGCCTGTGCAGGATCGCATGGGCGTACTGGATCGGCGCCGGCATCAGTTCCGGGGTCTCGTCCACCGCATAGCCGAACATGATGCCCTGATCGCCTGCGCCGTCGCGGTCCACGCCTTGCGCGATATGGGCGGATTGTTCATGCAGGAAGTTCATCACATGGCAGGTGTTCCAGTGGAACTTTTCCTGCTCATACCCGATGTCGCGGATGCAATCGCGCGCGATCTGCCCGATGCGCCCCATCACGTCCTTCAGCCGTTCCTGGTTGCTGAGGCCAACCTCGCCACCGATCACCACCAGCCCGGATGTGGCAAACGTCTCGCAGGCAACCCGCGCGTTTGGCTCGATCTTCAGCATGTAGTCGAGGACGGCATCCGAAATGCGGTCGCACAATTTGTCGGGATGCCCCTCGGACACGGATTCCGAGGTGAAGACATAGCTTTGGCGGCTCATGGGGACGTGCTCCGTTGGATGATCCCCGCCACGCCAGGAAGCCGTTGTGGGGGGTGTCTGCGTGCCTTACGGCTGCGTTGGATGAACGTCAAGCAACGGCGCGGCGGCGGCGCAGAAATACAGCCAGCCCGACACCAAGATACAACGCCCCGGCCGGCCATTCGCCGAACCGCGCATAGGGGGTTGGCGGCAACGCACCGGGCAGGACGGCATCGAGATAGGCCGCGGTGCCGAATGCCAGTTCGTCCACAACCTGCCCCCGCGCGTCATAGACGCCGGTGACGCCGGTATTGGCCACGCGCACCAGCGGCAGCCCCTGCTCGATGGCGCGCAGCCGCGTCTGGGCGACATGCTGGAACGGTCCCGACCAGGTGCCGAACCAGGCATCGTTGGTGATCTGCAGGATCCAGTCGGCCCGCCCGCCTGCCTGCCGTGCAACGCCGGGAAACACCGCCTCATAGCAGATCAGCGGCAGCACCTTGCCCAGTTTCGGCCCCAGGTCCAAAAGCCGGGGACCCGGTCCCGCCGTATAGCCCGCCCCCACCTGCGACGCAAACGCCTTCAGCCCGAACCAGCGATAGGCCAGATCGCCAAAGGGGATGTATTCGCCAAAGGGCACCAGATGGAACTTGTCATAGGTGGCTGAAATGCTGCCATCGGGCGCCACCACGCGCAGCGAATTCCAGCCGCGCAAGCCATCCGCGTTCTCTTCGATGCGCTGGATGCCGACCGCGACAGGGCGGCCCCCGCCCGCCCGCGCAATCGCACCTGCCACGTTGGGACTGCGTTCGAACGTGTAGGGCACCGCCGTTTCGGGCCAGATCGTCAGGTCCGGCAGGGGCTTGACCGCCGTATAGGCAAGCTGACGGTCAAACAGGATGCGCGCCTGGTCGGCGTCCCATTTCGCGGCCTGCGCGGCATTGGGCTGCACCAGCCGCAGCACCACGTCGCGCGCTGGCGGCAAGGGCTGCGCCAGGATCAGCGCTCCCGCAGCCAGCGCCAGCCCCAGCGCCAGCACCGACGCCGCGGCCGTCCGCCAGCCCGTAACCAGCCCCGCCGCCATCAGCAGCGTCAACAGCGTCAACCCGTTCGGCCCGACAAAGGCGGCCAGTTGCGCGACCGGCGTGTCGATCCAGACATGGCCCACCAGCGCCCAGGGAAATCCCGTCAGCACCACGCCGCGCGCCATTTCCGCCAGACCGAGGGCGACAGCGATCCCCCAGACGGGCCTTGCGGCCATCCGTCCCAGCATCGCCGCGACGCCCCAGAACAGCCCGAGCCCCCCCGCCATCAGCACCAGCGCGAACGGAGCCATCCAGCCATATTGCGCGATGTCGATCAGGAACGGCTCGACGATCCAGGCCAGCGCCAGCGCAAAATATCCCCCCCCCGCCGCAACCCCGGTCCAGAACGCCGCGCGCCGGGTCTCCGTCGCCGCCAGCAGGTGCAGGATCACCGCCAGCATCGGCACCGTCAGCCACCAGGCGCCCCACGGTGCCTGCCCCAGCGCAGCAGCGCCACCGCAGGCAAAGGTTATCAGTGCGCGCCGCCGCGCGGTCAGCCGCGATGCCAAAGGTTGCAGAATGATCAAGTCCCTTCGCCGGTCAGCGCAGCGGGGTCACGGTTTGGCCGCAGCGCCTCGGGCAGCCGCAACCGCAGCCGTTTCACCCGGCGCGGGTCGGCATCGACGATCTCGATCTCGGCGCCCGACGCCAGCGGCACGATCTCGCCACGCGACGGGACACGGCCCGCCATCAGAAAGACCAGACCGCCCAGCGTGTCGATGTCCTGATCGTCATCCTCGCCACGCAGCGTGAACCCGATCTCGGTTTCGATCTCGGACAGGGGAGCGGTTGCCTGCGCCATGTATATTCCCGGCTTTTCCTCTTTCCAGAGTGCCGTTTCCTCTTCGTCGTGTTCGTCCTCGATCTCGCCGATCACCGTCTCGATCAGGTCCTCGATGGTCACAAGGCCGTCCACCCCGCCATATTCGTCGATCACCAGCGCCATGTGGACGCGGTCCTTCTGCATCTTCTGCAACAGGACCGCAGCCGGCATCGAGGGCGGCACGAACAGAACCGGGCGCAGCAGTTTCTTGAGGCTGAACCGTCCCGTCGCGCCAAAGCCGTGCTGCAGCGCCAGATCCTTCAGCAGCACCAGCCCCTGCGGATGATCCAGCGACCCCTTGTAGACCGGCAGGCGCGAAAACCCGTGTTCACGGAACACCGCGACAAGCGCATCCTTGCCGATGTCCAGCGGCACGGCGGCAATCTCGATGGTGGGGATCGCCACGTCATCGACCCGCAGCCGGCGCAGGTTGCCCAGACCATGATGCGCCCCACCCGCCGCCGGGGCCGACAGGCGCGCGTTGGGCGCGGCGGGGTCAGGCCCGTCGGTGCCGGGGGTGAACTTGCTGATGATGCGTTCAAGAAAACTTCGCTGGGGCGGGTCGTTCGGCCCGTCGCCAAGCGTATCGGAGGATGCGGGCGCATCCCCCCTTGTCTCGGCCTTGGGGGCCTGACTTTTCGGCGCCCGTTGTGCAGCAGTGTCCATCAGGCCCTTGCCCAGGTTCAATCGCGCGGCCAAAGGCTGGCCGCGAGCCAACTAGTATGGGTCAGAAACCCCCATCGGGGCAAGGACCCTTGCCTCCAGCGTCTCCATCACAACTGCGTCAGCGTCCCGCACATGGTCATAGCCCAGAAGATGCAGCACGCCATGTACGATCAGATGCGTCACATGGTCGGACGCGGTCTTGTTCTGATCGCGCGCCTCGGCCATGCAGGTCTCGTAGGCAAGCGCGACATCCCCCAACTCTGTCGGATCATTCGCCGTTCCCGGCTCGGGAATCTCTGGCGTCCCGCCGGGCGCATCCGCAGCCCGGTCCTCGAACGGCCAGCTCAGCACGTTGGTCGGCATGCCCTTGCCGCGAAACGCGCCGTTCAGTTCGGCAATCCTGGCGTCATCGCAGCCCATCACGCAGACCGTATACCCCGACATGCCCATCCCCAGCGTCGCCAGCGTCCCGCGCATTGCGCGATCCGCCAGACCCGCCAGCCCGAACGCCTCCCAGCGCGGGTCTTCAATCACCACATCGGCCAGCGGCACCGTGTCGTCATCAACCGGCGACATCACTCCGGCGCGTCGGCCTCATAGGCCTCGATGATGCGCGCGACCAGGGGATGACGCACCACATCCTTGGCGGTGAAGTAGTTGAAGCTGACGCCCCGCACCCCCTTCAGGATGCGTTCGGCCTCTTGCAAGCCCGATGGAATGCCGCGTGGCAAGTCGATCTGCGTACGATCGCCCGTGACCACCATGCGGCTGCCCTCGCCCAGGCGCGTGAGAAACATCTTCATCTGCATCGCGGTCGCGTTCTGCGCCTCGTCCAGCACCACAAAGGCATTCGAAAGCGTGCGGCCCCGCATGAAGGCCAGGGGAGCGATCTCGATCCGCTTTTCCTCCAGCAGCTTTTGCACCTGTTTCGACGGCAGGAAATCGTTCAGCGCGTCATATAGGGGCTGCATGTAGGGGTCGACCTTTTCCTTCATGTCGCCGGGCAGGAAGCCCAGTCGCTCGCCCGCCTCGACCGCCGGACGTGACAGCACGATCTTTTCCACCGCGCCGCTGATGAACATGGTGACGCCCACCGCGACCGCCAGATAGGTCTTGCCCGTCCCGGCAGGCCCGATGCCAAATCCCAGCTCATGCGCGAAAAGGTTCGCCACATAGGCTTTTTGCGCCTCGGTCCGCGGCTCGATCGGGCGTTTGCGCGTGCGCAGCTCCATGCCGGAGTTGAACAGCTCGATCTGCTCGCCCTCGGCGCGCATCACGTCCGGCATCGGCCGTCCCATCCGCAACGCCCCGTCGATGTCACCCGCAGCAACCGACCGACCCGATTCCAGGCGCGCATAAATCCCCCGCAACACCGCCGCCGCCTGTTCCCGCGCGTCCTTGTCCCCGATCACCGCCAGCCTGTTCCCGCGTCTCAGGATGTGGACCCCGAGCTGGTGTTCGATCTGCGCCAGATTGCGGTCAAATTCGCCACAAAGCTCGATCAGAAGCCGATTGTCGGGAAATTCGAGGGTCGTCTCAACAATGTCCTCGGGGCGGTTCGGGGGGGTCAGCGCGCTGATGCCCAAGCGGAAGGCTCCTTTCGTGTTGATCTGCCACAAGTCTGCGGCTTTTGCCGTACGCTGGCAAGCGGCATTGGCCGCCGCTTTCGACTCTGCCCGCCAAAAGCACCAGAATTGTGACAGTGTGACCAAAGAAACCGCAGACCCGCGAAAGGGTTCCCGCGGCCACCACGCGCGCCCCGGACCGTCATGCGCCCGCGCGGCATCGCGGCCGGATCAGGGTGCGATCCCGCGCACGACCGTCTTGCGCCCGGGACCAGAGACCCGGTCCGGAATGCCGGCATTCGACGTCTGGTAGTTGCCCAGCACCGTGCCCGGCGGATATTTGTCGTTGCAGACCGGCAGGCCCGACTTCGGATCGAACCGCGGCGTTGCATAGCCCTCAAGCCCGTCATCCATGATCCAGACCTGGCAGCCGTCGGGATCATAGGCCAGCGCCGCCTCGCCGTCGATCAGGACGCCGGTGTCGATGCCCTGGTCCTGCCCGGTGGCGATGACGGATGTCGGGCCGGAATAGGCACGCGCGCCCTCGAGCCGCTCACCCGCGGCGCAACCGGCCACCACCAGACAGACAAGCGGGACACGCAAGACTGGGGTCATCATGTCCCTCACCATTTGTAGCACACGATTTCGACCCGGCGGTTCTGTTTGCGGCCCGCAGCCGTCGCGTTGGAGGCGACAGGGCGGCTTTCGCCATAGCCGATCTGGCGTTCGACCGACACACCGACCGCGCGCGCCACGTTGGCGACGGCCTTTGCCCGGTCTGACGACAGGCGTTCGTTCAGCCCGGTGCCGCCCTGGCTGTCGGTATGGCCGTAGATCGCATAGCCGAACGCACCGGCATCCCGAAAGAACCTTGCCAGCCGCTCGCGCCCGGACGACGTCAACGTGGCACTGCCGGAGGGAAACAGGACATCGGTGTTTTCCACCAGGCAGGTGTTCCTTTTCAGGCAGACCGGACGCCCGGTCTCGGGATCACGGCGGGGCACCATGTAGCCCTCGGTGCCACCGTCGGCCCACCAGTTCATGCAGCCATCCGGGTCGATCCAGATGCCCCATTCGATGATACCCGACACTTCGGGCTCTGACTGTGCGCGCGCGGTCCCGGCGGTCATGACCGCAAGACTCATCACCACCAGCAACCCCGCAAAGAGGCTACCCGACTTCTTGCAACCAACCATGACGTCCCAACCCCCAGGCCCCCGGAAAAAACAGCAGAAGTTGTCTTTTCCCGAGGATTGGCAGCAGGCCGACTGCAAGTAAAGCGATTCCGGTTGCCGGACTTATCCCTAGGGCGGCTGCGTCTTGCAACAAAACAATCCCTAGCGGTCGGCCCTGATTCAGCCACAAGCGGGAACAATCAGAGCGTGCGCCGCTCAACCCGTCGGTATCCCCGCCAAAGAATTTGTCGAGGCTGCCGTGATCCTTACCCGTACCAGTTCGCCCACTTTGCCAGCCGGGTCATTGACATGCACCGCATGCAGGTGATCGGACTTGCCCACCATCTGACCGGCCAGCCGGCCGGCCTTTTCGTACAGCACGCCAACCTCGTGCCCTACCATTGCATCCTGCGCCGCACGTTGCTGGACCGTCACCAGCGCCTGCAGGTCCTGCAGCCGTGCGGCGGCAATGTCGGCCGCGACCGCATCCTTTTCTGCCGCAGGCGTGCCGGGGCGGGCGGAATACCTGAACGAATAGGCCATGCCGAACCCGACTGACCGGATCAGGTCCATCGTGGCGGCAAAATCGCGGTCCGTCTCGCCCGGGAAGCCCACGATGAAATCCGACGTCAGCAGGATGTCGGGGCGCGCCGCGCGGATGCGATCGACCAGCCGAAGGTAGTCGTCGCGCGTATGCTTGCGGTTCATCGCCTTCAGGATGCGGTCCGATCCCGACTGCACCGGCAGATGCAGGTAAGGCATCAGTTGCGGGACGTCGCCATGCGCCGCAATCAGGTCGTCGCCCATGTCATTCGGATGGCTGGTCGTATAGCGCAGCCGGTCCAGCCCCGGCACCTCCGCCAGCGCCCGGATCAGCCGCGCCAGCGACCAGTCGCCATCCGGCCCGGGTCCATGATAGGCGTTGACGTTCTGGCCCAGCAAGGTGATCTCGCGCACGCCGCGCGACACCAGGTCCCGCGCCTCGGCCAAAAGGCGATCGACCGGGCGGCTGACCTCGGCCCCGCGCGTATAGGGCACGACGCAGAACGCGCAGAACTTGTCACAACCTTCCTGCACGGTCAGGAACGCCGCCGGTCCCCGCATCGCGCGGGGGGCGGCCAGATGGTCGAACTTGTCCTCGGGCGGAAACTCGGTCTCGACCGCCCGCCCCCCCGCCGCCACCATTTCGGGCAGCCGGTGATAGCTTTGCGGCCCGACCACCAGGTCAACGAGCGGCATCCGGCGCAGGATTTCTGCACCCTCGGCCTGCGCCACGCAGCCCGCCACCCCGATCTTGAGGTCGGGATTGGCCTTTTTCAGCGGACGCAGCCGACCCAGATCCGAGTAAAGCTTTTCCGACGCCTTTTCGCGGATGTGGCAGGTGTTCAACAGCACCATGTCGGCATCCGACGACTGGTCCGTCAGCGCGTAACCTTCCGCGCCCATGGCCTCTGCCATGCGTTCAGAGTCATAGACGTTCATCTGACAGCCATAGGTCTTTATGAACAGCTTTTTCGGCCCGGCCACGGTAATCGCCCCAAAAGTTCCGCCGCACCTCTACACCCGGCATCCCGGCACGGCAACGCCAGGTTCAACGCGTTTCGATCGCAGGTGTCGCGCGGCTGCCGGGATATTGCGGCAATCCGTCCGCGATGTCGTAGAACCTCGCGCGACCTTCGGTGCAGATGTGATAGCCCGGCACCAGGCAATCGGGGTTGTCGAAGGCCCCGGCCAGGATGGCAAACCTGGCCTCGTCATTCGGCTTCCAGAACAGCGCCGACCCGCAGGTGCTGCAAAAGCCGCGCCGCGCGAAGGCACTTGCCGCATACCAGGTAACGTGATGGTCGCCGGTCACCTGCAGCGCATCGGCGCTGACGCTGGTTGCTGCAAAGTAAAGGCCGGACTGCCTGCGACATTGCGAACAGTGGCAAAAGATCACGTCGCGCAGCGGCCCGGCCGTGCGGAACCGCACGCGGCCGCAAAGGCATCCGCCGGTCTGCTCTGTTTTCATCGACGTTCCTCCAATATCGACGTTCCTCCAATGTCGTGCCACCCTGTCATGCCGCGCCGCGGCCGACCTGAGGAATGCGCCCCGACTGCGGCCGTTTGCGTCATCCGGCGGCGTGGCCAACCGGCTTGCACATGGCAGGAAAATCCCGGCACTCTGGCACCAGTCGACGATCACGGGAACCCGATGCGCCACCCAAGTTTCGCCAGCCTGCTTGCCCAAGGGGCGGCCCTGATCGGCAAGGGGCCGGTCGCCCTGATCCTGGCCGAGGACGGGGTCGAGGTGGCCTCGACGCTGGATCACCATCTGAAGGCGGGGTTCGGCACCGTGATCTGCCTTTGTCCCGATGCCATCGACATTCCTGCACCAATGGAGGCGCGCCTGCACCGCGTCACCCATGACGTGCATGCCGCGAACGCCATGGCCACCGCGGTCACTGCGCTGAATGCCGCCGCCGCCCCGGGCACGTGGATCTACTACTGCTTCAACAGCGAATACCTGTTCTTCCCCTTCAGCGAGACGCGCAGTGTCGGCGAAATGCTGACCTTTCACACCGAAGAGCGCCGGGACGCCATGATTGCCTTTGTCGTCGATCTTTACGCCGCCGATCTGGACCGCAACCCCGATGCCGTGGCCCGCGACCAGGCCTGCATCGACAGGTCGGGCTATTTCGCGCTGGCCCGCAAGGACGCCGCCAAGGACTGGGCGCCCAGGGACCGGCAACTGGATTTCTTTGGCGGCCTGCGCTGGAGGTTCGAGGAACACATCCCCGCCCCCCGCCGCAAGATCGACCGCGTGGCCCTGTTCCGCAGCAAACCGGGTCTGGTCCTGTCGCCGGAGTTCACCTTTTCCGATCAGGAATACAACACCTATGCCTGCCCATGGCACCACAACCTGACCGCCGCAATCTGCTCGTTCCGCACGGCCAAGGCTTTGCGCGCGAACCCGGGCAGCCGCTATGACATCCGCAGCTTTCACTGGTACAATTCGGTGCCCTTCGAGTGGCACAGCCAGCAGTTGATGGATCTGGGGCTGATGGAACCGGGGCAGTGGTTCTAGCGCGTCACGCCTGACGCAGGCGGATCACCACGTCGACCTTGCTGACGATCGTGCCTGCCGGAGCGTCGGGCAGGCCGCTGATGCGCAACTGGTCCGCCGGGGCATCGGTCAGCTGGTGGCTGTCTTCCCAATAGAAATGCGGATGGTCATCGGTGCGCGTGTCGAAGTAGCTTTTCGACCCGTCCACCACCACCTCGGTCATCAGTCCCGCGTCACAGAACGCCCGCAGCGTGTTGTAGACCGTGGCCAGGCTGACGCTTTGCCCCGCGGCGGATGAGGCCGCGAACAGGCTTTCCGCCGTGACATGCCGGTTCTGCCCGTCGCCGACCAGCAGCGTCGCCAGCGCAAGCCGCTGTCGCGTCGGGCGCAAGCCCCCCCGCATCAACCAATCCGCGCCGCGTGTTGTGGCCGTCATGACGCCGCCAATCCTGTCCATTCCCATCGGATATAAGCCTTGACCCGCCGTCATTCAAACTTTTTGTCAGATCCAGCGCCGACCGCTCCTGCGGCAAAGCCCTGCGCCAGGCCGCGCCACGCCATCGCGGTCAGCGCAGCAGCCCCCAGCACCGCCGCCCAGAACGGCAGGGTCAGCGCAACATCACGCGGCAGCGGCCCCTCGGCGGTCTCGACGATCAGCCCCGCCAGCACCGGCCCGTAAACTTCGGCGCTCAGCCCCAGATTTTCCTGCGCGTGCAGGACCAGCGCGATCAGCATCATCTGGTGGACCAGATTCCAGCCGCCCGTCGTTAACGCCAACGTCCGCATCGCGCGTGAGCAGGGACGCGGCCCAGGCCCAGGCCACCACCGCCACGCCATCAGCGAGGTTGGTCAGCCCGCTTGACGCGATAAACCGGGAAAGTGGCCGCATGTTGCACCTTTTTCTCCCCGCAGCCCGCACACTTGCCTCTGCTTGCACGCCAATGTTACATATCTCGCAACAATGCGTGAGATGGGGAACGACCGACGATGGGCCTATATCCGACCAGTTTCGACCGCGATGCCTTGTTGAAATGCGCGCGCGGAGAGCTGTTCGGCCCCGGCAATGCCCAGCTTCCAGAACCGCCGATGCTGATGATGGACAGGATCACCGACATTTCGGATGACCGGGGCGAATACGGCAAGGGCCATGTGGTGGCCGAATTCGACATCACCCCCGATCTCTGGTTCTTTGCCTGCCACTTTCCCGGCAACCCGATCATGCCCGGCTGCCTCGGCCTTGACGGGCTATGGCAGTTGACCGGCTTCAACCTCGGCTGGCGCGGCTGGCAGGGGCGCGGCTATGCGCTTGGCGTGGGCGAGGTCAAGCTGACCGGCATGGTGCGCCCCGACCGCAAGCGGCTGACCTATTTCGTCGATTTCACCAAGGCGCTGACGACCCGCCGCCTGACGATGGGCGTGGCGGACGGGCGGGTCGAGGCGGACGGCGAGGTGATCTATCTGGTCAAGGACATGAAGGTTGCGTTGAGCGAGGCCTAGGCGAAACTGCGCAACACAGGGGGGGGCAGCGTCTGATCGCCGGGTGGGCGCTGCCACTCCGTCTTGCGCTGCGGCGGGGTCAACCCCCCCTACAGGTCCATCGCCTTTTGCCGATCCGGGTCCTCTTCCTTCGCCGCGCGTCTGAAGCTGTCCTGCCGCAGCGCGGGCAGGCGTACGGCGCGGTCGCGCAGGGCCATGGCCTGTTCGATGGTGACAATCTGGATGCGGGGGACTGTGCCGGCCCCAAATCCAAGCGTGGCGTACTGCCCTGCCCCCGCCGGTTCGCTGATCCCAGGCGTGAGAGCGGAGGAAGTAACGACGCTTGCAAGACCGTCCACCACCATATATTCTTTAGCGTCTGACCGGAGCCACAAGATGTTGAACGCCCGTCTTCCTCAGTTCATCCGAGATCACTACGAATGCTACGAATGGAAGCATGCTAGCGCGATCCTGACACAGGACTTCCCGTCGGAGTGGACGGACCTTCTTGATGTGCTGTCCACCTTCCGCCTCCGAAAATCTTGGATTTCCAAGGGCGGCGGAAACAAGTCGCAACTCTCAACCTTCATCGACGGTTTCCTGTCGCAGCGCGGCTGGGTCGAGAAGCAGTTTCAAACAGCGATCGAAGTAGACGGCAGGCGCCTCGACTCGCCAACCCACAAGATCGACTGCTTCAAGAACGGTGTCGCGCTGGAGATCGAATGGAACAACAAGGACCCGTTCTACGACCGCGACCTGAACAACTTTCGCCTGCTGTTCGATCTTCGTGCCGTTAGCGTGGGAATCGTGATAACTCGGGCCGATGAACTGCAAGATATCTTTGACGGTCTTGGGCGTGGCTCGTCATACGGCAACTCGACCACGCATATGTCAAAGCTTCTGCCCAGAATTCTCGGGGGCGGCGGCGCTGGATGCCCCCTCTTGGCGTTCGGCATCACCAAAGCTCTCTTCGTGGAGGATGAAGAATGATCAGTGCGGCAGACGACCTGCTTGCAAAAGCTGGCAAGACCAAATTCCGTGCCGTCCTAGCCGACCCACCATGGCAGTTCCAGAACCGCACAGGCAAGATGGCACCCGAACACAAGCGCTTGTCGCGTTACCCAACGATGTCGCTGCGCGAAATTTGTGATCTACCAGTAGAGGCCGTCGTTGCCGATACCGCACATCTTTATTTGTGGGTCCCCAATGCGCTGCTGCCCGAAGGACTCAAGGTCATGGAAAACTGGGGCTTCAGTTACAAAAGCAACATCGTCTGGTACAAGATCCGCAAGGACGGCGGCCCAGATCGCCGCGGCGTAGGCTTTTACTTCCGCAATGTCACCGAAGTTCTGCTATTCGGGGTTCGCGGCAAAAATGCCCGTACGATGCAACTTGGAAGGACTCAGGAAAACATCATATCCAGTCAGAAACGTGAACACAGCCGCAAGCCAGATGAGCAGTATCCGCTGATCGAAGGCTGCAGCCCCGGCCCCCGTTTGGAAATGTTCGCGCGCGGGGCGCGAGTTGGGTGGGCCGTCTGGGGCAATCAATCGGAGGAATACACTCCGACCTGGGAAACATACTCCAACCACTCACAGGCCAACGTGGTGCCATTGAAAAGAGCAATCATCTAGGAGTGTACAAGTGAGCCGCCTCGGCTGAATGGTTCCAGTGCCAGGTGTCGTCAAACGCCTCGATCTGCGCGGCGGACTCAGAGCCTGACAGCCCCTTGAACAGCACGTTGTAGCTGGCATTGGAATTGAACGGCGGGTCGAGGTAGATCAGGTCGACGCTTTCATCCCGGATGCTGTCGCGCAGCACCGTGAGGTTGTCGCCGTAGTAAAGATGGTTCATCCCCGCCCCCGCGCATTTGCCCTCCACCCTGTCACCGCGTGGTTGGCGCAAGGTTAACGTGGCCCGGTCGGGATCGCAAAGCGCAAACTGCTAAAACCGCTCCGCCCGCATCACCTCGACATCGGCGACGCTGACCACGCCGATGTGACGCTCCACCACCGCAAAGGCGGCGTCCAAGAGGGCGTCCAGCCGTTCCGGCCGGATCAGGCACACCACCGCCACCATCCCGGCGCGCCCCACCTGCCCCTCGCGCGTCCAGCGGCCGGACCGGCCCGATCCGCCCAGGACCGGCAGCACGGTGAAGCCCGTCACGCCGGCCTTTTCCAAGGCGGCGGTCAGCCGCGTTTCCATCGGGGCCTCGATGATGATTTCCACCCGTTTGGCATGATGCGTCTGCATGGGTCAGCCTCCGGTCATGGCCAGCGCCACGGCGACATAGGAAGGAATTCCGATGGTCAGGTTGAAGGGGAACGTGATGCCCAGCGACAAGGTAAGGTAGACCGAAGGGTTCGCCTCGGGCAATGCCACGCGCATGGCGGCGGGCACCGCAATGTAGCTGGCCGAGGCGCCAAGCGTCATCATCAGCGCGACGCCGCCCGCCGACAGGCCCAAAAGCAGCCCGGCGCCAAGGCCGGAGGCGGCCCCGATCACCGGCATCAGGATGCCGAAAACCAGCGTCCCTGCGGTCAGCACGCCCCTTGCGGCGCGCAGACCCCGCCCCGCCACCAGCCCCATGTCCAGCAGGAAAAGACACAACACACCCTGAAACGGCGCGACGATGAATGCCTCGATCCGCGCCAGACCCGGTTTGCCCGTCGCCATCCCGATCGCAAAAGCGCCCACCAGAAGGACAATTGACCCGTTCAGCAGGATCTCGCGCCAAAGTTCGGCATCCATCCGCTTCACCTGTCCCGCGGTGCTGCTGCGCGCCACCAGCCACAGCGCCGAGATGATCGCCGGGGCCTCCATCGCGGCGGCGACGGCGACCATGTAGCCCTCGGAGTCAATGCCGCGCCCGGCCAGGACCGAGGTTGCGGTGACAAAAGTCACGATGGAGATCGACCCGTAATGCGCGGCGACGGCGGCGGCGTCCATGGCCGACAACCGGGTCAGCACGCGCAACAGCGCAAAGGCGATGAAGGGCAGCCCGAAGCTGAGAACGACGCCCGCGGCCAGCGCCAGGATCAAGGATGCGTCCGCACCATTGTCTGCGACCGACACGCCACCCTTGAAACCGATGGAAAACAGAAGATAAAGCGACATCGTCTTGGCCGCCGCTTCGGGCACCGACAGTTCCGACCGCGCCAGCGCCGCGAAGAGGCCCAGCGCGAAACTCAGGATCATCGGCGTGATCAGGTTTGCCGCCGCGATGGAAAGAATGTCGCCCATGATTTGTCCGGCTGCCCCCGTCGTCAGGCTCTCTTAGTGCGCGCCATGCGCATGTCCAGCCTCAAACCGGCACGAACCGCGCGGTCTGGACATCATAGTTTTCCAGCACACCCTCGCCCGTATCGGTCCAAAGACCATGCAGGGTCATCCCGTCCTGCTCGGCCGCCGCCCGGACAAAGGGAAAGGTCATCAGGTTTTCCAGGCTGATCAGCACCGCCTCTTTTTCCATCGCGACGACGCGGGCGGCGGTGTCGTTGATATGCGCGGTCCGCTCATAGCCCGGGCGCAGGATGTCCATCCAGCGGCCGACAAAGCTCGACTGCTTTTCCAGCTCCGGCGCGTGGCCCGCGCACATGTCGTGACAGCCCCTGACGCCGCCGCACCGCGCATGGCCCAGCACGACGATATGGGCCACCTTCAGCGCGGTCACGGCATATTCCACCGCCGCCGAGGTGCCGTGGTTCTTGCCGTCGGGATTGAACTCCGGCACCAGCCCCGCGATGTTGCGGTGGACAAAGAACTCGCCCTCATCCGCGCCAAAGATCGACGTGACGGGCACTCGGCTGTCGCAGCACGAGATGATCATGGCGCGCGGCATCTGCCCGGCTTCGGCCAGGCGGCGATACCAGGCGCGGTTGTCCTGATAGGTCGTGGCGTGCCAGCCCCGGAACCGCTGGGCAAGATAGGGCGGCAAGGGACGTGCGGACATCATCGGGCATGACCTTGTTCATATTGCGGCCAGTCGTCGGTATTCGCACAAAACTCGAAAGGGAAAGGTCGTCAAGGGCTGCAATGCAGAAACCAATTGTTCAACACGACGGCCAACACTGTCCATGGGTGTCTTTGGGTGCATTGGGTGAACATGATGACAAACGTGACGATACTGCGGCCGCGCGAGCGCATTCGGCAGGACGGCGAGGCGATTGCCGCACTTTACCGCAATCTTGGCACGGCAACGGCGGAGCAACTGGTCACGCGCGCCTTGGGGGAACTCGCGTTGGCAATGTCGGGGCTGGATGCACGGGTACGCGCGCGCGATCTGGCCGATCTGGCACGGCAGTTGCGGCGGCTGCAGCGGATGGCGGAAAACCTGGGCATGATCAGCCTGTGCGCGGTCTCGCAAGATGCGGGTATCTGCCTGCAGTCGGGCGACAGCACGGCGTTTTCGGCCGTCTGGTCGCGGCTGATGCGGATTGCCGAACGGTCTCTCGCAGCGGACAAGGGGATGGTTGACCTGTCGGTCTGAGTGCCCAGCGCCGCCGGACAAAATGGATATGGCGACCTGCCTTGCGGTGCGCGGCGATCTGGATAGGTTGAAAGACACCGCGCCGGGGCAGATGTCCCGGCCATCCGCTGCGCTGGACCATCCGATGACCCTTGAACCGCCCCGATTTGCCCCATCCGGCAGCACCACGCGCATGCTGCATGTGGTGACACAGGACGATATGCCGCAGTTTCGCGCGGGCCTTCCAAAACCGCATCAGGCGTGGATGGAGGCTACGGGCTTTGCGGCCGGTCTTGGCGACCTTTGCCTGTTGCCGGACGCGGCGGGCGGCATCGCGGCGGCGGTTGCGGGCCTGGGCACGCCTGCCGCACGCCGACGCCAGCGGTTCGGGCTGGCCAGGGCAGCGGCGGCGCTGCCCGGCGGGGCGTGGCAGATCAGCGGGCAGATGACCCCTGCCGACCTTGACGAGGCCGCACTTGGCTGGTTGCTGCACGCCTATCGGTTCGACCGCTATCGTCCAAGGACCAGCGCGAGGGACAGGGCGGTCCTGGTCGCACCACCGGGTGTCGATGCCGCCCGCCTGACCGCCATGGCCGAGGCCGAGGTCCTGACCCGCGACCTGATCAACACCCCCGCCAGCGACATGGGGCCACAAGACCTGGAGGCGGCGTTTCTGGCGCTGGCCAGCCGGTTTGGTGCCAGGACCGAGGTGATCGCGGGCGAGGCCCTTCTGGCGCGCAACTTTCCGATGATCCATGCCGTCGGCCGCGCCTCGCCCCGTGCGCCACGCCTTCTGGACCTGCGCTGGGGGATGACGGGTCCGTCCCTGACGCTGGTCGGCAAGGGGGTGTGTTTCGACACCGGCGGCCTCGACATCAAGCCGTCTGCG
The DNA here is from genome assembly GCA_021155205.1 of Rhodobacterales bacterium. Lineage (GTDB taxonomy): Bacteria > Pseudomonadota > Alphaproteobacteria > Rhodobacterales > Rhodobacteraceae > JAJNPS01. The sequence goes on from JAJNPS010000021.1 coordinate 266,542, forward strand.
GGCATGCTGCAGATGAAAAAGGACATGGGCGGTGCGGCAACCGTGATGGGCCTTGCGCAGATGATCATGACGCTGGACCTGCCGCTGCGGCTGCGCGTCCTGGTCCCCGCGGTGGAAAACGCCATCGCCGGCAACGCCCAGCGCCCGCGCGACATCCTGACCTCGCGCCTCGGCCTGACGGTCGAGGTGAACAACACCGATGCCGAAGGGCGGCTGGTGCTGGCCGACGCACTGGCCTATGCGGTCGAGGAACCTGTGGATGCGCTGGTGTCGATGGCGACGCTGACGGGCGCGGCACGGGTGGCCGTGGGGCCGGACCTTGCGCCCTACTACACCGATGATGATGCAATGGCGCTGGCGGTTGAAGCGGGCGCCCGCGCGGGCTTTGATCCGGTCTGGCGACTGCCGTTCTGGGACCCCTATGAAGCCATGATCGAGCCTGGCATCGCGGATCTCGACAATGCCCCGGCGGGCGGCTTTGCGGGGTCGGTCACTGCAGCGCTGTTCCTGCGCCGGTTCGTCGGCGAGGCGCGCTATCTGCATTTCGACATTTTCGGCCATACCCCCACTGACGCCCCGGCGCGACCCAAGGGCGGTGCGGGTCAGGGCGCGCGGGCCATCCTAGGCGCGCTGCCTGCGATCCTGGGGCTATAACGGATGGACCGCCGCCTGACCCCTGCCACCGACCGGAAGGCGCACCGCTCGCTGATCGGGCGGGTCGAGGGGCGGACCTTTACCGAAGGCGAGGCGCTGGCCGTCGCCTGGCCGCTGGTCGACCTGCTTGCGGCACCGGGCGGCGCGCGCGACCGGCAGTTGTGGCTGGGCGACGGATTTACCGTGATCGACCGCGATCAGGGGCATGCCTTCGGCTTTGCCCACAAGGACGGCTATTGCGGCTGGCTGCCCGGAAACGCGCTGGAAAATCCGGCGCGGCCGACGCATTGGGTGGCAACAACGGCAAGCCATCTCTACGCCGGTCCCAAGGTCCAGTCGCGCGACATCGCCGCCCTGCCGATGGGCGCGCGCCTTGCCGTTGCGGGCATCACCGGCAGCTTTGCGCAGACGCCGCACGGGTTTGTGCCCCTGGCCCACCTGCGGGGCATCGGCGACTTCCATGCCGACCCGGTCAGCGTGGCCGAAATGTTTCTGGGCACGCCTTATCTGTGGGGCGGCAACAGCCATGCGGGGCTTGACTGCTCCGGTCTGGTGCAGGTGGCGCATCTGGCCTGCGCGCACCCCTGCCCCGCCGACAGTAACCTGCAGCAGAAGATGGGGCGCCCGCTTGACGCAGACGAACCGCTGCGACGTGGCGATCTTCTCTTCTGGCAAGGGCACGTCGCCTTGGTGGCGACCCCCGACCGGCTGATCCATGCCAACGCCCACAGCATGACGGTCGCCCATGAGGCGACTGCCGCCTGCATCGCCCGCATCGCGGCACAGGGTGGCGGTCCGGTCATTCACCGCGTTCGACCCTGATCCAACACCGCGGCGAGGTGCTGCTTTCCTGTCAAACTTGTGCCCGATTCTGGTGGTCAGAGCAGGTCCGACAACCGGAATGCGGGGGCGCAACCGTCGATGGAACCAAAACTGATCGTGCCAACGCTGCTGGGCCTGGGGGCAGCATTTTTCTTCCTCAGCGGGAACCAGAGCTTTGAAATGCCGAACCTTGGTCTTGGCCTCGGGATGGTCACTGACATGAACGGCAATGTCGTCGGTGCGGTCAATGCGAAAACCCCCGTCCTGCAGGCCGGTGGTGAACCCGTCGCGATGGGCGATCTGGTCGACGGCATCGTCAGCGGCGCAATCACCGCGGCCCCCGCCGAACTGCGGCTGATCAAGATGACCGAAGGCTGCAGCATCACCAGACCTGCCGCGGGCCAGCGTGTGGCAGCCGTCATGGCCAAGCCCGCTGATCTGCGGTCCCAGATCTACAGTTACGACGAAGACGAATTCGCCCGCGCTGCCGCCTACGACCTGCAGCGCGTGCTGGGCCAGGGGAATGCGGATCTTGCCAGGCTGAAGCGCCTGAATGTCGGGCCGATGACGGATCTCTCACTGTCGGTCGTGAATGTGATCGTTCCACCGGGACCCGACCCGGTCTATCTGGTGCTGAAGGATCAGTTTGGCGGCATTCTGTGGAATATCCTGCCGATGCCGGGCGCCAAGGTCGAACAGGTCGCCTTGCTGTCGGTACGCAGCGGCGGCGTGGTGAACCTTCCCGAGGGCGCCTATCTGCAGGTGCCGGACCTGCGCGGCGGTGATTGCGGTGCGTTCGCCCGCGTGATCGAGGATCCGGCCGTGACCGAGGCCGCGGGCTTCGTGCTCAGTGACGAAACGCGGGCGCAATGGGCGGCCTACAGCGCCTGGTTTACCGACACGTTCGGCATCCCGGCGGATACCGGCCTGAACGGGCGCGACGGGGCCTACGCGATCCTTGCAGGCGCTGCGCCACCCCCGGGTTCGCCCAAGGCTGTCTGGGCCGGCGTCGAAGGCCGGATCGCCCATGTCATCCCCACCGACATTCTTTATGCCAGCGGCGAGAAACAGCACGAAGACTGGTTCACCGCCAAAGCCGAGGCCGAAATCGCGCGTGCCTTTGGCGTGGCCGAGGGCAGCGACCTGCTTGCGCTGGTCAAACCCGCAATCCACGAAAGGACGAACTGATGGCCGGCAATTCCCTGATGGTCGCCATGCGCCTGATCCTGCTGATCCCGTTTCTCGGGGCACTGGGCTATGGTTTGCTGATGGCGAAATTCAGCCAGGAGATGCAGTCCGGCGAACCCGGATTTGCATCGGAGATCGTGCTGAAACTGGGCGCGGCCTGGTTCGACTACAGCGTCGCGAAAAAGCGGGACGCGATTGTCGATGTCGCGGTCTTGAATGATGAACGACGGGTGTCGCTGTCGCGCAAGGTTGCGCTGACAGACCTTTCGGGCGGGTCGGACGGCACGCTTGCCGGGTCGCGCGCCGAAGTGGCTGTCCTGGTCGCCGCCAAACAGTGGGGCGAGGCGGAATGCGACGCCATGATCCGCAGCTTTGCCACCAGATGCGGTTTTGGCACCGCGGACGCGCAGATCGGCGATGATGGTCTGGCCCGGTTGCGGGTGACGTTGTCCTTTACCAATGCGACGCCCATCGGTGACACCACCGGGCTGGACAGTGCCGGGTTGATCCCGCAGCGCGTCGACCTTGCCGGACCGCAGGGGATCGAGGTCGCGCCCGCCGACATCCCTGCCGAGCGCGCGCGCCTTTATGCCGCCGCCGATGAGGCCTGCAAGGGTCTGCGCGCCGAAAAGGGCACCTGTGTCATTTCGGAAATCGCGTTCGTCGAAGACCCCGTCGAAGGCGGCAGGGTGAACCTGTCTGCCAGCGCCGAAATCGCCTATCTGGGCCAGACCGTGACGGCCGGCGAGATTGCCGACCTGACCACGCGCAAAGTGGACGGCGAGGCCTCGATGCTGGCCTTCGCGCTGAAAACGATGATGGCGGCGCAACGGTCCATGACGGGGACCGAGGCGACCGAGGGCGACCAGCCACCGCCCGACGCGCCCCCTGTCGATGCCAAGACGCTACTCGACGACGTGAAACTGCCGCGTTTCGAAAAATCGCAGGGCGGCGCCAAGTTCGTGTCCCCGCCGTAGCACCTGGCCGTCACCGCCCAGAACAGCATACATGCCCTGGCGCGACCGCAGACGAGGGCGCTTTTCGATCCGGTAAAGCGGCGTTTCGGCGGTGCGTCGAAAAATGGAAAACACCGCCACGTCGCGCAACGCCGCAATGGCATAGTCGCGCCATTCACCGGCCGCCACCATCCGGCCATAGACGGACAGGATCAGCGCCAGTTCCCGGCGGTCGAACGACACCTGTTCGGCAATGCGCGGACCTTGGGGGAACGGGATCGGCGGTTGGGCATTCATTCCATAAGCCTACGCCGCCCGCCCGACAAATCAAGCGGCCTGATCGGCAAAGCCGGGCGCAGCACGCAGCATCCCGGTTTCCAGCCCGCGCCAGTTGCGCTGGACGGCATCGAGACGGCGCTGCGTCGCGGGGTGGTCGCGCTCCAGCGCGCCGACCCGAACCAGCAGCGCCGCAATCGCGGTTTCCGACGCCCGCTTGGCGCCATCGGCGATCTTGAGGGCCATGCCAAGACCCTGTTCGGGCAGGATCGCGACATAGAACCCTTCGGCGCCACCCTTGATCGCCACCTTTCCCCCCATCGCGCGCATCAGTTCGGTGCAGGCCCCGCCTTCGCCCGCCACCAGTTCCGGATAGGCCGCCATCGCGCGGGTCAGCCGGTGCATTGCACGTTCGCGGACCATGCCGTGATCGCGCGCGACGGCAAAGGCCGCCATCGCCCGCGCCATACCCTGCACCGAGGTCGCGAAGTTCGGCGCCGAACAGCCGTCAATGCCATGTCCGGGCGAGGCGATCCCGGTTGCATCCTCAAAGGCGGCGCGGATCGTGCGCTGCAGGGGGTGATCCAGTTCGACATATTCCGGGCCCGCCTTCAGGTGCCTGGTGACGGCAAGAAAGCCCGCATGCTTGCCCGAACAGTTGTTGTGGAACTGACAGGGTTTTTCATCCGCGCGGATCAGCCGGTCGCGTTCCGCGCGGTTGTCAGGTTCATGCGCGCCGCAGCGCAGGTCGGTCTCGGCCAGGACCAGATCGCTGACCCAGCGCCGCGCCATGTCGACATGCAGCTGCGCCCCGTGATGGCTGGCGCAGGCCAGCGCCAGTTGCGCATCGGTCAGCCCCATCGCCGAGGCGGCACCGCTTTCGATCAACGGCAGCGCCTGGATCATCTTGGACGACGAGCGCGGAAACACCGGCATGTCGGGATTGCCCCAGGCCGCAACGATCCCCTTGGGATCGCAGATGACCGCATGGCCGTGATGCACGCTTTCCAGCATGCCGCCGCGCCACATCTCCGCCATCGGCACTGCCTGCGTCATCGCCATCCTCCGCTCACAGATACGCTATTTTCCGCCCAGAGGGCTTTCGCCAAGGCTGGCATTTGCGTTATGGGTGAAATATCGGGTATGGGCTTGCCTTGCCACAGGAAAAGGTCTGCAGGACCGCACGGGCGATGGCAAGGGCAGGCAAAACGGCTGGAGGCTGTGTCAAAGATGAGTTCACCAATCGTCCGCGTTCTGGGTGCAGTTGCACTTGGCCTGGCCGCGACCGGCGCCGTGGCGCAGGAATCCACGAACCGCGTCGCCACGATGACCGACTGGAACGTGTTTACCGAGGCCGATCCCAAGGAATGCTGGGGTGTGTCGAAACCGAAAGAGACGGTCAACACGCGCGACGGTCAGCCGGTGTCGGTCCGCCGCGGCGACATCCTGCTGTTCGTCACCTTCCGGCCGGGCAAGTCCCCCGAAGTGTCTTTCAGCGGTGGCTATCCCTTTGCCAGCGGCTCGACGGTTGAGGTCAGCATTGGTGGTGCGACATATCAGTTGTTCACCGATGGGGAATGGGCCTGGGCCGGCAGCCCCGATGACGATGCCAAACTTCTGGCCGAGATGAAAAAGGGCGAAAGCGCGACACTCAAGGCGCGGTCGGGCAAAGGCACGGAAACCGCCGACACCTTCAGCCTTTTGGGGTTCACCGCAGCGGTGGAGGATGCCGCCAAGCGCTGCCAGTAGTCAGTCACGGCAACAGATGTGGCGTCCCGGGCCAAGGTTCGGGGCGCTTTTGTTTTCGGGGCGGATGGCCTATATGCGCCTGATCCACCGACCGGACCCGTTATGACCCTGCCTGCCGCCCCCATCACCCAGGATGTGCTGACCCTGCCGCGCAAGCTGCCCCAGGGCGGGCTGACGAACATCGTCGGGCTGACGCGTGACCAGTTGCGCGACGCCCTGATCGCCGCGGGCACCCCCGAAAAACAGGCCAGGATGCGGCTGGGGCAGGTGTGGCAATGGGTCTATCACTGGGGCATGCGCGATTTTGCCGCGATGACCAACCTTGCCAGGGACTACCGCGCCCTGCTTGCCGCCAACTTCGTGATTGAGTTGCCAGAGGTCGTCACTCGACAGGTCAGCGCCGACGGCACCCGCAAATACCTTGTCCGCATCGCCGGCGGGCATGAGGTCGAGGTGGTCTACATCCCCGAAACGGATCGCGGCACCCTGTGCATCAGCAGCCAGGTCGGCTGCACGCTGACCTGTTCGTTCTGCCATACCGGCACACAGAAACTGGTGCGCAACCTGACGGCGGGCGAGATCGTCGGTCAGGTCATGCTGGCCCGAGACGACCTCGGCGAGTGGCCGGTGCAGGGTGCGCCCAAGGATGAGACGCGGCTGATCTCCAACATCGTGCTGATGGGAATGGGCGAACCGCTCTACAATTTCGAGAACGTCCGCGACGCGATGAAGATCGTCATGGACGGCGAGGGGATCGCCCTTGGCCGCCGCCGCATCACCCTGTCGACCAGCGGCGTGGTGCCGGAAATCGCGCGGACAGCGACGGAAATCGGCTGCCTGCTTGCGGTCAGTTTCCACGCGACCACTGATGCGGTGCGCGACCAGCTGGTGCCGATCAACAAGAAATGGAACATCGCGACGCTGCTCGATGCCTTGCGCGACTATCCCGGCCTGTCGAACTCGGAACGGATCACGTTCGAATATGTGATGCTGGACGGCGTGAACGACAGCAAGGAGGACGCCTGGCGCCTGGTAGAACTCTTGCGCGGCATCCCGGCAAAGGTGAACCTGATCCCGTTCAACGAATGGCCGGGCGCGCCCTACAAACGATCAAGCGGCAACCGCATCCATGCCTTTGCCGACATCATCCACAACGCAGGCTATGCCAGCCCCATCCGCACCCCGCGCGGCGAGGACATCATGGCGGCCTGTGGGCAGCTCAAATCCGCGACCGAAAAGCAACGCAGATCGGTCCGCGCGATTTGACCCGTATCCAGAACCTGCCGCACATGACATTGTGCCCCCGACCAAGGGGTACAATCCAGCGGCAATCCTCGTCCGTGGCGACGGTCTGACGCAGTAACGACAAAAGGCTCATAGGCGCCCCGATGACATTCCAAAAGACCGCCCCGACCGAGGGGCAGACCCGTTCCGCGCGTGAATGGGTGCAGGTGCTGGCCAAGTACCGCGAACCGTCGACCCGGCGCAGCATCCTGGAACTGGCGGCAACGCTGATCCCGTTCTTTCTGTTGTGGGGACTGGCTTGGGCCAGTCTGTCGGTCAGCTATTGGCTGGCCTTTGTCCTGGCGCTGCTGAACGGGGCCTTTCTTGTGCGTATCTTCGTCATCCAGCACGATTGCGGCCACGCGTCCTATTTTCCCAACCGCAGGGCGCAGGACTGGGTGGGCAGGACGCTTGGCGTGCTGACACTCACGCCCTATGACGTCTGGCGGCGCACGCATGCCATCCACCATGCCCATCACGGCGACCTCGACCAGCGCGGCATCGGAGACGTGCTGACCCTGACGGTCGAGGAATACCGCGCCCGCGGCTGGTTCGGCCGCCTGCTGTACCGGCTGTACCGGCATCCGCTGGTGCTGTTCGTGCTGGGGCCAAGCTATCTCTTCATCCTGCAGAACCGCCTGCCCTTCGGGCTGATGAATCAGGGCTGGCGCTACTGGACCAGCGCCATGGGCACCAACGCGGTGATCGCCATCGTGCTGGCGCTGATCGTCTGGCTGGGCGGGCTGATGCCGGTTCTGCTGATCTATCTTCCGACATCCCTTATCGCGGCAACCATCGGCGTCTGGCTGTTCTACGTTCAGCACCAGTTCGAAGAAACCCACTGGGCCAAGGGCGAAGACTGGCAGTTGCACGATGCCGCGCTGGAGGGCAGTTCCCACTATGTCCTGCCCCAGCCGCTGCGCTGGCTGACCGCCAACATTGGCATCCACCATGTCCATCACCTGTACAGCCGCATCCCGTTCTACCGGCTGGGCGAGGTCTTGCGCGACCACCGCGACCTGGCCGAGGCGCAACGCCTGACGATCTGGCAAAGCTTTGCCTCGGTGCGGCTGCATCTTTGGGACGAACAGGGCAAGCGGCTGATGTCGTTCCGCGAAGAACGCCGGATGGCGCGGGCATGACAATAGGCTGCTGACGACACCGGCAATCTGACGAGCCATGATCGCAGGCGTCAGGCCCGCGTGCGCCTTACATGCCCAAAGCCGTCTTGCCGCGCTCAAGTTCCTCTTTTGTCAGCACGCCGTCATCGTCAAAGTCAAAAATCCGCGCCACATCGGCCCGTTCGTCATCCGGATTGCCAAACCGGGTCAGCATCAGGTCCGCCATGTCCCGAATCTCGGCCGCGGACAATGTTTCGTTGCCATCCGCATCCGACGAAAAGAACGCGGACGCAGCCTCGTTGTTCTGCTGGACTCGCAGCAAGGCGCGCAACTCGTCCTTGGTGACGTCGCCGTCGTTGTCCAGATCCGCCATCAGAATCTGACCGATTGCCTGCGCACGGAACTGCGCCTTTTGCACGTTCGCCGCGTCACGATAGGCGAATGGCTGGGTAAGGTCGGCGTCCTGGCGCGAAATCCCGCGCAGCATCCGCATCACCAGCTCTTCGGCCGCATTGCCGACATTCCCCTGACCGGAAATCTGATTCAAAAGCTGCGTGACATACTGATTGCCATCAGCCTTGGCACGGATTGTCGCCAGATCAGCCTTCGGGTCAGGTTGCGCAGTCTGGCTTGCGGCCGGAAAGGCGAGGAACAGGCATGCCAGTCCGGCAGCCTTGGCAAGGAAAAGTCGCATCAATATCCCCTATATGATTGATTTCAGTGATGGATATCAACAGATCGCGGCAGGACTTGGGCGCGATCGGATGATATCTGCGGCGGGATCGGTTTCGCGCGGATGCCGGTCGATTAAGCCCCTTTCAGCGGGTTCGCTCTGCCGCTAGCCTGCCACGATGTCTGTCCCCGTCCTGTCCAACGCGGTCGCGTGCCGCATCTTTCTTGACCGTCACGCGCTGTCCGAGGCGCCGTCGGGTCCTGCCAAGGGGGCGGCACTTGCGGCCCTGATCGACCGCATCGGGTTCGTGCAGGTCGACAGCATCAACACCGTCGCCCGCGCGCACCACATGATCCTCTGGGCGCGGCGGCAATCCTATCATCCCGACGCGCTGAAGCGCCTTGTGGAGAAGGACCGCGCCCTGTGGGAGCATTGGACGCATGACGCATCCATCCTGCCGGTGTCGCTGTTTCCGATGTGGCAGTTGCGGTTCCAGCGCGATGCCGACCGGTTGCGCACATCGTGGAAGACCTGGTTCCGCGATGGGTACGAGGCGCAGTTTGACCGCATTTTGCGCCGGATCGAGGATCACGGCCCGGTGAAGTCCGCCGATGTCAGCGAGGGCGAGGCGCGGGGCCGCGGCGGCTGGTGGGACTGGCACCCGTCAAAGACGGCGCTCGAATGGCTGTGGCGCACCGGGCAACTGGCGATCACCCGGCGCGATGGGTTCCACAAGGTCTATGACCTGACGGAACGCGTGATCCCCGAGGCGCATCGTGGCACCGTGCCGGATCGCGCGCTGAAGGTCGACTGGGCCTGCGGATCGGCGCTGGACCATCTGGGCTTTGGCACCAGCGGCGAGATCGCGGCTTACTGGAACGCCGTGACACCGGATGAGGCCAGGGCCTGGGTCCGCGCGGCATTGGCGGATGGCAGCGTGATCGAGGTCGATGTCATCGGTGCCAGAAGTCAAGCTCGTCGCATGGTCACTCGACCCGCGACCCTGTCAGCAACTCCGCCCGAACCCACCAGCCGCCTGCGCATCCTCTCCCCCTTTGACCCTGCCTTGCGCGACCGTGACCGGGCGGAACACCTGTTCGGGTTCCGCTACCGGATCGAGGTGTTCGTGCCGGAACCGAAACGGACCTACGGCTACTACGTCTTTCCTGTGCTCGAAGGCGACCGCCTGATCGGGCGCATCGACGCCAAGGCGTTCCGGGATGAAAGCGTCCTGCGCGTCAAGGCGTTCTGGCCCGAGCCGGGGATCAGGCTGGGCACCGTGCGGCTGGCAAAGCTGGAGGCGGAACTTGACCGGATGGCGCGCTTTGCGGATTGCGCGGCAGTCGAATACGCGCCCGGCTGGCAAAGGCAGACCCTGGCCGTGCCGACCTGACCACTCCGTAGCGCGCCTCATCTTGCCGAATCGTGCCGTTGCGTGTATCTGCACAATATGAACCTGACCCATCCCGCCAATTGCCTTACTTTCAACCTGCAGCGCACCACGCGACGGCTGATGCGCGGCTTTGAAGACGCCGCAAAGGCTGCGGGTCTGACCGCGCCGCAGTTCACCACGCTGTCGCTGATTTCAGGCTTTGGCGAGATCACCATCACCCATCTTGCCGACCGCCTGGGTACCGACCGCACCACGATGACGCGCAACCTTGACCTTCTGACCCGCAAGGGTTGGGTGACCGCGGCGCAAAGCGAGGATGCCCGATTGCGCATCCTGAAACTGACCAAGGCGGGAGAGATCAAACTGGCCGCCGCGATGCCGATCTGGACCAGATTCCAGACGGGACTGGTCGACAACATCGGCGCTGATACCGCCATGGACCTGCTGACCACGCTGAAAAAGATCTGACACTTTGTGCGTTTTGGCACCGCAAAAACCACACCCATAATAGTGTATCTGCACATAAAAGGAGACCGCCATGTACGACCAATCGCTTACCCTTCCGGTGACGGGGTCCCCGCTGCGCCATCCCCTGCTCTGGCTTGTCCTGGTCGGCTGGTTCGGCGCGATCATCGCCGTCGCACATGCCGGAACCTTCCTGACCCATGGCGAGGCACCGCCCGTGCGCTTGGCGCTGGCCGCAATCATCCCGCCCCTGATCTACCTTGCCACCTATCGCGCGCTGCCTGCCTTGCGCGCCTGGGTGGCGATGCTTGACCTTGCCTGGATCGTCGGCGCGCAGACCTGGCGCGTGATCGGCGTCGTGTTCCTCATGCTGTGGGGATTGGGCGAACTGCCCAGCGTCTTTGCGCTGACAGCGGGTCTTGGCGACCTTGCCGTGGGCATCTTTGCCTTGACGGTCGTGCTGGCGGTTGAGCGCCGCAGCGCGGGCTGGCAGAACAAGGTCCGCGCATTGGTCATCGTCGGCATGGTCGACTTTGTCGCCGCGATCGGCAGCGCCATTCTCAGCGGCAACGGCTTTGCCTTGCGCCTCGCTGGCGAGGCCCCCCCGTTGCTCATGCAAGCCTTGCCGATGGCGATGATCCCGGCGTTCGGCGTACCGCTGTTCATCATCCTGCACATCATCTCGTGGCAGAAACTGCGGTCGGATCATTGACCCCGGGCGCGCGCTGTCAACAGGGCGCGACCCAGCCGTCGATCACCGCGATCGCCTCTTCGGCCGTCTCGACGAACACAAACAGCTTCAGATCCTCCGGCGAGATCACCCCCGCCTCGGCCAGCGCCGCCCAGTTGATGATCTTTTCCCACCACTCACGCCCGAACAGCAGGAACGGAACCGCCTTCATCCGCCGGGTCTGGATCAGGGTCAGTGATTCAAACATCTCGTCCAGCGTGCCGAATCCGCCGGGGAACACGCAGACCGCGCGTGCCCGCATCAGGAAATGCATCTTGCGGATCGCAAAGTAGTGAAAGTTGAACGACAGGTCCGGCGTCACATAGGCGTTCGGGGCCTGTTCATGCGGCAAGACGATGTTCAGGCCGATCGACTGGCCGCCGGCTTCGTCCGCGCCGCGGTTGCCCGCCTCCATCACGCCCGGCCCTCCGCCCGTCATGATGACATTCTCGCGCCCATAGCTTTCCAGGCTGCGCTGCGTCATCAGGTAAGCAAAGCGCTGCGCCTCAGCGTAGTACCGCGTCAGCCCGGCCAGTGTAGGCGTTCGCGCCCTGTCGCGATGCTCCGGCGCAGGAATTCGCGCGCCACCGAACATCACGATGGTCGTCTCGATCCCACGTTCGTCCATGACCATCTGCGGTTTCAACAGTTCCAGTTGCAATCGCACAGGGCGCAATTCCTCGCGCGTCATGAAATCCCGGTCGGTAAAGGCCAGCCGGTACGCGGGCGCCCGCGTCTGGGGGGTGTCGGGCAGGCGCTTGACCGCATCGACATCCTGCGTGCTGTCGCGGAACGGGTGGCTGCGGGGTTCGTCTTTCATGGGGTACTCGGATTGCGTGGGTCCTTGCCAAGCCTTATAGGCCATTGCCAACCAGACCAACCGCAAAAGGGTGCCTCCGATGTCCCACGCCGCACTTGAAGCCGTCATCGATGCCGCATGGGAGACCCGCGACAGCCTGACACCCGCCACCAGGGGCGAGGTCCGCGATGCGGTCGAGGCGACGCTGGCGGCGCTGGACAGCGGCACGGTGCGCGTGGCCGAAAAGCGGGGCGCGGACTGGCACGTGAACCAATGGGCGAAAAAGGCGGTGCTGCTGTCGTTCCGCCTGACCGACATGCACGAGATTTCGGGCAGCAACGGTGGGTCAAACTGGTGGGACAAGGTGCCGTCGAAATGGCAGGGCTGGACCGCCGACGACTGGTGCCGCGCCGGGTTCCGGGCGGTGCCGGGGTCGATCGTTCGCCGTTCCGCCTTCATCGGCAAGAACGTCGTCCTGATGCCGTCCTTCGTGAACATCGGGGCCTATGTCGATGAAGGCAGCATGGTCGACGGCTGGGCCACCGTCGGGTCCTGCGCGCAGATCGGAAAGCGGGTCCACCTGTCGGGGGGCGTCGGCATCGGCGGCGTGCTGGAACCGATGCAGGCAGGCCCCACCATCATCGAGGACGACTGCTTCATCGGCGCCCGCTCGGAAGTGGTCGAGGGCTGCATCATCCGTGAAGGTTCGGTCCTGGGGATGGGCGTCTTCATCGGCAAATCGACGAAAATCGTCGACCGGGAGACAGGTGCTGTCATGTATGGCGAGGTACCCGCAGGGTCTGTCGTTGTGGCAGGGTCGATGCCGTCAAAGGGTGGCATCAACCTCTACTGTGCGGTGATCGTGAAAAAGGTCGATGCGCAGACCCGGTCCAAGACATCCATCAACGAGCTTTTGCGTGACTAGGCGCGGGCATCCGTCAGATCGGACCATGCGATGACCGATGCCGCCCGCCCGCAGCAGGTCTACACGCTTGTCGTCGAAGTTGGCCGCAAGCAGGGCGACGGGCTGCCCGTGGGGGCGACCGGGGCGGCGCTGTTGATCTATGCGACCGGCGTTGACGAGGCCGAGGCGGTTCGCGAGACGGTCGTTGTGCTGAAACAGGCCGACCTCGCGCCCCTGGATGTGTCGGGCTATGGCGCGCTGGAGGAACGGCTGGCGAACGGCGACGACATCCCCCAGGAAGAACGTGACCTGATGGATCGCGCGCTGGCGGAAAACGCGGTGATCGTGGCCCAGATGACACCCTTTTTTGCCGAGGATACGCAGGGTTAGGCGGCCCGGCGGCGCGCGGGCGAAGGGCGCGTCGGCCTAGGCCTGAAGGGGGCGACCGACTTGCGCGCCGCCAGCAGCAGCGCCTGCGCCTCGAAACTCCGCAGGCCGGGCCGAACCGCCCTCATCACCGTCCCCGGCATGTCCAGACCGGGCAGGATCGCGCGCAGTTCCGCCATGATCCTGCGATCAAAGCTATCGGCGGTCTCAGCACCGGGCAGATAGCTTTCCGTCGCCAGACCTTGCGAAAAGACGATCTGGTGGCGGTCAAAGAACAGATGGACATAATCCACCGATCCGCCCGGCACGGCCCTGATGCTGTGGCCATTGACCAGATCCTTGGCCGTCACCAGCACGTCATCCTCGCCGAACATCAGTACGGCAAGCGGGTCTCGGATCAGGATGCGGTGCTGCGGCGAAACCATCAAAGTACCGTGATCGCCAAAGGTGCCCGCACGGATGCGGATGGGTGCAAGATTCCCGCGCGCCAGCACACGACCGCGCCCGATCCAGCGCAACGGCTGCGGCCCGTCATCCAGCGTATCGACCAGATCGCCCACCACAAGGGTTTCCACCGGAACCTCGCCCAAGGATGTGCGGATGCGGGTTCCGGCGACAAAACAGGGAATCGAGTTGATCGTGACGATGCCGACATCCGTGGGACCGGAATTGCCGACACCGACGGTATAGGTGAAATTCGCCGTCTCGACCTGCCCGTCGCCCAGAACCGTCAGGGTGCCATTGGCGTTCAGCGTGACCTGCTGGCCGGTGGACAAGGTGATGGTCTGACCCGCCACGACGTTCTGACCGTTGATCTGCGTGATGATCAGGGTCGCGTTTCCGGGACCGGCATCATTGCCAAGGACGTTGATCGTGGTGCTGCCGGTCGCCACGATGCTGGCGCTGTCGTCGCGCGCCACCACCACCGTCTGCGCCGAATCCGCGGCGATCAGCAAATTCGTGTCATAAGCCGCATCCGACGTATCCGCGACACCGATGCGGATTGAATTCGTGACGCCGGGGTTGACGGGCACGGTCAGCGACAGGGTCAGGGTAAACCCGTCCATCTCGGTGTTGAAATCGTCGTTGAGGTTGCTGCGATAAAGGTTCGGCTGCGTGATGCCGTTGATGTTGGTGATCCCGCTGGTGCCGCTGCCGATCGAAATCGGCACATGCGTGCCGTTGATCCAGACACCGATGACGTCATTGTACTGCGATGTCGCATATTCGGGGTATTCTTCGGACGACAGCACGAACTGGAATGTCATCACATTGCCCGTCGGGCGGAAGTCGATGTCGATATAGGACGCATCATAGGTCCGTGCGCCGGCAATGGTGTTGAACTGGGTATTGTTGTCGACCCCTGCGGAATCGCTGCCTGTTCCCGTGGCCCGGTTCGGATCGCCGCTCGACTGGGTGAAATCCGCCGCCCGTCCGGTGGAAAAGATGACCCCTGTCGTCCCCGGAACAACGCCCGGCGACAACCCGCCATTGCTGTAGATCGCCTTCGACGTGCTGGCACCGGAATAGGTGGCGCTCAGCACGGTAATGCCGTCGCCCATGATGGTGTTGGCCATCTGCAACGCGGTCGCAGCGGTGTTGTAGGTCAGTTCTGCGCCAGTCGCTGGCATTCGTGCCTCCGGATTTCCCGAAGACAAAGCGATCCACACCCCGCGTTCAGAGTGGCGCTGAACGCTGCAGGTCTTGCCCCGTTTGCGGACACGTTGGTCCGGTGTTCGCCCTGCCTCCGGACGTTTCTTCTTGGCGGCAGAATCGCGCAGGCCCCATGATTTGTCATCGGAATTTGGCCTCCGAGGCGCATTTTCAGCCAGGGACGCCGGACGCGGCAATGCCTACTGCCGCGGTGCCGGTTGCCCCTGCGCGACAGGACCGCTATGCGTTGTGGACCCACCTTCAGGGATACTCCAGATATGCCGCACGCCCCTATCGACCCCGTTGACCTGACGGCTGCACTTGTGCGTTGCGCTTCGGTCACACCCGTTGAGGGAGGCGCGCTGGTTCTGCTGGAAAAACACCTTGTTTCCGCCGGATTTCACTGCATCCGCGTGGATCGGGGCGGCACTGCGAACCTGTTCGCCCGCTGGGGTCGGCAGGGGGCGAACAAGACCTTTGGTTTCAACGGCCACACCGATGTCGTCCCCGTCGGCGATGTCGCGGCATGGACGCAGGACCCGTTCGGGGCTGCGATCGTGGACGGCTGGATGTACGGGCGCGGCACCACCGACATGAAATCGGGCGTCGCGGCCTTTGCCGCCGCCGCAATCGACTTCGTGCAGGACACGCCCCCGGATGGCGCCGTCATCCTGGCCATCACCGGCGACGAAGAGGGCGAGGCGACCGATGGCACCGTCGCGCTGCTGGACTGGATGGTCTCGAACGGCGAACGCATGACCCACTGCCTCGTGGGAGAGCCGACCTGCCCGAATGTGATGGGCGAGATGATCAAGATCGGGCGTCGGGGGTCCATGACGGCGCAGATCACCGCAACGGGCGTGCAGGGGCATTCCGCCTATCCGCATCGCGCCAAGAACCCGATGTCTGCGCTGGTCAAATTCCTCGCCCGGCTTGAGGACGAACCGCTCGATCAGGGCACCGACCATTTCGACGCCTCGACCCTCGCGATCACCACGATAGACTGCGGCAATCCGGCCAACAACGTGATCCCCGCGCGCGGAACGGCGACCGTCAACATCCGGTTCAACGACCTGCATTCGGGTGCATCGCTGACCAGGTGGCTGCACGGCCATGCAGATGTCATCGCCACCGATACGGGCGTCGCCCTTTCGCTGAAGGTCAGCATTTCCGGCGAAAGCTTCCTGACCCCGCCCGGTGACTTTTCCGCGCTCGTCGCCCGCGCTGTGCAGGCCGAAACCGGCGTCGCCCCGGTCAATTCCACCAGCGGCGGCACGTCCGACGCACGGTTCGTCAAGGACCACTGCCCCGTCGTGGAGTTTGGTCTGGTCGGCAAATCCATGCACCAGGTTGACGAACGGGTCGAGGTTGCCCAGATCCATCAGTTGAAGGCCATCTATGGCCGCATCCTGCGGGACTATTTCGCGTGACCCTTCGCATTGCGCCCACGACCGACATCGCGACCTGCCAGGCGCTGCGCCGCACTGTCTTCATCGACGAACAGGGCGTCGATCCGGAGCTGGAGGTGGACGGGCTGGACGGCGAGGCAACGCACCTTCTGGCGGTCAAGCAGGGCCGCCCTGTCGGCACCGCCCGCATCCTTTTCAAGGGAGATGTCGCCAAGGTGGGCCGCGTCTGTGTCCTGCCGGAACTGCGCGGCACCGGCATGGGCAAGGCGCTCATGATGGCCGCCATCGCCGAATGCCGCGGGCGGCTTGGCCTGTCCCAGGTGCGGCTTGGCGCGCAGTCCTATGCCATCGGCTTTTACCAGGCGCTGGGGTTCGTCGCCGAAGGTCCAGAGTTCATTGACGCCGGTATTCCCCATCGCGAAATGGTGCTGGAGCTTTAGGCTTTCTGATTGCCGGAAATATCCCCGCCGGAGGCTCTGCCTGACAGTGCGGGACGCGCCGCGGGGGATATTTGTCAAAAGGTGAAAGCCTTGCCGGTTTTCGCTGCACGCGCTTCGTGATAAGCGGACCAGATGAACCCCATCCCGACAAAAGACCAAATCCGCCAGTGGATCACCGACAACCCGCTGCATGCGTCCAAACGCGACATCGCATCGGCCTTTGGCATCAAGGGCGACGCCCGCATCGACCTGAAGCGCCTCTTGAAAGAGCTTGAGACCGAGGGCATTGTCGAAAAGAAATCCCGCCATTTCCGCCCCGCAGGTGAACTGCCGCCCGTCGCCGTGCTGCGTGTCCTGCCCCCCGACGCCGCGGGTGATCTTTTCGCCGAACCGCTGGAGGAAGGCGTCGACAAGGACGTGGGTCGCATCCTGATCATCGCCAAGCGGGGTGAGCCTGCGATGGCGGCAGGCGACCGCATCCTTGCGCGGCTGACCAAGGTCGACCTCGACGACTACACCTACGAGGCGCGGCTGATCCGGGCACTTGGGTCGAACCCGATCAAGGTACTGGGTGTGTTCCGCGTCAATGCCGAAGGCGGGCGCATCCTGCCCATCGACAAGGGCAGCGACAAGGAATGGCGCGTCGCCCGCGACCACGCCATGGACGCCCGCGATGGTGAACTGGTTGAAGGTGAGGCCGTCGGCAACCGCAAGATGGGCTTGCCGCAGGCGCGCATCACCGCGCGACTTGGCGATCCCTCCGGCCCCAAGGCGGTCAGCCTGATCGCCATCCACCAGCACGGCATCCCCGACCAGTTCCCCGACCCCGTCATCGCCGAGGCGGATGCAATGCAACCCGCCTCGATGGAAGGCCGCGCCGACCTGCGCACCCTGCCCCTTGTCACCATCGACCCCATCGACGCCCGCGACCGCGATGATGCCGTCTATGCCGAGCCGGACCGCGAACCCGGCAACCCCGGTGGCCATGTCATCTGGGTCGCCATCGCCGATGTCGCGGCCTATGTCCGACCCGGCCAACCTCTGGATCGCGAGGCGCGCAAACGCGGCAACTCCACCTATTTCCCCGACCGTGTCGTGCCGATGCTGCCGGACATCTTGTCAGGCGACCTTTGCTCGCTTCACGAACATGTCGACCGTGCCTGCCTTGCCGTGCGGATGCGGATCAGCGAGGGTGGCAACAAGATCGCGCACCAGTTCTTTCGTGGCATGATGCGAAGCCAAGGCTCGCTCCACTATGCGCAAGTCCAGGCCGCGATGGACGGCCAGCCCGATCCCATCACCGAACCCCTGCTCGACCCCGTGATCCGCCCGCTCTACGCGGCTTACGAGGCGATCAAGATCGCCCGAACGCTGCGCGAACCGCTCGACCTCGACCTGCCCGAACGCAAGATCGTGCTGGATGACGCGGGTCATGTCACCTCGGTCGCCTTTCGCGAGCGGCTCGATGCCCACAAGCTGATCGAGGAATTCATGATCGCGGCCAATGTCGCCGCCGCCGAGGAACTGCAGCGCCTGAAACGCCCGCTCCTCTACCGCGTGCATGAGGAACCAAGCCCCGAGAAACTCGACGCCCTGCGCGAGGTTGCGGGTGCCTCGGGCTTTGTTCTCGCCAAGGGTCAGGTCCTGAAAACCGCGCACCTGAACCGCCTTCTCGCCCAGGCGCAGGACACCGAGTTCGACGAACTGATGAACATCACCACCCTGCGGTCCATGACCCAGGCCTATTACCACCCGCAGAATTTCGGCCATTTCGGCCTTGCCTTGCAGAACTATGCCCATTTCACCTCGCCGATCCGGCGCTATTCGGACCTGATCGTCCACCGCGCACTGATCGCAGGGCACGGCTGGGGAAGGGACGGGCTTTCGGCAGGGGACATCGAGAACCTCGAGGAAACGGCAAAGCTCATCTCCGACGCCGAACGCCGGTCGATGGCAGCGGAACGCGACACCACCGACCGCTACCTGGCGGCCTACCTCGCCGACCGCGTCGGCAGCACTTTCGCGGGCCGCATTTCCGGCGTCCAGCGCTTTGGCCTTTTCGTCAAACTGGATGAGACCGGCGCCGACGGCCTTGTCCCGATCCGGTCGGTGGGGCGCGAGTTCTTCCATTACGACGCCGACACCCAGACGCTGAAAGGCGCCGATACGGGCATCACCATCGGCATCGGCCAGAAAGTCACCGTCCGTCTGGCCGAGGCGATCCCCGTCACCGGCGGCCTGATGCTGGAACTGCTGGAGATCGAGGATCGCGCCCTGCCCGGTGGCCGACGTGGCCCCCCCGGCAAAGGCGGCGCGCGCCGTCCGGGGGCACAGGCCGCCAAGGACGCCGCGCGGCGCAAGGTCGTGCGGAGGCGGCGCTAGGGGGCTTGGCTGCGGCGCGCCTCCTGCGCTAGGGTTGCCTCATGCAGGCAAGGTCAACGAAATGAGGCGTGCCGTCCGGCTGGCCATGGCCCTTGCCATCCTGCCCCTATGCGCCGCTGCGCAAACCGGCCTCGTGCAAACCCTCGAAGAGAATGAGGCGGCCATGACACCCCCCCCGATGGGCAATCAGGCGGGCTTGGATGCCTGGATCGCCGCTTTCCGCCCCCGCGCGCTGGCTGCAGGCATCACGGCCCCGGTCTTTGATGCCACCCTGCGCGGCGTCCGGTTCGACCCCGCCATCGTGGAAAAGGACCGCAACCAGAACGAGTTCACCAAGACCGTCTGGGACTACCTTGACACCGCAGTCTCGGATGACCGTATCGCCCTTGGCCAAAAGGCGCTCGCCGCCAACAAGGACCTGCTGGCGAAAATCGAGGCTGAGTACGACGTCGATGCATCGGTCATCGTCGCCGTCTGGGGCCTTGAGAGCGCCTATGGCACCTTTCGCGGCAAGTTGCCCGTCATCGCATCCCTCGCCACCCTCGCCTACGACGGCAGGCGCGCCGATTTCTTCGAGGGCGAACTGATCGCCGCCCTGAAAATCTTGGCTGAGGGCCACACCACGCCCGACAAATTCATCGGCAGCTGGGCCGGGGCATCCGGCCACACCCAGTTCATGCCATCCTCCTGGGCCAGCTTTGCCGTCGATTTCGACGGCGATGGGCGGCGCGACATCTGGAGCGACGATCCGGCCGATGCGCTGGCCTCCACCGCCAACTATCTGCGCTATTGGGGTTGGACCAGGGGCCAGCCCTGGGGGCTGGAAATCACCCTTCCCAGGGATTTTGACTACGACCAGACCACGGCGGCAGTGACGAAATCCGTGGCCGAATGGCAGGCGATGGGCATCCGTCCCATGGCAGGCGGCGATCTGCCGGACCATGGCCGGGCCTCGGTCCTCCTCCCAGGCGGATCACGCGGCGCCGCGTTTCTGATCTTCAGCAATTTCCAGGTGATCGAGCGCTACAACACCGCCGATGCCTATGTGATCGGTATCGGCCACCTTGCCGACCGCATCGCCGGTGGTCCCCCGATCAGGGCGAGTTGGCCCCGCGAATGGCGTGCCCTGACGCTGCCGGAACGCCGCGACCTGCAGGACCGGCTGACCCGCGCGGGGTTTGACGCGGGTGGGGTCGATGGCCGCATCGGCCCCAAGACCATCTCCGCCGTCAAGGCGTTCCAGAAATCCCTTGGCCGGGTGCCCGACGGCTATCCCAGCCCCGACCTGCTGGCCCTGTTGCAAAACTAGACACCGCCTTGCGAAAAGGCGTTCCGGGGAATTCCATGCAGCCTGCGCATGCCAGTGATGACAATCCCGTGATCGCGCGGGGCCGTGCAGAAAAACGCTTACACGATGGCAAGCCCCACCTATAGTGAACCCACATGTCCCAGCACGGAGCACGTCATGAAAGCCACCAGATTTCTTGCCGCCGGTCTCTTCGTCGTCGGCAGCGTCGCATATGCCGCAGATGCGGCGGACCCGACCGTCAAGGCCCGCCAGGAACTGATGGGCGTCAACATCACAAACGTTAAGATTCTCGGGGACATGGCCGGCGGCAAGACCGCATTCGATGCGACTGCGGCCGAAACCGCCAAGGCCGCGCTGGTTGCCGCATCGGCGGAAATCGGGGCCAAGTTCGAAACCCCGGCCGAAGACCCCAAATCCAAGGCAAAGCCTGAAATCTGGACCAACTGGGATGATTTTGTGGCCAAGGCAGGTGCGTTGAACAAGGCTGCAACCGCGCTCGATGTGACTTCGGCAGAAACCATCGGGGCCGGGATGAGCGCTATCGGCGGTGCTTGCCAGTCATGCCACAAGGCTTATCAGATTCCTGGCTGACCCTTTCGACAATACGTTGCAGATCGGCCCCGCAACACTGTCCGGGGCCGATTTCGTTTCTAGCCGCAGGTGACGCGGGCGATGCTGTCATCCTCGGCGATCCAGATGTTCAGGCGGGTTGCCGAATAATCCATCGTGACGGCCATGCCCGGTTCGATGATCCGTGTCGGCGCGGGGAACGTCATCGTCGCCAGAACGGTTTTGTCCTGCCCCACCAGCGACTGCAGGTCGCTGGCCCCACAGGATGCCAGGGTCGGGTCAATCGGCGTGGCTGGCACCGGCTGGCAGGCGGCGATCACCAGCGCCAGCGCGGGCAGGGCGAGCATCCAAGTCTGCATCAGTTCCTCCTGTTTCCGGCCGAATATCGTCCTGGAGCGGTACCCGCGACGCCAACAGCCTGATTGCAATTGCATCAAGTTTGGCACAGCCTGCCGCAAACCATAAGGGAGGAAATACCAGATGCGCACCCGTGCCGCCGTTGCCGTCGCCGCAGGCAAACCGCTGGAAATCATGGAGGTGAACCTTGCCGACCCCAAGGAGGGCGAGGTTCTGGTCGAGATCAAGGCCACCGGCATCTGTCACACCGATGAATTCACCCTGTCGGGCGCCGATCCCGAGGGGTTGTTCCCCGCAATTCTGGGGCATGAGGGTGCGGGCGTGGTCATCGCCTGCGGACCGGGGGTCAAGACCCTGAAGCCCGGCGATCATGTCATCCCGCTTTATACCCCCGAATGCCGCGAATGCCCCTCGTGCCTGTCGCGCAAAACCAACCTCTGCACCGCGATCCGCACCACCCAAGGGCAGGGCCTCATGCCCGACGGGACCAGCCGGTTCTCGATGCTCGACGGCACGCCCATCCATCACTACATGGGCTGCTCCACCTTCGCCAACCACACCGTCGTCCCCGAAATCGCGCTGGCCAAAGTTCGAGATGACGCGCCTTTCGACAAGATCTGCTATATCGGCTGCGGTGTGACCACCGGCATCGGCGCAGTCCTGAACACCGCCAATGTCGAGGCCGGCGCCAAGGCCGTGGTCTTTGGCCTGGGTGGGATCGGGCTGAACGTCATCCAGGGTCTGCGCATGGCCGGGGCCGACATGATCATCGGCGTCGACATCAACGACGACAAAAAATCCTGGGGCGAACGCTTCGGCATGACCCATTTCGTGAACCCGACCAAGATCGACGGCGACATCACCGCCCACATCGTCAACATGACGAAAACCCCCTTCGACAAGATCGGGGGGGCGGACTACTCCTTTGACTGCACCGGCAATGTCAAGGTGATGCGGGCGGCGCTGGAATGCACCCACCGCGGCTGGGGGCAATCCATCATCATCGGCGTCGCCCCGGCGGGCGCCACGATCGAAACCCGCCCCTTCCAGCTTGTCACAGGGCGCGTCTGGAAGGGCACGGCCTTTGGCGGCGCAAGGGGCCGCACGGATGTGCCGAAGATCGTCGACTGGTACATGGACGGCAAGATCGAGATCGACCCGATGATCACCCACGTGCTGAAGCTGGAGGACATCAACAAGGGCTTCGATCTGATGCATTCCGGCGAAAGCATCCGGTCGGTGGTGGTGTTCTAGACTTCAGGCAGGGCGCTAGACTGGTCGTGGCACGATCCGGCAGGCGATCCAGAGACACAGTCCAAAAGTCAGCACGGCGGCGAAGATGTCGACCAGATGGTGGCCACCCTGCAGGATCGTGGCGGGAACCATCAAGAGATTGATTGCCAGCGCCGGCACAAAGGCCGGCGTCGCGCGGCAGAACCATGCGACCATGCAGGCCATGCCGATGTGGAATGACGGAAATGCCACCACCCCGGTCACGATGTCCGCCGTGATCAGCGCATTTCCTTCGTTTGCCCAACGCAGCAGCGTTGCACCTACCTGATTTGTGGTGACAAGCCCGATCTCTGCCTGAATGCGGGGCGGCACGGCGATGTAGGCGGTCGGTCCGATGCTGGGATAAAGCGTCCAGATGATCAGCGTGACGAACATCATCACAAAGCCAACCATCAGAAAGCGGTGCAACTCCGTGCCCTTGCGCAAAAATGCCAGCAACATGATCACCGCGACGATCTGGGCCAGCGAACTCATGTAGACATAACCGAGTGCCCGGCTGAACATCGGGTAGCCCGACATGAACTCGACAAAGCCAAGCCATGAAAATCCAAGCGTGGCATCCCAGGCGATCAACTCGCGATCAATCATCGGATTGGCAAACGGAAAGATCGTGAAGGCAAGGATCGAGACGGTTCCCGTGAACGCCATGAATACGCCGAAACCGATCACCCCGAGGGCCAGACGCTCAGCGTTCTTGACGATCCGGGCGTAGATCCCGACCGCGATCAGCACCAGGCTTATGCCGATGGCGGGCGCAAAATCCGACCATTGCACCGCCTGCTGGCGCAGGGCTGCAACTGCGACGCTGGCAACGAGAAGAGCGGCCAGCATGCCCAGCAGGATTGCCTCGGCACGGTGCAGCGCCCGGCCGCATGCCTGAACGGCGGGCCAGTCAGACTGCGCATCAATGCGTCTTGCAAACATCAAGATATGCCCCACGAGCCATGTCCACGGCTGGCTTGGCTGAAAAAGACGGCATCATCATGTCGTGATGGTGGAAAGTGCTGTTCAAGGCGCCCCGAATGGCTCAACAACGAAAACCGTGGCGCGTCACCCGCCAGCGCCAGACACCATCACAGCCCCGAGGCCCCCATGCCCGACCCGCGACCCCGCCTGCTTGCCGTCCTCATCGACGCCGACAACGTGCTGGCACGCCATGCGGAGCCTATCCTGAAGGAAATCAGCACCATCGGCGAACCGGCCCTGCGCCGGGTCTATGGCGACTGGTCCAGCAGCGCCCTTGCCGGATGGAAGAACCAGGCCCGCGATCTGGGCCTCGTGATGCACCAGCAATCGGCCAACACCAAGGGCAAGAACGCCAGCGACATCGGCCTTGTCATCGATGCGATGGACATCCTGCATGCGGGCAAGTTCGACGGGTTCGTGCTGGTATCGTCGGACAGCGATTTCACCCGCCTTGCCAGCCGCATCCGCGAAGAAGGCCTTGAGGTCGTGGGGATCGGCGAGGCCAAGACGCCGGAATCCCTGCGCAAGGTCTGCAACCGCTTCATCCTGATCGAGAATATCGTGGCCGAGGCGGAAACCGACCTGCCCGCCTCGCCCGCGCGACAGGCCGCCACCCCTGCCCCGAGGTCCGACGCGCCCGCACCCGCCACGCCGGTCAGGAAACCGATGACGGACGCGATCCCGCTGATCTTCAAGGCGATGAAGACGATCGACCCGGACAGCGAATGGTATCATCTGGGGCAATTGGGCCAGTACATGACCCGCGCCGACCCCGATTTCGATTCGCGCACCTATGGCGCGGCCAAGCTCTCGGACCTGATCAAGGGCCTGCCCAAGCGGTTCGAAGTCAAAAAGGACGGCAACATGCTGATGGTGCGCGATATCGCCTGACGCCATGTGGGCCGGCGGCGTGACGTTCTCCAAGCCATCGGACCCTCTCAGCCGCAAGCGGCCCCCGACCATCCCCGCCACGCGACGGTCGTCTGCGCCGTTTTGCATGATCCGTCACGCCCGCGTCGGGATCGGGACCGGACGCCGCGGCGATGCCGCTGCAGGTCCGGACGAACGGTGCAAAAAGACCCGTCCGATTGTCTGTGGCCCGTCTGGCGCAGACGGGCCGCCAGCGCCGCGCACCATTGCCGGCAGCCGGAAACGCCTTGCCCGTCTTGCGCACCTTCCGCGTCGCAATGGCGTTACGCCGCAACCTCGCGCAGATTCTGGACCGGGTGTACGCCTGCCGGGCAGAAGTCGGTCAGCGTCTCCAGGATGGCGTGCTTGCGCAGGGGTTTGGTCATGTAGCGGTCGATCCCGGCGGCCAGGATACCTTCGCTGTCGCCGTCCATCGCATGCGCGGTCAGCGCCACGATCGGGATATGGGTGCGGCCCCCTTCTGCCGCACGGATGGCGCGCGCAGCCTCGCGCCCGTCCATCTCGGGCATCGAGATGTCCATGAAGATCATGTCGGGGTTGAACGTCGACCAAAGTTCCACCGCCTCGCGGCCGTTGTTGGCAAAGACCAGTTCGATCCCGAGATCCTTGACCATCTTCTGGAATACCAGTTGGTTGGTGCGGTTGTCCTCGGCGGCCAGGACCCGCATCAGCCGGGACGGAGTCTCGACCGGCGTGGCGCGCGTCGGGGGGGCTTCCTCCACGGGAGCGGTCAGGGCCTGCAGCTTGCGGTACAGGTCTGCCCGCAGGATGGGCTTTTGCAGGATCGCGGCCAGTTCCGCCATCGCCGCGGAATCACGCGCCTCGGCGGGGTTGGATGACAAAAGCACAATCGGCATCCCATGACCCGCCGCCCGCACCGCGAGGGTCAGTTGCAACCCGTCCATGTCGGGCATCTGGTGGTCGGTCAGGATCAGGTCTTGGCCGGGACCCGCCGCCAGCGTGGCCAGCGCGTCGGCCCCCGACCGGCACAGCGTCACCTCGATCCCGCAAGGCACCAGTTGGCGTTCCAGGATGGTGCGGTTGATGAACTGGTCATCGACCACCATCACACGGCGCAAGGTGATCGGCAGGCGCGGGGCGGTCGCCTCCTCGGCCACGGGCAGGGTCAGGCGGAAGCCGAAACTGGAGCCTGTGCCCAGTTCCGAATCCACCCAGACCTCGCCTGCCATGCGTTCGATCAGGCTGCGGGTGATGGCAAGGCCCAGGCCCGTCCCCTCGAACTTGCGGTTGGACTGGTCCTCGACCTGGTTGAACTCGCCGAAAACGTGTTCAAGGTTGTGCGCGGCGATGCCGATGCCGGTATCCTCGACCGTGACATGCAGTTGCTGGAAGCCTGTTTCTGTCTCAAGCCCAACGACACGGACCAGCACATGACCCCTTTCGGTGAACTTGACCGCATTGCCAATCAGGTTGGTCAGCACCTGCCGCAGGCGTCCCGGATCGCCGACGAACCGCGTCGGCAGGAACATGTCGAAATCGATCAGAAGGTCGATGCCCTTTTCCCGTGCGCGGGGCTGCAGCAGCATGGCAACCTCGTGGATGGTGCGTTCCAGGTCAAAGGGTTCGGGATAGAGGTTCAGGCGTTCCGCCTCGATCTTGGAATAGTCGAGGATGTCGTTGATGATGACCAGCAATGCCTCGCCCGAGGACCGGATGGTTTCCGCGAAGAGGCGCTGTTCGTCGGTCAGGGCACTGTCGCACAACAGTTCTGCCATCCCGACGACGCCGTTCATCGGCGTCCTGATCTCGTGGCTCATATTGGCAAGGAATGCCGATTTCGCACGGTTCGCAGCCTCTGCCTCGGCGCGGGCGCTGTGCAGCGCGGCCTCTTGCAGGCGCTGGTCCGTGACGTCGAACCGCAGCCCGACGCGACCCCCATCCGGGGTTTTGTGGTCGCGTTCCAGGATCCAGCGCCCATCGTTCAACTGGCATTCGCGCGGGCCGTCCGCCGCGCGAAGTTGCGCCATGCGTTCGGCCAGCCACTCCTCTTCGCGTCCCGCGGCCTCCGGCACATGGCCGGCGCGCAGGCCATTGCGCAAAAGCTCTTCGAACGGGGTACCCGGCACCATCAGGGGCGCCGAGTCGGGAAACATGTCGCGGTAACGCTGATTGCAGGCCAATAGTCGTTCCTCCCTGTCGAACAGGACAAATCCGTCCGGGATCGCTTCGATCGCGGCCCAGATGCGCATTTCCTCGGTGATGTCGGCCAGGATGCAGACCAGATCGCCATCCCGCGCGCGGCGCTGCGACAGGCGCGACCAGGTGCCGCGTGTGAACGCCACAACCTCGGTCGGGATCTGGTCCTGGTCAAGTTGCGCGGTCATGCGGTCCAGCCATGGGCCCATGCCTTCGTCGCCAAAGTCGATCCGTCCCTTGGCTCCGGCCTCTGCCAGCATGTCCCCATAGGGCGTGCCGGGGGGCAGATCACCTCCTGCGAAGAGATCAAGCCAGGCCCGGTTGGCCCCGACGAGCCGCAGGGTGCTGTCAAAGACCGCAAACCCGTCGCGGATCGTCTCGATCGAATCCCACAACCGACGCTCGGCCATCACGGCGGCGGTATGGGCACGGTCCAGATCGCCGATGAACCGCGAATTCTGTCCCTTCAGCTCTGCCGCCTCGGACCGGGCAAAGGCCACGACCTGTCGCTGTTCGACAATCTGGTCGGACAGTGACCGTGCATGCAGTGACAGCTTTTCGTTGGCGGCGAAAAGTTCACGCTGCTTTTGTTCCAGCAGGCGTTCGGCGGCCAGTCGCCCGCGCCGTTCCTTTGCCAGCCGTTCCGCAATGTCCATGCAGGTCCCGTTCCGTCAGTGCCCGCAAGGATCAGGTGTGGACCCGGCCGGCTGTTCTCCCGGAACCTGACAAAGCAAGATGAATGTGCGCTTAACGGCGGCGTGGCAGGTTCGGGCAAATCCCGATCTTGCCAGCCGCGTCCCCTGCATGAGACAGTCAGATCAGTATTGGGCGGGAGGTTGCGATGCGCGGATTTTGGGCAAGGATGCTTGTGGTCGCAGCGGTGCTGGTGCCGTCAGTCGGCATGGCGCAGGACATGATCCCGGAACGCCGCGTGATCCTGAGCCGGGACACCGATCTGCCCGGCGGCGACATCAGCTCGATCTTTGACACCACGCTGGAGGCGTGCGAGCGCGCCTGCCTGACCAACCAAAGCTGCCAGGCCTTCACCTTCAACACCCGCAACGGGTCGTGCTTTCCCAAGTCATCCGCGTCGGGCGAGGTGTTCTTTCAAGGCGCCTATTCGGGTCGCGTGGCAGCGGCCGACCCTGCCGTCTTGGCAGCCGCAGCGGACCGGCGGGCCGAGCTTTCGTTCCTGCAGGACTGGGACATCCAGGCGGCCTACACTCAGGCCGCGACCTTGGGTGATGCGCATGTCACAGGCACCGCGACCGCCGAGGAACTTCTTTTGTCGGCGATGGATGCCGAGGCGTCGGGCGATCTGGACCTTGCCGCGCAGTTTACCGGGGCCGCTCTGAACATCACCGACGACGCGGAAACCTGGGCCGAATATGCCCGGCGCTACCTTCAGGCCGGCATCGACAACCGCAACGAAAACCAGTCCTTCCAGTTTGATCGTGCGCTGAACGGGGCAATCAATGCCTATCTCAGGGCGGACAAGCCGGCGCTGCGGCACACGATCCTTGTGACCCTTGGCGATGTTCTGGAACGTCTGGGGCGCGGGCGCGAAACTGTGCAGGCGCTGCGGCTGGCGCAATCCTTGCAACCGCGCGAGGATACGGCGCTGCTGCTCGATGATGCGATCGGCAAATACGGGTTCCGCATCGTCGAGAACACCGTGGAAAGCGATCTCGCGCGGCCGCGCCTCTGCGCGTCGTTCTCCGAGCCGCTGGCCGCCTCGGGCATCGACTATGCCAGCTTTGTCCAGTTGACCGAACCGGGTCTGACCGTCGCACTGAACGGCACTCAACAACTTTGTGTCGAGGGTGTGATGCACGGATCGCGCTATTCCGTGACGTTTCGCGAAGGTCTGCCTGCCGCCGACGGACAAATGCTGGCAAAATCCGTGGCGATCACCCAGTATGTCCGTGACCGCAACCCGGGCGTCCGCTTCCCCGGTCGCGGCTATATCCTGCCAAGGTCTGACGATGCCGGCATTCCGGTTGACACGGTCAACACCGAAAAGCTGGACCTGACCCTGTTCGCCGTCAGCGACCGCAACATCCTGCGGGCGATCCAGGACAGCTATTTCGGCACGCCGATGCCGGAGTATCAGGAAGGCACGTTTACCGACGCCATCGGCGACAAGATCTGGTCCGGCACCGCCACGGTGGGCCAGAATGTCAACAAGGATGTCACCACCCGCCTGCCGATGGGCGAGGCGATTGCCGGGCTGCCTGCAGGCATCTATGCGCTGAAGGCCGCAGTGCCGGGCGTCGATCCCTATGTCGTGCCTGCGGGCTGGCAGTGGTTCGTCATCTCCGACCTTGGCGTCACGACGATGTCCGGGGTCGACGGGCTGCATGTGTTCGTGCGCAGTCTGGCGACGGCGGGTGCAAAGACCGGTGTCACGGTAGAACTTCTCAGCCGCGCGAACGCGGTTCTGGGCGCGGCCACAACCGACGATCAGGGCTATGCCCGGTTTGATGCCGGGCTGTCACGGGGTCTGGGCAGCGCCGCGCCTGCGATGGTCGTGGTGCGCGAGGGGGGGGCTGACATGGCCTTCCTGTCGCTGACCGATCCGGCCTTTGATCTTTCGGATCGCGGGGTCGAGGGGCGCGAGGCAGCACCGCCGGTTGATGTCTTTCTGACCACGGATCGCGGGGCCTACCGCACCGGGGAGGTGGTCTATGCGACGGCGCTGGCCCGCGACGCCACCGCCGCTGCGGTGTCCGGCCTGCCGCTGACAGCGGTGCTGCTGCGCCCCGATGGCGTCGAATATTCACGTCAGTTGGTTGCGGATGCGGGGGCTGGCGGGCATGTGTTCCAGATGCCCATTGCAGGGTCCGCCCCGCGCGGTGTCTGGCGACTGGAGGTGCTGGCGGACCTTGAGGCCCCTGCGCTGACCTCCAGGACGTTCCTGGTGGAGGATTTCCTGCCGGAACGCATCGACTTTGACCTGGCCTTGCAGGGCCCGCCCCTGGCGCTGGCCGTCACGACGGACGCCCTGCCAGAGGTGAAGGTCGCCGCGCGCTATCTTTTCGGCGCGCCGGGTGCGGATCTGGCCATCGAGGGCGAAGTGCTGTTGCGCGCGGCCGAAGGCTTGGCCGCCTGGCCGGGATATGCCTTCGGGCGCCACGACCAGCCGTTCAACGCGGTGATGCAGTCGCTGGAGCCAACCGTGACGGATGCGGCCGGAGAGGCGCGGGCCTTCGTCATGCTGCCAGAAGTTGACGACCCCGGCCGCCCGCTTGAAGCGCGCGTGACCCTGCGCGTCGCCGAAGGGTCCGGCCGTCCGGTCGAGCGCCAGATCATTCAACCCCTGGCACCGTCGTCCCCGATGATTGGGGTCAAGCCGTTGTTTGCGGATGTCGTCCCCGAAGGCGCCGAAGCGCGGTTCAGCCTGATCGGCGTGGGTGCGGATGAGGCGCTGGTGCCGATGGCGGTGAACTGGGAAATCGTGCGGATCGAGACCGATTACCAATGGTATCAAAGCTATGGCAACTGGAACTGGGAGCCCGTCACCCGGCGGTCCCGCGTGGCCGAGGGGACGGCGTCGCTGGGCGATGCCCCGGTGGAGATCGCAGCACCTGTCCAGTGGGGTGAATATGAGGTCATCGTTGAACGCACAGACGGCGGCACCGCCGCAACCTCCACCACGTTCTACGCAGGCTGGTACGCGCCTGCCGATACGACCTCGACCCCCGACACGCTGGAACTGAGCCTCGACAAGCCCGCCTACAAACCGGGTGAAACGGCGACCTTGCGGCTGGTCCCGCGTGCGGCGGGGACGGCGCTGGTGACGGTGCTGTCGAACCGGCTGGTCACGATGCAGGCGGTCGCGGTGCGCGAAGGCGAGAACCTGATCCCCCTGCCCGTGACCGATGAATGGGGCGCGGGCGTCTATGTCACCGCGTCCGTCCTGCGGCCCATGGATGTGGCCGCTGGTCGCAATCCCGCCCGCGCACTGGGTCTGACCTATGCCAGCATCGACCCCGGCAAGCGGGCCTTGACCGCGGTGATCGAGACCGCCGCCGAGGCCGCCCCGCGCGGCCCGATGGAGATCGCGGTCAAGGTTGACGGCCTGACAGCGGGCGACAAAGCCTATGCGACAATCGCGGCGGTGGATGTCGGCATCCTGAACCTGACAGGGTTCGAGGCCCCCGATCCGCAAGGCCACTACTTTGGCCAGCGCAAGCTCGGGATCGGTATCCGCGACGTCTATGGCCGCCTGATCGACGGGCTGACCGGCGCGGAGGGCACGGTCCGTTCCGGTGGCGATGCAGGCGCGCAGGCGAAGTTGCAGGCACCTCCTCCGACCGAGGAACTTGTGGCATACTTCACCGGCCCGGTCGAAGTTGGCGCGGATGGCTATGCGCGGGCGTCGTTCGGCCTGCCGTCCTTCAACGGCACGGTCAAGGTGATGGCCGTGGTCTGGTCCTCCAAAGGCGTGGGCCAGGCAGAAACCGACGTTCTGGTCCGCGATCCGGTCGTGGTGACGGCCTCGGTCCCGCGGTTCCTGTCACCGGGCGACCGCTCGCGGCTGCTGTTGGAGATCGTGCATGCCACCGGCCCCTCGGGACGCATGGGGCTGGATGTTTCGGCCAAGGGGCTGACGCTGGGTGACGGACCGTCGGGCTTTGACCTTGGCGACAAGGCGAAGGCGGTCTTTGAAATCCCGATCACGGCGGGCGATGTCGGCCTCCAGACCATCGACATCGCGTTGACCACACCGGACGGCAAGCAACTGAAAAAGACGCTTGCCGTGCCGGTGCAGGTCAACGATCCCGAAATCGCAAGGGTCAGCCGGTTCGACCTGAAACAGGATGAGACATTCCTCTTCGACCAGGCGGTCTTTGCCGGCCTGATCCCAGGGTCCGCCAAGGCGACGTTGGCCGTCGGTCCCATCGCGCGGCTGAACGCGCCGGGGCTGCTGGCGGCCCTTGACCGCTATCCCTATGGCTGCACCGAACAGATCACGTCGCGGGCGCTGCCGCTATTGTACCTCGACGAGGTGGCAAAGGTGATGGACCTGCCGGGGGCCGACAACATCGCGCTTCGGATCGACCAGGCGCTTGAAGAGATATTGGTCAATCAGGGCTCCGAGGGGGGCTTTGGCCTTTGGGGTCCAGGGTCGGGCGATTTCTGGCTCGACAGCTTTGTCACCGACTTCCTCAGCCGGGCGAAGGCGCAAGGGTACGAGGTCCCCGACCTCGCCCTGCGCAACGCCTTGGCGAACCTGCGCAACCAGGTCAACTACACCGCCGATTTCGATCAGGGCGGCGAGGCGCTGGCCTATGCGCTGATGGTCCTGGCGCGTGAAGGGGCAGCGGCGATTGGCGATCTGCGCTATTACGCCGACGTCAAGGCGGATGCCTTCTCCACGCCCATGGCACAGGCGCAACTGGGCGCGGCGCTGGCATCCTATGGCGACCAGAGCCGCGCCGACGCGATGTTCCGCAAGGCCGCAGCAAAGCTGGCCGCGCTGACCGGCCCGGACAACCAGCAGATCTGGCGTGTGGACTACGGCACCGACTATCGCGATGCCGCCGCCGTGCTGACGCTGGCGGTGGAGGCGGGATCGCAGGCCGTGGACCGCGAGGCACTGGTGAACCGGCTGGTGGCGCGGGCGGGGACCTTGTCGACGCAAGAGGCGACCTGGGGTCTGCTCGCCGCCAACGCGCTGATCGACGGCAAGACCGACGGCATCACCATCGACGGGGTTCCCGCGGCCGGGCCGCTGGTGCGGGTGCTGGACAGCGCCGGCGCGCCGGTCGTTGTGGCTAACACGGGCGCAGATACGACGCTGACCGTCACCACCTATGGGGTGCCGTCCGAACCCGAACCTGCTGGCGGCAACGGCTATGCAATCAGCCGCAGCTACTACACGCTGGCGGGCGAACCTGCGACGCTGGACGGCATCACCGTCGGCACGCGCCTGGTCACGGTGCTGGAAGTCCAGCCCTTTGGACGGGGCGAGGCGCGCCTGATGGTCGCCGACCCCCTGCCCGCAGGGTTCGAGATCGACAACCCCAACCTGATCTCGGGTGGGTCGCTGGCCGCGCTGGACTGGCTGAACCTCGAATCCCAGGCCAAACATACCGAGTTCCGCCAGGACAGGTTCCTGGCCGCCATCGACCGGCAGGACGCGACGCCGTTCAAGCTGGCCTATATTGTGCGCGCGGTGTCTCCGGGCACGTTCCGTCACCCGGCAGCCTCGGTCGAGGACATGTACCGTCCCGATTTCCGCGCCCGTGGCGATGTGGGCTCGGTGACAATCGGTCAGTGATGATGACGGCGGATCACCATATGCCTCCCCTCCCCCCCGTGGGGAGGGGCTGGGGGTGGGGGGCGTCAGGCGTTGCGCTGGTCGCCCCCCCATCCTCTCCCTCCCCCACACGGGGGGAGGGAAGTGACTTCCCTCTACCTGCCGCGCCCGAGGTCTAGCGATGCGCGCGCGCTGGATCCTTACGCTCACCGTCGCCCTCTGGCTCGCTGCGCTTGGCCGCGACAAGTTCGATGCGATGATCGACCGGACTGTGTTGCCATCCTTGGCCCTGAACACTTCGGTCGAGGTGCTGGACCGCGACGGCGACCTGTTGCGGGCCTATACCGTGTCGGACGGGCGCTGGCGCATGGCGGTGGATCTGGCCGATGTCGATCCGGGCTATCTGGCAATGCTGGTCGCCTTCGAGGACAAGAGGTTCTACGACCACGGCGGCGTTGATCCCAGGGCCGTCCTGCGTGCGGGCTGGCAGGCTGTCACGTCGGGACATGTCGTGTCCGGCGGGTCCACCCTGACGATGCAGGTCGCGCGCCTCTTGGAGGAAACCGGCACCGGGGCCTGGGGCGGCAAGCTGCGCCAGATGCGCGTGGCCCTGGCGCTGGAGCGGCGGCTGACCAAGGACCAGATCCTGTCTCTGTACCTGCACCTGGCACCCTATGGCGGCAACCTGGAAGGGGTGCGGGCGGCAAGCCTTGCCTATTTCGGCAAGGAGCCGCGCCGCCTGACCCCGGCCGAGGCGGCGTTGCTGGTCGCGATCCCGCAATCGCCTGAAACGCGTCGGCCCGACCGGGCCGCCGACCGGGCCGAAGCAGCGCGGGCCAAGGTGCTGGCGCGGGCAGCCATGGCCGACATCATCGACGCCGATCAGGCGCAGGCTGCCTTGACCGAACCCGTTCCCGGCTTGCGCAGACCCCTCCCCGCCCTTGCCCCGCATCTGGCTGATCGCGCCCGCGCCGACGATCCTGCCGCCAGACTTATCCGCCTGACCGTCAACCGCAGCTTGCAGCGCGCCCTGGAAACACTTGCAGCCGACGCCGTCGCCGGACGTGCGGAGGAATTGCAGGTCGCCATCGTCGTCGCCGATCACACGTCCGGCGAAATCCTTGCCTCTGTCGGCTCTGCCGCGTTCCAGGCCGATGCGCGGCAGGGGTTCGTCGACATGACCCAGGCGCTCCGCAGCCCCGGGTCGACGCTGAAACCGCTGATCTATGGCCTTGCCTTCGACGAAGGCCTTGCCCACCCCGAAACCCTGATCGAGGACGCACCCACCGCGTTCGGCACCTATCAGCCGCAGAACTTCGACAAGCTGTACCGCGGCACGATCCGGGTGCGCGAGGCGTTGCAGATGTCGCTGAACATCCCCGCCGTCAGCCTGACCGAGGCGTTGGGACCGGCGAAACTGCTGGTCGCGATGCGCCGTGCGGGGATGCGGGCCGAAGTGCCGGGTGCCCAGCCGGGGCTTGCGGTCGCACTGGGCGGCGTCGGCGTGACACTTCAGGACATGGTGCAATTGTACGCCACCATCGCGCGGGGCGGCGTGGCGCGGCCCCTGACCTGGCGGATGGAGGGCGCGCCGGCGATGGGCGAACGGGTGCTGTCATCGGTCGCGGCATGGCAGGTCGCGGACATTCTCGCAGGGCTTGCCCCGCCGCCAGGTGCGCCGCAAAACTGGCTGGCCTACAAGACCGGCACATCCTACGGCAACCGCGATGCCTGGGCGATCGGTTTTGACGGGCGGCACGTCGTGGGTGTCTGGATGGGTCGCGCCGATGGTACGCCCGTGCCGGGCGCGTTCGGCGCGGATGTGGCGGCCCCTGTCTTGTTCCAGGCGTTCAACCGGCTGAAACCCGAACTGGTCCCGCAAGGTCCGCCACCCCCCGCGACGCTGCTGGTGTCAAATGCGCAACTGCCGCAACCGCTGCAGCGGTTCCGCAGCCGCTCTGCCGCCTTCGACAGGGCCGCCGACGCCCCGCAAGTGACCTTTCCCCCCGACGGCGCCGAAGTGGAACTGCTGCCCGAGGGTCTCTTGGTCCGCGTCCGTGGCGGGACGGCACCGTTCACATGGATGGCCGATGGTGTCCCGGTGATCGTGGCGATGCGCGACCGCGAGGCGATGCTGCCGCTGCCGGGTCAGGGGTATGTGACGCTGTCGGTGATTGATGCCAAAGGGCAATCGGCGAGGGCGACGATCCGGGCGTGGTAGGGGCAACAAAGCCGCCCACCAAAGCCCGACTGGTGGGCAATGCCTCTCCTCCATCCCTCCCCAAGGGGAGAGGGATGGAGGAGAGGCGGGCGTCGCTATCCGCGCAGTACCGCGCCCGTCGCCTTTGTCACCTTGTCGATGACACGCGCCGACACCGCCTCGATCTCGACATCCGTCAGGGTCTTGTCCACCGGCTGCATCCGTACCGTCAGCGCGACGGACTTCTTGCCCGCACCCATCTGCGCCTCGGCCTTGTCGCCGGTGAACTGGTCGAACACACGCACGGTCTCGATCAGGGCCTTGTCCGCGCCGATGGCCGCGTTGACCATGGTCAGCGCGTCGACAGATGTTTCGACGACAAAGGCGAAATCCCGCTCCACCGCCTGCAGATCGGACAGGGTCAGCGCCGGGCGGGTCGGGGTCTTGACCTTGGGCAAGGGCACGTTCGCGATCAGGATGGTGAAGGCCATCGCCGGGCCTTTCACGTCCATCGCGGCCAGCACGCGCGGATGCACCTCGCCAAAGGTTGCCATGGTATTCGGTCCAAGCCCGATCACCCCCGACCGGCCGGGATGGAACCACGCGGCGACCTTTCGGCTGACCTGCGTGCGGGCCGGCGCACCAAGGGCCGCCAGCACTGCTTCGGCGTCCGCCTTGGCGTCATAGGCATCGACCATCCGCCGCGACCCGTGCGGATCGCGCGCCGCCACCCCTCCGATCAAAAGACCCGTCGCCTGCAAGGCCTGCTCACCTGGCTCGCCGCCATGGAACACCGGACCAATCTCGAACAGCGCGATGTCGGCAAAGCCGCGGGCCTGGTTGCGCGCCGCCGCCGCCAGCAGCCCCGGCAAAAGGTCGGGCCGCAGATGCGACATTTCCGACGAGATCGGGTTGTCCACCCGCACCGCATCCGACCCGCCGCCAAACAGCGTGGCCGCCTTTTCGTCGATGAAGCTATAGGTCACGCATTCGTTGTAGCCCAAAGCCGCCAGCGTCCGCCGCGCCGCCCTTTCGCGCACCTGCACCGGCGTCAGGATCGGCTGCGGCACACCGGGTTCGCGCCGGGGCAGGGGCGTACCTTGCAGTTTCGCCAATGATGCGATGCGCGCGACTTCCTCCACCAGATCGGCCTCGCCCAGCACATCTGGCCGCCATGTCGGCGGTGTCGCCATGTCGCCGTTCAGCGTGAAGCCCAACGCCTCCAGCGACCGGCGCTGTTCGGCCTCGGGGATGTCCATGCCGACGAGGCTGATCACCCGCGCAGGGTCCAGCCGATAGGCGCGCGTGGTGTCCAGCGCCGCCCCGTCCGCGACGACATGGCTTGCCTCGCCGCCGCAGAGGTCCAGGATCATCCGCGTCGCCAGTTCCAGCCCCGGCAGCGTGAAGGCCGGGTCCACCCCGCGTTCGAACCGATAGCGCGCGTCGGAGTTGATCTTCAGCGCGCGGCCCGTGGCGGCGATGGTGATCGGGTCCCAGTACGCGCTTTCCAGGAACACATCGGTCGTCTCTGCTGAACAGCCTGATGCCTCGCCGCCCATGATACCGGCCAGCGACTCCACACCGTTGTCGTCAGAGATCGCCATCTGGCCGGGCGACAGCGTGTAGGTCTTGCCGTCAAGTGCGAGGAACTCTTCGCCCCCCTTGGCCGGATGGATGCGCAGGTCGCCCTTGACCTTGGCGGCATCAAAGACGTGCAGGGGGCGGTTCAGCCCGATGGTGAAATAATTGGTGATGTCGACCAATACCGAAATCGATCGCAACCCCACCGCCTTGAGCCGCGCCGCCAGCCAGTCGGGCGAGGGGCCGTTCCTGACACCCCGGATCAGGCGCCCCGCGAAATGCGGGCAGCCTTTGGCCTTCAGCGCCGGATCAATCCGCACTTTAACAGGGCTGTCGAACGATCCCGCGACGGGCACGATGGCCAAAGGCTTCAGCCGCCCCAGGCCCCGTGCCGCCAGATCGCGCGCAATGCCGCGCACGCCCAGACCGTCGGGGCGGTTCGGCGTCACCTTGATCTCGATCACCGGATCATTCATCCCCCGGTAGTCCACGAACCGCGCCCCGAGGGGGGCATCCTCGGGCAGCTCGATGATGCCGTCGTGATCCTCTGACAGCATCATCTCGCGTTCCGAACAGAGCATCCCGTTAGATTCGACGCCCCGGATCACGCCCGGTTTCAGGTCCACCCCGGTCCCCGGCACATGCGTGCCCGGCGGTGCGAATACCCCTACCAGCCCGGTCCGCGCATTGGGTGCGCCGCAGACCACCTGCACCTCGACCATGGGCGTGCCCGGACCGCCGGGATAGGTCGCCACGCGACAAACCCGCAACCGATCCGCGTTGGGGTGCTGCGTGGCCTCGATCACCCGCGCGATGCGGAACGCCCCCAGTGCCGCCGCAGGGTCCGCAACCCCCTCGACCTCAAAGCCCAGATCGGTCAGTGCCTCGGTCAGGGTGTCAAGGTCCGCCGCAGTGTCGAGGTGGTCGCAAAGCCACGAGATCGGGAATTTCATGTGCAAGGCCTATCTGCAGGTGCAGCGGGGGCTTAGCGCAATCAAGGCAAAAGGCCAAGGCTTTCGGCCCGGCGGTTTCCAATGCGGAAACGGGTTGTTCCGTGGCGACGAACGGGCAGGTCATAGTTTTGCCCGTCGCGAAACCTAGTGTCACACTCATAGTGTAGTACGATTGGTGGTAATGTGAACGAGTGTCCTGTTAAGCCGATCAGGCCTTATGGCCTGTCAGAGACCGAACTCAGCGTGCTGTTGGGTCTGGTTGGTGTCGTCCTGGTGATGCTGGTCCATTAAGGTCGGCCGCCGGAGCCGGTAGGTCCACGTGTCGATGAGGGTCCGATCGACCCCTGCGATGCGCGGCCTGCCGCATGTTCCTTTTCGATGCTGCACCCGCCCTTTGTCCGCTTTTTCGCGGTTTCCCGGCGCCCCTTCAGCAAAGTGCGCACTTCAACCCAAGATTGTGCCACTCTGCGCATCAGTCCGGTGAAACTTTTCGCCGAACCCGACCGTAGCTTGCCCTGAAACATCCGGCATGACCGGGCGGCGAGGGAGGATTTTGGGGATGCCGGATACCACTCGACGGCACGGTGCGTTGATATACCGCCAGCGTGTCCTGACAAGGCTGACACACTGGACCTGGGCGGTCAGCCTGTTTTTTCTGATGCTGACCGGCCTGCAGATTTTCAACGCCCATCCGGTCCTTTACCTTGGGAACGAAAGCGGCTTCGGCTATGACAACGCGATCCTCCGCATAGATGCGGTCGAAACTGCGGCGGGATTGCGCGGGGTCACGACACTTGGGGGCCTTGAGTTCGACACAACCGGGGCGCTGGGCGTGTCAGGCGACGACGATGTCAGGGCCTTTCCTGCCTGGGCGACGATCCCCTCGACGCAGTCCCTGGCAACGGGGCGGGTGATCCATTTCTTTTTCGCCTGGCTTCTGGTGGGCACCCTGGCGATCTGGGCCACGGCCAGCCTGATCAACGGGCACCTGCGCGACCTGATCCCGACACTTGCCGACCTGAAGTCCCTGCCGCGCGACATGGCCGCGCATGCGCGCCTGCGGTTCCACCACACCGCCCGCTACAATGTGCTGCAGAAACTGGCCTATGCCGGGGTGCTGTTCGTCCTGTTGCCGCTGATGATCCTGACGGGTCTGTCCATGTCGCCGTCGTTCAATGCCACGGCACCGTGGCTGCTGGACATTTTCGGCGGACGGCAGACGGCGCGCACGATCCATTTCGCAGTGATGGTCCTGTTGGTCGGATTCTTCCTGATCCACATGGCGATGATCCTGGCGGCCGGGCCGCTGAATGAACTGCGCTCGATCATCACCGGCTGGTACCGGGTAGACCCCGAAGGAGGGCCTCGCCATGACGCTTGATCTGTCCCGCCGGCGGTTTCTGACCGGCGCCGGCCTCGGCGCGTCGGCCCTGGCCCTGTCGGGCTGCAAGGTGCTGGACAGCCTGACCAACTACGACAATCCCCTGCGCAATGTGATGGAGGCGGCAAATGGCCTGACCTACCGCACGCAGCGTATGCTGTCGGGCGACGCGCTTGCCCCGGAATACACCCGCGCCGACATCAGGCAGGGCCAGAAACCGAACGGCACCGTCAACCCGTCCGATGCCGATTATCAGGCGATGGCGGCAAACGGTTTTGCCGACTGGCGGCTGAACATCACCGGCGCTGTCGAAAGACCCCTGACGCTGACCCTGGCCGACCTGCAGGCGCGCCCGTCGCGGACCCAGATCACCCGGCTCGACTGCGTCGAGGGCTGGTCCTGCATCGCCGAATGGACGGGCGTGCCCCTGTCGGCGATCCTGGCCGAGGCTCGGCCCACGGCGGCGGCCCGCTTTGCGATCTTTTACTGCATGGATACACGGGAAAAAACGCTGTCGGGCGCGGTGAAATATCACGAAAGCATCGACATGGTGGACGCCTATCACCCGCAGACGATCCTGGCTTATGGCCTCAACGGAAAACCGCTGCCGGTCGCAAACGGCGCGCCCTTGCGGGTGCGGGTCGAACGCCAGCTTGGCTACAAGATGGCCAAGTATGTCCACACGATCGAACTCGCCTCTGTCCTGACCGGCTATGGCAAGGGCCATGGCAGCTATTGGGCCGACCGGGGATATGAATGGTATGCTGGTATCTGATCAGACCTGAAACCTGCGATGACCGCCTCCGGCCCGAAACACAAACCCCGCTTCCGCCCATTCAAGGGATTGTCCCCGGCCTGGCGCCCCAGTATCCCTTTGCGCCGAACCATCCCGCGCGAGGACTGCCATGACCAATGCCCGTTTCGACAAATCGAAACTCCCCAGCCGCCATGTGACCGAAGGCCCTGCCCGCGCGCCGCATCGCAGCTATTTCTACGCGATGGGCATTACCGAGGAGGAGATTCACCAGCCCTGGGTCGGCGTCGCGACCTGCTGGAACGAGGCGGCGCCCTGCAACATCGCGCTGAACCGACAGGCGCAGATCGTCAAGCACGGCGTGAAGAAAGGCGGCGGCACCCCGCGCGAGTTCACCACGATCACCGTGACCGACGGCATTGCCATGGGGCACGAAGGCATGCGGTCATCCCTCGCCTCACGCGATGCCATCGCCGACACGGTGGAGCTGACCATGCGTGGGCATTGCTATGACGCGCTGGTGGGTCTGGCCGGTTGCGACAAATCCCTGCCCGGCATGATGATGGCGATGATCCGGCTGAACGTGCCGTCGGTGTTTATCTACGGCGGGTCGATCCTGCCGGGCCGCTACATGGGCCAGGACATCACCGTGCAGGACATGTTCGAGGCAGTCGGCAAGGTCCAGGCCGGCACCATGTCCGAGGCCGAGCTTGAGATCATGGAACGCATCGCCTGCCCGTCCTCCGGTGCCTGCGGCGCGCAGTATACGGCGAATACAATGGCCTGCGTGTCAGAGGCGATCGGGCTGGCGCTGATGAACTCTTCCGGCGCGCCCGCCCCTTACGAGTCCCGCGACCAGTACGGCGAGGCGTCAGGCGTCGCGGTGATGAACCTGATCGAAAAGAACATCCGCGCCCGCGATGTGGTGACGCTGAAATCCCTGCAGAACGCCGCCCGCGTGGTGGCCTGCACCGGCGGGTCCACCAACGCCGCCCTGCACCTGCCTGCGATGGCAAACGAGGCCGGGATCGACTTCGATCTGTTCGACGTGGCCGACATCATGCGCGACACGCCCTATTTCGTGGATCTGCGCCCCGGCGGGAAATACGTGGCCAAGGACCTTTACGAGGTCGGCGGCGTGCCGGTGGTGATGAAGGAACTGGCCAAGACCGGCCTTTTGCACCTTGATTGCATGACGGCATCCGGTCGCACCCTGGGCGAGGAACTTGACGACATCCGCGGCGAGGCCGATGGCCGCGTCATTCACACTGTCGCTGCGCCGATCACCAGGACGGGCGGCGTTGTGGGCTTGAAGGGCAACCTTGCGCCCGATGGGGCCATCGTCAAGGTCGCAGGCATGACCGAGGCCGAACAGGTCTTTACCGGCCCGGCGCGCGTGTTCGAATGCGAGGAAGACGCCTTTGCCGCCGTGAAGGCCCGCGACTACAGGGAGGGCGAGGTCATCGTGATCCGCAACGAAGGCCCTGCCGGTGGCCCCGGCATGCGCGAAATGCTTGCGACGACGGCAGCCCTGTCCGGTCAGGGCATGGGCAAGAAGATGGCGCTGATCACGGACGGTCGCTTTTCCGGGGCGACGCGCGGGTTCTGCGTCGGCCATGTCGGGCCAGAGGCCGCGCATGGCGGGCCGATCGCGCTGTTGGAAAACGGGGACATCATCACGCTGAACGCCCTGACCGGCGAGTTGTCGGTAAACCTGACCGATGCCGAACTGGCGGCGCGCAGGGCAGAATGGAAAGGCCCGCGCAAGACCGCCTATACCAGCGGCGCAGTCCACAAATTCGCGCGTCTGGTCGGTGGCGCGCGCTGGGGCGCGGTGACGCATCCGGGGGCCAGGGCGGAAAGCCATGTCTACATGGATCAGTAGGGTTGCATCGGCGACCCTGTGGACGGCGCTGGCAGCCTGCGTTCCGGCACTGCCGGACAAGGGTACATCCTCGACACGGTCGGTGTCGGTCCTGAACGGGTCGCTGAACGTCGCCGCCGCCCCGGGCTATTGCATCGACCGCCCGGCCAGCCGCGAAACGGATGCGCAGGCGGTCGTCGTCATCGGCCGCTGTTCGGATCAGTCCGGTGGTCTTGCTGCCATCGTGACGGTGGCGGTCGGCGCGCCGGGATCGGCGGTCAGCCTGATCGAAGGGCCCTTGGCTTTGGCGGATTACTTTTCCTCGGGCGCCGGGCGGGCCACGCTCAGCCGCAACGGCGATCCTGCATCGGTCCGTATCCGCAGCATCCGCAGCGAGGGCGGTCGCCTGATCCTGCACCTTGACGATGCCACGACGGGTGAAACCTGGCGCACGCTGTTCGGGCTGCGTGGACGGCTGGTATCGGTGTCTGTCGCGGGGGCCGCGCCGCAAGGCGGCACGGGAACCGCGGGCAAGGACCTGCTGGACCGCAGCACCTCCGCGATGTTGCGGGCAAACCCCGGAACGATCTGACCGCGCATCCGGACCCGGCCGTCAGGCGGGTAAATCCGGATGCGGATGCGTGCTAGACAAGCGTGATAATTGCTGGCAGCACTTTCACCAAAGGCCGTGTCGGCCGATGTCCAACGAGGCAATCCAGCGTCCCATGCCACGCAAGCTTGATCACCTTTTGGAACGCGCGCTGTTTCAAAGGTCGCTTTCGCGGTGGAGCAGGCTTGCCGATGCCGCCCCGGCGATGCCGCTCGACACGCTCAAGGGATACCGTGCCCGCGCCCGCGTGATGAAACGCCATATCGACCGGCTGCTGCATCAGGCCGATCATCGCCTGGCGCTGCCGGTCGTCGGGTCCAAGGCCATCCGCACGCCGCTTGGCACGGATTGGAGCTGGCGGCCCGATCTGTGGTCCGGGCCTGTGCCGGTGCCGGGTTTTGCCAGCGTTCCGGCCAAACTGCAGATCTGCGACGGCGCGACGGTGTTTCACGACTGCAGGCAGTCCGAACTGACGGTCCGCCAGATCCGCAACGTACGCGAGACCGACCTTGCCCCCTTTGGGCTGAGGATGGATGTGTTCCGCTTTGACGGCAGCTATCTGTCGCTGGTCATCGACCTGCCGAACGATGTCATCAAGGGTCTTGGCCTGCGCCACGTCATCCGCCTTGCCTGCCTGGTCGAGATGGAAAAGCCGCTGGAAATCTTTGCCCGCATCAATGTCAAGCACGGCCCCAACGTCGAACAGATCGTGCGCGAACTGCCGGTGCAGGACGGCGAGGTCGAGGCCGAGTT
Source organism: Rhodobacterales bacterium (assembly GCA_021155205.1). Taxonomy (GTDB): domain Bacteria; phylum Pseudomonadota; class Alphaproteobacteria; order Rhodobacterales; family Rhodobacteraceae; genus JAJNPS01. The sequence continues at coordinate 309,770 of JAJNPS010000021.1, forward strand.
CGACCTCAGCTATACCAACCTTGTCGAAAAGCGCGCCGAGCGCATCTGGATCGATCTGATCTTCGAAGGTCCGGAGATGAACCAGATCGTCCTGCGCGACGTGACGCTGGCGCGCCGACCGCGGGCGGAGTTGTGACGATGGGTGCGCAGCTGATGGAAACGCGCATCAGGGCAGGTGTCTGGGAGGGCGTCCTGACCGGAATGCGCGACCTGCCGAAACTGCTGGTGACGCATCTGGAAAAGCCTCTCTCGGGGGTCGAGACTACGCCCCTGGCCGACCGTCCGGGCGAGTGGGCGGTGCGCGTGCCGATCCCGGTCGAAACGCTGTCGGATGGCGTGCAGACCTACCTGATCGTCGATGCCGCGACCGAGGCGCAACTGGGCCAGTTCACCGTCATCGCCGGGGCGCATGTCGATGACGACATCCGTGCCGAGGTTGACCTTCTGCGCGCCGAACTGGACCTTTTGAAACGCGCCTTCCGGCGGCATTGCCTGGAAACGGCGGGCAACGGGAGCGCCACCTGACCGGGTGGTGACATGTCGTCAGGTAGACCCGCCGCCGTAACCGGCCCGGCGGCGCCTGTTGACCGGCGCGATGTCGTTTTCTGACGCCAAAGGTCGGGTGGACTTGCCCCGACGCGCGGCACTCTGGCAGATAGGATGCGCAACCGGACCGGAGAGCCAGTGATGAAAACCCATGTCAAAGCCCTGGTTGTCGGCGGTGGTGCGGTCGGCACCGGCATCGCCTATCATCTGGCCAAGGCCGGCTGGGACACCCTGCTGGTGGAACGCGACGAACTGACGTCAGGCTCCACCTGGCATGCTGCAGGGCTGCTGCCCCTGTTCAACATGTCCTATGCCACGACCCATATCCACAAATACTCGGTCGATTTCTACAAGGGGCTTGAGGCCGAGACCGGCCTGAACCCTGGTTTCTACGTTGTCGGCAACCTGCGCATGGCGCAGCGGCAGGAGCGCATGGACGAATACATGCTGTACTCCTCCGTTGCCGAAACCGCGGGGGTCTACCATGAGTTTCTGACGCCAGGGCAAATGAAGGACCGCTGGCCGCTGCTGCGCACCGAGGATCTGATCGGCGCGCTCTATCACCCGCAGGACGGCTACATCAACCCTGCCGACGTGACGCAGGCGATGGCCAAGGGTGCCCGCCAGTTCGGCTGCACATTCGAGCGGAAAATCCAGGTCGATGCCTACCGCTGGACCGGTTCCGAATGGGTCGTCTCCTGCACAAGGATGGTGGAGCAGGGCGGCAACCTCATCCCGTCGGACGACACGTTCGAAATCCACGCCGAACATGTCGTGACCGCGACCGGCAACCATGCGCAGCGCACGGCGAAACTTCTCGGGATCAAGATCCCCGCGGTGCCGGTCGAACATCAGTACATCGTCACCGAACCCGACCCCGCGCTGGTCGAATGGCGCAAGTCGAACCCGCAGCACCCGGTCCTGCGCGATGCCGACGCCAAATGGTACGTGCGTGAGGAACGCGGCGGCTGGATTCTTGGGCCCTATGAAAAGAACGCCCCCGCCCGGTTTCTCTACGACGTTCCTGCCAGTTTCCGCGCCGACCTCTTTCCCCTCGACCTCGAACGGATCGAGGCAGAGTACATGTCCTTCATCCACCGCCTGCCGTCCTCTGAAACCGTCGGCCTCAAGGACGATTTCAACGGCCCGATCTGCTACACCCCCGACGGCAACCCGCTGGTCGGCCCCGCACCCGGCCTGCGCAACATGTGGCTGGCGGAAGGCTTCAGTTTCGGCATCACCGCGGCGGGCGGCACTGGATATTACCTTGCGCAGATGATGGTCGATGGCGAGGCCGAGATCGACATGGCCTCGCTTGACCCCAAGCGGTTCGGTAGCTGGGTCACCACTGAATACGCAGCGCGCAAGAACGAGGAATGCTACGACCACGTCTTCATCCTGCACCACCCGGATGAAGAACGCGAAGCCGCCCGCCCCCTGCGCACCGGCCCCGTTTACGACCGCCAGAAGGCGCTGGGCGCACAGTTCGGCCAGGTCAACGGCTGGGAACGACCGATCTATTACGGCCCCAAGGATGCGCCCGGGGATTTCGACCACAACTCGCGCAGCTTCCGTCGCGGCGGCTGGTGGCATTATGCGGTTGATGAGGCGAAAGCCATCCGCGAAACCGCCGGCCTGATCGACGCCACCGCCTTTACCAAGCACATCGTGCGGGGGCCGGGGGCCACCGCCTTCCTCGACTGGTTCACCTGCAACGCGCTGCCGAAAGTGGGTCGCATCAACCTGACCTACGCGCTGACCCCGCAAGGCACGACGCGCACCGAATACACCATCGTGCGCAACGGCGAGAACGACTACTACCTCGTCTCCGCCGGAGCCTGGACGGCCTATGACGCCGACTATCTGCGCAAGTCCGCCGAGGATTTCATGGGGCGGGGTGGTGCCTATCTCGACATCCACGACGTCACAACCCAATGGGGCGTCTTTGCCATCGCCGGGCCGAAATCGCGCGACATCCTGAAAGAGCTGGTCAAGGATGCCGATCCCGATACCGCGCTGTCGAACAAACGCTTTCCCTGGCTGTCGGCGCGCAAGATTGAACTCGGCATGTGCCCCGTCAACGCCATCCGCGTGGCCTATACCGGAGAGCTTGGCTGGGAGCTTCACCATCCAATCGAGATGCAACGCTACCTCTGGGACCAGATGCTGGCGGCTGGCGCAAAACACGGCATGAAACTGGTCGGCGCCCGCGCGCAGAACTGGCTGCGGCAGGAAAAATCCTATCGCGCCTTCGGCAATGAACTCGGGCGCGACGCGACCCCGCTGGAGGCCGGACTTCCACGATTTGTCGACCTGTCCAAGGATTTCCAGGGCAAGGCCGCGATGCAGGCGACCGGCATCCGCTCGATATGCGTGACGCTGCTGATCGACGGCCCCGACGACACCGATCCGTGGGGCAAGGAAGCCATCCTGCACAACGGCGAAAAGGTCGGTCGGCTGACCTCGGGCGGCTATTCCGTCGCCTTTGGCAAGCAGATCGGCATGGGCTATGTGCGCCCCGACCTTGCGGCAGTCGGTACCCGGCTGAAGGTCAAGATGCTGCGCCAGGAATGGGATGCGGTGGTGACCGAGGACAGCCCCTTTGACCCCTCGAATGCGCGCATCCGGGTGGATGGCTAGGGCGGCGCGTCACGCCGCCCTGACCATTTCTTCGCGTCCGCTCTCCATCGGCGGCAGCATTGCCATGATCCGCGCGATCTCTGCCGCCAACCGGCGACGCGCCCGCAGATAGCCCGCTGTCTTGCCGGCCAGAGCGCCGGCAAGGCCCGCGGACCCGATGGCGACCCCCCAGGCCAGCGTTCCCGACCCGACAGGCAACAGTGCCGCAGACCCCGCCGCCCCGATGAACAGGCCTGCCAGCAACCCGACCGCCCCTTCGCTGCAGCCGCAGGCCGACAGCGTGCGGACCAGTGACGCCTCGGCGCCCGCGCGTTGGTCCGGCGGCAGCCCCGGCAGGGCCAGGACCAGCCGGAATGGTGCCTGCCCCCCGAACCGCAGGTGCTGTCCTAGCATGGCCAGCCCCGCGACCGAGGTGATGCGCAGTGTCCGCCGGGTCATCCGGCCCTCCCGCCGATCAGCATCCACACCGCCACGCCTGCGGCAACGACCCCGCTGGCAACCCACAGCCCGAAAAAGCGGTTCGGGCAGCGGCCGGGATGATCATGACCCTTGTGATCCCGGTCCTTGTCATCCTGGCCATCTGTCTTTTCCACAACGATCCATTGCATGATCTCGATCCTTTCAAAGGTATGTGACATGCCGCGACCAGCGCACCGTGCTGATCTGCAGCGTCGTCAGTGTCGGCAACGCGACCCCGGTGGCCGAAGCGGCCATCAGGTTCGTCGGAGCGCCGTCTTGATGTGGCAGCAGGCAGGCATGGCCAAATTCATGCGCCAGTGTCGCAGGATCGGCGACGCCTCCCGCCTCGATCGCAACATAGTCATGCGTTGCCGCGAACGAACAGCCGATGGTCAGGAACCCGCCGCCGTCGGGCGCGACATTGTTGACCACCACGCCCAGCAACTCGCCGCCATAGCCGATGACGCGCCGCCAGTTGCTTTCGAACTTGCAACTGCGGCTGACGAACTCGATCCACGACCCTTTCAGCCACCAATCCTCGAAAAACCCCGCGCCGTCGCAGTTGATCACCAGGCCGCCATCCGGCGGGCTGACGGATGGTTCGCAATAGCCCGTGAACCGCGCCGAGATGTTGCAGGTGCGGTTGAAGATCTCGATCACCGCATCGACCTGCGGCTGCACCGCGGCCTGGGTTGCAATCGGGGTGCCGTTGACCACCGGGATGATCACCCCGAAATACATCTTCTTGCGCGGGCGGATGCCGATCAGGCTCAGCCCGAAATCCAAAAGCCCAATGGCCCGCCAGATGATTTCGGTCAGCCAGTTCAGCACGGTTCGGATGATGCCGCCGATGATCGGGATCGCCAGGATCAGCCCGATGACAAAGCCGATCACGTCCAGCACGAAATTGACCACGGTACAGACGACGCGCACCACCCATTTTCCGATGGTGACAAGCACGATGCGCACGATCTTGACCAGCACCCAGACCAGCCAGCAGAACAACTTGTTAAGGCACAGTGTCCACCAGTTGCAGGGTTCGTTGCGACACCGCTGTTCCTGCTGGTTCTCCCAGGTCTCGATCGGTTTCTCGACCTGTTCCTCGATCCAGTCCTGGACCTCTTTGCACGTTCGTCCCATGATAAAATTCCCGTTAAAGACAAAATTTTAAATCAAAAACACTCGTCTTGTCGGCAGCGGGTCACTCCGCTGCTGTCATCTCCCTCGTATCCGTCACGATCAGGCTGCAGGTGCCGCAGGCCGCAGGTCCGGCCTGCGCAAACCACCGGCAATCGCCCCGGATCACGCAAGGCGGCAGGTCAGCCGCGACCGGCGACTGCCGCGCCGCCTCCAGATGCGCCATCGCGCGGTCGATGACGCCACAGCGCGTGCCCGTCCATTGTGAACATCCCGAGGTCTGGCATCGCCCGGCAAACCGCATCCGTGCCTCGACCGGCCCGTTTGTTCCGGCGGCATCCAGAAAATCCTGGTCCACCGTCATGGCCGTGCGCAGGTTATGGATGCGCCCGTCCGCGCCCAAAACACCCAGAAGCAAAGATCCCGGTGCGGCGGGCGCACTGGGACAGGATCGCTGCCGGGTGTCCGGGGCGGCCGGATCACCGCCGCCCCGGTCCATCACATTGCGCCCTTGGCGGTCAAAAGCGCCCGCTGGTTCAGCTTTTCGGCATCCAGAATGGCGTCGAACCGCTTGCGGATGATCAGGCCCCACCAGTCGCGTGGAAACTTGATCACGATGGGTTCATCCCAAGGCAGTTTGGCCACATGTGAAAGCACGGTCTTCTGCAGGTCTGCCGAAATCATGGCATGCATGTCTTTCGGCAGGTCGATGTCGCCAATATCCACGACAAAGCGCGTCATAGCATCCTCCTCATCAAAAATCGTCCGTTCAAAAAAGCACCGCGCCAAATGCACGGCGCAAATCAAGCATACCACACTTACATCCTAAAGGCGAGTACTTCCTGTGATCCGGATCCGCTTACTGCGCCCGCGCGGCCCGCCAGCGCGCCCAGGCCTCGCGCGAACCGGCAAAGGCGTTGATGTCCACCTGACCCCCAATCCCCGGCACGCGGCCGGTCCCGGTATACTGCCAGAACGTCCAGGATTGCCCGTCATAGGCATCACGCGGATGTGCCGCTGTCGACCGCAGCCAGAATTCCGTCCCCGCCAGCCGCCACAGTTCGTTGTCCTCGAAGAAATCGACCGTGGTGTAGAGGATCGGCCTTTGCCCGTAATGCCGCGCGGCGGCATCAAGGAACATCTGCGCCTCGGCCCGGATCACCGACGCATCGCGCCGGATGCGGCAGGTGGGCGAGGTGGGCGTCCATTCCATGTCCAGCACGGGCGGCAAGGCCCCCGGCGTGCGCGGCACCTGGCGGAAAAACCAGCGCGCCTGTTCGATCGCCGGGCGGCAGTGGTAGTAGAAATGATAGGCCCCGCGCGCCACCCCGGCCTGACCCGCCCCGCGCCAATGCTCCCTGAAAAGCGGGTCGATCTGGTCGGCCCCCTCGGTCGCCTTGATAAAGGCAAAGTTCACCCCGTTGGCCCGTGCCGTCGCCCAGTCCACCGACGTCTGGAATCTCGACAGGTCGATGCCGTGAACAGGATAGCTGTCGGGCGCACGCCCGTCCCAGACCTGGGGATCGGCATCTCTGAAACGCGGTGCGGTGACGGTGGAGGTCGGGGTCGGCGTGCCTTCGCTGCCGCTGCGCGACGCGCCACAGCCTGCCACGATCAGACAAAGGCTCAGGACAGTACGCCGGTTCATGACCTGCATCGTGGCCGATGTCATCGGGTCTGTCACCCGGCACGATGCGGTCCGTCTCGCGGATCGGCGGAAAGCGCCCCCGGGCCTTCAGCGAAACCGCGCGGGCGACAGATCTGCGATCAGGTCGGCGGGCAACACCGACGCCCGCCCGCCGACCAGATCGGCCACGAGCCGGGCTGCCGCCGGGCAGGTCTGGAAACCGTAGCCGCCCTGACCCGCCAGCCAGACGAATGACGGATTGTCCGGATCGCGCCCGATCACCGGCACCCGGTCCGGCGCAAATGTCCGCAAGCCCGCCCAACTGGACAGAACCCGCGTCACCGGCTCTGTCACCATCGCCTCGTACCGCGCCAGCCCCTCGGCCAGGACCATGTCATCGGCCCAGGCGTCGTGCGGGTCCACTGCATGCTCTTCTGCCGGGCTGACGATCAGCGCACCGGCATCGGGCTTGGCATACCAGGCCTCGCCCGCGCCAAAGACCATGGGCCAGCCGCTGACGTCATGGCCGCCCGGGGCCGGAATGCGCGCCATCGACCGGCGCATCGGCTGAAACCCCAGGGGCGCAACCCCGGCCATCCGCGCCACAACGTCCACCCAGGCCCCGGTGGCGTTCAGGATGGTGCCCGCGCGGAACGCTCCTGCCGCGGATGTCACCGTCCATCCTGCGCCGTCCCGCGCAATGCCGGTCACGGCGGCCCCCGTCACGATCCGCGCCCCGCGCCCGCGCGCGGCCCTGGCAAACCCTTGCAACAGGAGGTCGGTATCAATGTCCCAGGCGTGATCCGCGATGGCCGCAAAGGCCACCATGTCGCGGCTCAGGATCGGGAACGCTGTCTTTGCCTCGGCCAGCGAAACGGGCTGGAATGCCATCGCTGCGACATCTTCCTCGAACGCCGCCCGGTCTGCCTTTCCCCCCACAACCATCAACCCGCGCCGGGACAGCACCCCCGCCGCGCCGTGAAAATAGTCGCCCGAGGCCAGCGACAGCCCCACGACGGGCGCGGCGCCATAATGCGGCTCGTACAGGGCCGCCGACCGCCCCGAGGCGTGATGGGCCAGTTGCGCCTCGGTTTCCAGCAACAGAACGCGGCCCAGTTCCGACAGCGATGCCGCCGCCGATACGCCCGCAATACCGCCCCCGATGATCAGGAAATCCGTGTCCATGCGGGCATGTCCTGACATCCAAATGACAAGGGGGCAAGACATCCTGTCCCGCCCCCTTGCGATTGACCCCAAACATGCCTGGGGTCCGGGGGCAATGCCCCGGCACCAGATCGGCTCACTTCGGAATGTCGCCCTTGATGCCTTCGACGTAGAACGCCATGCCCAGAAGGTCGCCATCGGGTGCGGCCTGGCCTGCGGCCAGCCAGGGCGATCCGTCCTGCTTGTTGATCGGCCCGGTGAACGGGTGATAGGTTCCCGCCGCGATCGCGTCCCGCAGCGCCTCGGCCTCGGCCTTGACATCCGCTGGCACCGCATCCGTGATCTCGCCGATTTCGACCTCGCCCCCGGCGATCCCATCCCATGTGTCCGCCTGCGCATAGGTGCCGTCCATCAATGCCCCGACGCGCTTTACATAGTAAGGCGCCCAGTTGTCGATGATCGACGAAACGCGCGGCGACGGCTTGTATTCCGCCATGTCGGACCCTTGCCCGAAGCCGATCACACCCGGAGTCTTGGCAGCCTCGGCCAGTGGTGCCGTGCTGTCGGTATGCGATGCGATCGCGTCCACGCCCTGTTCGATCATCGCCTTGGCGGCATCGGCTTCTTTTGCCGGATCGAACCAGGTATAGGCCCAGACCACCGTGAGTTCGACATTCGGGTTCGCCTTCTTGGCATGCAGGTAATAACTGTTGATCCCCATGATCACCTCGGGGATCGGAAAGGACGCGATATAGCCGATCTTGTTCGTCTTGGTCATGCGGCCTGCGATATGGCCAATCACGGCGCGGCCTTCGTAGAACCGGGCATTGTAGGTCGACACGTTGGGCTGGTCGCGCTTGTAGCCGGTGGCGTGTTCGAACTTCACATCCGGAAACTTGGCGGCCACGGCGTTGGTCGCGTCCATGTACCCGAACGACGTGGTGAAGATGATGTTGCATCCGCCCAGCGCCATCTGCGTCATCACGCGTTCGGCGTCGGCCCCTTCGGGCACGTTTTCCTGAAACTGGATTTCAACCTTGTCGCCAAAGGCTGCCTGCACCGCCAGCGCCCCCTGGTGGTGCTGATAGGTCCAGCCGCCGTCCCCGATGGGTCCGACATAGATGAAGCAGGCCTTGGTCTTTGCCTGACCAACCGCCACGCGACCAAAGCCCGCGGCGAGGCCCAGCGCAACTCCTCCAAGCAGTGTTCTGCGTTTCATTCCCGTAGTCTCCCCGTTGTGCGGCGGCGTTAGTGCCCCCGGCGTTGTTTGCCCCTAGCGCGAGGCGTGGAAATTCTGGCCCAGGGCGGCAGGCGCATTAAGGGTTGCACGGCCCCGTCCGGACGACATGATGACCAGTACAAGGATGGTTATCAGATAGGGGGCCATCGACAAGTACTCGACAGGAATCGCGGAGCCTGCGGCCTGCAGGTTCAACTGCAGGGCGCTGATGCCGCCGAAAAGATAGGCACCGATCAGCACCCGCCACGGCTTCCAGCTGGCAAAGACCACGATGGCCAGCGCGATCCACCCCGCCCCCGCTGTGATCCCATCCGTCCATTGCGGCACACGCACCAGGCTGACATAGGCCCCGCCCAGACCCGCCATTGCCCCGCCGAACAGGACCGCCAGCACCCGGATCTGCGTGACCTTGTAGCCCAAGGCATGGGCGGCATCGTGGTTTTCGCCGACCGCCCGCAGGATCAGGCCCGCACGGCTGTACTTCAGTACCCACCAGACCGCCGCGACCAGCAGGATCGACAGATAGACCACCCAGTCATGGCTGAAAAGCACACGGCCAAGGAACGGGACATCCTCCAATGGCCCGAACTGCACGTCCGCCGTTGCAGGCGGCTTGATCCCGACATAGCCCTGCCCGATCAGGCTGGACAGCCCCAGCCCGAACAACGTCAGCGCCAGCCCCGTCGCCACCTGATTGGTCTGCAGCACCTGCGTCAGCACGCCAAAGATCAGCGACAGCGCCGCCGCCCCGAGCGCGCCGCCGACGAAACCCAGATAGGGGTTCCCCGTCAGCACCGCCGTGGCAAACCCGCAGATCGCCCCCATGATCATCATCCCCTCGACCCCAAGGTTCAGCACACCCGATTTCTCCACAACAAGCTCGCCGGTCGCGGCCAGCATGATCGGGACGGAATTCACCATGAGGGATGCGATCAAGAGCGCCGGATCAATGCTGCCGAACATCACGCCACCTCCCCGGTGCCAAGCCGGATGCGAAAGTTGGTCAGCAGGTCGGTCCCCAGCAGAAAGAACAGCAGCATCCCCTGAAACGCCTGGATCGCCGCCGAAGGCAGTCCCAGCCCGAACTGCGCCAGTTCCCCGCCGATATAGGTCAGCGCCATCAAGAGGCCCGCGAACAGGATGCCGACCGGGTTCAACCGGCCCAGAAACGCCACGATGATCGCCGTGAACCCGTAGCCCACATTGAAATCGATGCTGATCTGACCCGCCGGTCCCGTCACCTCGAACACCCCCGCCAGCCCTGCCAGCACGCCGGAAATCCCAAGGCACAGCACCACCAGCCGCGCGGGTGACACACCTGCAAACCGTGCCGCCCTGGGTGCCTGCCCCGCCAGCTTGATCTGGAACCCCAGGATATGGCGCTGCAACAGGATGTAGCCGGCGATCACCGCCATGAAGGCCGCGACCACGCCCCAATGCATGCCCGTTCCGGCAATCAGTTCCGGGTTCGCCATCGCGGGGATCTGGTTCAGGTTGCGGCTGCCCGGAAACCCGCCGCCCTCGGGGTTGCGCAAGGCTCCAAGCGCCATCATCGCCAGGATGTTCTGTGCGACATAGACCAAAAGCAGCGAGACCAGGATTTCGTTGGTGCGGAACACCGTCTTCAGGATCGCCGGGATCATCGCCCAGAGAAACCCCCCAAAGGCACCCGCCACGATCATCACCGGAAAGATCAGCCGCGACCCGACAGGATAGACCGCCAGCCCGGCCGCCGCCCCGAAGATCGCGCCCATGATGTATTGCCCCTCGGCGCCAATGTTCCAGATGCCGGCGCGGAACCCAAGGCTGAGGCCAATGGCGATCAGGATCAGGGGGGCGGCCTTGACCAGCAGTTGCGGGCGCGAATAGCTGGCGAACTGCGCGTTGAAAAGCGGGTCCCAAAAGATCGTGCGGATCGCCTCGAACGGGTTTTTTCCCAGCATCCAGAACATGATCCCGCCCGCGATCATCGTCAGGACCACGGCAAGAAATGGCGAGGCCCTTTGCCAGAAGGCCGAGGGCGATGGGCGCTTTTCAAGCCTCAGCATGACAGCCCCCGTTCAAGTTTACGCGCGCCGCATCGGTCATGCCTCCCCTCCCTCCGGTGGGGAGGGGCCGGGGGGACGGGGTTACGGGGTGAGGCCGCCCGCCCCAGTCTGCCACGGTCATTCGCGCCTCACCCATGATGCGCCACCTCCATGCCGTGCGTGCCGCCCATCATCAGCCCGATCTCGTCCACCGTCAGCCCCTGCACGGGTCGCGTCTGGGTCAGCCGCCCGCCGTTCAGCGCCGCGAAATCATCGGCGATTTCCAGCAGCTCATCCAGATCCTGGCTGATCACCACCACCGCCGCCCCGCCCGAGGCGCGGTCCAGGATCGCCTGCCGGATCGCCGCCGCCGCCGCCGCATCCACGCCCCAGGTCGGCTGGTTGATCACGATCACCGACGGCGTCTGGCTCAGCTCCCGCCCGACGACGAACTTCTGCAGGTTTCCCCCCGACAGCGCCCGCGCCGCGACATGCGTGCCCGGTGTGCGTACGTCGAAATCGCTGACGATCCCGTCGGCAAACTTCTCCGTGGCCACCCAGTCGATGAACCCCCGCCGCGTCAGCCCCTGCCGTACGGCCCCCGACAGCAACGCATTTTCCACAAGGCTCATATCCGGTGCCGCCGCATGGCCCAGCCGTTCCTCGGGAGCCGCCACCAGCCCCGCACGGCGCCGGTCCGAAGGCCCCTTGTCGCCCATCGCCCCCCCGGCAATCCGCACGGCCCCCGCTGCCGATTTCAATTCCCCGGACAGCGCCAGCAGCAATTCATCCTGCCCGTTCCCCGCCACCCCGGCGATCCCCAGAACCTCGCCCTTGCGGACCGCAAAGCCCACATCCTTCAGCGATGTCCCGAACGGAATGGGCGAGGCGACCGTCAACCCCGTCACCTCCAGCGCCACCTCGCCCTTCGCCTTGGCGCTGCGGGCGGGCGGCGTCAACACGGCCCCCACCATCAGTTCCGCCATTTCCCGTGCCGTCCGGTCGCGCGGGGTGCAGGTCGCCACCACCTTGCCGCGGCGCAGGATCGTCGCCGCGTCGCAAAGCGCCCTGATCTCCTCCAGCTTGTGGCTGATGTAGAGAATAGCCGTCCCTTCCGCCGCAAGCTGCCGCAGGGTCTTGAACAGGATGCAGACCTCTTGCGGGGTCAGCACGGAGGTCGGTTCGTCCATGATCAACAACTTCGGGTCCTGCAGCAGGCAGCGGATGATTTCCACCCGCTGCCGCTCGCCCGCCGACAGATCGCCGACCCGGCGCGAAGGGTCGAGCGGCAGGCCATAAGCCTTCGACACCTCGGCAATGCGGCCCGCAAGGGCGCGCATCCGAGGCGGGTTCTCCATCCCCAGCGCCACGTTTTCGGCCACGTTCAATGCCTCGAACAGACTGAAATGCTGGAACACCATCGCAACACCCGCGGCCCGCGCCTGCCCTGGCTTGGCGGGCGCATAGGGCTGGCCACGCAGCAGCATCCTGCCGCTGTCGGGCCGCACCAGCCCGTAGATCATCTTGACCAGTGTCGATTTGCCTGCGCCGTTTTCGCCAAGCAGCGCATGCACCTCGCCGGGAGCAATGGCAAACGAGACGTCGCTGTTGGCCACCACCCCGGGATAGGCCTTGGTCAGCCCCTCGACCCGCAGCAACCCTTGCGCCAAGTTCATGCTTTGCGCCCTTCCTGCATTGGCGAAACGACCTGCCCAGCCAGAAATTCTGCCGCAACCCCGATGGCTATTGCCTGCGGATGCTTGCCCAGGCCGGGATCCCCGATGGGACAGTCGATCCTTGCAATACTGGCGACCGGATGTCCCAGCGCCGCCAGCCGCGACCGGAACCGCGCCCATTTCGTCGCCGACCCGATCAGCCCGCAGCGCGCGAAACCATGGCCCAGCAGCCGGTGGCACAGATCAAGGTCCAGCGCATGCGAATAGGTCAGCACCAGATGCTCGGCTTGCTTGGGTGCATGCGCGACCAGCAGCCCCGGATTGGCTGCGGGCACAACTGTCACGCCCTCCGGCACCACTTCAGGAAACCGCTCCGCCGCGACATCGACCCAGGTGATCGCCATGCCCGGCAAAGGGGCGAGCACTGCCACCAATGCGCGGCCGACATGCCCGGCACCCCAGACCCAGACCTGCCGTTGCGCCCGCGCCACGGGTTCCAGAAACCACCCCTGCAGCAGTTGCGGCACCGGCAAGACCCCTTCACCCCGTGCCCGTGCGATCAGCCGCTTTACCGCCAGCGGCATCTCCCGCCCATCAACGCTGCGCGCAACCACGCCCGCCTCGACCAAAGGCAGCGCCTGATAAACCTCTGTCAGCACCGTCACCGCGCCACCACAGCATTGCCCGAGCGTGGGTCCCAACGCCACGCGTTCGACGCGCGACATTTCCGCATCCGCACCGGGCCGTGCAATCGCGTCAGACGGCAAGCCTCCCCCCCTCACCCCTCTCCCACGGGCGAGGAGAGGCGCAAACAGCCCCGCGTTGCCCCCCTCTCCGTCCCGGAGAGGGGTTGGGGGACAGGCGGACGCAACGCCGGCATGCTGTCGCGTCGCCAACATCCGCCTTGCCTTCGCGAGAACTTCCCACTCCAGCGCCCCACCGCCGATCGTCCCCGACTGTCCGCCGTCCCAGATCATCATGGCCGCCCCAACCTCGCGCGGGGATGATCCGACATGCGCAGCAATCACCACCCGCGCAATCCGGCCGTGAGCGGCAAGCGCTGCAGAAAGTGCGGCAAGGTCAAACATCCCGCCCTCCAGGAATTTTCGGCGAGAATTTTGGGCTCCCTGACGTTGCGCGAAGCATCATGCCCGATCCCCCACGCGCTGCACCGCCATCAGCACCTGCTCCGCTGTTGCGGGCGCGTTCAGGGCCGGATAAACCGTCCCATCCCCACACGCCGCGACCGCGTCCGACAGCGCCATCAACACCGATATGCCCAGCATCAGGGGCGGCTCGCCCACCGCCTTGGACTTGCCCACAGTGTCCTCGGCGTTCTCACGACCCCACAAGCCGACGTTGAACACCCGGGGCCGGTCCGAACAGGCCGGGATCTTGTAGGTCGATGGCGCATGCGTCGCCAGGCGCCCCTTGCCGTCCCAGACCAGTTCCTCCGTCGTCAGCCACCCGGCCCCCTGAACATAGGCCCCCTCGATCTGCCCGATGTCGAGCGCGGGGTTCAGGCTGGTCCCCGTATCATGCAAAATATCCGCCCGCAGGATGCGGTTTTCCCCGGTCAGCCGGTCGATCACCACTTCGCTGACCGCCGCCCCATAGGCAAAGTAGTAGAACGGCCGCCCCGTCCCCCGCACCCGGTCCCAGACGATCTTTGGCGTTGCGTAGAATCCGGTCGAGGACAGCGAAATCCGCGCCTGATAGGCCCAGGCCACCACTTGCGCGAACCCGTAAACTTCACCCGCGACGCGCACCGTGCCGTCCACGAACCGTACGGCATCCGCCTTTGTCTGATGCTTGTCGGCGATGAACCCCGCCATCCGGTCGCGGATCACCTCGGCCGCCTGCCTTGCCGCCATCCCGTTCAGGTCAGACCCCGAACTTGCCGCCGTGGCCGAGGTGTTCGGCACCTTGCCGGTATCCGTCGCGGTGATCTTCACGACGCCGGTATCGACGCCAAAAACCCCCGCCACCACCTGCGCGACCTTCTGGTTCAGCCCCTGACCCATCTCGGTACCGCCATGGTTCAGATGGATCGAGCCGTCCTGATACACATGCACCAGCGCCCCCGCCTGATTGAGCCAGGTCAGCGTGAACGAGATCCCGAACTTCACCGGCGTCAGCGCGATCCCCCGCTTCAGGATCGGGCTTTTCGCATTCCAGGCCGCAATCTCGGCACGCCGCGCCGCCAACCCCGAGGACCGCTCCAACTCCGCCACCAGGTCATGCCCGATGAAATCTCCGACCGGCATGTGATAGGGCGTCGTCTGCGCTTTCTTCTCTTTCGAAATATCCCCGCCGGAGGCTTTCGCCGCCCGATAGAAATTCACCCGCCGAACGTCCAAGGGGTCGCACCCGACCACATGCGCGATGTGATCCATTACCCGCTCGATCCCCAGCATCCCCTGCGGCCCGCCAAAACCCCGAAATGCCGTTGCGCTCTGGGTATTTGTCTTCAGCCGATGCGACTCAATCCGGATGTCGGACAGATGATAGCAATTGTCCGCATGCAGCATCGCCCGATCCGCCACAGGCAGGCTTAGATCCTGCGACCACCCGCAGCGGAACAGATGCACAAATTCCAGCCCCAGCACCCGGCCCGTCGCGTCCACCCCCGCGCGGTACGTGATCCGCAGGTCATGCCGCTTGCCGGTGATGACCATGTCGTCGTCGCGGTCATAGCGCATCTTGCAGGGCCGCCCGGTCGCCTTCGCCGCCACCGCACAGGCGATGGCCAGGGCGTTTCCCTGGGATTCCTTGCCGCCGAACCCCCCGCCCATCCGGCGCGTCTCGACCCGCACCGCGCTCATCGGCAAATGCAGCGCGTGGGCGACCTTGTGCTGCACCTCGGTCGGGTGCTGGGTCGAGGACAGCACATGCATCCCGTCCTCTTGCGGGATCGCCGCCGCCACCTGGCCCTCAAGGTAGAAATGCTCCTGTCCGCCGACCTCCATCGACCCCTCGACAACATGCGCAGCGTCCGAGATCGCCCGCGCGGCATCCCCTTTGGCCCAGATGATCGGCCCCGCCTCGAACCGGCTGTTCGCCGCCAGCGCCTGATCCACCGTCAGGATCGCGGGCAGTTCCCGATAGTTGACGCGGCCCAGTGCCGCCGCCTTGCGGGCTGCAAGGTGACTATCCGCCACCACCAGAAACACCGGCTGTCCGGCATAGTGAACTTTCCCCACCGCCAGCAAAGGCTCGTCGTGTGCCGAGGGGCTGCAATCCGGCATGTCCAGCAGGTCCGCCGACGAAAAAACCATCACGACGCCCGGAGCTTTGCGAACCGCGTCAAGATCCATGCCCACGATCTCGCCATGCGCAACGCTTGACAACCCGTAGGCCAGATGCAGCGTTCCCACCGGCAACGGCACGTCATCGACATACCGCGCCCCGCCCGTCACATGCAGGGGTGCTGCGTCATGGGGCAGGGACAGACCCGCATTCATGGCGTCACCCGCAGCACGTCGACCGCCACCCCGGCGAGGTCGTGGAAATACCGCATCATCATGTTCTGGGCCGTCCGCAGCCGATACGCCGCTGATGCCCGCATGTCGCTGAGCGGCGTGAAATCCCCGGCCATCGCCTCTGCCGCAGCCCCAGCGGTCGCCAGGTCCCAAGGCTTGCCCACCAGTGCCGATTCGGCCAAAGCAGCCCGCTTCGGTACCCCCGCCATGCCGCCGAACGCGATCCGCGCCGCCGTCACGCGGCCGTCCTCTACGGTCAAGTTGAAACACCCGCACACCGCCGAGATGTCCTGATCGAACCGCTTGGACAGCTTGTAGCACCGCAAGGTTGGCGCATGGTCCGGAAACGACACCCCCGCCACGAACTCGCCCGGCTGCCGGTCCTGGCGGCGATACTCCAGGAAAAACCGCTCCAGCGGCAGGCTGCGCAGCTCATCCCCACGCCGCAGATGCAGTGTCGCGCCAAGTGCAATCAGGGCCGGTGGCCCGTCCCCGATGGGACTGCCATTGGCGATGTTGCCGCCAATAGTCGCCGCATTGCGGATCTGCACCGACGCATAGCGGCGCAGCAATTCCGCGAACGAAGGATGCATCCTCCGCATCGCCTCATAAAGGTCCGTGATCGTGACACCGGCACCGACATGCACCGCATCGCCCCGGCGTTCGATGTGCTGCAGATCTTTCATGCCGTTCAGGAACGCCACGGGCGACAGGTCGCGCAACTGCTTTGTCACCCAGAGCCCGACATCCGTGGCCCCGGCGATCAGCGTCGCGTCGGGGTTGGCCAGATACCAGTCTGCCAGTTCGTCACTGTCTTGCGGGCGGAAAGCGTCGGGGGCCGTCTGCCCCCGGACCCCCGAGGATACTTCTGCCAATCGGAAATCTGCGTCATCTTTCATCCAGTCCGGCACGGGCTGAGACGCAACGGACTCTGCCGCGCGCACAATCGGCGCATACCCCGTGCAACGGCAAAGGTTCCCCGCCAACTGATCGTCGTGATCGGTCCGCCCGTTCAGATGCGCCACCGCCATGCTGACCACGAATCCCGGCGTGCAGAACCCGCATTGCGATCCGTGATGCGTGATCATCGCTTCTTGCACCGGGTGCAGCGCACCTTCCGGCCCCGCGATCCCCTCGACGGTCCGCACCGCCTTGCCGTCCAGTTGCGGCAGGAACAGGATGCAGGCGTTCAGCGCCTTTGAGCCTGCGGCATCCGTCACCATCACGGTACAGGCGCCGCAATCGCCCTCGTTGCAGCCTTCCTTGGTGCCGCAAAGACCGCGATCCTCGCGCAGCCAGTCCAGCAATGTGCGTGTCGGCGACACATCCGCCACCCGCACCGGCGTTCCGTTCAACAGAAACGCGATCTCGCTCATTCCGGTCAGTCCGCCGCGTTCTCTGCGTTCCAGGCCCGATGCGTGCCCGCCCGATGCGGCGTAAAGCGGGCCACGCGCCCCCAAGGTCCATCCCCCGCCGCCTATCAAGCCATGCCCATGGCGCAAGGCAAGCACTATCTGTGACAGGTCCTGCAGGGCGGCGTCCCCTTCCCCCCCCGCCGCGGTTTCGCTAGGCTGCCATCCATGCCTGCAACCCCCTCATCCCCCCGCTTCATCCACCTTCGCGTGCATACCGAACATTCGCTGCTTGAGGGCGCGGTGCCGGTCAAGAAACTGGTGAAACTGTGCCAGTCGGCAAGGATGCCCGCCGTCGCCGTGAGCGACACCAACAACATGTTCGCGGCGCTGGAGTTTTCCGAAACCGCCAAGGCGGCTGGCGTCCAGCCCATCATCGGCTGCCAGGTCAGCCTGGCCCATGACCCGGCGCAACCCGGCGAACGCGCCCGCCTGCCCGCGCCCATCGTGCTGCTTGCGCAGTCCGAGGCAGGGTATCTGAACCTGATGAAGCTGAACTCGGCGCTTTACATCGGCAAGGGCGGCCAGCTTCCCCAAGTCACCCTCGATGAACTTGAGGCCCATGCCAATGGCCTGATCTGCCTGACCGGAGGTCCTGATGGGCCTTTGGGGCGGTTCCTCGCGAGCGGCCAGTCGCCCAAGGCGCAAGGCTTGCTGGCCCGCCTTGCCGCGATCTACCCCGACCGTCTTTATGTCGAACTGCAGCGCCATCCCGGCGAGGGCGGTCGCCTGACCGAGGCCGAAGCCGCCAGCGAACGCGGGCTGATCGAAATGGCCTATGCGGGTGGACTGCCGCTGGTCGCCACCAACGATGTGTATTTTCCGCAAGCTTCGATGTATCAGGCCCATGACGCGCTGATCTGCATTGCCGAGGGCGCCTATGTCGATCAGCAGCAGCCGCGCCGCCGCCTCACCCCGCAGCACTATTTCAAGACCGAGGCGGAAATGGCGACCTTGTTCGCCGATATGCCCGAGGCGTTGGAAAACACCGTCGAGATCGCCCGCCGTTGCGCCTTTGCCGTCGCCAAGCGCAATCCGATCCTGCCGAAATTCGCCGATGACGAGGTGAACGAACTGCGGCGCCTGTCGCATGAGGGGCTGAAGGCGCGGCTGGCGGTCATTCCGTTGTCCGCGACGCCCGAGGACTACCGCGCGCGCCTCGATTTCGAACTCGACGTCATCATCAAGATGGGCTTCCCCGGCTATTTCCTGATCGTGGCCGACTTCATCAACTGGGCCAAGGCGCAGGGCATCCCTGTCGGTCCGGGCCGCGGGTCGGGGGCCGGGTCGCTGGTCGCCTATGCGCTGCGCATCACCGACCTTGACCCCCTGCGCTATGCCCTGCTGTTCGAGCGGTTCCTGAACCCCGAACGCGTCTCGATGCCAGACTTCGACATCGACTTCTGCATGGACCGGCGCGAAGAGGTCATCACTTACGTCCAAGGCAAATACGGCCGCGACCGTGTCGGCCAGATCATCACCTTTGGCGCACTTCTCTCGAAGGCCGCCGTCCGCGACGTGGGCCGCGTGTTGCAGATGTCCTACGGGCAGGTCGACCGCCTCTCCAAGATGATCCCGGTCGAAGGCGTCAAGCCTGTCAGCATCACCAAGGCGCTGGCCGATGAGCCCCGCCTGCGCGAGGCCGCGAAAGAGGAGGTCGTCAAGCGCCTCCTCGACTACGCCCAGCAGATCGAGGGCCTCTTGCGCAACGCCTCCACCCATGCCGCAGGCGTGGTGATCGGCGACCGCCCACTGGACGAACTGGTGCCGCTCTATCAAGACCCCCGCTCCGACATGCCCGCCACCCAGTTCAACATGAAATGGGTGGAGGCGGCGGGGCTGGTCAAGTTCGACTTCCTTGGCCTCAAGACCCTGACCGTGATCCAGAACGCGATGGACCTTCTGGCCCTGCGCGGCATCAGTTTCGACATCAACCTGATCCCGCTGGACGACAAGCCGACCTACGACCTTTATGCCGCCGCCAAGACCGTCGCCGTGTTTCAGGTGGAATCCTCCGGCATGATGGACGCCCTGCGCCGGATGAAACCCACCTGCATCGAGGATATCGTCGCCCTCGTCGCCCTTTACCGCCCCGGCCCGATGGAGAACATTCCCGCCTATTGCGAGGTCAAGAACGGCCTGCGCGACCTTGAGAGCATCCACCCGACCATCGACCACATCCTGGCCGAAACCCAAGGGATCATCGTCTATCAGGAACAGGTGATGCAGATCGCCCAGGTCATGGCGGGCTATTCGCTAGGCGGCGCCGACCTTCTGCGCCGCGCGATGGGCAAGAAGATCGCCGAGGAAATGGCCAAGGAGCGCCCCAAATTCATCGCCGGGGCCGCCGCGACCCACAATGTGCCACGCGAAAAGGCAGGCGAAGTCTTTGACTTGCTGGAGAAATTCGCCAATTACGGGTTCAACAAGTCCCACGCCGCCGCCTATGCCGTGGTCAGTTATCAGACCGCCTATCTGAAAGCCAACTATCCGGTCGAATTCATGGCCGCCGTGATGAACTGCGACATCCACCTGACCGACAAACTGGCGGTGTATAAGCGCGAGGTGGACAAGCTGGGCCTCAAGACCGTTGCCCCCTGCATCAATGCCTCGCTGCCGACCTTCTCCGTCAGGGACGGTGCGGTGGTCTATGCCCTCGGTGCGCTGAAGAATGTGGGGGTGGAGGCAATGCGCCTGATCTCCGACGCGCGCGGGACCAAGCCCTTTGCCACCCTTTTCGACTTTGCCCGCCGTGTGGACCTCAAACGCATCGGCAAGCGCCCGCTGGAGATGCTCGCCCGTGCAGGATGCTTCGACCAGCTCGACCCCAACCGCGCCCGCGTCTTTGACGCGCTCGACGCTCTGGGGGCCTATTCCGCCGCGATTCACGAGGCGTCATCGTCGTCGCAGGTGTCGCTCTTCGGTGAAGCCGGTGCCGACAACCCGGAACCGCGCCTGCCCTACCGCGACGACTGGCTGCCGATCGAGCGCCTGACGCAGGAGCACCTTGCGATCGGCTTTTACCTGTCCGGCCACCCCCTCGACGACTACATGTCCGCGCTGCGTCGCAAGGACGTGAAGACCCTGACCGAGGTGACGGCCCTTGCAGAACGCGGCCCCCTGATCGCCAAGATCGCCGGTTCCGTCGCGGTCAAACAGGAACGCAAATCCGCCAAGGGCAATCGGTTCGCCTTTGTGTCGCTGTCCGATCCGACCGGGTTGTACGAGGTGACGGTGTTCAGCGACACGCTCGAGGCCTGCCGCGAACTTCTGGAGCCGGGGCGGAATGTGGTGCTGACGGTCAAGGCGGAACTGGAGGGCGACACGCTGAAAATGCTGGCGAATGCAGTGGCCCCGATTGACCAGGTTGCCGATCTGGCGGGGGCGCAGGCGATCCGGGTGCATGTGAACCGGGCCGAGGCGCTGACCTCGCTGGCCACACTGCTGGCATCAGTTCAGGGCCGCACCCGCGCGCAGGTCATGGTCTGCGTGGCGGATGATCAGGGGCGCGAGATTGATCTGACCTTGCCCGAGGATTACCCGGTGACGCCGCAGATCAAGGGCGCGATCAAGGCGATGCAGGGCGTGGTGATGGTGGAGGAGGTTTGAGGGGGAGATTTTGGTGCAATCCTTCATGCCTCATATTGATTTTCAGGAAGATCTTGTGGGCACGGGATGAAAATGCGCATTTGTCGGCGCTTCAGCAAGACCCTGTTGCACAAGTCAGCCTGAGGTCGAGTTTTCCCTTGCCATGGACAGCGTCATCTTGCGCGCTCCATTCCGGGCGTGCCGAGGGCTGTGCAGCGATTCAGGATGGTAGCCCCGATCTGACGTTCTGCCACCTGCCTGTCGAAGTCGCGCGCCATGACGCGCGCCGAGCCGCTTCGCTTGAGGCACCGCATCTTTGTTTCCTCCAGCCTTCGTCGGTGATACCCGCTCCACTGCCTCCAGATCGCACGATCAGGGCGGCGGGTGGCACTGATGGTGTCGTTCCTGGCCTGCGCGCCGAGAGGATCTGATCAAGACGGCCTTTCGTGCGGGGTGCGCGATGGGGACATGGAGGTGGTCAAGGCGCGGCAGGTGCAGCGGGCGGCTGCCACAGTTCGACCGGGTTGCCCTCGGGGTCGTGTAGCCGTGCGAAATGGCCGTAGCTGCCGTCGCCGTCCCAGTCTGCCCGCGTCTCCACCGCGATCCCGGCAGCGGTCAGGGCGGTGATCAGGGCGGGAAGGTCATCGACGCGCAGGTTGACCATCCACTGACGGTCAGCGGGGAAATAGTCGGTGTCGCGGGCAAAGGGGGCAAAGACGGTGGGGCCTGCGTCCTGGGTCCAGACGCCTTGCGACATGTCGATGCCGAGATGGCGGTGGTACCAGTCGCTCAGCGCCCTGGGGTCGCCTGACCGGAAGAAAAGCCCGCCGATGCCGGTTGCGCGTGTCATGCCATCACCCGATGTGAAAAGGGTCGCCCATGCCGGACGACCCTATCGCGAGACCGGCAATCTGTGAATATCAGGCGTTGACGCTGTCCTTCAGCGCCTTGGCGATGGCGAAACGCACCTGCTTGTCGGCGGCTTTGGTCATCGTCTCGCCGGTGGCGGGGTTGCGGACCTGACGTTCGGGGCGCGTGCGGCAGGCGACCTTGCCGAGGCCCGGCAGAACGACGGTGCCACCGGACGCCACTTCGCGCGTCACGACCGCGGCAACGGCATCCATCGCGGCGGCGGCGGTTTTCTTGTCCGCGCCCATAGCGTCGGCAACAGCGGCCACAAGCTGGGTCTTTGTCATTGCTTTGGACATTATGCGTTCCTTTTCCATCCCGAGTTGGCAGATTTATGACGCCCCAAGGGGCCCGTCCCCCGCTACACAGGTTTTTGATCCCTAAATCAAGCCTGAAACGCGCGATTTTCAGGGGATAACCGCACAATCACAGGAAAGCAGTCTCTTCAAAGCTGCGCAACTTGCGGCTGTGTATGCGGGCAATCGGCGTCTCGCGCAGGCGTTCCATGGCGCGGATGCCGATCTGCAGGTGGCGGCTGACCTGCGTCTTGTAGAACTCAGACGCCATGCCGGGCAGTTTCAATTCGCCGTGCAGGGGCTTGTCGGAGACGCAGAGAAGGGTGCCATAGGGGACGCGGAACCGGAATCCGTTGGCGGCGATGGTGGCGCTTTCCATGTCCAGCGCCACAGCACGGGATTGCGACAGGCGCCGCACCGGGCCGGACTGGTCGCGCAGTTCCCAGTTGCGGTTGTCGATGGTGGCGACGGTGCCCGTGCGCATGATGCGTTTCAGCTCATAGCCTTCCAACTGGGTCACGTCGGCGACGGCACGTTCCAGCGCGATCTGGATTTCGGCCAGCGCGGGGATCGGCACCCAGATCGGCAGGTCGTCGTCCAGGACGTGATCCTCGCGCAGATAGGCGTGGGCCAGGACAAAGTCGCCAAGACTTTGGGAATTGCGCAGGCCCGCGCAGTGGCCGACCATCATCCAGGCATGCGGGCGCAGCACGGCGATGTGGTCGGTGGCGGTCTTGGCATTGGACGGGCCGACACCGATGTTGACCAGCGTGATGCCGTTCCCGTCGGCACGCTTCAGGTGATAGGTCGGCATCTGCGGGGTGCGGCCAAACGGCAGGATGATACCGTCGGGCGTGGTGATCTCCTGGTCGCCGGTGGCGACAAAGCCGGTATAGCCGCTGGCGCGATCGGCCAGCATCTGCCGGGCATAGGCCTCGAACTCGTCCACATAGAACTGATAGTTGGTGAACAGGACGTGGTTCTGGAAATGCGTCGGGTCGGTGGCGGTGTAGTGGGTCAATCGCGACAGGGAATAGTCCACCCTCTGCGCCGTAAAGGGTGCCAGCGGGGCCGACCCGTCGGGATAGCGGTCACGCACGCCGTTGACGATGTCGTCGTTGGTGGTGGCAAGGTCCGGCACGTCAAAGACGTCGCGCAGCGAAAACTCCAGCACGCCTTCCTGTGGCACCGACACCGCGGGGTTGCCCGCAACCGCGAAATGCACCGGGATCGGCGTATCAGATGGTCCAACCGAAACGCCGACGCCGTGGTTTTCGATCAGCAGGCCGATCTGCTGAACCAGATAGTTGTGGAAAAGGTCGGGCCGCGTGATGGTGGTGGCATAGGTGCCGGGGCTCGCGACATGGCCGAACGACAGACGCGAGTCGATCTTGTCGAAACTGTCCACGGTCAGGCGGATTTCGGGATAGAAGGCGCGGATGCGCGTGGTCGGGCGACCTTTGGCGACCACCGCGTTGAACTGTTCGGCCAGAAACGCGGTGGCATCGGCATAGAGCATTTCAAGCTGCACGACAGCAGCCTCGGCATCGGTGAACATCTTGGGGGCCACGGTCTTGGGACGCAGGTATCCGGGCGGTTCGTCTTGCATGGGCGTCTTTCGGCAAATGATCCGGCATATAAGCGCATCCCTTGGATGCTGTACAGGTGACGGCACGATGACAGTGGCGCGATGCTGCACTTGCACAGGGCGCGCGGGCCGGGCATCGTGGCGAGCATGAGCACGCTTTTGTCCCTTGGCCACGGCTATTCGGCGCAATTTCTGGCCGAACGGCTGATCCCGGACGGCTGGAGGGTGATCGGCACGACCCGGAGCGCCGACAAGGCACGGGCGTTCCGCGCCGCAGGGGTGGAGCCGCTGATCTGGCCGGGTGATCCGGGCCCGGCGCTGAAGGCCGCGACACATATCCTGATTTCGGCGGCCCCGGATGCGGCGGGCGATCCGTTCCTGCAGGCGGTGCCAGAGATCGCGCAGGCCAAGGCTGGCTGGGTCGGGTACCTGTCCACGACCGGCGTTTACGGCGACCATCAGGGCGGCTGGGTGGATGAGACGACACCCCTGACGCCGCAATCGGACCGGGGGCGATGGCGCGTGCTGGCCGAGGACCAGTGGTATGCCACGGGCCTTCCGGTGCATGTGTTCCGGCTGGCAGGGATTTACGGGCCTGGCCGGGGACCGTTCGAAAAGGTGCGCGACGGCACCGCGCGGCGGATCATCAAGCCGGGGCAGGTGTTCAGCCGCATCCATGTGGCGGACATCGCGCAGGTCCTGATGGCGTCGATGGCGCGGCCCGATCCGGGGGCGGCCTACAATGTCTGCGACGACGACCCTGCCCCGCCGCAGGATGTGCTGTCCTATGCCGCATCCCTGCTGGGTCTGCCCGATCCGCCCGCCGTGCGGTTCGAGGATGCCAATCTTGGCCCGATGGCCACCAGTTTCTACAGCGAGTCCAAGCGCGTGCGGAATGACCGGATCAAGACGCAACTGGGCGCAAGGCTGCAATATCCGACCTATCGCGCGGGTCTGGCGGCGCTGCTGGCCGCAGAAACGGCTGGCTTGCCAAAGGGGTGAATGGGGACCAATCTGCCGCAAAATCATTACAGGTTTCCTCGCAATGCCCGCTGCCCCGATCCTTGCCGAAGTGCTGTTGCCGACCTCCGAATTGCGCAATGACCTGCCGTTCTACACCAAGGTGCTTGGCATGCGGCTGGACAGCATCTTTCCTGCCGATGACCCGTCCGTCGCCACCCTGTCGGGGCATGGGCTGCGCCTGCGGATCGAAAAGGGTGCGCCGGTGCCGCCGGGGCGTCTGCGCATCCTGACCGACAGCCCGCAGGATTTTGCGGGTGGACTGAGCCATCTGACCGCGCCGAACGGCACCGAGATCGTGGTCGCCCCCCAGTCGCCCCGCGTGGTGCAGCCGCGCACGGTGCATGAATTTGCCGTGCGTCGCCTGGCGGACGAGGCGCCCTGGGTGATCGGGCGGGCCGGAATGCATTACCGCGACCTGATCCCGTCGCGCCTGGGCGGGTCGATCATTGCCAGCCATATCCGCATCCCCGATGGCGGGCCGGTGCCGGACATGGTGCATTACCATACCGTCGGGTTTCAGCTGATCTATTGCTACCGTGGCTGGGTGGATGTCCTCTATGAGGATCAGGGCGGCATGATGCGCCTCAACGCAGGCGATTGCGTGATCCAGCCGCCGGAAATCCGCCACCGCGTCTGCCATGCGTCGGCCAATATCGAGGTGATCGAGCTGGGCGTCCCGGCCGAGCATGTGACCACCATCGACCATGACTTCACCCTGCCGAACGGGGTCGGCGATCCCGCACGGGAGTGGCAGGGCCAGCGGTTCGTGCATCATATCAAGGATCGCGCGGTGTGGCAGCCGTTCCGGATACCGGGGTTTGTCTGCCGCGATACCGGAATTTCGGCAGGCACCGGGGGGGTTGCGAACATCCAGGTGGCGCGGTCTGACGGCGGCGTGCCACCGGCGACGCGGCATGACAGCGACATCCATTTCACCTTTGTGATGGAAGGGTCGATGGTCCTGCAGGCCGAAGGACACCCTGATCGGGCACTGGCCCCCGGCGATGCCTTCGTGATCCCGCCGGGGATGGCCGCGCGCTATGGCGACTGTTCAGCCGATCTGGAACTGTTGGAGGCAAGCCTGCCGGGCGGGTTCAGGACCACGGTGGTTTGAGGAGCCTCGAATCCCACCCCACCCCACCCCCGACCCTCCCCGCGAGGGGGAGGGATAAGGCAGATGTTCAGTCCCGGCATCTTGTGGATCGGGTCGAGGATTTCGGCGAGGCGGGTGGGGACCGTGTCGATGCTTCGGGCAGCGGCTTCGCACAGAAAGTGCTTGATCTCGGGCCGTGTTGCGCAAATCGCGTGAAGTCCGGAATTTCCCTTTCCCTGGACGGCCAATCCAGCCCGGCAAGCTCAAGCGGGCTGGCAACCATTCCCCCTCGCCATGGGCCTTGAACCAGTGGCGGCTCCATGGCTCGATCTGCCGCAGTGGCAGTCCGAAGAGCGCCTTCAGCGTGAGGCAGGCCTGGACCGCGGCGTCGGCGAAGACGGGTTGACGCCCGCGCCTGCCGGTCGGCGCGGACAGCCACTGGGTCTCGGGATCGAACCAGATCGACAGCGATCCGCGCTTCGCGAGCGCAAGGTTGTCGTCATGCCAGTTCGTGGTGCGGTAGGTGGGGGCTTCGGTCTGCTCATGCAGACGAGCGACCATACTGGATTCGCGAGGTGAATCCTTACATCACAATTGCGCAACAAGGCCCATTGAAATCATTCAGGAATATTGGTGGAGCCAGGGAGGATCGAACTCCCGACCTCTTGAATGCCATTCAAGCGCTCTCCCATCTGAGCTATGACCCCACCGGAGGCGACAAGGCCTTGCAGCCTTGCGACGGTGTTTATGGGACCGGACTTTGACGCGCAAGGGAAAAATTCCCGCCGCCCCGCCGGAAAAGACCCTATGGCTCTTCGTCGTTGGCGGCAACGTCGGTCAGATCGTCCAGCGACACATTGTCATCGCCGTCCTCTTCCAGAAGCTCGTCGTCCAGCTGGGTGTCGTCGGCGACGCCGGGCACCAGCAGATCATCTTCTTCGGTGTCCAGATCATCAACCAGAACCTCGTCGTCCTTTTCGGGGACCACGCGGGAAATGACGGCGGCGGCCATCTTGCGACGGGCCGATTCGATGTCGACGACCTCGCCCGTGTAGGGGCTGACGACCGGCGACTTGTTCAGGTCGTAAAAGCGCTTTCCGGTGGTGGGGCAAATGCGCTTGGTGCCCCATTCTGCCTTGGGCATGTCGTTCCCTTGGATTTTGGATGAACCAGTGAGCCGGTCGCTTGCCACAGGCAGGCCTCCGTGTCAAAGGCTTTTCAGCCATGCCAACCCTGACCGGATCGCCCCCCATCGACATCACCCTGCGCCGGTCGGCCCGGACGCGGCGGTTCTCGCTGCGGGTGTCGCGACTGGACGGGCGCGTGACGCTGTCGATGCCGCTGCGCGCACGCGAAAGCGAGGCGCTGCGGTTCCTGCAGACGCAGGAAGACTGGCTGCGCCAGACCTTGCAGGACATGTCGACAAGCGTGCCTCAGGGTGTCGTGATCGGGGCGCAAATCCCCGTCGAGGGTCAGGTATTCACCCTCGCTCAGGGCACTTGCCGGTCAATCCGGGTCGAGGGCGACACCATCCTGGTGCCGGGCGATCCGGCGCAGGCGGGCGCACGGGTCGGGGCCTGGCTCAAGGTGCTGGCGCGCGACCGGCTGGCAACCGCGTCGGCGCATTATGCCGGACTGGTGGGGCGCCCCTACAGCCGCCTGACCCTGCGCGATACGCGGTCTCGCTGGGGGTCGTGCAGCCATGACAAGGCGTTGATGTACAATTGGCGGCTGATCATGGCCCCCCCCGCGGTCTTGCGCTACGTCGCCGCGCACGAGGTCGCCCATCTGGTCGAAATGAACCATTCCGCCGATTTCTGGGCGATCGTCACCCGCATCTGTCCCGACTATGCGGGCGAACGCGCCTGGCTGCGGGCCGAAGGGCAGGCGCTGCACCGATACCGCTTCGGGGATTGACCGGATGCGGCGTCGGTGGTTCGGTTGACCAATGGCCACACCCCCCCGCCCGTCAGACCTGACCGCCAACGCGCACGAACGTGTCTACCGCGCGCTGCGCCAGCAGGTCATGCATGGCGAACTGGCACCGGGTCATGCACTGACCCTGCGCGGCATCGGGCGGCAGTTCGGCGTGTCGATGACCCCCGCGCGCGAGGCGGTGCGGCGGCTGGTCGCCGAGGGGGCCTTTACCCTGTCCACCTCGGGCCGCGTGTCGACCCCGGAGCTTTCCCCCGAACGGATCGAAGAACTGGCCGCAATCCGCGCGCTCTTGGAGCCGGAAATGGCAGCCCGCGCCCTGCCGCGTGCGCATTTCGCGCTGATCGAGCGGCTGACGCTGATCAATTCGCTGAATGCCGACGCCGTCGCGCGCAGCGACGCGATCGCCTATGTGCGGACCAACCTTGAATTTCACCGCACGCTTTATTTGCGCGCGCAGACCCCCGCGATGCTGGCGATGTGCGAAACGGTGTGGCTGCAACTTGGCCCCACGATGCGCGCCGTCTATCAGCGGCTGCGCCGGAACGAACCCCCGCATCACCACCGGATCATTCTGGCGGCGCTGAAGGCGGGCGACGAGCCGGGCCTGCGGCTGGCCGTGCGGACGGACGTGACGCAAGGGCTGCGGCATCTGGCGGGTTAGGCCGGGACCGGCTAGGACGGCTCAGGGGGGCGTCGATGCGCAAGGTTTTCATCACCGGAACGGCGGGCTTCGTCGGCTATCACCTGGCCGCGCTGCTGCTGCGCGAGGGGTTTGCCGTCCACGGCTATGACGGGATGACGGACTACTACGATGTAAGCTTGAAAGAACGCCGCCATGCGATGCTGCTGCAGAACGAAGGCTTTGCCTGCACCATCGGGCGGCTGGAGGACATGGAGCGGCTGTCAAAGGCCGCGTCCGGCTTTGCCCCTGATGTGATCGTGCATCTGGCCGCGCAGGCGGGCGTCCGCTACAGCCTTGAAAACCCGCGCTCCTACATCGACAGCAACATTGTCGGCACCTTCAACGTGATGGAGGTCGCGCGGGAATTGAAGGTCGATCACCTGCTGCTGGCCTCCACGTCCTCCGTCTATGGCGCGAACGACAGCCTGCCGTTCCATGAGGTCGACAAGGCCGACACGCCGTTGACCATCTATGCCGCCACCAAAAAGGCGACCGAGGCGATGGCGCATTCCTATGCGCATTTATGGAACCTGCCGACCACCTTGTTCCGGTTCTTCACCGTCTATGGCCCGTGGGGGCGGCCTGACATGGCGCTGTTCAGCTTTGTCGAGGCGATGCGCGAAGGGCGGCCCATCGACGTCTACAACCACGGCAACATGTTCCGCGACTTCACCTATATCGACGATCTGGTGCGCGGCATCCGGCTGTTGATCGACGCGGTGCCCGTCCGGCCCGCCGCCCCGGCCGAAATCGAACCCGGCGACAGCCTCAGCCCGGTAGCCCCGTACCGCGTCGTGAATATCGGCAACGGCACGAAGGTCAGGCTGATGGACTTCATTCAGGCGATCGAAACCAGCCTTGGCATCAAGGCGATCTGCAATTTCATGGACATGCAGGCGGGCGACGTGCCCGCGACATGGGCCGACAACGCGCTTTTGCAGCGCCTGACCGGATTTCAGCCGCAGACGGACGTGGCAGCCGGAGTGGCGCGATTTGTCGACTGGTACAAGGATTTCCGCGAGGTCTAAGCGTCCGGCATTGCGGTTGGACCATCAGATTGGTAACAATCCTTGACCAATCTCCGAGGGTTTCCATGCCGCCTGTCATCGCCTGCATCGACGACCTGAAACAGCTTTACCGGCGCCGTGTGCCGCGCATGTTCTATGATTACTGCGAAAGCGGCAGCTATACCGAGCAGACCTTTCGCGACAATTCCAGCGACTTCGCCCGGATACGGCTGCGCCAGCGTGTCGCGCGCGATCTGTCCGGCCGCGTCCTGTCCTCGACGATGATCGACCAGCCCGTCGCGATGCCCGTCGCCCTGTCGCCGGTCGGATCCACCGGCATGCAATGCCCGGACGGCGAGATCAAGGCGGCCCGGGCGGCGGCGAAGTTCGGGGTGCCCTATACGCTGTCCACCATGTCGATCTGCTCCATCGAGGACGTGGCCGCAGCCAGCCCGACGCCGTTCTGGTTCCAACTTTACGTGATGCGGGACGAGGATTTCGTCGATGCGATCATCGAACGCGCGCGGGCGGCGAAATGCAGCGCCCTGGTCCTGACGCTGGACCTGCAAATCCTGGGCCAACGGCACAAGGACATCCGCAACGGCCTGTCCAGCCCGCCCAAACTGACCATCCCGAACATGATCAACATGGCGACGAAACCGGGCTGGTCTCTGGGGATGCTGGGCACCCCCCGTCGCCAGTTCCGCAACATCGTGGGCCATGTGAAGAATGTCGAGAAATTGTCTGACCTCACCGCCTGGGCCAACGAACAGTTCGACCCGAAACTCGACTGGTCCAAGGTCACGCGCATCCGCGACCAGTGGGGCGGCAAGTTCATCCTGAAAGGCATCCTCGATGCCGACGACGCGCGCATGGCCGCCGATGCCGGGGCCGATGCGATCATCGTGTCCAACCATGGCGGGCGGCAACTGGATGGGGCGCTGTCGTCGATCCGCATGCTGCCGCAGGTCGTGCGCGCGGTCGGCGACCGGACCGAGGTCTGGATCGACGGCGGCATCCGCACGGGGCAGGACATTCTCAAGGCCAAGGCGATGGGCGCGCACGCGACGATGATCGGGCGGAGCTATATCTACGGCCTGGGGGCCATGGGCGAGGCGGGCGTCACCAGGGCGCTGGAGGTTCTGCAAAAGGAACTCGACATCACCATGGCGCTGTGTGGCGAGCGCGATGTCGCCGACCTTGGCCGCCACAACCTTCTGGTGCCGGAGGATTTCGAAGGCCGCTGGTCCAGCAACTAGCCAGCCTTTTGCCGCGACATGTTTTCTGGCTGGTCCGCCCTCAGCGCAGCCGCGCCTCCGTCTTGGCATCGAACGCCATGACATGCGACGGATCAAAGCTGACCCCCACCATGTCGCCCATCTTGACATCCGGGTCTTCGCGGCTTTCCAGCACCAGCCGCTCGCCCGTGGGTGCGGTCAGGTGCATGAAGCTGATGCCCCCCAGCGCCTCGGTCATCTCGACCCGGTGGGTGTTGCCGCGGGTGTCCAGCGACAGATGCTGCGGGCGCAGGCCCAGCGTGACCCCCGCCCCCTTGCCAGGCAGCGCGACCGACAGGGGCACGGTCATGCCAAGGCCCTTGCAGGTGACAGACGTTGCGGTTTCCACCACGCCCGCCACGAAATTCATCGCCGGGCTGCCGATGAAGCCTGCCACGAACTTGTTGTCGGGGTTGTGGTACAGGTCCAACGGCGCGCCCACCTGTTCGACGCGACCCTTGCGCAGCACCACGATCTTGTCGGCCAGTGTCATCGCCTCGACCTGGTCGTGGGTCACGTAGATCATCGTGGCCCCGATCTCGCGGTGCAGGCGGGCGATTTCCACCCGCATTTCGACGCGCAACTCGGCATCGAGGTTCGACAGGGGTTCGTCGAACAGAAAGACATCCGGTCCCCGCACGATGGCGCGACCGATGGCGACGCGCTGACGCTGACCGCCCGACAGCGCCTTGGGCTTGCGGGCCAGATATTCGTCCAGCTTCAGGATACGGCTCGCCTCCTTGACCTTGCTGTCGATCTCGGACTTCGGATGCCCGGTCATCTTCAGGCCAAAGCCCATGTTTTCCGCGACCGTCATGTGCGGGTAAAGCGCATAGGTCTGGAACACCATCGCCACGCCGCGTTCGGACGGATCGACATGGGTCACGTCGCGCGCACCGATCCGCATCTTGCCTTCGGTGGTTTCCTCCAACCCCGCGACCATCCGCAGCAAGGTCGACTTGCCACAGCCCGAAGGCCCGACAAAGACGCAGAATTCGCCGTCCTTTACCTCCAGATCTATGCCGTGGATGACCTGAACATCGCCGTACTTCTTGACGACCTTTTGCAATGTGACTTGTGCCATTCCCGTTCCTCCCCGTTATCCCCGTTATCCCTGTTCCGGAAAACGCCAGCTTTCCGCCTCTGCCGCGATTTTCGCAGCGATGTCCTTGACCCGGCCCGCCTTGGCCTCAAGTGCGGTGAGCGTGGTATTTGCGGTGGTCGATGTGACCGACAGCGCGCCGATGGCGCGCCCCGACCGGCTGAGAATCGGTACCGCACAGCAGATGATTCCCAATTCATGCTCTTCGCGGTCAAGCGCGTGGCCGCGGGTGCGGATCGCCGCAAGTTCGGCCTTCAGCGCCTCGGGCGTGTAAAGCGTCTGCGGCGTGTGGCGGTGGAACGACTGCCGCTCCAGCGCGCGCGCCAGGGCCTCGTCCGGCAAATAGGCCAGCATGGCCTTGCCGACGCCGGTGCAATAGGCAGGGCCGACCTTGCCGGCCTGGGCGAACATCTCGACCGGGCGGGTCGCATTGCGCTTGTCGACATACAGAACCTGACCAAGGTCCATCTGCGCCAGATGGATCGTCTCGCCGGTTTCTGCCGCCAATTCATCCAGATAGGGCCGCGCGATGGGCGCCAGCGACGACTGTGCCCAGGCGGCATGGGCCAGGCGGACAAGCCGCACACCCAGCGAATAGGTGCCGCGGTCAGGATCATAGCTCAGCATGCCCTGATGGGTTAGGGTCTGAAGGAATCGGTACAGGGTTGCCTTGGGATAGACGCCTTGCGCCAGCAGTTCGCTGAATCTGACGGCACGGCCAAGACCGGCCACCATGTCCAGGACATCCAGCGCCTTGCCCACCGTGCCGTCGCCATGTCCCTCTGCGCCCATCGGCCTGCCCGTCTCGATCCAGTTGACAGGTCAGATGATAGACGACATAGTTTTCAATATTCAAGACTAAGTTTCACATAATGGAACCAAACGGGAGGAAACCATGGTCCATAAGAAAACGGGCGCGCTGGCCCTAGTGGCGGCGCTGCTCATGACAGGCTCGGCCTTTGCCCAGCAGCGCGTGCTGAACTTCACGACCGACAACAATGACCCGGCGCCGAAAGCTGCCTGGGAGCAACTCGTGGCAGACTTTGAAGCCGAGAATCCCGATGTCGACGTCCAGATGAACATCATGGACCGCGAGGCCTACAAGACCGCCATCCGCAACTTCCTTGTCGCGGACGCACCGGATGTCGCCAACTGGTATCCCGCCAACCGCATGACGCCCTTTGTCAAGGCTGGCCAATTCCTCGACATTTCAGATGTCTACACCGACAACGGGCTTGACAAGCAGCTTGCCTCCACATTGCCGATCGTGACGCAAGACGGCAAGCAGTGGATGGTTTCCTACACCTACTATCAGTGGGGAATCTATTTCAACAAGACGGCGTATGAGCAGGTTGGCGCAACCGTCCCCGCCACCTGGGACGAATTCATCGCCAACTGCGAGAAGTTCAAGGCCGCCGGAATCGACTGCCTGACCACCGGCACCAGCCAGTTGTGGCCCGCCGCAGGCATCTTCGACTATCTCAACCTGCGCACCAACGGGTATGAGTTCCACAAGCAACTGACCAATGGCGAAATTCCGTGGACCGATGACCGCGTGCGCGCAACCTTTGCCGAATGGGCGAAAGTCGTGCCCTACACGACCGCGAACCAGGCGGCGATCGACTGGCAGGATGCGGTTCCGCTCCTCGTCCAGGGCAAGGCCGCAAACTATGTGATGGGCAACTTTGCCGTGGCGCCGCTGAAGGAAGGCGGCATGACGAACGAAACACTGGGCTTCATGCCTTTCCCGACGATCAACCCGGATGTGCCGCGCGCCGAAGAAGCGCCGACCGACGCGATCTTCATCCCGGCCGGGGCAAAGAATGTCGATGACGCCAAGAAGTTCCTGGCATTTGTAGCTCGGGCCGATACGCAGACCAAGTTGAACGTTGCTTTGGGCCAGCTTCCCGTGAACAGCGGCTCGACGGTCGGCGATGACCCCTTCCTCAAGGCCGGGTTCGAACTTCTGTCGACCACACCGGGCGGGATTGCCCAGTTCTTCGACCGTGACGCGCCCGCCGAAATGGCGAAGGCCGGCATGGAAGGCTTTCAGCAGTTCATGGTCCAGCCGGACCAGCTGGACGCGATCCTGGAACGGCTGGAGCAGGTGCGCCAGAAGGTCTACAAATAATCGCAGTCCACGGCGGCCGGAAAACCGGCCGCCGCCTTTTTCACGCAGGTTCCCTGATCGGAGCCTGTAACTTTCGTGCGTGAAACTTGCCGGAGGGTCCCATGTCCGCCTATTGGAAAGCGAACCAGCGCCGACTTGCCCCCTGGCTTTTCCTCGCCCCCGGTCTTTTTATGTTCGCGGTCTATGTGATCATCCCGATCTTTCAGTCGATGTGGATTTCGCTTTACGACTGGGACGGCCTTGGGCAGGCAACCTGGATCGGCACGGCAAATTATGTCGAACTGTCCACCGACCCGAACATGGTCACGTCGTTCAAGAACAACATCATCTGGCTGGCGCTTTACATGCTGGCGGTGCCTGCGGGCCTGTTCATCGCGATCTTCCTGAACCAGACAGTGCGCGGCATCCGGCTCTACAAATCGCTGTTCTTCTTTCCGTTTGTCATCAGCCAGGTTGTCGTCGGCCTGATCTTTTCGTGGTTCTACGCGCCGAATTTCGGGCTGTTCTACAAGCTGATCGAAACCGTCACGGGCACCGGCGTCGCGATCCTTGCCGACCCCGACCTTGTCACCTACGGCATCATCGCCGCAGGCCTCTGGCCGCAGATCGCCTATGTGATGATCCTCTATCTGACCGGCCTCAACAACGTCGCCCCCGACCAGATCGAGGCCGCGCGGCTGGACGGGGCCAGGGGCTGGCGGATGCTGTGGTATGTCATCATCCCGCAACTGCGCCCCGCCACCTTCATCGCCATCGTCGTTACCGTGATCGGCGCGCTGCGGTCCTTCGACCTGGTGTCGATCATGACCTCTGGCGGCCCGTTCGGATCGTCGCGCGTCCTGTCCTACTACATGTACGAGCAGGCGCTGTCGGAATACGGCTACCGGATGGGCTATGGCGCGGCCATTGCCGTCGTCCTTTTCGCCATCATGATGGTGTTCATCTCGGGCTTCATCTGGAAGATGTGGCGCGACGAGACGGAGCGGTAACAGATGTTTCCCAGACCCATCCAGCAGACGTCGCAGGCCACCCAGTGGATGTACAGCATCGCGCTGCCCGTGGCGCTGATCCTGTGGCTGTTCCCGCTGATCGGGGTGGCGATCACATCGGTCCGCCCGGCCTCGGACCTGGCACAGGGCAACTACTTCGGCATCCCGTCCTACCTTGCCTTCGAGAACTATGCCGATGTGTTCCGCAACACGCCGATGGGGCGCTACATCCTGAACAGCTTTGTCGTGACCATCCCCACGGTGATCGGGTCGGTCGCGCTCAGCCTGATGACGGGATTTGCGCTGGCGGTGTACAGGTTCCGTGCCAACCTGCTGATCTTCTTCATGTTCGTCGCCGGAAACTTTGTGCCGTTCCAGATCCTGATGGTGCCGGTCCGCGATCTGACCCTGAACCTTGGCATGTACAACACCTATTGGGGTCTTGCCCTGTTCCACATCGCGTTCCAGACCGGGTTCTGCACGCTTTTCATGCGCAACTTCATCAAGGCCCTGCCTTTCGAGTTGATCGAGGCGGCGCGGGTCGAAGGCGTCGCCGAATGGCGCATCTTCTGGTACATCGTGCTGCCCCTGATGCGCCCCGCGATCGCGGCACTTTCCGTCCTGATCTTTACCTTCATCTGGAACGATTTCTTCTGGGCCACCGTGCTGACCACCAGCCCCGAAACCCAGCCGATCACGGCGGGCCTGTCGTCGCTGAACGGCCAGTGGGTCGCCGCCTGGCACCTGGTGTCCGCGGGCTCGATCCTTGCCGCGCTGCCGCCGGTGGCGATGTTCTTCCTGATGCAGAAACATTTCATTGCGGGCCTGACGCTCGGCGCGGTGAAGTGACATGCAGTGGCGCGTCGATGCCGGGGGCCAGACTTTGGCCCTTGCGACCTCTGGCGGCATCCCGGAGGTGATCTACTGGGGTGCGGCGCTGCCTGCGTCCGAGGATCTGTCGCAGCTTGCCGATGCCGCCCGCCACGACCTGACCGGCGGGATGCTTGACGCCCTGCCCGCGCTGTCGCTGTCACCCGAACCGGGGCGCGCCTTTCCCGGCCAGCCGGGGCACCTTCTGGCCGAGGCGGACGGCGCGCCGATGTCCCCTGCCTTTGTCTTTGAGCGGGCCGAAGAGGCGGCGGGCCGCCTGGCGCTTGTCAGCAGCGCCGACGGGATCACCCTGACGCATCACATCGCCGCCCATCCAACGGGCGTCTTCACGCTGCAGACCGTTCTGACCGCCAGTCGCCCCATCCGCGTTGCATGGCTGGCGGCCCCTGTGCTGCCCGCACTGCAGACCGGCGACATCATCGACCTGCATGGCAAATGGACCGGCGAGTTTCACCTGATCCGAACCCGCTGGTCCCCCGGCATCCGCCTGCGCGAGGCCCGCACCGGACGGTCGGGGCATGAACACCCGCCCTATCTGATCCTGGCGGATGATGGCTGTACCAACACCCGGGGAACGGCCCTTGCCCTGCAATACGCCTGGTCCGGCGGGCACCGGATGGTGGCCGAGGAATTGCCCGATGGCCGTCGCCAGATCCAGTTCGGCGCGCCCGTCGGTGCCGAGACCGCGCCCGGCACGCATTTCGCGACCGCCGAACTGATCGCCGCCGGCTCTACCACCGGCTTGAACGGCATTGCCGCCGCCTTTCAGCATGACCTCCGCGACCGCGTGGTGCAATGGCCCGACCCGGCCCGCCCGCGCCCCGTCCATTACAACTGCTGGGAAGCCGTCTACTTCCGCCACACGCTGCCCGAACTTGCAGACATCGCAACCCGCGCCGCGGCACTCGGGGCGGAACGTTTCGTGCTGGACGATGGCTGGTTCGGGCGGCGCGACGATGACACGACCAGCCTTGGCGACTGGACCGTGGACCGCCGGAAATGGCCCGATGGCCTGCACCCTTTGATCCGGCACATCCGTGACCTTGGCATGACTTTTGGCCTGTGGGTCGAGCCGGAGATGGTCAACCCTGACTCGGACCTGTTCCGCGCCCACCCCGACTGGATGCTGGGGCCGCGCGACCAGATCACCGGGCGCGGCCAGATGGTGCTGGACCTGGCCAATCCGATGGTCCGCGACACCCTGTTCGCGCAGGTCTCTGCCATCCTTCGGGAATATCCCGTCGACTACATGAAATGGGATCACAACCGCCTGCTCCCGATCGTCGATACGGCCCAGACGCATGGCATCTATGACCTTCTTGCGCGCCTGCGCGCCGCACATCCCGGCGTCGAGATCGAAAGTTGCGCCTCGGGTGGCGGCCGCATCGACGCGGGCATCCTTGCCCATACCCACCGCGTCTGGCTGTCCGACAGCAACGATGCCCTTGAACGCCTGCGGATGCAGCACGACGCCGCCCTGTTCCTGCCCGCAGCGATCACCGGCTCACATGTCGGCCCGCGCCACTGCCATACCTCGGGGCGGATCCTGCCGATGTCCTTCCGCGCCTGGGTTGCTGCCCAGCGTCACATGGGGTTCGAGATGGACCTGCGCGAACTGACCGGGGACGAGGCGGCGACGCTGAAAAAAGTCACCGCGTGGTGGAAGACCAACCGCGACTGGACGATGTCCGGCACCATCCACCGCCTGGATGCCGCCGATCCCGCCGTCACCGCCGAGATGCAGATCGCGCGCGACGGAGGCCGGTTCGTCCTGTTTGCGGGCCAGGCCGAAACCAGCCGCCAGATCCTGCCGCGCCCGCTGCGCCTGACCGGGCTTGATCCCGCAGCCCGCTATGCCGTCGCGCTGATCAATCCCGAGGATGTCCCCCGCCAGTCGCGCGGGCCGAATGCGCTGAAATCCGGCTCCCTGACACTTGGCGGGCAGGCGCTTATGACACTTGGCCTCTTGCTGCCGGTTGCATGGCCCGGCACGATGTGGGTGATGGAAGGGGTACGCCTGTGACGGGGATCAGACCGAACTGGATTGCGGTGGACTGGGGGACATCCAACCTGCGCGCCTGGGCGATGGGACCGGGTGGTCCGCTGGCGCAGGCCGCGTCCGGCGACGGCATGGGACGGCTTGCGCGCGACGGGTTTGAGCCTGCACTGATCCGACTGATCTCGCCATGGCTTTGCGATCGGGAGATGCCGGTGGTCGCCTGCGGCATGGTCGGGTCGCGCCAGGGCTGGCACGAGGCCCCCTACATGACCGTACCCTGCCCACCGCTTGATGTGGCCCATGTCGTCCGCGTCGGCACCTCCGACCCGCGCCTGGCGATGTTCATCGCCCCCGGCATCAAGCAGCCGTCGCCAGCGGACGTCATGCGTGGCGAAGAAACCCAGATCGCCGGGGCGCTTGCGCTTCGTCCGGGATTTGACGGCGTGCTTTGCCTGCCCGGAACGCATACCAAATGGGTGCAGGTCTCGGCCGGGGAGGTCGTCAGTTTCCAGACCTTCATGACCGGCGAGATGTTCGCGCTGTTGTCGCAGCAATCTGTGCTGCGGCACGGGATGGCGGGCGATGGCTGGGATGATGCGGCCTTTGATCAGGGTGTCGCCGATGGCCTCGCGCGCCCCGAACGCATCGCGGCGCGGCTGTTCTCGCTGCGGGCCGAGGGGCTGATTGCGGGGCTTGGTCCCGAGGCCGCGCGGGCGCGCCTGTCAGGCCTGCTGATCGGCACGGAACTGGCCGCGACACGTCCCTACTGGCTGGGCCAGCCCGTCGCACTTGTCGGATCGCCGCGGCTGTCGGCCGCCTATGCGCGCGCCCTGGCGTCGCAGGGTCTTGACGCGGGCATGCTGCCTGCGGACGACTGCACGCTGGCAGGACTTGCGGCGCTTTCCCGTCAGCTCAGGGTGTCCGCTTGACCACCGAACGCAATCTCATCGCCATCCTGCGCGGCCTGACCCCGGATGAGGCGCTGCCCGTGCTTGACGTCCTCTTGACCGCCGGGATCACCCGTATCGAGGTTCCGCTGAACTCGCCCGACCCCCTGGCCTCGATCGGCGCGATGGCGCGTGCGGCGGGCAAGGCGGCAATGATCGGCGCGGGGACCGTCCTGACGGTCGCGGATGTCGAGGCCGTGGCCGATGTCGGCGGAACGCTGATCGTCTCTCCCAATTGCGACCCGGCGGTCATCGCCAGAACACGCGCCCTTGGCCTGCAATCCTGGCCCGGCGTGATGACCCCGACGGAATGCTTTGCCGCACTTCAGGCGGGGGCGAGCGGGCTAAAGCTTTTCCCGGCCTCGCTGATCGGCCCGGATGGGCTGAAGGCCATCCGCGCCGTTCTGCCCAAGAGCTGCCAGGTCTATGCCGTGGGTGGTGCCGGACCCGCGAATTTCGCCGAATGGCGCAAGGCAGGCTGTGACGGGTTCGGGATCGGGACCGCGCTTTACACCCCCGGCCTGACGGTTTCCGACATTGCCGACCGCGCGGTCGGGATCGTGGCGGCCTATGACGGAATGTCCGCATGATCTTTGACGACCGCGCGTGCGAACTGGGCGAGGGTCCGCTTTGGCATCCGCTGCGCCGGCAATTGTACTGGTTCGACATCCTTCGAAACCGCCTGATGTCCCGCACAGGGGCCGAAACGCAGGAATGGGCCTTTGCCGAACAGGTCTCCGCCACCGGATGGATCAGCCGGGACGAATTGCTGATCGCATCGGAAACCGCGCTGTTCCGGTTTCACCTTGATACTGGCGTGCGCACCGAACTGGTGGCGCTGGAGGCGGATCGCCCCCATACCCGGTCCAACGACGGACGGGCGGACCCGCAAGGCGGGTTCTGGATCGGCACGATGGGCAAAAAGGCCGAACCGGGCGCAGGCGCGATCTGGCGGTTCTACAAGGGGGACCTGCGCCGACTTTATGGCGGCATCAGCATTCCCAACAGCATCGCCTTTGCGCCCGGCGGCGGGATCGCGCAGTTCGCCGACACGGTGACTGGCAAGGTCATGCGCGTGGCAACAGATGCAGACGGATGGCCCAAAGGGTCGCCGGAAGTGTTTCTTGACCTGACCGCCGAGGGGCGAAATCCCGACGGGTCGGTCATCGACGCCGACGCTGTCACCTGGCTGGCAGAGTGGGGTTCGGCCCGCGTTGCAGCCTATGCGCCCGATGGCACATTCCTGCGGGCGGTCAGCTTCGATGCGCCGCACACGTCCTGCCCGGCGTTTGGCGGGCCAGACCTGACGACGCTGTTCTGCACCACGGCGCGCGAACATATGGATGGCGCAGCCCTTGCCGCGTTTCCCAAATCAGGCATGACCTTTGCCACCGCCAACGTGGCAAAAGGTCAGGCAGAACATCAGGTGATCCTATGAAGCGCACGCTTGGCGTCTGCTACTATCCCGAACACTGGCCCGAGGCGCAATGGGCCGAAGATGCCGCCCGCATGGCGAAACTTGGCCTGACCTGGGTGCGCATCGGCGAGTTCGCCTGGAGCCGGATGGAACCGCAACCGGGCCGCATGGACTGGGACTGGCTGGACCGCGCCATCGCGACGCTGGGCGCGGCCGGGTTGAAGGTCGTCCTTGGCACGCCCACCGCCACGCCGCCGCGCTGGATGCTGGACCGCCATCCCGACATGATCGCCGTTGACCGCGATGGCAAACCGCGCGGGTTCGGGTCACGCCGCCACTACTGCTTTTCCCACAAGGGGTATCTGGCGGAATGCGCCCGCATCGTGGGGCTGATGGCCGAACGCTATGGCCGCAACCCCCATGTGGGCGCCTGGCAGACCGACAATGAATATGGCTGCCACGACACCACGATCAGCTATTCCAAATCTGCCGAGGCCGGTTTCCGCGACTGGCTGGCGCAGAAATACCAGTCACCACAGGCCCTGAACCGCGCCTGGGGCAATGTGTTCTGGTCGATGGAATATGCCAGCTTTGACGAGATCGGCCTGCCCAACCTGATGGTGACAGAGGGCAATCCCAGTCACCTGATGGATTTCCGCCGGTTTTCCAGTGATCAGGTCGTGGCGTTCAACCGCGTGCAAACCGACATCATCCGGCGGCATTCGCCCTGTCCCATCGCGCACAATTACATGGGGCAAGTCACCGAGTTCGATCATTTCAAGGTCGGCGCGGACCTTGAAATCGCGTCCTGGGATTCCTACCCGCTGGGATTCCTGTCCGACCGCATCCCCGCCAGTCCCGAACACAAGCGTCGCTTTGCCCATCAGGGCGACCCGGATTTCCAGGCGTTCCACCATGACCTGTACCGCGCCGTGGGCCGTGGCCGCTGGTGGATCATGGAACAGCAGCCGGGCCCGGTGAACTGGGCGCCCTACAACCCTGACCCTCTGCCCGGCATGGCGCGCCTCTGGGCTTGGGAGGCGTTTGCGCACGGGGCCGAGGCGGTCTGCTATTTCCGTTGGCGTCAGGCCCCGTTTGCGCAAGAGCAGATGCATGCCGGCCTGTTGCGCCCGGACTCGGTCGCGGCCCCTGCCCATGACGAGGCCGCGCAGGTGGCGCGCGAACTGGCGGACATGCCGGATGTCGATCTGGCCAAGGCGGATGTCGCGCTGGTATTTGACTATGCGTCGGACTGGGCCTGGCAAATCCAGCCGCAGGGGCGGGGATTCCATTATTTCTGGCTTGCGTTCCACATGTACAGGGGTCTGCGGCGCCTGGGGCTGAATGTGGACATCCTGCCACCCGATGCGGTCGATCTGTCAGCCTACAAGCTGGTGCTGGGGCCGGGGCTGATGACGCTGTCGCCCGCATTGATCAAGGCGCTTGGCACCTGTCGCGGTGCGGCACTTCTGGGGCCGCGGACCAATTCCAAGACGGCGGATTTCGCGATCCCGGTCCCCCTGCCGCCGAACCTGCCGGGACTTGCCGCCACCGTCCTGCGCGTCGAAAGCCTGCCCCCTGACATGCCGGTCGATCTGGCCGAAGGCGGTGCGATCCTGCATTGGCGCGAAAAGCTTGAAACCACGGCGCAGGTGGTCGAGGCGTCAACCGACGGTTGGCCGGCGCTCATCGCGGCGGGCGGATTGCACTATCTTGCGGGCTGGCCGGATGATCAGGCACTGGCGCGGATGCTGACGCGCCTTTGCGCCGCCCAGGGGATCGAAACGGACCCCCTGCCCGAAGGCCTGCGCCGCCGCGATACGAAGAGACATCGGTTCTTTTTCAACTACAACGCCGTGCCCGCCGAATGGGGGGGCGTCACCATCCCCGCCGCCGGGGTCCACTGGACGATGCGCTAGCGGCCCGGGTCCTGCTTTTCGAACCGCTTCAGCCAATGGCTGATCCGCGGCGTCGTGCCAATATCCAGCCGCGACCGGCTTTCCAGAACGGGGCGGTTCTGCGACACCAGGGGCGTATCTTCGCGCAGGACGATGTAGACGCCGCTGGCGATGATGATGGCGGTGCCGATTGCGGTGTTCAGGTTGATGCTTTCGCCAAAAAACACCCAGCCATACAGCGCCGCCCAGATGATCTGCGAATACTGCATCGGGGCCACGACCACCGCCGGCGCGGCGCGGTACGCGGCAATGACCGCAAGCGCCCCCAGCATGCCAAGAAAGGCCATCAGCGCCGTCAGGCCCAGATGTTCGACCGGCATCGGAACATAGACGAAAGGCAGCATCAGCCCCATCGCGAAAAAGCTCAGCATCATGGGATAGAGCATCAGCACGACCGACCGTTCCTCCTGCCCGATCTTGCGCACGATCACCGAGGTCAGCGCGCCGGTCGTGGCCGCACCCAGGGCGGCAAGATGTCCGATGCCAAAGCTGTCGCCGGACCCGGGCCGCAGCACGATCAGCACCCCGATCAGCCCGACGACAACCGCCGCCCCGCGACGGGGTCCGACCTTTTCGCCCAGCATCGGGATCGCCATCAGCGTGATCAGCAGGGGCATCGCAAAAAAGATCGCATAGGCCTCGGCCATCGGCAGCTTGGAAAAGGCGAAAAAGCCCATGACGCCAGTGGTCACGGCGGCCACGGACCGCAGCGCCGTCCACCAGGGGTGACGCGGGATCAGGGTGCCGTCGCGGCGGTCGCCCATCAGCATCATGGTGACAAGCGGAAAGCCCATCAGCCCCGAAAAAAAGATCAGCTGGAACGCGGAGTAGCTTTCGCCCAGAAACTTCACCACGACATCGTGGGTCGCATAAAATCCGAATGCGGCCAGCGACAACATCGCCCCGCGAAAGGTGGGATTCATTCTAAAGGGTCCGACATGGGGCGGGGGAGGCCGCGGTTGCGCCGCAAGTGTTCACCCCAATCGCCGCCGGGTGCAAGGGCGGGCCGACCCGGCCGCGCGCCTTTTTGCGCGCTAAACGCTCGCCTGCAGGGCCGCGATCACCGCATCGCCCATCTGGCTGGTCGAAACCGCCTTGCCATCTTCGGGACCCATCAGATCGGCGGTGCGCACACCATCGGCCAGTACCTTTTCGACGGCCTTTTCCACCCGCGTCGCCTCGTCGCCTAGGTCGAACGAATAGCGCAGTGCCATGGCAAACGACAGGATGCAGGCGATCGGATTGGCCTTGCCGGTGCCCGCGATGTCGGGGGCAGAGCCGTGGACAGGCTCATAAAGCGCCTTCGGACGCCCGTTTGCCATCGGCAGGCCCAGCGAGGCCGAGGGCAGCATGCCAAGCGATCCGGTCAGCATCGCCGCCATGTCGGACAGAAGGTCGCCGAACAGGTTGTCGGTGACGATCACGTCGAACTGCTTGGGCCAGCGGCAAAGCTGCA
Organism: Rhodobacterales bacterium; assembly: GCA_021155205.1. Classification (GTDB taxonomy): domain Bacteria; phylum Pseudomonadota; class Alphaproteobacteria; order Rhodobacterales; family Rhodobacteraceae; genus JAJNPS01. Next base: position 353,471 of record JAJNPS010000021.1, read on the forward strand.
TGGCCCCGGCGTCGGCGTACATGTGCGAAAGCGCGACATCCGGGTATTCCTTGTCGTGGATTTCCTGCACCACCTCGCGCCAGAGGATGCCGGATTCCATCACATTTGCCTTTTCCATCGAGCAGACCTTGTTGCTGCGCTTGCGCGCCAGTTCAAAGGCCGAGCGGGCGACGCGCGCGATCTCGCTTTCGGTATAGCGCTGGGTGTTGATGCCGACACGTTCATTGCCTTCGGTGAAGATCCCGCGCGGTTCGCCGAAATAGACCCCGCTCGTCAGCTCGCGGACGATGACGATGTCGAGGCCCGCGACGACTTCTTTCTTCAGGCTGGAAAAATCGGCCAGCGCGTCAAAGCATTGCGCCGGGCGCAGGTTGGAAAAAAGGTCCATCTCCTTGCGCAGGCGCAACAGGCCGCGCTCCGGTTTGACGCTGAAATCCAGCGTGTCGTATTTCGGCCCGCCCACCGCGCCCAGCAGGACCGCATCCACCGCCTGCGCCTTTGCCATGGTGTCGTCATGCAAAGGCGTGCCGTGCTTGTCATACGCGCAGCCCCCGACGAGGTCTTCGCTGACATCAAAGGTCACGCCGCGCCTGGCCCCGAACCAGCCGATGATCTTTTTCACCTCGGCCATGACTTCGGGGCCAATGCCATCACCGGCAAGGATAAGAAGGGATGGGTTGGCCAAGGCGGGCGCTCCGTGTCAGGGGTCAAAGATGCGGTGCTGGCCTAGACGCTGCGGCCTGCAGGGTCAAGGTTGCGCCGTCACGGCAGCACAAGATCGACCCAGACCGGACGGTGCCGCGAGGCAACCGCAAGCTCCGCGGCCAGAGGGTCGCCATCCGGCGGCCAGACAACGCCGCTGGCGGCAACCGTCAGGTCCGCCGATGGCAGCACCAGATCGACCCGCAGGCCGCCGACGCCCTTGTCAAAGAATGCCGTGTCCAGCGCAGGATCGCCGATGTCGTCCGGCTCGATCCGGGCCGCCGTGCCGCGCGGCAGAGGGTCCTGAACCGCCGGGTCAGACAGCAGCGCCTGCATCCCGTCGCGCAGGCCCTCGCCATCCGCGGGGTCGAGGTTGCCGACGCCCAAAAGGACAAACGGACCCCTCGGCGGCGTGCCGAGCTGACCTGTGAACAGCAACCGCCAGAACGCGGCCTCGTCATGGTTGCGCCGGCCGTTGCGATCTTCGGGACCGTCAAAGACGGGCGGCGTCGCGGCCCAGGCCAAGAGCGTCAGCCTGCCGCCCGATGGCAGCACCAGCGGCACCTGCCAGTGGCCCGTTGTCGACAACCGCTGGACGTCGCGCACGGCAGGCGGATCGGTTGCGGGTTGCAGGTTGCCGGGCAGATCGCGCCACAGAAGATCAGAATAGTCATCTACCTCCGTCTCATCTATGGCCAGTCGCGACAGGATCGCCATGCCGCCCTCGCCCGCAAAGCGGCCATAACCCTGGGCATCGCGCGGCTCGCCCAGCAGGCCGTTGCCGTCGAGGTCCAGCCCTGTGGCCATGCCGGTATTCGGGGGCAGCGCAAAAAGATACGGATAGGCCTGATCGCCAAGTCGTGCATTCAGCGCCCTGAGCGCGACAAGGTCATGGTCGTAGTCGATCCCCGTCAGCAGCAGGACGTCCGCATCCAGCACAGCCAGCACCCTGATCACCGCCCGGACCTGCGGATCGGCATCCGACAGGATGTCGCCGTACAGCAGTCCGGGACCGTCGCGCGTCAGTTCGCCATTGTAGGTCGCCACGCGCAACGTCTCGGCACCCGCAGGCAGGGCCAGCCAAAGGCCAAGAATGGCGGCAAGCCCCTTCAGACCGTTGCTGCCAGGACGGCGGCCATGTTGGTGCCATTCTGGCGGCGCTTTTCGCGGATCATGTCGGCGATGCGTCCCATGGCGATTCCGCGCATCAGGATGCTGGCGGGCAGGAACGCCCAGGCCACGATCGTCCATATCATCGTCTGCGCCGAGGCCAGCATGACAGGTTCGAATCCGCCGGACGCCAGCTTGACGACCGCAGGAACCAGAAAGGGCAAAAGGAATCCAAGGGCGATGTTGATGCGCGCATCGCGGTCCAGCTGGTCAACCACATCCCCGCCCGAGGCAGGGTCGAATGTCGGCAGGTTCACCCAGACGTTGAAGGCCTGCGCCCGCGACGGCCAGCCGACGAGCGTCATGATCACCACGAAGAACGCCATGCCGACCAGCGAGATCAGATAGGCCATGCCCGCCGTCGCCCGCACCAGGCCGATTTCGGCGGGACTGGCCCCTTCGTAGACCATCAGGACCAGCAGGCGGGTCGGGCTGTAGGGAAAATCCATCGCATCGCCCGCAATCAGGCTGATCGCCTGCAAAAGCCTGGTAATGCTGGAGACATCGCCCTGATCCGAACAGATCACCGACAGCGTCACCACCATCGCCAGCAGCATGACGAACCGGATCCGGTTGAACGGCGGAGCATCGCGAAACTCGATCAGACCGGGGTAGATGGCATTGTATTCAACGACGGTCAGGATGCCCGCGAACAGCGCGACCAGCGTCACCATCTGGCGGGTATCGGCCGACACGCCGGGCAAAATGATCGACGGCAGCGCGATCAGCACCATCAGGACGAATCCGCGCACACAGGCGCCGGCCAATCGGGTCAACACTGCTTTCCCACCCTTGGCCAAGCCCGGGGCGGTTCGTTGCCGCCCGGTTGTCTTGACCAGATTCCGCACATTGTGGCGGACTGCCTCAATCTTGCCCAATTTCTGCCTTCTTTCGGAGAACGCCGCAACTCTGCCACCAGAAGAACCCGAGATTTGTGGCTGTTTCAGGGTGAGGGTGTCGCAAGATTGCATCAAGACCAAGCCGAAAAAAAGACCGCCTGGAAGGGCGGTCGAACATCTTGCGGTTGTGTTGCCGTCAAGCCCAAGGACGAGTGGTCTGCGCCCGTTTCTCGTAAGTATCTATCGCTGCAACTTTTTCCAAAGTGAGGCCAATGTCGTCCAATCCGTTCATTAGGCAGTGCTTTCGAAACGAATCAACCTGGAATTGAAAAGTCTGCCCATCCGACGTGGTGACGGTCTGCGCCTCCAGATCGACCGTCATGCGCGCATTGGCCCCCTTGCGCGCGTCGGCCATCAGCACATCCACCACCTCTTGCGGCATCACGACGGGCAGGATGCCGTTCTTGAAGCAATTGTTATAGAAGATGTCGGCAAATGACGTCGCGATCACGCAGCGGATGCCAAAGTCCAAAAGCGCCCAGGGCGCATGTTCGCGCGAGGATCCACAGCCGAAATTGTCGCCCGCGACCAGGATTTCCGCCTTGCGATAGGCGGGTTGGTTCAGGACGAAATCCGGGATCTCTGCGCCACTTTCGCTATAGCGCATCTCGTCGAACAGGTTCTTGCCAAGCCCCGACCGCTGGATCGTCTTCAGGAACTGCTTGGGGATAATCATGTCGGTGTCGATATTCACCAGAGGCATCGGGGCGGCAATGCCGGTCAGGCGGGTGAACTTTTCCATGTCATGTCTCCAGCTTTGTCCATCACGATGCGGGACGCGCACCTTGCACCGTCGTGCGTCTGCTTAGTCGGTTTTGCGGCCCGCGCCAATGGGTGCAGCAGCCGCCTGCGCCAAGGAAAAGGGCCGCACCATCCGATGCGACCCCTTTGCGTTGGCCTTGGTCAACAGGATCAGTTCTTGGCGTAGTATTCGACAACCAGGTTCGGTTCCATCTTGACCGGATAGGGCACGTCGCCCAGCGACGGCGTGCGGACGAACTTGACGACCATCTTGTTGTGGTCCGCCTCGATATAGTCGGGCACGTCGCGTTCGGTCAGCTGGATTGCCTCGAGGATCAAGGCCATCTGGCGTGACTTTTCGCGCACCGCGACGACATCGCCTTCCTTGACCTTGTAGGACGCGATGTTGACGCGGCTACCGTTCACCGTGACATGGCCGTGGTTCACGAACTGGCGGGCGGCGAAAATCGTCGGCACCAGCTTGGCGCGGTACACGACCGCATCCAGGCGACGCTCCAGAAGGCCGATCAGCATCTCGCCGGTGTCGCCGCGCACGCGCTCGGCCTCGGCATAGATCTTGCGGAACTGCTTTTCAGTCAGGTCGCCGTAATAACCCTTGAGCTTTTGCTTGGCGCGCAACTGGGTGCCGAAGTCGGACAGCTTGTTCTTGCGGCGCTGGCCATGCTGGCCGGGGCCGTATTCGCGCTTGTTCACCGGGGATTTCGGACGGCCCCAGATGTTTTCGCCCATGCGGCGGTCAATCTTGTACTTGGCAGACGTGCGTTTTGTCACGGCTGATCTCCTTCTTTGCGTTCGCTCTTTCGGCTGGTCCGAAAACCGGTTCCCACTTTTCGGGCCTCAGAGCATCGAAGGGCGTTGTCCTTTCCGGGTTTCCCCGGCGACAGGCATCCCCTTGCGGGGGCCGCCAACACCAATGAAAAGCCCCGGAGCAGGCCCCGGGACTTGCGGGCCTTATACAGGCGCAAAGGCCAGAGTCAACAACGCCCCGCCTTACTTCGGCCAATCATGGCAGTCCGTGCTTGCGCGCGGCAAACTGCGAATGGACCGTCGTCTTTCTGCCGGTCAGGCCGCCAGAGCATGTCGCAGCCGTGCCGCCTCGGGTGCGGTCATCGTGCGGCGCGCATCGGGCCCATAGATCCGAGGGTCCGCGCGCAGGTCGGGCAATGTCCCCATCAGGCCATCGAACTGGTCAGGATTCAGTGTCGCAAGGTCCATATGCGCGGGGTGAAAGCTTTCGGTTTCCAGCCCGTTGGCCCAGATCACGTTGTGACGGCCCAGCAGCACGTGGAAATAGGTCACGTCGCGCAGATCGCGGTCCAGCGTCACCGACCGGCCGTTCAAAAGGTGTTCGGCCGCGACCATCACCTCGTCGGTACGAAAAAGGTCAAGCGCCGCCTGTGACCTGACAACCATGCGGTGCTGGGGGGACACGACCAGATCGCCATCCGGCTGGCCAATGCCCAGCGCGCCGCTGCGAAAGCGCACCGGACGCAGATGCGGCATCGCGTGCAGCCGCGCGCCGGACAGGCGACGGTGGCCGGTCCAGAGGATCTCCTGCGGGCCATTGTCCTTGGTCGAGACCAGATCGCCCGGCCGCAGATCCTCGATCGCGCGCGCGCCGCCCGGGGTCGACAGCCGCGTTCCCGGCCCGAAGCAGATGACCCCGGCCGGAGCTTCGGGCTTTTTCGGGATGGCAGGTGCGGGCTGCAGCGCCATCCGCGTGACCCACAGGTCAGTGTCGACGGGCGGCATCCCGCCCTCGCACATGCACAGCCGCGCCCCCGAGGCCGGGTCCACGATCACCGTCAGCGCATGGGTCCGCAACCCGTCCGTCACGACAAAGCCGTCTTGCGGTGCGTCCTCGGCCGCGATGCCCGCAAGGAGCGTCGCGATACTTGCCACGGGCGCATGGGCGATCGCGGCGCTCAGCAACTGGCGCACCATCGCGGCCGCCCAAAGCCGGTCATGCGCCGCGCCCCCGTCCGGCGCCAGGACCAGCGGGCCAAGCGGCACGTCAAGCCGCAGCGCCGTGCCGCGCCAGCGCCAGCTTGACCCCAGTATCATCTGATCGTGCGATGCGCCGCAGAGGCCGTCCGTTTCGGTCTGTGCCCACGAAATCACGAACGTAGCCCGAAAGCCCGTTTCCATGCCTGACTGCCCGTCGTTTCTTGTTCTTCTACAATCACTGCTAGCAGGGGTGTGCCGGCGGCGCTATGCCCAAAAGGCAACAGTCTGTGGGATTTCCGCCGCAGAATGGGTCACGCACGGCAAATGCCGGGCGGGAAACCCTAGCCACACTTCGAATGCCCGCACGACCCGCAGGTCAGGCATCCTTCAACCATCCGCAGGTCATACGACCCGCATGAAGGGCACGCCTTGCCGCGCGGCGCCTCGCCCACGACCATCAGTTCCGCCTTGGGGTCGGTCTTCAGCCCCAGACCCTCGCCCTCGATGAAACCGATGTCGATCAGGTGGCGCTCGATCACTCCGCCGATGCCGGCAAGGATGGAGGGGATGTACTTGCCGTCCATCCACGCCCCGCCGCGCGGGTCGAACACTGCTTTCAGTTCTTCGACGACAAAGGAAATATCGCCACCGCGCCGGAACACGGCACTGATCATCCGCGTCAGCGCGACGGTCCAGGCGAAATGCTCCATGTTCTTGGAGTTGATGAACACCTCGAACGGGCGGCGGTGGCCGGCGATGACGATGTCGTTGATGGTGATATAGAGCGCGTGTTCGGACCCCGGCCATTTGACCTTGTAGGTCTGGCCTTCCAGCGCGGCGGGGCGGTCCAGCGGTTCCGACAGATAGACAACCTCGCCCCCTTGCGCAGTGGCGGGGGCTTCACTGGGCACAGTCTCGGTCTTCTCGGACACGGTCAGCACCGACCCCGTGATGTCGTTCGGACGATACGTCGTGCAGCCCTTGCAGCCCTGATCCCAGGCGGCCATGTAGACCTCCTTGAAATCGTCAAAGCTGATATCCGCCGGGCAGTTGATGGTCTTTGAAATCGAGCTGTCGATCCATTTCTGAGCCGCCGCCTGCATCCGTACATGATCCAGCGGCGGCAAGGTCTGGGCGTTGACGAAATGCTCTGGCAGGGGGGCCGCGCCACGGGTTTCGCGCCACAGCCGCACGGCATAGTCCACGACTTCCTCTTCGGTGCGGCTGCCGTCCTTTTGCAGAACCTTGCGGGTATAGGCATAGGCAAAGACCGGCTCGATGCCGCTGGACACATTGCCCGCATAAAGGCTGATCGTGCCCGTCGGCGCAATGGAGGTCAGCAGCGCGTTGCGGATGCCGTGGCTGCGGATGGCCTCGCGGACATCGGCGTCCATGTTGCGCATGTTGCCCGAGGCCAGGAATTTCTCGGCGTCAAACAGCGGGAACGCGCCCTTTTCGCGGGCCAGGTCAACCGATGCCAGATAGGCCGACCGCGCCATGGCATGCATCCACTTTTCCGTCGTTTCCGCCGCCTCGACCGATCCGTAACGCTGGCCCAGCATCAAGAGCGCGTCGGCCAGTCCCGTGACCCCAAGGCCTATCCGCCGTTTCGCCTGCGCCTCGGCCTCTTGCTGCGGCAGGGGAAAGCGACTCGCCGTCACCACGTTGTCCATCATCCGCACGGCGACGCGCACCAGCCGGTCCAGCGCGGCCAAATCCAGCGCGGCCTTTTTTCCAAATGCGCCGCTGACCAGCGTGGGCAGGTTGATCGACCCCAGCAGGCACGCGCCGTAGGGTGGCAGCGGTTGCTCGCCGCAGGGGTTCGTCGCGGCAATCGTCTCGGCATAGTTCAGGTTGTTCGCCGCATTGATCCGGTCGATGAAGATCACGCCGGGTTCGGCGAAATCGAACGTGTTGCGCATGATCTTGTTCCAGAGATCACGCGCCTGCACGGTGCGATAGACGCGGCTGCCAAACACCAGCTCCCACGGGCCATCCGCCTTGACCGCCGCCATGAAGGGGTCGGTCACCAGCACCGAAAGGTTGAACATGCGCAGCCGGGCGGGGTCTTTCTTGGCCTCGATGAACGCCTCGATATCCGGGTGGTCGCAGCGCATCGTGGCCATCATGGCACCCCGGCGGCTGCCCGCCGACATGATCGTCCGGCACATCGCGTCCCAGACGTCCATGAACGACAGCGGGCCACTGGCATCCGCCGCGACGCCCTTCACCTCTGCACCCCTTGGCCGGATGGTGGAGAAATCATACCCGATGCCGCCGCCCTGCTGCATCGTCAGCGCGGCCTCTTTCAGCCCGTCAAAGATGCCGCCCATGCTGTCGGGGATCGTGCCCATGACAAAGCAGTTGAACATCGTGACATTACGGCCCGTCCCCGCGCCTGCAGTGATGCGCCCGGCAGGCAGGTATTTGAAATCCTCAAGGGCGGTATAGAACTCCGCCTCCCACTTTGCAGGATCGGTCTCCACTTCGGCGAGTGCGCGCGCAATGCGCCGCCAGGTGTCCTCCACCGTGCCGTCGATGGGCGTGCCGTCCTGTTCCTTGAGGCGGTATTTCATATCCCAGATGGCCTCGGCGATCGGGGCAGAGAATCGCGACATGGGGCGATGTCCTTGAGGCTAGGAGAACTTTGGCTGGTACACTGTTTGCGCGAATGCGCAAGATACGGCGATCATGGCCCATGGTCAACTTGCATCGGCAGCATTCCGGACTATCCTCGAGACCAGCGACAGGGGGAATCGTGGCCGACTTCATCAACATCCTGAAACTCAGCGTCGGTTCCGAAAGCGTCGAGGATCATGGCCAATGGCAGCATGACCACCGGCACCTCTGGCCGCCCGGTCGCGCGGTCCACGTCACCCGCATGTTTCCCAAGCGCGAGGATGAAATCCTGGCAGGAGGGTCGCTCTATTGGGTAATCACCGGGATCATACTGTGCCGACAGCGCATCCTGGGGCTGGAGCAGGTGACGGGAAACGACGGCATATCCCGTTGTGCCATCATCCTTGATGCCGAAATCATCCGCACCGAACCCGCGCCGCGCCGGCCGTTCCAGGGCTGGCGCTATCTCGACCCCGGCGACAGCCCCCGCGACCTGACAAAAGGGCGCCAGCGCGAGCAGGCGATACCCGAAACGCTGGCGCTGGCGCTGGCCGATATCGGCTTACGCTGATCGCATCCGCGCCATCAGGTCGGACAGATCGGGCGTGTCGGCATGCCGGCTGCGCAACAGCATCGCCTCGGACCGCAGGATCAGCGCGTCCTGCAACACCTTGAGATGGTTCGCCCGCAGGGTTTCACCGGATGAGGTGATGTCGGCAATCGCCTCGGCGGTGCCGTTCTTGACGGTGCCTTCGGTCGCGCCCTGGCTGTCGACCAGCTGGTAGTCGGCCACACCACGGGCGGCCAGGAAATCGCGCACCAGACGGTGATACTTGGTGGCGATCCGCAGGCGGTGGCCATGCACGGCGCGGAACGCTGCCGCCGCTGCATCAAGATCATCCAGCGTCTCGACGTCGATCCAGACCGCCGGGACCGCCAGCACCAGATCGGCCTGACCAAACCCCAAGGGCGCGACCTCGGCGACCACCGACGCCCAGTCCGCAAGCGTTTCACGCACAAGGTCCGTCCCCGTCACCCCCAGATGAATGCGCCCGGCGGCCAGTTCCCGCGGCACTTCGGCGGGGGACAAAAGGACCACCTGCACGCCGTCGATGCCATCCACGGCACCCGAGTATTCGCGATCCGCCCCCGCCAGCCGCATCGGCAGGCCGCGCGCACCGAACCAGTCGAAGGTTTCAACCATCAGCCGTCCCTTGGACGGCACGCCGATGCGGATCATGGTGTCCCCCGCAGCCGCGCCACCAGTTCCGGCCGGATCACGCCGCCCACCGCCGGGATCGACTGCCCCTGCCCCAGCACGGCGGTCAGCGCATCATAGCGCCCACCGGACGCCACGGGGGGCAGATCGGCGGGACCGTGGAAGGAAAAGACAAAGCCGTCGTAGTATTCAAGCGACGTGCGGCCGTGGCTGGCGGCAAACGGCAGGGTCGCGACGCCGATCCCGTGCGCCGCCAAGGCGTCCAGCCGCGCCGCGAACCGATCAACGGTCGGGGCGATGGTCGGCATCAGCGGCGTGATGCCGCGCAGGTGGGTCAAGGCAGCCATGGCCGGGGCCTCGAGCGACAAGAGGTCATAGAGCAGCGCCGCCTCGGGTGCCGCAATCGGCGGGCTGTCGGCATCCTCGACCAATGCCGCCGCGCGGGTGGCAATTTCGTCCGGCCTGCGCAGACCGACAAAGGTTCCGGCAGCAGAAATCAAGTCGGCAGGCGCACCTTTGGCCAACGTTTCCAGCAGTTTCACACGGTGTGGCGGCACCGGGGCGCGGCCCGAAAACCGGTCGAGCAACGCGCGAAACCGCCTGGGCCGCCAGATGTGCCGCAAGAGGGCCGCCTTGCGACGGGGGGTGGTCGTCACGCCCCGAACAGCCGCCATCAGGATGCCGATGTCTCCGGTCGCGGGGCGCAAGGACAGGTCCGCCAGCAGCCTGGCAAACAGCGCGAAAACCTCGGCGTCCGCCGCCTCTGGCGCGCTGCGGTCGAACAACTCAAACCCCACCTGCAGGTATTCCGAAGGGCGGTTTGGTCGTCCGTCCTGCTGGCGGAACACCTCGCCCAGATAGCAGTACCGTGCCGGGTCGGCACCCCCCGCCATATGCGCCTGAACCACCGGCACGGTGAAGTCCGGGCGCAGCATCATCTCGCCCCGCAGGGGGTCGTGGGTGACATAGGCCCGCGCGCGGATGTCCTCGCCATAAAGGTCGAGGAGGGTTTCGGCGGGGAGGAGGATGTCGGCATCGACAGGCACCGCGCCCGACGACTGGAATGCGGCAAAGAGGCGCTCGGCTTCGGCCCGGATGGCGGGTTTCAACGGCAAGGTCACGAGGCCAGCATCTTTCGCACCGCAGCCACCAGTTCCCCACGCGGCACCTCGACCTGCGCGGGGCGGGCTTTCCATTCCTCAAGGCTCGCCCCTTCGGCGATGTTCGCGCCAAGGATCAGGTCTTTCAAGATCACCGTGCCCCTGGCGGCCTCGTCGCCACCCTGGATTACGGCGATGGGGCTGCGCCGGTTGTCGGCGTATTTCAACTGGTTGCCGAAATTCTTGGGGTTGCCGAGATAGACCTCGGCCCGGATGCCCGCGCTGCGAAGCTCCCCCACCATCCCCATGTAATCCGCCATCCGGTCGCGATCCATCACGGTCACGACGACCGGGCCCGCGGTGTCGGCGTTGGTCAGCCCCTTGGCCGTCAGCGCCGCGAGCAGCCGGTCCACACCGATGGACACTCCGGTCGCCGGGACCGACTGGCCGGTGAACCGCTTGACCAGATCATCATAGCGCCCGCCGCCCGCGACCGAGCCGAACTGGCGCTTGCGGCCCTTGTCGTCAAGAATTTCAAAGGTCAGTTCGGCCTCGAAGACCGGGCCGGTGTAGTAGCCGAGGCCCCGGACGACCGAGGTGTCGATCTGAATTCGGTCAGCTTCATAGCCCTGCTTGTCGAGCAAGAAAGCCATTTGCGACAGTTCGTCTGCACCTTGCTTACCATCGTCGCTGTCGCGAACAAGCGTATGCAGGTACTGGCAGACCACCGAATTAAAGTTTCTTGTTGCAGTTCTTCCCGAATCCGAAGTCGGGTCAATGCCTTCGAAGTGACGTTTTTCGATTTCGCTGCGCGTCGCTATGAAGTTAAGGATGACGTCCGCTTGCTCACTGTGTAGCCCCGCGCCCTTCGCGAAATCCCCGCTCTCATCCTTCCGCCCCGGACCCAACAACGCCCGAACCCCCTCAACCCCCAGCCGGTCCATCTTGTCGATGGCGCGCAGCACGATCCCGCGTTCGGCTTCCTTGTCGTCACCGGCAAGCCCCGCGACCTCCATCACGCCGTTCAGCACCTTGCGGTTGTTCACCTTGACCACATAGTCACCGCGTGGAATGCCGACCGCCTCCAGCGCATCGCACAGCATGGCGCAGATCTCGGCGTCCGCCGCGATACTCGATGCCCCCACCGTATCCGCATCGCATTGATAAAACTGCCGGAATCGCCCCGGTCCGGGTTTCTCGTTGCGCCAGACCGGTCCCATCGCATAGCGGCGGTACGGGCTGGGCAAATCGTTGCGATTCTGCGCCGCCACCCGCGCCAAAGGGGCCGTCAGGTCATAGCGCAGGGCCAGCCAGTCGTCCTCTTCCTTCCAGGCAAACACCCCCTCGTTGGGGCGGTCCACATCGGGCAGGAACTTTCCAAGGGCCTCGACCGTCTCCACCGCGGATGTCTCCAGGGGGTCGAACCCATAGCGGTGATAGACTTCGGCAATCCGGTCCAGCATCGCCTTGCGGGTCGTCACAGCAGCCCCGAAATAGTCGCGGAAGCCTTTCGGCGTCTCGGCCTTTGGGCGGCGGATTTTACCGTCTGACATGGGATCTGCCCTTCGCTTCCTTGCGGGGGTGCTGTAGCGGATGGACAGCAGGGCGGCAAGCGGCGGGTGGGGCCATGGACAGGACCGAACAGCTTGAGGAACGCATGGCACATCTGATCCGGGCGGTCGAGGATTTGTCGGATGTGGTGGCGCGGCAGGCGACCGAGATTGACCGCCTGACACGCCTGGTCACGATGCTGGCCCAGCGCGAGGCGGAGCGCGACGACACCAGCGATGCGCCTGCGGCCAGCCAGAGGCCGCCGCATTGGTGACGGCCGTTCCCAAGGTCGACCTCTCGGCACTTGCCATGACCCTGACGCTCGGCGCGCTGGGCGGGATTGTCGCCCAGGCGCTGCGGCTGCCGCTTGGCTATCTGCTGGGATCGCTGGTCATCACGGGCGTCATCGCCGCCGCCGGATGGCGGCCCCTGGGCAGGCCGATCACCCTGCCCGCGCGATTGCGGATGGCCTTTGTCCCGGTCATCGGCGTGGCGATCGGCGGCGCGTTCACGCCAGCGGTTGCGGGACAGGCGCTGGGGTGGTGGCCGTCGCTCTTGGCGCTGTGCCTCTACGTGCCGCTGGCGCATGCCCTGGGCTTTGGCATCTACCGCCGCGGGGGACTTTCGCCGAAGGATGCGTTCTTTGGTGCGGTCCCAGGCGGGCTGATCGAAAGCGTGCAACTGGGCGAAGAGGCCGGGGCGGACGTGCGCCTGCTGACGGTCCTGCAGTTCCTGCGGCTGATCGGGACGATCATCGCGGTGCCGCTGATCTTCTGGGCGATCACCGGGCGGGCCGTGGGGTCGGCGTCGGGCGTCGCGATGGTGGGCGCGGGGGCACCGCTGTCAACAGCGGATGTCGCGATCCTGATCGCAAGCGGCATCGCGGGCGTCCTCGTCGGGCGCAAGCTGCGGCTGCCGGGCTGGATCATCACCGGGCCACTGGCGGCTTCGGCGGTGGCGCATGCGCTTGGCTGGGTCGAGGGCGTGCCTCCGGGCTGGCTGATCGCGGCGACGCAGGTGGTGCTGGGGACCGGGCTTGGCGCGCGCTTTGCGGGGGTGGAACGCGCGATGCTGCGCCGCGCGGCGGGGCTGGCGCTGGTGAACGGCGTGGTCGCATTGGCTTTGGCCTACGGGTTTGCCAATGCGGTCCACGCGGTCGCGGATGAGCCGGTCACGGCGGCGTTCCTGGCCTTTGCGCCCGGCGGGTTGGCCGAGATGAGCCTGATCGCGCTGAGCCTGCAGATGAGCGCGATCTATGTCACGGCGCATCATGTGGTGCGCATCATTCTGGCGGTGGGCCTGGCAAAACTGGGGGCGCGGTGGGTCAGGTGAGGGGCGTCCCGAGTCAGGATAACTGATCCTTTCGGCCTGGTGCCCCTATCGCTCCGGCACCGTCACACCGGACCGCCGCGCGGCCTCGGCCAGCTTTGGGTCTGCGGTCACAAGGATTGCCTTCCCACTGTGCGCGCAGGCCAGACACCGGCACGGGCCACAGCTCCGCCACGGGCTTGCCGCGCCGGGTGATGGTGATCATCTCGCCCGCCTCGACAGCGGCGAGAAGTTCGTACAGGTGGTTTTTGGCCTCGAAGGCCCCGACTTCGCGCATGGCTTGCCTCCAACTGGTTTGCGAACCGGTTGGTTCAGGCGATGATGGCAAGCAGGGCGTCGCTTGTGGCGGCAATGTCGCGGTCGCGCGGAACGGGCGCGCTCACTCGGCGTCGCGGATGACCGCAAGGAAGGCCTCGCCGAACCGCTCCAGCCGCGCGCTGCCAAGGTCCGCGATGCGGTCAAGGTCGGACAGCGTGGATGGCCGTGCCTCGGCGATCCTGCGCAGGGTGCCCTGGCCAAGCGACATCGGCTTGCCGATCCCGCCCGCCCCCCGTGCCAGATCCCGTTCCGCCGCACGCAGCGCATCGAACAACGCCCCGGCATCGCGCCCCGCCAGCCTGCGCCGCGCGGGATGGACCGTTTCGGGGGCTGATCCGTTGATGACGGTCAGAAAGATGCGCCCATAGCTTTCCAGTTTTTTCGCCCCCACACCCGAAATGCGCGCCATCGCGTCCAGCGTTTTGGGCCGCGTCTCGGCCATCTCGATCAGGGTCTTGTCGGTAAAGATCACATAGGCGGGGGCATTGGCGGCATCGGCAAGCGCACGGCGCTGCGCCTTGAGTGCTGCCAGCAGCGGCGCGTCGGCATCCGCGACGACTGCCCGCACCGACGGCTCGCGCACCGCACCCTCGACGGTGTCCTGCCGCAGGGTGATCTGCGCCTCGCCTTTCAGGATCGGCACGGCGGCATCGGTCAGGCGCAGCGCACCCATCCGTTCCGGGTCGGGCCGGACAAGGTCGCGCCCCATCATCTGCCGGAACACGGCACCCCAGCTTTCCTTGGTGATCGCCTTGCCCACCGCAAAGGTCGGCAACCTGTCATGTCCCTTGTCACGCACCTTGGCCGTCGCTGTGCCGGTCAGGATGTCGATCAGATGCCCCGCGCCGAACCATTCGCCGGTGCGCAGCATTGCCGACAGCGCCATCCGCACGGGTTCCGTGGCGTCAAACAGCCTGGCCGGACGGTCACACAGGTCGCAATTGCCGCAAGGCTGCGCGGTTTCCCCGAAATAGCCCAGCAGAACCTGCCGGCGGCAGGCCACGGCCTCGGCCAGACCCAAAAGCGCATTCAGCCGCGCGTGATCGGCCATCTTGCGGTCCGTGGGGGCGCTGCCTTCGTCGATCTGCGTGCGGCGAAGGCGGATGTCGTCGGGACCATAGAGGGTCATCGTCTCGGCGGGTAGGCTGTCGCGACCGGCGCGGCCGATTTCCTGATAGTAGCCCTCGATGGATTTCGGCAGGTCGGCATGGGCGACCCAGCGGATGTCGGGCTTGTCGATCCCCATGCCAAAGGCGACCGTCGCCACCACGATCAGTCCCTCTTCGCGCTGGAACCTGGTTTCGACCACGCGGCGCTCCTCGGGGTCGAGACCGGCGTGATAGGCGCAGGAGCCGTGGCCGGCTTCCGTCAGCGCCCGGGCAAGCGTTTCGGTCTTGGCGCGCGTGCCGCAATAGACGATCCCGGACTGGCCGCGCCGCCTGGCGGCAAAGCCCAGCACCTGATCGCGGGGCTTGTCCTTGACCGCAAAGGCAAGGTGGATGTTCGGCCGGTCGAACCCGCGCAGGAAAATCGCGGGCGGGATGCCGTCGAACAGCCGCGTGACGATCTCGGCCCGCGTCTCCTCATCCGCCGTCGCGGTAAAGGCGGCCAGCGGCACATCCAGCGCCCGCCGCAGGTCACCGATGCGCAGGTAATCGGGGCGAAAGTCGTGGCCCCACTGGCTGACGCAATGCGCCTCGTCCACCGCGATCATCGTGCAGTTGATGCGCCGCAAGAGGCCAATCGTCGCCGGCGAGGCCAGCCGTTCCGGCGCCATGTAAAGCAGCTTCAGCCGCCCCGCCTCAAGGGCTGCAAACACGCCCTCGGTCTCGTCCTCGGTGTTGCCGGACGTCAGCGCCCCGGCTTCTACCCCCGCTTCGCGCAGGGCGCGCACCTGATCCCGCATTAGCGCGATCAGCGGCGAGATGACGACCGTCACCCCCGGGCTTGCCAGCGCAGGCAACTGAAAACAAAGGGATTTCCCGCCGCCTGTCGGCATGATCGCAAGGGTGTTGCGACCTGCCGCAACGGCGTCCACGATCTCGGCCTGGCCCGGGCGAAAGGACGTGAACCCGAAAACGCTGTGCAAAAGGCCCGTAAGGTCAGCCATCGGCTGCCCCGGACAGCATGCCAGCGCAGACCCGCCTCACATCAGGCCGGTATAGGCGCGCAGCAGATATTCCAGCGTGTAAAGCAGAAAGATCGCGACGATCGGTGCCAGGTCCAGCGCCCCGGTATTGGGCAGGAACCGCCGGATCTGCCCGTAGATCGGCTCCAAGAGGCGGTTCAGCCCGTCCCACAACTGCGCCACCAGCGGCTGTCGCAGGTTCAGCACGGAAAAGTTGATCAGCCAGCTCATCACCACATGCGCGATGATCAGGAACCACATGAAGTTGAACAAAAGCTGTAGCGGGCTTGCCATGCCGGTCTCCGGTCGCATCAGGGTGGTCCTCGGGATAGCGGTTGCCCCGTGAAAGGGCAATGGGGCGTGGCGCGCTGGAAGCGTGCCGGGACTGACGGCACCTGCGGAAACGGGCCGGCCCCTTGTCCGGACGGTTGCCATGACTTGCGCCGCCGCCGGGTTTCAGGCTTGATCACCGCAAAACGAGCCGAGGGGCAGGCAGATGGACGGCGCACGCAAACGCATCTGGGGCTGGTATTTTTTCGATTGGGCCAGCCAGCCCTACAACACGCTGCTGCTGACATTCGTCTTTGGCCCCTACTTCGCCGAAATCGCCCGCGGCTACTACATGGGCGCCGGCCTTGATGAAGAGGCCGCCAAGGCCGCCGCACAGGCCTATTGGGGCTGGGGGCTGGCGATCGCATCCTTTGCCGTCGCCATCCTCGCGCCGATCCTTGGCGCCATCGCCGACAGCACGGGTCGACGGCTGGTCTGGGTCTGGATCTTTTCGACCTTTTATGTCGTCGGGGCCTGGGGTCTGTGGTGGGTGGCGCCGGGGGGGGAGGGCGATATGCTGTTGCGGGCCGTCGTGTTCTTCGGCCTTGGCTTCATCGGGATGGAGTTTGCCACGATCTTCACCAATGCGCTGATGCCCAGCCTTGGCAATCATGACGATCTGGGCGCGATTTCGGGATCGGGCTTTGCGTTCGGCTATCTGGGCGGGTTGCTGGCCCTGGTCATCATGCTGTTGTTGCTGGCCGAAAACGCCGAGAGCGGGCTGACCATGCTCGGGCGCGGCCCGCTGTTCGGACTTGACCCCGAAGCGCGCGAGGGCACCCGGGCGGTCGGGCCGTTCACCGCGCTCTGGTTCATCGTGTTCATGATCCCGTTCTTTCTTTGGGTGCGCGAACCGCAGACCACGCGCCAGCCGTTGCATCTGGGACGCGCGATGTCGGGGCTGATGGAAAACATCGCCTCGCTGCGCTACCGGCGCAGCCTGTCGGCCTATCTGGCGTCGTCGCTGTTTTACCGCGACGCGCTGAATGCGCTGTACGGGTTCGGCGGGGTCTATGCCTCGGGGGTGCTGGGCTGGTCGATCATCCAGATCGGCACCTTTGGCATCGTGGGCGCGATCTCGGCGATGGTGGCCGCGTGGATCGGCGGCCGGGCGGACCGGCGTTTCGGTCCAAAGCCCGTGATCATTTTCTGCATCCTTGTCCTGATCCTGGTCTGCACGGTGATCGTCGGGATGGACCGCGACAGCCTTTGGGGATTGCCGATGGACCCGGCCTCGGGCCTGCCGGACCGGATATTCTTTACCCTCGGGGCGCTGATCGGGGCCGCGGGCGGGGCGCTGCAGGCGGCAAGCCGCACGATGATGGTGCGCCACACGACCCCAGACAGCGCGACACAGGCCTTTGGTCTTTTCGCGCTGTCCGGCAAGGTCGCCAGCTTCATGTCGCCCGCGCTGATCGCGCTTGTCACCACCGCCAGCGGGTCGCAGCGCATCGGTATTTCCCCCCTGATCGTCCTCTTTCTTGTCGGACTGGTTCTGCTAATTTGGGTCAGACCCAGGGGAGAGCAGGCATGATCCGACCGCTGTTCCTGGCAATTCTGCTGGCCCTGCCGCTTCCCGTGCAGGCCCAACAGTTGGCCAACAAGCTCTTCGGGGCCAAGGACGCGCCCAGCCAGCAGGACCCGATGCCGGTCGGATCCTATGCGCGGGGCTGTGCTGCGGGCATGGTGGAACTGCCGGAATCCGGGTCCAGCTGGCAGGCGATGCGCCTGTCTCGGGGGCGCAATTTCGGTCAGCCGGTGATGATCGACTTTCTGGTCGGTCTTAGCCAGGCGGCGCAGCGGATCGGCTGGGCAGGTCTTTACATCGGCGACATCAGCCAGCCGCGCGGCGGGCCGATGACCTCGGGCCATGCCAGCCACCAGATCGGCCTTGATGCCGACATCTGGATGCTGCCGCCGAAACGGCTGAACCTGTCGGTCGCGGAGCGCGAAAAGATCGGTTCGGTGCCGGTCCGGTCGGCCGATCAGCGGTCGGTCACGGGGAACTGGACGAAACGGCACAGCGCGCTGTTGAAGGCGGCGGCCTCCGACCCGCGCGTGGACCGCATCTTTGTGGCCGCCGCCGTCAAGATCGAGATGTGCAAGACGGCCCGTCCTTCGGACACCGACTGGCTGCAGAAGATCAGGCCCATTGCGGGCCACGAGGCGCATTTCCACGTCCGTCTGAAATGCCCCAAGGGTGCGGTTTTGTGCAAGACGCAGACGCCGTCGGTGGATGAGTTGTCCAAGGGTGGCAATGGCTGCGACGAGACGCTGATGTGGTGGGTGACGGAATATCTCGATCCGCCAAAGCCCGCCACGAAACCCGTGCCCCCCAAGCGCGAAAAGACCGCGCGCGAATTCACCATGGCGGACCTGCCCAGACAATGCAAAGACGTCCTTTCCTCGCCCTAGTCCTCCTGGCGGGGTTGGCGTTGCTGACCTTGCCGCTCGCGGCCAAGGACCCCGTGCCTGGTGCCGGGCCGGTGTCGGACTATGTCTGGTCCCGGCCGGGTGACAGCCTTTTCGGCGGCTTTTCCGCGATCGAGGTCAGCGATGACGGGCTGGCCTTTGCTGCCCTGTCCGATGCCGGTGCCCTTGTCCATGGGCGGATCGCACGGGATGCGGCGGGCAAGATCACCTCCGTCACGGCGGACGGCCGGGCGATGCCGCTTTTGAACGAACGGGGCGGCAATCTGGGCGAGGATGACAACGACACCGAAGGGCTGGCCGTGATGGCGGACGGCACTGCCTTTGTGTCGACCGAAGGCCCCGCGCGCGTGCTGCGCTACGGCGATCTTGGCGGCATCGCGACAGCCCTGCCGGTGCCCGGCGAATTCCGGGCCATGCAGCGCAACTCCGCGCTGGAGGCGCTGGCGGTCGCGGCGGACGGCACGGTCTACACGATGCCGGAACGGTCGGGCCGGGTGGATCGGCCGTTCCCGGTCTTTCGGTTCCGGGCAGGGAACTGGGAGCAGCCCTTTGCGATGCCCCGCGACGGCACGCTGTTGCCGGTGGGTGCCGATTTCGGCCCTGACGGGCGGCTTTACGTGCTGGAGCGCGAATTTCTGGGGATCGCGGGGTTTCGCATGCGGTTGCGCAGTTTTGTCGTCACCGACACCGCACTTGGCGACGAACGACGGCTGGTCGAAACCCGGACCGGGCGCCACGGCAATCTTGAAGGCCTGTCGGTCTGGCGGAACGCATCGGGGAACCTGATTGCGACGATGATTTCGGATGACAACTACGAGTGGTTTCTTTCGACCGAGATCGTCGAATACGACCTCGGCCCGGGTGGGCAGGGTATGCCATCGGGTTGACAGGCGCGCAACCGCGCCTTAGGCGGTCGCTGCCCGGCGCGCTGCCGGGCCAAGTTTCCGAACACCTTGGCAAAACGGATACATCCCATGCGTCCCCTTTTCTTTGGCAGCCTTGCCATGGCCATCATCGTCGTGGCCTCGAACATCCTTGTGCAACGCCCCTTGGGCGCCTGGCTGACCTGGGGCGCACTGACTTACCCGTTCTCCTTCCTTGTGACCGACCTGACCAACCGCCTTTACGGCCCGGCGGCCGCAAGGCGCGTGGTGGTCGCCGGATTCCTGACCGGCCTTGTCTGTTCGGCCATCGGCACGCAGATCGTGGGGGCCTCCGGCCCGCTCGTCACCTTGCGCATCGCCATCGGGTCGGGACTGGCATTTCTGGTGGCGCAGCTTCTGGATGTGACCGTGTTCGACCGGATGCGCCGCCGGGCCTGGTGGCAGGCGCCGCTGATCTCGACCCTGATCGGCTCCACGCTCGACACCGCGATCTTCTTTTCGGTCGCCTTTGCCGCCAGTCTGTCCTTCATCGACCCCGGCAGCGATGTGTCCTGGGCGGCGTCGGCCGGCCCCGTCCTTGGCGTCGGCCCCGATGCGCCCTATTGGGTGTCGCTGGCGGTTGCGGACTGGAGCGTCAAAATCCTGCTCGCGATTGTCGCACTGTTGCCGTTTCGACTGGCATTGGCGCGCCTTGCCACAAAGGTAGCGTAAAAGCTTTTGACAAACACAAAATCTGTGGCACGATTCGTACATCGGCAACCAATTGAAAGGAGGTGATCCAGTGTCTAGAGTGATATTGGAGAGACGTGTCGGGACAGTCATGGGGAGTGTTTTCTGAAGGCAGCCCTTCAGCAAAACAGACCACTGATTGGAATTGATGCCTAACTGGCTCATCTCCTTGGATCTCGGAAAGGGTCGTCTGCTTGCCAGGCGACCCTTTCTCTTGTGGCGAACTTGCGGACAGGCCCAAAATTTTTCGCCGAAAAATTTTGGGCACGCCCGTCGCATCGACCCGGTATTCCTGCCATAGTGACGCCTTATGCTGCGCATTACCGACACCCTGGAGATCGCCGACTGGGAATTGACCGAGACCTTTGTGCGGTCCTCCGGTCCCGGCGGCCAGAACGTCAACAAGGTGTCGACGGCGGTGGAATTGCGGTTCGAGGCCGAGCGGTCTCCGAACCTTTCCGCATCGGTCAAGACCCGCCTGAGGAAACTCGCCGGGCGCCGCTGGACGCTGGAGGGCGCGATTGTCCTGCAGGTCGACGACACCCGCAGCCAGGCCCGCAACCGCGAAATCGCGCGTGAGAGGCTGGCCGAGATGATCCGTGCCGCCCTGATCGCCCCGAAACGCCGCATCGCCACCAAACCGACGCTCGGCAGCGAACGACGCAGGCTTGTGGCCAAATCCGTGCGCGCCGACATCAAGGCGGGCCGCGCCAAAGTCGGGGATGTCGATGACTGAAACGCTGATCCAGCGCCGCGCCCGGCTGATGGGCCCGAATGTGCCGACCTTCTACGAACATCCGGTGCATATCGTGCGGGGCCAGGGGGTCTGGCTCTGGGATGCGGACGGCAAGCGGTATCTCGACTGCTACAACAACGTCGCGCATGTCGGCCATTGCCACCCGCATGTGGTGGAAGCCATCGCGCAACAGGCTGCGATCCTGAACACCCATACCCGTTATCTGCACGACGGCATTCTCGACTACATCGAGCGGCTGACCGCGACCCTCGGTCACGGGATTGCCCAGACGATCATGACCTGCACGGGGTCCGAGGCGAACGACATCGCGCTCCGCATGGCCCAGGCCGTCACCGGCCACACCGGCGTCATCGCGACCGACAACACCTATCACGGCAATACCGCCGCGGTCAGCCAACTCTCCACACGCCGCCCGCCGATCGGGGGCTATGCGCCGCATGTGCGGCTGGTGCCCTCGCCATCGACCTTGCAGCCCATCGACGGCAGAGCTGCGGATCAGCCGCGGGCCTTTGCCGCCCACGTCGCCGCCGCCATCGCCGATCTGCAGGACAAGGGCTTTGGCTTTTCCGCCATGATGCTCTGCCCGGTCTTTGCCAACGAGGGCCTGCCGACCGTCACTCCGGGTTTTCTTGACCCGACCATTGCGGTCATCCGCAAGGCAGGGGGCGTCATCATCGCCGACGAGGTCCAACCCGGCTATGGCCGCTGCGGCACCCATTTCTGGGGCCACGACTGGCTGGGCTTCGCCCCCGACATCATCACCGTCGGCAAGCCCATGGCGAACGGCCACCCCGTCGGTGCCGTCCTCGCCCGCCCCGATGTGATGGCCGCGTTCCGCGAGGCGTTCGGCTATTTCAACACCTTCGGCGGCAACCCGGTCTCCGCCGCCGCCTGCAATGCCGTCCTCGACGTGATCGCGGATGAAGGGCTGCTGGAGAACGCCACCCGCACCCATGCCCACATGATGGACCGCATGGCCGCCCTGCGGCACCCGATGCTGGCCAATGTGCGCGGCGTCGGTCAGTTCTACGGGGTGGAGTTCGTGACCGGTTCCGGCGCGCCCGCCTCCGATTTCGTGGCCGATCTGGTAGAGCGGATGGTGGCGCGCGGGTTCCTGTTGAACAAGATCGGCAAGGGCGGCAATACGCTGAAAATCAGGCCACCGATGCCGTTTGGGGTGGAACATGCCGACCTTCTGATGGACGCGCTGCAGGACGAACTGACCCGTCCAGGCGTCACATGACCGACCTTGCGGCACTGGCGTCCGAGGCCGCCGCCCATTGGCGCGGCACACCTCTGCGCCTGATCAACGCGCGGGAAAATGCGGTCTTTGAGATGGCACTGCCCGATGGCGGCCGCGCCGCCCTGCGCCTGCACCGGATGGGGTATCAAAGCGACGCGGCGATCCGGTCGGAACTGTGGTGGACGGCGGCGCTTGCCGCGCAGGGCGTTCCGGTCCCCGAACCGCTGGCGACTGCGAACGGCGACCTGCTGGTGCGCCTTGGCACGGGGCGCATGGCCTCGGCGGTGCGCTGGCTGTCGGGGGAGCCTTTGGGAGTAAGCCTGCAGCCTTTCGATCTGCCGACTGACCGGCTGGTCCGCCTTCATCACGCCTTGGGCCAGATGCTCGCGCGTCTGCATGACGCAACCGATGCGCTGGTGCTGCCGGATGACTTCATCCGGCCGCGCTGGGACGTCCCCGGTCTGGTGGGCGAGGCCCCCTTCTGGGGCCGGTTCTGGGACCATCCCGCCGCCGATGCGGCCCAGCGCCAGACCCTGCTTGCGGCGCGGGACTTCCTGACGACGTGGCTGTCGCGGCAGACAGACACGCCCGGCCCCATCCACGCCGATGTGCTGCGCGAAAACGTGCTGGTGGACGGCGACCGCCTTTCGCTGATCGACTTTGATGACAGCGGCATCGGGTTTCGGCACCACGACCTTGGCACGGCGTTGATCTATAGCGTTTGCGAGCCCGCCTACCCTGCCATCCGCGACGCGTTGCTTGCGGGGTATGCCCAGACGCGCCTAGCTACAGTCGAGGCCATCGAGCTGTTTGCCCTTGCCCGCGCCTGCGCCTCGGTGGGCTGGACGATGCCACGGCTGGCGGCGGACGACCCGATCCACCGCAGCCACATCGCGCGGGCGGTGATGTGGGCGGACGTGGTGATGCGGCGGTACATGTAGGGCGGGCTTCAGCCCGCTGCTTCGAACCACCCAATCGGCGGGGTGAACCCCGCCCTACACCAACACCTCTTCGGCGACCTGCGCGCCCACCCCGAACACCCGCTTGTACCGCGCGATCTGATCCGCAGGACCCAGCGCCTTCATCGGGTTGTCGCTCAGCTTGACCGTCGGCCGCCCGTCCGCCGTGACCGCCTTGCAGACCAGGCTGAACGGCGCCAGCGCATCCGCCTCGATCAGCCCGATGAAATCGTTCGTCAGCATCGTGCCCCAGCCAAAGCTGACCTTGACCCTCCCTGCGAACTGTCGGTGCAACTCTTCGATCTTGGCCACATCCAGCCCGTCCGAGAAAATCACCAGCTTCTTGGTCGGGTCCTCGCCACGCGACCGCCACCACCTGATGGCAATCTCGGCCCCTGTGGCCGGATCGCCGCTGTCAATCCTGATCCCGGTCCACCCAGCCAGCCAGTCCGGCGCATTGCGCAGGAACCCCTCGGTCCCGAACGTATCCGGCAGCATGATCCGCAGATTGCCGTCGTGTTCCTCGTGCCAGTCGGCCAGCACCTGATAGGGTGCCTGCGCCAGTTCCGCGTCCGAATTGGCAAGGGCCGCATAGACCATCGGCAGTTCATGCGCGTTGGTGCCGATGGCCTCCATCTCGCGGCGCATCGCGATGAGGCAGTTCGAGGTGCCGGTGAACTTTGACCCCAGCCCCTCCTGCATCGCCTGTACGCACCAGTCCTGCCACAGGAACCCGTGCCGCCGCCGCGTGCCGAAATCGGCGATCCGCAGTCCGTCGATGCCGCGCAGGCGCTCGATCTTTTGCCACAGCTTGGTCATTGCACGGGCATACAGCACCTGCAGTTCGAACTGGCCAAGATGTTTCGTGGCCGCCCGGCTGCGCAATTCCATCAGCACCGACAGGGCGGGTATTTCCCACAACATCACCTCGGGCCAGAGACCCTCGAACGTCAGCTCGAACTGGCCGTCGTGCTTTTCGAGGGTGTAGGGCGGCAGGCGCAGACGCTCGAACCACTCCATGAAATCGGGGCGGAACATCTGGCGTTTGCCATAGAACGTGTTGCCGCGCAGCCAGGTGCTCTCGCCCCGGCTGAGGCTCAATGACCGGACATGGTCCAGCTGCTCGCGCAGCTCACCCTCGTCGATCACGTCTGCCAGCCGGATCTTGTGGCTGCGGTTGATCAGGCTGAATTCCACCCGCGTCGTCGGCCGGTTTCGGAAAATCGACTGGCACATCAACAGCTTGTAAAAGTCGGTGTCGATCAGGGACCGCACGATGGGGTCGATCCGCCAGCGGTGGTTGTAGACGCGGGTGGCGATATCGACCATGGCAGTTTTCCTTTTGGTCCCCCGTCTTACGCGATGCGGCGGGCAGGGGTCAAATGAACGTGACGCCCGCCGCGCGCATCTTGGCAAGTGCATCGGCGAGCGACCCGTTCAGGTCGATCGCCCGGCAGGCCGACAGCCGCACGGTAACGCCATAGCCCAGACGCGCCGCGTCCAGCGCCGAATAGGCGACGCAGTAATCGGTGGCCAGCCCCGCCAGCGTCACCCCTGTCACCCCCCGCGCGCGCAGATAGCCGTCAAGGCCGGTCGGCGTCTTGTGGTCGTTTTCGAAGAACGCCGAATAGCTGTCGATGGCGGCGCGGAACCCCTTGCGGATGATCAGATCGGCAGGATCGGTGCGCAGGTCGGCATGAAACGCCGCCCCGCTGGTCCCCTGCACACAATGCACCGGCCACAGCACCTGCGGGCCATAGGGCATCTCGGTCATGCTGAAGGGTGCAGCGCCGGGATGGTTCGCCGCAAACGAGGCGTGATCCGCCGGATGCCAGTCCTGCGTCAATACGCGCACCGGAAACTGCCCCAGCATCGCGTTGATTTCGGGCAGGATGTCATTTCCCCCGGACACGGCCAGCGCGCCACCGGGACAGAAATCGTTCTGCATGTCGATCACGATCAGGGCATCTGTCTGTTGCATCGGCGCATTCTCCGGTTGCGTGATTTCCTGCCTAAGGTCGGGCGGCGAGGGGGTCAACCATGGGACGCGCCATCTTGCCCGCCTGCCCCAAAACCCTTAACCCGACGCCCATGCTGACCGTCGCCGCATTCTACCACTTTGCGCGCTTTGCAAACCCGGCCGCCTTTCGTACGCCGCTTGTTGCATGGTGTGCCGCCCAAGGCGTCAGGGGTTCCATCCTGCTCGCCCCCGAAGGCATCAACGGCACCATTGCCGGACCGCGCGATGGCATCGACGCGGTCCTCGTGCATCTGCGGGCCCTGCCCGGCTGCGCGGGCCTCGAACACAAGGAAAGCCCGGCGCAAAAGATGCCCTTCGGCAAGATGAAGGTCCGCCTCAAGCGCGAGATCGTCACCATGGGCCAGCCCGATGTCGATCCGACCACCGGCACAGGCCACTACGTCGACCCCGCCGACTGGAACGCCCTCATTGCCGCCCCCGACGTCGCGGTGATCGACACCCGCAACGACTATGAGGTGCGCATCGGCAGCTTTCATGGCGCGATCAGTCCCGGCACCACTGCGTTCGGCGAGTTTCCCGCCTGGTGGCAGGCGAACAAGGACCGCTTTGCAGGCCAGCGTGTGGCGATGTTCTGCACCGGCGGCATCCGGTGCGAGAAATCGACCAACTACCTTCTGGGTCAGGGCGTCACGGATGTGTTTCACCTCAAGGGTGGCATTCTGAAATACCTCGAAGATGTGCCCGAGGCCGAAAGCCTGTGGCAGGGTGAATGCTTTGTCTTTGACGACCGCATTTCGGTCGGCCATGGCCTGAAACCCGGGGACCTGACCTCGTGCGGGGCCTGCCGCCACCCGCTGACCGAGGCCGACCGCGTGCATCCCGCCTATGAACGCGGCGTCGCCTGCCCGCATTGTGCAGGCACCCGGACAGAGGATGACCGCGCGCGATACCGCGAACGCCAGCGCCAGATGGACCTTGCCGCCCAGCGCGGGGTGCCGCATCTGGGACTTGGGCCGGACTGAGGCTTGCCCTTGCCCGCCTGCGCGCCTACCTGTGGGCGGTTGCTGCATTCGCGAAAGGCCGCCTGATGACCCCCTCCCTGACCGATCTGACCGAGGCGCTTCTGACCGCCGCCAGGCGCGCGGGGGCCGGGGCTGCGGATGCCCTCGCGATCGACGGGCGGTCGGTCTCGATCGACATCCGGGCGGGGGCGCTGGAACAGGCGGAACGCGCCGAAGGAACCGAGATCGGCCTGCGCGTGCTGATCGGGCGCCGGCAGGCCTTCGTATCCGCGTCGGACCTTTCCGACCGCACCATCACCACCCTTGCCGAACGCGCCGTCGCGATGGCCCGCGAGGCGCCCGAAGATCCGACCGCTGGCCTTGCCGACCCCAGCCAGCTGGCGCGCGACTGGGACCCGGCGGCGCTGGATCTGGTCGATCGAGGCCCCGAGCCGGACGCCGCCACGCTGGAGGCTATTGCCCGGCGGATCGAGGCCACTGCGATGGGCCATGCCGGCATCACGCAGGTCGAGGCGTCCGCCAGCAGCTATCACCGCCGGGTCGAGTTTGCTGCCAGCAACGGTTTTCGCGGCGGCTATGCGCTGACCGGCCATTCCGCGTCGGGCGTCGCCTTTACCGGCGAGGGCACGGCCATGGAACGCGACTGGGCAGGCGAGGGGCGCACCCATGCCGCCGACATGCCATCGCCCGAAGAGATCGGCACCCTTGCCGCGACACGGACGCTGGAGCGCAAGGGCGCGGTGAAACCCAAGACGGGCACCTATGCCGTGGTCTATGACGAACGGGTCGCGGGCGGCGTGATTGGCCACCTCTTGTCGGCGATCAACGGGGCCAGCATTGCGCGCGGGTCATCCTGGCTGCGCGGGTCGATGGGCCAGCAAGTTCTGCCGGCAGGTCTGTCCGTCACCGAAGACCCGTTTCGCCCCCGCATCGGATCGTCGCGCCCCTTTGACGGTGAGGGGCTGCCCCGCCAGTGCCGCGCCTTTGTCCGCGACGGGATCCTGGAGTCGTGGGTCCTCGACCTTGCCTCGGGGCGCAAGCTGGGCCTGCCGTCGACCGGCAACGCCGCCAGGGCAACCGGCAGCCCGCCCGGCCCCTCGACCACCAACATCGACCTGACGCCGGGCAGCGTCACCCGCGCCGACCTGCTGGCGCAGATGGGGACCGGATTGCTGGTCACCTCGATGATCGGATCGACGATCAATCCCAACACCGGAGACTATTCGCGCGGCGCGTCGGGGTTCTGGGTCGAACGGGGCGAGATTCAGTATCCCGTCAACGAATGCACCATCGCGGGCAACCTGCGCGACATGCTGATGCGGATCGTGCCTGCCAATGACGCGCGACAGCATTTGTCGATGCGCGTCCCCAGCCTTCTGGTCGAGGGGATGACGCTTGCCGGGGCCTGACGATTTGGTCATGTCCGATCCGCTGGCCGACCTTGCCCTGATCGAAGCCGCGACGAGGGCTGCGGGCGAGGTTGCTCTCAGCTATTGGAAGCTTGACCCCCGGCAATGGGACAAGGGCGACGAGGCGGGTCCGGTGTCCGAGGCGGATATCGCCGTCAACGACCTGTTGCACCGTGACCTGATCGGTGCGCGGCCCGATTATGGCTGGCTGTCCGAGGAAACCGCGGACGACACCGCGCGGCTGGCCTGCGACCGTGTCTTCATCATCGACCCGATCGACGGCACGCGCGCCTTTCTGGCGGGCGAGGACAACTTTGCGATTTCCGTTGCCGTGGCGGAGCGGGGTCGCGTTGTGGCAGGCGCCGTCTTCTTGCCAGCCAAGGCGAGGATGTATACCGCGACCATTGCAGGTCCGGCCTGCGTGAACGGCCAGCCTATCGGAGTGTCATCGCAATCAGACATTGTCGCCGCCCGTGTGCTGACACAAAAGGCGAGCCTGTCGCCCGAACATTGGCCGGGCGGGTTGCCGCCGTTCCAGCGCCATTTCCGCCCGTCGCTGGCCTATCGTCTGTGTCTGGCTGCCGAGGGCCGGTTCGATGCGATGCTGACCCTGGGCGATGCCTGGGAATGGGACATCGCGGCAGGGGTTCTGATCGCAGAACAGGCAGGGGCAGTGGTGACCGACGGACATGGCGGCGCGCTGTGGTTCAACTCGTCGGCGCGCCGGACCGCCGGGGTGATCGTGGCCCCGCCGGTTCTGCACGCGGTGATCCTGTCCGCAAGGATGGGGGGCGCCGCCCCGGTCAGCCCGGGGGTCTGACTCCCCCGGGATATTTGTACCAAGATGAAAGCCGCGATCAGGTCTTCGGCTTTTTCGGGGGCACAAACCGTTTCGACGTATCCTTGGCATCCCCGCGCGGCGCAGCGGGTTTCGGCTTGCCAAAGGCAGGCTTGCCGAACTTGGCCCCGCCGGGTTTGCCGCCCGCACCTTCACGTTTCACGAAAGGCCGCGCCGCATCGCCCTTGGGCGCATAGGTGCGTTTCGGGGCCTCTCCGTCGCTGCGCGGCCCGGGGGCCTTGGACCACGGGGCCTTGGTCGCCGGGCGATCCCCGGCAGGCTTTTCCGCAAACCGGCGCGGCGCGCCTTCGGTCGCACGGGGCGCGTCCTTTTTGACATAGGGCCGTTCGGGCCGAGCACCGGCACCGTCAGCGCGCGGAGCATCCTTTTTCACATACGGGCGATCCGGACGCGCGCCCTCGGCGCGCGGTGCCGGGCGGTCGCCGTCAACCTTGGGTTTCCAGGGTGCACCTTCGGAGGCATGGCTCTTGAAGCCGCCCGAACGCGCCGGTTTGCCCGCCGCACCGTGGGATTTGAAGCCCGCGGATTTGTAGGCAGGCTTTTCATCCGACCGCACGCGCGGTTTGCGTTCTGATACGACCGGGGCGGCGTCGTTGCGCGGCGTATAGGCCGGCCGCGGTGCATCAGGATTGAACGCCGGACGGGGGGGCTCGGCGACCACCGCGCGCGGGGCCGGGGCGTCATCCTCGACGATCCTTGGCGGTTTCGGCGTATGGGCCGGCTTGGCCTCGGCACGCGGTTTCGCGGCCTCGGGGGCACGTGCCTCGGGACGCGGCGCACGTGGGCTCCGTTCCGGACGAGCGGCACGTTCGGGGCGATCCAGCGACGGCTCCCCTTCGATGCGCTCCATCGTCAGGCCCGCCTCCAGTTCCATCATCGCGCCAAACCGCCCCAAGACAGCCTCTGCCAGTTGAACAAAGGTCACGTCCTCCTGCACCCGGATCGCGCCGATGCTGTCCTTTGCAATCCCGCCCGCATCGCAGATCTTGGGCAGCAGCCACCGCGCCTCGGCCCGGCCCGACCGTCCCACCGACAGGCGGTACCAGACCGAAGCCCCGAACTCGCCCCGCTCACGCGGTTCGCGCGGGGTGACGGGGGGCAGGTTGTCCGAAAGCACCTCGGGCGCAGACCGCCCCTCGCGCCAGAGCCGGATGAACGCGGCGGCAACCGCATCCGCACCGTAGCGCGACACCAGGGCGGCGGCGGTCTCTGCCTCGTCGCCCGGACCGGATTGCAGCGTCGGATGTTCCAAAAGGCGCGCATCTTCGCGCTCTTGCACGTCGTCCGCACCGGGGGCCTTGCCCCATTCCGCGACGACCCGACCGCCCTTCAAGATCCGCTGCGCCTTGGCAAACTCGGACGGCGTGACGATCATCACCGACACGCCCTTTTTGCCCGCGCGCCCGGTGCGGCCCGACCGATGCAGCATGATTTCCGAGTTCTGCGGCAGGTCGGCATGGATCACCAGTTCCAGACCCGGCAGGTCGATGCCGCGCGCCGCCACATCCGTGGCGATGCAGACCCGCGCCCGCCCGTCACGCAGGGATTGCAGCGCATGCGTGCGTTCCTGTTGGCTCAGTTCCCCCGACAAGGCGACAACCTGGAAGCCCCGGTTCCCCATGCGCGCCATCAGGTGGTTCACATTCGCCCGTGTCTTGCAGAACACGATGGCCGTCGGCGCCTCGTAGTAGCGCAACACGTTGAAAATCGCATGCTCGCGGTCGCGCACCGCGACACTCATCGCCCGGTATTCGATATCCACATGCTGCTTTGCCTCGCCCTGCGCCTGGATGCGCAGCGCGTCCTTCTGGAAGGTCCGGGCCAGTGCCTCGATCTCACGCGGGACGGTGGCGGAAAACATCAGCGTGCGGCGCTCTGGCGGCGCGGCGGCCAGGATGAATTCCAGATCCTCGGAAAATCCCAGGTCCAGCATTTCATCCGCCTCGTCCAGCACCGCCGCGCGCAGGCCCGACAGGTCCAGCGACCGCCGTTCGATATGGTCGCGCAGACGTCCCGGCGTGCCGACGACGATATGCGCCCCACGCTCCAGCGCGCGCTTTTCGGTGCGGTAGTCCATGCCGCCCACGCAGGTCGCGATCCGAGCGCCCGCCGTGGCGTAGAGCCATTCCAGTTCGCGCGCGACCTGCAAGGCCAGTTCCCGCGTCGGCGCGATGATCAGGGCCAAAGGCACATCCGCATAAAGCAGTTTCTCGGATGTCCCGAGGATTTCCGGCGCCATCGCCAGTCCGAAGGCCACGGTCTTGCCCGACCCGGTCTGCGCAGAAACCAGCAGATCGCGTCCTGCGACCCCATCCGCCAGCACCGCCGACTGAACTGCCGTCAATGCCTCGTAACCCTTGGCCGCCAATGCGTCGCCAAGGGGACCCGTGATCCCGTGATCCATCGTTTTGTCTTTCCGTTCCAGGGGGGCGACCCGGCGCCCCGTGATGCCAATCCGGCATCGCCGTTCCATGATACCCGCCCGGCCTCCACACCGGATGGGTCAGGAACACCTGAGCCAGCCGCTGCGGTCTATCCGCAGGGCTGGCAAAAGTATAGGGCCTTGATCAGTGGCGCGTCAGGCGGCCGGTTTCGGCTGCTTGGCAAAGCGCAGATAGGGCAGCTTGATGTCCAAAGGCCCGAACCGCTCCGTCGCCTGTTCGTTGTTCAGGGACAGGGCCACGATCACGTCCTGCCCCGGCACCCAATTCGCAGGTGTGGAGATCGGCACACCATCCGTCGCGCGCACCGCGTCCAGCGCCCGCAGGATCTCGGCAAAGTTCCGGCCCACGGTCATCGGATAGCTCATCGTCAGCTTGATCTTCTTGTCCGGGCCGATGATGAACACCGTCCGCACGGTCTGCGAATGCGCCGGGGTACGCCCCTCGGCGGGCAGGTAGTAGTCCGCCTGCAGCATGTCATAGGCCTTGGCCACGGTCAGCGACGAGTCGTCGATGATCGGGAAATCCGCCGGGGCACCGCCAAACGCCTCGATGTCGCGCTTCCACTTTTCATGGTCCGCGACCGAATCGACCGACACGCCGATGACCTTGGTGTTGCGTTTGGCAAATTCCGGCGCGAGCTGCGCCACGGCACCAAACTCGGTTGTGCAAACGGGCGTGAAATCGCGCGGGTGGCTGAAGATGATGCCGTAATTCGGCCCCAGCCAGTCGTGGAAACGGATGGTGCCTGCCGTGCTTTCGGCGGTGAAATCGGGGGCGGTGTCGTTGATGCGCAGGGACATGGTGGACCTCATGGGTTGCAGCTGGGCTACAGATAAGCCAACCGGAACGATGTTTCACCCCCAAGCGATGCGAGTAAGCCAAAAGAGACCACCCTTCCTGCAAGCCGGGCATCTGCAGGGGAATGTTCCCGCCGTTCGCAAAGCGGCGAAAAAGCGGCACCCTAGTCCCGGCAGCAATCCGCCCGATTTCCCGGCAGTCCGCCGGGAATACGGCCCGCAATCGGTCGCTCCTGTGCTTGCGGCCCCGGCCCGGCAGCGCGATACTTTGATCAAATGTTACCGGAGGGTCCGATGCTTACGAAACGCGATTTCTACATCAACGGCAAATGGGTCGCCCCCGCCAGCCCCCGCGACCACCATGTCATCAACCCCTCGACCGAGGAACCCTGCGCGGTCATTTCCTTCGGTGATCAGGCCGATACCGACGCCGCGGTTGCCGCCGCCAAGGCCGCCTTTCCCGGCTGGGCCGCCACACCCCCGGCCGAGCGTCGTCGCCTGGTGGCCGCGATCCTCGACCAATACGACGCGCGCCTGCATGAATTCGCCGAGGCGATCTCCATGGAAATGGGCGCGCCGATCGATTTCTCGATCTCGGATCAGGCCCCTTGCCTGCCCTGGCATACGAAAAACTTCCTGAAAGCCTTCGACACCATCGAGTGGGTCCGTCCCCTCGGGCCCCATGCGCCCGGTGCCGCCGTGGCACTGGAACCGATCGGCGTCGTCGGCCTGATCACCCCCTGGAACTGGCCGATCAGCCAGATCGCGCTGAAGGCGATTCCAGCAATGCTCGCCGGGTGTACCTGCATCCTGAAACCCTCCGAAGCCTCGCCCCTGAACGCGATGATGTTCGCCGAGTTCTGCCACGATGCGGGCATTCCGCCGGGCGTCCTGAATCTTGTGAATGGCGATGGCCCCGGCGTCGGTTCCCAGATGTCGATGCACCCCGATATCGACATGATCTCCTTCACCGGATCGACCCGCGCCGGTCGCGCGATTTCCAAGGCGGCGGCCGAGACGATGAAGCGCGTTGCGCTGGAACTTGGCGGCAAGGGGGCGAACCTTCTCTTCGCCGATGCCGATGACCGCGCCGTCGAACGCTCTGTCCGCCGCATGATGGAAAACACTGGCCAGTCCTGCAACGCGCCCTCGCGCCTCTTGGTCGAGCGCAGCGTTTATGAACAGACGATCACAAAGGCCGCCGAGGTCGCGAATTCGATCAAGATCGGCCCCGCGCATGAGCGCGGCAACCATATCGGCCCCGTGGTGAACAAACGCCAGTGGGAACAGGTGCAGGGTTATATCCAAAAGGGCATCGACGAAGGCGCGCGCCTTGTCGCGGGCGGCCCCGGCCTGCCCGAAGGCTTCAACCGCGGCTACTTCGTCCGCCCGACGATCTTTGCCGATGTCGTTCCCGGCATGACCATCGAGCGTGAGGAAATCTTTGGACCCGTCCTGTCGATCATCCCGTTCGAGACCGAAGCCGAAGCGATCCGCATCGCCAATGACACGCCTTACGGTCTGACCAACTACGTCCAGTCCGGCGATCCGGCGCGGTCGAACCGGATGGCCCGCCAGTTGCGGTCCGGCATGGTCGAGATGAACGGCAAGCCCCGTGGTGCGGGGTCGTTCTTCGGCGGGGTGAAGGCGTCGGGCCGCGCGCGCGAGGGCGGCATCTGGGGGATCGAGGAGTTTCTGGAACCCAAGGGGATCTCGGGCTGGGATTTCAGCGTCGGTCTGGCGGCGGAGTAGCCCAACACCGTCATACGCCCAAAATCGGTGACGCATCCAGACATCTGACGGTCGTGGATGCGTCACGTTTTCGGGATCACGCGGGCCTATCCTGACCCCCAGGAGGCCCCATGACCCCCCACCGCCACCTTCTCTCTCCCGTCACGCTACGCGGCCAGACGTTGCGCAACCGTATCGTGTTCGGCGCCCATACCGCAAACATGTCGGACCAGGGAATTCCCGGCCCGCGTTTCGGAAAATACCTTCTGGAACGGGCGCTTGGGGGCGCTGCGATGATCGTCGCCGAACCCGTCCCAGTGCATCGGACAGGCGTTCTGACACGTGGAAACTTCCTGATGGGGGATGAGACCATCCCCCATTTCCGCAAGATCACCGATGAGGTGAAGGATGCCGGGGCGGTCATCCTGCAGCAGCTTTACCATATTGGTGCCCATGGGGATGCGGACCTGAGCTTTTCCCCGCACTGGTCGCCGTCCGGCGGGCCGAGCTATCACGATTCAGACGGCTCCCACCGGATGATCGAGGCCGAGATTCTTGAGCTTTTGCAAGCACATGCCGACGCCGCGCGCCGCGCCAAGGCGGCCGGTTTCCAAGGCGTTGAGGTCTGGGCCGCCTATCATTCCCTGCTGGATCAGTTCTGGACCCCCTGGTCCAACACCCGGGATGATCGCTGGGGCGGAACCCTCGAAAACCGCACCCGCTTCTCGCGCCTGCTGATCGAGGACATCCGCCGCACCTGCGGCGAGGAGTTCATCATCGGCCTCGCGATCAGCTACTCGACCGGCTACGATGTCACGCTTTCAGCGGAATCCTTGTGTGAAATCATCGCGCAGCATGATGCGACAGGGCATGTCGACTATGTCACGGTGGGATCCGGCAGTTACCTCGAATTCGAGGCTATCATCCCGCCCTTCACCCATGCCGAGAAACTGACGACCCCCCTGACCGCACAGCTGAAAGGGATCGTCAAACATTCGCTGGTTACATCCGAGGCCGGAATCCGCACCCCGCAAAACGCCGAAACCATCCTTTCGGCTGGCGAGGCGGACCTCGTCTCCATCGTGCGAGGGCAAATCGCCGACCCGCATCTGGCGCGCAAGGTGACGGAGGGTCGGGCAGACGACATTCGCGGCTGCATTTCGTGCAACCAGATGTGCTGGGGGCGCCGCAGCCGGGACTACTGGATTTCGTGCCTGATCAACCCCTCGGCGGGACGGGAGTTCGAATGGGGCGGTGATCGGTTTACGCGAGCGAAAGCGCGGAAATCAGTGCTGGTTGTGGGTGCAGGACCGGCTGGATTGGAGGCGGCGAGGGCGGCGGCGGAACGTGGTCATTCTGTTGAGATCGTTGAAGCTTCTGGCCATCTCGGTGGCCTGTTTCGCCTTGCAGGACTGCAGCCGAGACGGGCGCAAATCCTTGATCTTCTGGATTGGTACGAACGTCAGTTCACTAAACTCGGCATCACCCTGCGTCTCAACACCTACCTCGATGAGAGTGACATCGCCGCCCACCCCGCCGACACCGTGATCCTGGCCACCGGATCGCTGCCCGACGAGACCGGCTTCCAGCGCTGGCTCCCCTCCGAGCCCCGCCTGCCGGGCATCGAACTCGGCAACGTCTGGTCGCCCGAGGCGGTCCTGCGGCGCGAGGCCCGGCTGGGTGACGCCGTGGTCGTCTATGACGAAGGCGGAAACTGGCGCGGCGTCGGCACCGCCTGGGCGCTTGCCGAACAGGGCAAACGGGTGACGATCGTGACGCCCGACCCCTATGTGGGCAAGGAAATCACCCGCACCGCCGCCGATGGTCCGGCCCGCCGCCGGATGGGCAAGCTGGGGGTGAAAATGCTGGCGGAACATTGCGTCGCCCGCTGGCACGGCAACGGCGTGACGGTCCGCAGTTTCCTGACCGGAGAAGAGCAGACGATCCCCGCGTCGGCCCTGGTGATGGCCACGACGAACCGCAGTTTCGATCCGTTTCCCGAAGGATTTGCGGGCAAGGCCACCCACCGGATCGGCGATTGCGCGGCGCCGAGGCTGGCGGCCTATGCGTTTCACGAGGGGCGCAAGGTGGCGCTGGGTCTGTGATCGCGGAAGCCTCCGGCGGGGATACTTGCCCCAATCAGAAAGGGCAGTCCGCGGCGAAGGTCATCCGCTTTACTGTCAATGGATGGTGCAGGCCCAAGGTTTCGGCGTGCAGCATCATGCGAAGAAAATTACACGCGGTTTCAGGGGCATAGATCGGATCTCCCAGGATCGGATGCCCCAATTCCGTCATGTGGACGCGCAATTGGTGACTGCGTCCGGTCAGGGGTGACAGGCGCACCCGCGTCTCATCCGCGCCCCGTTCGATGACCTGCCAGTCGGTCTGCGCCGGGCGGCCCTGATCGTGGTCGACGCGCTGTTTCGGGCGATTCGGCCAGTCGGTCCAGATCGGCAGATCGACATGGCCATACTCCCCGACCATCACCCCCGCGACCCTTGCGACATAGGTTTTCCGCGCCCGGCGTTTTTCGAACTCCTGCCCCAGAAACCCTTGTGCCACTTTGTTGCGGGCAAAGATCATCACGCCCGACGTGTCGCAGTCGAGCCGATGGACCAGCAGCGTTCCGGGGTATTCCGCGACCAGTCGCGACTGC
This sequence comes from Rhodobacterales bacterium, assembly GCA_021155205.1. Classification (GTDB taxonomy): domain Bacteria; phylum Pseudomonadota; class Alphaproteobacteria; order Rhodobacterales; family Rhodobacteraceae; genus JAJNPS01. The sequence goes on from JAJNPS010000021.1 coordinate 389,449, forward strand.
AGGCAATCCTGCCGCCCCTCCAGCTTGCCCGGCACCGACAAAAGACCCGCCGGTTTGTCGACCACGATGATCTGGTCGTCCTGATACAGGATCACCAGCGGGTCCATTGGCGGATCGTAGGAAAACTCGATCATTCCGCGTTTGCAAAGACTTGCGCCAGGACAGGGACCAGCCAGGTCTCATCCTCGGGGGTAAATGCTGCGGTCGTGTCGCTGTCGAGGTCAAGGACGCCGAGGAGTTTGCCCTTTGCGTTCCAGACCGGCAGCACCAGTTCGGACCGGGTTGTGGACGAACAGGCGATGTGGTCGGGAAACGCATCGACATCCGGTACATTCAGCACGCGGCCTGTCCGCGCTGCGGCCCCGCAGACGCCACGCGAAAACGGGATGACAAGGCAGCCATGGCCGCCCTGATAGGGGCCGATTTTCAAAAGGTCCGGGGCGACGACACGGTAGAACCCGGTCCAGTCCGCCATGGGGTGACTGTGATGAAGTTCGCAGACGACCGTCGCCATCAGCGCCACGGTATCCGTCTCCCCTTGGGTCAGGGCGATGATCTGGCGCGAGATGTCGTTGCGGTCCATGGCGGGCCCTTTCAGGTCAGGGATCAGGCTTTGCCAAATGCAGCGCGTCGCAGCAACAGGATTTGCGTTGGCAGGTGCGGCAAAAAAAAGGCCGGGCAAAAAGCCCGGCCAGGTCCAACAGGGAGGAAGCCGTGCCATAACCCCGACACGACAAGGGGAACTCGTGGAATGCGTCTAGTCTACCCTAACACGAACCCTATGGTGAAGTTCAGGCAACAATAAGACCATTACGCGACCAGCCGATATCCGCCGCTTTCAGTCACGAGGATCCGCGCATTCGACGGATCGGGCTCGATTTTCTGGCGCAGGCGGTAGATGTGGGTTTCAAGCGTGTGTGTGGTGACGCCCGCATTGTAGCCCCAAACCTCGTGCAGCAGCACATCCCGCGCCACCACAGACCGCTGCGCGCGATAAAGGTATTTCAGGATGTTCGTCTCTTTCTCGGTCAGGCGGATCTTCTTTTCCTTGGCATCCAGCAGCATCTTCTGCGCGGGCTTGAAGGTATAGGGCCCCATGGTGAAAATCGCGTCCTCGGATTGTTCATGCTGGCGAAGCTGCGCGCGGATGCGGGCCAGAAGGACAGGAAACTTGAAGGGTTTGGTGACGTAGTCGTTGGCCCCGGAATCCAGGCCCAGGATCGTGTCGCTGTCGGTGTCATGGCCCGTCAGCATCAGGACCGGGCATTTCACGCCGCTTTTGCGCATCCGACGGCACAATTCGCGCCCGTCGGCATCGGGCAGGCCGACATCGAGGATGACCAGATCATAGATTGCGGCCTTGACCTTTTCCATGCCCTCGGCGGCGGTGCGTGCCTCGAAGACGTCGAAATCCTCGGTCATCACCAACTGTTCGCCAAGCGCCTCGCGCAGGTCGTCGTCATCGTCGACAAGCAGGATTTTTCGCAGGGTCATCATCACAGGCCTCCGTTCACGTGTGATTGACATGCGGTGTTGGCCTTCGCACCTCAAGGGATGCTGCAAGCGTCTCACGCAGTCGTGTCGCCACGCCGCGATATGTTTCAATTTCGTCATCTGCCGGGTAGACAGAGGCCAGGAGACCCGCATGACCCTGACCCTGACCATCACCGAACGCATGGCGCGCGCCTTGGGCGACCTGCGGTTGGGCGTCCCGGTGCGGATCACGGGCGGCGGGGCGACACAGTGGATCGCTGCGGTGGAGCCGTTGACCGAAGGGCGATTGGGCGATTTGCGCCGTTCAGGCCCTTTGACGCTAGCGATGACGGCGCGGCGGGCGGAAACGCTGAAAGTGCGGGTCTATGACGGCGATCTGGCGCGCATCGCCGTGCCCGAAGCGGCCGATGCTGGCTGGTTGCGGGCGGTCGCGGACCCGGCGGCAGACCTCATGCACCCGATGAAGGGGCCGTTTGTGGCGGCGCGCGAGGGCTCCGCCGATGTCGCGCGGGCTGCCATTCACCTGATGAAAGCGGCGCGGATGCTGCCTGCAGTTCTGACCGTGGCCGAGGGCGAGGCAGCCCCGGAACTGACCACGTTGAGCCTGGCCGAACTGGGGCCGGAGCTTTTGCGCCTGCCGGACCTGCATGGCGTGGTAGCGGCGCGGCTGCCGATGGCACTGGCGGAGGCAGGTCGTCTGCATGTCTTTCGCCCCGACGATGGCGGCGAAGAGCATTTTGCCATCGAGGTGGGCCAGCCGGACAGGGCAAAACCCGTCCTTGCGCGGCTCCATTCGGCCTGTTTTACCGGCGACGTGCTGGGCTCGCTGAAATGCGATTGCGGCCCGCAACTGCGTGGCGCTCTGGCGCAGATGAACGCCGAGGGTGCGGGCGTGCTGGTCTACCTGAACCAGGAAGGGCGCGGGATTGGTCTGGCGAACAAGATCCGCGCCTATGCCTTGCAGGATCAGGGGTTTGACACGGTGGAGGCCAATCACCGGCTGGGGTTCGAGGATGACGAGCGCGACTTTCGCATCGGCGCGCAGATTCTGCGGCAGATGGGATTTTCATCTGTCCGGCTCTTGACCAACAATCCGCGCAAGATTGACATGCTGCGGACCTGCGGGCTGGATGTGGTGGAGAGGGTGCCGCTGCATGTGGGCGAAACCGCGCAGAACCGTGCCTATCTTGCGACCAAGGCGGCAAAGTCGGGGCATCTGGCGTGACATCGCACGACATCGTCGTGACCCGCTGGGGGACGCGGTTCATGGGGCGGCGCTTTGCCTCTTCGGTCGGGCGCGGTGGCATCGTGGACGCGCGCGGCAAGCGAGAGGGCGATGGCGGCACGCCTGCGGGCACGCACAATATTGTCGGCATGCTCTATCGCCCGGACCGCATTGCACGGACGGCCTTGCCCGACTGGGCGGTGCCGATCGGGCTTGGTGATTTCTGGTCAGAAGACCCTGACGATCCCGACTACAACCTGATGGTCCGCACACCGCACCGGTTTGGTCATGAACGGCTGCGCCGCGCCGATCCGCTTTATGATCTCGTGCTGATCACCAACTGGAACTGGCCCTATGCGGTGCCTGGGCGCGGCTCGGCGATCTTTGTGCATCGTTGGCGCCGACCGGGCTACCCAACGGCGGGCTGTGTCGGATTTTCGCCCGATGACCTGATCTGGATCGCGAACCGCATCCGGCACCAGACCCGGTTGATCATTCGCGGCTGACCCCTTTCCAAACCGCTTTGGCCCGCTTAGTCTTGCGCATGTTGAGGGAGGGCGTCATGGCACGGAAACCGGCAGCAGCCGATGAGGCGATCTTTGCGTTGCGGCTGCAACGCTCTGCCCCGGACCTGTGGCCGATGCTCGACGCACTTTACGGCCATCGGCCGGACTATGCCGCCTTTTGCGACCGGCTGCTTGACACGCTGCGCAAGGGCTGGGCCGACCGCCCCGACGACCTGCGCCTGCTGGACCTGAAGCGGGATCTGGAGCCGGACTGGTTCCAGCGGTCGGACATGGCGGGATACGTGTTCTACATCGACCGCTTTGCCGGCGACCTTCGGAGCGTCCTTGACCGGCTGGATTACCTTGAGGATCTTGGCATCCGCTATGTCCACCTGATGCCCTGCCTGAAACCGCGTCCCGGCGACAGCGACGGCGGCTATTCGGTGATGGATTATCGCGCGATCAACCCGGCCTTTGGCACGATGGCGGATTTCGAGGCCCTGGCGGCGGCCCTGCGCGCACGGGGCATGGCGCTGTGCGTCGATCTGGTGCTGAACCACACGGCGAAGGAACATGCCTGGGCGAAGAAGGCGGCCAAGGGCGATGCGGCCTATCAGGACTACTACCTGATGTTCGACACGCCCGACCTGCCCGACCAGTATGAACGCACCCTGGTCGAGGTGTTCCCCGACAACGCGCCGGGCAATTTCACCCATTACCCCGATTTCGGCAAATGGGTCTGGACGACCTTCAACGAGCACCAGTGGGACCTGAACTGGGCCAACCCGCAGGTGTTCCTGGAGATCGTGGACATCATGCTGTTCCTGGCGAACCGGGGCGTGGATGTCCTGCGGCTGGATGCGGTGGCTTTCATGTGGAAACGCATGGGCACGCGCTGCCAGTCGGAACCCGAGGTTCACATGATCCTGCAGGCCCTGCGCGCCTGTTCGCGGATTGCGACGGCGGCGGTCCTGCATCTGGAAGAGGCGATCGTCGCGCCGGCGGAAATGCTGCCCTATCTTGGCAAGGGGGCGCATGACGGGCGCGAGGGCAACCTTGCCTATCACAACAGCCTGATGGTGCAGTTCTGGTCGGCCCTGGCCACCCGCGACACGCGGCTGATGACATATGTCCTTGGCACGCATTTCCCGGACCGGCTGACCAATGCGACCTATGCCACCTATATCCGCTGCCATGACGACATCGGCTGGGCAGTGACGGATGAGGATGCGGGGGCCCTGGGGTTTTCAGGGCCTGCGCATCGCGCGTTCCTGTCGGATTTCTACGACGGCACCTATCCGGGCAGTTTCGCGCGCGGGGCGCTGTTCCAGATGAACCCGGTAACGGGGGACAAGCGCGTGTCCGGCACATTCGCGTCGCTTGCCGGGCTGGAGCGGGCGCTGGCAGACGGGGATCGCACAGGCATCGACATGGCGGTGCAGCGGATCGTGCTGGGCCATGCGCTGATCGCGTCGTTCGGCGGCATTCCCCTGATCTACATGGGCGACGAGATCGCGCTTTTGAACGACTACAGCTATCGCAACAGCCCGGATCACGCCCATGACAGCCGGTGGATTCACCGACCCCGGATGGACTGGGACGCGGTGGCGAACCTTGGCGACGCGCGCAGTCCCGGCGCGCGCGTCTTTGCCGAGACCAAGCGCATCCTTGCGCGGCGGCGCGAGACGCCCGGACTGCACGCGGGCCATCCGACACGCATCGTGGCGACCGGCGTTACAGGCGTCTTTGCGTTCCAGCGCGTGGCACCGACGGGCGTGATCCTGGGCCTTTTCAACTTTACCGAAGGCTGGTTGCAGGTCCCGGAATCCTGGGCGCGGGCGCAAGGCGTCAGCCGGATGATGGATGCGCTGTCGGAATACCCGGTGCAAAGCCACGCCGGGCAGATCGTGCTGCCGCCTTATGCGCGGGTCTGGTTGACCTGAGGCAGGGGGGGAATAGCCCCCCTCCCCCAGCCCCTCCCCACCAGGGGGAGGGGAGGTGAACCCTGACCTGCCCGCTCCGACGGTGGACGCGGACGCAACCTGCCCCCTCCCCCTTGTGGGGAGAGTTGGGGTGAGGGGCCAAGCTATCCGCGCGGCGCCCTTGCGCCGAAAATCGCGGACCCCACGCGGATATGCGTGGCACCATGGGCGATCGCCACCTCGAAATCGCTGCTCATCCCCATGGACAGGCCGGTCAGGCCGTTGCGCGCGGCCATCGCGGCCAGCATGGCGAAATGCGGGGCGGGGTCGGCGTCTTCGGGGGGGATGCACATCAGGCCGACCGGGATCAGGTCCAGCGCCCGGACCATGGCGACAAAGCGGTCAAGGTCGCCCGGCAGGACACCGGCCTTTTGCGGTTCCTCGCCCGTGTTGACCTGGATGAAAAGCTGCGGGCAGGCCCCCCGCGCCTGCGCAAGCGTGCCGAGCTTTTCGGCCAGTGACGCGCGATCAAGGGTGTGGATGGCGTCGAACAGGTCCGCCGCGACCCTGGCCTTGTTGGATTGCAGGGGGCCGATCATGTGCAGGGTGACAGGCCCGAAGCGCGCGCGCAGGTCGGGCCATTTCGCGGCGGCCTCCTGGACATAGTTCTCGCCGAACACGCGATGACCCTGATCAAGGACGGCCTCAACCCGGTCAAGCGGCTGGATTTTCGACACCGCGATCAGGGTGGCGGCGTCGGGTGCGCGACCGGCCTGGGCCAGTGCCGCCTGCATCCGTGCGGTGATGTCGGTCAGTCCCATGGCACCCCCTGTTCCGGCGCAAACCTAACGGGGAACGCGCAAAAGAAAAGAGCGGGCTTTCGCCCGCTCTTTCCGAAACATCCAATCCGGGAGGATCAGAACGAGAACTTCACGCCCACGTCGCCAAAGGTAGTGTCGCCGCCGGGGGTCATCTGCTGGACGATGCCACCAGCCATGGTCGCGCCGCCGCCCAGATCATAGGAAGCGCCGAGGCCAACGTGCTGGGTGTCAGTTCCAAGTGTCGTGCCGCCGCCCAGCCCGGAATTGCCGAAGTCGGTGTAGAATGCGGTGACCGTCAGGGCGTTGACCGCGTAGTCGACCGACACGGAGTACGCTGTGTCGATACCGGCCCCACCAACATCAGAGATCCGGCCCTTCAGCGTTGCGGCACCGAACTTGGCCGAGGCGGATGCCGAGATCATGTCTTCATAGACGTTCAACGGGTCATCCGTCTTCTCGTAAGCGATGGCAGCAGCATAGTCACCCATCGAATACTTGACGCCGATGTTCACTTCGCTGCCGGCAGAGGTCGGCTGGCCAGCGCCCAAACCGACGGTAAACCCGCCGGTGCTGTATTCGTAGTAAGCTGCCGTCTTGGTGGTGCTGATGAAGTTGATTTCCTGCAGGCCGTCGTTCGGGCCGTAACCCACGCCGGACGTCTGACCAACCAGCGCGTCAGCAGCGCCGGACACGTCACCCATGGTCAGCTTGCCGAACGCGCCCGAGATGAACACGGTCGAGTCGCCGTTGGTGGTGCCGCCTGAACCCAGGGTGCTATTGTTGCCGCCGAACTGGTCAGCACGCATCGACGCGCCGAACGCCAGGCCGCCATCGGTTTCACCCGAAGCCGTGAAGACGATACGAACGCGCGAGCTGAAGGCGTAGTCAGCACCGTCATAGATCACACCCATGCGGGCAGAGCCCGACAGGGCGATTTCTGCGGCGGCAAAACCGGTCGAGGCGGCCAGGATGCTCGTCGCGAGAAGAACCTTTTTCATGTTTTCCCTCATTCCTTAAGGTAAAGCCCAACACAGGGGAATCCGTGTGGGAATGGATGGTATTTCACCCCTCGGGCCGCCAATTGCAATCTTGGCCGGCCGGATCGGGCAAAACCGGCGTGCGATGGTGCAGCAAAGACACAGGGGGGGGTGCGGCGGGATCGGGGCAAGCCGCGCTGGCACGCCAAAGGCCGGGCGCGAAAGGCCTTGGCACGTCCGGGCACGTCGGCTAGACAGCGATAAGGGCTGTGCCGGGACGGCATTCACGGATTTTGGGGGTCTGCATGATCTTGCGTCGGATTGCACGACTGGCCGTGGCGGCGACGCTGGTTGCATCGCTGGCCGCTTGCGGCGGGGGATTGGCCAGCGGCGACAGCGGGCTGTTCCGGCGCAACACCGCGACGATCCCGACAGATGCGCAACTGACCCGCAAGGAACGCGCCGATGCGCAGCGCGCGGCCAACGCCGCCGCCAATCCGCAGGAACGGCAGTCAACGATCTGGGACCTGTTCGGCAACCGCGACGACCCCAACACCACGGTCGAGGTGAACAAGTATCTCTGGCAGGCCTCGCTCGAGGTGCTGAACTTTTTGCCGATCGAATCGATCGACCCCTTTACCGGCGTGATCGTGACCGGCTATGGCGCGCCGCCCGGCGGCGGCCGCGCCTATCGCGCGACGGTCTATGTGCAGGACCCCGCACTGGATGCGCGATCCCTGAAGGTCGCGCTTGAAGGTCGCGGTGGTTCGGTGTCGCGCGAAACCGCGCTGGCGATCGAGGATGCGATCCTGACCCGTGCGCGGCAATTGCGGATCCGCGACAGCAAGCTGTAACGCCCGCGGGCGCTTTGGGTTATTTGCGCCTGACCTGCCGCGCCATGCTGGACCTTGGCCCCCGCATGGGGTTAATTCCGCGCGCAATCAGAACCGGATGAAACCCCATGTCGCGCTATGACCCCGCCAAGATCGAACCCCGATGGCAAAAGGCCTGGGACGAGGCCGGGGTGTTTCTGGCCCGCCACGACCCGGCCCGCCCCAAATACTATGTGCTGGAGATGTTTCCCTATCCGTCGGGACGCATCCACATGGGGCATGTGCGCAACTACACGATGGGCGACGTGGTGGCGCGGTTCATGGCGGCCAGGGGGTTTTCCGTGCTGCACCCGATGGGCTGGGACGCCTTTGGCATGCCGGCCGAGAATGCGGCGATGGAACGGGGCGGCCATCCGAAAGACTGGACCTATTCCAACATCGCCGACATGAAGGCGCAGATGAAGCCGCTGGGCCTGTCCATCGACTGGACCCGCGAGTTCGCCACCTGCGACCCGGAATACTATGGCCAGCAGCAGGCGATGTTTCTCGACATGCTGGCCGCCGGGCTGATCTACCGCCGCGCCGCGATGGTGAACTGGGACCCGGTCGACATGACCGTGCTGGCGAACGAGCAGGTCATCGACGGGCGGGGCTGGCGGTCGGGGGCGCTGGTCGAACGGCGCGAACTGACGCAGTGGTTCTTCAGGATTTCCGACTATTCCGAGGAGCTTCTGTCCGCGCTGGACGGGCTGACGCACTGGCCCGACAAGGTGCGCCTGATGCAGGCGAACTGGATCGGCAAGTCGCGGGGGTTGCAGTTCGCGTTCACGACGCATGGCGCGCCCGAAGGGTTCGACCGGCTGGAGGTCTATACGACCCGGCCCGACACCCTGCTGGGCGCGTCCTTTGCCGCGATCAGCCCGGATCATCCGCTGGCCAGGCATCTGGAGCGGCATGACCCCGCGGTCGCGGCGTTTGTCGCGGAATGCCGCCGGGGCGGGACAAGCGCCGAGGCGATCGAGACCGGCGAAAAGCTGGGGCTGGATACCGGCATCACGGTGCTGCATCCCTTTGACAACGACTGGCAGCTGCCGGTCTATATCGCGAACTTCATCCTGATGGATTATGGCACGGGCGCGATCTTCGGCTGCCCGGCGCATGATGCGCGGGATTTCGAATTCGCGACGAAGTACGGCCTGCCGATCCCGCCGGTTTTCGTGCCGGTGGGGACGGATGAGGCGCCGCTGGCCGAACCGTTTGTGCCGATGAAATCCGAACCCGTGCGCTATGTCCGCGGGCTGGCCGGGGCCGAGGTCCAGACCGGCGACGCGGCGGTCGCCGCCGCCATCGCGGAATGCGAGGCGCGGGGCGTCGGGCGGGGCGTCACCAACTATCGCCTGCGCGACTGGGGCCTGTCGCGCCAGCGGTACTGGGGTTGTCCGATCCCGGTGATCCATTGCGACATCTGTGGCGTGGTGCCGGAGGCCAAGGAAAACCTGCCGGTCCGTCTGCCCGATGACGTGACCTTTGACAGGCCCGGCAACCCCCTGGACCGGCACCCGACCTGGCGCGATTGCCAATGCCCGAAATGCGGCGGAAAGGCGCGGCGCGAGACGGACACGATGGACACGTTCGTCGACTCAAGCTGGTATTTCGCCCGCTTCACCGCGCCCCATGCGGCTACGCCGACCGACCCGGTCGAGGCCGCCTACTGGATGAACGTGGACCAGTATATCGGCGGGGTGGAACATGCGATCCTTCACCTCCTCTATAGCCGGTTCTTTGCCCGCGCGATGCACAAGACCGGCCACCTGCCGGCCTCGGCGATCGAGCCGTTCAGCGCGCTGTTCACGCAAGGCATGGTCACGCACGAGATTTACAAGACCACCGACACGGCGGGCCGCCCGGTCTATCATCTGCCCGAGGATGTGACCGAAGGACGGCTCAGGGACGGCACGCCGGTCGAGATCATTCCTTCGGCCAAGATGTCGAAGTCGAAAAAGAACGTCGTCGATCCGATGAACATCATTGCGTCCTTCGGCGCCGATACCGCGCGCTGGTTCGTGATGTCCGACAGCCCGCCCGAACGCGATGTCGAATGGACCGCAAGCGGCGCCGAGGCGTCGTTCAAGCACCTGTCGCGCGTCTGGTCGCTGTGCGCCCGCATCGGCGAGATGGCGGCGGATCACGCGGGTCCGGGGGACGACGAAGTGCGGCGGGCGACGGCGCGGGCGATCCACGAGGTCAGCTTTGGCATCGAGACGTTTGCCTTCAACAAGGCCATCGCCAAGCTTTACGAGTTTACCAACACGCTGTGGAAGGCCGATGCCTCCACCGCGGTGATGAAACAGGCGATGCGCACGCTGGCGCAACTGATGTCGCCGATGACGCCGCATATCGCCGAGTCGATCTGGGCCTATCAGGGCGGTGCGGGTCTGTGTGTGCAGGCCCCCTGGCCGGTGGCCGATCCGGACCTGCTGGTCGGCGCTAACGTGACGCTGCCGATCCAGATCAACGGCAAGCGGCGTGCGGAAATCAGCGTGCCAAAGGACATGGCCGCATCCGAGGTTGAAAAGATCGCGCTGGCAGATGAGGATGTGATCAGGTTCCTTGCCGGGCAGCCGGTCAAGAAGATCATTGTCGTCCCGGGACGCATCATCAATGTCGTTGTTTAGCCGCCGCGCCGTCCTTGTCTTGCCGCTGGCACTGGCGGCCTGCGGATTCGCGCCTGCCTATGCGCCGGGCGGCGATGCTGCAAAGCTTGTCAACGCGATCTGGGTTGATGATCCGACCGAAAAACGCGGCTTTGACCTGGTGCAGCGGCTCGAGGAACGGCTGGGACGCCCCCAGAACGCGCGCTATCGGCTTACCTATGTCATTGCCACGGAAAGCGTCGGACTGGGTATCACGCCTGCGGATGTGATCACACGCAACAGCGTGAAGGGCGTGGTCGACTGGACCTTGTTGGACAAGGCGACGGGCGCGCGGCGAACCGGGGGCCGGGTGCAAAGCTTTACCTCTTTTGCCGTGACAGGGTCCACCGTGGCGGGCCAGGCCGCAGCGCAGGACGCCGAAACGCGCCTGATGCGCATCCTCGCCGACCAGATCGTGACGCGTCTGATCGCGATGGCGGGCGAGCTGGAATGATCCTGAAAGGGGTCGAGGCCAGTCGCTATTTCGCATCGCCGGATCCGTCGCGTGCGGGTGTCTTGGTCTTTGGCGCGGACGGGATGCGCGTGGCGCTGCGGCGGCAGGATCTTGTCGGCGCGCTGATCGGACCGGACGGCCCTTCGGAAATGCGGCTGACGCGGCTGTCCGCCGCTGACCTGCGCAAGGATGCCGCGCCCATGTTTGACGCGCTGCGCGCCATCGGGTTCTTTCCCGGCCCCCGCGTGGTTCTGGTCGAGGATGCCACCGACAGCCTGGCCGACATCATGGCCGCAGCCCTGCAGGACTGGCGGCCGGGCGACGCGCAACTGGTCGTGACGGCCGGTGGGCTGACGGGCAAGTCGACGCTGAAAGGTGTGTTCGACCGGCATGCCGCGGCGGTGTCCATCGGGCTTTATGACGAGCCGCCAACTGCCGAGGAAATTCAGGCAACCCTGCGCAAGGCGGGACTTTCGCAGATGGACCGCGATGCAGAAAGCGAACTGTCGGGTCTGGCGCGCGCGCTGGAACCGGGCGATTTCCGTCAGATGCTGGACAAGATCGCCCTCTACAAGATCGCAGATGCGGCACCGTTGAGCGTGGCGGAAATCCGTGCGCTGGCGCCGATGACGATCGAGGCCGAAGTATCTGACCTTGTCGCCGCCGTTGCCGAACGGCGCGCCGGTGCCGTCGGTTCGCTGGTCAGGCGGCTCGAGGGTCAGGGCGTCCAGCCGGTGGCCTTGTGCATCGGCGCATTGCGGCATTTTCGCAGCCTGCACGCGATGGCCAGCAACCCATCAGGCGCCGGCCAGCAGTTCCGCGGCAATTTTCGCCAGAAAGAGGCGCTGGAACGCCAGCTGCGGCTTTGGCGGATGGACGCGCTGGAATCCGCGATCACCGATCTGGTCGAGGCGGACCTGACGCTGCGGTCAGCCTCGCGCGCGCCGGGCATGGCGGTGATCGAGCGGGCGCTGTTGCGGCTGGCGTTCAGCAAGGATTAGACGACCGGCAGGATGTCCGGCCGATCACTGTGGCATGGGGCGCGGTCGGAATCAGCCCTTTGGCCGACCGACATTCATCACCCACAGGATGCGCCCGTCGTCGTTGACCACGGAAAGACCAATATCGCGCATCGACGGGTCAAGAATTGTCTTCCAGTGCGGCGGCGAATTGCGCCAGATGCCGGCGGCAGAACTGACGGCGGCCTGCCGCGTATAGGCAAGGTTCTCGGACCCTGCCTTGAGCCTGTATCCCGCCGCCTTCATCCGCGAGCCGAGCTTTGGGCCACCGGACCGCGAATGCGCGAAATAATCGTACTTGGCCATGTCGCAGGCCTGATACTCCGCCGACCGATCCAGCACGCCCGTCCGTTTGTACGGTTTCAGCCCGCGCTCGACGCGCTGTTGATTGATCCATTGCAACATGCCCGCCTCAAGCGCGCCTGCTTCCTTCATCGAACCACATCCTGCGATGGCAGTCGTGGTTGTAGCAGCGGTCAGGCATAGTCCGACGATAACCGCGAGTGCGGTTGTCTTCATGGCAGTCTCCCCAGGGTGGCAGCGTCCTCGAAGACATGAGTGCAGGCGTTCGGTGGCGGAAGGATGGCATCGCGGCAACCGAATCTTGGCGATTCTCGATGCCGATCCGCGGCGGTGACGAAATCCTGCCAGAATTGACGGCGCCATCGGCGGGTTTCTCCCGGTCCGGCCTTTGGTGTTTCTGCCAATGGCCGATGCGTTTTGCAGTTGCGATTTCTGATCGCACGCTTAGGCTTTGGCGCATGACCGGAAAACCGGCACGTCTTTCCCCTGACGGGAAGACGACATCTGCAGGGAGATTTTCAGATGAGACTACTCAGAACGATGGGCACCTCGGCGCTTGTCATGTTGACCGCCGTGGCACCCGTAATGGCGCAAGTCACCGCAATCGGTGCCCCGGAGGGCCAGGTCAACATCGTCGCCTGGGCCGGCTACATCGAGCGCGGCGAGACCGACAAGGCCTTCGACTGGGTGACAAAGTTCGAGGCCGACACCGGCTGCAAGGTCAACGTCAAGACCGCCGGCACCTCGGACGAGATGGTCGCCCTGATGAACGAGGGCGGCTTCGACCTCGTCACCGCCTCCGGGGATGCCAGCCTCCGCCTGATCGCCGGTGACCGGGTGCAGCCGATCAACATCGACCTGATCCCGTCCTGGTCCACCGTCGACGACCGCATGAAGGACGCGCCCTGGTATACGGTCGGCGGCGTCCGTTACGGCGTGCCCTACATGTGGGGCCCGAACGTGCTGATGTACAACACCGAGGTTTTCCCCGAACCGCCGACCTCGTGGAATGTCGTCTTCGAGGAAATGACCCTGCCCGACGGCAAGTCGAACAAGGGCCGGGTGCAGGCCTATGATGGCCCGATCTACGTGGCCGATGCCGCGCAATACCTGATGGCAACCAAGCCCGAACTGGGCATCACCTCGCCCTACGAGCTGAACGAGGACCAGTACAAGGCGGCGCTCGACCTTTTGCGCGTGCAGCGCACGCTGGTCAGCCGCTACTGGCACGACGCCTTCATCCAGATGGACGATTTCAAGAACGAGGGCGTGGTTGCCTCGGGGTCCTGGCCGTTCCAGGTGAACTTGCTGAAGGCCGAGGGTCTGCCGATCGCTTCGACCATTCCGAAGGAAGGGGCTACGGGCTGGGCCGACACCACGATGATGGCGGTGGACGCGGCGAACCCGAACTGTTCGTATCTGTGGATGGAGCATTCGCTGTCCTCGAACCTGCAGTCTGACCTGTCGGTCTGGTTCGGGGCCAACCCCTCGGTCCCCGCCGCCTGCACCGACGGGCGCGGAATGGCGACTGCGGAAAGCTGCAAGACCAACGGCATGGATGATTTTGACAAGATCCGCTTCTGGACCACGCCGGTCTCGAACTGCTCGCAGGGCGACGGGGCCTGTGTGCCCTATTACCGCTGGGTGTCGGACTACATCGGCGTGATTGGCGGGCGCTGATCGCAACATCGTAGGGTGCGCATTCATTGCGCACCTTTCTCCAGCCAGCGGTGCGCAATGAATACGCACCCTACGGATTTCCCATGCCCCCCGCTGTCGAATTTTCCAACGTCTCCCGCCATTTCGGCACCGTGCGCGCCGTCGATGGCGTCGACCTGACAATCGCTGAAGGGTCTTTCTTCGCGATGCTGGGCCCCTCCGGCTCGGGCAAGACCACCTGCCTGCGGCTGATCTCGGGCTTTGAGAAACCCACCGGCGGCGCGATCCGCATCTTCGGCGAGGATGTCTCGAACACCCCGCCGCATCTGCGCAACGTGAACACGGTGTTCCAGGACTATGCGCTTTTCCCGCACATGAACGTGCGTGACAATGTGGGTTACGGATTGATGGTGAAGGGTATGGGTCGCGCCGCCCGCCATGCCAGGACCGAAGAAATGCTGGCACTGGTGCATCTTGAGGCCTACGGCGCCCGCAAGCCCGCGCAACTGTCGGGTGGTCAGCGCCAGCGCGTCGCCCTGGCGCGGGCGCTGGTCAACGAACCCCGGGTTCTCCTTCTGGACGAACCGCTCGGTGCCCTCGACCTGAAGTTGCGCGAGGCGATGCAGGACGAGTTGAAGACCCTGCAGCAGCGACTTGGCATCACCTTTGTCTTTGTCACCCACGACCAGGGCGAGGCGCTGTCCATGGCCGACAGCCTGGCGGTGTTCAACGACGGCAAGATCGCACAGATCGGCACGCCCGCCGATGTCTATGCGCGCCCCAGGACAAGATTTGTCGCGGATTTCGTCGGCTCGTCGAATGTTCTTCCGCCAGACATCACGCGCGCATTGGGCGGACCGGCGGCCTGGTCGTCGCTGCGCCCCGAGACCCTGCGGCTTGCGCCAACGCACGGGGCGCTGCTGTCCGGACCCGTGACCGGCACCCGGTTTCTTGGGGCCGGAACGCGGGCCACCATTGCCGCTTATGGCACCGAGATCGCCCTGCTGGTTCCTGCCGGGCAACCAGTTCCCGCACAGGGCGAAACGGTTGGCCTCGCGTTTGAACCCAGCGCCCTGCATGTGATGGAGGACGAGGCGTGACCCCCGCCGTCTTTGCCGAACGCGGGATTGCGAACCGTCTGACCGGGGTTTTCTGGCGGCGGCCGAACCTTTTGCTGATCCTGCTGATCACCCCGCCGCTGATCTGGCTGGGGCTGGTCTATCTGGGATCGCTGGCGGCGCTGCTGCTGCAATCTTTCTATTCCATCGACGAGTTTTCCGGCGTGGTGAAAGAGGAGTTTACCCTCAAAACCTATGCCGAACTTTTCCGCGCGCAGAATCTCGACATCATTGTGCGGACTTTGCTGATGTCGGTTTCGGTAACACTGGCCTGCGCCGTGCTTGCGTTCCCCGTTGCCTATTTCGCCGCCCGCCATGCCAGGGGCCGCTGGAAGGCTGCGTTCTATCTGGGCGTCATGCTGCCCCTGTGGTCCAGCTATCTGGTCAAGGTCTATGCCTGGAAACTGATCCTGGCCAAGGAAGGCATCGTGACCTGGGTGACGGATGCCACGGGAACAGGCTTCATCATCAATGGCCTTTTGTCGATCCCCGGCATCGGGGGCAATTCGCTGTCAACCAGTTTCATCGGCACCTTTGTCGTCTTTGTCTATGTCTGGCTGCCCTACATGATCCTGCCGATGCAGGCGGCGCTGGAGCGGGTGGCCGGTTCCATGCTGGAGGCGTCAGCGGATCTGGGCGCGACCAAGGCGCAGACCTTTCGCACGGTGATCCTGCCCCTGGCCCTGCCTGGTGTCATCGCGGGGTCGATCTTCACCTTTTCGCTTACCCTGGGCGACTACATCATCCCGCAAATCATCGGAAATTCGGCGCGGTTCATCGGGTTGACGGTCTATCAGTTGCAGGGCACGGCCGGAAACACGCCGCTGGCCGCAGCCTTTGCGGTGGTGCCTATCCTGATCATGCTGGTCTATCTGACGCTGGCCAAGCGCGCGGGGGCATTCGATGCTCTCTGACCGCGCATCCTGGGGGTTGAAGATCGCGGCCGTTGGCGGGCTGTTGTTTCTGCATCTGCCGATCCTGCTGATCTTTCTGTATGCCTTCACGACCGAAGAACGCACGTATCAGTTCCCGCCGCCCGGCCTGACGCTGGACTGGTTCGGCGTCGCCTGGAACCGCGAGGACATCTGGCCGCCCTTGTACCTGTCGCTGCAGGTCGCAGCGATTTCGACCGCGCTGGCACTGGTACTGGGAACGCTTGTCGCGGCCGCGATGGCACGGGCAAGGTTCTTCGGGCGGGATCAGATTTCGCTCTTGATCCTGCTGCCGATCGCGCTGCCCGGCGTCATCACCGGCATGTCGCTGCGGTCGGCCTTTGGCGTGATGGACATCCCCTTTTCCACCTGGACGATCATCCTTGGCCACGCGACCTTTTGTATCGTCATCGTCTACAACAACGCCGTGGCGCGGTTCCGGCGGCTGTCGGGGGGCATACTCGAGGCGTCGGCGGATCTGGGCGCGAACAGCTTCCAGACCTTTCGCCATGTGCTGTTGCCCAACCTCGGCTCGGCGCTCCTGGCGGGCGGGATGCTGGCCTTCGCGCTGTCCTTCGACGAGGTGATCGTGACGACCTTTACCGCAGGGCAGCAGTCAACCCTGCCGATCTGGATGCTGAACGAACTGGTCCGGCCCCGGCAGCGACCCGTGACCAACGTGGTGGCGATCATCGTCTTTGCCGCAACCTTCCTGCCGATCCTTGCGGCCTATTACCTGACCCGCGGCGGGTCAGAGACAAGCGCTGTTCTGACCCCCCCCTCCCGTTGAATCTGCAAGCCGCGATGCCGCCGGTCCTAGGGATTTGTACGGTAGTGGCCTTGGGACCGAGGGCGCCGCGTCGGCCTACTGGCCGACGCAGGATTTCAACGCCACCGCGCGTCTGCATTATAACCGGATCGCGCGAAAGACGCCTTTCATCGTCTGTCGCCGCTAACCCTCCTTTACCGCCTCCATCGCCACATAGGTCGAGGTGGAGGCGACATGGGGCAGCGCGGACAACCCCTCGGCCAGCACACGGCGATAGGTCAGGATATCCGCAGTTCTGACTTTCAACAGATAGTCGAACCGCGACGCGATCATGTGGCACTCCTCGACTTCGGGGATCAGCCGCACCGCGCGGTTGAACGCCTGCAGCGCCGCCTCGCGGGTGTCCGACAGTTTCACCTCGACAAAGGCGACATGCGCGAGGCCCATCCGTACCCGGTCCAGCACGGCGCGATAGCCGGTGATGACGCCCGCCTGTTCCAGCCGTTTCAGCCGGGCCTGGGTCGGCGATTTCGACAGCCCGATCCGGCGTGACAATTCGGTCGCCGACATCCGCCCGTCCTGCGCCAGTTCCTCCAGAATCGCCGCATCAATCCGATCAAAGGCTGCGCCATCCGTTTGCATCGCCTAACTCCACGTTTTCAGTTGATTTGACTTCACGGCATCACATCTTCAGGACAACAGCCTGCCCGTCCCTCTGTATCATGGGCGAAAGCGCAGGGAGACTCTAGATGATCCGCACCTCAGTCACACCCTGGGACATCATCGCCCACCACTCCCTGACCGATGAGGCAACTCTCGTCCGTTCATTGATCGCCGAAGTTGCGCTCGACCCCGGCACCCGTGCCCGCATCGCGGCCAGCGGGGCCGATCTCGTCGCCCGCATCCGCGCCAGCGCCAAGCCGGGGTTGATGGAGGTGTTTCTTGCCGAATACGGCCTGTCGACCGACGAAGGCATCGCGCTCATGTGCCTGGCCGAGGCGCTGTTGCGTGTCCCCGACCCCGACACCATGGACGCCCTGATCGAGGACAAGATCGCGCCAAGTGACTGGGGCCGCCACCTCGGGAAATCCGCCTCATCCCTTGTGAACGCCTCCACCTGGGCGCTGATGCTGACCGGCCGCGTGCTGGACGACCGCGAACCCGGCGTCGTCGGCCACCTGAAAGCCGCCGTGAAACGTCTGGGCGAGCCTGTCATCCGCACCGCCGTCACCCGCGCGATGAAGGAGATGGGGCGCAACTTCGTGCTGGGCGAAACCATCGACCTTGCAATGAAACGCGCCCGCGACCTCGAATCCCGAGGCTACACCTACAGCTACGACATGCTGGGTGAGGCCGCGCGCACCGAGGCCGATGCCCGCCGCTATCACCTGTCCTATTCCGCCGCGATCACCGCAATCGCCAAGGCCGCCACGACCGGCGACATCCGCACCAATCCCGGCATTTCGGTGAAACTTAGCGCGCTCCATCCCCGCTACGAGGTCGCCAAACGCGCCCGCGTGATGGAGGAACTGGCCCCCCGCGTCCGCGCCCTCGCAGGTCTGGCCAAAGCCGCAGGTCTGGGCTTCAACATCGACGCGGAAGAAGCCGACCGCCTCACCCTGTCGCTGGAGGTCATCGAAGCCGTCCTCTCCGATCCGGCGCTCAAGGGCTGGGACGGGTTCGGCGTCGTCGTGCAGGCTTACGGTCGCAGGGCAGGGGCCGTCATCGACTGGCTTTATGCGCTGTCCGTCAAACTTGACCGCAGGATCATGGTCCGCCTCGTCAAGGGCGCCTATTGGGACGCCGAGGTGAAACGTGCCCAGGTCCTTGGCCTGACCTCTTTCCCGGTCTTCACCCGCAAACAGGCCACCGATGTCAGCTACATCGCGAACGCCAAGAAACTGCTGGCAATGACAGACCGCATCTATCCGCAATTCGCCACCCACAACGCCCATACGGTGGCTGCCATCCTCGACATGGGTGCCGACAAGGGCCATTATGAATTCCAACGCCTGCACGGCATGGGCGAGCGCCTGCATGACATCGTGCATGACGATCACGGCACAAGCTGCCGCATCTATGCGCCGGTCGGCGCGCATCGCGATCTGTTGGCCTACCTCGTGCGTCGCCTCTTGGAGAACGGGGCAAACTCCAGCTTCGTCAACCAGATCGTCGATGCCGACGTGCCGCCCGCCGTGGTCGCCGCCTGTCCGCTGACGGCGATGGAGGACATCACCGCCATCGCCAACCCCGCCATCCCCGCCGGTCCCGCCCTGTTCGGCACCCGCCGGAACGCCAAGGGCTGGGATCTGACCGACGCCGCCGACCTGAGTGCCATTGAGGCCGCCCGCGCCCCCTTTGCCGCCCACATCTTCGAGGGCGGCCCGCGTCTGGCTGGCCCCGTCACCGGCGACAAGCGCCTCGGGCTCGCCAACCCCGCCACTGGCGCGCTGGTCGGCCATGTCGTCACTGCCGCCACCAACGACGCCGAAACCGCCCTTTCCACCGCCACCCGCTGGGACGCCCCCGCCAGCACACGCAGCGATGTCCTCCGCCGCGCCGCCGACCTCTATGAGGACAACTTCGGCCCGATCTTCGCGCTCCTGTCCCGCGAGGCGGGCAAATCCCTTGCCGATGCCATCAGCGAACTGCGCGAGGCGGTGGATTTCCTGCGCTACTACGCCGATGGCATCGCATCCCTTACCGACCCCGCGCGCGGCACCTTCGCCTGCATCTCCCCCTGGAACTTCCCCCTCGCCATCTTCTCCGGCCAGATCGCCGCAGCACTTGCCGCCGGCAATGCCGTCATCGCCAAACCCGCCGAGCAGACCCCGCTGATCGCCACGCTCGCCACCGACCTCCTCCTCAAGGCAGGCGTCCCTGCCACCGCCCTGCAACTTCTTCCCGGCGACGGCACCGTTGGCGCGATGCTGACCAAGGACCCCCGCATCAAGGGTGTCGCCTTCACCGGCTCTACCGAAACCGCGCTGCGTATCCGCCGCTCGATGGCCGAACACCTCGACCCCACGGCCCCCCTCATCGCCGAAACCGGCGGCCTCAACGCCATGCTGGTGGACTCGACTGCTCTCCCCGAACAGGCCGTGCGCGACATTCTCGCCTCCAGCTTTCAATCCGCAGGCCAGCGCTGCTCCGCCCTCCGCTGCCTTTACGTGCAGGAAGACATTGCCGCCGCCGTCACCGAGATGCTCTACGGCGCCATGGACGAACTCGCCCTCGGCGACCCGTGGAGCCTTGCGACCGACGTCGGCCCCGTCATCGACGAAATGGCGCAATCCGGCATCCGCGACTACATCGCCGTCGCCCGGCACCAGGGCCGCGTGATGAAGGAAATGACCGCCCCCACCACCGGCACATTCATCGCCCCGACCGTCATCCGCGTCAAAGGCATCGCCGACATGCCGCGCGAGATCTTCGGCCCCGTCCTCCACATCGCGACTTTCAAGGCGGGCGAGGAAATGAAGGTGGTCAATGCCGTCAACGCGACCGGCTACGGCCTGACCTTCGGCCTGCACACCCGGATCGACGACCGGGTGCAGGCGGTGGTCGACGCCCTTCATGTCGGCAACATCTATGTCAACCGCAACCAGATCGGCGCCGTCGTGGGCAGCCAGCCCTTCGGCGGCGAGGGGCTCTCCGGCACCGGGCCAAAGGCAGGCGGCCCGGACTACCTGCGCCGGTTCGTCACCAGCGCTGCCCCGCAATCCGAGGCCAGCGACCCCGACCTTCCCGAGGCCGACATCGCCCGCGCCCTCAAACCCTCGCAGCCCACCACCGAAATCGCCGCCCAGGTCCTGCCCGGCCCCACCGGAGAATCCAACCGCCTGACCGCCAGCGCCCGGCCAGCCGTCCTCTGCCTCGGCCCCGGCAAGGACGCCGCCCGCGCCCAGGCCGAAGCCATCCGCGCCCTGAGCGGCCAAGCCATCGAGGCCGCAGGCCTCCCCCCCCTCGCCCTGACCCGCCTCGAAGGCTTCTCCGCCGCCCTCTGGTGGGGCGACGAAGCCAGCGCCCGCACCCGCGCCCAGGCCCTCGCCGCGCGCAAAGGCCCCATCCTGCCCCTCATCTGCGACATGCCCGATGCGGCCCACGCCCTGATCCACCGCCACATCTGCATCGACACGACAGCGTCGGGCGGGAATGCGCAGCTTCTGGCAGAGGTCGGCCAATCCTGACCTGAAAGGCAACTTGACCACCCCCACCGCATCGGCAACTCTGTCCCGCGATGTTCCCGATCCGCGATCATAACCCCTCGGGGCGGCTGCCGATTGTCACCATCCTGTTGATCGCGATCAACATCCTGGTGTTCCTGTCCTATTTCCCGACCAATACCGAAAACGGCATCAACCAGTTCATCTTCGACTGGGGCCTGATCCCGGCGCGGGTCATGGCGGGCTTTGGGTATGAGACGATCCTGACGTCTATGTTCCTGCATGGCGGCTGGATGCATCTGGCGGGAAACATGCTGTTCCTGTGGATTTTCGGCGACAATCTCGAGGACGCGCTGGGCCATGTCGGTTTCCTGCTCTTCTACCTCGCCTCGGGTATCGGGGCCGCCGCAGCACAGTCCGTCCTCGACCTGCAATCGGGCATCCCGATGGTCGGCGCGTCGGGTGCGATTGCAGGGGTCCTGGGCGGCTATCTGCTGCTGTTCCCAAAGGCCAGGGTCGACGTCCTTTTCATTTTCATCATCATCTTCCGCATCTTTCCGATCCCGGCCTGGATCGTGCTGGGCCTCTGGCTCGGGCTGCAGATATTCTCGGGCGTCTCGACGCCTTCGGATGCGGGCGGCGTCGCCTATTGGGCGCATGTCGGCGGGTTCGTCACGGGGCTGGTGTTGACGGTGCCGGTCTGGCTGCGACGGGGCGCGCAGGCGTTCTGGCAGAAAACCGGCGGCCACCCTCCCAACCCCGAGGCGGAGTACAGGCTGGGGAAATCCTCCGTGCCCCGCGTACCCCGCCGCTAGGCCACCAATAGAGAAGCGAGAGGATGGCCGACGCTTCTGACTGGGTTGGACAGACTCTGGCCACGGGCACCGATCTTGCCCCTTGCGCCTTTGCATGACGCCGCCTATTAGGACGCCTTCTTACCCGCACGGCCGGCCAAAGTGGCATGCCGAGTCGTGCCTGAAACCACGGAGATGGAAATGCCCAAGATGAAGACTAAATCGGCGGCGAAGAAGCGGTTCAGCTTCACGGCCTCCGGTCGGGCCAAGGCCGGCGTCGCCGGCAAGCGGCACGGCATGATCAAGCGCACGACGAAATTCATTCGCGATGCTTCCGGCACGATGCTGCTGTCCGCCTCGGACACCAAGATCGTCAAGAAGTACATGCCCTACGACCGGTAAGGAGAGCACCCGATGTCCCGTGTCAAATCCGGTGTCGTAACACATGCCCGCCACCGCAAGGTGATCAAGGCCGCCAAGGGCTATTATGCCGCCCGGTCCACGAACTTCCGCACCGCCACCCAGGCGGTCGACAAGGCCAACCAGTACGCGACCCGCGACCGCAAGACCCGCAAGCGCAACTTCCGCGCGCTGTGGATCCAGCGGATCAACGCCGCCGTGCGCCTGTTCGATGCCGAGTTCACCTATTCGCGCCTGATCAACGGCCTCAGCAAGGCCGGGATCGAGGTTGACCGCAAGGTGCTTGCCGATCTGGCGGTGCATGAACCCGAGGCGTTCAACGCCATTGCGGCGCAGGCAAAGGCCGCATTGGCCTGATTGCAACGCGACCACCATCCGAAACCCCGCGCCGGTCCTGCCGTCGCGGGGTTTTTGTTTGCCGACCGAGGTCAGCCGACGTCAGCCGACCATCGCGCGCGACCGGCGCATCAGCGCCGCGACCCCCGCCAGCAGCGCCGTCAGCATCAATGGCAGACTTCCCGGCAGGGGGACCGCCGACATGCTGCTGGAAAAATCAACCCGGGTGACGAAAAAACCGCCGCCCTGTCGATCCATCTCGTGACTGAAATAGCCTGACGTGCCGGGATCGGTCAGCGCCAGCACCAGTTCGCCCACCGTCAGCGGCTGCACAACCCCCGCGCCGTAGTGCAGCCGAAAGCTGTGATACCCCGTCGCAAAAAAGCCCGTCGGGCCGGGTGTGTCCAGGACGGCCGGGCCATAAGCCCCGAACCGCAATGCCATGGCACCATAGTCCCAGTAGTCGCCGTTGCTGAACATCGACCCCGACAGATACGCGGGAACGCTGACGCTGGCCCTGATCGTCTGCAGAAAATAGGGAAACGGCCGCGTGATGTCGTACAAAAGGACCGAAGGATCGCTGTCGTCGATGTCCAGCGACACCGATCCCGTGGTGCCAACCGCCGGAAAAACCGACCCTGCGGGTGGTGCGGCCGGTGTCGAAGAGACGACCCCGTCAAAGTTGATTGTGGTGGCGGATGCGCCGGTCGCAAAAAAATGCAAAGGTGGCCAGAACCGACATGGCACGTGTCATGAAACTTACCGTCAAAACCGTTCCTCCAATCTTTGAGGTTTGTGAAATACCCTCCCGTCCGTTGGCCGTCGCAGCGACCTTACCGGTAACGCAAATGTGTGATTCGAGGAATTTCCATTTTTGTCGGACCAGGATGGCCATGCGCAGGTCTGGGCCGATCAGGGTGCTTTGGATGCCCTTGATCGAAGGGCGTTTGCGACACGCGCCGCCCATGCTTCGGGACTGACTTGCCACCGGGCCTTGCGCGCGACGTCGTCAGGCCGCCTGCGGTCGGTCAATCGAGCCTTTGGGATGCGACGATCAGTCTTTTGCATTGACCAGACCACGCAGCAGCCTTTCAAGAGCTGCCCGCCATGGTCCCGGGTCGGCTCCCTGATCGATTGCAAGTGCCGCGCGATCATAGGCCGCCGAGATCAGGTGCGCCATCGGCTCATCCTGGCATCCTGCAAAAGCCAGACCTTCGGCCACGGTCCGGGAACCTGTCTCGGCGTCGATCTCGGCCAGCCTTGCCGGGCCGATGACTGCCGCTGCTTCGATCAGCAACAATCTCGTTCGTCCCTTGACCTGCATCGCCTCGAGAAAGGCTTCACCACCCCGGATCAGGGCATCGACAGGAGACAAGGCGGCGTAGTTCACCCTGCGGACCGCAAGCGCCACGGTTTCGGCTTCTGCACGGATGACAGCCTCGAACAAGGCCTCCTTGTCGGCAAAGTGATGGTAGAGCGCGCCGCGCGTGACTCCCGCCGCCGCCACGATCTCCGGCGTGCCCGTTGCCGCAAATCCGTTACGGACGAACAGCATACGCCCTGCCGAGATCAGCGTCGCACGCATGGCTTCACTGCGTTCTTTCTGGGTGCGGCGTGCAGCCTCTTGCATACATACATCCTGTATGTTATTTACATGCACAGTGTATTGAACCAGGACACGAAAGGAAACCGTCATGCGCTCTACCAGCCATTACCCGGTTCTGCTCAGCGGCGATGTCGCCAATGCCGCACGTTTCTATTGCGCCCACTTTTCGTTTCAGCCGCTGTTTGCGACCGGGTGGTATGTCCATCTGCAATCGACAGAAGATGCAGCGACCAACCTTGCAATCCTTGACCATCAGCATCCGACCGTCCCGAAGGTTGCGCGCGGCAAGACCGGTGGTGTGATCCTGAACTTTGAGGTTGACGATCCGGACGCCCATCATGCCCGTCTGGTCGAGGCCGGCCTGAACATCATGACGCCCTTGCGCGACGAAGATTTCGGGCAGCGCCATTTCATCGCATTGGCCCCGGATGGCGTGCTGATCGACATCATTCGCCCGATTCCGCCCAGCGCCGAGTACGCCGCGCACTACGCCCCGGAGGCCTTGCCACAGTAGCCCTGCGCCCCTTGCAAATAGGCCCGCCCGTCGCTAGCACCGTTTCGCATGCAACGGAGGCACCGATGGACGGGCTGGACGCACTGAAAGCCAGGTATCTTGCCGCCATCGCTGCGGCCAAAGACGAGACGGCGATTGAAGAAGTCCGCCTTGGCGCACTGGGCAAAAAGGGCGAGATCAGCCTGAAGATGCGCGATCTTGGCCAGATGGACCCAAGCCATCGCCAGGCCGCCGGGGCCGCGCTGAACGCCCTCAAGGACGAGATCGACGCCGCCCTGCGCGCCAAGAAGACCGCGCTGGGCGATGCGGCACTGGACGAACGCCTGGCGTCGGAATGGCTGGACGTCACGCTGCCCGCCCGGCCCCGCCCGCGCGGCACGATCCATCCCGTCAGTCAGGTGATGGAAGAACTGACCGCCATCTTCGCCGACATGGGGTTTGCCGTCGCCGAAGGGCCGCAGGTCGAATCCGACTGGTACAATTTCGACGCCCTGAACATCCCGCCCGAACATCCCGCGCGGCAGGAGCATGACACGTTCTTCATGCACCGTGCGCCCGGTGACAACCGCCCGCCGCATGTGCTGCGCACCCATACCAGCCCGGTCCAGATCCGCGCGCTGATGGAACGGGGCGCGCCCATCCGCGTGATCGCGCCCGGCCGCGTCTACCGCATGGACATGGATCAGACCCACACGCCGATGTTCCATCAGGTCGAGGGGCTGGCGATCGACCGCGACATTTCCATGGCCAACCTCAAATGGTGCCTCGAGGAGTTCTGCCGCGCGTTCTTCGAGGTGAAAACCGTTGAACTGCGGTTCCGTGCGTCACATTTCCCCTTTACCGAACCCTCGGCCGAGGTCGACATCCGCTATTCCAATGTCGGCGGCCAGTTGCGCATCGGCGAGGGCGACAAGTGGATGGAAATCCTCGGCTCCGGCATGGTGCATCCCAAGGTTCTGGCGGCGGCGGGGGTCGATCCGGCGCAGTGGCAGGGATTCGCGTTCGGCATGGGCATCGACCGCATCGCCATGCTGAAATACGGCATCCCCGACCTGCGCGCCTTCTTCGAGGCGGACCTGCGCTGGCTGCGGCACTACGGGTTCTCCGCGCTGGACGTGCCGGATCTGGCGGGGGGGCTCAGCCGCTAGTCGTTCTCCTTTGGTCAAATATCCTGAGGTCCGGGGCAAAGCCCCGGTTTTCGGCGACCGGCGATCCCCGTTCTCATTTTGTGCCCGGCGCGCTAGACTCCCCACATCATGCCCGCCCTGTGCCGCGATTGCCTGACCCAGTTTGACACCGGCACCCGCTGTCCGGCCTGCCGGTCGCCGCGCGTTCTGTCGCACCCCGAACTCCACGACCTGTCCATCGCCCATATGGACTGCGACGCCTTCTATGCTTCGGTGGAGAAACGCGACAATCCCGACCTTGCCGACAAGCCGGTCATCGTCGGCGGCGGCACGCGGGGCGTTGTCTCAACCTGCTGCTACATCGCGCGCATTTCGGGTGTGCGGTCGGCCATGCCGATGTTCCAGGCGCTGAAGCTGTGCCCGCAGGCGGTGGTCGTCAAACCCCGCTTTGCCGCCTATGTCGAGGCATCCCGCAAAATCCGCGCAATGATGGAGGACCTGACCCCCGCCATCGAACCCCTGTCCCTGGACGAGGCCTTCCTCGACCTCACGGGGACCGCGCGGCTGCACGGTGCCCCTCCGGTGGTGATGCTCGTTCGCCTGCTGAAACGGATGGAGGACGAACTTGGCCTGACCGGATCGGTCGGGCTGTCGCACAACAAGTTCCTGGCCAAGATCGCCTCCGACCTCGACAAGCCGCGCGGATTTTCGGTTATCGGGCGTGCCGAGACGGCGGAGTTTCTGCGCCCCAGACCCGTGCGGATCATCTGGGGGGTGGGGGCGGCGACGCAATCCGCACTGGATGCCGCCGGCATCCGCACCATCGCGGACCTGTTGCGCTGGGACCGGCGCGATCTTGGCGCGCGGTTCGGCAGCATGGGGGACAGGCTTTTCACCCTTGCGCGGGGCGAGGATACGCGGCGGGTCAACCGGGACGAACGGCTGAAGTCGATCTCCAAGGAAACCACCTTCAACGAGGACACCGCCAATGCGGACATCCTTGACGGCCATCTCTGGCGATTGGCCGAACAGGTCGCCGACCGCGCCAAGGCCAAGGGGCTGGCGGGGCGCACCGTGATGCTGAAACTGAAACGCAGCGATTTCCAACTGGTCAGCCGCCGCCACTCCCTTGGCGATCCGACACAACTGACCGACCGCATCTATCGCGCGGTGGCGGACATGTTCAGGCCAGCGGCGTCGAAAGGCCCGTTCCGGCTGATCGGGGTCGGCATTTCCGACCTTGTGCCTGAGGATCAGGCCGACCTGAACGGCGACCTTCTGGACCCGCAAAGCGTCAAGCGCGCAGCGGCGGAACGCGCCACCGATGCGATCCGCGCCCGGTTCGGCCATGATGCCATCATCAAGGGGCGCGCGCTGCGCTGACGCCGCTATTCCGCCGCCAGGGGCAGGCGCGATGCGCCAAAACTCGCTATCTCGGCCACCACATCGGCCATGACATCGTTGAACTGGTGGAAATCGGCGCGGGGTGCGACGGTCGACTCGTCCATGTAAAGCGCGCGGTCGATCTCGACCTGCACGACATGCTGGCTGCGCGACGGGCGGCCATAGGTCTGCGCGATATAGGCCCCGGCAAAGGGCGCATTGCGCACCACCCGCAGGCCCGCCCGGCCAAAGGCCGCCTCGACAAGGTCCATCACGTCGGCGCTTGCAGCGGCACCGAACCTGTCGCCCAGCACCACCTCGGGCAGGGGACGCCCGGCGCGGCCATGTGCCTCGATCGCCTCGTGCGGCATGGAATGGCAATCGATCAGCACAGCCTCGCCGAAGCGGGCCTGTGCCTCGTCCAGCAACTGGCGCAGCATGTCGTGATAGGGGTGCCAATAGTGGCGGATGCGCAATTCCGCCTCGGACAGGGCCATCTTGCCACGATAGATGGATTGGCCGGCCGCCACGACCCGCGGAATGACGCCAAGCCCGGAGGAAATGCGCGGATTGTGCGGCGCGCGTGCAATTCCTTCGACCACCGACGGGTCAAGTTCGTCCGGCGCACGGTTCAGGTCGATGAACGCGCGCGGCGCCCGCGCGGCCAGAAGGGGGGCGCCATGGTCCGGGGCGGCCGCGAAAAGCTGGTCGACAAAGGCATCTTCGGACGACCGGATCGCCCGCATGTCCAGCACCGACTGGCGCAGGAATTGCGGATGATAGTCCCGCCCGCTATGGGGCGAGGAAAAGATCACCGGCGTCGTCGTCTGCGCGGGCCGTGTCAGTTGAAAGGCGTGGGGCGGCATCATCTTGTCCTTGTTCATCTGACTATAGCGCCCTTTCATTTCAATCCAACACCCCTTGAAAGGCCATGCGACCTTGCGTATAGACCCCCCAGTTGACGCGGTTCCGCCCGCGTCCATTTTGTTTTGGGCGTCAGGCGGGAACGTGGCACGGGCGGTTAGCTCAGCGGTAGAGCACTACGTTGACATCGTAGTGGCCACTGGTTCGATCCCAGTACCGCCCACCATTCACCGTCTCCGGCAACGGGGGCAGACAGTTTTCGCAAGGCGCGGACGCGCCGCAAGTAGGAGAAAGTCGATGAAGGTTGCGAACTCGCTCCGCTCGCTGAAGACGCGTCATCGCGATTGCCAGGTCGTGCGCCGCAAGGGCCGCGTCTATGTGATCAACAAGACGCAGAAACGCTACAAGGCCCGCCAGGGCTGACAGGCTTTCGGCAAGCGATTGATGGGGCCGTCCTTGGGAAACCTCGGGCGGTCTTTTCGTCTTCAGGGGGGAGCGTCATGCACACCAATCCGGCCTTTCGCGTGACCGACGCCGCCGACAACCTTGCCTTCGTCCGCCAGCGCGGATTCGGCATCCTGATGCTGAACGGTCCGGAGGGGCCGCTGGCGTCCCATATCCCCTTTGTCCTTGCTGACGATGGCACGCATGCCGATCTGCACCTGACCCGGTCCAATCCCATTGCGCGGTCAGCCCTGCCCGGACCGGCATTGCTGGCGGTGTCCGGACCGGACGCCTATGTTTCGCCCGACTGGTATGGGATCGAAGATCAGGTGCCGACCTGGAACTATGTCGCGGTCCATTTGCGCGGAACGCTGTCGGCGCTGGGGCTTGACGTGATGAAGGACCATGTCGACGCATTGTCGGCCGTGCATGAGACGCGTCTTCTGCCGAAAAAACCCTGGCACTCGGACAAGATGTCCCAAGGGGTGATGCCAAGGATGATGCGGATGATCCTGCCGTTCCGCCTGACGATCACGTCGGTCGATGGAACGTGGAAGCTGGGTCAGAACAAGACGGACGCCGCGCGGGCGAGCGCGGCCGCGCGGCTTGCGGAACGGCCGGAGGCCGGATCGCGAGAGGTCGCCGCGCTGATGCGGTCAAGGACCGCCGACTGACCTGCCGGAACAATCATCGCGCCTGCGGCAACAGACTTCTCTGCTGCAGAGTTCTGACTGTGGAAAAAGATCGTGTCGCGCCACAACAAGCTGGACCATCGCAAGGATGATCGCGTGATCTTGACGCTGGCCATGTCGTTCTTAAGCCTTTGCGCCGGTGTGACGGCAGACAACATGGACAGGCAAGGTCCGCGGCCTTATCGTCGCGGCTGAAAACCGACCAAAGGCCGCGCCATGCCCCTGCCCCTTGCCCCGCTGGTTCCCCTTGTGCTTCGCCTTGGCGTTGTTGCGGCCGCAGGCTACGCGATCAGGCGTCTGGTCACGGCGCGGGCCCATCCCGGACGGACCGACATCCGCGCCGAGGACGCGCTGGATGACCTTGGCGAAGGCGTTGCGCTGCACCGCCCTCTGGACCTGGCCCCGAACCGCCAGACCAACACCACCATGCGCCTGCGCCGGATCATCCGGTTCCGCGGCAAGACCTACGAGGTCGATGCGGGCCTGATCGCGCGCCTGCGCATCCGCAGGGCCGGTGAATGAAGCTCTATTTCTCGCCGACCTCGCCCTATGTGCGCAAGGTGACGGTGTTGATCCACGAGGCGGGGATCGACGGGGTGGAGCATGTCCTTGCGACCGGAACGCCAATTGACCCGGGCACGCTGCCGGTCGACCGCAACCCCTTGGGCAAGGTGCCCGCCCTTGATCGCCCCGACGGGCCGACGCTTTATGACAGCCGCGTCATCTGCCGCTATCTCGACACGCGGTCGGGTGGCGGGTTCTACCCGTCAGCACCGCGCCTTTGGGACACCCTGACGCTGGAGGCGACGGCGGACGGTATACTCGATGCGGCTCTGCTGATGGTCTACGAAGAGCGCATCCGCCCCGAGGACAAGCGCCATGCGCCGTGGGTGGAGGCGCAATGGGCCAAGGTCGACCGCAGCCTTGACGCGGTCGAGGCGCGCTGGATCCCGCATCTGGCGGGGCCTGTCGATGCGGCACATATCGCGATGGGTTGCGCGCTGGGCTACCTTGATTTCCGTCTTGATGCCCGCAACTGGCGCCGGGACCGTCTGCATCTTGCCGCATGGGAGGCGGTCTTTTCGCAGCGCCCGTCCATGCTTGCGACCCGGCCAACTGTGTAACGGCGCGCCAAAATCATCGCCTGCGCCTGTTTGTCCGCTGGACGACCAGACCCGGCTTGTCTAAAACCCCGCGCATGCAGGACATCGGCACGCCGATGTCTGTCAAGAACAGGGGGCAAGGCCAAGCGCGCCCCAAAGGGAGAACATGTCATGTCCCATGCCGACGAACCCGCAGGCTCGCGCCGCGATTTCCTGTATTATGCAACTGCCGGTGCCGGGGTTGTCGCCACAGGTGCCGCTGTCTGGCCGCTGATCAACCAGATGAACCCGTCGGCCGATGTGGAGGCAATGGCGTCGATCTATGTCGATGTCTCTGCGGTCGCGGTTGGGACGCAGTTGACGGTAAAATACATGGGCAAACCCGTGTTCATTCGCCGCCGTTCGACAAAAGAGATCGAGTCTGCCCGCGCCACAGCCGTTGCAGACCTGCCCGACCAGTCCGCCGAAAATCTAAACAAGCCCAACACCGACGCTTCAGACGTCAACCGGACCATGGACGAGGCCGGGGAATGGCTGTTGATGATCGGCGTCTGCACGCATCTGGGTTGCGTGCCCATCGGCAACGAAGCGGGTGACTTCGGCGGCTGGTTCTGCCCCTGCCACGGCTCGCATTACGACAGCGCCGGGCGCATTCGCAAGGGCCCCGCGCCGCGGAACCTGCCGATACCGCTGGCCGTCTTTGAAAACGCATCCACGATCAAGCTCGGGTAGGAAACAGGACCATGGCCGGAATTCCGCATGACCACTATGAGCCCAAGACTGACGGCGCGCGCTGGCTGCATCGCCGCCTGCCGATCGTCGGGCTGCTCTACGACACGCTGATGATCCCGACACCCAAGAACCTGAACTGGATGTGGATCTGGGGGATCGTGCTGACCTTCTGTCTGGCGCTGCAGATCGTCACCGGCGTTGTCCTGGCCATGCACTATACTCCGCAAGTCAACATGGCCTTTGCCTCCGTCGAGCACATCATGCGCAACGTCAACGGCGGCTACATGCTTCGTTATTTGCATGCGAATGGCGCGTCGCTGTTCTTTTTTGCCGTCTACCTGCATATCTTTCGCGGCCTCTACTACGGTTCCTACAAGGCCCCGCGCGAAGTCACCTGGATCATCGGCATGCTGATCTACCTTTTGATGATGGCGACGGCCTTCATGGGATATGTCCTGCCCTGGGGCCAGATGTCGTTCTGGGGGGCCACGGTGATCACGGGCCTGTTCGGGGCAATCCCCGGGATCGGCGAGCCGATCCAGACCTGGCTTCTGGGTGGTCCGGCAGTGGACAATCCGACCCTGAACCGTTTTTTCAGCCTCCACTACCTGCTGCCGTTTGTGATTGCGGGACTGGTCATCGTCCATATCTGGGCGTTCCATACCACTGGCAACAACAACCCCACCGGCGTCGAGGTGCGCCGCGGATCGAAGCAAGAGGCCGGGCGCGACACCCTGCCGTTCTGGCCCTATTTCGTGATCAAGGACCTGTTTGCGCTGGTCGTGATCCTGGCGGTGTTCTTCGCCGTCGTCGGCTTCATGCCAAATTACCTCGGCGCACCGGAAAACTACATCGAGGCGAACCCGCTGGTCACACCGAACGAGATTGTGCCGGAATGGTATTTCCTGCCGTTCTACGCGATCCTGCGCGCCTTCACCGGCGATGTCTGGGTGGTGATCGCGGCGAACTGGCTGTCGTTCGGGATCATCGACGCCAAGTTCTTTGGCGTGATGGCGATGTTTGGCGCGATCGCGGTGATGGCACTGGCACCGTGGCTTGACACATCCTCCGTCCGGTCGGGCCGCTATCGTCCGATGTTCAAATGGTGGTTTGCGCTGCTGGTCATCGACTTCGTCGTCCTGATGTGGGTCGGCGCGCGCCCGGCCGAGGAACCTTATGCCACGATTTCGCTGATCGCTTCGACCTACTGGTTCGCCTATTTCCTGATCATCCTGCCGCTCCTTGGCGTGATCGAGAAACCGCTGCCGCAGCCCGCGACCATCGAAGACGACTTCAACGCGCACTATGGCAAACCCGACGGTACGCGCAGTGCCTCGGCGCAACCGGCCGAGTGAGAAGGGAACTGGGAATGTTCAGGAATATCGCAGTTGCAGCCGTTTCAGGATTGGCGCTGACGGGTTTTGGCGCCGTTGCCGCCCGCGCAGAAGTAAAGATCGAGGATACGGCTTTCGCCCACGAAGGCCCCTTCGGAACCTTTGACCAATTGCAGTTGCAACGGGGACTTCAGGTCTATACCCAGGTGTGTGCGGCCTGCCACGGCATGAAATACGTGCCGATCCGCACCTTGTCGGACCCAGGCGGGCCGATGCTGCCCGCCGACCAGGTACGCGCCTATGCGACAGCGTTCCCGATCAACGACGAGGACAACAACCGCCAGCTGTACGACGTGGCTGCGGGGGCATTCCGCCCGCTGTTGCCCACCGACAACTTTCCTGCCAACACTCTTGCCAAGGCACCCGATCTCAGCCTGATGGCCAAGGCGCGGGCAGGGTTCTCGGGACCTTATGGCACCGGCATCAACCAGTTGTTCAAAGGCATGGGTGGGGCCGAATACATCCATGCCATTCTGGTCGGATACGAAGATCCACCTGCCTGCGCCGCTGATTTTGTTTCTGACGGCTATTACAACAAGGTCTTCATCAATGGGGCAATTCCGGATAGCTGCAAGGACGCGGAAGGCAAGTCGACGATCGAGGGGAGCTGGATCGCCATGCCTCCGCCGCTGTCGGATGACATAGTGACCTATGCCGATGGCACCCCCGCGACCGTCGAACAGATGTCCTTGGATGTGTCGTCGTTCCTGATGTGGGCGGCCGAGCCAAAGCTGCTGGCGCGCAAGGAAGCCGGATTCAGGGCGGTGCTGTTCCTGATCGTGCTGGCATCGCTTTTATATCTGACGAACAAGCGCATCTGGTCCGGCGTCAAGGGCAAGAAGAACGCCTGACGGCTGCGGGACCATGCCTGCAAAACCCCCGCCGACCTGGCGGGGGTTTTTCATTTCGTGGTTCCGGAAAATTGGTCAGCCAAGATAGTCGGTCAGGGCGGCGGGCGGATTCGCAAAAAGCCACTCCGTCGCGACAGGCGCCGCGGCCGTGCCATTTGCCACCAGCACTGTCTGGCCGGCAAACTCGCGCGCGTCGCGGGGATCGTGCGTGACCATCAGCAGCGTGGCCTGCGTCCTGTCGGCGACATCGGCCACAAGGGTGAGCATGTCGCGCTTCAGCGCCGGGCCTAGGGCGGCAAAGGGTTCATCCAGCAGCAACAGGGGCCGCGCCCGCAACAGCGCCCGCGCCAGTGCGGCGCGCCCGGCCTGGCCGCCGGACAGTTGCGCCGGTTTGCGTCCGCCGAGGCCCTCCAGCCCTACTCTGGCAAGGGCCGCCTCCACCCGGTCACGCCCGTCCTGGTCCAGCTTCAGGTCGGGCCGCAGGCCCAGTCCCAGGTTCTGCGCGACGGTCAGATGCGGAAACAGGTTCTGGTCCTGAAACAGGATGCTGACCGGACGATCCCCCGGCGGCGTCGCGCCAAGATCGCGACCCTGCCACAGGACCGTCCCGGAAACGGGTGCAAAAAAACCCGCGATGGCGGACAAGAGCGTGGACTTTCCGGCACCTGACGGCCCGATGATCGCAACCCGCGCGCCCGGTGCCACCTCCCAGTCGGCGGTCAGGCGAAAGTCGTCCTGCGCCAGCACGACGCGGTCAAGATGCAGCATGACGCCCCCCCCGATCACAAATCCAGAACATCGCAAAGCTGAGCATGACCAGCACCAGTGCCACGCCCGCCGCGGCCTCGATCCGGTAGGCACCGATCAGTTGCTGCACCAGCAAGGGCAATGTCGCCGACCGCTCACCCGCAAACAGCGCGATGACGCCAAGATCGCCCATCGACAGAGCCGCCGCGATCCCGGCGCCAAATCCCAGGGGCCGGGCCAGCCGTGGCAGGATCAGCCAGCGCCACCGTGCGAGGCCCCGCAGCCCAAGGCTGTCGGCAAGGCGGCCATAGTCGGCCACCAGCGCCTGCGCTTCGGGCAGCAGCAGCCGATAGACGAACGGCAGCGCCAGTGCTGCGTTGACCAGAATCGTCACCGGCAGCGCCAGCATGGTCGGCGGCGCAAAGGGCTGCACAATCAGGAACAGCCCCGTCCCCAGCACCAGCCCGGATGCCGCCATCGGCAACAGGGCGGCCGCGTCGATCATTGCGGCACCCCGTGCCTGCGTTGCCACTGCGACCACCATCACCAGCGCCGCCGTCATCGTGATCGCGGCAGAGACCGTCGCCACAAGCATCGACCGTCCCGCAGCTCCGACGACTTCGACGGGCAGTTGCACCAGTCCGGGCAGACCCCGCGCGATCACCGCGCCCAGCGGCAAGACCAGAAACAGCGCCGCAGCCGCAATGGCACCTGCATCAAGAAGGCCCCGACGCCATCCTGTCGGGCCGGGCAATACGGGCATACGGTCAAGGCCTGCGCCGAAACCTGTCGCACGCGCAAGAGCAAAGGCGATCCCGGCCGCCGCAAGGCAGATCACGAACTGGACGCCCGCCAGCAGCGCCGCGCGACCGAGATCAAAATCGAACCGCACCGCCTGATAGATTGCCAGTTCGACCGTCGTTGCCCTTGGCCCGCCGCCAAGCGTCAGCACGACCGCAAAGCTGGTCAGACAGACCACGAAAATCACCAGCGCCGCCCCCGGCAGCACGCTTTGCAGCATCGGACGCTCCAGATGCCGCCACAGTTCGGCCGGGCCAAATCCAAGCGATGCCGCCAGGCGGAACCGTTCCGCCGGGATCGTCTGCCAGCCTTGCAGGATCATCCGCACCGCCAGCGGCATGTTCAGGAACACATGCGCCAGAACGACCCCCTGCAGGCCATAGACGGACAGCCGGGGCAGTCCGGCGATCTGGCCAAGATCGTTCACGATCCCCGACCGCCCAAAGATCGCCAGCAGCCCAAGCACCGCCACAACGGCAGGCAGCAGGAACGGCGCGCCCATCAGCGTGATCAGCGCGTTCCGTCCCGGAAACTGCTGCCGGGCCAGCGCGCGCGCGACCGGAATGGCCAAAAGCGTCGATGCAGCCGCAGACAGCGCCGCCTGCAGGACCGTGAACCGCACCGCCGCCCAGTCTGCAGGCGCCAGCACAAACCCCGTCGCCCGCACGGCAACTGCGATCAGCGGTGCCACCACGAGCGCCAGCAGCATGGCCGCCAGCGCCAGCGCGGTCGGGTTCAGCGGGCGAGTGCTGTCTGCCATTCGGTCAATGCCTCATCCCGCACGGCCATCGCCTCGGCCGGTGCCATCAGCAGCGACCTTGCCGGGCGAAAGCTGTCGAAACCGTCGGGCAATCCGCCGGCCGGCGTCACCGCCGGATACATCCAGTTGGTCTGCGGGATCACCGACTGGAATGCATCCGACTGCATGAAGGCCAGAAACTGATCCGCCAGCGCGGGCTGGTCGGTGGCCGCCAGTTTTCCCGCCACCTCGACCTGCAGATAGTTGCCTTCGTCAAACAGAGCTGCGGCCTTGGTGGCGTCGCCTTCGGCAATCAGGTGATAGGCGGGCGATGTCGTATAGCTCAGCACCATGTCCGCCTCGCCCGCAAGAAACAGCCCATAAGCCTCGGACCAGCCGGGCGTCACGGTCACGATATTGTCGGCAAGGGCCGCCCAGACCTCGCCCGCACGGTCCCCGTATGCCGCCTTGACCCAAAGCAACAGGCCAAGGCCGGGGGTAGAGGCGCGGGGATCCTGAATGATGATCTTCAGATCGCTTGCCGCCAGCGCCTCGAACGAGGTCGGCGGGCTGGCCAGTCGTGTCTTGTCATAGACGAATGCAAACCAGCCCCAGTCAAAGGGCAGGAACAGCGGATCGTCGAAGGCCACCGGCAGGTCGGTCGCCGCCGCCAGCCCATGCGGGGCAAAAAGCCCGGTCGCCGCGGCGGCGGCCGTCAGGCTGGTATCCAGGCCAAGGACGACATCCGCGTCGGATGCCGCCCCTTCCAGCCGCACCCGCGCCAGAAGGGCGGCACCATCGCCTGCGCCGATGAATTGCAGATCGCAGCCGCAGGTGGCCTCGAACGCCTTTTCCACCGCAGGGCCGGGACCCCATTCCGAGACAAAGCTGTCATAGGTCAGGACTGTAAGAACGGGTGTCTCCGCCAGCGCAGGGGGCGCGATGGTGACAAGGCCCGCAACAAGGAGCTGTATTTTCATAGGTCTCTCCATGGTGCGACGAACGGTCGGGGATGGATTGAACCCATGCACCTTCCCTCCGCCGGTATGATCCGGTTCAGGTTCGACGGGTTCGCATCACTGCATCTCAGCCGGTCAGGGCACCCCGAGGTACATCCCACAATAGTCGCGGTCGCGATGCGCGCAAGATCAAACAGGAACGCCCGGCCAAGGCGGCCCGGGCGTCTTGTGCCGTTCAGGTGCAGGCCGGTTTCAGTCGCGGTGCGCCACGGACGCCGCGTCGTTGCCCCGCGTTTTCCACAGCGAATAGAAGATGCCTGCCGCAATGATCCCGAAGGTGATCCCCAGCGACAGATACGGGTCGAACTTGCCGAAGAAGTAGCTGTAAAAGCCCTTCAACCCGATGAACACCAGCACAATCGCCAGGGCATAGTGCAGGTAGTGGAAACGGTGCACCAGTGCCGCAAGCGCAAAGTAAAGCGCGCGCAGGCCAAGGATCGCCATGATGTTGGCGGTGTAGACGATGAAGGTGTCGGTGGTGATGAGGAAGATCGCAGGCACCGAATCGACTGCAAAGATCACATCTGCAAAGTTGATCACGATCAGCGCCACGAACAGCGGTGTGGCAAAAAGCGCCTTCTTGTTCGTATCCGGATGCGGCAGGCGCACAAAGAACTTTTGACCATGCAGTTCTTTGGTCACGTTCATGAACCGTGACACCAGTCCGACCATCGGATTCTTCGAAACGTCGGTCTCGTTTTCCGTGGTCATCAGCATTCTGATCCCGGTAAAGATCAGGAACGCCGCAAAGACCAGCGTCATCCAGTTGTAGTTCGCGATCAGTTCGGCACCGATTGCGATCATGATGCCGCGCAGAACGATGACGCCGATGATGCCCCAGACAAGCGCCCGGTACTGGTATTTGCGCGGGATGGCGAAAAAGGTGAAAATCAGCGAGATGACAAAGACGTTGTCGATCGAAAGGACCTTCTCGATCAGGTAGCCCTGAAAATACGCGGCAACGGGATTGGTCCCGTCGGAGGTGACGAGGGTACCGTTCGACCAGGCCCACCAGATGTAACCGCCATAGGCAATCGCGATCATGATGTAGAAGGCCGAAAGTTTCAGGCTTTCGGCAACGCCAATTTCATGATCGTCCTTGTTCAGCACGCCGAGGTCGAACACCATGAGCGTGACCACGACTGTCAAAAAGGCAAGCCACATCCACAGTGGTTTGCCCAAAAAGAGTAAAAACAGGAATTCCATCCCTCTGGCCTCATATATTGGCGTCGAGAGGTCAGCCTTGTCAGGGGCAGAGTGCCGGGCATGACATCGAGCGCGAGTTCTCGATGCGGTCCGACATCACAGCGAATGCCGTCAGAGGGGCCCGGCCCGCCCCAGTGACATGGGTCGGCGCCGGGGTGTTTCAACCCCCGGTGCCGCAGAAAATTCACGTCGCCGGGAGCCTACGACCCGACTCTGTGGATTTTTCGCCGCTTTGGAGGCTCGCGGCACTTGTGGCAAGGGCCGGGGCACTTGTATGCCCGGCAGGCAATCGGAGTGCACCGGCATGAGCATGAACACCTTTGGCCACCTCTTCCGCGTCACCACCTGGGGCGAAAGCCATGGGCCTGCCATCGGCTGCACCGTGGATGGCTGTCCGCCCGGCGTGGCGCTGTCCGAGGGCGATCTGCAGCCTTGGCTGGATGCGCGCAGGCCCGGACAGTCGAAATACACCACCCAGCGGCAGGAGGCGGACCAGGTCCGCATTCTGTCGGGCGTGTTTCAGGGCCTGACGACCGGCACCCCGATCCAGCTGATGATCGACAATACCGACCAGCGGTCCAAGGACTATTCCGACATCGCGCAGGCGTTCCGGCCGGGGCATGCGGATATCACCTATCACCAGAAATACGGGGTGCGGGATTTTCGCGGCGGCGGGCGTTCAAGCGCGCGAGAGACGGCGGCGCGGGTCGCGGCGGGGGGTGTGGCGCGGGCGGTGCTGGCGTCGATGCTGCCAGGTCTGCGGATCACGGGGTATATGGTGCAGATGGGGACGCATGGGATTGACCGCGCGCGGCTCGATCCGGGTGTGATCCGCGACAATCCTTTCTGGTGTCCCGACCCGGTCGCGGCGGCGGAATGGGCGGCGTATCTGGAGGGGGTGCGGCTTGCGCATAACTCCGTCGGCGCGGTGATCGAGGTTGTGGCGACGGGGGTACCTGCAGGTCTGGGGGCGCCGCTGTACGGGAAACTGGACGC
The DNA here is from genome assembly GCA_021155205.1 of Rhodobacterales bacterium. Lineage (GTDB taxonomy): Bacteria > Pseudomonadota > Alphaproteobacteria > Rhodobacterales > Rhodobacteraceae > JAJNPS01. The sequence goes on from JAJNPS010000021.1 coordinate 428,108, forward strand.
GGACCTTGCCGCCGGGATGATGTCGATCAACGCGGTCAAGGCGGTGGAGATCGGCGACGGAATGGCGGTGGCGGCGCTGACCGGGGTGGAGAACGCAGATGAAATCCGCATGGGGCCGCAAGGCCCCGAATACCTGTCCAACCATGCCGGGGGGATCCTGGGGGGCATCTCGACCGGGCAGCCTTTGGTCTGCCGTTTCGCGGTCAAGCCGACCTCGTCGATCCTGACGCCGCGCCAGACCGTGACGGCGGCGGGAGGAGAGGTGGACCTGATCACCAAGGGACGGCACGATCCCTGCGTGGGGATCAGGGCGGTGCCGGTCGGCGAGGCGATGATGGCGTGTGTTTTGCTGGATCATGTGTTGCGGGATCGGGGACAGACGGGGGGTGCGAGGGGGGTCGTGGGGTAGGGTGTCCCAGTCGGGACGGAAGTTTTGTTTCTGAAAGTCAATGGGTTGTAGTGATGGCTTTAGGGGGTTTTGTTAAGGTTTGGGGTTTGCAGGGTGGGTTTCGCCTTCACTGTGCGGGGGGCGGAGCGCGCGGCGGCACCGGGCAAACTGCGACGCAACGCGCCGGACGCGATCCCCGTGGCGATCATCGGGCGGCTGGCAGTGGTGCGCAACCATGCGGGGGCGGGGTGGTGAGGGCAACTCGACCGGGTACGAAAATCACCAAGAAAACAAGATCGTAAAGTGGGATGTGAGTCTAGGTGACCGACAGAAAAGCGAGAGGATGGCCGACGCTTCTGACTGCGTCGGACAGACTCCGGGCGCTTCAGGCCCCCGTGATGGTCTTGCGGAAGGGTTCTGCCAGATGGTCGTTCGACGCGATCACGTGGCCCGTGACCAAGGGATCGCCCGGGCCGACGCCGCCCACGATACCGCCCGCCTCGCGCACCAAGAGGATGCCCGCCGCAATGTCCCAGGCCTGCAGCTCGCGCTCCCAGTACCCGTCGAACCGTCCCGCCGCAACGTAAGCCAGGTCCAGTGCCGCCGACCCCCAGCGCCTGAGGCCCGCACAGACCGGCATCAGCCGTGACAGGTCCTGCATCATCAAGGGCAGCGTCGCCTTGGCCCCGAACGGCACGCCCGTGGCAAAGACCGCCTCCGACATCACCTTGCGCCCCGACACGCGCATCCGCTTGCTGTCGTTCAGCCAGCAGCCGGCCCCCTTTTCCGCCCAGAACATCTCGTCCTTGGCCGGGTCGTAGACCACGCCCGACACGATCTCGCCCTTGTGCTCCAGCGCGATGGAGATCGCCCAATGCGGCATCCCGTGCAGAAAGTTCGTGGTGCCGTCCAGGGGGTCCACGATCCAGCGCCGCGTCGGGTCCTCGCCCGCCGTCGCCCCGGTCTCCTCGCCCACCCAGCCATAGGTCGGCCGCGCCTCCATCAGGTCGGTCTTGATGATCCGCTCTGCCTCGCGGTCGGCCTTGGACACGAAATCGCCCGGTCCCTTGGTCGACACCTGCAGGTTTTCCACCTCGCGGAAATCCTTGACGAGGCTGCGCGCGGCCTTGCGCGCGGTCTTCATCATAAGGTTCAGGTTGGCACTGGTCTGCATCGCGCGGGCTCCGGTCGGTTCGGGCCGGGGTATAGGGGGATGCCTGACGGAAGGAAAGGGCAGAGCCGTGTCCTCGGCACCTTGCCATCCCGGCTGGGCGCGGCCAATCTGGCAAGGGCAACGCGCAAAGGGGGCCGTCCATGGCTGTGGAATCCGCCGGCGTCGACCTTGGCGCCATCGTCACCTTGCTGGGGGCTGCGGTGGTTGCCGTCCCCCTTTTCAAACGGCTCGGGCTCGGCTCCATCCTCGGCTACCTTGCCGCGGGCCTTGCCATCGGACCCTACGGCCTTGGCCTTTTCTCCGACCCGATGTCTATCCTGAGCGCGGCCGAACTGGGCGTCGTCATGTTCCTCTTCATCATCGGGCTGGAGATGCAGCCGTCGAAACTCTGGTCGATGCGGCGCGACATCTTCGGCCTTGGCCTTGCGCAGGTTCTTGTCTGCATGGCGCTTCTCTCCCTCGTCGGCCTCGCCCTCGGCTATCCCTTTGTGCCGTCCCTTGTTGCGGGCACCGGGTTCGTCCTGACCTCCACCGCCATCGTGATGCAGACGCTGGAAGAGCGTGGCGACCTGACCGCGCCCAAGGGTCAGCGCATCGTCTCCATCCTCCTTCTCGAGGACCTCGCCATCGTCCCGCTCCTGGCGCTCGTCGCCTTTCTCGCCCCCGGTGCGGAAACCGTCACCCTCGCCGACCGCGCCCTCGGCATCGCGATCGGACTCGGCGCCATCGCCGCCCTCGTCCTTGCCGGCCGCTACCTCATCAACCCGGTCTTTTCGCTCCTCGCCGCCTCCCGCGCCCGCGAGGTGATGACTGCCGCCGCCCTGCTCATCGTCCTCGGGGCAGCCCTCTGGATGCAGTTGGGCGGCCTTTCTGCCGCGATGGGGGCCTTTCTCGCCGGCGTTCTCCTCAGCGAATCCTCCTATCGCCACCAGCTTGAAACCGATGTGGAGCCGTTCCGCGGCCTTCTCCTCGGGCTTTTCTTCCTTGCCGTCGGCATGGCGCTCGACCTTGCCGTGGTCTGGGACAACTGGCGGCTCATTCTCATCTCCGTCGTCGCCCTGACTGCCTTGAAGATGCTCGCCATCTACACCCTGGCGCGCCTTTTCAAATCCAGCCACCGCGAGGCGGTGGAGCGTCTGGTGCTGATGGCCCAGGGCGGCGAGTTCGCCTTTGTCCTCTATTCCGCCGCTCTCTCCGTCGGCCTGACCAACGTGGAGGAAAACGCCATCCTGACCGCGATCATCATCCTGTCGATGGTGATGACCCCCCTTTATCTCGCCCTCCACGACCGCCTGATGCCGAAAACCGCGGTGTCAATGGACGGTATGGAGGCCCCCGAGGATGACGGCGACGCGGTCCTGCTGATCGGCTTCGGCCGCTTTGGCCAGGTGGTCAGCCAGCCGCTGCTATCCACCGGCCACCGCGTCTCGATCATCGACAGCGACCCCGAAATGATCCGCACTGCCCGCACTTTCGGCTTCAAGGTCTATTTCGGCGACGGCACCCGCCTCGATACCCTGCGCGCCGCCGGGGCCATGCACGCCCGCGCCGTCGTCATCGCCGTCGACAACCAGGGTGCGGCCACCCGCATCGCGCATCTTCTGCACGACATCTGCCCCATGGTCCCCGTCTTCGCCCGCGCCTACGACCGCCGCCACGCCATCGCCCTGATCAGGGCCGGAGCGGTCGACCCGATCCGCGAAACCTATGAATCCGCCATCCAGATGGGGGCGGATGTGCTGCGGCGGCTGGGGTCAGGGGATAATGTGGTCACGGACACGATTGCCGAAGTGCGGCGCAGGGATGCCGAGCGGTTCGCCCTGCAACTGGCGGGGGACGAGATGTCGGGGAAGTCACTGCTGGTGAGCAATGTGGGGATCGCGATGGAGAATTCGGGGTGAGGGGGGGCTCAACGTGACGTTGCCCCCAAGTTCTATCCAACCTGAGCGAGACTCCGGTGTTCAGTTTTGCCCAGATGGGCGGGTTGTGCAACGGGGGCTGGCGCGGAGCTGGTCATGGTGCGCAGCGTCAGACCCCGTTGCGGGGCGAAGGTGGCGGCGTATTCATTTGGGGTCTTCCGGCCGATGCCCGAATGGGGGCGTGCGACATTATAGTCCGTGCGCCAGTCAGCGAGCGTGGCGCGGGCATGAGCCAGTGACGGGAACAGGGTTTCGTTCAGCAATTCGTCGCGCAGCCGCCCGTTGAAGCTTTCGATAAAGGCGTTCTGGAGACCACCGCGGAGATCTGGGCTTGGCTTGAACCGGCATGCAGGGCGGCCGCATGATCGCCGCCTTCTGTGCAACCAAGTTGCTCGCGTAGGGGGCCTCGTAAAACGTTGACCAGGTGTTGACAAGAATTTGGAACGACAAAAGCCGAGCGAAACGCTCGGCTTTGAAGTCTTTGATTTTACGGAAGATTTTGGTTGCGGGGGCAGGATTTGAACCTGCGGCCTTCAGGTTATGAGCCTGACGAGCTACCGGGCTGCTCCACCCCGCGACGCTTTTCGACCATTGGTCGGCCGGGCAGCCCGGGCTTTTCGGTTTGGCCATCCTCGAA
>JAJNPS010000006.1 GCA_021155205.1 Rhodobacterales bacterium
ATCTCCCGCCGCGTCCGGCCACTGGTCAGTGCGAGCCGCACCGCTTCACGCCGAAACTCCGGCGTCGGTCTGTTCCCGTTTCCCATAGAACACCTCCTGGTTCCTCAGTTGGTGCTCTCCACATTTTCCGGGCAAGTCCACTGCGTCCGATCTCGGACGAGGGTCGGCAATGGTTCGAGGACAATGTCGGCGAACCTGAACCGGGCGGCATCTATACTTGTGAGCCCCGCATGGCGCAGGACATCCTGCATGCCGCAGCGCGCGATCTGCTGTCGATGCAATGAAAAGCCGCCGCCCCTGATGGGACGGCGGTAATAGTATCTTCGGCGGCAAACCGATCAGCCAGCGGGCAGTCGATAGACCCGTCCGCGCCCCTCGGCCTTCTCCGAGGTCACCTCGAGCCCGAGCTTCTTCTTCAGCGCTCCGGCCATCGCGCCCCTGATCGTGTGAGCCGCCCAGTCGAGGGCGACCATGATCTCCTCGATGGTCGCACCGTCCGACGCACGCAGCATGGCGATCAGCTTGGCCTGCTTGGTGCCCTCGCGCGGCGTGCGCGCCTTGGGCGCAGCGTCTGGTTCGCTGGCGGTGTCGGGCGCGGCTTGGTCGGTCGGCGCGTCCGTCGCGCCCACAGACGCGGGGTTCGCGTCTTCGAGCTCGATGCCGATGGCGGCGAGGCCTGCGTCGGTGGCGACCAGCGTTGTGCCATGCCCGTCGCCGGTTTCGCGCCACAAGGGTTCGCCCTTGCGCAGGTCGGCGTCGATCTCCTGCAGGAACCCCTTGGCGAGCATCGCGCCGACCACCTTGGCAGCGGCACCGCCGCGCAGGCTATCGGGCAGCGGCAGGGCGATGCGCTCCGGCCGCTGGGCGGCGGCGCTCAGAATCAGGGCTTGCGTATCGGAAAGCTGGGTCATCATCGTCTCCACATCGGGGCGCGCGGAATGCGGGCCATCCTACGAGGTCGAGCCCCGCAATGCGGGGCTGGCGCGATGGTTTGCTCAATCACTCGGCGTGTTCGCCTTCCTTGAAGGCGCTGTCGGTGATCTCGCGCAGCTTGGTGCGGTAGTGGTTCAGGGTGCCAACGTGCCCCCAGTGGATCTCGTCGGGGCTGGTTTCGAAATGGTCGGCGCTGAGGGCAGCGAGGCGTGCCAGCATCGCGTCGATCTCGGTCTTCGCGGTGATGAACGCATCGAGGGCTTTCGTGTTGTCAGTCGCGCGGCGGGTCATCTTGGTGGCTCCGTAGTGAGTTGCATCGCTTTGTCGGAGCGACGTTCGCTCCGTCTGCGACGCTTATCAACGAGATAAGCGCATGATCTTGAATGATAATTGGAGCTGTCGATGCAGGGCATGAGCGAGCGCCAGTACGCCGCGCATGTCGGGCTTTCCCGGGGCGCGATCCAGAAAGCGAAGGCGGCTGAACGCTTGGTGCTCTTCGCCGATGGCAGCATCGATGTCGAGGCCAGCGATGCGCGCCGGGTGGAAACCACCGACCCGTCGAAGACCAGGAAGCCGCCCGAGCCGAAGTTGCGGCCGGTGCCCGAGGCGGCCGTCGCTGCCGTCGGCGATACCTTGCGTGAACAGGGTCTGGCGGTGCCAGCGGTCGGTGGCGGCACGACCTACCTGCAGGCCAAGACCGCCAATGAGGTGCTGAAAGCGCAGGAGCGGCGCATCCGGCTGCAGAAGCTGAAGGGGGAATTGATCGAGCGGGCCCGGGCGCTGTCGCTGGTGTTCCGGCTGGCGCGCGAGGTGCGGGACGCATGGGTGAACTGGCCGGCCCGGTCGTCTGCCTTGATGGCGGCGGAACTGGGCGTGGAACCGGCCGCGATGCAGAAGGCCTTGGAAAAACATGTCCGTGCCCACCTCGACGAACTTGCCGAGGTCCGGCCCGATTTCCGGTGAAACTGGCGACGACCTGACGGATTTCGACGGCGCGGTGGAAATCCTGCGCACCTGGGGCGCGGGGCTGACGCCCGATCCGGACCTGACCGTCTCGCAATGGGCAGACAAGCATCGGATGCTGTCGGGCCGCGCTTCGGCGGAACCGGGGCGATATCGGACGGCGCGCACACCCTACATGCGCGAGATCATGGACCGGCTGTCGCCCGGCGACGAGATGCAGCGCGTCGTGTTCATGAAGGCCGCGCAGGTCGGGGCGACCGAAGCTGGCAACAACTGGATCGGCTTTGCCATCCATCAGGCACCGGGCCCGATGCTGGCGGTCCAGCCGACCGTGGAACTGGCCAAGCGCAACTCGCGCCAGCGGATCGACCCGCTGATCATTGAGTCCCCCGACCTGCGGGAGCGGGTCAAACCGGCCCGGTCGCGGGACGCGGGCAACACGATGCTGTCCAAGGAATTCGCGGGCGGCATCCTGATCATGACCGGGGCCAACTCGGCGGTGGGGCTGCGGTCCACCCCGGCGCGGTACATCTTCCTCGACGAGGTCGATGCCTATCCCGCATCGGCCGACGAAGAAGGCGATCCGGTCACGCTGGCGGAAGCGCGGTCGCTGACCTTCGCGCACCGGCGCAAGGTCTTCCTGGTCTCGACGCCCACCATCCGGGGTCTGAGCCGGATCGAGCGGGAATACGAGGCATCCGACCAGCGCCGGTTCTTCGTGCCGTGCCCGCATTGCGGTCACACGCAGTGGCTGAAGTTCGACCGGCTGCGCTGGCAGAAGGGCAAGCCGGAAACGGCGGAATATCACTGCGAGGGCTGCGAGACGCCCATCGCGGAACACAACAAGACGGCGATGCTGGAGGGCGGCGAATGGCAGGCGACGGCCGTTGCCGCCGATCCGACCACGGTCGGGTATCACCTCTCGGCGCTTTACTCGCCCATCGGCTGGCTGAGTTGGGAGCGGATCGTGCGATCATGGGAAGCGGCCCAAGGGTCGGACGAGGCGATCAAGGCGTTCCGCAACACAATTCTGGGCGAGACTTGGGTCGAAACCGGCGAAGCGCCCGATTGGCAGTGGCTCTACGACCGGCGCGAACGCTGGAAATCCGGCACGGTGCCAGCAGGCGGGTTATTCCTGACCGCCGGAGCCGACGTGCAGAAGGACCGGATCGAGGTCGATGTCTGGGCCTGGGGTCGAGGCCTGGAAAGCTGGCTCGTCGATCACGTCGTCATCGAGGGCGCGCCGGATCGGCACGATGCATGGTCGGAACTGACCGCGCTACTGGACCGGTCCTGGCCACATGAACGCGGCGCGCATCTGCGGATCGCGCGGATTGCAATCGACACCGGCTACGAGGCTCCGGCCGTGTATTCTTGGTCGCGGGCGCAAGGTTTCGCACAGGTGTCGCCGGTGAAAGGCGTCGAAGGCTTCAACCGCTCGAGCCCAGTCTCGGGACCGACCTTCGTGGATGCGACCGAGGGCGGGAAACGCCTGCGGCGCGGCGCGCGGCTCTGGACCGTGGCGGTGTCGACCTTCAAGGCCGAGACCTACCGTTTTCTGCGGCTGGAACGGCCGACCGAGGAAGACATGGCCGAGGGAGCGGCGTTCCCGCCCGGTTCGGTGCATCTGCCGCATTGGGTCGAGAACGAATGGTTGAAGCAGTTCGTGGCCGAGCAGCTGGTGACGGTGCGCACCAAGCGCGGCTTCGCCCGGCTGGAATGGCAGAAGCTGCGCGAGCGGAACGAGGCGCTGGATTGCCGGGTCTATGCCCGCGCCGCCGCCTGGATCGCGGGCGCGGATCGCTGGACCGACGAGAAATGGCGCGATCTCGAGGATCAACTCGGGGCCGCACCAACGACTGTGGATGCGGCGGGGCGGGTCAACCGGCCGCAAGCCGCCCCCCAGGGAAAACGGCAGTCGGATTGGCTTGGCCGACGCGGAGGATGGTTCTGACATGACCGACTGGACGGAAACTGAACTCGCGGCCCTGCGCCGGGCTTACGCCAGCGGCACGACCCGGGTCAGCTATGACGGTAAGTCGGTGGATTATGGCTCGGCGGAAGACCTGCTGGGTCGTATCCGGACCATCGAACGCGCCATCGCCGGGACGGCGCGGCCGCTGCCAGTTGCCGGGTTGGCAGGCTTCAGCCGTGGGGATCGCTGATGCCCGCGAACTGGATGGACCATGCCATCGCCTCGGTCGCCCCGCGCATGGCGGCCCGGCGCGTGCTGGCACGACAAGCCTTTGAGACCCTGACGCGCGGCTATGATGGCGCGTCCAAGGGGCGGCGGACGGACGGCTGGCGCGCGCCGGGATCCTCGGCCGACACCGAAATCGGTGTGGCCGGGGCGCTCTTGCGCGACCGGATGCGGGATCTGGTGCGCAACAACCCGCATGCGGCCAAGGCCGTGGCGGTGCTGGTCAACAACATCGTCGGTTCGGGCATCATGCCCCGGGCTGCGAGTGGCGACGACAAGCTGGACCGCAAGGTCGATGCGCTCTTCGAGCGCTGGACAGCCGATTGCGATGCCGACGGTCAGCTGGATTTCTACGGGCTGCAGACGCTGATCTGCCGCGAAATGGTCGAGGCGGGGGAGGTGCTGGTGCGTCGCAGATTGCGGCGAGCGGGGGACGGTATGTCGGTGCCGTTGCAGTTGCAGGTGCTGGAGGCTGACTTTCTCGACGCGACCAAGTCCAGCAACGTCGGCGCGGGCCGCATCGTGCAAGGGATCGAATTCGACCCGGTCGGCAAGCGCCGCGCTTATTGGCTGCACCCGGAACACCCCGGCGATGCCCATGGTGCCTTGCGCGGTGGGTTCGACAGCCGCCCGGTCCCCTCGACCGAGATCGCCCATGTCTATGAAAAGCAGCGCACGCAGGCGCGTGGCGTTCCCTGGGGCGCGCCGGTGATCCGGTCCCTCCGCGATCTCGACGACTACGAGGTGGCGGAACTGGTCCGCAAGAAGACCGAGGCCTGCGTCACCGCCATCGTCTTTGGCGACGACGAATCCCAGCAGGGCATCGCACCGACCGTGGTCGATGCCGATGGCAACCGGGTCGAGCAGTTCGAACCGGGGCTGATCGCCTATGCACGCGGCGGCAAGGACATCCGCTTCAACCAGCCCTCCGCCACGGGAGGCTACGGCGAATACAAGCGGGCCAGTCTGCACACGATCTCGGCCGGGTTCCGGGTGCCTTATGAGTTGCTGACCGGGGACCTGTCCCAAGTCAACTATTCCTCGATCCGGGCCGGGCTCGTGGAGTTCCGCCGCCAGATCGACGCCGTACAATGGCAGCTGTTCATCCCGATGTTCTGCGCCCCGGTCTGGCGCTGGTTCACAGAAGCCGCATGGGCGGCGGGGCAGATACCGACACCCGACGTGCCGGTCGAATGGTCGCCGCCGAAGTTCGAAGCGGTCGATCCGCAGAAGGACGCGATTGCGAACCTGTTGTCGATCCGGTCGGGCACCATGACTTTGGCCGAAGTCATCGCCCGTCAGGGTCGCAACCCCGACGCGGTGCTGGCGGAAATCGCCGCGACCAATGCCAAGCTGGATGCGCTGGGGCTGGTCCTCGACAGCGATCCGCGCCGTGTCACGAAAACCGGCAGCGCGCAAACCAGTGACCCCGCCAGCGATCCGGCCGCCGACCCGGAAAACGACCCGGCGCAACCCGACGCCGCCCAACAGGACTGACCCCATGGACACGATGATCGAACTGCCGGCCATGCGCCGGACGGCGGAACTTGCGCCAAACACGGTCGATGCACAGGCCCGCACCGTCGAGGTGGTCTGGTCGGCCGGGGCCCGCGTCCGCCGCGCCAGCTTCTTCGGCGAGCTTTACGACGAGGAACTGAGCCTTGATCCTGCGCATGTGCGGCTGGAACGGCTGAACGCGGGCGCGCCGTTCCTGAAGGTGCACGAGTTGGGCGCGCTGGATGCCGTCATCGGCTCGGTCGTCCCCGGTTCGGCCCGCCTTGAAAACGGCCGGGGCATCGCGCTGGTCCGGATCAGTGAACGCGACGATGTCGAGCCGATCTGGCGCGACATTCAGGCGGGGCACATCCGGGCGGTGTCCATCGGCTACCAGGTCCACCGCTTCGAGGTCTCCAAGCCCGATGGCGGCCGCGAGTTGTGGCGCGCCGTCGACTGGACGCCCTTCGAAGTTTCCGCCGTGCCGGTTGGGGCCGACCCCGCCGCCGGTTTCCGCGCCCAGCAACCTCTTCACGACTGCGTCCTTCATCGCCGGGACGCTTCCAACACCCGACAAGGAGCATCCCCGATGAACGACCCGACCCAAACTCCGGCCGTCGCGGCCGCCGAACCCCACGCGACCGAGGAGACCCAGATGACCACCCCCACCAATCCCGCTGCCGAACCGCAGGCGCGGGCCGTCGAGACGCGGGCGCTGGCGCAGGCCGCCTCGGCGACCCCGCCCGACACCGAAGCCATCGCCACCCGGGCGCGTGAAGGTGAGCGCGACCGCGTCTCCACCATCTACGATCTGGCGGGACGCCTGAACCTCGAGCGCGGCTTTGCCGAGGATCTGGTGAAACGCGGCGTCACCGTCGATGAATCCCGCCGTCTGATCCTTGATCAGGTCGCCGCCAAATCCGACGAAACCCGCACCTTCCCGCATGTCTCGATTCCCCTCGGCGGTCGGGATGAACGCGTGACCCGACGCGATGCCGTTGCGAACGCGCTTCTGCACCGCTACAGCCCGACGCTGTTCCAGCTGGACGACTCCGCTCGCCAGTACCGCGGCATGTCGCTGCTGGAACTGGCCCGCGAAAGCCTGACCAATGCCGGGGTCAACACGCGCGGCCTGTCGCGCGACGAGGTGGCGACGCGCTCGCTGCATTCCACCTCCGACTTCCCTGAAATCCTGTCCGCCGTGACCAACAAGACGCTGCGGCAGGCTTACGAGACCTATCCCCGCACCTTCATGCTGTTCTGCCGCCAGGTGCTGGCCACTGACTTCAAGGCGATGAACCGGGTGCAACTGGGCGAGGCCCCGCAGCTGCTTGAGGTCGGTGAAAGCGGCGAGTTCAAGCGCGGCACGCTCGGTGAGAGCAAGGAAAGCTACAAGGTCAAGACCTATGGCCGGGTGGTCGCGATCACCCGCCAGACCCTCATCAACGACGATCTGGATGCCTTCACCCGGATCCCGGCGATGTATGGCAATTCCATCGCCCAGCTGGAAAGCGACGTGGTCTGGGGCATCATCACCGCCAACCCGGCGATGGCCGACGGCAACGCGCTGTTCCACACCACCCACAAGAACCTGGCCGGGACCGGCACAGCGCTGGCCGTCGATGCGGTGGGGGCGGCGCGCGCGGCGATGGCGCTGCAGACCGGCTTCGACAAGAAGACCGTACTGAACATCCGCCCGGCCTTCCTTATCGTGCCCGCCACCCTCGAACTGAAGGCGGAGCAGCTGGTGGCGCAGAACCTCGTCCCCGCCGACAGCACCAAGGTCGTGCCGCAGTCGATCCGGACGCTCTCGCCGATCAGCGAGCCCCGCCTTGATGCCGCAAGCCCCACCGCCTGGTATCTGGCAGCCAACCCGAACCAGATCGACACCATCGAGTACGCCTATCTTGAAGGGCAGCAGGGTGCCTATATCGAGACCCGCAACGGTTTCGACGTCGACGGGGTGGAGATCAAGTGCCGCCTCGACTTCGGCGCCAAGGCCATCGACTGGCGCGGACTCTACAGAAATCCCGGCGCGTAAGCCGGGACAATTCCATCACCTGAACCCTGACAGGCGGCCCTCGCGCCGCCTGTCTCCATGTTCGCGAAAGGACATCCGCGATGAAGAACTACGTCCAGCCCGGCAACACCATCACCCTGACCGCGCCCTATGCTGTCACATCCGGCGACGGCCTGCTGGTCGGTGCCATCTTCGGTGTGGCCGCTGGCTCCGCCATCCTTGGCGATCCGGTCGAAACCGCAGTCGAGGGCGTCTACGATCTGAAGAAGGTCGCCTCGCAGGCTTGGGCCGCAGGTGACAAGATTTATTGGGACAACACCGCCAAGCAGACGACCAAGACCCTGACCGCGAACACGCTGATCGGCGTGGCAACCGAGGCCGTGGCAGGCGGTGCCACCGACCTAATCGGCCGGGTGCGTCTGAACGGCGCGTTCTGATGTCGGCTTTCGCGGCCGCCGTCGGCGCGCTTTTCGCCGATCCGAACATGGGGCGCGACGCGGTCTACATTGCCGATGGCGGCGCACCAGTTTTGGTGCGCGTCGTCGCCCGGCGCGCCGATTCCGTCACCGACTTTGGCGATGCCCGGCTCTGGTCCGAAACCACGCGCGTCGACCTGTGCGTCGCCGAGGTGCCGAACCCGCGCCCCGGCGACCGGATCGAGATCGGCGAGGACGCATTCCTGATACAGGGCGAGCCCGTCCGTGACCGGGAACGGCTGGTGTGGACCGTCGATCTGAGGCCCGCGTGAAACTGAAACTCGCCATCGATCCCGACATCGTCGCCCTGATGGCAGCCGAGGTTGCCGCTGGCGAACGTGCCGTCACCGCCGCCATGCGCGAGGCTGGCACCAGCCTGAAATCCGCCTGGCGCACCCAGATCACCGGCGCGGGGCTGGGCACACGCTTGGCCAACTCGATCCGCTCCGCCAGCTTCCCAAAATCTGGCGAAAGCCTGAACGCGGCGGCGCTGGTCTGGTCGAATGCCCCGATGATTATCGGGGCGCATGATACCGGCCCGCTGATCCGCTCGAAAAACGGGTTCTGGCTGGCGATCCCCGCGCCAGCGGCAGGCAAGTCCACGCGCGGCGGCCGGATCACCCCCGGCGAATGGGAACGCCGGACGGGGTTGCGCCTAAGGTTCATCTTCCGTCGCCGGGGCCCGAGCCTGCTGGTGGCTGAGGGGCGGCTGAACACCAAGGGCCGGGCCGTGGCGTCCCGGTCGAAAACCGGTCGGGGTGTCGTCACCGCGCCGATCTTCCTGCTGGTGCCGCAGGTCAAGCTACAGAAGCGGCTAGATTTGGCGCGGGATGCCGAACGGGCAGTGGATGGGGTGCCGGGGATGATCGTGGCGAACTGGTTGGAGGCGCGCTAGAGTTTATCCGATGCCTGAGTGTCTAAACTGCTGACCTCACCTAAGCAGTAAATTGGTTTGTCCAGGGACATCACCAAGATGCCTGTGTAGAAGCGGCTGCAATGATGCACGGGATGGAATAAACGACTCGTTATAGCCGAAGTCGTGCCAATCAATATCGGCTCGTGCGCCAAGCCTATCTTGGTGCATCTTGTCGCGCACCTCCTTCACACGGCGGACATTTGCATCAAGTTGCGCTGCACCGGCTGGGTCGAACTCACGGCAAAGTGCTGCGATCCAGTCATTGGTATTGACGCGCACGCCGGTGGAGCCGTCGTCACCAATTCCTGCGAGGTGATGTACAGATCCAAGGCCCTCGCAAACCGAAAACACGCCGACGCTGAACTCGAAGTTCATGATCTGGAAGTAAGGTTCGAACAGCACTGATCTGCCCGATACCCGCTCCCCGTGCGGAACGATAAGACCAGCCTTCATCTCAAGGCCGACCAAGATGTGCTTTAGGTTAGAATTCAGCCTTCTCCGTACGTCTGGGTGAATGCCAGCCGGGACTGCCCTGATTAGCCAGGGAACCCAATCCACGGAGGCTGAAAGCGCATGAAATCCAGGCGGGTTAGCTGGATACAGATCAAGGTAAAACACTTTGGCGCCCCTCGCTGATCCGACCGTCTGCAATCATGACGAATACACAAAAATGGCTTCTGCTCAATAGCATAGGCAGATATTCAAATGCCCACCCCCCGCGAAACCATCCTCATCGCGCTGCACGCGCAGCTTTCGGCGTTGCCCGCCACCGCCCTGCGCGGTGACGTATTGCCGGAACGCGTACCCGCTGCCGGCTTGCTGATCCTGCGCGACGGCGAGCCGGGGGAGCCCGAGGTGACGCTGTCCCCGCTGCGATACCACTACCAGCACCGCGCCGAAATCGAAGCAATTGTGCAGGGTGCTACCCGTGACGCCACCTTCGACACCCTCTGCGCCAGCATCGGTGCGGCGCTTGCCGCCGACCGCACACTGGGCGGCCTTTGTGATTGGGTCGAGGCGGAAGCGCCGCGCCCGGTCGATCTGCCGGTCGAGGGTGCTGCGAGCCTGAAGGCGGCTGCAATCCCAGTCATCCTGCACTATTCCACGGCCGATCCGCTGGCCTGACCCTTCACACCAAAGGAGAAAACGATGGCACGAGCCCATGGGGCGCGGGCGCAGATGGCGCTTGCGTTTGAATCCATCTATGGCACCGCGCCCGCCACGGGCTATCGCACGGTGCCGTTTGCCAGCACTACGCTTGGATCCGAACAGCCGCTGATTGCCTCGGAACTGCTTGGCCAGGGGCGCGATCCTCTGGCCCCGATCAAGGACGCGGTCACCGCCGACGGCGATGTCGTGGTGCCGATCGACGTCGAGAACCTCGGCCTCTGGCTGAAGGCGGCCTTCGGTGCGCCTGTCACGTCCGGCACGACGCCCAAGACCCACACCTTCCAGTCGGGCAGTTGGACGCTGCCGAGCATGGCCATCGAGACGGCGATGCCCGAGGTGCCCCGCTATGCGATGTACACCGGCTGCGTCTGCGATCAGCTTTCGTGGCAGATGGCGCGGTCGGGCCTGCTGACGGCAACCGCCCGACTGGTGGCGCAGGGCGAGAGCGTCGCGGCCACCACGGCCGCTGGCACGCCGACGTCACTGGCCCTGCAGCGGTTCGGCCATTTCAACGGGGCGATCACGCGCAACGGCTCGCCCCTCGGCAACGTCATCTCGGCCGAGGTGACCTATTCCAACGGGCTGGACCGGATCGAGACCATCCGCTCGGACGGCCGGATCGAAGGGGCAGACCCCGGCATGGCTGCGCTGACTGGCCGGGTGGAGGTCCGTTTCGCCGACAGCACGTTGATCACGCAGGCCATCGACGGCACGCCGTGCGAGTTGGTCTTCGCCTGGAGCCTCGGGGCAAACGCCAGTTTCACCTTCACTGCCCATGCCGTCTACCTGCCGCGCCCCCGGATTGAGATCCCGGGCCCGCAGGGCATCCAGGCCACCTTCGACTGGCAGGCGGCCAAGGCCGTCAGCCCCGCGCGCATGTGCACCGCCGTCCTCGTCAACACCGTTGTGAGTTACTGACCATGATCAGACTGAACCTGACTGCCGCGCCCGCGTGGCTGACCCTCGCACCCGGCCTTCGGCTGCAGGTCGCGCCGCTGACCACCGCCCTGATGGTATCGGCCCGCGCCGATCCGGCCATCGAAGCGTTGCCGGACATCGCGACGCAAGAAGAACTGGCGCTGGCCATGGCCAAGGCCGTCGCCCGCCGCGCGGTGCTGGATTGGGAGGGGGTGGGCGATGACGCGGGTGATGCTGTCCCGGTCTCGCCCGAAGGCATCGATGCACTGCTGGAAATCTGGCCCGTCTTCGAGGCGTTCCAGACGCAATACGTCGCCAAGGGCCTGATCCTGGACGCAGAAAAAAACGTCTCCGCGCCCTTGCCGAATGGTCCTTCGGCGGGGGCGGCCGCTACTGCGCGGCCTGTACGGGGCGCTGCCCCGACTGCCCCGCAAGATTGAACCGGCCAAAGACGGAAGATGGCTGGCAGGTCTGGGACCTCGTCGGCCGCCTTGGCGGGCAACTGCGCGTGATCCCCGGCGCGGTGCTGGGCTGGGACATGGGCGCGGCACTGGCAATGGCGCAGGCCCTCGGGATCGACGCCCTCATCGCCGCCGAACTGCTGCCCGAGATCGAGGCGGTAATGGTGCGCAAGCTGAACGAACAGATCGGAGAGGGACATGGCTGAGAAAAGGGTCAGTGTCCGGCTTGTCGCGGAAGGCGGCCGTCAGGTCCGTGCCGAACTGGAAGGGATCGGCGAGGCTGGCACGCGCGGGTTCGGTCGTCTGTCCTCCGAGATGGAACTGGCCAACGCCCGCCTCGGCAGCTTCGCGCGCAAGGCCGGGATCGCTCTGGCGGCGGTGACCGCCGCTGCTGCCGCTGCGGGTGTGGCGATGGTCCGCTCGGGGCTCGAGGTCATCGGCGCACAGGCCGATATGGCGGCCTCGCTCCGGACCACTGTGGAAAGCCTGCAGGTGCTGACATGGGCTGGGGAACTGGCCGGGGTCTCGATGGGCGAGATCGAACAGGCGACAAAGAAACTGACCACGCGCCTGTCGGAAGCGGCGGCTGGGTCCGGATCAGCTGTTGGGGCCTTGCAACGGCTGAACCTGACGGCCGCCCAATTGCAGGCGCTGCCGCTAGACCAGCGCATCGTCGCCATCCAGGAGGCATTGAACCAGTTCGTGCCCGAGGCCGAACGCGCCGCCGTGGCATCCGACCTGTTTGGCGACCGCGCGGCATTGGCCTTCCTGCGCATCGACTCTGCAACTCTGCGGGAAGCGGCGCAGGACGTGCAGGATTTCGGGGTGGCGGTCAGCGCGGCAGATGCCGTCCAAATCGAACGCACCGGCGATGCCATTGCCAAGCTGAGCCTGATCTGGCTCGGCCTGACCAATCGCCTGACCGCTGCTGTCGCCCCGGCGCTGGAGACCGTGGCGAATGCGCTGGCCGACATGGCGCGCGGCAGCGGGCCCATCGGCGGCGCGATCACGGCGGTCTTCGACAACCTCGCACGGCTTTCCACCTATGCCGCGACCTTCGCCGCCTTCATGGCCGGTCGATGGGTGGCCGGGCTGGCCGTTGCCGCTCTGTCAGTGCGTGGTCTCGCCACGGCGCTGGTGTTCCTGCGCGGGGCGCTGATCCGCACCGGCATCGGCGCGCTGATCGTTGGCGCGGGGGAACTGGTCTATCAGTTCTCGCAACTTGTCACCCGTGTCGGCGGCGTGGGCGAGGCCTTTCGGCTGCTGGGCGATCTGGCATCGGAGGTGTGGTCACGCATCGGCCTCGCGCTCGACGCCGCATTCGCCAACATGGCCGCTGGCTGGGAGGGGCTGAGGGCGGCCGGGATCTCTGCGCTCGAAGGCACTATCGCAGGCGTCGTGAGCTTTGGCGACCGGACGGCCGCCATCTTCCAAGGGGCCTACGATGCGGCCGTGGCAATCTGGGGCAGTCTGCCGGGCGCCATCGGCGACTTCGCCTTCCAGGCCGCGAACGGGCTGATTTCCGGCGTCGAGGCGATGCTGAACGGCGTCGTCACGCGCATCAACAATTTCATCAACGGATTGAACGCTGCCTTGGACCTGCTGCCGGACTGGGCGGTAGGCGAAGGCGGAGTCCGGATCGGCACGCTTGACCCGGTGGAGCTGGCGCGGATCGGCAACCCGTTTGAGGGCGCGGCAACTGCTGCTGGCGCTGCAGCCGCCGATGCCTTCTCGGCGGCGCTGTCCCGGACATACCTTGAGCCGCCCGACCTGGGGCTTGGCGCGATGGCTGACGACGCTCGCGGTCGGGCTGACGGTTACCGTGAAGCGGCAGGCATGCTGGCCGACGCCGCAGGCCGTCCACTGGCCAGTTGGCAGGCCTTGCGCGATGCGGTGACCGGCACTGGATCGGAAGCCGAAACGGCGTTGGCAGACGCGGCCAGTTCGGCGGATGCCCTGAACACCGAACTGGGCGACACAGCAGCCGCTGCCGAAAACGCGGGCGCTGCGGCGCGCGAAGCCGGGGCGCAAGCTGCCGAAGGGGCCGACCAGGCCGCGACTGGCTGGGGTGCTGTGACTGCGGCACTCGCCGACTATGCCACCAAGGCGCGCAACATCGGCGGCGATATCGGTCAGGCGCTGGTCGGGGCCTTCACCTCGGCCGAGAATGCAGTCGGCGAGTTCGTCAAGACCGGCAAGCTCGACTTCCGCGATCTGGTCACGTCGATGATCGCCGATCTCGCCAAACTGGCGGCGCGGACTTTCATCCTCGGGCCAATCGCCAACGCCCTTTCGGGCGCACTCGGCGGTGCGGGCGGGATCTTCGCCAACATCCTGCATGCGGGTGGCATGGTCGGATCGCCGGGCCCGGGCCGCATGGTCGCGGCTTTGGCCTTTGCCAATGCCCCACGGATGCATTCGGGTGGCTGGGCCGGGATCAAGCCCGACGAGGTTCCGGCGATCCTGCAACGCGGGGAGCGGGTGCTGTCGCGGCGGGAGGCGGCTGGTTACGGCCAAGCGGGCACGCCAGCGGTCAACGTCACCATCATGGCGCGCGATGCCGAAAGCTTCCGCCAATCGCGCACGCAGGTCGCAAGTGACATTGCCCGGGCGGTGTCACTGGGCCGGAGGGGGATGTGATGGCATTCCACGAAGTCAGGTTCCCCGACAACATCAGCCGCGGGGCGCGGGGCGGGCCTGAACGGCGCACGCAAGTGGTCGAACTGGCATCAGGCGATGAAGAGCGCAACGCCAGCTGGGCCAACAGCCGTCGCCGCTATGATGTCGCCTACGGCATTCGTCGTGCCGACGATCTGGCGGCGGTCGTGGCCTTCTTTGAGGCCCGCAACGGTCGCCTGCACGGCTTTCGCTACAAGGACTGGGCCGACTACAAGTCCTGCCTGCCGTCGCAGGTGGTGGCCCCCACCGATCAGCCCATCGGCACCGGCAATGGCGCTGTCATCACCTTCGCGCTGCTGAAGCGCTACACTTCTGGGGCGCAAAGCTGGACCCGCGCCATCGCCAAGCCGGTAGCAGGAACCGTCCGGATTGCGCTGAACGGCGTCGAACAGATGACCGGCTGGAGCGTCAACACCGCCACCGGCAGCGTGACTTTCACCACCGCCCCGGGCGCGGGCGTCGCAATCACGGCCGGTTTCGAATTCGACGTCCCTGTCCGTTTCGACACCGACATGCTCGACGTCACCCTCGACCTCGAGCGGCTCGGATCGATCACATCCATCCCGCTCTTGGAGATCCGGCGATGAACGAAGAAACCGGCTTTGTCGCCGCTGTGCTGCGTGACCTGGCGACCTCCACCGCCGTCATCCTGGCGGCCTGGGGCGCGCTTGGCGGTGCGACCAACGCCCTGACCACGCGGATGCGGCTGCGCGATGCGCTCCGCCACATCCTGCTCGGCGGTCTGATCGCGGCCGGGATGGGCAGTCTGTCCATGGCGGTCATCACCGCGTGGCTAGGCCTGCCATCGCAGGCGATCCCGGCTGGGGGTGCGGCCGGCTCGGCCGCCTATCTGGTCGGCGTCTTCGGCCCCGCCTTCATCGAGGTCGTCCTCGCCCGGCTGCGCAGCGGCAAGGGGGGCCCCCCCGATGCATGAGCTTCTCCGCCTTGCGCGTGCCATCCGCTGCGATGCCGCCGATCCGGCTCAGACCTTCGGCCATCGCCAGCGCATCGGCCTTCTAGTCGCAGCGCTGATCCTGATCCTGTCCTCCATCTTCGGGTGATCCCATGCACATGACCGACCGGGGCCTGCTGGCCCTTGTCCGGCACGAAGGAATCGTGCCCGGACCTTATCTCGACGTCAAAAACGTCTGGACCTTCGGCATCGGCCACACTGCCTCGGCAGGGCCGCCCGATCCGGCACGGATACCGCGCGGCCTGCCCGCCGATCTCGATGCAGGGATCCGCGAAGCGTTCCGGCTCTTCCGCGCAGATATAGTCACCTACGAGGCTGAGGTTCTGCGCGCGGTGAAGGTGCCACTGGAACCGCACGAGTTCGATGCGCTGGTCAGTTTTCACTACAACACCGGCGGCATCGCGAAAGCGTTGCTGACCCGCCACCTGAACGCGGGCAACCGTGCCGCCGCCGCGCAGGCTTTCATGGGCTGGCTCCGACCCGCCGCTATCCGGTCGCGGCGTGAAGCCGAACGCGATCTGTTCCGCGACGAACGCTATCCGACCGGCACCATCCCGGTCTGGGCGGTGGATCGCTACGGACGGGTGGATTTCTCGCGACCGATCCGACGTCTGACCGTGGCCGAGGCGCTGGCATTTCTGCGCCCGACGAGCCAGCCGGTGCCGTTGCCCGTGCCACTGCCGGTACCGAACCAACCGCCTGCCACCCCGTCGTGGTGGCAGCAGCTGGTGGAATTTCTCAAAGGAAAGGCAACATCATGAACTGGAACCTCGCACGCGGGCTGGTCTATCTGGCCTGCCTTGCTGCCTCCGGCTTGGCCATGGCCGGGCTGGCGGATTTCGATCTGGTGACGGGCAGCTTCGATCTGCGTCCCTTCAACCTCTACGCCCTGACCGGCACGGCCGGGGGCGTGGTTTCCTCGGCGCTGGCCTCGGTCGCCCTGTGGCGTGGCTGGGGGCGGAAGTGAAGGCGATCCCGGCAGCACTTCAGGCCCATCTCGACGAGGGCACGACGACGATGGCCTGGTGCTGGCGGATCGTGCGGGCCGATGGGGTGACACTCGGCTTCACCGATCACGACCGGACCCTGACGTTCGACGGCACCGATTTCGAGCCAGAGAGCGGCTTTGCGGCCTCAGAGGTGCGATCGGGATCGGACCTCTCTGTCGATGCGCAGGACGCGCAAGGCGTGCTGAGCTCCGACCGGATCACAGAGACCGATATCCTCGACGGCCGCTGGGACAATGCGGCCGTCGAGGTCTGGCGGGTGAACTGGGCCGCGACCTCCCAGCGCCTGCTGATGCGGCGCGGCGCCATTGGCCAGATCCGGCGCGGACGGCTGGCCTTCGTCGCCGAGGTGCGATCGCTGGCACATGTGCTGGGCCAGACGGTCGGGCGGACGTTTCAGGCGACCTGCGATGCCGCCCTTGGCGACACGCGCTGCGGGGTCAATCTCGACGCCCCGGCGTTCAAGGGCACTGGCGCAATCATTGACCTGCTGCGCGATCGAGCCTTTATCGCTTCCGGTCTTGGCGGCTTCACCTCCGGCTGGTTCACCTTCGGCACCCTCGACTGGACCAGCGGGGCAAATGCCGGGCGGCGGGCCGAGGTGCTGGCCCACGACCTCGTCGATGCCGTCGCCGTCCTGACCCTTCTGGAAGCCCCGGTGCGCGCCATCGCCGGGACCGACACCTTCACCATTCGCGCAGGATGCGACAAGCGCATCGCGACCTGCGGCACGAAGTTCGCCAATGTCGCCAATTTCCGGGGCTTTCCCAACATCCCCGGCCAGGACGCCGTCCTGCGTTATGCCACCACTGATGGCGGGCACGAGGGGGCGGTGCTGTGACAGCGGCCGGTCCCGACACTGTCATCACCGTCGCACGGTCTTGGCTCGGAACGCCCTACCACGACCAGGCTAGCTTGAAGGGTGTCGGCTGCGATTGCCTTGGCCTCGCGCGCGGTGTCTGGCGCGAGGTGGTGGGCCTCGAACCCTTCCCAATCCCGCCCTATAGCCGGGACTGGGGCGAAAGCGGCCCGCGCGAAGTGCTGGCCGAGGGCGCGCGCCGTATGATGCCGGAGATCGCACCCGCCGATGCCCCTCCCGGCGCGCTGATCCTTTTCCGCATGATGCCGCGCGCCATCGCCAAGCATGTTGGCATCCTCACCGGTCCCGACACCTTCCTGCACGCCTACGAGCGGCTCGGCGTCATCGAGGAACCGCTGACCCCGACATGGCGACGGCGCATCGCCTTCGCCTTCCTCTTTCCCAAACGCTGAGAGTTTTCCATGGCCACGCTTGTCCTCGGCGCTGTCGGCACTGCCATCGGCGGGGCCTTTGGCGGTGCGATCCTCGGCTTTTCCGGCGCAGCCATCGGCGGCTTCATCGGCTCGACGGTGGGCTCCGTGGTCGACAGCTGGATCGTGTCCTCGCTGGCCCCCGCCCAGCGGATCGAAGGCGCGCGGCTCGACACGTTGCGCATCACCTCGGCCACCGAGGGGGCAGTGATCCCGCGCCTTTACGGCCGCATGCGGATCGGCGGTAACATCATCTGGGCTACCGATTTCCGCGAGGAGACCAAGACCACGACACAGGGCGGCGGCAAGGGCGGTGGCGGCGGCAAGGTCAAGACCACCGAATACCTCTACTATGCCAGCTTCGCCGTAGCACTTTGCGAGGGTCCGATCACCGGCATTGGCCGCGTCTGGGCGGACGGCAAGGCGATGGACATGACCGGCGTGACCTGGCGCTGGTATCCCGGCAGCGAGGCGCAGACCGCCGATCCGTTCATTGCAGCCAAGATGGGCGCAGCCAACACGCCCGCCTATCGCGGCACGGCCTATGTCGTATTCGAGGATCTGGCGCTGGCCACCTTCGGCAACCGTCTGCCGCAACTCAGCTTCGAGGTCTTCCGACCGCTGGCCGATCCGGACACCGCCGAAGGCCTGACCCGAGCCGTCACCATGATCCCGGCCTCGGGTGAGTTCACCTATGCCACCGACGCCATTCGCAAGGGTAGCGGCGGTGCAACCGCGGCTGAGAACCTGAACGCGCTGCCCGACCAGCCCGACATCGTCGTGGCGCTGGACCGGTTGCAGGCCATGGCTCCGGCGGTCGAGAGCGTCAGCCTCGTGGTGGCCTGGTTCGGCAACGACCTGCGCGCGGGATCCTGCAAGGTGAAGCCGGGTGTAGAGGTCGCATCCAAGGCCACCACGCCCGCCAACTGGTCGGTGAACGGGGTCAGCCGGGCCAGCGCGCATCTGGTCAGCCGCGACGCCGAGGACCGCCCGGTCTATGGCGGCACGCCTTCGGATTTCGCGGTGGTGCAGGCGATCCAGGAGATGAAGGCACGCGGGCTGAGCGTCACCTTCTATCCCTTCCTGCTGATGGATGTGCCGCCCGGCAACACCCTGCCGAACCCCTACAGCGCCAATGCCGCCACTCCGGGCCAGCCGGCATTTCCCTGGCGGGGGCGGATCACCTGTTCCCCGGCGGCGGGTTTTGCCGGATCGGTGGACAAGACCGGCACGGCCGCGACGCAGGTTTCCGCGCTGTTCGGCGCGGCGACACCCGGCAATTTCAGCGTGTCGGGCGAGACCGTCACCTTTACCGGCTCGCCCAGCGACTGGGGACTGCGCCGCATGGTTCTGCATTACGCGCACCTTTGTGCCGCAGCAGGCGGGGTCGATGCCTTCCTGATCGGCACCGAGATGCCCGGCCTGACCACCATCCGGTCCAGCACCAGCACCTATCCCGCCGTGACCGCCTTCAAGACCCTTGCGGCCGACGTGAGTAGCATCCTTGGGGCGGGCACCAAGATCGGCTATGCCGCCGACTGGTCGGAATACTTCGGCCACCACCCGCAGGACGGCAGCGGCGACGTCTATTTCCACCTCGACCCGCTCTGGTCGGACGCCGCCATCGATTTCGTGGGCATCGATAACTACCTGCCGCTGTCCGATTGGCGCGACGGTTTCGACCATGCCGATGCCCTTGAAGGCTGGCCCGCGATCTACGACCGTGCCTATCTGCAGGCGAACATCGCGGGCGGTGAAGGGTTCGACTGGTTCTATGCCAGCGACGCTGACCGGTCAGCGCAAATCCGCACGGCCATTACCGATGGTGCAGCGGGCAAGCCGTGGGTTTTCCGCCCCAAGGATGTCCGCGCCTGGTGGCAGAGCCAGCATTTTAGCCGGCCGGGCGGGGTGGAAAGCGGCTTGGCCACCGCATGGGTGCCGCAATCCAAGCCCATCCGCTTCACCGAACTGGGCTGCCCGGCCATCGACCGGGGCACCAACCAGCCGAACGTTTTCTTTGACCCGAAGTCGTCGGAAAGCTTCACGCCGTACTTCTCGCGCGGCTGGCGCGACGATGCGATCCAGCGGGCCTATCTTGAGGCGAGCTACCTGCATTGG
This sequence comes from Rhodobacterales bacterium, assembly GCA_021155205.1. Taxonomy (GTDB): domain Bacteria; phylum Pseudomonadota; class Alphaproteobacteria; order Rhodobacterales; family Rhodobacteraceae; genus JAJNPS01. The sequence continues at coordinate 19,619 of JAJNPS010000006.1, forward strand.
GGCGACCCGGCCAACAATCCGACCTCCGCTGTCTATGGCGACCGGATGGTGCATCTGCCCGAATGCGCCGCCTGGACCTGGGACGCGCGGCCCTATCCCTTCTTCCCCGAACTGACCGACGTCTGGACCGATGGTCCGAACTGGCGTCTGGGCCACTGGCTGACCGGGCGGCTGGGCGCGGTGTCGCTGGCGGCCCTCGTGCGCCACCTCTGCCTGCGCGCCGGAATGCCGGAAGCCCTGATCGACGTGTCTGGCCTCTGGGGTGCCGTTGAAGGTTACGCCATCACCGCACTGGAAGCCCCGCGATCCTCGATCAGCACGCTGGCCCGGCATTTCGGGTTCGATGCCATCGAGACCGAAGGCATGATCCGCTTCGTCATGCGCGGGCGGGCGTCCGTTGTGACCTTGGCACATGACGACCTTGTGGCGTCCCGCGAAGGCGAGGCGCTGGAACTGGTCCGCGCGCAGGAAACCGAACTGCCGCAGGCGCTGAAATGGCAGGTCGCACGCACCGATGAGGACTATGACGCGGCGCTGGTTGAGGCCCGTCGCATTACCGTCGACACGACCCGCATCGCGTCCGAGTCCTTCCCGATGGCAATCCCGCCCGAAGAGGCCGAACGCCGCTGTCGCCGCGCGCTGATGGAAGCCTGGATCGGCCGCGAAAGTGCGACCTTCCGGCTGCCGCCTTCTCGGCTGGCGCTGGACCCAGCCGACGTGATCCGGCTGGTCCATGACGGCCGCGAGATCGAGTTGCGCCTTGTTTCCATCGCGGATTCCGACGGGCGGGGCATCGAGGCCGTCCGCCAGGATCGCTGTGCCTATGACCTGCCGCCCGGCGATCCGCGCCCGGCATCGCTGACTCGGTCCGTGGTCTTCGGCGCACCGGATGTGGTGCTGCTGGATCTGCCGCAGCTTTCCGAGGATCAGCCCGCGCACAGGCCAATGGTCGCGGCCCATTCGGTTCCCTGGCCGGGCGAGATGGCGGTGTTCCGCAGCCCCTTGAACGATGGCTTCGCCTTGCTGAGCACTTTTGGCAGTCGCGCCCGGATCAGCACGCTGGTGTCGGACTTCTATCCGGGCCCGACCTCGCGCTTCGATCTCGGCAATGAGCTGGTCGTGGATATGGCCTCTGGCACGCTGGAAAGCGTCACCGATCTTACCCTGTTCGGCGGCGCCAACGCGCTGGCAGTGGAAGCAGCACCGAACAAATGGGAAATCGTGCAGGCGGGTGCCGCCGAACTGATCGACCCCGGCCGCTATCGCTTGACCCGACTCTTGCGCGGTCAGCGTGGCACAGAAGCCGCGATGGGCAATCCAACCCCGGCCGGGGCACGGGTAGTGGCGCTGGATTCTTCCATAGCCCCGCTGCCGATCGCCGAAGCCGATCTCGGTCTACCGTGGAACTGGCGCATTGGCCCAGCGGCACGATCCGTCAGCGACGCGAGCTACACTGCGCTTGCATTCACGCCAGCCGGTCGCGGCCTTGTGCCCTTCGCCCCGGTCCATGTCGCGCAGCCATGGCGGACAGCGCGCAGCCCGGGCGACCTGACGATCCGCTGGACGCGGCGATCCCGCGCGCTGGTGGCCGATGCCTGGGAGCAGGTCGAAGTGCCACTGGCCGAGGACGTGGAAAGCTACGACGTCCAGATCCTCGACGGGGCTGTCGTCAAGCGCACGCTGACCAGCAGCACGACCTCCGTCCTCTACACCGCTACCCAGCAGACCACCGACTGGGGTGCGCCGTTCGGACCCGGCCAGACACTGGCCATCCGCATCTACCAGCTCTCGAACCGCCTCGGTCGCGGCGATCCCGCCGCTGTCATCCTCCAGTTCTGAAGGCCCGTCATGTCCGACACCTCCACCCACCTTGGCCTGCCTTACCTGCTGGCGGCCCAAGCCCAGAAGCATGTCACCTACAACGAGGCCCTGCGCCTGCTCGATGCCATGGTGCAACTCTCGGTCCTCGACCGCACGCGCACCACGCCGCCAGCCAGCCCCGCCGATGGCGACCGCCACCTCGTGGCATCGGGCGCGACGGGCCTCTGGGCGGGGTGGGATCTGAACGTGGCCTTTTGGGTCGATGGCGTCTGGCTGCGCCTTGTTCCGCGGCAAGGCTGGCTGATCTGGATCGCGGCCGAGCAGGTCTTTGTCGTCTGGAATGGAAGTGCCTGGGACCCGGTTGGCGTGCCGCAGGATGTGTCTGACGCGATCTTCAGCCTCGTCAACGACGCCGATCCGACGAAGAAGTCTTTGTTTTCGCTGTCGGGGATCACCACCGGCACGACGCGCACGTTCACACTGCCGAACACCTCCAGCGAATTGGCAATCCTGGCGGGCACCCAGACCTTTACCGGCAACAAGACCTTCTCCGGCACGCTGACCGCCTCGGGCACTGTCACCGTCTCGGCGGCATCGGCCAGCATCGGCACGGCGACGACGACAGCTACCTACGGCATGGGCACGGGGGCGACGACCACCGGCGTCACCAAGACCGTGAACCTCGGCACCGGCGGCGCATCCGGATCGACCACGGTCGTGAACATCGGCTCTGCGACGGCTGGGGCCGGGGGCACGACGGTCGTGAACACGCCCACCGTGACTTTCGCCAATGCGGTGGCGCAGGTCGGCATGCCCCAGGCCAACCTGACCGCGCAGCTTCTCGGCCTCGGCGGGGCGACAGCCGACAGCTACAATCGCGTGTCGGTCAATACCCCGGCACTGCTGTTCAACAACGCAGGCGCAGGCATCGAGGCCACGCTCAACAAGGCGGCGGCCGGGAACGATGCAGCTTTCGCCTTCAAGACCGGATTTTCGGCCCGGGCGCTGATCGGCCTCCTGGGCAACGACGACTTCAGCTTCAAGGTCAGCCCGGATGGTTCGGCCTTCTTCGATGCCCTGAAGATCGACCGCACCAGCGGCCAGGTGGAACTGCCGCAGCCCACCATCCTGCCGGGGCTTAGCGCCGCACCATCCCCTCCGCCCACCGGCAGGGCGGCCGTTTATGCGCGCAACCGGGCGGGCGCGCCGTGGATCGACGTCATGCGTCCATCCGGCCGGGATTTTCCTCTGCAACCGCATTTCGGGGTCAACCGGATTGCCAACTGGTCGCCATCTGTCACCACCACGATCACCACCGAAGGCCTGCCCATCACCTCGGTTGGCACCGTTTCACACCCGACCCTCGCGGCAACCAACCTGGCCGCCAGTATGCGGCGCTGGCGGCTGACGTCGGCGGCGGTGGTGGATTCGGCGGCCGATCAGCGTTCTGCGGGCTGGGCCTGCTGGCGCGGCAATGCGGCGGGGCTCGGCGGCTGGACCTTCGTGACGCGGATTTCATTGACGACCCTGCAAGCCACCGGCATGGGCTTCATCGGCCTCTACGGTTCAACCGCAGCCCTTGCCACCACGCTGACGCTGGCCACGGCCATCAACTGCATCGGCATCGGCTTCCAGCGCGGCACGCACACCCGCTGGCAGCTGGTCGCGAACGATGGCACCGGCGCGCCGACGCTGACCGACATGGGGGCGAGTTTCGCCATCGCGACGGGTGGGGTGCTGACCTTGTTCATCGCGGCACCGCCTAATGGCAGTTCGGTCTGGGTGCGGGTAGTCGACGAGGTTTCGGGCGCGGTGTTCGAGCAGGAGATCACCGCCGACCTGCCAGCCAACACGCAATTCCTGTCGCCGAGGCTGTTCATGAACAATGGCGCAACAGCTGCGTCAGTCGCGTACGACTGCTCCGGGGTCTATGTGGAGACGGATTACTGAATTGGATGGCTGAGTCACCACTGGCACATTGCCTGTTGAAACAGCTCGTGTAATCGGAAAAGTTGGGACTCCGATCTAATTAAATCAGATGGAGCGGTCGAACTTGTCGAAACCCACCTATGCCGAGGTTGCAAAGCTCGCAAATGTCGGCACAGCGACCGTGGAGCGCGTCCTGAACGGCCGTGGCGGCGTTCGACCGGAGACGGTCGAGAAGGTTTTGCTTGCCGCGCGTGCGCTTGACTGGCCGGGGCGTCTGCCCGAGCAGCATCGGGGGATCATCAGGATCGAGGTCATTCTCGTGCGCCCCGACACGTCATTCTACGCGCGGCTGGCGCGTGCCTTCCGGCGGATCGCCACCTCGCTTGACCCATCCATCCAGATCCAGCTGACCTTCCTGCAAGAGGATGACCCCCAGGCCATTGCCAACCGCATCCTGAACCCGCCGATGCGTCGGTCGGGGCTGGCGGTGGTCTGCCCGGCCTATGACGAGGTCGCTGCGGCTTTGGCGCAAGTGCGACTGACGGGCCTGCCGATTGTGCAGATTGTCAGCCGGATCGTTGAGGACCTCGACTTCGTCGGCATCGACAATGTTGCAGCTGGTCGGCTGGCGGCCATGATGGTTTCACGGCTCGGTGACGTGAGGGGAACCGTTGTCGCCTTGTGCCACAGCCAGATTTACGAGGTCCACCGCGACCGAATCCGGGGATTCTCGGATTACATGGCAGCAAATGCCAAGGACGGCCTTTCCTTCAAGCTCGTGGCCTTCGGGCATGACGAACAGGACATGAGCGCGCGACGGATGGCCGAAGCGATCAAGGACTGGCCCGATCTCGCTGCTGTCTACAACGCGGGTGGCGCGAACTCATCCGTTTTGCGAGAGTTGCGGCGGGCGCGGCGGAAGGTGTTTTTTGTCGGCCACGAGTTGACCGACGTTACGCGCGCGGCACTGTCAGACGGCGTCGCCGACGTTATTTTCGACCAGGCTCCGGAAGCGCAGGCCCGGCGGACGACGGACCTTCTCCTCTCCAAGATCGGACTTCTGACCGAGATCGTCGAGAACCCTCCGGTCCGCTTCATCACCATCACATCTGAAAACTTGTGACATCGCGCGAGGGGCCGAGGCTGGACCGCTTGCCAAAGCAGGTTTTTGGTGCGGCGCCTTGATCGAAGTCAAACAGGCCCGATCCAACTTCACGTTTGATCTGATCAGATCAAGAAACAGCAGGCGCAAGAAAGCTTCATGCCTTATCCCGGTTAGCGCAAGCAATGGGGGAGCGAGCGGATGTCTGGCCGGGTTACGGTATATGATCTTTTGTCCAGAAAGGGCAAAACCAAGTGGCTGCAGATGCATGTGGACAACGGTCCCGAAGCGGCTGCGGCGGTCCAGGCTGGCATCGTCATCCTGTCCTGCGATCCCGATCACACCCTTGTGGCGGTGCGCAAAGCCGCGCCTACGGCGCTGATCTCGGCCGGGATGCTGCATGGCAGCGTATCGTCGCCGGATGAAGCGATCCGCGAAGGGTTCGCGATCCTGAAGCGCGGCGCGGATACGGTCTATTGCTCGCACTCGCCCCGGTTCATCGAGGCCATGGCGCGTGAAGGCATCCCGGTGACCGGCCATGTCGGCCTTGTGCCGAATTGGGCGGCCTGGACCAGCTTTCGCGCCATCGGCAAGACGGCGGACGAAGCGTTGAAGGTCTTGCGCGCGGTCAAGGATCTGGAAAACGCCGGTGCCGCCACCATTGAAGTCGAAGTCGTCCCGGTGGAACTGGCCGATTACATCACCAAAAATACGCCGATGATCACAATGGGCATGGGCTGCGGCGATGTCTGTGACACGCAGTATCTGTTCTGCTGTGATGTCCTTGGCACCCATGACGGGCGCTATCCCCGGCATTCCAAGAAATACGCCGACTTCATGGCACTTGAGGCCGAATTGCAGGCCAAGCGCGTCGAGGCATTCCGCACCTTTGCTGCCGAAGTCGAGGACAAGAGCTATCCGCAACCTAACCACGAAGTCCGCATGAACGCGGCGGAGTTCGAGAAATTCACCGCCCGCGCGCAGACCATCTGAAGGAGGGAAAAATTGGACGATCTCAAATTTGGCACGCGCGACAAGCGCGGCAACTGGTCCCCCAATGAGCCGGCAGGCACGGCCCCGGTGTTCGTCTGGCCGCCAAGGCCGCTTGCGGTCCTGAAATGGCTGCCCGGCTATTTCTTCCCCTACAACATCTTGTTCTTCCTGTCGGCGCTGGCCTGGTGGAACTGGGTCATTCCGCCCGTTGAAGTGATGCAGACGCTGGCCTGGGGCTGGGTGCTGAAGCTGTTCGCAGTGAACGCAGTGGCCGTGTTCCTGTGGTATTTCGCCTTCGAGCTGCAGCTTTACATTCGCCGGGCGCAGGGCAACCGGTTCAAGTACAACGGCAAGTTCCCGGCCGATGCGCCGTCGGACGTTTTCTGGTTCAAAAGCCAGAACATCGACAACGTTCTGCGTGGCTTCCTTTCGGGGGTGCCCTTGTGGACGGCGGTTCAGGTGATCGTGCTTTGGGCCTTTGCCAACGGGTATGCGCCCTGGCTGAGCTTTGCCGACCACCCGGTCTATCTGGCGCTGCTGTGCCTCGTGGTACCGGTCATCCACGAGTTTCACTTCTTCTGCATTCACCGGCTCATCCACACGCCTCTGCTCTACAAGTGGGTGCATTCGGTTCACCACAACTCGATCAACCCGAGCCCGTGGTCGTCCCTCAGCATGCACCCGGTCGAGCACCTGCTGTATTTCTCGACCATCTTCTACCACCTTATCATCCCGTCGAATCCGATCATTGCGATCTACCAGCTGCATGTCGCGGGCTTCGGTGCTGTTCCTGGCCACGTCGGCTTCGACAAGATCGAGGTCACTGACGAGACCACGGTCGATAGCCACGCCTACATCCACTACCTGCACCACAAGTACTTCGAGGTGAACTATGGCGACGGGCTGATCCCGATCGACAAGTGGCTGGGCACATTCCACGACGGATCGAAGGACTCCGACGAACAGATGAAGGCGCGGTTCCAGGCCAAGAAGGCCAGGGCCAACGCCAAGAAATCGGTGGGCACGCCCGCCGAGTAAAGAGCGCGTGCTCCGGGCAAGCCTGCCCGGGGCCGCAAACAACAGGCAACGAAACGCCGCAATCTCGCGGCAATCAGGGGAGGAGACCCAGATGAAGTTGAAGACCATTCTCAAGGCAACCGCGACCGCCGTTCTGATCGCCGCGACGGCACCCGCTGCGATGGCGGCAGAGATCGCCGTTATCGGCGGCATGAACTCGGACCAGTTCTGGAACAAGATCAAGAAGGGCGTCGATGATGCCCGTCTGGTGGTCGAGGCCAATGGCGGCAAGGTCGACTACCTGCGGATGCAAAGCTATGACAACTTCGCGGCCGACGCCGCCGACATCATCCGGGTGGCGATCAGCCAGAACCCTGACGGTATCGCTGTGCCGAACTGGGTCTACGAATCGCAAGACCCCGCAATCAAGGAAGCGATTGCGGCTGGCATCAAGGTCATCCTGTTCAACGCTGGCACCATCGAGAAGGCAAATGAACTGGGCGCGATCAACTATGTCGGCTCGGACGAATACATCGCCGGTCGTGCAGGCGGCGAGCAACTGGTCAAACTGGGCGCGAAAAAGGGCGTCTGCATCAACACTCTGCCGGGCACAGCCAATATCGAGGCGCGTTGCAAGGGCATGATCGACGCCATGACCGAAGCCGGGGCCACGGCTGAGCAGCTGCCTCTGCCTTCGACCGCGTTTGGCGATCCGGCTGCCATCGCCGAAGCTGTGAAGGCCTATCTTAGCCAGAACCCGGACGTGACTGGCGCGCTGGCGATCGGTGCCGGCGAGGCGGATGCTTCCGCCATCGGCATCCAGCAAGCAGGCCTGACCGGAAAGGTGTTCCTCGGCTGCTTCGACTTCAACGAAGCGACACTGAACCGGATCAAGGCAGGGGAGCAGGCCTTTGCCATCGACCAGCAGCCCTACCTGCAGGCGCTTCTGGCTGTCACGCTTCTGGCCTCGCATATCGACTTCGGCACTGACCTTCCGACCGCGCCGCTTCTGACCGGCCCGGGCATCATCGACGCGTCGAACGTTGATGCGACCATCGCGGGCGTCCAGCTCGGCGCGCGCTGATCCTTGTTGAAGACACCGCCTGCCACCAAGATGTGGCAGGCGGGCCAAGCTTGCATCTGACAATCTGGCTTTTGCCTTCACACGGGGAACCCCAATGAACAGTTCTATATTCGGTGGTCTTCTCAGAAGGCCAGAAGCAGGCGCATTGATCGGATTGATCGGCGTCATCACTTTTTTTTCCATCGTCGGTGGCATCGAGTTCCTTTATCCCTCCAGCGTCGGCAGCTGGCTCAGCCGCGCGGCGGCGCTCGGGATCGTGGCCATTCCGGTCGGGCTTCTGATGATCGCGGGCGAGTTGGACATCTCGGTCGGCGCGACCATCACCTCCGGGGCGCTGATCACGGCGCTGGTATCGGGCTATTACGAAATGCCGATCGTTCTGGGCATTCTGGCTTCGCTTGGCTTTGGTGCTGTGGTGGGCCTTCTGAACGGCTTCCTGGTGGTGCGCACCGGCGTGCCATCGTTTATCGTGACGCTTGGCACATTGTTCGCCGTCTCGGGTCTCCTCCTCGGGGCCACGGTCGTGCTGACCGGCACGACGTCAATCGCGCTGACGGCGCCGGAGATCATTCGCAACACGTTTGGGGCCTACTTCGGCGGCTTTCAGGTGCTGGTCCTCTGGTGGATCGGGATCACCGCCGCCTTCGTCTTCTTCGTCCATCTCTCGCCCTACGGAAACTGGATCTTCGCTATGGGGGGCGACAAGGTTTCGGCCCGTAATGCCGGGATCCCGACGGACCGGATGACGATCCTTCTCTTCGTGCTGTCCTCGGTCTGCGCATCCTTCGTGGGTATGAGCCAGGCGATCCTCTTTCAGTCGGTGCAGGCGACCCCGCAGTTGACGCTCATCTTCAACACCATCATCGCAGTGGTCGTGGGGGGCGTCTTGCTGACGGGCGGGTTCGGATCGGTGATCGGGATCTTCTTCGGCACCATCACATTCGCCGTGGTCACCCAAGGCATCTACTACACCAGCTTTGACCAGACCTGGTCGAACATGGTGATTGGCATCCTCTTGTTGGGCGCAGTCCTGATGAACAACACCTTCCGCAAGATGGCGCTGTCCTACAGCCCGAAGAAAGGGGGCAAGTGATGCCGACACCGATCCTTGCCCTGAAGGGCGTGAACAAGAGCTTTGGCCCCATCGACGTTCTGCACGACATCAACCTTGAACTGCACGCGGGCGAAGTGCTGTGCCTTCTGGGAGACAACGGTGCTGGCAAATCCACGGTGATCCGCCTTCTTTCGGGCGTGCACAAGCCGACCACCGGCACGTTGGAAATGGACGGCAAACCGGTCTCCTTCGCCAGCCCGCGCGATGCCTCCGACCATGGCATCGCGACGGTGCACCAGTTCGGCGGGACATTCCCCTTGATGTCTATCGGCCGCAGCTTCTTTGTCGGCGTCGAGCCGACCAAGGGATGGGGGCCGTTCAAGGTCTATGACCGCAAGCGCGCGAACGAGATCGCCGTCAAGGCCGTCCGCGACTTTGGCATCACCCGCATCGACGATGGCGACCGACTGGTCGGCGGTCTGTCCGGGGGCGAGCGGCAATCGCTGGCCATTGCGCGCGCCGTCCATTTCGGCGCGCGGGTGCTGATCCTTGACGAACCAACCGCAGCTCTTGGTGTCAAGCAGGCCACCCATGTCCTGCGCATCGTGAACGAGGCCAAGCGGCGCGGGCTCGCGGTGATCTTCATCACCCATCAGGTCATGCACGCCATGGCGGTGGGTGATCATTTCGCCGTGCTGATCCGCGGCGCGGTCGCCGCCGACTTCAAGAAGGGTGAAAAGAGCCGCGAGGAAATCACCGACCTGATGGCGGGCGGTGCCAGCATGGCAACCTTGGAGGCCGAGATCGCCAGCTACATGGAAACCCATGATGGCCATCCGCCTCCGATAGCTGCTGCCAGAGCCTGAAACCGTTCATCGCCCTGACCCGGTCCTCCTCTCCGAACCAGGGCGATACTCACCCCCCGAGCTGGCCTCTCCCCTGGCTCGGGGGGCTTCCGAAAAACCTGATCATTTTTCCGACGAAGGAGGCAAACATGCCCTGGATTGATGCCTGCGCCACTGATGATGTCGACGCCGAAGATGTCCGCCGCTTTGACCACGGCGGTCGTACCTTCATCATCGTTCGCAACCATGAGGATGCCTATTTCTGCACCGATGGCATGTGCACGCATGAAGACGTCCATCTCTGCGATGGGCTCGTGGTGGAAAACACCATCGAATGCCCCAAGCATTCCTCGATCTTCAACGTGACGAACGGCGAAGTGGAAACGCCCCCCGCCTGCGAGAACCTTCGCACATATCCGACCCGCGTCGAAGGCGGTCGCGTCTTGGTGAGCCTGTAGCGCATCATGGATCAGCCCTTCCAACTTGCCGCCTGTGCGGAAATGCTGTGGCGCGACCGCCCCATCGCCTGGCGTGCCGCACGCCTGAAGGAAATGGGCTTTGGTGTGGGCCTGTGGAACTGGCCGAACTGGGAGATTGCCGCACTGGAGAAGACCGGTGCGACATTTTCCATCATGAACGGTTACCTTCAGGGCCGCCTGACCGACCCCGAAGGCTGCGAGATGCTGCTGAAGTCGGTCAAGGAGACGGCGGCTGTAGGCCAACGGCTTGGCGTCCACCGGTTGAACCTGCATGGCACGGGGCTTGGCGATATGGGCATCCCGATCCCGCAGATCGGTGCTTTTGCGCCAGGGATGGAACAGCGGGCCCGCGACACGTTGCACCGGATCTGCGATCTGGCCGAAGCCTCCGGCCAAGTCTTTACGCTCGAAAACCTGAACCCCATCGACCATCCGGGTTGCCCTTTTGGCTCGACCGCAGCGGTCTTGGGGCTGGTCAGCGCGGTCAACCGGCCGCAACTGCGCATCAACCTTGACCTTTACCACACCCAAATCGGTGAGGGTGACTTGATCCGCTGGTGCGAGGCGTGTCTGCCTTGGATCGGTGAAGTGCAGGTCGCTGACAATCCGGGCCGATGTGAGCCGGGGACGGGCGAGATCAACTATCCCGGTATTGCCCGCGCGCTTCGGGACATGGGCTATGCTGGCCCGGTCGGCCTGGAGGCCTTTGCCAAGGGCGATGAGGACGCGGCCCTGACCGCCTTCCGCAACGCCTTCACGGTCTGACCGATGCGGGTCGTCATCATCGGCGCAGGCGAATGTGGGGTCAGGGCGGCCTTTTCTTTGCGCGAACGTGGTTTTGAGGGGCAGGTCACCCTTTTCGGTGCCGAAACTTCGCTTCCCTACGAACGACCGCCGCTGTCCAAGGATGTGACCGCAACGCCCAAGGCCATCCGAAACCTGGACGCCTACCTTTCGGCGGGCATTGACCTGTGTCTTGGCCAAACCGTGGATAGGATCCTGCCCGGCGCCAGGCAGATCATCGCAGGTGGGCAGGCGCATTCCTATGACCGGCTCTTGATCGCCACGGGCGCGCGGGCGCGGCAGGTGCCGACATTTGCCGATTGCCTGACCCTGCGCACCGCCCACGATGCCGCAAAGATCATGGCAAGCCTGGCCGCAGGTGCAAAGGTCGGCATCATCGGCGCCGGCTTTATCGGGCTGGAGCTTGCAGCCACGGCACGCAGGCTTGGTGCGGATGTGACGGTCTTTCAGAACGGGCCACAGGTTCTGGCCCGCGCGGTGCCAGCGCAGATCGGAGAACTGGTCGCAGCGCGGCACCGGGCCGAAGGTGTCGCCCTTCGGCTGGACGCAGACGTCGTGGCGGCTGACCGGACCTCGGTCTCTCTGGCAGGGGGGGTGCGCTTCGCCTTCGATACCGTCATCGCCGGGATCGGCTCTGCGCCCAATGTCGAGCTTGCCGCAGAGGCCGGGCTTGATGTCGCCAATGGCATTGTCGTGGATGGAAATTTCCGCAGCTCGGCGCCAGATGTCTTTGCCGCTGGCGACTGCTGCAGCTTTCCCTTTCAGGGCCGCCGGATCAGGTTGGAAAGCTGGAAGGCCGCGCAAGATCAGGGTGACCATGCCGCCGCCGCGATGCTGGGCAACGGGGCGACCTATGCCAAACTGCCGTGGTTCTGGTCGGATCAGTATGACCTGACGCTTCAGGTTGCAGGGCTGTTCGATCCCTTGCGGGCCATCCATTCCCGACCCGCCGGAGTAGATGGGCGGATCGTCTTTCAAATCGACGATCAGGGCCAGCTTGCCGCAGCGGCGGGTGCGGGGCCACGGCAAGATATCGCCAAGGACATGAAAATTCTCGAAAAACTGATTGAGAAAGGGGCTGCCTTCGAGCCTGCCCTGATCTCGGACCCATCAACACACCTCAAGAGCCTGCTGAAGGCCGCATGACCCGAAGGAGACTTCAATGAGCCTCTACCACACGCGTCCCCATGTCGAAGACATCCGCAAGATGAAAAAGCGTGGCGAGAAAATCTCGATGCTGTACGTCACAACCCATGACGAGGCAGCCGCTGCAGCCGCTGCGGGCATCCACATGCTTTCCATCGAAGGACGCTTCTTTGATGCCGCCATGCGCGAGGCGGCCGGCAACTGCTTTGTCCAGGTTGGCCTTCCCTACGGCCCGCATGGTCCTGCCGGGCGTCGCCTCGTGACAGCCGAAGATTACTTGCGGGCGGCCTATGACTTCGGCGCGCTTGGTGCGGATTGCTTCTATTGTGCGGCGTCTTACGACATCCAGAAAGTGCTGTGCGACAACCACGTCGCCGTGGTTGGGCATATCGGGCTTGTCCCGTCCTATATCACCTGGACCGGCTGGCGTGCGGTCGGCAAGACTTCGGACGAGGCGCTGCGGCTTTGGGAGCAGACCAAGCGCCTGGAGGCTATCGGCGTCTTCGCGGCCGAACTGGAAGTCGTCCCGGACCGGATTGCAAAGTTCCTGTCGGAGAACTCTTCGCTGATCATGCTGGGCATGGGGGCGGGGAAACATGCGGATGCACAGTACCTGTTCACGGAAGATGTCTGCGGCTATGGCAAGAACCACAAGCCGCGCCACGCCAAGACCTATCGCGATCTTGGACCCGAACTTGAACGGCTGCAGCAGGAACGCATCGCCGCCTTCCGCGACTTCCGGGCCGATGTGGAGGCTGGTGGCTATCCTGATGCCAGCCATGAGGTCGAAATCAAGGACGCCGAGTTCGAGTCCTTCCTGCAAGCGGCGCGAGGCTAGTCCAATGGCGCAAGCGCAACGCATTGATGGAAAGGCTTTTGCCGCTGGGATGACCACGCGCATTGCGGAAGAAGTGACCGCCTTGCGCGACGCTGCCGGGGTTGAACCCGGTCTCGCCGTCGTGCTGGTGGGACAGGACCCCGCCAGTCAGGTCTATGTGGGTGCCAAGCACCGGGCGACCGTTGCTGCCGGTATGCGGTCCTTTGAGCATCGCCTTCCCGCCGAGACATCACAAACCGTGCTGCTGGACCTGATCGGGCAGTTGAACGCCGATCCGAATGTGCACGGGATTCTGGTGCAGCTGCCTTTGCCCGCGCATCTCGACGCATCCGCTTTGATCGCTGCAATCGACCCTTCCAAGGATGTCGACGGGTTTCACGTGATCAACGCCGGACGTCTGGCGACCGGACAGGACGCGTTGGTGCCTTGCACGCCACTTGGCTGTCTGTTCCTGTTGCAAGACCATCTGGGCGACCTGTCGGGCTTGCATGCCGTGATCGTCGGTCGGTCGAACATCGTCGGAAAGCCGATGGCGCAACTGTTGCTGGCTGCGAACTGCACCGTGACCATCGCTCATTCCAGATCCCGCGACCTGGCCGCCCTGTGCCGGACGGCCGACATCCTGATCGCAGCTGTCGGGCGACCCGAGATGATCCGCGGCGACTGGATCAAGCCGGGCGCAACCGTGATCGACGTCGGGATCAATCGCATTCCTGACGGAGACGGCACGCGCCTTGTGGGGGATGTGGCCTTTGCCGAGGCGGGCCACGCCGGCGCCATCACCCCCGTCCCTGGTGGGGTGGGTCCGATGACCATCGCTTGCCTTCTTCAAAACACTCTGACTGCCTTTCGTCGCAAGCTTGCGGCTGAGGCCTGACAACAGGACCAACCATGCACCTTGCTCCCTCCCGTTTCGCCCTCCGGGTCACCTGTCCTTCAACCCGCGGGATCGTCGCGGCGATCTCGACCTATCTGGCGGACAGCGGTGGCAACATCACCGACTCTGCCCAGTTTGACGATGCAGGGACGGGTCGCTTTTTCATGCGGACCAGCTTTGTTTCCGAGGAAGGACGCAGTCTTGCCGACCTTCAAGCCGGATTTGCGCCGATTGCCGAGCGTTTCGACATGGATTTCGCCTTCTTCGACGAGGCGGCCAAGCGCAAGGTTGTCGTCATGGTCAGCCGCTTTGGTCACTGTCTGAACGATCTTCTTTACCGCTCGCGCATCGGCGCGCTGCCAGTGGAGATCGTCGGCGTCATCTCGAACCACATGGACTATCAGAAAGTCGTCGTAAATCAGGACATTCCCTACCACTGCATCAAGGTGACCCCGCAAAACAAGTCCGAAGCCGAAGCCCAGCAGATGCGCATTGTCGACGACTGCGGGGCGGAGTTGATTGTGCTGGCGCGCTATATGCAGGTCCTGTCAGACGCGATGTGTCAAAAGTTCTCGGGGCGGATCATCAACATCCACCATTCCTTCCTGCCCAGCTTCAAGGGTGCAAATCCCTACAAGCAGGCCTTTGAAAAGGGAGTGAAGCTTATCGGGGCGACCTCGCACTACGTCACCTCTGACCTCGATGAAGGTCCGATCATCGAACAGGACATCATCCGCGTCACTCATGCGCAGTCGAACGAGGACTACGTCAGCCTTGGGCGGGATGTCGAATCCCAAGTCTTGGCCCGGGCGATCCATGCGCATGTCAACGGACGGGTTTTCATCAACGGCCACAAGACTGTGGTCTTTCCAGCTTCGCCAGGGTCTTACGCATCGGAACGCATGGGCTGAACCCGAGGCGTGCCTACCCTCGCCCCTGCATTCAACCCGACAGGAGCTCAGGTGCGGGGTCCCAGGTCAGGCTTTCCGTCCATCGTCGAAGCGAAGGGCACACAGATAAAAACAACAGGGGCAGGACACGGCCCGCAACTCAGAGGAATCACCATGCTGAAAGTCGGCCTTCTTGGTGCCGGACGCATTGCCGGCGTCCACGCCACCGCTATCACCGCCAACCGAGGATCAACCCTCGTGGCCGTGTCTGACATCAATGCCGAGGCCGCCGCAAAGTTGGCCGCCCAATACGGAGCCGAGGCGCGCACGACGGACGCGATCCTGAACGACCCGGCCATCGACGCGGTGCTGATCGCCACGTCGACCGACACCCATTCCGATCTGATCGAAAAGGCAACCGGAGCAGGCAAAGCCGTCCTGTGCGAAAAGCCGGTGGATCTGTCGTTGGCTCGTGCGCAGGCCTGCCAGACTGTGGTGGCCAAGAATGGCAAGCCAGTCATGATCGGCTTCAACCGCCGGTTTGATCCAAACTTCTCGGCGCTGAAAGCTGCGCTGGACAGGGGAGAGATCGGCAAAGCCGCGCTTCTGTCGATCACCTCGTTTGACCCGGCCCCGCCGCCGGTCGCTTACATCAAGGTCTCGGGCGGATTGTTCCGGGACATGATGATCCATGATTTCGACATGGCGAACTTCATCATGGGCGCGGCTCCGGTTTCGGTCTCAGCGGTGGGCACTTCAATCGTTGACCCAGCCATTGGCGATGCCGGAGACGTGGACACAGCTGTCGTTACCCTGACCTACGCCGACGGCCGTATCGCAGTGATCAAGAACTCGCGCCGCGCCGTTTACGGATATGACCAGCGGGTCGAGCTTCTAGGGTCGGACGGCCTTCTTCAGGCGCAGAACATGCTTGAGAACACGGTGGTCAAGTCAACGACCGCAGGGGTGACTGGTGCCAAGCCGACCTACTTCTTCCTCGAACGCTACATGCCCGCCTACGCCGCCGAATGGGCGGCATTCGTGACCGCTGTCAGTGCGCGAGCAGCAATGCCGGTCACTCTGGAAGATGGTGTCGCGGCGCTGGCGTTGGCTGAAGCAGCAGCGCTCTCAGTGAAGTCAGGGGAATCCGTAAGCGTAAGATCAGTTATCGGCTGGATGAACAGCTGAGTTCTTTCAGCCAAGGGTTAGACAGCGCGTTCAACGAAACAGGCGGCATGAGCGCTGTGCTTGCATCGTGACCGCGAGACCTTCCCACAATTGGACTGAGGCGAAGAGCCCAGAGATGGGGTGGATGCCGCTCTTTCCCCAACGGCGTCGCAATGCGCCAAGCTTGTGATGCTGAAGTCACAAGGGAAACGAGAGGGCATCCATGAAGGAAATTAGCATCATCGGGGTCGATCTGGCAAAGAACGTGTTCCAGCTGCATGGCGCGGCCTGTGACGGGACGGTCGTCTTCCGCAAGAAGCTGACGCGCCCGCAGTTCCAGCGATTCATGGCGGAGCATCCGCAGTGCCTCGTCGTGATGGAGGCCTGCGGCGGCGCGCATCACTGGGCGCGCGAGCTGGAGGGGGTCGGCCACGCGGTGAAACTGATCGCACCGCGCTACGTCAAGCCATTCATCAAGCGGCAGAAAAACGACGCGGCGGACGCGGAGGCGATCGTGGAAGCGGCGCTGCGCCCGACCATGCGCTATGTCGAGCCGAAGACCGGAGAACAACAGGCGCGGTCCATCCTGTTCCGGACCCGCGAGCAGTTCGTGAAACAGCGCACCGAAGCGGTCAATGCGCTGCGGTCGCACCTCTACGAGTTCGGCTTCACCGCGCCCGAGGGGATTGGCTATCTCCCCCGCCTCGGGACCGTCCTCGAGGACCCGAGCTCGGATTTGCCACCGCTCGCCCGGGAAATCTGCTGCGAGCTGCTGGACCAGATCGTGCATCTGACTGGCCGGATCAATGCCATGAAGAAGAGGATCGACGCGATTGCCAGGGAGGGCGAGACATCCCGCCGCCTGCAGACGATGCCGGGTGTGGGTCCGATCAGCGCCTTGGCCGTCGAGACATTTGCGCCACCGATGGAGCAGTTCAAACGTGGTCGCGACTTCGCGGCCTGGCTCGGACTGGTCCCTCGGCAAGCCTCGACCGGCGGCAAGCAGAAGCTCGGGAAAACCTCGAAAATGGGCCAGCGGGACATTCGCCGCCTGCTGATCACTGGCGCGATGGCCGTGATCCGCTGGGCGCTGCGCCATGGCGCGCCGAACAATCCCTGGCTGGCGCGCATGCTGGAACGCAAGCCGCCTATGTTGGCCGCCTCGGCGCTGGCCAACAAGATGGCGCGTGGCATCTGGGCGATGCTGATGCGCGGCGAAGACTATCGCGGCCCGGAGATCGGAAGCACTGCCTGATCCGGCAGCACGGTTCGAAACGGGCCACCAAGTTGTGAGGAAGACATGAACTGCATGGGCAAATGATCGACATGATCCGGGTTGGGCGAACCAGAAACCTTCTCCGAGCCTCGAGCTCGCTCTCAGAGATCTGGCCCCGGTCCGCGCATCACCATCTCGGCCAGCGGCATCTATCGGGCCGCACCAACAGGCCTGACAAGAGTCCGCACTCGATCACATGTCTAGGGTTCAGAAATTCCTTGCAAATGAGAGCGGCATCCACAAGAGAAGGTTCGACCGCAGTCGCGCTCCCTCCGCCACTTACCCCTTTCCGAAAAATAGCACAAACAACTGATATCAAACGGTTTTTTGGTGTTTCCACTGCGAGCCTTGCGAGATCATGGCTTGATTTGCTGCACAATCCGCTGCACGGGGTCATTGCGGGAGTCGTCACATGAGCATTGTTCGGCGCGGATCGAACTTCCACCTTCGCAAGCGAGTCCCGTTGCGATACCAGCGGGTTGAACCGCGCGTGACGGTCTGGATAAGCCTTCACACCGACTCCGAAAGCGTTGCCAAACAGAAAGCCCCTCTGGCGTGGCAGCATCATATAGAGGCATGGGAAGCCCGCATGGCCGGGGACACGGGCGATGCGGAACGGCGTTTTGAAGCGGCCCGCGAACTGGCGGTGGTCAGGGGCTATCGTTACCTGTCCGCCGGGCAGGTCGCCGCCCTGCCCCGCGAAGAGCTTCTGGCCCGCGTGGAAGCCGTCCCTGTCCGCGATGACAAGCCCGACAAGGTAGAGGCAGCCGCCATCCTTGGCGGGGTGTCGGAACCGCCGATCAAGGTCAGCCGGGCGCTTGACCTCTACTGGACGCTTACGGGCGATGAAACCATCGGGAAGAGCGAAGATCAGGTGCGGCGGTGGAAGAACCCTCGCAAGAAAGCCGTGGCCAATTTCATCGCCGTTGTCGGGGACAAGAACCTTGCCGAAATATCCGGCGATGACATGTTGGATTTCCGCCAGTGGTGGATTGAGAAACTGGAGTCCGAAGACCTGACCCCGAATTCTGCCAACAAGGACCTGATTCACCTTGGCTCGGTGCTGAAGACCATCAACAAGCGCAAGCGCCTTGGGCTGGTGCTTCCCCTGACTGACCTGTCCTTCAAGGAAGGCGAAAAACGCCAGCGCCCGCCGTTCTCGGTCGATTGGATCAAGACCAAGCTCTTGGCCCCCGGTGCCCTTGACGGGCTGAATACGGAAGCCCGGTGCATCGTCTTGGGTATGGTCAACACCGGGTATCGCCCCAGCGAAGGTGCGGCCCTTGGGAGCGACCAGATCAGGCTTGAAGCAGACGTGCCCCATATTTCGATTGAGCCTGTCGGGCGGCAGTTGAAAAGCGCCTATGCCCGTCGGATCATCCCGCTTGCCGGAGTCAGCCTTGAAGCCTTCAAGGAATGCCCCGACGGCTTCCCGCGCTATGCCGACAACCCCAGCCTTTCGGCCACGGTCAACAAATTCATGCGGGCCAATGGGCTGATGGAAACGGCAGGTCATAGTCTCTACTCTTTGCGCCATTCCTTTGAAGACAGGATGCTTGCGGCGGGCGTGGATGATCGGATCAGGCGCGACCTCTTCGGGCATCGCCTGACGCGGGAACGGTATGGCAAGGGGGCCAGCTTAGACCAGTTGGCAGCGGCTATTCAGGGACTTGCACTCTGACGCGCCACGGCACGGGCACGGGCCAGAATGTCGCCTGACAACATGGACTCGGCGTCGGCAATCTCGGCTTCAAGGCGAAGGAAGATCGGTGAATAGACGGAGTCGGCCACCACAAGCGGCTTTGTTGCGCAAATCGTTTGAAGTCCGGAGTTTCCCTTACGCTGGACGGACCTATCCTGCGCGCTGCGTGAGAGGTGTTCCGAGGGCGGTGAAGCGGTTCAGGATCGCGGCCCTGATCTGAAGCTTGGCGACCTGGCGGTCGAAGTCGCGCGACATGACGCGCTCGCCGAGGAGCTTGAAGCAGCGCCTCTTTGCCTCGACCAGACTTCGTCGGTGGTAGCCGGTCCAGCGTTTCCAGATCGCCCGGCCGAGGCGGCGGCAACTGCG
>JAJNPS010000013.1 GCA_021155205.1 Rhodobacterales bacterium
CCTGCACCCCGCGCGAGCCCCGAGGCGGCTTGCCGTTTGGCGATGGCCACGCCAACCAACTCCCGACCCCCAGCAATCCCTCCCCTCGGCGAGAACATTGAGCAAGAGTAAGAAGCAAGGAGGAATCCACCCATGAACAAAAAGGCCCGCTCCCCCGATCCCCGCCAACAAAAAAACCACCCAAAAGAACCGCCGCCCCAACCCCAGCCCGCCAAACAACTTGACATCGTTCGAAAACGATGTGACTCACCTTATGTACGGTTTAGCCATTTTTCATAGTGGTCCGGAGTAAAAACAAAGATGCCGATCTACCGATGCAGATGTTGTTCATACAACACATCGGGAGGTCGGCATGGATGCTACCTCGTTGGTATCGGCATGGAATGCCTTGCTCGTTCAACTGTCTTTCGTTTTCACGGAGCCCACGGCCCGCGTCTGGCGGCAGATCGCCTTGGGCTGGGTGTTGCATCGCGGCCCGGCCACGGTCACCGGCCTCTACCAGACCCTCGGCGACCTGGCCGATCGGCACTGGACGGTGTACGAGAAGTTCTTTTACCGCGCCGCCTGGTCGCTGAACGATTTTTCTCTGCGGCTGATGATGCACGTGGTGTATCCACTGATCGTCGAGTCGGGGGTGGTCGACGAGCGGAGCGGCAAGCCCGTCGCCGATGTGAACTTCGACGATACCACCGTGGGCCGCTGCGGCAAGCACGTGGCCCATGCGGGTTGGTTCAAAGACGCCTCGGCCAGCGGAGCGTCGCACCGCGGCAGGGTCATTCACTGGGCACACAACTGGATCGTGGGCGCGGTGACCTTGCGCTTGCCGAAGTGGCCCGGTCTCCGCTGGGTGCTGCCGGTCCTGTTCGCCCTGTATCGCAAGCGGCCCGACTGCAACAAGGCGCATGCCTTTCGCACCCGTCAGGTCTTGGCGGCGGCGATGGTGCGCGACCTGGCCCAGGCTTGTCCGCATGTGCAATGGCGTGTCGCCGCCGATGGTCAGTACGCCACGCGCCAGATGATCGGGGGCCTGCCCGCTGGGGTGAACCTGGTCAGCCGCCTTCGCGGCGATGCCGCGTTGTACGACCGGCCGCCGATTCGGCGCAAGTCCGGCCGGCGCGGGGCTCCGCGCAAGCGTGGCCGGCGCCTGCCCGCGCCGCGGAAGATGGCCCGGGGTCGCCGACACGGATGGAAGACGGTCACGATTCAGTATCAAGGCCGCGCGGTGAAGCGTCGGGTCCTGGGCATCACCTGTCTGTGGTATCACGTCTGCCGTCAGACGCCGATTCGTCTGGTCATCGCCCGCGATCCGTCGGGCACGCAGCCCGACGACTTTCTGTTCTGTACCGCTGCGGCGACGCCGGATGCCCAGATCGTGCAGCGCTACGTCGATCGCTGGGGTGTCGAAGAGGCGATCTTCGAGGCCAAGCAACACTTGGGCTTCGAGTCCACACGCGGCTGGTGCAGCAAGACGGTGAACCGCCAGGCTCCGCTGGCGATGCTCCTCCTGACGCTGGTCAAGGCCTGGTACGCCTCCTGCGCTCGCAACGAGGCGGCGCTGCAGCCGCGCGCCGCGCCGTGGTACGGCCGCAAGAAGCGACCGTCGTTCTTGGATATGTTGTCGGCCTTGCGGCGCGTGTTCTGGCAACATCGAATTATTGGCAAGTCGGCCCCATCCGGCCGAGTCCAAAAAATGATCAACGCCGTGTCCTATGCACTCTGCGCGGCAGCATAAATGGCTAAACCGTACCATCATGTGACCGATATACACGCTGTCATCGTGCGGCATCGTCGGCCTCGTACTGAATGACTGCTTCGCCGAGAATACGATCGCGAATGCGATGGTTGACGAATCTGGGGTTGATTAAATCGATGTGACGGTTGTCAAACACGGATGACAGTTCATCCGCCACGTCGACAATTTCCCAGCCCGGCGTGCGGCCTTCGGCGAACTCGATGAGTACATCGACATCACTGTCAGGCCGGAATTCGCCGTGGGCGGCGGAGCCGAACAATGACAAACGGCGGATGCCGTAACGGCGACAC
Source organism: Rhodobacterales bacterium (assembly GCA_021155205.1). Lineage (GTDB taxonomy): Bacteria > Pseudomonadota > Alphaproteobacteria > Rhodobacterales > Rhodobacteraceae > JAJNPS01. The sequence continues at coordinate 2,044 of JAJNPS010000013.1, forward strand.
ACTTCGGCCAGTTTTTCTCTGGAAAACCGTACATTCGCTCGAACCATCGGGGCCTCCTTTTTACATTATAACGCGCGGGCGGCGGCGATGATTGAATCGACGGACGGGAGGACGGTATCGGCGGCGGGGCCGAGGGGGATGTAGGTGTCTTCGCCGACGACGCG
>JAJNPS010000030.1 GCA_021155205.1 Rhodobacterales bacterium
CATGCAAGCGAGTTTACGCGATCAAGTATCGCGTGAACAGGGGGCATGCTCGCCCTGCGAACGACCCGGGCCAGGCGTCAGGCGGCCAGTTCCGGGGCTGTCCTGCGCGGGGTGCGCCAGTCGATCCCTTCGAGCAGCATCGACAGTTGGGCGGCACTCAGATGAACGCTACCGTCGGCGGCCTGCGGCCACACGAAACGACCGCGCTCCAGCCGCTTGGCCAGGAGGCACATGCCGTCGCCGTCCCACCACAAGAGCTTCACCCGGTCACCGCGCCGGCCGCGGAAGATGAACAGGTGGCCGCTGAACGGGTCCGCCCCCAGACGCTGTTGCACCAAAGCGGCCAGCCCGTCGAAGCCGCGGCGCATGTCGGTGGCCCCCGCCGCCAGCCAGATGCGGGTGCCGGACGGAATCAGCATCGTGCCGCCAGCTGCGCGAGCACCTGCGCCAGCGTGTCGGCATCAGGCCGGCCTTCGATGTGCAGCCGCACCGTGCCGAACTCGATCGTCAGCGTGCCGCCGGGTGCTGGCGTGCGGATGGGTTCGACCGGTGCAGGTGAGCGGGTCGGCTCGTCGATGTGCACCGGCAAGAGCGCCGGCTCATCGTCCCCGAGCAGGCTGTCCTGATACAGCTTGCGCCACAGAAAGACCTGATTGGCGTTGATGTCGTGCTCGCGCGCTACACGCGATACCGATGCGCCGGGTGCAAAAGACGCTTCCACCACGGCGCGCTTGAACGCGGCCGGATGACGCTTGTAAGGGCCGCGCTTGTACGCGCGTCCCGTTCGGGGATTTGTGTCCATGATCTCCTTTATGGACACAACATTGAGGTGCCCAAGTGCGGGCGATGATTGCGCGATGAATCAGCGAAAGGAAGACGGGGGCGGTCGGACGCTTACTCGCCATCGACAATGCGGGCGTGATGGCGTACCCGCAGCCGGCTGTAAAAATGACGGCAGCAGTCACTTGCCCGCGTATTCATTATTGAGTATTTTAAACACGGTCACCGCAACAGGAGCCCCCATGTCCCGGACCAGTACGACAACCATGACGGTTCGCCTCAGCGGGCCGCTCAGCGATTTCGTCGCCGCCAACGTGGGCGAGCATGGCGACTACGAAAACGTCAGCGAGTACCTGCGGGACCTGATCCGCCGCGACAAGGAACGCAAGGAGCAGGAAGCCTTCGATCGGCTGAAGGCCGAACTGGATCATGCCTTTGCCGCGCCGGAGTCCTCGTACCGCCTGCTGTCGGCCGCCGATGTAATCGCGCGCAACCGGGGCTGAGGGCGTGGCTGGGGTCCGGATCCAGGAGGCGGCGTCCTGGCGGCTCGATGATATCTACCGCTACACGCGCGATCGCTGGGGCACAGAACAGGCCGATCGCTACATCACCGGGATGTTCGAGGCTTTCGATGGCATCGAAACCCATCGGACATCGTCCAGACCCATCCCCGCCGAGTTCGGCATCGAAGGCTACTTCTTCCACTACGAACGACATGTCGTCTATTGGCGCAGGCTGTCGAACGGCGACGTTGGCATCGTCACCATCCTGCACGAACGGATGCATCAGATCGACCGCTTCCGGGACGACTTCGGTTCATGACCGCACACGCCAGAAAACCGGGGAAGCGATTGCGGTTTCCGCCGACTCCCTTGGCAGGA